>CALKZY010000012.1 GCA_938002965.1 uncultured Acidimicrobiales bacterium | reverse complement strand
TGGCCCGATACGAAGCCAACCGGTTGACGGTGACCCGCCAGCTTCCCTACGAAACCTCGGGCAACAAGACACTCGACCTGTGCCTGTTCGTCAACGGCATTCCCGTTGTCACTGCCGAGCTGAAGACCCACCTGACCGGGCAAACGGCTGCTGACGCCAAGAAGCAGTATGAGATCGACCGGGACCCGGCCAACACCACTCTCGGCCGGCGGGCAATCGTCCACTTCGCTGTTGACACCGAAGTGGCGTGGATGACCACCCGGCTCGCCGGGAAACGAACCCGCTGGTTCCACTACAACCTTGGGCACAACAACGGGGCCGGGAATCCACCCAACCCCAACGGCCACCGCACCTCATACCTGTGGGAACAGGTCTGGCAGCGGGACGCCCTGCTGGACATCCTCGGCCGGTTCGTCCACGTCGAGCCCACACCCAAAGGCAAGAAGCGCGACGGCGCAATCATCTTCCCCCGCTTCCACCAGTGGGACGCCGTGCTCGACATCGCCGCTCACGCCCGAGACAACGGCGCCGGCAACAACTACCTCGTCCAACACTCGGCCGGGTCGGGCAAATCCAACACCATCGCCTGGCTGGCCCACCGGCTCTCCACCCTCCACACCGAAGACGACGAGAAAATCTTCAACAAGGTCATCATCATCACCGACCGGCAAGTGCTCGACCGGCAAATGCAGGAAACCGTCGGCCAATTCGAAAAAGTGGCCGGCGTTGTCCAGAAGATCGACGAAAACTCGGCCCAGCTGGCCGAAGCCCTCGAAGGCGAACAGGCACGAATCATCATCACTACCATCCAGAAGTTCCCATTCGCCCTGGAGAAAATCTCGTCGCTACCCGACCGGTGCTACGCCGTCATCGCCGACGAAGCCCACTCCTCACAATCGGGCGAAGCGGCCAAAGACGTGCGACACGTCCTGCGGGAACAAACAGCCGAAGAAGCGTTAGCAGCCGAAGAGCTGGCCGAACTCGACTCGGTCAACGAAGTGGCCGACCCGGTGCAAGACGCCCTGGCCGCCCAAGTTGAATCACGGTCGGCACACCAGGACAACATCAGCTTCTTCGCCTTCACCGCCACCCCCAAAGCCAAAACACTGGAGATGTTCGGTACCAAAGACGGCGTAGGCGAAGACGGCAAGCCCCGGTACAAGCCGTTCCACCTGTACTCGATGCGCCAAGCCATCCAAGAGGGCTACATCCACGACGTCCTGGCCAACTACACGACCTACCAGACCTACTGGAACATTGAAAAGAAGGCCAAACACGACCCCGAGTACGACCCGGGTCGAGCCAAAGCCGCCATCGCCAAATTCGTCAGCCTGCACGAACACAACCTGGCCCAAAAGGCCGACCTCATCGTCAACCACTACCGGACCAAAGTGGCCCACCTCATCGGCGGCCAAGCCAAAGCCATGGTGGTCACCGCCTCCCGCCTCCACGCCCTGCGGTATGGGCTGGCGCTTCGTCGATACTGCACCGAGAACGGCATCGACGACGTCGGCGTGCTCGTGGCGTTCTCCGGCACGCTGAACGACAACGGCATCGACTACACCGAAACGTCCATCAACGGGTTCGGCGAATCACAAACCCCGGCCCAGTTCGACACCGACAAGTTTCAGATCCTCGTGGTGGCCGAGAAATACCAAACCGGGTTCGACCAACCCAAGCTGCACACCATGTACGTCGACAAGCCGCTGTCCGGCCTGGCCGCTGTGCAAACCCTGTCCAGACTAAACCGGACCCACCCGGCCAAAGACTCGACGTTCGTGCTCGATTTCCGCAATGACGCCGACGAGATCCGGAAGTCATTCGCACCCTGGTACGTGCAGACCGAAGCCCCGGCCACCGACCCCAACCTCATGTACGACGCTCACCACGAAATGAGCCAGTACGACGTAGTGCGAGCCGAAGAAGCCGAAGACTTCGTAGCCATCCTGCTGGAAGACCCAACCGCCACTGACCGCATTCACGGGTTGCTGGAACCGGCCAAAGCCCGGTTCTGGGAAGTGCTGGACGAAGACGAACAAGACCGTTTTCGGGATGCGCTCAAGAAATACGTGAGCGCCTATGGCTATCTGGCGCAGATCGTTCCCTACGGCGACGCCAAACTCGAACGGGACTACGTGTTCTGTCGAGCGCTGGCCAAGTTCATCCGATCAGCCAGCGAGCCACTGCCAGACGTTGCCGACGAAGTTGACCTCAGCCACCTCGCCAATCGGCTGACTTTTGAAGGCTCAATCTCGCTGCCTGAAGACGAAGGCGAAGTAACCGGCCCGGGGGAGATCTTCGGCCGCCCCGGTGTGCCCGAAGCCGAGTTGCTGTCACAGATCATCCGGCGACTCAACGAACGATACGGCACGAACTTCGATCCGGCTGACCGGGTCTTTTTCGACGGTCTGGTCGAGAAGATGGCCGGTCAGGCTGACGTGCAACAAGCGGCCGTGGCCAATACGCCGGACAATTTCCGCATCGCCATGGCCGGCAACTTCCAGGACGCTGTCATCGACCAGATGGGCACCTCTACCGACATCACCAAGAACTACCTCGACAACGAAGGCTTCGCCGGTGACGTCCTCGACGCCTACATGCCGCTGCTGCAAACCAAAGCCAAAGTAGCCAGACAACAGCATTGCGACATTGGCGAACTACTCGGCCGTACAGAGGACGCCTGGCTGGAACTCAAGTCGACCTTCGGTGTCGAGGCCGACAGCGGCAACCCCCACAAGGGAGTGGAAACCGCTGCGCTCAAATCGGTAGCCGCGTTCCTTAACTCCTACGACGGTGGGACGCTGTTGCTTGGTGTGGCCGAAGACGAAGAAGGCTGCGGTGTGCCGTTCGGATTGGCCGGGGACTACGCCCAGTTCCACAAAGAAGGCAGCGGCGACGCCGACCGGCTCCTCCTAGCCCTGAACGACAAGATGATCAGCTCAATGGGCGCAGCCGCCATTGCCAACGTGACCACCGAGATCGTTACCGTCGGTGGCGTCGACATCTGCCGGGTCCACGTGAAACCCAGCGGCTTCCCGGTGGACGCCAAAGTCACGGTCATCGACAAACAGGGCCAGCACGTCAAACAGACCAACCGCTACGCCCGCATCAACAACAAGACCCACAAGTTCTCAGACGACGACCAGTGGGAGAAGTTCAAGTCACAGCGCTGGCCTGGCTAGCGATCATTGCCCCGCCGCGGCGCGTGCGATGCCTCGAAGCAGCCAGATCGCTGCTGCTTTGGCCAATTGCTTTGCTCGGCGGCTGAGTCGTGAACCTACACCGTCATCGACCCAACTTTCGATCTCGGCCACGGTTGTCGCCGACCGGCCGTCTGCGATGAGCAGCCTGGCCAACATGGCGCTCCCCGAAACAGCCGTCATCGACGCCACGGCGATATCGCCCCTGAGCTTCGCTTCCAGCAGAGCAAGGTTCGCCCCGCCGCTGGCCAGGGCCGCTCTGGTCCCTCCGCCCGACATGGTCACATGGATGGTTCGCGGTTCCGAGGGTTGAGAAATATCGAACATATGTTCCCATGCGATGATTGGCGTGATAAGGTGAACACTACGTCATCGAGACGGGTCGCTGTTCTTCCCCACTGCAATCCCGCCAGCGGCCCATCGAGTTCTCGGTTGATTGGTTTGTTGATAGTCGAGTTTGTTTGTGAGGCGGCGCAGTGGGC
>CALKZY010000011.1 GCA_938002965.1 uncultured Acidimicrobiales bacterium | reverse complement strand
GTTGGTAGTTGACGTGATGTCGCGTTCGCCTAGGCCGAGTGGGTGGCTGGGTCGCCTGACTTTGGCTGCGACTTTGACAGTGGCGTTAGTGGCTGGTGTTGCGTCGTTTATGCACATGCGGTCAGTGGCGTTGATGGCGGGGGAGTCCGCGGTCGTGGCTGTGTTGTTCCCATTGACAGTCGACGGGTTGGCGGTGGTGTGCTCTGCGTCGCTAGTGGAGATCGCTCGGCGGTTGAGCGACTCGGTGCCTGCTGTGGAGGTAGCGGACGTGACGGTAAGTAGTGAGCTGCTGGAAGGCCCGGTTGAGGGTGATGCCCCTGATGTACCGGGTCGTGTCAGCGGTTCTCTGGTTGCCGCCGTGGTCCCAGAGGTTGCGGGGCCTGAGAGCGGTAACTCTCAGGCCCCGCTGGTCCTGTTCGGCAACTGACCAATACCCAAACTCAATAACCAAAATTAGGAAATGAGATATCAGATCATGAACCGAAACATTCCCGTAGATGCCACCGTATTCGATCAGATGATCCGGGCTGTCATCGACATTGTGCCTGTCACCGATTTTGATGATGGCAAGCAGAAGAAGACGAAGGACGGCGTGCCGAAGTATCGGGTCCAGTTGCTGGTCGCTACTGGTGCTCGTAAGCCTGAGGTGATGGAAGTCAATTTCGCTTCCATTCAGGTGCCTGAGTTTGACCCGGCGAAGCGTCCGGTGTTTGTTGGCTTGACGGTTTCAGCGTGGGAGAACACCAACGAGTACGGCACGTCATCGGGTGTGTCGTGGTCGTGTGACGAGGTCCGGTTCCGGTCGGCGCCTCACAACGGTGTCAAGACCCCCGCTGACGCTGAGTCGGAGCCTGTCGCTGCCTAAGAAGTAGTAGTTCGTCTCTCACTGCTTGCTGGTCTTCTCGGCGGAGGGCTGGTGGTGGTGGGGGAGAGGTCGGTCTTCGCTTGGTGCCAGAGGGGTTTGTCTCTGTCGGGTTCGATTCCCGAGTTGGCCACTACGTTCGTCTGCCCTTTTCGAGAGGGGGTGCCCGTCATGGTTGATGTGAATCGTCAGGCTGACCTTGTTCAGCGGATCAATGATCTTCGTGATGCTGCTCGTGTGGCTGAGTCTCGTAATCAGTGGGGCGCCGCGTGGGATCTCCGTAGTCAGGCCGCTGACGCTGAGCGTGAGCTTGGAAGGGTGTCACGGTGAGCCCTGTCGATATTCATGTTGCTATCGGGCTGCTTCATTCGGCTGTGATGGCCGCTCGGTTCGCCGCTAGGGAAGCGCATGCTGCTGGCCGTCACGCTGACGCTGAGATTTTACGGTTCCGGGCCCGTCGCTTGGCTGCTGATTTGTCCGTTGTTCGTTCTCAACTTTGGAGCTGACCTGTTATGACTCTCTGCCTTGATTTGATTAACGCTCTCATCGACGTGGTTGATGCTGAGTCGTTGACGCCTGGTGACTGCAATGTGTTGCTGGCTCGCCTTGATGCGTTGACGGCTCACGAGCCTGGTGTTGGCGACTCGATTGATGGCTTGGCGGCTTTTCGTGGGTCGCTCACTGGCCAGTTGGTCGCTCGCTATGGCGATGGTCAGCTTCGTTTGGTTACTGCGCCGTTAGGGGTCCGGTGATGGGTTTGTCGTTTGTTGAGCGTGAGGAGTTGGCTCACAGGGTTGAGGGTTTGTATGAGGCTGCGGCTCGGGCGGAGTCTGCTGGCCAGTATGACGCTGCTGATCGTTTGGATGCGCAGGCGTATGAGTTGGATAAGCGAATTGAGCGGGCTGGTGGCGTCGAATGAGCCCGGTTCGTAAGTGGTGGTGGGATGCGTTGTTGCGCCGCCGCCGTCATCTCGCTTTCGTCGCTACCCGGTGGCCTCGGTTGGCTCCTAAAGCTGTTCGGGCTCGGGCTTTTGCCCATTACTTGGTCGGGAATCCTCATGCTGTTCTAGCCCTGGCGGCTGCCGTTGTCGCCGTTCGCTCTTGGCCGGTGCTCGGTGTGTTGGTCGCCTGGTTTGCGTTCATCGAGGTGGTTCTTAAGGCGGTGTTGTATTGGCCGCCTCTGATTGTCAGGTTCGGCCGGTACGCGAGTGTTATCCAGTTGGTTTCGGCGTGGCGTGAGGCGTGGTCGTTGCGGTCGTCGTTCCCTGCGGAGTGGGCGGAGGTGGCGCACCGGACCCAAGCGATTCAGGCCGAGGTCGGGTCGTCGTCTGGTGAGTCTCGGCCACCGGCTCGCCTGCGCCCGATTGGCGATCATCCGAAGTTGTCGTGGTTCCCGGAGTTGACGTGGCCGACAATCAGTTTTTGGTGTTCGCCTCCTCCTGGTCGTGACTTCGCTGCGTGGGAGGAAATCATTTCGCCGTTGGTGGCGTCGTTCCCGAGGGTGGAAGCCCTGGTCCTTGAGTACGGCCAGGCCGGTTCTTCGGTGGGTCGTATCACGTTCGTGTTCATGGACGTGTTGTCAGGTGCTCCGGCTTCGGCTGAGTTGGACGACTTCGGTCCGGTCTTGTCGGGTGGCCTTGATGGCGCTGCGCCTGGCCTACCCGAACCCGATCCTGTCGCTGAGGCTGCACGTAAGGCGCTGTCGAATCGGCCGTCCGTGAATCCCCTAGAAGCTATTGAGGTTCCGCAATGACCGTACTGATTACGTTGACGTGGCCGTCTGGCTTTGAGCCGTCTGATATTGACGCTCAGGTTGGGAAGTTCGCTGGCCGCTGGCTGATGGCGTTTCGTTCGCCTCTGGTTGGTTCTTGGAGGCAAGAGTTTCACCGTCGTGGTGTTCCGGCCCTGCATCTAGTGACTGAAATCAGTGGCCTGGATGTCGATGTCGTGTCGCTGCGTTTTTGGGTGGCTCGGGCTTGGTACGAGGTGGTTGGTTCCGGTGACCTTCGCCATCTTCGGGCTATCAGTCGTTGCGAGATGACGCCGTGACCCTCTCGAATCCTTGGGCTGTTCGCCAGCTTTCACCGACTCGTTATGCGGCTGGTTTGACGTTGGCCGGCGGTCCGCTGGTGCACCGTTTCGAGGCCGGTCATCGCCTGGTTGCTGGGGTCACGAGATCTGGTAAGACGTACACGATCAACGCCATGTTGTGCTGCTTCGCTGGCCGCCCTGACTGCGCCATCGTCGGGCTAGACCCAAAGATGACGGGTTTGACACCGTGGCATGGTCGGGCCACTGAGGTAGCTCAGACCCTCACCGAGATCGACAATGCGATTAACCGTTGCATCGAGGTCATGAACCTGCGCATGGTTCATCTCGCCAACCAGGGGCGGGCTCATTGGACGCCGGCTGATGGGCCGAGGCTGTGTTTGGTGTGTGATGAGTTCGCGGACCTCGCCGGTTTGAACACCTCAGCCATTGACCGCTCCGCACCAGCTCGAGAAGTCATCGAGCAATTCAAGGCCGAGAAATCAAACGCCCAGATTCGAACAGCGAACATGGCCACGATCGCTCGTATGGGCGCTGGCCTCGGTATCGACGTGGTGATCGGCACCCAGTACCCGGAGACACAAGTCCTGCCCTCGCAGATCCGTTCCCAGCTCGATGTCCGCCTGGTGCATCGGGTGACCAGTAAAGAGCAGTTGGCGGTGTGTCTTGGCCAAGGTCGGGCGGATGAGTTGAACTTCAAAGACATCCGACCCGGTGTCCCTGGCCTGATGTTTGTGACCGGCTCCGAAGATCACGAGATGACTGAGCTCGCTCGCTCAGCGTTTGTCGACGTCCCCGACGTTGCCCGTTACGCGGCCCGTACTGCGTTCATGGCGTGGTCGTGGGATGACCTGCAGCTGCTTCGGTCAGTTGAGAGCAAAGCCCGTCACGACCTGCAGGCGGGTTCGATGTCGTCGGCTCAAGCCAGCTACGTACTCGACACTGCAGCCTGACCTATTCACCTAGAACCAAACCAAAGAAATGAGATAGCCATGACCACCACCACACGACGCCATGTCGGGCCTCGCAGAGTGATCGCCACTAGGGAGCGTGTCACCGCCGAATCACTCGGCTGGCAAGACGAGTCCGAACAGCCGGCCACGTTCAATGAGCGGGTCGCGTTCCGTGCCACGACTGAAGAACAAGCAGCTATCTGTGGCGGGCCTGCTGACGATGTTGTTGTGCTCGGCGACATCGAAGGCTCTTCATCGGCGCAAGCCGACCCAGCAAACACACAACCCATGGAACAGCTCTTGGTTGAACGTCCACCTGCAGGCCATGACCAGCAGAACCTACACCTCCTTCACAGCCAGCAACCATCAATCACGGTCACCGGTGACGGCATCACTCTTCGGTCGCTGCCAGCTCCGGTCGCCTCTATCGCTGCTGTGTCGATCGTGGCTACTGTCGGCGGGCTCGGTATCTGGTCGTCTCTCGTTGTTGCGTCGGCCACGTCACAGCTCACCGCTTACGTGTGGCTCGCCTTCATCATCTGCACAGTGCTGTTGCTGGCCGCTCAGCTGGTCCCGAGCGATCGACGTTGACCAGGTGGCCGGCCCTTTCGGGTTCGGCCTGAATTGAGTGAACGGCCTCGGCCTTGAGTGTTGACCTTCCGGGGTTCTTCCTCAGGGCTTTGGTTGGTTGTCGGGAGGCTCGACCGGAGGGAGAGCCAACCCGACACACATTGGCTCCGCCATACGTGGAGGGTGCTTGCGAGCGAAGCTCGCCCCGACAACCAACCAAAGACCCAACCCCACCAA
>CALKZY010000010.1 GCA_938002965.1 uncultured Acidimicrobiales bacterium | reverse complement strand
AGAAACGGGACGAGACCCGGCTCAATCTCACATCACAAAGATCGCAGCAAAGGGTGGGTTTCTGGAGTCAAGCTTGCGTCAAGGCTAAGTCAACAACGTAGACCTGACGGAAGGCCGAAAACGCAAAAGCGCCCTCGGCAGGATTCGAACCTGCGCGCACGGCTTCGGAGGCCGATGCTCTATCCCCTGAGCTACGAGGGCGGGGCCGGTCCAATGTCTCCATCTGACCGGGAGACCCACTCTATTGGCGACGTCGACCGAAGGCCACAGAATACCGAAGGCCGCAAGATATGGTGATCCGGGCGTGCTGCCACCCGGCTGCGTCAGGAGATCGGCGGTCGTCTCCCCTGGTAGCCTCTGATCCATGTTCATCGCCCGGCGACTGTGGCCGGTCGCCGCCGTCTGCGCTTTGGTTGGCCTCTCCTCCTGCAGCCAAACCGCCGAGCTCAGCTCAACCCAGCTTGGCCCTGAGTCGCTGTCAGCTGATCCTGACCACACGTCAACGACCACTGTGTCAACGACCACTGTGTCACTAGACGCTGCGTCAACAACCGCCCGGCAACCGGACCAGCCCACCATCATGCGGATTCGACTTGATCGCCGGGTCAGTGACGAAGCAACCGAAGGCTTCGAACCGACGGTTCAAGCCGTCCTGGCCAGCGACCGGGGTTGGACTCGAGCCGGGTTCGAGTTCGTCTTCACCGACTCAGACGAGACAGACTTTGACTACACCGTTGTGCTGGCCGAAGGGCCCGAGGTTGACTCGCTTTGCTTGCCGTACGACACGTTCGGTGAATTCTCCTGCCAGATCGGGCCGGTGGTGGCGCTCAACGCCGATCGGTGGCGTGTCGCCGTCGATAACTGGCCGACAACGCTCGACGATTACCGGACGATGCTCATCAACCATGAAATCGGTCATCTGCTCGGCCAGCATCACCCCGAGTCCCGCTGCCCAGGAGAGGGGCAACCTGCCCCGGTGATGGCTCAGCAGTCCTCCGGAGTCGAGGCGTGCACGGCCAACCCTTGGCCACTTCCGTGGGAGATCATCTGTGTCCAGGAGGGCGTCGAGCCTCTGGCCCCGCCGTATGAGACCGACATTGAGTTAACCTGCGGTCCGGACGGACCCGTCAGGCAAACCAGTCCCGTAGTGCCTTGACGGCCTAGCGTGAAGACATGACCGCGTCACCTTGGGCCGACGACAATCGACCGATTGTGCTGGTGCACGGCGCCTGGGTCGGCGAATGGAGTTGGCTTCCTGTGCTGCCGGCGCTCCAGGCATCCCAACGTGCGGTTCACGCAGTCTCCCTAAGCGGGCACGGAGCCCGCCGTCATCTGGCTGGGCCACACATTAGCCTGGCCGATCATGTGGCTGATGTGGTCGGACTAATCGAGACCTTCGATCTAACCAACGTCACGTTGGTGGGCCACAGCTACGGCGGCCGAGTCATCACCAAAGCGGCGGGTGAAGTCGCTGGTCGCTTGGCAGCCTTGGTGTACCTGGACGCCCACGCCCCTCTTGCCCCTGATCCAGGCCAACCGCCTGAACGTCTCGAAGTGGCCGCGGCCAATGGCGGCATGCTGCCCTTCGGCGGCTACGAACTGGATCCGCTGTTGTTCGGTGGACAAGACGGAGTTCAATGGTGCCTGGATCGGGTTGCCGACCAGTCCATCAGGACCTTCACTGACCCATGGGTTTCCGAGCTACCCAAGCACGCCACCTCTACCTATGTTTTCGCCACCGACAACAAACCCAGTCGATTTGAGGCGTACGGTCGAGCGGCAGCCGAGGCCACCGACTGGCGGTACCACGAACTGGACGGTCCGCACTTCTTGATGCACAGCCACCCCGCCGCGGTGGCCGACATCATTCTCAACGCTTGATGATCAGATTCCTTTGCCGAACTTGTGGGCGGCTTTGAGCGCCTTCTCGGCCGGTAGTCCAGCGGCCACGGCAAGCGCCAGCGGAACACGTTTCTCGGTCGGGTTAAGCCTGGCAATCTCGGCGATGGTCTTTAGCGCGCCTTCACGATCGCCCATGGCCGCTTTGGCCACAGCCTGCTGGCCGCGGATGCGGGCCAGGCCGGCCTTGTGCTTTTTGAACTCCGGGTACTTGTCGGTGAGGTAGTCCAGGGCCTCGTCGATCATCTTCCACCGTTCGAAGAAGAACGAGGCGCCGTGCCACCAGACCCTGGTAAGGGGCTGAGGGGCGACGGCAATGGGACAGACCCGAGCGGTACGCAACATGAAGTCGTAGTCTTCGGCGTAGCCGCCGGGAATTTCTTCGTCGACTAGGCCGATGTCGTCCAGCAGGGTTTGCTTGTGAACAAGCCAGCTGGAAGGGTGAACTTCGGTCATCCGGTCGTCCAGAAAGCCGTCGAAGGTGAGCTTGGAGGGGTCAGGAAGACGGGGTGTGTCGTTGCCTTCAAAGTGGATCAAGACCCCGGTGCACGCAGCTCGGGCCGCGGGCTGTTGGGCCAAGGCTTGAAACTGGGCTTGCAGCTTGCCGGGCAGCCACTCGTCGTCGTCGTCACACAATGCGATCCAGGCGTTGGAGGCTTTGTCGATGCCACTGTTGCGGGCACCGGGCAGTCCGGGAGTGCGCCCATTGGTGGTGACCATGATCCGCAGACCAGCTTCATCGCGTTCCCAGGAGTGATCGGGCTCGGATCGGTCGAAGACCAAGATGATCTCAACATCGTCGGGGTGACGCTGGTTGACGACGGCGTCGACGGCTCGACGCAGCAGCTGTGGACGGTCTCTGGTGGCAATAATCACCGAAACCGACTGGTCGGCCAAATGGTCGGGAAGCTGCTGGGGAAGGTCTGGGGTGTTGCTGGTCACGTGTATTCTCCGGTTCAAGAAGTCACTGGGAGCGCCGGGAACGTCAGGAGCCCATGAGTCCATCGACCAATCGGCCGAACTCATTAATGCCATCGGCCGCCTCGTCAGAAATCGGGATGGTGTAGGCGTCAGGGTTGGTGAGGGCCCGCTCAAGCGCGTCGAACAATCCGTCTTTGGTATCGACCACATCGGCCACGCCATGCTTTTTGAGATGGTCGGCGAATCGCATCTGATGATCGTCGACGTGTTCCTCGTAGGCCGGATTGCGAGCCATCACAATCGGGAACCGACCGGACATTCTGGCGTCCATGACGGTTGATGGGCCACCGTGGCTGACTACCGCGGTGGCGTTGGCAAAGTGCTGGAGCAGTTCGGCGTGCGGGATCAACTCGTGGCAGCCACCGAGCTGTGACTGCACTGATGTTCCCCGTTGAATGAGCACGGTGACACCCGGATTGGCTTGGCGCCATTCGTCGACCCAGCCAATCAGGCGGTCAAAGCGATGATGGTCTGTCCCCACCGAAACCACTACCTGGGCCAGATCCTCGCTCGGCGCGCCGCCAGACTCGCCGACAACGTCGTCCGAGCGGCGTTGCCGCTCGTCGATAGCTGCATTGGCCGTCGTAAGTGATGGGTTGGGGGAACGTTTTGCATCAGGTTGGAGTGCTTCGGTTTCCAACTCGAGCGTCGGGTCAACGGAACTCATCTGCTGGTCTCGCTTTGCTTTATGTGTGAGCTGTCGGGAACTGGGTGGTGCCGGACCTAGTAGATCGGCCCGGTAAGCACGCTGCCGTCGTACAAGTTCTGCTGTTCGGGCCATTGCACGCAGAAGCGGGAGGTAAACGGTTGAACGAGGCGACCGGTCAGAGTTCGAGAATCGACCCGGTCGTACACCTCGAGGTAGACGGTGGGAATTCCCATCGACTTGGCCACGGCGAAGAACGGAAGGGCGACACCGGCACCATTGGAGATCACCACGTCTGGACGAAAGTCTTTGAGCACTCGCCGGGCCAGTGGCGTGTTGCGGGCCAGGTTGATGACGTTGCGTGTTGTCGGAAAGTGGGCCGGAATCATGGTTTCGCCGTCAAGTTTGGAACGGGCATCAGGCAGGTCGAAAGTGACCCACTGCCGTTCGTACTTGTCCCACCAGGGCTTCAACTGAATCAGCTGGGCTAGATGCCCACCTGACGACGAGACGAAGAGAACCCGCCCTTCAGATTCATCCGCCTGCTCATCGCTGTCGGCCCGTTGGGGCTGCGTGTCGATCACTGCTGCCATAAGCGGTTCTTCGACGCGGCGAGCAGGTGACCTGAGCCGATTCTGATCGGTGTTGACGAATCTCGGTGCCCGGCGGCTCTCTAGGTCACGGTGTCTGTTGAGATCTCCTTAACTATCTGCGAGCCAGAACCGAAGGGAGTTGTTAGCAAGGACCATCTGTAAGAGGACCATTCATGTCAACCAGCCTTTCCCAAGTGGCGAATTTGGAGGCGGAGGCCATCTTCATCTTCCGTGAAGTGGCATCCGAGTTCGAACGCCCCTGTCTGTTGTTCTCCGGCGGCAAGGATTCAATCATCTGCCTTCATTTGGCCATTAAGGCCTTTGAACCGGCTCCGGTGCCTTTCCCGATCATGCACGTTGACACCGGGCACAACTTCCCTGAGGTCATCGAGTTTCGTGACCGAATGGTTGAACAGCACGGACTTCGCCTGGTGGTGGCGTCAGTGCAAGATGCCATCGACGCCGGCAAAGTCACCGAAGAAACTGGTCGAGGTGCTTCGCGCAACCGACTCCAAACTGGAGCTCTCCTCGACGGCATCGAAGAACACCGTTTCGATGCCTTGTTCGGCGGAGCACGCCGTGACGAGGAGAAGGCTCGGGCCAAAGAGCGCGTCTACAGCTTCCGCGACGAGTTCGGCCAATGGGACCCCAAGGGGCAACGGCCGGAACTTTGGAGCCTGTATAACGGTCGCCACAGCCAGGGCGAACACATGCGGATCTTCCCTATCTCCAACTGGACTGAGTTGGATGTCTGGCACTACATCCGAGACGCAGGCATCGAGGTGCCACACGTCTACTTCGCCCACGACCGCGAGGTGTTCCACCGCGACGGTATGTGGCTGGCGGTTACCGAGTTCCTACAGCCGGAGGAAGACGAGCACGTCGAGACCCGACTGGTTCGTTTCCGAACCATCGGCGACGCCACCTGCACCGGTGCAGTGGAGTCGGCGGCCGACAGCATCGACAAGATCATCGACGAAGTGGGAGCCACCCGAGTCACCGAGCGCGGTGCAACTCGAGCCGATGACAGGGCCAGCGAAGCGGCCATGGAAGATCGCAAGAAAGAAGGCTATTTCTAATGGATTTGCTACGACTGGCCACTGCCGGATCGGTGGACGACGGCAAGAGCACGCTCATCGGTCGGCTGCTGTACGACTCGAAGTCAATCTTCGAGGACCAGCTGGAGTCGATTGAGAACACCAGCGCCCAACGCGGCGACGAGCACACCAACTTGGCGTTGCTGACCGACGGTCTACGGGCCGAACGGGAACAAGGCATCACCATTGATGTGGCCTACCGGTACTTCACCACCCCTCGGCGCAAGTTCATCATCGCTGACACTCCCGGCCACACCCAGTACACCCGCAACATGGTCACCGGCGCTTCGACCGCCGATCTGGCCATTATTTTGATCGACGCCCGCAAGGGCATTTCCGAGCAGTCGCGTCGTCACTCGTTTATTGCGTCGTTGCTTCGAATACCCCACTTGGTGTTGGCAGTGAACAAGATGGACCTGGTCGACTACGACCAGGAGGTCTACGAGCAGATCCGCTCGGAGTACATTGAATTTGCATCTCGCCTGGATGTTCCCGACCTCTCGTTCATCCCGATGTCGGCTCTTCACGGCGACAACGTGGTGGACCGCTCGGCCAACATGGACTGGTACGGCGGCGCCACCCTGCTGCATCACTTGGAAGAGGTCTACACCGGCTCCGACCGCAATATGGTCGACGTCCGATTCCCCGTCCAGTATGTGATCCGGCCGCAAAGCACCGAGCACCATGACTTCCGTGGCTACGGCGGCGCTGTGGCCGGTGGTGTGCTGAAGCCGGGCGACAAGGTTGCCGTGTTGCCTTCCGGTTTCACCACCAAGATCAAAACCATTCGTGGGCCTCACGGCGAGGTGGAAGAGGCTTCGTCGCCGATGTCGGTTGCCGTTCAACTGGAAGACGAACTCGATGTCAGCCGGGGCGACATGATCTGCCGGGTCAACAACCAGCCGACTGCCACCCAGGAATTCGAAGCCATGATTTGTTGGATGGCCGATGACACGACCCTGAGCGAGGGGCGCAAGTACGCCATCAAGCACACCAGCAATTGGGGTCGGGCAATGGTGAAAGACATGCGCTACCGGCTGGACATCAACACGTTGTCTCGTGATCAGTCCGCTACTGAGCTGCGTTTGAACGAGATCGGACGTGTACGCCTGCGAACCACCAAGCCGATCTTTGCCGACGAGTACTCGGCCAATCGCACAACCGGCAGCTTCATCCTGGTCGACGAGTCAACCAACGTGACTGTCGGCGCAGGCATGATTCGCAAGACGGACTAGACGGCCCAAGCCGCCTAGCATTACACCTATGTCGTCCGCCATGAAGACCGAGAACACCGTCTGGCATGCCAGTGCCGTTGACCGTCATGATCGCTGGTCGCTGACCGGTCGGGGGGCCACCGTGTGGCTCACCGGCCTGTCGGGGTCCGGCAAGTCGACGGTGGCGGTCGAGTTGGAGAAACAGCTGGTGGCCGCCGGTCGACCGGCCTACTTGTTGGACGGCGACAATATCCGCCACGGACTCAACGGTGACTTGGGTTTTTCGGCTGGCGATCGCGACGAGAACGTCCGCCGGGTGGCCCATGTGGCTCGGTTGATGGCCGACGCCGGGATTGTGGCTGTGGTTCCGCTGATCAGCCCGTATCGGGAGGCTCGGGTCTTCGCCCGTGAGGTCCATGCCGCCGCCACTGTGCCTTTCTACGAGGTGTTCGTCGACACCCCGTTGGAGATCTGCGAGCAGCGTGACCCCAAGGGCCTGTACCGCCGAGCCCGTGACGGCGAGATCACCGGCATGACCGGTATCGATGATCCGTACGAAGCGCCGGAGGATCCAGAGTTTCGCTTGACCCCTGATGATGGGGAGGCGGCCGACATGGCCGCTGCCATCGCCGCAGTCATCTGAAGCTACCAAGTTCACTTCGCAGGCCCATCAGCCGTCGGGTTGTGGGGCAGAAAATTGCTGCTGGTTGACACCTAACCCAAGCCGTCATCACCGCAAGACCACTCCGACGGAGATTCTGGGCTGACCGTGTTCACCGACCTGGACGGCGTGACGGACGGCGGACCTCGAGTTGGGGTTGGCACCACCGCCCACGGTTCACCGTCAGGCTGATAGATCTGCAGCGAGCGATCGGCATGTAGACGAACCGTCCATTTACCTTCGTGGACCTGATGATGATGCCGACTGCACAACGGGATTAGGTTGTCTAGATCCGTTGGCCCACCATGCTCCCACTCCTGAATGTGATGCAACTGGCACCAGGTGATGGGACGGTCGCACCCGTCCCAGGTACAGGTTGAATGCATGGCCGTGATAGCGGCCCACTGACAGTCGGTACCGGTTCGGTAGCGGCGGCCGACATCTATGGGAACACCGCGCCGATCAAACACCACCCGTCGTAGCACTGCATTGCAAGCCATCCGATCGACCGTTTCCGGCGGGACGCTATGCCCGTTCACCGTTTGACGGATCGATCGATCGTGTGGCCTGACCGAATCGTCTGCTCATCGACAACAATGGTGATCGCCGGTACGCCGGCGCGGCCCGACGGGCTTCCACCGGCAACCAAATCGACCAACGCTTGGGCTGCCAGGTGCTCATCTTGGCGTGTCGGACCTTCAGTCTTTGCCGCCAGGGCCGACACCTCTCGGTCGATGGCGGTATGCAGCATCTCATAGCGCTCCGGATCGAGTTGGCCTCGGAACTTTCCCAGACCTGCAACCGGATCAAACCAATGGGTGAACTCGCTGCGTTCTCGGGCCTTGACCGCTTCGGACAATCCGTGATCACGCTGCGCTCGCTCGACGACGGCTTTCACCCGCCGGTCGAACTCGTCAGCCGACAGGTCGACTGCGGCGACGGCCAACTCGGCCGTGTTCAAAGCGGCACGCTCATCGTCACCAAGTCGTCTGGATGCTCGGGCCAGCGAGTCAAGCTGGTCGCCTCCGATCAAACCAGAGGCCGCCCCGTGGGTGAAGGCGTCAAACTCGGCAGCGGCTTCAACCCGACCGGCATCTCGGCGTGCGGTACCGGACCGAACTGATCGAGCTCGACCTTGCAGCAACTCCACACTGGAACCGGCTTCGACGTCACGCCCTGCCAACCCAACCCGGGTGATGAATCCACCCAGACGCCGCCCGGATCGCTCAGTCAGCGCTCAACCAACGGCTGCAACTGCCGTACCTCGCCAGCGGGCTCCAACAAGACTGATCCCAGAACCGACGGCATGGCCAAGAGCCACTCAACCGCCTCATTCGGCAACATCTCACTTTGAGGATCTGTCTTCGCGCCCACTGCGCCGCCTTACATCGACTTGCACCAACTCAACAAACAACTCGAACAAACAGATTCAAGACACCGGAGCCGCCCGCAAGATTGCAGTGGGGAAGAATGGCGACCCATCTTGAACTGTTCACTCAGACTAGCAGAGCGCTCACCCAAATACAAACATATGTTCGATTATCTTCGGTCAGTGGGGCTGGAGGGCCAGCATCTTGTCGTACCGGGTGGACTCGTCGGTGGTCGGGTCGTAGGCACGCTATCCCGGCCATGACCCAGTCGGCCAGCCCTCGGCTGCTACCGGCGTGCACGACCGGTTCCAGCCACAGAGGTGCGGCGGGGCATTGCGTTTGCGGAAGGCTCGAGCCATCGCCTCGTCGGCCGCCTCGTAGCCCAGCTCGATGTCGTTGAACACGAGGGCCAATGTTTGGTCCACCGTGTCCCGGTGCTGGACCTAGAAGTCTTCGAACTCAGCCGACGCCGTCCTATCAACCTGGAACGGAATCGACGATGCCTTGTCACCCTTCGCTGATTGTCTTTGAAATCATGACAAGCAACTAGAAACGTCGCTTCAGCCTTCGACAACTTAGCCCTCGACGACTTAACTCTCGACGACTTAACTCTCGACGACTTAACTCTCGACGACTTAACTCTCGACGACGAGGTATTCGAGGACGGTAACTGGGCGATCATTCACCCTGGTAATCGTGGCGCCATCAAAGTCGCCTGACCCACACCCGGGTTCACACGACCACGCAAACCCCCACTCCAGCTCCGACCGCAACACGTGTTGGTCCGCTGCCTGCTTGAACGTCACCGTGCACCCTTGTGCCACCAACGCCTCATCACGAGCTAACGTCCACGGCTCAGTCGCCGCCGCCCCACAATCAGCCCACCCCTCAGGATCATCACCATCATTAGGCAACGCTTCAAACCGCACACCCACCGGCGACGCCGTCACCGTCACCCCAACACCAGGAAGACTCGACGACGCTGACGTCGGCTGCCACACACCACGGTCAACCCACACTACCGACTCCAACTGATACAACATCGGCGCATCCTCACCACTAGGAGCCGAACTTCCGACCTGCACCGGAACCGTCACCTTGGCCAACGCATCAGCAATCAACCACCGAATGACCGCTCGCGGCGGCGACGGATCACCAACCGGATAACCCACACCCGACCACGCCGGCGTCGACCCCGGAACACCACCACCCAACAACACCTGAGCACCCTCGCCCACACAACCCAACAACACCCACTCGGCACCGTCTTCGAGGAACG
>CALKZY010000009.1 GCA_938002965.1 uncultured Acidimicrobiales bacterium | reverse complement strand
ACATCACGCTGAAACTTCGGATGGCCAGGCGACCGAAGTTTCGGACGAACCGCTCGATCCGCTCTCTGCTGTCGACGAACCATCAAACACCTCCATGTCAAGGTGTTGCGACGACCACTTGAATCCGCCTTGCGGGCCGTGATCGGAGTGTGTGATCGTGACCTGTGGTTGTGGGTTCCGCCGCCAGATCGCCATTTGCAAGGCGTCAGCGACAAGTTCAGCTCGGATGTGATCAGCGATCGACCAGCCAATCACCCTCCTGGACCAGGCATCGAGCACCACGGCGAGGTAGACCTTGCCATCATCGGTCCGGTGTTCGGTTATGTCGGTGACCCATAACCGGTCCGGGCCGTCGGGATCAAAGTTCCGGTTGACCAGATCATCAGCTGATGGTTCACCGGAACGCACCGTGCATCCCTGCTTAGTACGGTAGTGGAGGCCTACAGCGCCACAATCACGCATCAACCGTTCGACTCGACGCTTCGAACAGCCGATATCACGACCCAGGCGTAGCTCGGCTCGGACCCGAGGGGATCCATAGGCGTGTCGTGACATCTTCCAGATATCGAAGATGTCATTGGCCAGCCAGGCATCGCCGAGCTCTTTGGCCGTGATCGGTTGGTTGAGTCGCTGGTAGTACCCGGACCGAGAGACGCCCATCACCGAACAACACACCGTTACCGGCAGATCCCCACAGCGGGTTGCGATGAAGGCGTAGATCATTTTGGGCCCGGCACCTGGTCCTTAGCGAAATAGGCGGCCGCTCGACGCAGGATCTCGATCTCCATCTTGGCCACTTTCAACTCTCGACGAAGCCGGACCAGCTCGTCACGATCAGCAGCAGTCGTGCCATCGGCAGTGACTCCATCGTCGCGATCGGCCTTCTTCACCCAGGCTCTCAAACCAGAATCAGAGATCCCGAGCTCTTCAGCTACCTGAGAGACCGGACGGCCCGTAGATCGAACCAGATCAACCGCACGCTGACGGAACTCCAGTGGAAACGGTGCAGGCATATGAACTTCCTTTCACGAGCGAACCTAATCGCTCACATCAGGTGTCCGTCAACCCGAGGGAACTCCAGACTGAGCCAGGCCGTGGACTCGCTGCCCGGCACCCCTATGTCAACGCCCGGGTGGCCCAGCAGCGTCGCTGTCTCGAACTGGCTGACCATGGCTTCTCAGTCGCAGTACTCGAGATTCCGTATGTCTTCGGCCTCGTGCCGAATCGCGAACCGCTGTGGTCACACGTGCTCGTGCCTCGCTTGAACCGAATGCGACCCTGGATCTTCTTCCCACCGGGCGGCACGTCGATGACCTCAGCACGCTATGTCGGCGAGGCCACGCGAGCTCTCATCGAGAAACGACTTTCCGGTCCCATCCCCATTGGCGAGGAAAACATGGACTGGAAGGAATTCCTCACGATTGTGTCGGAAGAGTTGTATGGGCAAGCGAGGCGGATTGTCACCGTGCCCGGTCAGGTTGCGGCCCTCTACGGGACAGGACAACAGGTTGCGCTGCGAGTCCGAGGGCTTGATTCAGGGTTGAGCTACCGCCACTATCTAGCCAACGTTCACGCCCGTCGATCGTGGATTCCCGAGACTGTCATGCAAGAGGTCAGCGAGCAACTCGGCGTTCAACGCTTGACAGTGGAACCATCGATACGGGAGACGTTCGCCCATTGCCGAGCCATCAGCCAACAGAACCGTTGATCAGCTCGCTAACGCGTACTGCTTTCGAGCGCGTCCCAGATGCGAGCGACCGCGGATCGAAAGGCGGGATCGGTCATAGTCTCGGCCGTGCGAGCGCGACCTATACCCACCTCGATCGTGTCAACAACTGCGGTCGGTGTCACCCCTGACAAGACCGTCACGTAGTCCGACAAGAGAACGGCCTCTTCAGTGTCGTGCGTGACAAGAATGCGAAGGCCCACGCGATCGACGGTGAACGAACGAATTCTGTCGTAGAGACCAGCGCGTTCGGTGTCGAATTCGACACCGAGACCGACGCTGCGACCCACATTCCACCACGGCAAAAGCGCAGGGTTCTGGAATACCAGAGCAGCTCTCTGGGCCGCTACCTACGGGCCAACCAGCTCAATCTCACCTCGGGCAGGTTTCTAGAGTCCGGCGAGCAGGCGGAGCAAAGTCGACTTCCCGCAACCACTCGGACCGACGATCGAGTGCATGGCCTCCGACGGCACATCAAGATTGAAGTCACGAAAGACCCATTCGCCACCCGTCGACGACAAGAAGCCGAAGTCGAGTGCCCGTATTTCTACGTCCATCATCTCACCCTAGTAACGAGATCGAGCCAGCTGCTGAGATCGGTCGCCACCAGCCCCGTTGGACCTAATTAGGCAGATGCCTGATTAAGCCGGGCGACCACTCCTACCGATCGGCTCGCCGTGACTATCACCCAACTCAGGCGCAGATGATACGGAGACCCCGATGCGACAGCATGTGCGGCCATCGGATTCGCTCACGATCCAGCCGTCCGGCAAGACGGCGTTCCGCCGAGCACAAGGCGGCCGTGCGACTCATCGTGCGACCTGCCCCGCCAGCGGTGCGAGCTCCGTGCGAGCTCCGTGCGAGCTGAATCGTAAGTTCAGATCTAGCGCCGTCCGGCACGGTCGTAGTTGTCTGATTTCTTGACTGCGGTCGTGGTGGTCCCATGCGTGCAACTTACTAACAGTGATTGTGAGGAGAATCGTGAAACGTTTACGACCGATACAGATGGCCTTCTTGGTCATATCCCTTATTGCCGGTGGGCTCGGGCGGCCGAGATCGATCACGATAGCGACGGGGTGCCCGACTACCTGGACCCCGACACGCCGCCCGAGAATGACAATGCCCTTGCTACTTAGCGCGCCAGCGCCGTGTCGCGTAGGTCAGGGCCAAAAAGATCCGATCCATCTGCGCGTTTGGGTGGCTCAGATGGCACTAGCTCACGAATTGCCTAATCAGGCCACGTGACGTGGCCAACGGAGGAAAGATGAAATCGAAGCCACCAACAAGAGCTGCGACACGGGTGTGTCCCTGGTTGCATGTCGACAAGGGAGAAGGTGCGTGATGCGAGTACCAAGATTTGGATTTGTGATGGCGGTCGTTTGCATGGTTGCGACGGCCGTCGCCTTTACAGGAACAACCAGCCCCGCCAGCGCTGGTGACCCCGGTTCGGGTTCGGAGTATTTGGTTCTTGCCCATAAGACAGACGGCACCTTCTCGTTTGTGAACGTCAAGGATCGCTCATACTCATGGGGAGCCCCTAACTGCGATCTGGCATCACAAGCGCAGCGAACCCTGAACGGCAAAGCTGTCACCTGGAACGACATTACTGATTCAGGTGCGCGAACCAAGCGGGACATTTCATGCAGCCAAATGAACGCACTGCTAGCGAATGCCTCTACCGACACACCAACGGTGGCCGAACCTGGAACCACCAACTCACTCGCCACTCCAATACTGAATGACTACGAGGTCAACGGACTGAACTTCTTGTGGCTTGATTGGCAGGAGGTTGAGGGCGCCACAAAGTACAACGTGTTTCGGAATGGCCAAATTGTCCGGACAGTCCCGACCAACGCCTTCGGCGTGGCTTCCCATCCGGGCGGGAGCTTCAGGTATCACGTTGTGGCTGTTGATGATTCCGGCTCGGAAACAAAGTTTTCGAAGCGGTCCGATGACAAGTTGGTCACGATCGTTCAGCAGCCAGGTGGAGTTCGAGCTGTCGAAACGGACAGCGGGGTTGCCGTTACCTGGGAGTCTGCCGTTGGTGCCGACACGTACCGACTATTCCGAAATGGGCGTGAGGTAGCCGATCAGAGCGCAACCAGGTTTGTTGATCGTGTCGGGGCGGGCAGCCATGAGTACGTGGTTGTCGGATATCGCCGAGATGGAAAGGCTATGTCGCCTGCGTCGTGGCCGGCCAAGATACGAGTCGGCACGGTGCACATGAAGCTCAACGCAGTACCGTCTGGTGACGGCACCATGCTTTCATGGCGACGGCCCCCCGGTGCTGAACCCACTGCGATAGTGACCTCCTTCGTACGTCAAGGCGACGACATGGTGGCGTACGAGCTCGAGACTACGGACACCAGCATCGCGGCGGGCAGCGGTGCCTTTGGCTTCATGGTCAGCTACGGAGATGAGGATGTCGCGACTCACACCAGCGGACTGGTGAGTCCGGGCGGTGACTGCCTGATGCTGTGCAATGCCGGTCAGCTCGATGTTGCTTCGTCGGGTAAACCCTTTGACGTGGTGGAGTCCGACGCAACAATAGTTCTGCGAGATTCGGATGAGCCGGAGAACACCGTGTATCCGCTCGAGACGAATTTCGTGATAACCGAAGATGGACTACGTATTGATGTCGGCGATGAACAGTATTGGGCGACACCGGATGGGCTCTACTACCTAGTCGATTCGCAGGGACGACTAACCCCTCTGGAAGGGGGCTTGGAAGATGTAGAAACGCTGCCGGGACCGACCAAAGCCGCAAAGATACTTTCGGAGATTCTGAAGATGATTCCGGAGACCGTATTCGACATAATCTTGAGCGAAGGCATCGAAGATGGCTGGGATCAACTGTCGGACATTTCGAAGGAGAAACCGCTTCGACGTGATGTTACAACCCTGGTTGTAACACAGGAGTTTGCCAATGACATAACTGTGACTCGCGAAACTGACCTTACGACAGGAAGAAGAACAACAGTAGTAGTGGTTCCCAACGAAGACAGTGACCATCCAGCGCAGGTAATCACGGTTGTGAGCACTCGAGACGTGTCAGCGCCTGGCGCCTCGCCTCGAACCAACGTCACCACGGTGTACGAAGATGGTCAGGTAGTCGAAGTCTCGAGGAGCGTTGTTACCCCGACGGGGTTGCAGATCTCCCAACCAACGAACACCGGCGGCGGCACGACTGGTAGCACCAGTAGTGATTCCGGTAGCGATGACGACACCGGTGGCTCCGGTGTCCATCCCACCGGCTACGACGACGGCGTAGACACCGGCGGCACCTTCTAGCCATCGGAGCGCCAACGTCTGGCGACCTCGGCCGCCGACATCTCGAACCGGCCCTTCTCCCCTCTCGGTGACCCGCAACCGACGTGGCCGAGAAGGGCCGGTTCCTCAACGCCCATTTATCCAGACCAACGACCAACACGCACGGGAAGCGCCTGACATGACGGCTTTCGAAATGACAGACATGACGGTTACCGGCTATCGGCACCCGTCGGGAGTTCAGTCGAGTGAATCGAGGCGGGTGGAGACCGTCTCCACCAACCAACCGGACACCGACGTTTCCGCGGAACGAGCGGCGGTTGAGCGGGTACGTTCCGGCTTGGCTTCGCTGGCCATCGCCTTCTTTCTGATCGTCTCGGTCGTCGGCGTGGTACCGGGGTCGGAGACCTCAGCCCTTCTTGACCGACTCTTTGGACCGACCGTGACGACGACCGGGCTGCAACAGAACTGGGGGGTGTTCTCCCCCGACCCCATGTCGATCGAAGTGGAAACCCACGTTCTGGTCTATTTCGAAGACGGATCGTCGACACGGTGGGATTCGCCCGGCGGCGGCCGCTTCGACTCGTCTCGGTCGGAACGATGGAGAAAGTGGGAGTCGCGGGTGCGTCGCGATGAAAACGCGCGGCATTGGACCTTGGCAGCCCAGTACGTGGCCGGCCAGTTCGAGTCGGCGCCGAGTCCGGTGATCAGCGTTCGGCTGGTCCGAAGCTGGTCGGCTGTTCCACCGGCAGGCGAGCCAAACGCCACACGGACCTACAACGAGTTCCATTTCTATGAGTGGGATCCGGTGACCAACACCGGGGTGACGCTTACCGAAGCAGATCAGCCCACGGACGGGAGCAACTCATGACGACCATCTCCACACAACGCCAGCCAGCAGCCAACGAATCGACCACCGCTGTCTCGGCCCGGGTCAACGCTGCGGCCGCCCAATGGCGGGGTTTCTGGCTGGCGCCGATGCCGAGTGCCGGGTTCGCCCTGTTTCGGACCGGTCTCGGCGTTTTGACCTTCCTCTGGTTCGCCACACTCATTCAGGATCTCGACGCGTTCTTTGGAGCCGACAGTCTCGCCTTGGCTCCTATCGCAGGCAAAGGGACATTCAACGTCTACCGACTGTTCCCCCCATCGTCGGGTGTGCTGTGGCTCGGGGTTGGATTGGGATTGGTGGCCTCAACCATGTTGATCATCGGCAGAAACACCAGGGCCGCGGGGCCGTTCCTCGCCATATTGTTCGCGTCAACCATGGCCGAGAATCGGATGTTGTGGAACGCCGGTGATGACCTTCTTCAGACGTTTTGCCTCCTCTTCGGCCTCTACTGCCTACTAACCCCCTCAGCCGATCTCGACACCCCTCTTCGCTCGTCGTTCCACTTGAACAAGCCACTTCGCACCGGTCGCGTCTGGCTCTTCCAGATGATCCGAATCCAAATGTCGATCGTGTACCTTGTCGCCGGCGTGGCCAAAATCCCGGGTGCCGCCTGGCGAGACGGGACCGCCACGATCACCGTGTTCCGCCTCGAAACACTTGAACGCTTCCCCACCCCCGGTTTTCTGGAAACCAACTTCTACGTCGCCAACATCGCAACGTGGTCGACGCTCGTCCTTGAGTGTTCGCTTCCACTGCTGCTGTGGAACAAGCGAAGCCGACCGTACGCCGTCGTTGCTGCCGTTGTCTTCCACATCGCGATCGACTGGACCCTCGCCATCGGGCTTTTCAGCTGGATCATGATCCTCGGCCTCAGCGCATTTTGGCATCCGGGTAGCGACACGGGCAGCACTCCGCCTTGCAGGCCAAAGGTGATGATCGACGATCCCGCCGACCGGGTGTTCCCCACCCCTTTACAGTCCGAAAGCACCCCTCTCAGAACAAACCAAACAAGGAGAAAGAAATGCGAAATGCGATCAAGCTAGCGTTGGGAGCAGTTACCCTCTTCGTTGTGTTTGCGGGCTTCAGTTTGGCCGCCCCGGCCAACCCGGCCAGCTCAACCCCGACCACTTTTACCTGCCGCAGCTACAACTACCCAACGGCTGAGAAGGCGAAAGAAAACTACCATCACCGATGCACGATTCGGTTCCAGGAGACCACCGCCTTCCGCTGCGATTGGGAGCCGAGAGGCTGGTACTGCTCAGGACCGGGGCATACTAATGGCAGCTCCTCCGGGTCTGACTCCGGCGGCACGTTCTAGTGAAACGGACATGCTGGAGTGACTCCCGTGTTTGGTGCAAGGGCGAGTTTGAGGCTTGATGCCCCGATGATGGGGTGGAAGGCTGATAGCAATGACTCGACGAGCACGACATACCCCTGAACAGATCGTCCGGAAACTCCGCAAGGCCGAAGAGTAGGCAGCTCAAGGAAAGAACGCGGACGAGATCTCTCGAGCACTCAACCTGTCAACCCCGACGTACTACAGCTGGCGCAAGCAGTATGGCGTCAGTGTCAATGTCAGACTAGGTGGTTCAGTGGGCTGGCTCTCAGTACGGCTGCCTTCGTGGCCTCCATTACTTGAGTCGGCTGCTGAACCACCGGTCCCTGCCGGGATGGCTTGATAGGAGCGTGACGTCGATCGAACCAAACTGACGCGTGCCTTCCAGCAGTGACCGATCACAGAACCAGGATTGGAGAGACAGTATGGCGCTGGTCGGAATCGATGCCCATAAACGGTCGCACACGGCTGTTCTGGTTGACGATGTTGGCGTGAAAAGTTGCGAGCTTGACGGTTACCTCTGGTGAGGCCGGGCATCTTGATCTGATTCGTTGGGCGCGTCGTCACGGGGTGGATCGGTGGGCAGTTGAGGATTGCCGGAATATGACTCGTCAGCTTGAGTGAGCGTTGCTGGCTGCGGGCGAGACCATCGTTCGAGTCAATCCGAAGCTAATGGCCAAGTCGAGAGATAGCGCTCGGACCTACGGTAGGTCTGACCCAATCGATGCCCTAGCAGTCGCTCGTGCTGCTCTTCGCGAGCCAGACTTGCCGCTGGCTCGTCTCGATGGATACGAACGCGAGTGCGCTGGCCCCCTGTTTTGGGTCCGGTCTTGTGAGTTCTGATTACCTGCCAGAGACTGGTGGGTGGAAAGGAATATTCACGTGGCTCGACGAAGGCACACGCCTGAACAAATCATCCGGAAGGTCACCGAGGGTCAACGCCTGCTGGCTGGCGGTATGGAGCTGGCTAATGTTTGCCGCCAGTTCGATATCGCCGAGTCGACGTGGTATCGATGGTTTAACCGATACGGCGAGATGACCACCGATGACGCCAAAGAAACTGCAGCGGTTCAAAGCCGAGAACGAGCAGTTGAAGAAACTGCTGGCCGAAGCCGAACTCGATACGAGCAGGCAATCCGGACTCTTGACTCCCACCGAGACAATCAGCAAGCGCTCTCCGTACGGTACGACTGGCGATGGTCAGACCGGTCACCTGTCATTAGTACTCGGTTCGGCACGACGATTCGCCAGGAGACTACCGACGATCACTTGCAATCGCATGTCGACCTGCCGGGATCGCTTTGATCACACCCTACGAGCTACGGCATACAGCCATCGCCCATCAGATCGACGCCGGCCGTACAGCAAGCCGGGTCGCCGACTGGGTGGGCACGAGCGAAGTGATGATCTACGCCCACTATCGCCACAAGCTCCGTGAGATTGTCGAAGTCGATCGCCTCGACTACGCCAGCGGCTAAACCCAGATCCGACAGTCGGGAGCTGATGCCACTACTCCCATGGTGTGCACACGTCGATCCGGTCCTCATTTGAGACATTGACCGAACCGGATCCGTCGGCTGCAACGAAGGCCGCAGACGAACCTCTCAGCCCCGGATCTACTACGACGACGCCGGACACGCTCTGGCGGTCGGCCCAGCGGTCAGGTTGCTCAACGGTGTATGTAGTACTGCTCCCCCAAGGCCTCGACTTGGCTACCTCGCTGGCACTCAGGATCGACGATTAGGTCGACGGTCCCGCTTGTCGAGGTCGATCCACAAGACACGCACGCCAGCACAAGACCACAGCCAATCAGCCAACCCGAACTTGGAAGGCCAGGGCGTTGGCCGCCTACAGGTGAAATGAAAGTCGCTAATAGATGACACGATAGGCACCCACTCACTGATCTGGGCCTGGTGCGTGAGCTTCGGTGCGGCGGGTTGAGGCTCTGACCTGGGGTTATAGAGAGCCTCCTAATAGAATTGAACTGTTGTCCTCTTGCTTACCATGGCCTCCACGACTATCAGCAGTCGTCGGCTCGTACCGAACTCGACGGAGATTCTGCCGCAACCGACGAGGAGCGACGCCTACCGGTCGGTTCATCGTGGCTATCAATCTGGCTATCACGCATTAGATGTCACTATGTTCGACTAGCGTTACCAGCATGGAAACACCAGCTGCTCAACCGGTCACGGATCGCAGGGGGGACCTTCTGCCTGACTCTCCGACGGCGGAGGACATTGAACATCAAGCCGACCGTCTGCGGATTGTACAAGAGGATGAGTTGTCCGTACGAGCCATCGGACGTCGTAGCCTCGATGAGTTAGAACAGCGACGTATCGAGGCAACCACGAGGTGATGCGTCCCGTCCGACTCGCGTCGGTCGCCGAGGACGACATTCATGCTCAACTGGACGAGGCCGCTGCGCGACTGTTTTGGAGATTCGATCTTCCTGCAGTGATGACGGTGCTTTCGCGGCCAGGGATTTGGGAGTCGCTCCCCAACCACGGCGGTGGAGGACGATTGACTGTCGAAGGCATTACTGTTGGAGCCTTTCGCATCTTCGCCACCAACGATGATTTGGACCCCCGCCCCGAAGCTGTTGTCATCTATGCATTTGACATCTGGCCAGAAGGATTTCCAGATCAAGCGGACCAATGACTCAGACCAATGACTCCGTGACGACCATCTGCCCGCCGACCACCGAAGCGTCGGCACAAGAGAACCCGCTGCTGGAGCGGGTTATGGAGAGCCTCCTAACAGAATTGAACTGTTGACCTCTTCCTTACCATGCCCGGTCAACACCGCAGATGTCGCCCTTGGGCGCCTCGATAGCGGCTATCAGAACCGGCTGGCGTCGATGGCAATCGGTGTGACCCGGCTGAGATTGGCACCCAAATAGGCACCCGAGAGTCGCCTCGCAAGGCCGCTCAATTGGCGGCAGAGTTCGGTGACGAGCAAGGGGATGTCACCTCCGGAGATGAGGAATCGGAGTCGGGCCACCACTTAGACCGTACAGCTACTGGGTCGATCTCACGGACTCACTGTCACATGACAATCAGCCTGCCCGGTAGAGACTTCGTGTTCCACCTTCGCTCAATGCAGTATCGAGGCGAAGCGATTGAAGCGCAATACAATCTCGAGTCTTCGTCCAACATGCTCCATCAGATTGCCCATGAAGCGGATAATCAACAAGCAGGGCGCCTGGGACATGCAAGGCAGCCTTTCGTTGGAGCTTCGGTCGTTCGTAGAGTCCCCGCCGGAGTCTGACCCATCACCAACGCCAACCCCCCAATGGCGCTACAGGTCTTCGATCATGTCGAGTAGCCGCTCTAGACGGATCTTTTTACCGTTGCCGGGCCTCGTCTGACCCTTCCGCCATTCGACTGTCGCCCGTCCAACACGTAGCGTCCCCTGATGTCTTCCGTTGTTGTCGGCGATCTTCAGTTCTACGCCATTGTTGCCTAGCTCGATTGCAGCATCTGATAGGTCAGCTCGTACTTTCACAATGCCCTCCTTAGGACCGAGAGCTTCCAGTCGGCAGACCTCTGCCGATCCTTAGCAGCTGTGTCTACGTCTTTGGGCTACGGTCGCGCCTGACTCTACGGACCTTCAGAACTCAGGCATAAGGAAATCGCTACTGGATCGGGATTGTCGATAGCCTCCTACGAGATCCGACCTCACGGCCTTCTCCTTATCATGGCCAACAGCGGTGTCGGTAGGAATCGGCACAGTCCCTGAAGCGCCAGGTGTGAGCCGTATCGACACCTACTGACCGGCTGGTCGTGGCTAGGAGTTTAGATACCAGCCAACTCACTCACCCGTTCAGGAGTTGCTCCATGCACCGATCCGGTAACAGGTATGAACGGCCTGTGCGCCTAGGCGGATCCGACACGCCGCTTCACCCACAACAAAGCGGCCGAGCCACTTGCAAGCATCGCACCACTCAAGCCCAGCCCAATCATCAACCAGTATGTGCCTGAGTTGATATTCGCGCCTGCTTCAATAACACTGCCGAGCACTCCCAACGCCGTGCCAATTAGCGTTGCCCCGACCCCCAGAGATGTCTGCAACCCAGCGGAACCCGAACGGCCGAACTCGAAAGAGTCAGCGGCATAGCGGACATGTCGCCCACTTATTGCAGATGAACCGGCCAACTCAGCGGTCTCGGCAGCGCGCCTAGTCAAACGCTTACAGTACAGGTCGACATACTCGTCAATGATCGCCAGCCCGTCGGCATCACCGACTGCCGCCTGATACTTCTCAAGAAAGTCCTTTGTGTCAGGAGAGCCAAGTTGATCGAGCATCTCCTCAACCTGACGAGCCACGTCCGAGTCGCGATTGACAACATCGGCAAACTGCTCCGCGAAGTCCCCCGAGCGATTCACTGCTTCTCGCCTTCACCCAACCGACTCCTCAGTCGCTCGTGTGGTTCATCTCGAAGATCGATGATCGCCTTCCCATGGTTTTCCTCCTGCTGCTGGCGGTCCGTTGGGCCGACAAGAGAAAAGTCCGTCAGAGATTCATAAGCGCTGTCTCCGTTGGGTGAAATGAGTAGAGATCTAAAGCTGGCCCAAAGGGTTCCAGCAAATGCGCCAGCCGCCACAACCGCAACAAAGGCAAGCGTGACCGAGAAGGTCTGACTCCAAACAAACAGGGATGCCAGGCCCATGACGATTGCGACACCTAGGAAGCCTGATGCCACGGTGATCAAGAGTCGGGCTGACTGTCGGACATGTGTTGAATAGACACCGCCGACCCACCGATCGCTGTCCCAAGATCGGCCATGATCAGTTAGACAGACCGCTGTTGAGCTAGCTGAGATGAGCTCGGCATCACTGAGCTCAGAGAGCGTGTCGTCGGATACGCCGACTAGGTAGTGTCGAGCTCCATTGATCTCCGCTGAAAGAGTGCTTACGGGCGGAAACCATCTTTCTTCTCGGTCTCGCAGGAAGATGGGACGGTCTGTCGCTGCCTGCAGTTGGCTGACGACACGGAGCCGTCGATGTAGGTTCGATGCAGCATCACCGACGGTTCTCCCAGCACTCGAGGTATCAAAACCACTCATCGCACACCTTTGTTTGCATCATTGCTGTAGGCAAATACTAGCAATTTGGGTCTACCCCCATGGCTAATCAAGGGCGTAGCTGACTAACCCGCAGCGTTCTGTGCCGAAACTCGCAGGAAGCTCTGGGAGGCTGCAAACCGCTTCGCTGATGAGCCGGAGCTGCAGTACCTGCGCCCGAGTGCTGACTACCGACTGAGAGATCCAGGCTAACGTTGGAGCTATGAGCCAGCGTGCTTTCGATCTCGCCGACGAGCTGCTTTCGGATCTACCGAAGCGGCTGGCCCACGTTCGAGGCACGAGTGAACGAGCTCAAATGGTCCCGCTTCGTGAATCGGCGCTGCTCTCGACGGCCGCCGTGTTGCACGACATCGGCTACTCGGGGCAGATCACTGATACAGGGTTTCACCCAATCGACGGGGCTCGACATCTTCGCCGGCTGCAGTTCGATGAGCGGATAGTCAACCTCGTTGCTCATCACTCGTGCGCCCGAATTGAGGCCGACCTCCGGGGCCTCCGGTCAATTCTTGATGATGAGTTTCCGATCGATTCGTCACTTCCTCATGCCGAGCTTTGCTTCTGTGACATGACGACCAGCCCGACCGGTGAGCTGATCACTATCGATGATCGGCTCGACGACATTCGAGAGCGCTATGGAGCTGGCTCGGTCGTCTCGAGCTTCTTGGACCTGGCCGAGGGCGAGCTGCGCCAGGCGGTCGACGACGTACAGGCCAAATACGGTCTTTAACCCAGATAGGGCGCTTCTTCTCCGCTGAGGTGTCGGGCGATTCGTTTGCGAACCTCTGCGCTGATGGTGAGATCGTCGAGGTCACCAGGAGCGACCCATTCGACGGCCGTTGCCTCTTCGTTGAGAGTTGCTTCGCCACCTGTTGGTCGGCCTCGATAGACGACGGAGAACTCCTGACGGACTTCGCCATTACTGGTGTACTCGATGCGTCGGTTCGGGTTGGTGAAGATGCCGACCAGGCCGACGATCTCGATATCGAAGCCGGTCTCTTCTTTGGCCTCTCTGACAGCGGTATCGGAGAGCGATTCGCCAAACTCCATTGCTCCGCCAGGGATCGTCCAGTTTCCGTTGTCAGCCCGCTCGATGAGCAGCAGCTTCCCCTCGTCATTCTCGACAACCACGCTGGCAGCCGGAATGATGCTGTTCACCTTGGGCGCATCGGGGTTGTTGAGGTGTTCAATTCGAGTAGCCATTACAGCACCAATACTCCTGACGGTACGGCCGACTCCCAGACGTTCTCGAACGAGTTGGCGTAGCTCTGGAACAGCTCGCCCGGTCCGAGCTGGCGGAGATGCATCACCGGGGCTTGCGCTCCGACCAATCCGTAGATGTGCATGTTGACCAACATCTCATCGTCGAAGCGGAGAATGGAGTTGTAGAGCGTCGTTTGGTGAAGCCGGATCTCGGCCTGGTCCTCGTTCTCCAAGTCGCTGTAGAACGCCATGGCGTTTTGAATCCGAGATGACATTGCCCTGTCCCCGATCCCCTCTTCTTCGCTTCGTTCGACCACCTCGTCGGAATCAGGATCACCAAACAGCAACCGGACCTTGACGCCATCGGATGCCTTGGCCTCTAGTAGCTGAGCGAAGCCGTGTTCCTCGGCCAGATAGAGCCCGGCGTAGACGAGAATGTCGATCCGATCCTCGGCTGCCTTGACCAGTCGGTCCCACATCTCTCGGGGCACATCTGACCGGTGCGAGTAGACACTGATTACTTCAGCCTCGGAGACCTCGGCTTTGCGATCTTCCGAAAGTGCGTCGGGCCACAGGTAGCTCTCGGACTCTCGAAGTAAGGCGGCGACGGCGCTTCGGTGGCGGGGATACGGGTTGCGGCCGATAGTGATCCACCGCTCAACGGTCTTTGGTGACACGTCGAGTCTGGTGGCCAGATCCGTCGGCCGAAGTCCGTGCTTGTTCATGGCGTCTCGTAGACGTTCGTTCATATTTGCCCCTTGGCGGTTGAGGGACGAGTTAGGACGTCTTCAGTATCACCCAGACGTCTGCAGAAGTCCAGCCATGGGGTACAGCCGTCCTCGAATTTCGATGAGATTCGAGATATGGCACTGCAAGAACCAACCGAAATCGACCGACATCGACCGCCGCCCAGCCGGGCCGACCCATCTTTGATCGCTTTGGTGGACGCCATCGTCCAGGCGGTCGACGTCAATCGCTGTTACGAGATCGACCGGCTCCGGTCGTCGCTGGAGCCTTTCGGCGGCTCGTCCCTGTTCGCTTCCGAGATTCGCCTCAACGGCGTCGGCACTTTGTGCGAGTGCTGCATCTGTGGCGGGGAGGTGTTCTGATGAACCCCGTCTATCGAGCGTGGTGGCGGTTGCTGATGGATATGCGCCCGATGCTTCGTTTTTTCGCTGAGCGTTTCCCTCGGCTCGCTCCGTGGGCTGTCCGACTCCGGGCGGTGCTGCATTGGTTGGTCGGCAACCCGATCCAAACTATTGTCGCCTCGGCCGCTGGCTACGTGTGGTGGCTCGGCTTTCTTCCGGGCTGGTGGTTCGTCGGCCTGGTGCTCGTCGTCCAGTCGTTCGTCTCGATCTATTGCCGTGTCCGGTTTCATCGGGGCGGTTGGTTGATTGCGTGGCGTGAGGCGTGGCGGATTCGTCGACGCTGGCCCGCCGATTGGGCCATGGTTGCTGCCAAGACTTCTCGGGTCCAGGCCGAAGTCGGAACCTCGAAAGAACCGATCGCCTCGGCCGTGCTGCGCCCGGTTGCCGATCACCCGAAACTGTCGTGGCTTCCTCGGATGGAGTGGCCAGTCGTCTCGTGGTGGGTTGGCCCTCCTCCCGGTCGTTCGCTTGAGGCTCTTGATGAGCTGACAGTCATCTTGGCTGCCAACATCTCGCACGTCTCCGATATCGAGGTGGACTACGAGCGGGAGAACGACTCGCACGGTCGTCTGATCATGTCCTTCGAGGATGTGCTCGAGAAGCCCAGCTCTCCTCCGTGGCAGGACACAGACGACACCGTCCTACTCGGCGCTGACGACGGCCACGGCGCTGAAGTCACCGAACCCGGCAGCGACCGAGATCCGGCCTATCCGCCGCTGCGGGTGGTTGACGGTGAGGCTTCGTGATGTCCGGGCTCAACATCGGTCGACGGTTCGACAACAAACCGCTAATGCTCCCATGGCCGGGCTGCCCGCACATCCAGATCGGCGGCGAAACCGGCTCAGGCAAGTCAGGCGTCTGCAACTCGACCATTGGAGCCGTGGCCGGCCACACCGATACCGCGATCGTCGGTATCGACCTCAAGCTGGTCGAGCTCTCGCCCTGGTCACGCAGGCTCACGTCTTTGGCCACGACACCGGCTGAGGCTGATCGGCTTCTGGTCGACCTTCGTCGGTTGATTGCTACTCGTGCGGCGTGGCTTGAAGACAACGGCCACCGCAAATGGCAATCAGCCTTTGGGCCGTGGGTCCTGGTGGTGATCGACGAGCTGGCCGAACTCCAAGCCCTCGACGCCGACCTCCTGGCCGGCGTCATCGAAACCGGCGAAGGTGGCCAACAAGCCATCCGCCAAGCGAAGACCGGCCGACAAGTCCGCACCGGCCTACTCGGCGGACTCGCACGACTGGCCCGCTTCTGCGGAATCACCATCGTCGGCGCAACCCAATACCCATCGGCGGAGGTGATCGATCAGCAGATCCGCACCCAACTGACCATCAAGATCATGCTCCGAGTCGCATCCGGTGAACAGGTCGCCGTCTGCCTGGGCCAGGGCTACGCCAACGCCATCAGCCCGAAATCCATCGGCCCCAACGAGCGAGGCGGACTCTGGATCGTCGGACTCCCCGACACCGCCAAACCCATACGGGCCCGAGCCCACCTCGTCACCGACGCCGACGTGGCCGCTCGAGTTGCTGGCACTGCTCATCTCACGCCGTCCTATGAGACGGTCTTCGGAAAGGACACCGCCGATGCGTTCCAGGCGTACTGACCCTTCACACACTCGCAGGACTTGGATCGCCCGCTCTCGATTGGGATTCATCCCCGCAGGGGATGCGCTGCCTATTCACGACACAGCGGTCAGACGACAGATCGATTGGGCGTTCTCCCCCACTCGCCCTCCTACGTGCACCTTGCACCCCGTTAACGCCGAAACCGTGACGCTCGGAGATCTTGAACCGGCCAACAGTGCCGAGGCATCGGAGCCCACGATGGTTCCGGTCCGTGAGTTCGTCGAGATCCGAACCAGTAGCTCAGCCAGACGGTGGATTCCGTGGTCGATCGTCGTGGCCGGCGGAGGCGTTGCAGCGGTTCGACTCGCCCTGGTGCTGTCCGAGTTGACGCATTCGATCCTGGCAGCGGTGGCTACCGGAGCCGTGGTGCTATGTGGATTGCTGCTGATTGCAGCACAGGCCATCGAGGCAACAAGACGATGACCGGACGACTCAACGACGATCAACCAACCGCTCCCGACTCTTCACCCACAGAGGCCGGAGCCCGGCAGCGTCAAGCGAGAGGGCGACAGGCCGACAGCGACGCCGAAGGCGTCGCAACAGCCCCCTTGGTAATACCGCAGTTAACTCTTCCACCGACATCAACCGACTCCCGCCGACGACGCCGCCAAGCAGCAAATCAAGCACAACTCCT
>CALKZY010000008.1 GCA_938002965.1 uncultured Acidimicrobiales bacterium | reverse complement strand
CATCCGAATCATCGTCACCGAAACCGGACAACTCCTACGGCACCTCACCCTCAACCCAGAACGCGACTACCAACCCCAAAAACCAGAAACCCCCTGACACCGCGTAGGTTCAGAGGGTTTCCAATGTCGCGAAGCACGACACATGGTGGCGGGGGTAGGATTTGAACCTACGACCTTCGGGTTATGAGCATGACGAGACAGTCTGTGAAAGCCGTTGGGCCATTAGGGGTTTTGGCTGTTTGCCCTGCTCTGACAACGATTTCTGAGGGTGACCATATCCCCGCTGTCTCCTGCTGCTCCCCCCTGTTTACGGTTGGGGTGTTGCCTGTACGTTGCCTCGAGAAATTGAGCGTTCATCCCAGCCGAGGGCTCGAAGTGCCCACCCTCGGAGGGGCCTCAGGCAACCTGGACTGCATCGGTGAGTTTGTCGGGGACTTCGACAGGGAACGACAGCACGAGATGCCGGTCGAGGGCGGTCGCTACCCGAGCGAGCGTATCGATCCGGTTCTTGGCGCCGCCGCCTTCTTCGAGTCGGGAAATCACCGACTGAGTTGTCTCCATTCGCTCCGCCAGCTCCCGCTGGCTCAACCCGGCTTCGGTGCGCATGTCATAGATGAGTTGACCAAGATCAAGATCCTGGTTAACCGCCGCCCGCGTTTCGGTCGAGGGTTGCCCTTTGGTCTTTTTGATGTCATCCCATCGGGAGTAATTGGCCATTGTTGTCTCCTTCTAAGGGTTGCGCTGGGCGCAGTCTTGAGCGATCTTGCGAGCTCGAGTTACCTCGGCTCGTTCGTTGTTGCGTTGCTTGCGGAATGTGGTGAGCAGGACGATCCGGTTGTCGTTGGTGAATCGGTAGGTGATCCGCCTGGCCGTGGGCCCCAGCGTGAACCGCATCTCGAACAAGCCATCACCCAAACTTCGGGAGAACGGCATCCTCGCCTTCGAACCGAGCGAAGCCAACCGGTCAACGACCACCGAGACGCGTTCCCACTCGTTCTGACTGAGCCCGTCGAACCATTCGACGACTTCATCGTGTGCCTCAATCTCAGTCACGAACCCATCATCGCACAAATGCGATCATTGCACAAGAGCGATAATCGTTCTAAGAACAGTCCCTCATCGAAAAAGCCGGCCAAGCTCCGGGCAGCCTGCCTCTTCGGCACCGAAAATACGCGACCACGTCAACGCGTTACTTACTTTGTGTCGCAAGTTCGGCTCCCACCCGTTGACCACTAGGAAACGCAACCGCCCGTGACGCTCGCTGGCCCGCAGGCCGGGCCTTGGCGCCGCCCAACAATGCTGATGCCTTGCCATGCGGCCGCTCGGCTCATCGGTTCACCCGACTGGCCGAGCGAAGCTCTTGAGAGCCCGTTGCACATCTACCAGGCAGCACTTGCCGCTTGGATTCAGGTGCTCGCATGCGCAATTGCCGTCTGCGACCACAGCCTTGATCTCGGCCTTGATTTCACTGACACCGCCGTGTGCTCTCAGATCTTCGGCTAACTCGGCGCGGGTGTGGGCGAAACAAAAACACACCGGCGTCGGCTTGTCGGTCGCCTTCAATCCAACCTGGGTGATCACCGAGGCGCTGTCTACTACTTCTGGTCCGAGGTAGTAGACGACCCGACACTCGGCGTCCACGCAGTACTGCCAATCTCCTTCGACTGCTGTGAGAAGGTGGGGCCGAACGGGGCCGACACCGACCACTGGGCCGGTGTATTCACACTTAGGACAGGGCAGCGCATCGGCATCAACGGTGTGGCAACAATCATCCATTGGATTCGTCGGTTCGAACGTCAGATCGGACTCCACCGCGTCAAAGAGGCGACTGGTAGTTCGTACGCCTGCGCTGCTGCCACCAACCGCTGAATTGTAGTCCGACTACCCAGTCGGGCCCGCCGGGGTCCTTCGAGTAGTGGCGCGACAAGCGCCATGTCGACTCTGATAACGCCGTCACCTGCGGGTGGGAGCAGTGCTCCGGTCACCGCGGAGTTGACGACGAACTGTTCGGGTTCCACTCCGAGCCAGCCGACCAGGGCCAAGACGCCATCAGCTTCTGCGTCGTCCGCGCTTGAGAAACGTCGGATCGTCGATGCCGCGACCCCAACCTGTTTCGATAGCGCCGCCCATGTGAGTTGACGGTCTGAGCGCTCGTCGTCGATCCAGCGGCTTAGCTCCGCCAAGTCGAAACGGCCATCGTTCCCGCTCATGCGCACAACCTGTGGTTCACCGAGCACAACGCTATCGCCCCCCATTCGACGTCTCTTTCCGTTCGCAGGCGACACGCATGCACCTCTTCACGCTAAGCCAGCAGCCCTGATCATGCCGGTCGGGCGGGCGTCGAACCCGTGGCCTACGATGAGGCGAGCGCCGGCAGGGTGCTTCCGGTCCGCGGAAAGGGCAAAGCCCACCTGCAGAACACCAGATCAGATGCCATGGAACACTGTTCCTCTTTCGGGCCCGATCACGCGGACACCGGGCACACACGAAAGGGGCCTATCCGTGCCAATCACCTCACTGCCCGAAAATCCGTCGATCGAACACCTCAAGGGCCAGGCAAAGCTTGTCCGTGACCTGATCCGAGCGGGAGACCCCAGCGGACTCTCGATGGTCGACGAGTTCCACCCGCGTCTAAACGCTGCCGATCTCGACGACAACAGCCGTTCCAGTTTCAAGACTGCCGACGCTCAACTGATCACAGCGCGTATGTATAGGTTTCCGAGCTGGAACCACCTACGAGAACACGTCGCCGTCGTTTCCGCCCACAGTTTCACTCCCCACTATGAACGGGACTCTGGACGACGCTCCGAACGAGACCGGCAAGCGTCATTCGTCCGAGACGCGTGCCTCGATTATGCAGAGGACGGTCCGAATCCGACCGACCGGATCGCCGCAGCTCACCAGATGCTTGAAACCGACCCGACACTTGCTTCGGGTTCGATCGAAGCTCTGGCCACGGTCGGCGACTATGAAGCCGTCGCCACTGAACTCGCTCGCCACCCAGACATAGTCAACAAGGTGTGCGGACCGAACGGCTGGCCACCGCTGCTCTACACGGTCTACTCGCGAATCTCGACTGAGCGCCCCGACTGGTCCACGATCGAAACCGTCAAGCTCCTCCTCGACCGTGGCGCTGACCCCAACGCCGGGTTCCTGTGGCGCGGCCTCACCCCACCGTTCACCGCCCTTACCGGAACATTCGGTGGAGGCGAGAGCCGTCAGCCGTGGCACACCGAACGCCTCGAGATAGCCCGGCTGCTCTTGGACGCTGGCGCCGACCCGAACGACGGTCAATTGCTCTACAACAACGGAATCGGCGGACAAAACCACGACAACCCCGCCTACCTTCAAGTCCTCACCGAATACGGGCTCGGCACGCAACAACACGGCCCCTGGTATCAACGCCTCGGCGACAAGCTACGCGACCCCACCGAACTTCTCTACGACGAACTCGAAGCCGCAGCCAAGCGCAACCGCCCAACCATCCTCGCCTACCTCGCTGAACTTGGCCTCGACCTCAACCGGCCCATCGGACGATCACAAGCCACACCCGCCAGGATCGCCGCCGCCGAAGGCCACGACTCGATACTCGCCTTGCTCGCCGAGTACGGCATCGGCACCGAGCTGACGCCAACAGAGAAAGCGCTTCGACACACCAGAACTAACCAGACCGTCGAGCTACAGCAGCTCCTAGCTGAACAGGTTGGCCTTCTCCCCCAACTCCGCGCCGAGTATCCAGGGCTCTGCAGGAACGTGACCGCCGAACACGCTGACATGCTCGGCCTGTTGATCGAGCTCGGGTTCGACATCAACGACAGGACCGGCACCAAGACAGCCCTGCACCACGCCGCCGAAGGCAACGACAGCAACCGCGCCCGGCTGCTCATCGACCACGGCGCCGACGCGAATCTCGTCGACACCCACATCGGCGCCACACCTTGGGGATGGGCCAACCACTTCGGCCACACCGAAACCGCCGAATACCTCCACCCGCTCACCCACCACGGCGACCCCCTACCCGAGATCACCATTCGCTACCCGAAAACGACCCGAACACTCGTAACGCCCGAACTCATCGAGAACCTCCTCGACACCATCCACCAAACGACAAGCGAACCCCTACTCGTCCGGCTCGAATCCAAGGGCGTATACCTCAGCCTCGGATTCGGCCGAGACGATCTATCGGTCGCTCTGTACCTCGACTCCGACAACAAGCCCTGGCACGCACTCGGCAACCCCGAACTCTCTCCGTCAGAACCGATAGCGTTCACCAGCCACGACCAGCGACACAAACATGACTTCTACCCAGAGGCAGCAATAACACTCGAGGCCGCAAGAACAGCAGCAGGGGCGTTCATACTCGAACCCTCAAAGAGGCCGACAACCATTACCTGGGTTCCCGAAGACAACCCCCACAACGACGAGAAGTAGGAACGGCCCCAGCCCACAAAATCCACGCGGAGCTACCGATCCACCTCGCCAACACCGACTCCACCTGCGTCGACTTCACCACGCTCGAAACTTCTACCGATTGCTCTACCGGGTGCCCGACGGTCGGGCGACCCGAAAGGAGAAGTCATGAAGGGCTACGTCGCCACGAAGGGCAAGCAGTACTACGCCGTCATCTACGAGGGCCTCGACCCCGTCACGGGCAAGGAGAAGCGCGCATGGCACGCGGCCGGTCCCAACAAGGCCGAAGCTGAGAAGTACGCCAAGCGCCTCGCGGCCGAGATCGAAGGGCGAAACGACAAGACACGATCGTTGACCTTCGGCGCCTACCTGATGAACCAGTGGCTCCCCGGCAAAGCCAACACGCTGGCCGAGTCAACCTGGCACGGCTACCGCCGAAAGATCGAACGCCACATCCTCCCCACCCTCGGCAAGACCCCGATCAAGCGGCTGAAAGTCGACCACCTCGACAACCTCTACGACACCAAACTGCGGCCGACTGACCCAGGCGTGAAAGCGCTGGCCCCGAAGACTGTTCTAGAGATCCACTTGATCATCCGCGGCGCACTCAACGACGCCGTCAAACGAGGCCTACTCAACCGCAACGTCGCCGACGCCGCCCACGCACCCCGACTCCGGTCGATCCCGAAACACGAAGCCCAGGCCTGGACAGCATCAGAACTCGGTTCCTTTCTCCACGCAGCAGCCGGCCACCGGTACTTCGCTGCGCTCTGGGTTGCCGCTAATACCGGCGTTCGGCGAAGCGAGCTCCTCGGACTGAAATGGAGCGACATCGATTTCGACAAGGCCACGCTGTCGGTCAACCGCGGGCTCGTCGCCATCGGCTACGAACTCACCGAATCGCGAGGCAAGACCACCAACAGCCGCCGAAGCATCGACCTCGACCCGACCACCGTCGACGTCCTCACCGGCTGGAGCGCCTGGCAAGCAGCCGAACGGCGCGCCGCACACCTCGAACCGAGCGGCCGCGTCTTCACCGGCACCTACGGCAACGTCATCCATCCGCACTCCATCTCACAAGCGTTCGAGCGAATCGCCCGCAACGCCGGTGTACCGATCATCCGCTTCCATGATCTGCGCCACACCCACGCCACCCTCCTCATCAAGGAAGGCGTCCCGGTCAAAGTCGTGTCCGAACGGCTCGGCCACGCCACCACCGCGTTCACCATCGAGACCTACCAACACGTCCTCCCCGGCATGCAAGCCGACGCCGCCCGCACCTTCGAAGCCCTCATCGACACTTCTACCGGCGATACCCGGAAGAAGAACCGGAAGAAGGCCGCCTAACACGGAAGAAGCCCTGGCAGATCTGCTGATCTACCAGGGCTATTGGTGGCGGGGGTAGGATTTGAACCTACGACCTTCGGGTTATGAGCGACGAGCCCGGCCTCCAAGTTCCTACGCCGACCAGCGATTTTGGACGTTCCCCAGTACTAGCAAGGCTTTAGAGGGAACACCAGCTCCCCTCTATCCCCCTTCGCGCCCCCCTATTTACGGTTGTGTTGTTGCCTCACCGTTGCCTGGGAATAGTCGGACAGTCATCCCCTTGAGCGCTCCCCTTGCCCCGGGCTCTTGACTAGGAGCATTCACCGCTCTGTCACCTCGACGATCGCTGTCTGCTTTACGCCACCGAAGAACCCTCGCTTCTCGGCTCGCACGGTCCTCGACAGGACTTGCGCTGGAGTTAGGCCAAGACTTGCGGCTGCATTCGCGCACGCCTCAGCGACGCTTGAGCCCTCGGCAGTAGCCGTGCGCTTGGGCGTCGGCGCTCGTCGGGCGCTCGTCGGTGCGGGAGGGCGAGAGGCCACAGATCGTGCTGGCGCTTGTGGCGCAATAGGAGGTGCCAGGTTTCTCCGCGGCGGCGCCGCGGATCGGACTGCCATTGTCAGCGAGATTTCGACCTGCTTCCGCGAGTCATCGAATCCTTTCACGACCGCAGTTACAGATTGCCCCTTGGAAACGACCTCTTCTGGTGAGCCCACCCGGTGGGACGCAAGCTGACTGACGTGTATCGCCCCCTTCACCCCGCCAGCAAGATCGACATAGGCGAACGACTTGTTCCAGCCGTTGACGACGCCTTGGACGGCTTGTCCAATTGAGTGGGAAGCCTTAAAGGCAGGGTACGGCTCGGGCAGTAGTGCCTTCTTCGAAAGCTCGACCTGGTCTCGCTCGTCGTTGAATCCTTTGATTCGTGCGCGAACCTTCTCCCCCTCGCGCACATGGTCCTGAGCGTCGTCGACGTTGCCATGAGTCAACTCTCGCTTGAAGATCGCTCCATCGACGCCGTCCCCCAACTCGACATATGCGTGACTCTTCGTGACCTTCCGAACAGTGCCGTCGACATCTTCGCCGATGTGATGACCTGCCTTAAACGCGTCGTACGGCTTTGGGAGTAGCGCCTTGATCGAGAGCTCGACCTGACCACGCTCGTCATTGAAACCTTTCACCTGCGCAGTCACGCTGGCGCCTTGCTTAGAAACGGCTCGAGCGTCGTTGGTTCGGCCGTGGGCAAGATCCCCAACAAAGATCACTCCTTCTGCGCCGTGTTCAAGTTCCACATAGACATGGTTCTTGGTTACATTGCGAACCACGCCCACCACCCGTGAACCAGCTCGGTGGTGTGACTTGAAAGCCTCGAGCGGTTTTGGCAGCAAGGCCTTGACCGACAGTTCGACCTGGTCACGCTCATCGTTGAAACCCTTAATCTGGACGGTAATTACTTCGCCTTCAACAACGATGTCGGACGGGTGGTTAACTCGACCGTGCGCCAGTTCACGAATGAAGACGACACCATCAACAGCGTCGGACAGGTCGACGTAGGCATGACTGTCGGTAATGTTGCGCACGGTCGCTGTTACTTGCGAGCCAATTGAGTTCGAGGCCTTGTATAGGTCGTACGGCTTTGGGAGGAGCGCCTTCACCGACAACGCCACCTCGCCTCGGTCGAGGTCGATCTTTGTCACCACTGCTCGCAGCGATTCCCCGGCGCGCGCCTCATCTGCGACGTGGTCCGTGAACCCCCAAGCAAGTTCTGAAATCGGGATTCGCCCTTCGAGTCCTTGGCCGAGCGAAACGAACACGACTCGGTCCTTCGTCTCAGTGACTGTCACGTTGACAACGGTTCCTTCACGAATGCGCTCCGCGAGGTTCCGAATCCCTGCTTTTTGTCGCTCCAGCGGACTCCCGCTGTCTATCTCGACCGTAGCTTCCCGCTCAATAACCTCAGTCGAGGAGCCGCGGATGTACCCGTATTCTGCGTCGACCTGAAGGTGATGGGACCGAGCCCAGAACGCCCACACTTCGTTCCTCCACTCGTGAGACTCGTCCAGCTCGACAAGCGCGATGGCGTTGTGGCGCGAGAGTGGCTTATCACTGGAGGAGATCAGCTTTGCGCCGGGTGGGGCAGTTGCATCTGGGTCCAGCTCGTCGGCATCTCGATGTCCTTTGCGACCTCGCTTCTTTCCCGGCAGTTTGAGACTTAGACTCCGCGCAGAGTCTTTCTGTATCTCATCGAGATCACTAAGAAGAAATCCCTCGACATCAAGGATGGCGTTGTCCTTGACAAGGTTGAGGAGAATCGGAGCGTCAAGAGCAAGCCTTTCTGGAGCTGGCGCCGTCGTCGTCTCTTCTTGCTCCGGCCCACCGGAATCATCCGGCCGAGGTTGCTGACTCCGCGGTGTCACATTGAAGTCGAAGAAATGTCTCAGTCCTAGACGGCCATCTTGGTGAAGCAATGCGGCCGTTCCGTACCCGAATTCGTTTGGTTCGGATGTCAGCACAGCTGGATGGAGGCCGATTCGGCTAGAGGTTCGGTCGGCCTTGTCGAGGATGTGAAACTCCTTGGCACCCTTGGTCAGATGCTGATGAAGGAGCTCTAGGAGCGTGATCGTGTAGCACCCTTCGACTCGGGCCGGGACAACGGTCGCGGTGATAGACCTTTCTGTGTCCTCAACCAGCGCTTCGATGAGGCCGCGGCTACCACGGTCGAGCGACGCAGCTATTTCACCTCGTTCTTCTTGGACTTTGCCCTTGTATGAACTTGCCTCGCTCAATACAAAGCGTCCATGCCCGTCTGTTCGGTGGAAGATTCGAACGGTGCCCCCATGATGACGAGTGCTGGGTCCAACTGTCACCTGCACAGTCTCGCCAGCATCGATATTCCGATGCTGCGCTGGATTTGCTGTGCCTCCGGCCGGCCGCCAGTCCGGCGCGAGCGTGACACTCCAGCCATCTCCCTCTTTCGTATATCCGACGACTTCATACCAGCCATGATCAGCCGCACGGGTGACGAGAACGGACAGAGCAACCTCGGCGCCTTCTCGCCTAACCGCGTTCTGCCACTTCTGGACGGGGTTCTCACCCTTGCCCTTTGGGGCATCCTCAAGGCCATCGCAATTCTCTTCGCGACCAGCGATGCAGTTGAAACAGATCCCGCAGGTCGCAGCACTGGCGACTGCCCGATCGGCACGAGCGAACGCGCGAGAACGGTTCTGATCTTCGTCTGCGAAGCCCTTTGCGCCATCGAGAAGCCCTAAGTCAGCGACCATGTCGCCGACGTCACCGTCGTTGTCCCCTTCGCCGCTTCTTCGTCGTCTTCTCCGCCGAGATTTTCCCTCGACTTCGTCGGTAGTCGGGCATGCGAACGGGCGGCGCGTCTGGCCGGTCACATCCGCTAGAACGAGGTGACCCGATGAGTGATCGAGAATTACCGTGGCTTCGATTCTGAGTCCCACTGGCCAAGAGCCCAGGAGCGCAAGAGCATGAGCCCTCTCGGGCATAGGCGGTGCCCCTTCGGCGGCTGCGAGCACCATCTGCATGGCGTCCACGACACCGGTTGCTTGTTGATCTGGGTCATCCGAGATCGCCCAGGCCTGATGGCCAACGAGGTTTGAGATCCGGTTGTCATCGCGCGATTCGCGGCGCCTCAAAGCGATTACATCTTGCGGCGCCTCGGAGAATAGAGCAGCGCGATCGAACTCAAGCTCCGCTAGCAATGGCTCAGGAGAAGGTGCACCGAGGTCAGCGTCAGTCCCAGACCCTGTGCCCTCGGCTGGGGTTTGCCCGCGAGCGGTCGCAGATCTCGATGTGAATCCCTCCTCAGTAGCGGTGTAGCGGTGGGAAGCGACTGCTCGTGAGATAACGCCGCGGGCACGATCCAGGAGAGCAACCTCGACCGGGCGCTTGACTTCTTCCTTCATGGCCGGGGAGAGCGAGCCAAGTACTTCTTGTCGCATCTCGGCAGCACCGACCAGTACTTCGTTGGTGATCCACCACTGGCGAGACCACGCTTCCTTCTTATTCGAGGTTTCCCACGGAGCGGCGTCGGGGTCTGAACGCTCCCAAGCAGCCATGATCAACAACACGAGGTGGGCCTCGTCCTCTGACAAGTCAGCGAGCGCACGATGACGCTGTGCGGCTTCTAGGCGCCACTCCTCAGGCCACGCCCGGTCATCTCGAAGGAGCGCCTCAGGCCCAACAAGCCTCTTGTCTTCTAGGAGCGCCAGGATTGTCGCAACCTCAGGCACGCACGCAAGCCGATCTGCGTACATGATCGCCAGCGCGCTTGCTGTCGAACCGAGGCCACTGAAGTGAGCAAGTTCTTTGCCGAAGGCAGTCGGGTCACCGTTCTCGTCCAGCGCACCACCAGACTGCAGTGAGGCGTCTGCTCGGACAATCTCGCGATTGAAGGTCTCCCGAGCTGCGATCGCAGTCTCATCTAGCTCAGTCGTTGTCGGGTTGAACGCCGCGGGCCAGTCAAAGCCTTCAATATCGTCGACACCACCCATCTTCGCGGTCATCACAAGGGATTCGAGATTCTGCCGGGCCGAGCCTGGCGGCGTGTCTTCCGGAAGCTCCAGGAACTGGCCCTTGGTGTACAGCGGGAATACCCAGCCCGGGCCTTTCCGTCCGACCCTCCCCCAGCGCTGGCGAATACCGGCTCGACTATGCGGCTTTGTTGGAATTCCTCCTTGGGCAAGCTGGGGGTCCCATTCGGATTGTGCGATCAGCCCGGTATCAACGACGAACCGCACGCCTTCAACTGTGAGCGATGTTTCGGCGAGGTTGGTCGAGATCACGATCTTGCGAGGATCACCCTTGCGACGCTTCTTCAAAGCGTCCTTTTGCCGCGATTTGTCAAGACTGGATATAAGCGGGAAGACATGCCCCTCATATTCGAGGCCGAGCGCTCGCTCGATCTCCTCGCACGCCGGTTCGATGGTCTTCTTGGTCGGAAGAAAGCCGAGGATGTCGCCGTAGATGCCTGCGTCGTCGAGACCCTGAGCGAGTTCGACGACAAAGCTGGCAATCGTCCCTGGCATATCATTCTTCCAATTGTCGATGTCGATCTTCCCATCGAAGCGGAGGTCAATCAGTGCCCTAGTCGTCTCCCAGACATCCTCCTGCCACTCAACGTCGTCCTTATCGACAACGTCCTCTTCCTCGAGTTTTGGTCCATTCTCCTGCCAATGGCGACGAATGAACTTTTCAACATCATCTGAGTTTGAGGAGAGCGGAAGCGCTGAGTCGTCCCAGCGTTCGAGAACGTCCTCCTCGCCGTCTGCAGGTGAGTCGAGCGCCGGAAATAGTGGCATTCCGTACCCGAAGCTTTTCGCAGCTGGGATATCCATGACATTGGCTACATCGGGGCCGCCAAAGTACTCCTGGTAGAAGTCCGTATTGAAAGTAGCGGACGTCACGATCACCCTGAGATGGGGGTAGCGATCAAGCTCACGCTTGAGGAAGCCCATGATGAAGTCGATGTTTGTGCTGCGCTCATGCGCCTCGTCGACGATCACAGTCCCGATACGACTTAACCGACCCTCACGGAGCCAGTTGATCATCGTGCCGTCCGTGACATAAACCAGTTGGCATGCTTCGTCATGATTTCGATCGCCAGAAACCTGGTAGCCCACCGGGCATCCAGGGCCGACACCGCCCACGATCTCTTTCTCGCCATTCTTGAGAATCTCTTCCCCGACGCCGGACATGATGCCTCCGACGAAAGTTGCAACCCCAACCGCAGCCTGGACGCGAGGCTCGGTAACGACGATCTGACCGAGGTCGGTGAGTTTGAGAAAGTCTGAGTTCGGAGGTGCGTTGGCGATCGACTCAGCCGGCGGATCCATGAGTCGATACGGAGCGAAGGTGCTTTTGCCAGTACCGGTTCCTGCCTTGAGGATCAGCACTCGCTTGTCACGCAACTTGTCGACCATCTCGACGATGTGGTCATCAGTCATTCCGACCTTGACCTTTTCGAGCTCGTAGGTCGTGCCTTCGACAATCTCGTGCTTGTCGGGTAGCGGACCTAAGCCTCCGAGAGGGCCCGTTGGGTTGGACCTGTCGGCGACTTCGCCGACGGTTTCAAGATCGATGTACGCGACAGCCATGCCCTGGATGTTCTGGCGGTGCTTTAGCCGGTGATCCTTACAGCGATCTGATCGAGTCCCACCGCGCTCGATGACATTCTCGGCCCAGTACTCGTTGTACTGGGCTTTTTCCTGACGCTTGCGAAGCTCAGCCCGTAGCTTCTTCTGTTTGTTCCTGCTGACCCCGTTCGTCTTCGCCGCCGCTACTTCCGCCTCGAGGCCTTCAACTTCTCGTTGACAGTCCTTGCAAGTGAACTCTCGTAGCCGGGAACGCGAGGTTCCGCGAGCCGACGATGCGCCCTCGCTCTCTACATCGTCCATGGCATACCCTTCCTGAAGAGGGCACCAGTTGGAGCTGGCGATGACTTCCTGCCGCCGTGCGCCGACTTACCACCGCTGCGCCTCTTCTTCTTTGAACGTTGCGGGAGCCGGTTCACGAAGAACATCGGTTGTACCGCTACCGAGCGGGGCCATTCCAGCAGGTGATCTGTTAGTGCTTTGTAAAACCCGACCACTGCCGGCTCCAAACCTGTCTGATAGAGATACAGACGCATTCGCCGCTCGCCGCCTTTGGTGAGGACATCGAACTGTTCTCGGCTGATCGAGTACACCAAGTCGTCTGTCTGCGCCTGCTTCCGCGGACGACTGATCTCATTGTTGCGGAGCCAAGCACCACTGACCGTTGCGTCCATTTCTGTATGCCGGATCGAGAGAAGCGCGAACCGCAGCTCGATATCGAATGACGGCAAGTTCTCTCGCAACTCGAGGGAGCGAAGCGCCATAGGATTCGACGACCTGGAACCATCCCGATACTCGACAGGTGCCAGTATCGGGGCGGGAACATCGTCTGCTGACACGAACTCTCTGAGGATTTCGGTGACAACGGCGTTCTGAATCCCGCTCGGGGAGATGGGCGACACCGACTTGTCATGGTTGGCCGCTTCGATCGCTTCCACGATCTGCGCCCGGAAGCGAGCTTCGACGGCCTTACTGCCCGTACTCCCATCACCTTCCCACCTATCGGCTGGCCCAGGAGCAGCCCGAGGCTCCTCCCGCGCTTCAGTCGTCCCGGGGACGAAGGGAGATATCGAGACGATAGGCCGGAGACCAGCGGCCCGCAGAGACCGAGCCGCTTGCAGCACCTCGTCGGGTATCTCGCCCTCCCACTTCTTAGAGTCGGCGCCGAACAGCGATCGACTTCCTGACGTCAGCACCACATCCACTTGTCTCACGTCAGCGCTTGCTTGCCGCTCTACCAGAAGCTCCAACTGCGTCGAGAGAGCTTCGAATCTGGCTATGTCAAGGCGGTCACCGGGAGACGCCTTCCGTGCGCGGGTGGCTGCAGACTCGATGTCGGCTAAGAGCCGATCCAATTCGGGCGAAGGCGCGAGACCAGCCACAGTGACCCTTTCGATCGCCATCAGCGAGACATCCGTAGGTTTGAGAGCTTCTGTTCGACTGTCTTGTCGATATCCGCAAGACGGTCAGGACATCGGAGAACAAAGACACCCTCCGGGACATCCGGCACGAACGCATCACGCGGAAGTAGCACTCCAAGCGGTTTCCCGACGCGCCTCACCAGGCTGGCCAACTCTTCATCAGTCGTTGAAGCCCTTGGGGCAACTGTCAGGCTGTGGCTGCTGGGCATCCCGTTCACCCACGGGATCTCCCCTTGCACATTCTCGAACGTTACGGTCGCGTTCTCTGCATCTACCGACCACTCAATACCAACTCCGCGATCCTCGATCACGCGTACATCATCACCTGCGGCGGCGCTGTCTTGACCATTCAATCTTCGAAAGAGCATCCCCGTGATTACCGACGCACGAGCCACATCAGATTCGGCCTTCCGAGCTGGCCGGTCCTCCCAATGCGCGCCGCCCTCCAGAATCGAAACGGCTCTACTTGACGTCGCAAGGATGAAGTCCAGCTCAATCTCTCTCCAGACCTGAGCAAGGAGAGTGAAGCAAAGTCGCTCGGGTACGAGACCGAGCGTGTTGATTGCCATTTCTACCCTTTGTCTCAGCCCATCTGGCATCGGTGTTATTGCCAAAAAAAGCGCTCGCGCTTCTCTGGGGACAATCGCTGCGCGGTCCTCTGCCCCAAGTGCCACTCCGACAGTGCGCCCAAAGCGCCTGAGACTCGCAGGAACCTGTCCCTCAGGGTGCCCGTCATATCGAAAGGTCTTTTTGCCATGTCGGACAACAGCGCCTCGATCAAACCGGATCTCCATTGTTCCGCCGTTTTGAAATGCATCACAGAGAGTTAGTGCAGCGAGCGCCCGATTGGCCTCGTGGGTAGCAACGTGAGGCGCCTCGCATGTCTGCCACGCAATAACTGACAGGCCGTCAAAGCTGGACTCCTGACTGATCGCAGCGAGTGCAAGAATCACGTTCTGGCACGCGATCCTGATCGGTCTAACAATGTAGTCGCGGGGCCGCTTTCCTCTTTCCAGATGACTTGACTTGAACGCTGGCCCGATTTCGTCGAACAAGCGCTCAACGCCTTCAGAACGACTCCGAAGCTCTGATTCGAGAGAGGAAATATATAGAAGCGGGTCGATGTCCAGAAGTCTTAGCTGGGCTCGCGATGGTACTGGATCGAGAAACAGTCGATAAACACAGCCCTCCGACAGTCCTGGGATGTCATCGTTCATCGCGACGACGGCCACGGTAGCTGCGTCAACCGCAGCAACAGGAAGCAACGAACCTCCCTGACCCACTAAATCCAGCGACTCTTCGAGAGTCTTCTTTGTGCCCATCCCTGAGGGCGCAAACAACACAGCCCTCACCTCGTCGGACCATTGCGATGCGTAGATCGCCGCCAGGCGTCGCGACAGATTGGCACTCTCGGAGTGAGCCGGTGCGCTCATGCGTATTACTCCATCGCCCTCATGATTGAGGCAAGTCGCTCCTCAGCTGCGTTCACATCGTTACCGGTTGCCTCGGGTAGCACGATCTTGTGCGTGTGCTGTGCTGCACCACCGCCTCGACGATCCGTAATGTGCATTTCGACCTTCCCCCGAACGTCGCCCTTGTCCGGATGAAGAAACTCGTGAATATGAAGCTGAGTGTTGAGAGTCTCGTTTCGATTCGAATCTAGAAAGCGATCTACTTTCCCGTTCGCATTGATACCGGAGTAGCGACGTTCTGAGATGATGTACTTACCTTTGCCGTTCTGCACCATCACGTCCCCTTCTGCCAACCTTGTTTCGTTGTTGAGCGGCTGTGGGGTTCTGTCAAACAGACGTGCCAAATGCTGGAGTAGAGACTCCGGACCCGATGAAATACCCGCACGGGTCACATCATTGTTTCCACAAGCCATAGCCGCCTCCGCTGTATCTCTATCCATGTCGAGCATAGACACCGGATCCTGCCGCTAGCCAATCGTCGAGGTCCACCCATTCGTCGGCAACAACGGCGTCCTTGAGAATTCGGCCGGCCCACTTGGGGCCGATGTTGAAAGGCACTGCACAAGTAGCAGCAAGTCGCTACTGCCAACGTGGCCGTGACGGCCCGCTTTCGGCATCAAGCCCGTTCGACATCATGCGGCTACGCCGAGAAATACATCTCCCGATCCTCCGGACCGCAGTCCAGGGCTTGACACCGCGGGCCGCCCCGGCGGGGTCGCTCCCAGCGAACGCAGGCGCAGCTGCGTCCGCATCCGAACCACGGGAGATGATCAATGAACTACACCACCCACGCCGAAAACGTCACCAAACGACTCGTCGACATGATCCGCACCGGATCACACGGCACATGGGCCATGCCCTGGCACACACACGACCTCGGCGACCTGCTGAACGCCCGCAACGCCACCACCGGCAACCGATACGCAGGCGCGAACGTCCTCACCCTCGCACTCGACGCCCTCGAACGCGGCTACCCCACCGGCGAATGGGCTACCTACAAACAATGGAAGACCGCCGATGCACAAGTACGCAAAGGCGAACACGCCGCCCACATCATCAAATGGGTCACCACCAAGAACCACGACGAACCTAACGACGACGCCGAAACCTTCGGTCGCCGACTCGTTCCCCGGGTCTATGCCGTCTTCAACGCCCACCAGGTCGACGGCCACCACAACATCGAAGACACCACCACCAACCCAACCCCAGCCGATGAATGGCTCAAGGCCATCGGCGCAGACATCCACTACGGCGGAGACCGTGCCTACTACGCACCCGGACCCGACCGGATCTACTGCCCCGCCCTCGACCAGTTCGACGACACCGAAGCGTTCTGGTCAACCGTTCTCCACGAACACATCCACTGGACCGGACACAGCAGCCGACTCGACCGCCTCGACATCACCCAACCATTCGGCTCCCCCGAATACGCAGCCGAAGAACTCATAGCCGAACTCGGCGCAGCAATAGCCGCCGCACAACTCGACATAAGCCCCCAACCCCGAACCGATCACGCCGCCTACCTCGCCCACTGGCTCGACATCCTCGACGCCGACCCCAAAGCACTCTTTCGCAGCGCCGCCGCCGCACAACGCGCCGTCGACCACCTCGACAAGCTCGCCACAACGAGCAACACCGTCGCAGAGGTTGCCCGATGAGCCGCCCCACAAGCACCCGCCTCCCGTTCGAACCCATCGCCAGCCAAACACGAGGCGAGACAATCGACATCGTCGCCGCCACCATCGGAGTCAGCCGCCGAACCATCCACCGATGGATCAACCACGGCATCCCAGCCGAACAAGCCGACCGAGCCGCCATCGCACTCGGCACCCACCCCGCCTACCTCTGGCCCGAGCAATGGTGCCTCATCGGCTAACAGCCCGCGAGCACTCGACCCACCCGGAGCACTGACTACCCGTCGGGCAGCGCCAGCCAGTGACCACCATCGCCCAGTGCTCGATTGTGGAGAGCTCACAGCGACACCAAAGCTCTGACGGACAAGGCGGCAACTCCACCGACCGCGACATCCGCGACCCGAAGCAGCAAGTGCTTTGACCCGAAAGCCACGTAAGCGCACCAATGGCGAATAGCCCGAAACCCGAACTGTTCACCCGCCCGCAATCTGCTCGTCCTCCGCCGATACGAGGTACATCGAGGCGTCATGCTCCACCGAGGTCACGTCGACGCAACCCCCTTTGCCGAAACCACTCGGCCCTCCGGGTCCCTTCACTGCGTTCAGCCTCGCTAGGCCCCGACAAGAAGGTCAAGGCCCTCCGGGCTGCGTCGCCGCTCGACCCTCGGCGGCTGAGCCACCACGAACACCCCGCACCAGCGGGAAACCAACCAGAAAGGCACAGCCAAATGAACACCATCACACTCGTCGGACGACTCGCCACAGACCCCCGACTCGAACCATCAGCCGGCAACCCCATCTGCACCTTCCGAATCGCAGTCGACCGAGGCCGCAGCGAAGGCGCCGACTTCATCCCAATCAAAGCCTTCGGCACCCCAGCCGAACAACACCACAAGTACCTCACCAAAGGCCGACTCGTCTCGATCACCGGACGACTCAGCCACTCCCAATGGGCCGACAAAGACACCGGCGACAACCGAGAACGCCACGAAGTCATCGCAAACCAAATCGGCTACCTCGACGCCCCAGCCAAAGAAACCGAACCCCAGGAGGTCAAGCCCGGCGAAGAAGCGTTCTAACCCAGGCGGCCGGGGCTGCGAAGCCCCGGCTTCTAGCCGAAATGAGCCGCCAGGAGTTCCTCAGCGGAGGTGGCCACACTGTCGAAATTACGGGTACTCAGGACAATTGCTCGAAGTTCGTCTTGGGCTCTAGATCGATCGCCGTCATCCAGAGCCCATTCTGCTCTCAGTAGCCTCGCGGCGTTCTTTTGCTCGGGAGCGATGTCGTTCGTGCCGAGAATGCCCTCGATATCTGCCTGAGCGCTATCGAACTTACCAAGCCCCCGAAGTGTTTTGGCACGCCTCGCCAAGGCAATAAACCGGCGGTTGTGGGTGGTCTCTTCGAGATTCAGCACCGTCGTTCGGTCTGATACCGAAGCGTCGTGCGCTCCTGCATCGTCGTGCAGGTCAGCTCGGTTGTTCAAGCAGCAGGCCCGAGACTCGTCGGATGCCTCCCCTGATTCGATGACCTCGGTCCAACACCTTTCAGCCTCTCGGCTATCGCCAGCAATCTGATGAGCCACGCCAGCATTCGTCATGCATTTCCAATAGAGGTCGTCAGTTCGTTCACTCAAGGACGTCACCTCGAGATAGCAAGACAACGCTCTCCCGACGTCCTTCTGCAACCACAAGTTTCCCACATGAAACTGCGCTGTGAGCTGCGCATTGAAGTTGCCATGCTTGTACCCCTCCTCCTCAATCTTGGCCAAGACGCTGAGAACGTTAGGTGACTGAGGATCTCTGAGCAACGGAACCAAACCAGCCGCAAGCTCGAACCACTCGTCCAAATGAGAGCCTGGATCCACATCAAGTAGTGCCGTTAGATGGGAATGTGATGGATGATCCCGCGCTGCACGTTCGACAAAGGATGCAAACCGATGCGGTCCGTGCCGCCAAGCCGCTGAAATGGCAGCCGCTGCTACCTCCTGCCTCGATGCATCCGCTAGCTCCTCCAGTATCCATAGTTCCCCAAGGATGTCGGGGACCATTCCCGCCAATGCCTCTGCCAGTTGGTCATTGGGAAGCCTATTAAGCGACTGCGCATCAACGGCAAGATCCGAGATTTCGAAGCGACCGAGATCGTCTCTGACGCTAAGCCCGCCAACTGCCGTTGCCACCATCGACGTAGCATGAAAGGCGGTGCTCGTCTCCGTGCGCTGAGCAAGCCTTCGACTAACCAAAGCTCGAAGGACTGAGTCCCTCCCAGCACCCTCTAGCTCTGGATCGGATGATTCAAGCTTTGCTATCAAACCAAATAGCGGACTTCCTGCGGGATCGAGTTCGAACGCCCGATCGACGACCTGTTCAATGCTTGATTTGGAGGCTTCTGATGGCATCGCTGCGCGCAGGAGGGACCTCATCCTCGGACGGTCGAATCCGACGAGCTCAAATGGCTCGGCGTAGCGAGCCATCATTATTTGCTGCGACTGATGGTGCCGGTCTTGTCTCGTAGCTGTTGCGTACCACGGCGCGCCAACAGCCTGCCGTTCCAAGACAAGAACCCGAACCGGTGGCCATTCCTCGGTCGAACGCTTGACGAGGTCGAGTAAGAGGCTCGCCAGCCAGGGTGCTCTGGCTGATGCATAGTCCACTACGAACACCGTCGGCTGCTCAGGTACGAAGCCGATCAGTGCAGCTTCGTCATCCCTGTCGACAAACCCCTTGGCCCAGGATTCCTCCAAGTCGAGGCAGACTTCTAACGCCAGCCTGCTCTTGCCAATGCCAGCACCTCCGGAAATAACCCACCAAGCAAGAGAAGTTGGGAAACCAAAAAAGTCCCTTAGCGCAGCAACTTCCTTCTCCCGGCCAAAGAGAAGAGTAGACCTGGACGCGAAGGCGAGTCCGTCGTCAACCGCGAGAGCTGGCAAAGATGGAAGCGACAGCTCGACCTGAGGATGCTCTAGCAGCAATCGTGTCAGCTCATCTGCGACTTCTTCAACGTCAAGTCTCTCGAAGACACCGGGTTGGCCTACGAGAGTGCTGCTCTCCGCCGCCGCTTTCCAGTCGTGCAGAAGTTCGACAGTGAACCTTCTAGGCTCTCTCTTGTCCACTAGTTGATGACACGGAGTGCACAGAAGAATCAAGTTGTCGGAACGATTGCGCTCGTCTTGGGACAGATCTTCGGCTGGCCAATAGCGCCAACCAATATCCGAACTGGCGTCCTTAGGTGGTAGCTCATCGCGGATATGGGCTACCTGAAAGTCCTTCTGACGCAGCCCGTCCGTGACGACGATCAACGACCGCCGACACGCAGGCCGATAGCAAAGTGGATCCGTCCCCAAGAGAAGCTGGGCGTACTCCCCCGCTGGAATCGTCTTCTTCGCCACCCAAGAGACCGTAGCGGACGGCGGCAACTTGGCCGGGAAGCACAAACTGCGTCATCGACCGCCACCGTCCATTCCCTTGAGCACGTGCGCCAACTTGGGAGAGGCCTCACGTAGTGACAAGGGCAAGACCGTTAGATCTACTGCCCTGAAGGATCACCCGCGGCCAAGTTTACTCACCCAGAAACACTGGCAGGCATAGCGTAATCGTGTGCTGCCCGGACCATTCGCCCATGGGTAGACATTCACGGGCCAAAGGTTTAGCGCCCGGCAAAAGCAATCTGGATTTGGGACAGCCACCGTTCGGCGGTTGCCTGGTCGCCATCTACTTGAATCTGGTTTGTTGAGCGGCCCCAGAGGGCCGAGAGTATCGGTATTGCTGGCCCTCTTACTTGTGCGGCTGGTTCGCCAGACCCCAATTGAAGAGCTGTTGGGTGTTCGTCGAGTTGAACGGTGATGGCCGGGATGTTGATGGCGGTGATTTGAGCGGCCAAGGGAAGGGCGAATTCGATGGCTTCCTTGACTGCGTCGATCGCACGCACGATCGACACCTGCGGCTCGCTCTTGTGGAGGGCTTCAGCGACGTCCATTCGATGAATCGTGGTTTCGATCGCTGCGCGTCGGAACCAAAAGGCTGCGACGCCTGGACCTTCGTATGTGAAACATGGTGTAGCTGGATCGGTTTGCTCGAACGCTGCGATGCAAGCTCGCATGCTTAGGGCGAACTCTTCGAGCACGAGCGCTGCTGTTTGCAGGCTCGGCGGTCTGGGCACGTCTTTGAACGCTTCAGTGCTGCTGGTGTCAGCCGCGGCGTGCAGACCGTACGGGTATGCGGCCCCTACACCAAAAGCAAGGTGGGATACGACGGTTTCAATCGTCCAACCCGGGCACGCAGGAACGGGTGTGTGCAACGACGATTCGGGAAGGGCGATGAACCAGTCGGTGTTGTCTTTGACCCAGGCGATGTGTTCTCGCGGTTCCATTATGCCTCCTGACGAGTCGACGGCTGGTACATCACTGTGTCGCCGGTGGTGATCGTGAACGCTGGCGGATTGGAGGGTGGCCCGAAAACGAATCCTCGGATCCCGTGCTTGAGAAATTCTCGTGCTTGGGTTGGGTCGGCCTTAGTTGCGTGCATCTCGAGTAGGTGCCGGGTGAATGGAGCGCACGGTTCGGCAACGGCACCGCCCGGCAGTTCGACGATAAAGCCGTCTCGGTGAATCTGGATGCCGTTCTGAATATCGGCCAGGTTCACGTGACCATCGTGGTCGATGACTATGTCCTCAGCCGCGCGGCCGACGGGGACCGGTCCGAAGTGTTGCGACATGTATTCGTAGTGGCCTGTGAATCCGATGGAGAGCAATCGGTCTGGGCGGAACTTTCGCGGCCGGAGTGTGCGTGCTTTATTGGGGTGGTTGCGGTGGTGCCCGTGGAGGATGGCCCGATCACCCTGTACGCCGACGAGTCCGTCAGGACTCAGGTGGAGTGTGTCAACTTCGATGATCATCTCATGGTGGTAATCGCCTTCGAAGACCATCCGGTCGGTGTGGATCTGGGTCATGATGATCTGCCCCAAGGGCTCCCATGCTCTGGTCGGGGCTACCACGGACGCGCCAAATGTTCAGTTAGCTCTGAAGCGTTGCGAGCAACGAACGGTGCTCCAGCGTTCTCAAGTCGTGTTGTGAGACTCGGGCGGGCATGCCCTCCGCCGGTAAAGCCAACAACAGCCATACCGGCAGCTAGTGCGGCGGTGACCCCATGCGGGCTGTCCTCGACAACAATGCATCGTTCCGACGGCACCAACATTGCTTCGGCGGCATGGAGGAACAGGTCAGGTGCTGGTTTGCCTCGCTTGACCATCTGAGCCGAAAACACGTTGCTCTGGTCGAAGTGTTGTTCGAGTCCTGTGATCGCCAGCGATAGCTGGATTCTGTCGAGGTCGCTGCTTGAGGCAATGCAACGAGCAACAGCGCTCTCGCTGAGCAGATCACTGATCCCGTCGATGGGATTCAGTCGTTCAGGGAATGCCGCCAGTGCTTCTGACTGGATTCGTAGGTTCAGTCCAGATGGGACTTGTTTGCCGAACCTCTCGGCGAGCATGCCCATCATGCTGTCGTAGCTCAGACCAACGCAGGTCTCCGCGATTTCATCGGACGTCATCGGGAAGCCTGCTTCGGTGAGGAGTTCCGATTCGATCTCGATGACGACGGTCTCGCTATCGACCAAGACGCCATCGCAATCGAAGATGATGAGTCTTTCGGGGGCGGTGTTTCTAATCATCGTCTGTGGCCCCTGAGTCGGCTTCGAGGATGTATAGAGAGTCGCCCACATTGATCGTTCCGCCGCTGATCACGCGACAATGAACGCCGGCGCGGCCAGTGAGTGCTTCCAGTGCACCCTCTCCAAACGCTTCAGTCATAACCTCACACGGAGGGGCATCTGAATGCACTTCCAACTCGACATCTCCCACCACCAGCCGTTCTCCAGGGTTCCGGGGGAGTCGCCCCGTGTCGAGCGTGATGTTCCGCCGGGTTAGATCTGACCTGATGGGACGGCCAAGCTGTTCCTGAGCAATATCGAGTTCTGCGCGGGTCTGAACACTCACCTGTCGCCCCTCGCGATACACGTTGCGATCACCTACTAGTCCCATCCCAACGACCGCCTCGACGCTCTCAGCGCTCAACATCGGGTCCCGCTTCTTCGCAGCGATCGAAATGAGTTCGACTGACCCAACCGTGCTCCGAATTTGTTCCCCACGTAGCGACGACAAATCAAGGATCAGCCGCACCTTCGAATCCGTCACGCGGTAGAAGATCGACCGTCCCTCCCTGCGACTAGCAACCAGCCCAGCCGAGCGAAGAAGACGGAGCGCTTGAGAGACTTTGGCCTCACTTGCTCCCACCACAGATGCGATCGATCCGACATTCAGCTCTCCGGCCTCGATCAGCGAGAACAGCACACGGACGCGGTGCGGGTCACCAAGCAGACGAAAAAATGCTGAAACTTGCGCCGCCTCCACGTCGCCAGGAATGCTGCCCCTCAACGTCTCGAGCCGGTCGCTGGACTCAGGAACCTCGCAGTCAACACCATCTAATATTTGCATAGTTATGCAAGTATAGTGTCAATCGCCGGATCGGTCCAATGAGCCCGTCGCCAATCGCAGAAAATCTCCTATCACGGCGCGGACGCGTCTCAACCACTTGTCGGTGTGAGGCCTCGTTCCCCGGCCGAACGCCAGACCGACGTCAAGACTCATGCTGTCGAGCGCTTTGGCGAGTTGGGACCACGCTTCACCGTGGCACTCGAACCTCGATCGATCAGCCTTTCGTTCATCATCACGCATTGCAGACTTCGGACGGGGTAGTTCTCAGGGCTCATCTATTCGCATCGCTCTCGCCGACCGACTCCCGGATAGCGCTTCTCCATCGGAATTCCTCGGACGCCGTAGTTGGCGTTGCGCTCAGGCGTACTGCACTGTCAGCGATGTCGCCAGCATGACCGCAATCAACGCTGAAGCCGGATCGAAGACCCCAGGGTGCCCGACGGCATGGGCTGTGGCGTGTCTGGCGAAGTGATCGGGTGGCGGGTCTCCGCTATCGGGAAACCACCGAGCGAAAGCCAAGAACAAGGGTCGCAACGAGAGGTTCTCCGCCGCTAGCTGAAGAGGCATTTCATCGAAGGATTCGCTTGCCTGGTCTTGAGCGTGCTGACGTCCGTGCCTTCCGTGAAGCCCGAGCACGATGCTGTCAATGATGTTCGAGGCGTGAGACTGGGCGGGACTAGGGAAACCGGCGCTAAGAGCCTTCACCGCCTCCGTGCATTCCACAGCCCATTCATGATTGATTGACTCCAGAGCATCAAGGCAGTCTTGGAGAATGTCATCCTGGCGATCGACAAGAATCTGACGCCGAGCATCGGGGTCCGTAGCGTCGAGAAGCGCTACGACGACCTCGCTCCGGGGGACCCAACTCAATGGGATGCCTTCTTCCACAGCCACCGTCGCCACCTCATCGAGACGCCAGACATCTCGCAGGTTCGTCGGGACCCAACGCTCCAACGCTGCACGAATCTTGCGGGTGTCGACCTTGGGCATCGAAGCAGCCAGCTGCTCTGAGATTTGTGCGAACAGCTCTGTCTGCTGCCTCAGCTGCTCCTGGAACGCAGTGGAGTCCCGAAGGAATGTCTCCAGTCCCGTGCTTTGCTGCATCGCATCTGAGATCGCACTGAAGTCAATCGATTTCGATAGCGCCTCAGCCCACTGAAGCCGAACCTCTTCCGCTGGAAGCACACTCTTGGCGAATGTCCTCTGGGCGTCTGCAACGACCCCGAAGTCAATCGATTTCGCGAAGCTCTCTGCGATCGTCCGTTGGGTCTCGGCGAGCTTTCCAAGTCCCTGATTGTCCAATGCCCGCTGCGCAGCCTGGATCGCGGAGAAGTCAATAGACGCCAAACTTCGCTGGATCGAAGCGAACGCGCTGAGGCCTGCAGGTTTCGCTGGCTTCTTCTCGGCTTTCTCGTTCTCGTTCTCGTTCTCGTTCTCGTTCTCGTTCTCGTTCTCGTTCTCGTTCTCGTTCTCGTCTTCATTGTGCACGGCCCCAGTCTGCCACTCGCCTATGACAGGACTGCTTGCCCTGTGCTGCGCAGCACAAGTGCTTCACCACACCGCCATCTATCGAACGGAAAAATGACAGACACAACTGCAGGTCCTGGCGGACCAGCTTTGGGAGAGCCGAGGGAGATACCCATCGACCTTCTCACTTGGCGAGGAAATCCCGAATCTCTACAGATGACTTGAGGCAGCGTCCCAAACGCCTCGGTGAGCGAGCCCACAGGAGGGAATGAAGAGGTCAAAGATATGCATGTGAGCGTCACCGTCCTTGGGGCTGGCGCTGGCAGTACAGGTCGAGCTGCGAGTCAAGTAGTTGGATATCTCCACGGCGGAGCCGCCGTAGATGGCGGAGCCATTGAGCCCCGCCGCTCGGCCCCAGGCTCCTCGCCATCATCGACCCCTACAACCGGTGTCGGCTCCTACTACGCCGACTCGTCGGAAGCTCCCGGTGTGTGGCGAGGAGCGGGCGCCCTGCCAGAGAACTTCGATCTCGGACTCACCGTCGACCCAGATGATCTTCGACAAGTCCTTTTGGGGCACGACCCGCGCACGGGTCATCGAATTCTCCCGGCGACTGGCTCAAGTGGGCGGGCACGAGGTCATTCACATAATCCCTCATCGCTTGCCCACGATGGGCACGAGTTACTCACGGTCACCGATGTGGCCGAGCTCGTAGGCGTAGATCCGTCCTACATTCGTCGGGTCGCCAAAGAGACCGTCGCAATTCGTTCCGCTCAGGCAGACGCTCGTCTCTCAGCCGACGAGCCGCCTGAGACTCCGACCGTGTTTCTTGATGCGTCCAAGGACGTCAAGGGCCAGTGGCAGATCAGCCGAGCTGAAGCGAATCGGTTTGCAGCTTCACGAAACGAGCCTCAGGTCGTCATGGGCTACGACATGACCTTCTCAGTCCCGAAATCGGTCTCGGCGCTCTACGCCGTCGGCACTCATGAGGACCGGAAGATCATCGACGATGCCATCGAGGCAGGAGTGCAAGCAGGCATGTCATACATCGAGCGAGAGGGTTTCCGAGTTCGCCGACAAGGCCAACAAGAACCCGCTGGACGAATGGTCGCAGCGTCGTACCGCCACTACACGAACCGGGCGCTCGAGCCTCAGCTTCACGAGCACGTGGTGATCGCAAATATGGGAACCAACTCACTTGGACAGACGCGGGCGCTCGATGCTCGTGGCCTGTTCGCTCATGCCACAACGGCCGGATACTTGGCCGGCGCAGAGCTCCGCCAGCAGCTCTCTCGACAGCTTGGCCTGGGTTGGCAGGAGGTCCACAAAGGCCTGGCCGACATCGATGGAGTCGGGCGAGATGTTGTGATGTCAATTTCGTCCCGCCGACAAGCAGTGCTCGGGCTCGCCGAAGAGATGGGTTACTTCACGCCAGCTGCCCGACAGAAGGCTGCTCTGGCAACCCGACCGGGCAAAGAACATGGCGTCGAGGCTGGAGAACTCCAGGAACGTTGGACTCAGGTTCTGGGCGATGCAGGTTTCGATCGTGATACCGCAGCCAATCTGGGGAGAGCGCAGGAGCTGCAGCTATGGAGCCCGGCCGATACCGAGGCGCTGTTTACCTACTTGGGGAGCCACCGCGGTGTGACCGAGCAACACGCCATCTTCGATCGACGAGACACGATTCAGGCGGTCACCACATACAGCAATGACCGCCTGTCTGCTTCCGAGGTTGAAGACCTCGCCGACCATTGGCTCGCGACCGAAGCCGTTGTCCCCCTCGACGTTGCCGACAATGCACGAAGGGAAGCGATCGGTCACGGGGCAGCGACGGTTTCGCTTGCTCCCACCGAACAACGATTCACCACCCCTCAGATGCTCGAACTGGAGCAGCGGGTCATCTCGAAACATGAGGGCGGACTAGGCAAAGGGTTCGGCTTGGTCGATCCCACAACCACGGAGCGAACCATCACTAGGGCCGATGTCGAGCTTGGCAGCGACCAGGCTTCGATGGTTCGAGCAATCACAACATCCGGCGACCAATTCCAGGCCGTTGTCGGCCGGGCTGGCGCTGGCAAAACCACAGCCATTCAGGCAGCCGTCGAGGCATGGCAGCAAAGCGGATTTAGTGTGATTGGAGCAGCACCGTTCGGTGAGGCCGCAAGGAAGCTCGAATCTGAAACCGGGCTCCGCTCGCACACCCTCGAAGGCCTACTCACCCGCATCGAAACGGCGCAAGATCCAGCACTAGTTCTGCCAAAGAACACCATCGTCGTGGTCGACGAGGCATCAACGATTGGCAACCGGCAACTCGACCGGCTGTACCGACATGCCACCGAGGCAGGCGCCACCGTGCGAATGATCGGAGACCCTCAGCAGCACCAGTCCGTCGAGGCCGGCGGGCTCTGGAAGCACATCACCAGCGAGTTCGCAGACGAAACTCCTTCGCTCGATGTGAACCGACGTCAGGTTGGGGGCGGCATGTCCGAGGTCCGAGAAGCCCTCGACGAGTACCGGCGTGGGCTTGTCGCCAAGGCGCTTCACCGGCTCGACAACGACGACCGGTTCGTCACATCGCACAGCTGGGAAGATCTCCTCGACACAATGTCGGCCGATTGGTTCCTAGACCATCAGCGACACACCAACGGCCAGGCTGCTCCGTCCAAGATGATCGCCGAGCGCAACAGCGACCGGCATGCATTGAATCGCCGAGCCCAAGCACTGCTGGTTGAATCGAAGCAGATCGGCGAGGGCGTCCGTATCGGCGACAGCTACTTCCATCGAGGAGACCGAGTCGTTGCCCAGGCCCGCAACGTCGACCTTCGAACCCCGCACGCTGAGCGACGAGATCACGTGATCAACGGATCTGAGGGAACCGTGACCGGCATCATTGGCCACAGCAAGCCGGATCTCCTGGTCGAGTTCGATGACCTCGGGACGATTCGGGTACCTCACGAGTTCATTGCAACCGAGGTCGGCCGTGGACGCGGCGGCGGACTCACCCCGGCGTACGCATTGACCTCCTACAAGGCGGAGGGCCAGACATACGACAGCGGTAGAAACCTGGCTGCACCGGGAGCGGTCAATACCGAGGGTATGTACGTGGCTCTCACTAGGGGCCGCAACGATCAGCGGACCTACACAATCGCTCCAGCCGACGATGTTCACGAGGTTCCCGAACTACCGATCGTCGCCGACCCAAGAAGCGCTCTCGATGCCTTGGCCGACAGTCTCTCAAGGTCAAGAGGCGCTGATCTCGCCTCAGTAGCCGACCCTCAGGCCACCGATACTGCGGTCGACGCAACCCGACTGGGAATCAACGGCACCGGAAGATCTCGGCGAATCGCAGAGACTCGTGTCAGCAGTGAGGCCGTTTATTCACCGTCGCATGACTTCGTCGCTCAAGTTGGAGTCCGTCCTCATCCCGGATCCCACCGAGACCTGTGGGACGAGGCCGCAAGGTCCGTCTCCCTTTACAACACCCGTTGGAATCCAGAGCGTGACTCAGATGCCATGCTGCCAATCACACCGAGCGCTACCCATGCACAGCGCGATGAACACACAGCGGCAACTACAGCTGTGTCCCAAGCTCGAGTGGAGCACCTCGCCCGAATTCCGTTTGCCGAGCTCAACCACCGCATCGAAACCGCGACAGCGTCAATCCCCTCGAACCCGTCCTTCGATCCCGAACGGGCACAACACTCTCTGAGTCAAGCCACGACGGCACTCAGAAAGGCCGAGGAACAGCTCGCTGCCGCACGCAAGCAGTCAGAAAAGGCGACGACCCTTCTTGGCCGTGGCCGGAGAAATATGAATGCCGTCGAATCGGCGAGACGCTTAGAGCACACGACAGGTGGCGAACTCGCTATCGCCCGCTTAGACCACCGGGAGGCAAAGACCTTTGTGGAAGCATCCAAGGGCAGCGTGCCTGCACGAGCCCAAACTCTCGCTCAACGAAGCGCCTACGACACGGCAGTCGATCGACGTATGGACCTCGCCGTACGCCGTCCTGCCAGTTACCTGACAGAGGCACTCGGGAAGCGACCGGCATCGGGACCGGAGCGCACAGAATGGAACCGCAACGCCCGAGCAATCGAGACCTACCGCCACCGCCGCCTGAAGCTTGAACCCAACGACGGAGCATTTCCTGGTGCTGGGATCCTTCGGGCAATTGGGTCGATGCCAAAGAACCCATCAGCCGCCAAGCAATGGCATGCGGTTCGGGCCCGGATCGAACAGGTGCCTGAACCAATGCAGCCAGTTCTTCGTCGAGCGCGTTGACTCAGTTCCGCTCAATTCCGAATTCGTCTTGTCGCGGCCGAATGCGCCTGAGCATGCCGACGACGTAGTCAGAGTCTGAATCGTCGTCCGGCTCGATCACATCGACCGCGGTCATCTCTCCAAACGGCTCTACGGTTTCGAGTTGTTTGCTCACGACAATTGGAGGAGCCGTGGGTTCGGCTGACAGCGCTGCAAGCAAACGGGCGGAACGCTCTGCATTACCGACCGCCGGCCCCGCTCCACTCCCGAGAGCAATGAGTCTCTTGTCTTCCCACGGGCGCCGCCCGACCAGATGAGCCGGTGGCAGAGTGCCATGCAGCAACAGAGCTGAGCCCGGCGGGACCTGGCGTAGCAAGTCCCCCGGTAGGAGGCGCATCGCTGTAGTTGAGGACGCCACCGAACGGCGGTCGTTCCCCGACCCGATGTTGGTTGTCGTCGAGGTTTGGGCGACTTCCTCGTCGCCGCCGAGGTAGCTGGCGTACTCGAGAGTTTCGCGATCAGACAGCCCGGAAAAGAAGATCTTCGAGCCATGGTTCGTGAGAAGCGACCCAGTTTGAGCTTGGTAGATCGATCGCATTTGAGCGAGCGATTGCCAGACGGTGACGAGTTGAATGCCAACTCCTGAACATGTTGATGTCACGTCGGGAAGCCATCGAAGCGGGGTGTTACCGGCCTCGTCGATCACGGCGAGAGTGGCCGGGATTGGTTCGCCTGCTTGCCTCGCTATTTCGTATGCCTGGTCTCGTAGCAGGTCGCCAAGGAGGCCTCCGAACACGACAGCAAATCGTTCAACCGACTTCAAGGGCTGCACGACATACAACGTGTTGTTGCCAACAAGAAGCTTGCGAAGGTCCATCGTCGGTAGTTCGACCAGCTCACCATTGACCGTGACCGAGGGTGCCGAGACTGCTGCGATGTAGGGGTCTTCCCATGCGGTGATGACAGTCTGGGCAGTCGAGAAGATGTCGGAGCGGGTGCGGCCGTCGAGCAGCCAGAAGCCTTGGAAGGCAGTCAGTGCCAGCTTTGCTTCCATCGCCCGAGGTCCAGTCGTGGATTGCACTGCTGCCGATAGGAGTTCGGCGACTTGGGAGCGCTGGCCGTTGCTGCCGTCTTGCATTGCGAGCCATCGAACGATGTCTCCCATCGACAGGCCTACTGTCGCTGCGGCGAAGAGCATCGGCCACAGAAGTTGTTGACCTTTCGTAGACCAATACGAGGCGTTCGTCACGCCTTCGGTCGGTCCGGCGTCCAACAGAGTGCTGGCCGCTTGTTGTGCCCCGGAAATCGATCGGCTGGCATGGAGCGGCGACCACCCGACTCGCTGGACTCCAGGGCCGAGATCGGTAGGCAGCTCACCAAAGGGGTCGAACACGAACACGTCGCCAAGTTGGCGGCGGCGGGCGACTGTCGAGTTGTAGAGGTCGTCCTTGACCGAAGACAGGATTGCTGGGCCATCCCAATCCAAAACGCCTGCCGTGACGTTCGCTGTCTTGCCACATCGAGATGGACCAACGACGACGACGGCGGAACGGTCACCAACTCGCGTGCGGGCTCGACGGCGCTGCGTTCCTGCATCTTGTGAATGCCGGTCCTCTGTCGCTACCAAGTGCCGACCGACTCTGCCCATGACAAACCGGCCAGGTACTGGGTGTCGAAGCATCAGAGGACGGAGTTCTTTGGTTCGGGCCAGGCGCGCCTCTGGGTTTACGCCCAGCCGATCAGATCGATCTGTTCCGACCTTTCGGCCGAGCAGCCGCGTCGCAGCGACACCCCCGACTGCGAACATGACCATGAAAACCAGAACAGTGCATGTCCAGTACACCACCGGGCCGGGGAGAGCGGACGCAGCTTCCGACCCCCAAGCAAGCCTCGGCTCTGCAGCGTTCGACGGCAGCCGAATCATCGCCCGAAGTCCCGCAGCGGGCGAAGCGGCCAGCCAGCTACCCGACGACACGAGCGAAGCCATTTGCGCTCCAGCCCATGTGGCAACCGAAAGGCCACCAACACCGAAGATGGCGAACAGCGCAAGCTCATCTCCGCCTGCACCCTCGCCACTCGTCTTCATACGGCTATCGCCTCAAGCAACTCCGCAGAGCGTTCGGCCATGCGGCGTTGTGCACGCGAGCGTCGCCTCCGGAGCCGTTCAGCTTCCCGGCGGTCTCCGTTCGCAAGGGTGAAGCTCGTCTCGCCGTGGTGGCTGCTACTCCACACCAACGCAGCATCATCTGACGAAACGATGCCCTTGGTGATCGCCAGATCCAGGGTTGCTTTCAGTAGCTCGGCGGGTGACTGCTCGGTGCTGACAGCGGGCGCCTCTGGGATCTCGTCGGCGAGTTCTCGTGAGTTGCGGACCAGTCGGTCTCGGCGTCGGACGATTCGCTTGATCGTGCGGCGACGGAGGTCTCGCAACGGCCAACCGATCGTCGACCCTGCTACCGCAGCAATAGCGTCTGTCGCTGCCCCCAGCACCATCGTGACGATCTCGGCATCGTCGACTCGAACGCCAAGCGAGCGCAAGATCTGTGCCGACTTGAAACACTCCTTCGTCAGGATCGGTGCCATCACCTGCAGCATCAACCGCTGGGCAAGCGGTTCGGCTGCCGACAATCGAATCACGGCTTGGGCAATCTCAATCGACTCGTCGTAGGACTGCCCGATGGGCACCGCAATAGCGCGCACGATGTCGTCGAGGGTCCGGAAACGGCCGATCGAAGGTTCCAAAGTCGCCCACCGCTGAACCACACCACCCGACGACCTCGTGTTTACGGTTACGGCCCACTCACGGGTGAGGATTTCATGAACGCTGCTGCATGTCGTTGATCTCATGCAGCCCAAGATCCGAAACGGCCCTCCTCGAGAACCTACAGGCGCGTCTCCCTAGCAATCTCCCATTTCAGAAAGGTCTCCCACCGACCTACTCGACAGTCTCCCACGGCCCGTAAAACCCAATGAAACAGGGGTTTCGAGAGTTTGTGTCACAGTCGGAGGAGATCATGGAAATATCCAAACGAAGGAGCGAAATGTCGATCAGGACAAGACGAAATCTCACTCGTGCGAGCCTCCGTCAAGCGATCGAGTACCTGGCATCGGCGTGCGATGGTGCGGTCCGGCGCGATGGTCATGGCTTTAGCGCCGACGATGTCGCAATTGGGCACCGACTGGCCCACAAACGACGTTGGGCCCGCCGCGATCAAGCAGTCGCACACCGGATAGTCGTCCACCATCGCCGGCAGCTTGAGAATGCCGGAATCGCCATCAAGGGAGTCACCAGCAAAAGCAATCGACGAGCAACCTGTCTAGCACCTGCGTGTTGGGCTGCTGACCCGACGCGCATCCATCGCCTGCGCTATTGGAACGGTGCCCGGTGGACGGCTCACGTCAGCGCCTGAGAATCTTGGTGGTCATCCAGAGGCGATTCTGCTGCTCGGGTACCCTAGAGACGGGCTCCCCGAGGAACAGGTATTGGACAAGAAGGCACTTAGCGAATCGGATATCTGCGACAGGTTCATCACCCCGGCGATTGAGAAAGCCGGATGGACGAGTGATCAGTGGCGGCGAGAGTTCAGCTTCACCGACGGCAAGATGATCGTTCGCGGAAAGATGGTCGCCCGGGGAAAGCCTCGCCGCGCTGACTACCTGCTGTTCTACAAGCCCAATATTCCGATCGCTGTAATCGAGGCGAAAGACAACAAGCACTCCGAACGAGCGGGCATGCAGCAGGGTCTCGACTACGCCGAGCGTCTAGACGTCCCGTTCGTGTTCTCCTCCAACGGAAACGGCTTCGTGATGCACGACAAGACGGGAACCTACCCAGCCACCGAGATGAACCTCACACTCGATGAGTTTCCAACTCGAGACGAGATGTGGCGTCGTTACAAGAAGTGGAGAGCAATCGAAGACGGAAGCGAACAGCTCGTCACCTCCCCGAACCACAGTGAGATAGGCGGCAAAACCCCGCGCTACTACCAACAGCTGGCGATCAACCGCACCGTCGAGGCTGTCGCTCGTGGCGATAACCGTTTGCTGCTTGTGATGGCTACAGGCACCGGCAAGACCTACACAGCGTTCAACATCATCTGGCGACTTTGGAAGAGCAAACGCGCCAAACGAATCCTCTTCCTCGCGGACCGCAACATCCTGGTCGACCAGACGATCGTGAATGACTTCAAGCCATTCGGCGATGCGATGACGAAGCTCAACCGCAAACTCGTCGACCGAGGCTCGGGCCGAGTCGATCAGTCCTACGAGATCTACCTTTCGCTGTACCAGGCCATCGTTGGTGACGACGAGCGCGAGGCCATCTACGACAAGTTTCCCAGGGACTTCTTCGATCTGATCGTCATCGACGAGTGTCATAGAGGTAGCGCCAAAGCTGACTCGGAATGGCGGGCGATCCTCGACTACTTCGACTCAGCCGTGCAGCTCGGCATGACTGCGACACCGAAGGAGACGAAGTATGTCTCAAATATCGACTATTTCGGCGAACCGGTCTACACCTACTCGCTGAGACAGGGCATCGAAGACGGCTTCCTCGCTCCATTCAAAGTGATCCGCATCGACCTCGACAAGGACGTGCTCGGATGGCGACCAGAAAAAGATCAAGTGGACGACTACGGCCACGACATACCGGACCAGGTCTACAACCAGCTCGATTTCGATCGAGACATCACGTTCCCTGGGCGTACCAAGATGGTGGCCGAGCGCATAGCCGCCCACATGCACGCCGATAACCCGATGCACAAGACGATCGTCTTCTGCGAGGACATCGACCACGCCGAACGGATGCGCGAAGCGCTAGTCAACATCCCTGAGAACCGAGACCTGGTGGCGGCGGATCACCGGTACGTGATGCGAATCACCGGCGACGAGAAGGAGGGCAAGGCGCAGCTCGACAACTTCATCGATCCGAAGAAGTCCCATCCAGTCATTGCGACCACTTCGAAGCTGATGACAACCGGTGTCGACGCTCAGACCTGCCACCTCATCGTTCTGGACCAGCGCATCCAATCGCTCACCGAGTTCAAGCAGATCATCGGTCGGGGTACACGACTCCGCACAGACTACGAGAAGTACTTCTTCACGATCATCGACTTCCGTAAGGCCACCGAGCTCTTCGCCGATCCGGACTGGGATGGCCCTCCTCTGCAAGATGACGACTTCGATCCAGACGGGCCTCCCGATGACGAAGACTCGGTTGAAGACGAAGAGGTCTTCGACCCGGACGAGATCGACGACATCATCGTCGACCCTGATCCGATTGTCGACGACTCGTTTGGAGATGAGGAGGGTCGGCGCAAGTACGTCGTCAGCGGCGTGCCGTTCAGCGTGCTCGCAGAACGAGTCCAGTATTACGACAAGGACGGCAAGCTCGTTACCGAATCGTTGAAGGACTACACCCGCCGCCACGTCACCGACGAGTTTGAATCTCTCGACGACTTCGTGAAGCGCTGGACCGAGGCTGAACGCAAGCAGGTAATTGTCGACGAGTTGATCGAGCGCGGTGTGCTGCTCGAAGCGCTTGAAGACAGTGTCAGCAGCGAAATGGACGCCTTCGACTTGATCTGCCACGTTGCATTCGACCGGCCACCACTCACTCGGCGAGAACGCGCCGACAACGTCCGAAAGCGCGATGTATTCACCGAGTACGGCGAAACAGCGCGTGCCGTTCTTGACGCTTTGCTTGAGAAGTATGCCAACCAAGGCATTGATGCGATCGAAGACGTCACTGTTCTAAAGGTTGACCCGATCGCTGACCTCGGCACCATGACCGAGCTTGTCAAGAGCTTCGGTGGCCGAGCCCAGTACGACGCAGCAGTGCGAGAGCTCGAGACCGAGCTCTACCGACCTGCAAGCTAATCAGAGGAACACCGAACGTGGCGCTTTCAACAACTATCAAGTCCTTGCAGGGCATCATGCGCAAGGATGCTGGCGTCGATGGAGACGCTCAGCGCATCGGCCAGCTGGGGTGGCTTCTATTCTTCAAGATCTACAGCGACCTTGAACTAGAAGCGCAGATTGAGGACCCGGGCTATGTCTCTCCCATTCCAGTCGGTCTCCAGTGGGCTGAGTGGGCCGACCAAGATGCGCTTGGGAAGGATGCTCCAACAGGAGATGCTCTTCTCGATCTCGTTGAGAACCGCCTGTTCCCGACCTTCAAGAACCTTGACCTCGACACCCTCTCTGGCAAGACACGAGATCGGGGCGCCCTTCTCCGAGGCGTCTTTGAAGACGCCTTCAACTACATGAAGAATGGGACCCTCCTCCGCCAGGTCATTAACAAGCTCAATAGCGACATCGACTTCAACCAGTCGAAGACCCGACATCTATTCGGGGACATCTACGAACAAATCCTCAAGGACCTTCAGGGAGCCGGCAACGCCGGCGAGTTCTACACCCCACGAGCAGCTACTCAGTTCGCCGTTGAGATGATCAACCCGCAGCTCGGCGAAACGGTGCTCGACCCGGCCTGTGGGACGGGTGGATTTCTCACCCACGCCTACGAGCACCTTGCAGCACAGGCCAAAACACCCGATGAACTTGAAATCGCGAAGGCCAGCATCCACGGCGTAGAGAAGAAATCGCTCCCACACTTATTGTGTGTCACCAACATGATGATTCATGGGATCGAGGTGCCGACCAATATTCGACACGACAATACTCTCGCACGACCGTTGCGAGACTACGGCAAGGCCGATCAGGTCGAGGTTGTCCTCACCAATCCGCCATTCGGGGGGACCGAAGAAGACGGCATAGAGAGCAACTTCCCATCTGAGTTTCGCACGAGGGAAACGGCTGACCTATTCCTTGTCCTGGTAATGGAGCTACTTGCAGACGGGGGGCGCGCCGCAATAGTCCTTCCAGATGGAACCCTATTTGGTGATGGGATCAAGGAACGCATCAAACGGAAGTTGCTTAGCGAATGCAACCTCCACACAATCGTCAGGTTACCGAAGGGAGTCTTCGCCCCCTACACGCCGATCAAGACCAATATCTTATTCTTCAGCAAGGGCCAGCCGACAACGGACGTTTGGTACTACGAGCACCCATACCCACCCGGGTACAAGAGCTATTCCAAAACCAGGCCAATGCGCATCGAAGAATTCGAGCCTGAGAAGGCGTGGTGGACTAATCGACGGGAAAATGAACGCGCCTGGTGCGTATCTGTCGAGGAGGTCGCAGCAGCTGACTACAACCTCGACATTAGCAATCCGAACACATCCATTGAGACGCACGAGGATCCCGACCTACTCCTTGCTTCGTATCTGCACGAAAATGAGAACGTGCGAAACGCACAGGATGCCTTGAAGGCCATTCTCGCCAAATCGCTTGAAGCTGAGTGATGGGCGCGGAGGCCTTCCTAGACAATTTCAGTCTGATCGCTGAAGCGCCTGGTGGAATCGAGCGGCTGCGCAACCTGGTACGTGACCTGGCTATCCAGGGCAAGCTAGTCACACAACAAGAGGCTGATGGCACTGGACGAGAATTAGAGGAGGAGATCGTCGCCGCCCGCAACAGACTTGGCAGTCGTTCAAATGTTCGTCTACCGAAGTACCGAGAGGATCTTAAAGAGGAAGATGCACTGTTCGCCGCGCCGCAGTCTTGGACTTGGTGTCGGTTCGGCGCGGTTCACCAGAAACTCGGTTCTGGCAGCACCCCGAAGGGAGGGAAAAAGGTCTATGTAGAGGAAGGCGTCAAGTTCCTTCGTTCTCAGAATGTCTACAACGACGGCTTGCGCCTTGACAGCGTCGCTCGAATTCCACCAGAAGTTCACGAATTGATGGCAGCAACGGCCGTTGAGCCACACGACGTCCTGCTCAATATCACTGGGGCGAGCATCGCAAGGGCGGCACTTGTCCCCGAGGATTTTGATGAAGCAAACGTTAGTCAGCATGTCGCCATAGTTCGGCCTGTACTGGCCGAGATGCGCGAGTGGATACATCTGTTCCTCGTTTCCCCCCACGGCTATCGCGCGATCATGGGTGCACAGGTGGGGATATCGCGCGAAGGGCTCAGCATGTCACGTCTGCGCGATTTCGTTCTACCGCTTCCCCCCTTAGCCGAGCAGGCACGAATCGTGGCAAGGGTCCACGAGCTACTACACCTTTGCGAGGAGCTTGATTTCGCACAGCACGCACGGGCTGACACACAACGGCGTTTTCGCAGATCTTGCTTAGCAAGAATCAGATCATCCGAAACCGGTGACGAATTAAACCTCGCTTGGGCTCAAGCGAAAGCCAATTGGTCCACCTTGACAAGCACGCCAGCGAGTACCGATGAGCTTCGGATGACGCTACGTAGCCTTGCGATCCGAGGTCTGCTTACGCCTCAGAGCCCTGAGGACGAACCTGCTCAACGGCTGCTAAAGCGAATCGCGGAAGAAAAGAGTAGGACGACGAACAGCCGGAAGACCCGCCAGAAAGGCCAAACGAAAAGTGTGATGCCGAAGCTTGCTTCACTCCCACCTAGTTGGACCTGGACACCATTGGAAACGGTCACACTAGGTATGCGGTACGGCACATCGTCGAAATCAGCCTTGGCCGGATCAGTTCCGGTGCTACGCATGGGAAACCTAGATGGTGGTGAGATCGACTGGTCGTCCCTCAAATACACGGACGATCCCGAGGAGATCGCCAAGTACGAGCTGAACCCGCCCGCCGTTCTGTTCAATCGCACCAATAGTCGAGAACTCGTGGGCAAGACGTCAATCTACAGAGGTACCAAGCCAGCGATCTTCGCTGGCTACCTAATTCATGTACAACATTCACTTGGGCTCGATCCCGAGTACCTGAACATCGTTTTGAACAGCCAGCACGCTCGGGATTGGTGTTGGAGTGTCAAGTCCGACGGAATTGGGCAGGCAAACATCAGCGCGTCGAAGCTCTCTACCTTCCCATTCCCACTTGCCCCCTATGCCGAACAAAGAAGGATAGTCGCAAGGGTGCGCGAGCTCATGAAGCAATGTGACGACCTGAAAGTCGCCCTTGAAAGGCGAGACACTGTTGTCAATAAGCTCGGCGACAGCCTCACGGAACTGAACCTCGCCTCAACAGCACTTTCTAGGCAACGGGCAGACCAAGCCGGCGGCTAATTTCTGATGCGTGGCTGGATGACAGGCCTCTTAAGTCTCCTGAAATTAGCTCGTTAACCAAGGCTGGGCTGAGATCGAACCCCTTCGCCACGACCTCGATCGGATCGCCAGTCTCGATCATCCAGCGGTAGAGGAACATTCGAATCGGGTCAGCGTCAACCATCGGTTCGTTCGACTCGCACGGGATGTAGGGACGAATTTGATCAGCGAGACTTCGTCGTCGGCTCCAGCGCAGTCTCATACGGTCAACCTTCCGTCTGTATCGCAGATCGCCCATTCCTTGGAGCCGATTCGGTGCTGCACGATTGCGGTGTGGTCACCGACTCGCCAGAGCGCTCGACCTCGAGCGAGCTCGGGGAGAATGCGGGCTTCGACGCCGGTGAGGCCAAGCAGGTTGACCGCCTCCGGCACCTGGTCGCTTGACTGGCGAAAGAGGATGCGGGTCTGAGTGTCGGCAAGCAACCCCATCGAGACTTTCGCAGCTGAAGTGCCGTCGTCGGTCTGAGCCCTCAGGTCGGAGATGCGGTGAGCAACCGAAATATTGGCCACCCCGTAAGCGCGAGCGAGTTTTTGACACGACTGGTAATACTTGGCCACTCGCTCCGATCCGAGCAACGCCCAGATCTCTTCAAGCACTTGGATTCGGCGAGGAACATCTTCGCCTTCCGGTGCAGCGAGCAGCGCTTGCAACCAGCCGGTGGCAGCAATCATCACCACCGTCAGTGCCTCGGGGTCTTGGTGGACAGCGGAGAGATCGATCACTACTCCGCGCCCTGACCAGTCGAGACTAACGGTCGACGGTCCGTCGAACATCCCGCGCAGCGGTCCGTCGAGCAGCTTGCCGAGACCGTGGCGGACGTCAGCGATAGACCGAGCGAGTTCTCGACTGCTGTCTTCGGCTGATCGCTGCAGCATCTCCTCGGTTGGATCAGCGAGGAGTCCGACGACATCGGCCAGCGTTGGCGTGCCGAGTTCACCTTCCTTCCGAGTGACGATGTCGATCACCCAACTAACGGCGGCTTCCTCGCTTGCCGTCAGCTCACGGCGGAGCATCGAGGCTGCGAGTGCAGCTGTCATTTGGGTACGTCGCGCACGCAGTTCGGCATCGGACTCGACATACGGTCCGGCGTCCAAAGGGTTGAGCCGTGTTCTCCCACCGGGGAAAAGGGCCAGCCGGCTAAGGCCCAGGCTCTCCGCCAACGGTCCGTATTCACCCTTTGGATCGAGGATGGCGCACCATCGTGGTTTTCCATCAGATCCAAGCAGGCCGACCATTCGATACAGCAGCGTTTTGACTGCCGACGATTTACCGGCACCCACCATGCCCAGCACGAGAATGTTTGGGCTGGTGATCACGCCGTCGGTGTAGAGCTGGAACGGGTCGTAGTGCCACGATGCTCCGCCAGCGGAGACGTCTTCGCCGATGTAAACCCCTCGTGGTCCTAGCCCTCCATCGGCGTGGAAGGGATATAGAGCGCAGGCGTGAGCTGTGGTCGCTCGGTGTCGGCGCAATCGAAGGCCGGGATGCAGCAGCGCTCCGCCAATCTTCGAGTCGACGCCATTCTGCTTCTTGCCAAGATCGCTGGGTCCCATGTCATTTGCCTCGTGGTGCAACGCCGCGGGCAATCGGCAGCGATGCAATCATTGCGCGATCGTGTCGCCCGTGGAGCGGTCGCAGTTCAAGCCCGACCGAGGCGGCGACCTGAGTTATCTCGTCGGTGGCGGCCTCAAGTTCGCTGAGCGATGCAGCAGTTACACAGACGACCCCGGCGTAGAAGAACTCGCCGTAGCCGGCAACGAGCTCTTCCTCACGCTCCTCCACGGCGCGGGCCGCCCGGCGATGGTGTGCTCCAACCCTGAACCCCTTCTCAGATCGCTGCTGAGAGTCGGATTCGATCTTAGCTGCATCTCGGGTGATGCTTCGCTGCGATCGTGACCGAGGCACCGGTTCGAAGAACACCGACACAGTTCGAACGGCACCGTTGTACAGCATGAGGTCGCTCATCCACCGAGCTGGCACGTCGAGCCGGGGCCACTCCGACACGTAGAGTCCCCGATGCCAGGCCCCGTCAGCTCGCCATGCTGTCCAAGTCGATTCCGCCGCAGTTGGCCCTGCGTTCGCTATCGACACTTCGCTCGATGCATCAGCAAGGGAACGGCGTCGTCCATCCAACGCTGCTCGGCACGAGGGATCCAGACGCAGCCTCATTGCTCGGGACCACTCGCCCGACGACAGCGGTGTCGAAACGAGGAGACCCGCTCCCTCCAGACGTTGCCCGAACAGTCGCGTTTCGGTGAGAAGCAGTTCGACGGCAGCTCGCACTCGGTCACCGTTGTGCCGCCGCCCCATGCGCACCTTGCCCGAGTGGATCGTGACCGTTACGAGAACTTCATGCCGAGTACTTCGAGAGCCAGCCTCGTTCAACAATTCTTCGTACGCTTGGCGAACATCGTGAAGCGGGTTGTCGTCGAGGTGGTCTTTAAGCCAGCTTCGATGTTCCTCAAGCCCAGCTGGCGCAGCCCATTCAGACCACCGGATGCTCACCACCGGGGTTCGCTCGGCAATGAAGGCCTGGAGAGCCGTTCCCCACTGAGTAACGAGCCAGTCTTGTTCGCCGTGGTCGATCAGTGCGAACTGTCGACCGGCCACTCGGATGGTTGCTGCGTACGTTCCAGCTTTGCGGTCTCGGCTGACTGCGATCTCAGCACCCGGTGGTCCGAGACCGAGCGGGCCTGGATCAACTACGAGGACATCTTGATCAGCGAGAGCTGGAGGGGCATCGTCCAAGTCGCCGCCTAAGAGAGGCACTGCGCTGAACCATGCTCCGCCGTCACCGGAGCGTTGCCGGGCGTAGCGAAGCCCTTGGGGTGCAAGTTCGGCAATGCTTGCCCCGTGGATTCGGACCAAGCCGAGGCTTGCCCCAAGAAGCAAGATCCCGATTCCGATTGGTACCGACGATGTGACCATGACGATCGAACCGATCACTACTCCAGCTGCAACCAAGATCAGTTGGGGAAAGGTGAGCCCGAACATCAGGCCCGTGGCGTCGATCGGTGAGAGCCGATACAGGCGGGACTTTTGACGGTCGGTTGTCGTCGAGGTCATTGCTCAGCTCGTTTCAGATCGGCCAGGCTTCCTTGCTCGGCTGGTGGGCTTACCGGCTCTGCCGAAACCTCAAGGACGGCAACGCCGCCTGCGGATTGCGTTCGTTCGGTCCGGATCGGGTTCGATTGTTCAGACGACCCAACACCGCCGACCGCTAGAGAAGGCTCCCGTCCGCGTCCCGAACTGTCCGGTTCGTCCGGCACCCGAGCGTCGGAGCTTGCCTCTCGTGATGGCGGGCCAGACTGTGTTGGTTGTACCGGTCCGCCACCCGCACCACCCGGAGGACCCTGATTTCCGTTGCCTCCATCGTCGCCCGGTGGCCCAATCGGACCGCTTGGCCCACCGCCGGAACCGAGTCCACCTGATCCTGCAGTTGATGCCATCCCGGCCAGCTTTGAGGTACCGCCAAGAGCTAGCCCGCCGCCGATCACGGCAGCACCAACCGCTGCGCCTTGAGCAGCCGAACTCGACGTTGCGGTATCAACCGCTGGGATCACCTTGAAGATCAACCACGGCATGAAAGCCGTCATCAACATGATTGCCGACCCGACGAGCATCGCCGACAGATCGGCCTCGCCGGATGCAACATCAGCTGCACCGAGCGCTTCGGCTCCAAGACGGAATGAGATTGCCATCACAAACTTCGAGACGATGAGAGCAATGCCGATCTCGGCACCGCGGCGCGCAATGCTGCGGGTGCCGGGGTACGCCCGTGTAACCCAGGTAATCGGGGCAAATGCGATCACGATGTAGATGAGCACGGCACGCACGAGTAGCTGAACCCAAACGAGCACTGCGCCGACTATGAAGAGCAAGCCGAACAGAATCCCGAGTAGCCCTGCGACACTGAGCTGTTCGACATCGGTGAGAGATTGACCGAACGCGGCTAGTTGTTCGCCATCTGCGCCCAACAGCGTGGCTGACGCCTCGTCGACCATCGCCAGCAGAGCAGACGCTACGACAACCGTCAGCGCCGTTGCCAGGAAAGCCACCGGCACATCTACGAAGGCAGCTCGCCACATGCTCGAGAACTCTCCCGCAAGCATCGCCCGGAGAAGCGACAACAGCAGGAAGACCAGCACGAGCGAACCGGCAATCACCGAGGTCATTGCCGTGACAGTTGCGCCGCCCTCACTGGCGAACCATCCGCCGACCAGATCTACTCGTGTGGAGTCGCCGTTGAACGAGCTTGCAAGAGCCGCAGTGATCGAGGCGACTGCTTGAGCGATCAGGTCATAGATGAACAAGATGACGTAGTCGACGATTGCGCGCCCGGCTTCGTCGGCAAGCCCTCCGAAGAAACCTCCAATACCGCCGACGACGTCTCCAGCGTCTGGGACATCAACGCCTGGGATATCCATCAGAGGCCCTCGTCGGTGAAGCCAGCGAGTTGCGCCTCGAATTGTCCGGCTGGGGCCGACGGCGGTTGCGTTCCGCGCCCCGGCATTGGTCCTCGTTCAGACCGAAAGTCCGCAACCTTCCAAGTGCCGCCTTCCCACCGCATCCGATAGTGAACTGTTCGCCAATCGTCGACGACCGTTTCGTCGGCGATGGTTATCGCTTGCACGTACCAGATCGATACCAGCCAATCACCATCGTCTTGAGCAGATCGGGCCTCTATCGGCGCAACGCGTAACACGATGCCGTTGGGTATGGCCGCCGTGAGGTCGAGCATTCGCCGTTCGGTGTCGGCTTCGAACTCGTCTGCGTAGCCACCCGTGGCAATCAGCCGTTGGGCCAGTGCTGCGTCCTCTGGGCTTAGCTGCACAGCTTCCTCGGTTCCTTCGAGGTACGAAATCGCTGCCCCTCGTGCCCCAATCTCTGTTTGGGGGAACACGTTGTTCAGCTCAGGTAGCGGTTGGCTTGCTGCTTCGAGCGGCATCTCGACGTCGAGGATTGCCGGATCGCCGTCGTCTATCGAAGTAGCAGATGCGGCTTCACGTACCTCGCCACTCGCAGCCACCAAGGCCGGGTCGTTTGGAGGCGGGTCGCTCCTAAAAGCGTTGGCCAGCAGTGCGCCACCAAGCAGCGCGATCACCGCAGCCGCTGCGGCCACGTTTCGGTTTGACCCTCGCATCATGCGATTCCAGAAAGCGTGTTAACGATGGTCGCTGCGAGTCCCACCAGGATCGCGCCTGCCATGCCGCCGAGCGCGAACGCCTTGCCCTTCGAGGCCCCCATGGAGTGCCCATTGGCGTGACTGAGTCCCCAGACCGCGCCGCCGATCAGTAGCGATGCGAGAGATCCCGCAAGTCCTCCCCAAGCCAACCATCCAAGGACTTGTTGCCAGAAGACGGCACCGGGAAGTCCAGCGTTGCTTGGGGTGACTTCGATCTGAGCGATGAGGGTTGAGATTGGTAGCAGTGCGTCGTACATGGGTACTCCAGGAGCGATGGTCGAAAGTGTTGACCTGCTGTGGCCCGACACCGAGGCCCGGTGGGACACGACTTCGATTAACGAGACCCATGTCCCATGGACGGGCGAGCTCGGCCCACAGCTGTCCATGCAAACTTCAGCCACACCTGACCCGACCGACGCAGCCATCATCGATCTCGCACCGATCACGGCTGCGTGCCGTGGCCTGGTCTCCTGGTACGACAGACACCTAAGCGGACAAGAGCCGCCGATGACCGAGCTAGATGTCGTCGTCGGCGACCTTCGAGACCTACCACCGATCCCCGGGCGGATCGGGCAAGACATCGACACGATCCTGAGCCGCCGGACAAACCGAGAGGCCGGAGATGTTGTCGGCGCAGTCGAACGACTTCGGCTCGTCGCAAATCATCAGCCCGCTCCACCCGAACCACGCAACCAACCGAGAAAGGGTCGGCGGATACATCGAGAGCCAAAGCGGTCCACATCTAACGGCCAGCTACAGCTCCCCGGCACCGAACCAACGGACACCTGATCATGGCGTTCTTCACCGCTATCGGCGTGATCAGCAACGACATCGTGCGACGAGAAACCAAGAACGGCGTCGTCACAACCTTCAGACTGGAGACCGGAGCGCCGCGTGGCCGAAAGCTATGGATCGACGTCGAATGCTGGGGTCACCTCGCCGGGACCATCGCCCACCACGGTGAGACAGGCAGAAGCGTCGCGGTCAGCGGCAGGCTTATCGAGAAGGTTTGGCGTGACCGCGAGTCAGGCGATCGACGGAGCCGGACAATCGTAGGAGCACTGGACGTCCATCTACTTTCTACGGGTTGCCGCCCAAAAGACTGGCCACCGAACCTCGTTTCGGTCTCGGGCGACCTGCTCTCAACACCAACTGTCCTAAAGGTGAAGACGGGCCGAGAGTTGAGGACAAGCCTACGAATAGGGCGACCGGGGACAAAGCCTGGCCGACTCGACCTAAACATCCGAGCGTGGACACCGGACAAATTCGACAACCATGGCTTTGACGGAGCGAAGTACCTCTCCGCCAGTGGGTCGCTCACATGGGATGCACAAGCCGGCACAGTTGTGCTCGATTGCAGCCGAACGGCTCTAGCCTTCGCAGTAGGGCAGCCCACCTTGCAAGATGCCGACTGTCAGACCCGCGAAGTATCGTTGTCTGGGTGACAAACCACTCGACAAGCCAGGCCCGTACAGCGCCGATCACTCACCATGACCTGGGGTGAACTTCGAAGCGGCAAGGATCGAGTCCTGTCCAATGCTGATCGCTCAACAGCAGAGCAGGCCATCGCCGAGCTGCTCTGGAACTCGCTAGATGCAGAAGCAACCGAAATCGTTGTCACCATCGAGACCAATGAACTCGGTGGCGCCACGAAGATCATTCTCACAGACAACGGAACCGGGATACCGCACTCAGAAGCCCACGACCTCTTCCTCACGGAAGGCGATTCGTGGAAGAAGGACAAGAGGTTCTCGCCCAACATCGCCCGCCCGATGCACGGACAGCTGGGGCGCGGCCGTTTGCTGGTGTATTCGGTGGCCGAACAGGTTGAGTGGGCCTCTTGCGGCAAAGGTGCCGATAGCGAGCCCGGAAAGCGTTACACCATTAGCGGATCACGCTCGAAGCCGACAGGTTTCGAGATCAGCGAAGAGACTTCCTCATCCACCGATGAGCATGGAACGAAAGTCACGTTGCACCTCAGGGATACGCAGAAAGCTGCCCGAGTCGCCGATAGCGGCTTCAAACTCAAACTTCTTAGCCTCATGGCCGAGTCGATTTCTTCGATCGACTGTTCGATCGTCTGGGACAATGACGAGCTAGACCCCAAAGAAGTCATCGACCGGCGCGACACCCTAACGCTTCCACCTCTGGAGGCAAGCGTTCTCCGGGGCCATGAGCAACCAAGCCTCGTTGTCGTCGAATGGTCAAAGCGAATCGGGACCCAACGTCTGCAGCTGTGCGATGAGGCTGGTTCGACAATTTCTGACTACAAGCCCACTTCAATGCCGCCCGCTCCGTTCACCTGGACGGCCTACCTGAAATGGCCCGGCTTCCGTGATCCAGAGTTAATGGGAATCGCTGACCTTCACGCCCCCGAGTTCAAGCACAGCGAGCTGCTCTCCACGGCAACCGAATTGCTCAACTCACACCTGGCAACTCGTCTGCAGGCAGAGCGTGGCAACATCGTGCGTGAGTGGATCAGTGAAGGCGTCTACCCATTCGACAACCCCAACGGTGACGTGGCCATGGACGTTGAACGCGAGCTGTTCGACATCGTTGCGGTAATTGCAAGCCCCTCTGTTCCGAAGCGGGGCACTGATCAAAAGCGGCTCACGCTACGCCTTCTCAAAGAAGCACTTCGTGCCGAGCCAGGACGGCTCAGGACAGCACTCGATGCCGTTATGGACCTTCCCGATGAGGACCTCCTTAGCCTGGAGCGGCTACTCAAGCGCACGGAGCTGAGCGCGATAGTTCGGGCCTCGTCGAAAGTCGCAGACCGTCTCGACTTTTTGGACGGGCTCGCATCTCTCCTCTACGCAGATGACACCCGACAAGACTTTCGTGAGGTAGATCAGCTTCACCCCATGCTTGTAAACGAACCATGGGTGTTCGGAGATGAGTGGTCTGTCTGCCTCTCGGAACACGGGCTCACACGGGTCGTAGAGTCAGCGGTGAAGGCCAAGAACAAGGACGCAGTCCTGGCACTCGAGCCTGTAACACTTCCCGATGGCAAAAGGGGGCGCGTCGACCTGCTCTTCCACAAGACAGTTCCCGAGAGCGAACAGCAAAGGCACCTCGTCGTCGAGTTGAAGCGGCCCGGCAAGCTCACAATGGATCACTACGCCCAAGTCGCAGGTTACGCGACTGCGATCACTGAACATCCTGAGATCGTCAACACGGCGACGAAGTGGGACTTCTGGCTAGTTGGCAGCGACCTGGATAAAACACTCTCGAACGAGCGAACTACCCCAAGTCAACACAGTGGCCTCGTCAAGGACTTCGGGACACACCGCATCTGGGTAGTTCGTTGGGGCGAGCTCATTGACTCGCTGCGGCAAAAGTTTGAAAACTACCGCTCAGAATTGGAGTTGGTTCCGACCGAGTCCACTGGTCTGCAGTACCTCCGGCGAACACATGCGGAGTACCTCCCAGACGCAGTCGCTGATGAGTCAGCTACTGCGGACGCCGACAGTGACGGCTAGAGCGATCGACTTTAGACTCGCCCGTCCGGGGACGCGGCTTCACCAGTTCGTTCGACCCGTCGGGCTGTTAGCGACTCGAATAGCTCCTGGGTTTCGGGCTGCACCTCGTCGTCGTAGCCGTATGATTCGGCGGCCCGTTGGGCTTCTCGATATGCGGCGTTGATTGCATCGACGTCTCCAGCATCGGCTGCGGCCTGCATCTTCATTCGGTACATGGCTTCCTGGCCATCGACTATGGCGAGACCTTTCTCTGCGGCCCACTTTGCCTTCTCGACATTGCCTGCGGCGAGTGCCAGCTCACCTCGCCGATGAGCGGCATCGACAATCGTCGTTTCAATCAGGGTGTAAATAGTTGGCTCTCTCAGTAGCCATGCATAGTGGTCCGGGCGAGCGTCGACAGCGACATGGCCCTCGACCAGTGACAGTGCTGCGTCGAGGTAGGCCGCTTCGTCGGCTCCTTCAGCGCTCTTGGCCTCGGTGACCAGTTGCTCGACTCGTTCCCAATCAAGGCCGACGTCGTCGCACACAACGTAGCTGCTCGTCGATCTCGCCGATTGGAGACGCTGTGACCCATCGCCGGTCGAACCCAACAGCTTGCGGGCTCGCATGAGTGCATTGTCCGCAGCCTGCCGACTCGTCGACTCAGGCCAGAACTCTTCGCGGAAGCGCTGGCTCACCACTTCGCGATGGAACGCTAGATACACAATGATCGCTTCAATCTTCGGCGTTGCGTCATCGGCCAAACCTTCGATCTCTGGTCGTCGTCCCAAGATCCGGACCTCGATTGGTCTCGGTTCGAGAATCGCGGCGATTTTGTCGATCGCCTGAGAGCTGACCATCGGCTCCGCTGGTTCAACATGCGCCCCATTTGCCGATCGCAGATCCACAACTGGTGCAGCGAGTTCGGCACCGTTCTCGGAAACCTCTTCGTTGGCCCAATGCTCGGCAGGTGGCCGGGCGCCCGTGTCAGTGGCGTTCGCCAGCAGGTGGTCGACCGCAGTCAGCTCAGTCGCTGCGAGCGTGACTGGATCGAAGGACAGGCCGAGTGGTTCGAGTGTCGCTTGGTCGCCCTCGATGACAATTCGGTGCTCGCTTGCAAGAGCGTGTGCGGAGACGATTGCGATCGGCGAGTAGGCCAGGTCAGCAAGGGCCGACAGACTCCGAGCAACTGGGATCAAGCTGGGGTCGGGCCCGACGATGACAACGGTTGGGTGGTAGACGTCGCCGTGCATCACACGTTGTTCGTATGGGCTCCGATCAAGACTTGCCGAGATATCGCGCATCTCGATTTCGACTTGCTCAGCCCATTCGACGCTATTGCTCGGCTGAACAACTCGGCTCAAGTCTTCACCGCTTAGTCCATCGATCCCTAGAGCGACCACTTCCAGGTGCGCAGCCCACGGAGCCGAGCACAGAGAAGCGATGACTCCCCGCTGGAAGTCGAGCGTTCGTTCCGACTCCCCTTCGATAGAGAGCGACCCGAGTTGTTCGAGGTCGACAAGAACGTTCCCGGCATCAGAGCTACCAAGGACAGCGAGAGCGGGTGCGTACGGGTGGGCGTCGGCACCGGCCTCTTGCTCCATTGCTCGAGCATCCAAATCAGCTTCAAGTCGCCACACCGTCTTGTCCGCCGTGATTGCAGCGAAGCCTTGAACTGGCGTGCACGGCTCGTCGAGGAGAAGTTCCAGCCCGAACTGTCCGGCACGGGCCACGACGATCGAGGGCATCGGAGTTCCCGATGACTCGAGCTGGTGACTGAGGTACGCATTCACCGCGGCGACGTAGCGCACGTCTTCTCCGTCAACTGCGATCGCCCTGATTCGGCGTTCGAACTCGGCGCCCTCATCGTTTGGCGGGTCGGTGATTGTTCCAGGGCGACGGCGGGCCTGCTGAATTGAGCGCAGCCGTCGAAGCGTGAATAGCAGCACGCCTCCGAGGAAGGCTGACCCGGCAGCGACCACTCCGATGGGCGTGATCCTCTCCATAAGCCCTTCACCATCTGAGGCTGGTTCCACGGTGCGTGCCGGCACGGTGTTCGGTACGGCACTCTCAACCGTTGTTGGCGTGGCCTCGGGTACTGATTGCTCAATCGGCTCTTCAACCGCTGGAATCTCGACAACCTCAGGCGCACTCATTGGAGGTTCGATCGATACCTCCGGTGGGTCGACCGGGCTTGCACCGTTGAGGTCGGGTGCCGTCATCGGGTCCGCTGGAACGGTGGGCAGAGCGAATCGTTGCTCCGGATAGATCATGTTCGGGTCTTTCGGGGGCAGCAGCCGATCCCGATTCAGCTCGACAAGGTCGATCCAGTAGGACGTGATCTCGCCGTTCGTTGGTGAGCGCCCCCAAGCATTGGCCAAGGCCTGCTCGGCAATCGCCCAGAAGTGATCACCCTTTTCAACAAGAACTAGATCTCCCGGTTCCTGCCCGTCACCAGGCATGGTGAGCTGCGTTGTATCGGCGTCAACTGGCACACGCAGCGCCCAACCTTCACTGAGAGATTCCGTCGAGCGCGTGATGACGACGCCATTAGGCATCGTCCGATCCAAATTTGCCTGTCGGATCTCACTCCAGCGGAGCCCGTCTCCGAGGAGCTGTTCAGCCATCTCCCACCACGAGTCGCCACGCTGAACGACGTAGTGGCCTTCGGCTGTCTCATTCGTTTCGCCGACCGACTCGGAGACAATCGGGACAACAGGCTCACTGACCGCCATCTCGACAGGTTGAGTGACAGCGACTGGCATCAGCGGTGCGGCGGCGACAGGCTTGATCGGACCGAAGGCACTAAGCATCAACGTGGTCCAGGCGGCGAGCTTGGCCGCCAACAAGCGGATGGCTGGCAGCGTCGGAGTCTTTATCGGCGCCCGGCCGCGAACAATGCCGACGTACTCGCTCGCCACCGCTACTGCGAGTTGCAGCCAAGCAACCCACACGACCAAAGCAATGGCCTTGAAGACGAAGGCATCGGGAATGTCGCCATCGCTCAGGTGTCGACCAACTTCCTCGAGAGAGAATCCTGTGGTTGGCAACGGCCACCCCACAAAGCGGATCAGCCCGTAGGGAATGCCGCAGAGTACGGCGATCGTCAGGGCAACACCTGCCATGCCCTTCGTGATGTCCAGAATTCGTCTCATGTCATGGTCCTGCTGTCGCTGTTGCTGATTCGGTAGCCGAGGCGGAGATTTGGCCGGGAATGAAAGTTGGGTCGATAGAGATGGTTACCGTCACCGTGACGGTGCTACCCGACACGCTGACCACGCCGCTGTAGCCTTGCTCGGCAAGAAAGGCCGAAGCGCGCTGCGTCGCGGCTGCTGGGTCGAGGTTGGGCACTCCGGTGCTTCGGTATTCGTTGGCGTCGACCATTTGTGCACCTGCCCGGGCCGCGTTGTCTGCAATGTTGCGGGCTTCGCTTAGGGCACCCAGCTTCCTGCCGCCGTCGACAGCCAGCCCGGTTGCCATGAGCAGAGCCAGCCCCAGGGCGGCTACCAGAATCGAGGTCGAGCCGCGCTCGCTGTTCAGACGTTGCATTCACTCTCCCCTGTACGTGTCGATGACTTCGGTCGCAGACGCGCTGAATGTTTGGCTTGAGGCAACGCCGAGGCTTCCAACGTCACCAAAATCTGCCGAACAGCTGATGCTGACGGTGACCTGACCACCAGGCCCGAATTGCGAGAGATCAACACCAACCGACGGGCCAGCACCACACGCCACTCCGGAACGTGCAAGGTTGCTGGCCGCAACTTCATGGGCGGCAGCGGATGCTTGTGCCGGTGTACCAGCAAGACTCGCAGCCCGGGCTGCCTCGTGCGCTGCGCTCTGCACGTCGTTCTCCGCTTGGACGACGCGGCCGCCGTACACCGCAAGGGCAAAGAAGCTAAGAAGCACCACAGCCATCACGATCGCGAACTCGGTCGCTACGGCACCTCGTTCGGAGTTGACTGCGCGTCTCATCGCTCGCCTGCCGGGATGAACCGTTCAATTGACCCCTGCGCTTGGGATTCGATGTGCCAACCACCGAACGGCACAATTGCAGGCGCGTCTCCACTAACGGTCACGGTCACCAGACCTGTTCCCACGTTCCGATCGACAGTGACTATGACGTTCTGGAGGTTGCCTGCCTGACCAAGGATTGTGTTTGCGCCCGCAAGACCGTCCGCCTCGGAGGCGGCGGCAAGCTGCGCCGCTTCGACCGCCTCCTCTGCTGCCACGTCGGCAGCTTGTTTCGCATGCCAGAACAAGCCGACCTGGAAGATCAACATGATCAGCATCAACACCGCAGGCATCACGACCGCCACCTCGGTCGAGGCAACTCCAGCTTCGCCACTTAGCCGCGCCGATCGAGGAGGGGGCCGCTCCCTCCGCTCACTCACTACCTCAGCCGCCTGGTGAGGGCGGGTTGACGGTGTCAGGGATGTTGTTCGCGTTGCTCTGCGCTTTTGCGAGGAAAATCGCTCCTGCCACGACCGCAATCGCAACCATCGCCGCCATGACTACCGCCATCTCGGTTGAGACTGCGCCTCGCTCATCTCGAACGTTTACGCCGGCCCTTTGCAGGTTGTACTCCACTGCGAAGTTCGCAAACTCCACATACTTCTTCAGCAACTCCATGAGCTGCTCCTTTCTTTTGTCGATCTCTGTTCGAGCGTCATGGCGACTGCTCCGACTGGGGCGCATAGGTCGCGCCACCGTCGGTGCTGATTGCGTCAACAGCGCCGAATCCGATGAAAAGGGTGAGCCCGATCACCATGATCGTCACGGGAATGATCATCTTCTCGGTCCGCTCCTCAGCGTGAGTTTCGATGTCTGCGGACTGTTGGGCCCGAAGCGAGTCAGCCTTGGCGGCAAGCGACTGTCGGATCTTGGCGCCCTGACCGCCAGCGAGACTCACCGACGCAGCCAGTTCGGAAAGCTCATTCACGTGGAGTGTGCGACCGAGCTCATCGAGCATCTCCCACGGCGTGCGGCCGGTGAGCTCCGCTCGACGCAGTGCTCTCCGTACTTCAGCGAACGCCCACCCATCACCAGACTCGGCCGCTCCGACCAATGCGGTTTCGATACCTCCGCCCCCGGCCAGGATGATCGTGACGAGGTCGAGCCAACTCGACAACGCATGTCGAAACGACTGTTGGCGGCGTTCAACTTGCTCTGCCAGTGGAAGGTCGGGATAGAAGAATCCTGCAAGAGCCAAAGCAAAGCTCGTCGAGAGTACGAAAGCCGGGTTGATAGCCGTACCCGCAGTTGCGACTACCAGCCCGGAGATCAGCGGAAGCCCGAAGCCTGCGGTTGCGCCCAGCAACTTCTCATATGCGTGGCGTTCCATTGACTTGTCGAGGATTCGCAGACGCTCGTTGAGGACCGTGCGTTCGCCAAGCCCCGTTGCGGCAAGCAGACGTAGCGCTCCTCGGCCCAGCGCACTCCGACGATCAGAATCGACGGCAGGCTCGAGCGACTCGGCGACTGACAATCCGGTCTGCTGAATTGATTGCAGCCGCACAGCCAGTGGGACAGGGCGGGGTCGCAGCCCAGCGAACACGAGCCAGACACCGCCGCCTATTCCAGCGCCGAGCAACATCATGGAGACAACGCCGCTCATAAGGTGCTCCCCTTTGTCGCCACACGCCGAGCCGTGAAGCGCTCCGGCATTTCAATCTGGCTGAAACGATCTAGTAGCCACAGGCCAAGCATGAAGAACGCGAGGACGACCACAAGCCAGGCCTGACCAACGGGAGTGTCATAGACCGACAACAGGTCTCGTGAGAAGAAGAAGATGAACCCAGCCGTGAACACCGTGACTCCCATGACGATGCGGGCTGATGTCCTGATGCGTGCTCGCCCCACCTCAACCCGTAGCCGCATGCGAACATCACCGCGGATCGAATCCGCCAACCGGCCGAGAAGAGCGCCAAGGTCTCGCGTCTCCATCCGAGACGCATTCACAAGCGCAGCAACTACGAGGTCAGCGGACGGATGCTGTAGGTCGTCGCCGAGCATCGCCAATGCCTCGGCGAGCGACACATCATCGAGCCTTCGAGCGAACCTTCGAACCTCGACTCGTATCGCAGCCGGCGCAACACTGCAGGCCGCAGTCAATGCCTGTTCGAGTCCGGCAGCACCAGCCATGTTGTCCCGAATCATCTCGGTCCATGCAGCGATTGCCTCTGTGCGTGCGACTCCGTCGACACTGTCTTGCCGGTGCTCGCGTCGAGTTGACGCAACCATCACGCCGATTGCGGCAGCCGCTGATGCCACTGTCCACCCTGTCGCCGCCAAGGTGACAATGGCCGCGAGCCCGGCTCCGGCAATCCACGTTGCCCTTGTTCGCAAGGTGTCCAGTTGCGTCGGGCTCGAATCGGGGAGAATTTGCTTTCCTCGGATGCCTTGCACCACGAGCAGGAGTCCAAGACCCACCCCCATGCTTACAGCGACGAACGCGAGCGAGGTCATCGCACTCTCCACTCGCCGGGAGTTGCGAGCCAACGCTTGTCGAACCCAACTTCTTCGAGCCGAGCCAACCGGCTGGCTGTAAACCCGTATCTCGGTTCCGCACGGCCGGTGCTGCCGGGCCCGTAGATCTCGTTTGATGAAACAACCTCGCCCTCAGAGCCAACGATCTCGCGCACCGAAGTTACGACTCGCTGATGGTTGCTGAGCTGGGCGATGTGGACGACGACATCGATTCCTTGCGAAACAAGGAGATTGGCCGCCGCTGGTTCGAATCGTTCGCGGGTCATCGCCAGGTACATCTGGAGCCGACCGAACACGCCTTCAGACGAATCAGCATGGATCGTGCACATCGCACCGTCGTTGCCCTGAGTACAGGCGAGCAGCAAAGTGAGTGCCTCGTTGCCTCGCACTTCGCCAACGATCAGGCGGTCGGGGTTCATTCGGAGCGCATTGATCGCCAGTTCGTTCATGCCTAGTTCGCCAACGCCTTCGACGTTTGCGGTTCGAGCTTCTAGGTCCACATGGTCGGGGTGAAGATGAGCGAACCGGTCGATGCCAAGTTCGAGTGAGTCCTCAACTGTGACGAGGCGTTCTTCGGGTGGAATCTCGTTGATGAGGCACCGCATGAAGGTTGTCTTTCCGGCGCCGGTGCCTCCGGCGATGATGATGTTGAATCGAGCAAGCACCATTGCTCTCAACAGGTGCATCAGTGGTTCTTGAATCGTTCCGAGGTCGACGAGTTGCTTCAGTCGATGGATGTCGAAGTCATGACGTCTGATTGATATCGAGGGCCGCCCCGAGACCCAGGCCACAGCATTGAGGCGGTCGCCCGACGGAAGCTGAAGGTCGAGGCGTGGACTGGCTGGGTCCCATCGATGCTCGGAGCGGCCGCGTCGAGCCGCCGTCTGAACCAGCTCGATGAGATGTTCATCGCTATCGGCTACGGGTTCGCCCTGAACCTTGAGACCCGTTCTGTAGGTCAACCAGACGGTGTCCCATCCGTTGATGACGATGTCTGAGATTTGTGGGTCGTCGATGTACTGCTGCACCCGACCCAAAGCAAATAGCTCGTCGAGAATCGACCGTGTGATGTTCTCTCGTTCGGAATCAGCGAGTGGTTGGTGACCTTTCCTCACAAGGTCTGCGTCGTGCTGTTGCAGCTGGTCGCCGATCAGTTTGCGAGCGAGCATTCGTCTGTTCTCACCGGTGATCGAGCGGCCTTCGTCGAGTTCCGCCTGCGCAACTACCTCGGTCAGGCGTTCGCCAACAGCTCGGCGCACTTTCTTGGTAACTGGTCGTTGCGCCGTCATGCGGCGACTCCATTGTCTGGCTCGCTCTTGACTTCGGCTCCCAGTGATTCCTTAGCTATGCGGTCAGCCAAGGTTGATGCGCTACGAACGAGCGCAGATTTCGCTATTCGGCGGCTGTTCGAGCCTTCCGATAGCGCCAATGCCGTCCGTCTGTCGTTCGCAATGACGCCCAGAACGGGGATTCCGAATGTGGCTTCGACCTCTGATGCAGCATGAGGTTGATCACCAATGAGGACCCAGCCGACCCGACCAACGTCCAGGCCCGAAGAGCGAACGGCATGGACGGCGGGTTGAAGTTGTTCAGCCACAGGTCGGACAACAACCGCGACCATCGATGCTTCGTGGATGAGTGGATGCGGGTTACCTCCGGCATCAAGACGCCCTACATCGGCCAGCACCGCTGTGTGTCGTTCATCGAGCCATTGCCCAAGCGAACGGCTGGCCAGAGCGAGCGTTCCCGCCACCTGTGATGGCGCGTCCGGCGCAAGAATTCCCGGGAGTCCGCCGGGTAGCGGCTGCGCGTGGGCCCAAAGGTCGGTTCCGCTGTCCGAGCGGACCGAACTAGCGAGTGTCAGCAAGCCAGGGTCCGTTCCCATGCCATAGCGGAGCGCAACCGCGCCGCCCGCTCGGTCTGCTTCGAGGAACACTCGACGTTCTGAGTGGCTGCCCGGCCAGCAAGCAGCGACCGTCAGAGTCGTGAGCGTCGTGCCCGGTGCACCCTTCTGCGACGTGAAGCAAATTAGCGTCATCTCACTTACCTCCAACTTGGATGAGGCGCACCCGGTCTTCGGCGCTCGCCGATGCGATTGCGTCGGCTTGGGCCGTCGGCACTGCGACCGACACGAACAGCTGGCTTTGCACACCAATAGGGGCGACGTCGATGATCTCAGCACTCTCGGCCAACACTTGCTGCCCTTCGTCGCCGCCCGTCGCCAGAACACGCACACGGTCGCCCGGCCTCATCGAGAGTGTTGGATACTCGCCGGGGTCGAGCGCCATGCCGACAATGCCGTCTCCGTTGGCTATGGCTGCGCCGTTCGCAAAGAGACTGTGGTTGACCAAAGTCCCTGCGTCCAGGTCGACGAGTGCTATTTGACCAATGAGCGCATCTGTTTGGCCGGCGCCCACGAGGTTCAACGCCTCTTCCGAGCCGACTTCGACAACCCTCAGGTCGTTGCTGGTGACTTGCTGCCCACGTTCCATGTCGGCCCGCAACACAACGACCGGCTCGGTCGTAGATGCGTTCGAGTAGAGCCATCCACCAGCCAGGGCGAAGATGCCGATGACAAGTAGGCCAACAGTGACCTCGGGCCAACGGCTGCGTCCGCCCCCTGATGGCGGCTCCAGTTCGAAGCTTGTTTCGTCGATCTTCGCCGCTTTGGCACCGTTGACCCTCGGCCTCAAGGTTGTCGTCATTGCTCAGCCTCCACTTTCAATGGCTTGGATTTCTGTGATGTCGAATGTGATTGCTGTCTCCACGGGCAGATCGCCGAAGTCGCCCATGTCTGCACCGTTGAGCCACCAGCGGAAGGTCCAGTTCAGGGTGACCGTGCCTTCTAGTCCTTCTGCGGCCTCTTCGAAGGTGTGACTGCAGTAGGTGCTTCCTTCAGCGGCACCGGGGGTCCACTCGATACCCGGACCGTTTTCGCAGGTGACGGTCGTGCCGTCGGCCAGCGCCCAAACTGTTTCGATCGGGCGTGCCTGGACAACCACGGTTACGAAACCCTCGACCTCTTGTTCTTCAATTGGCTCCCACTCATCGGTGATCCACAGCCAGGTTGGGAGGCGAACAACAGATGGGATGCCAGACCACAGTGGGGCTGAGACAGGCGTAGGCGGATCGGGGTTGATGCGTTCAGCGGCGATATCCCGCAAGACCGTCGGGTCAACTGGAGGCGTCGTACCGATGACGAGGAACCCCCATCCCCACGTGTCCACGATGTCACTCCCGTCTTCCGCGGCGCCCTGTTGAACGTGGGTGCATTGGACGGTGTGCCAGACGTAGACAACAGTCGGGTCAAGGCCTCGGGCGACGATGTCTTCGAGAAGAAGCTCGCCGTGGGGAAGCACCGAGCTGACAGTCGAGCCTGGTGAGAATGGTCGCCACTGATCGCAGCCATACCAATTCCAGACAAGCTCGGATGAAACGGTTCTGTCTGGGCCGGCACCTGGGGTGTTTCCCCAGCAGGTCCCAATGACGGCTCCGCCGTTCTGATCGATTGCTCCGCCGCTCCCCCGAGTGTCAGGGCAGGCGGGCGTGATCGGGGTTGGGTTGAGTGGCGTTGGAGGGGGAGGAGCGGGTGGCGCTTCTTGAGCTGCAGCAGGCGCGATCGCGGTGAAGAACAACAGCGCGATCGCCACCCCTAGGGCGGCGACTACACGGTAGGTAAGCCCTGTGCTGTCGGTGCCGCATCGCATGACACGTCCGCCTGTCCTTGTACGTCGGAAACCTTCCAGCTTCCGTCTTCGAAGATCATGACCGCAGAGGTCAGGTCCGTTTGTCCTTCCGACACCGCGGGGATATCGGGTAGCCGTTCGCCCGTCTCGGCGTCGTATAGACCGCGACCAGGGTCCTGCACGGCGCAATCGAGAATTGCGATCTCGGTTGATGAGCGAACCTCGACAACCTCGGGTCGGGTTTGGGCCCGCCCTCGAAGCACGAGTCCTTCGCCTTGGTGGTCGACAAGAAGGCCCTCCAGAAGATCAAGATGGATCCCCGTGGTCCTCTGCGTCAGCAAATCACTCTGTGGATCAGCGGGGTCCCAGAATTCGACCCGTGCGTCCCAATAGGCCTCATACCCGGCAATCGCGTCCTCGGCAATGGCCGAAGGCACACAACCGATTTCGCTGCGCAGCTGGAGGCTCGTGATTGTCCACGTGTCGTCAACTAGTTCTGCAGTTCCCGAATACCAGATAGTGGCATTCCCGATTCTTGGCGACTCGAAGATGCAGTCGTTGATCTCGACGACACCGGGCGCGCTCACCGTTGTTGTGGGGTCGTTCACGAAGATGCGAGCTGTGCTGTCGACCGCAACGTCATCGCCAACGCTTGGGTTGTAGATGGTGTCGAGCTGCTCAAAGACCTGATCGGAGGCAACCGTCTGGATAGCGGCGCGCGCAGTATCCGGATCGGTTGCGAGGGATTCCGCCCCATCCCATAGCGCTATCCAGGAGGCAACAGCGGCGCTGGGGTCGGTGATAGGCGCCTGTGCTTCGCTGGTCTCAGCCACAGCATCGACCACTGAAGTTTCCGTCGATGACGTAGGCGGAGTAGTCGTCGTACTGTTGACCACGCCCTCGCCACCAGCTTCACTGCTTCCGCCGCACGCTGCCAGAAAACCGGCCAGGATGAGAACGAAGTAGATGGGGCGCATGTGGGGCTCCTAGGTCAGTCCCGCACGAGCACTGACACAGGCCACGTGTGCGTGGATAGCGTGCTCACCGTCAGCGAGAGGTCGATAACCGACCGTACAAAACCGACGTGACACGAACCGGTCATCGCCCTGGGATCCATCGTTCCGCCCAAACTCCCCTTTAGTTCCACCGCGCAGCGTGGTTATCCAGCTGCCTTTTGACCACTGTACGGGGTGACTTGTGTCACTGTAAAGACCCTTGTTGAAAGACGAGCGCTGCATGAGCCACCTGTGGTCCGCTTGATTCTGACATTGGGACACCACAGTTCGTGAAGAAAAGTGCCTGTCCCAGAGGGATTCAGGCCGAAGCCACAGGTGGACATGTGGCGGCAGGCTTCACTCGGTTGTTCAGCAATGGCCGGGCTCTCGTGCGCCTTCGCAGGAACTGCTGATTCTCCTAACGCTGACCTCGAAGAAGCGATCGCGAGAGCATTTGCTGAACTCCCCTCCGACCCGACTTGGAGCCTGTCGCCACAATCTTTAGGACCTACTGCCGACCACTCGGCGGCGGAGCTGGCGTGATGGGAAAGATCGTCGTTGCGATGCTGGCGGTTCTCACTTCTCCGCTTGTAGCGCTCTTCGCCTTGGTATCGCTGGCTGGCGGCGCCGCTTCGAGCGCGGCTGCTGCCGGGCAGGCGATATTCGATCCGTCCGCCGAGGCAATCGAAGACATCCCGCCCCAAATACTCAGTCTCTACGTCCAACACGCAGCGACCTGTGCGGGTCTCCCGTGGCAGGTTGTCGCCGGTACCGGAAAGGTCGAGTCCAACCACGGCCGCTTCGGTGGAGCCGCCATCGGCTCCGACGGGGTGGTCCGTCCAGCAATCATCGGCATTCCGCTGAATGGCCAGAACGGAACCGCTGCGATTACCGACACAGATCAAGGCGTCCTCGACGGCGACCGCGTCTGGGATCGTGCAGTCGGACCGTTCCAATTCATCCCGACGTCATGGACTATCTACGGGAGGGACGGCAACGGCGATGGGACTCGCGATCCGCAGAACATCTTCGACGCAGTACCTGCCGCGGTTGCCCACCTCTGCCCCCACGGCTCGATCACCGACATTGAAGCCGCGATCTTCGCCTACAACCGTTCGACCGAATATGTCGAACTGGTCTTGGAATGGGCGGCAACCTACACCGGTCCGCTTTCGGCTGTCGGACCGCTGGTCGGTGGCTACGCATACCCAGTTCCAGTGGGGTATGCGACTGAGGCGATCGCCACCCGTCCACACCACGACTACCCAGCAGCGGACATCGCGCTTCCGATGGGCACGTCGCTGTTTGCCATGACTGACGGCACGATTTCAGTCGCCATTGGCAACGCAGGCATCTATGCGCCAGGCGGGTCTGGCCGTTGCGGAAACACGGTGATCATCGACGGGATCGACGGGGCGCGCTACACGTACTGCCACCTGTCACTCGTCAACGTGAAAGTCGGCGACCCTATCGCCGCCGGTGAGCTTCTTGGTCTAAGCGGAGGCCAACCGGGCACACCAGGCGCGGGCAACACCACTGGCCCTCACCTGCATCTTTCGGTTCGTGCCTACGGCCAGGCGGTCTGCCCGCAGCCGATGCTCCTCGGGATCATCCGCCACGCGCCAATCCCACCCACTGCGGCACCGACAAGCGGCTGCATCAGCGGCCAGCCCACCACCGATTGGGCAGCGTGGCTTGAGTTAGCAGCCAGCTCATGAAGACCATCCCGACCGCCCCAGAAAGCGATGTGCTGCTCGACATCCCCGCAGTTGCCGAACGCCTCGGCGTTACCGAACGATTCGTACGACGACTCGTCGAAGAGAACCGCGTGACGTATCACAAGGTCGGCAAGTTCGTTCGCTTCTACCAACAAGACATCACCGACTGGATCGCCGAGGGGCGCGTCGAACGCAAGCGGTAACCACGAGTTCGTGTCACACGAGGCGAATACCGTCAGCACCAACAGAGAGGAACAGCCGTGGCCAGCATCCACAAGAAGACGACCAGCAAGGGCGAGGTCCGGTGGCAGGTGTACTACCGCAGCCCAGACAAAAAGCAGCGAAAGAAGAACTTTGCTCGCAAGACCGATGCTAAGCGGTACGCCGCCACCGTCGAAGCCGACTTGGCTCGACACGACTGGGTTGATCCCCAACGCGGGCGGCACCCGTTCGGCGAGTGGGCCGACAAGTGGATCACCACGACGACGCACCTCAAGCCCAAGACGCGCGAGAGCTACGAGTCGATCCTCAGGAATCACCTGATGCCTGAGTTCGGTGATCGCCCAATCGCATCGATCGAGCACCCGGAGGTCCTGACGTTTTTGTCCGGCCTGCAAGCCGCGGGGAAAGGCGCCGGAACCGTCCGCAACGTTCGAGACGTGATGCGACTCGTCTTCAAACTCGCCGTGACCTCAGGGGCAATCAAGACGAACCCGGCAGACGGCGTGAAGGCCCCACGCGCGCAGAAGAAGGAGATGATCTTCTTGACCGAGGACCAAGTCATGGCCCTAGCCGAGGAGATCGAGGATCCACCGCCACTGCAGCGTGGGGCGAAACATCGCGAAGGCGGTTACCCGGACTACGGACTGCTCGTCCGCTTTGCGGCGTTCACGGGGCTCCGAGCTGGCGAGATCGGAGCGCTCCGTGTGTCTCGAATCAATCTGATGCGACGTCGTGTGGAGGTCTCAGAGTCAGCCGACGAAGCCAACGGTGGGTTCAACATCGGCCCGACCAAGACCTACTCCCGCCGTTCCGTTGGCATCCCTCTTCCGTTAGTGGAAGAGCTGACCCATTACCTCGCTGGAAAGAAGCAGACCGAACTCGTATTCGAGGGACCAGAAGGCGGCCCGCTCCGCCACTCGAACTGGTACCCCCGACACTTCAAGCCAGCAGTTATCCGATCTGGCTGCCCGACCGGCACTCGGTTCCACGACCTACGCCATACCTACGCAGCATTCCTGATCGCCGAAGGCGCCCACCCCAGAGCCATTATGGAGAGAATGGGACACTCCACGATCAACGTCACGCTCGGTACGTATGGCCACATGTTCCCGGCCATCGACGAGCAGCTCGACATAGCACTCGGTCGTCGACTTTCCGCTGCCTCTCTCGGACATGCACGACGCCCCGTGCGGTAATTGACTCGCTGCCCGACAGACGCTTCTTGAGCGCTGGTTGCGCCAGAAGTACGAAGCACGAAGCACAAAGCGCAAATGATCAAAGTCATTCGCAATCGCCTTGCGAGCTAGGCGCAACCGAATGAACGGAAGCTGGTCTCGACACGGCGGCAAGTCGTTGCCCTTTAAGGAGAATCCGCATGAAGACCACTTCCGTGGGCCCGACGTTCGCCCTCGATCCGGCGCCCCAGGGCTTGACTGACCTGATCGTGACAGCCCCCGTTTTGCGACCGGGCAGAGCAATCCACCCCGTCGACGTCGCCAATTTGAACGAGGGTCCCGGCGGTCACTACGGCAAGGTCGCCATGACTTGGCAACAACAGGCGACCCCCAGTTCCGCCGACCTCGTTGTCGTTGCCGTTCCGAGCCAAAGTGCGTTCGCCGTCCGTACCGCCTCCACCAGTGCTCGGCTGGTTACGCCGAGGGGTTGGGGCGCTACCGCTGCCAGCCTCGCCGCAACAATGGACGGGCTGCCCGGCACCCGCTTCCCGATCGTCATCCTCGCCCCGGGCGCGGCGTCCTGGCCGACGCAGTTGACCGGCTCCAGCAGCTAAGCCACCACGTCGCGACACTCGCGCAGCGCTGGCAGACGTCTCGCTCGCTGGGAGCAGAAGCCAACAGCATCCACCACTTCGTCATGGAAGGCACCCGATGACCAAAGCCCGACCAATCCACGCGATAGGGCAAGTCTCCGTCGACACAATGCTCGTCCTGACCGAGCCCCTGAATCGCAATGACCACACAACGTGCGACATCATCTCGACCATTGGCGGATCAGCGGCGATTGTCGCCCACAACGCCGCCATCCTCGGCGGGAACGTATCCTTAAGCGGCCACTTCGGTCAAGAGCAGGCCGACAAGACCGGTCGGCAGCAACTCGAGGCCGCCGGGGTCCAGATCAACGCCACCACAGCTGGTAGCGGCGGCCTTCGCATCAGCGTGATCGTTGAGCCCTCGGGCGAACGAACCATGATCGCAAACAAGCCATCCGTGAACTGGGCTTCGCTCCATCCAACCTTCAACGCGGACGAGATCGTCTACTTCGAAGGCTGGCACCTTGCAGATCCCCGTAGCCGCTCCGATTACCTGGCGCTCATTGCCTCAGCTCGGCGAGCCGGAGCCACCATCGCGATCGATGTGTGCACCGCCACCCCGACCGGGAGCGGAAACGACGAGCTGGCGGAGGTTTTTGCCAAGTGCGGTGCCGACGTCCTGTTCGCCAATGAGACTGAAGCCGCCCACTACGGTCTACTAGAACGTGAACTGGCGCCGCTCATTGTCGTTCACCGAGGCGCTGGAAGCACACTCGTCGTGCAGGCCAGCCAACTCGACGAGCTGCCACTCAAACCGGTCTCGGCGATGGACACGACCGGTGCAGGTGACACCTTCGCCGCAGGCTTCCTCACTGCTCTCGCCATAGGCGCCGATCCGTTCCAGGCGGTGGAAGCAGCACACGACGCAGCACGACAGGTGCTCGCTACACCAGGCGGCTTGCTGAGAAAGGAGTCCGCGACGCACAACGCAATCAAACCGCCAACGGGCGGCCAACTCGACGCAAGCACGTCAGCAGAAGGTTCTCTACATGAGAACCACAACACACACCTACCAACCACCAACCGAAACCCCGCAACTGTGTGACGCTGCCCGCAAGCGCGGTCTGCTCAGCGAAGGCGAAACACTCGCTGATGGTCGCCGCCGGGTTGCTGACGCACTCGGCAGCATCGACCTACGTCTCGGCGGCGGGAGTGGCTTCGCCCACGATCTCCTTGCGGGATTCGAAGCCGGCCGCCTCGCACCGTCCTCTCAGTTGTACGCAGCAGCAGGCAACCACAGCAATGCCGGGGCCTGCACAGTCCTGCCGACCGTCGGTACCACTGATGCCGAACGAACGAACCGCCTTATCGCCGAGACCGTCGGCGCCTCCCGGCGCGGCCTCGGTTGCGGTGTCGACTTGAGCATGTTCGACGACCCGGTCAGTGCTCTCAACGAGCTGAACGCGGCGATCGTCGACCTCGCCGAACAACTCCGGGCGGAGAACCGTCGCCCGCCGGCGCTCATGGTCTCGTGCAGCGCCGAACACCCGCACATCGCCGACTTCATCAACGCAAAGCGCGGCGCGGATTTCACCGAGTGGATCGCGAATATCTCGGTTCGGCTCACCGGAAGCGAACCAGAGTGGGAACGGCTCCAGCCCCTGCTGGCCAGAGCAGCCCATCACAACGGTGAACCTGGCGTCCTGTTCCAAGACGTCGCTGACGCCGACAACCCAACCCCACAGCTGCCGATTATCTCGACAGCACCCTGCGCAGAGGTGTTTCTCTCACCCGGTGAGCAGTGCATCTTCTTGTCGGTCAACCTCGCCGCTCACGTGCGAGGCAACGACATCGATTTCGACATGTTCGCTGGCACCGTAGCCATGGCGGTCCGAGGTGGCGACGCCGCCGTTGAGCTCGCCAGCGCAGACGGCGCCAGCGTCGTGGCCCAACGCCGCCGGATCGGAGTAGGAGTGTGCGGCTACCACAGCGCACTGATCTCGATGGGCATCGCCTACGAAGAGTCGACGCTCATCGCCAAGGAGGTCGCCGAGCATCTCTCGTACGCAGCGCACACGGCTTCGATCGACCTAGCCGAACAACGCGGAGCGTTCCCGCTCTTCGAGCAGTCGAGGTGGCTCGATCCGTTGTGGGTCGCACGCAAGTCCAACCGTCGAGTAGGAGCGGTCCCCGACGAGCAATGGCACGCGCTCGCGGCACGGATCGAACGGCATGGCATCCGCCACTCCGCCGTTGTCGCCCACCCGCCAACCGGCGTCGTGGCCCTATTGATGGGCGTTTCACGCTCATACGAACCGCACTTCGCACTCAACGGACAGACCGGTGTGGCCTCCAAGTTCGAGGATCAGCTGGTGCCCGAGGCGGCAACCCGCCGAGCACTGGTCAAGGAAGACAATGACCCTGTGCTGGCTTGCGCCAGCCAGGTCTCAGTCAAGGCCCACCTTGACGTCCACGAGGCGTTCAGCGGCATGGCCGACGAATCCGGCTCCAAAACGGTCAACCTCCCGAGCACCGCCACCGTGGAAGCGGTCGGCGCTACGCTCGCCGCGGCTCGTAGCCGAGGACTCAAAGGCCTTACGGTGTTCAGGGACGGCTGCCTCGACCACAACATGCGGACCCGAGTATGACCTCCAACCGCCACACAATGCCCGTCGCAGCGCATTTGCTCCTGCGCGACGACGAGGGCCGATATCTCTTCATGCGACGGGCCAACACCGGGTACGCCGACGGCCAATGGAGCGTGCCGGCCGGACACGTGGAACAGGGCGAGACGCTCGTCCAGGCCTGCCGCCGAGAGACCATCGAAGAGATCGACGTCGACCTGGCGATCAGGGCCTTCACGCCAGTGCTCATTCAGCACAAGTACGACACCGACGGCGAAGAACGCATCGATGTCTTCTTCCGCGCGGACTTGCCCGCCGGATCCAGAGCGCGCATCGCAGAGCCGCAATCCTGCGACATGTTGGCCTGGCGTCAACTCGATGGTCCTCCGATCCCACTGATCCCATACGTCGCCAACGCCCTCGACATGATCGTGAGCGGCGGGGGCCCGGTCAGCTACTTCGGCTTCGACGAGTAACCCGTAGCGGCCGACGCAGTACTTCCAAGCCAGCGGATCGCAAGGGCGACGCAACCCTCATCCCATCAGCGCACTGCATCGTGAGAGCCGTTCAGCACAACACCGTGCCGAGCATCGACATCACGGAGATTCCCAAATGCGCAAGCGCTGGCAAGACCTCACATCCAAGTTCGGCACGGGCGACGACCCGACCGGCAACACAACCCGAAAGCTCACGCTCGCCGCACCCAACACCACCCGTGGCGCAGTCAGGTACCCCGACGCTGTTCAGTTCCTTGACGCTCCGGCCTCTGACGACGATCTGGGAAAGATCCCGTTTGCTGCTCAGGCCTGCCTGGTCGAGGGAAACCAGCAAGGATTCAAGCAGCTCGAGATCGCCCGCAAGGACATCGAAGGATTCGCCGCCAAAGCCTCGGAACTGACCGATCAGGCCGATGACGAGCTGCGCGTCCGAGACCGCGCACACCACGGCTGGGAAAAGGCGCGCGATTCCTACGAGTTCGCTACCAAGGTACTGCCGAGCTACATCCTGCACCACGGCAAGGGCTGGCTTTGGCTCTACGGCCTGGTGTGGATCGGCCTTCTCGTCGGTGACGTCGCCGGCGGAACGCTCGTGCTCATCAAGGCAGGGGAGTACCCGCTGTTCTCAGCTTTGCTGACAACCTCAATCGGCGTAGCGGCCGTCACGAGCGCCAAGATTGCCGAGGACTTCCGACGTCGGCACCTGTGGCTCCGCCACAGCGACCACATCCCCGACGACGAGGAAGAACGCCGGTTGTTGATCAGCGTCTTCAGCTACGACGAAGAGCCCTACCGGTTCCTCGTGAAAGTCTCGGCCTTGATCGCCGCCACGGCCGTGTGCCTGGCCCTCGGCACGTTCGCCATCCGCCTGACCGTCGACAATGTCTTCATGGCCTTCGGCTTCGCGCTGTGGGCGGCAGGCATCTGCGGGGGCAGCTTCGTCAACTCGTGGATGCACACGGACCCGGCTCACACGGCGCTTCGCAACTTCGGGCACCTCGAAGACTCCGAGCGTAAGAACCGAGACGCTGCACCTACCGACGCCATCGCCGAGCGGGCTGCAAACCTCCGTGGGGTCGCCGAGCGACTCCGGTCCCACGAGAGCGCAGCGATGGCACTGTGGTGGACCAAACTCGCCGAAGCCGCCGACATCCTCGCAGCCAACCCGCAGATGAGCGGCCACGGCACCGATGGCATGTCCTTCCTGTGGACGATCCGGCCCACGTTCGCTGACAGGTTCGACCTTCTCTTCGACGAGTACCAGATCCCGCGCCACTATGAGGACCGCACCTACGAAACCCCGCACGGCGAGGATTCCGCCGGCGCCGACAACCAGGACAGGGTGATCGACATCACCGAGGCCCGTGCCGCTGCCGCCGGCACGGTCGACGACAAAGAGGGAATCGACGAGCAGACCTCCCAGCGCGGCCCGATGACAGGGACTGAGGGATAGGTATGGCTCAGCGGACCCGCCGCAACCGCCTGTCCAAGACCCTCATTGCATCGCATGCTGTAGAAACGCACGCGATCGCCGTCTACCCAACAGATACTGCGCCAGTCGTCGCAATCAACACGCACGCAACGGTTGGACTCCCACAAGTCACGGCGTGCGCCCACGAGCCAACCCTGACCGTGTTCATCTTCGACGAATCTGGCAGCGTCACTTCGCTCAACGACCCGACAAAGCCGATCAGCAATCGCCACAGAGAAGCTCAGCTCGCAGTCAACCACATCAGCGGCTGCCGGTGCGGCGAAGAACTCGTGGCGATCCGCTACTTCGACCCCGGGTTCCACGACACGGGGCCGATTCCCGTCGACCGGCGTGGCCGACGGCGCCTTGCGGAGGCGATCAAGAACCCACCATCGTCTACCGGCAGCCAGCTCGGCCCATCCCTCGACGAGCTCGAGAATCTCCTTGATACCCACGCTGACCACAACCTGGCCGTCGTAGTGCTCTCGGATTTCCAACTGTTCGACGCGGACCCTGCTGCCGTACTCGAGCGCCTCGCAGAACTCGACGCCGACGTTCACGCAGTCGTGCTTCACGCGCCTATCCCAGCAACGCTCGAGGCCGCCGACCAGGTCACGGTCACAAGAGTGTCATGGGACTCCGATCCAGGGGCAGTCGCACGGGCACTCGTACCAGCGTTGACCACATCCCGATGATCAGCAGCGGCCGCTCCGGTCGCTCGTTGTGCGAACGCCTCTTGCAATCGAAGCGCAAGTAACACGAGAGCCCCACGCAAACAGCCATACGTACAACGGATGTCATGCACAACTCAACAGACAACACCAACACCCAAAGTACGTCCCGCCGACGCCGCCGCGCTGCGGCTCTCGCCGTCGGCGGAAGCATCCTGGCCTCCGCATGCGGTTTGGCTGGCCCAGCCAGCACATACGACTACGCCTGCCCGACCAACAGCAAGGGAGAAGAAGCAGACCTCGCCACCCTCTCTTTTTTGGACCTGTCCGGATCTGGCCAAGACCTCAACATCCTCGGCGAACGCCTCGACCTGCTGCAGGTCGAACTGGAACGAGTAGCCGACTGTGACGGTCGAGCCACCGTCATCGGCTTCACCAGTTCCACCGCAGCCCACCAGGTTCTCTTCGATCATCACTTCGACCTCGAGGGCGCCACAGAAATCGCACGCGACCTCAACCTGCCGGACGAGATCGCAGATGCGATGGCCAAGATCGGGTTCGAAGCACAGAAGGCGATCGAAGAACTCCCCAGCGACGCCACCGATGCCAACACCATCTTCGTTCTCGGCAGCGAGTTCGCCACCGCGCACGCCGACGCCGACACCGTGGTCGAGATCTACGGGTTCACTGACGGCATCAACACGACCGGCGACGCCAATCTCAACGTTGCAGGCCTCGACAACGAAGCCGCCATCGAACTCGCTGACTATCTGACTCCCACCGACCTCTCGGACGTCGACACCCTCACTATTCGGGGCATCGGCAAGGTCGCCGGCGACGCACAGCCGCCGACCGACTACGTCAGCGCCGTTCGGGCCCACTGGCAACGCGTCTGCGACAACAGCGGGGCGACCACCTGCACCATCACCATCGGCGCGGTGTCCCGATGACTCCCACCCAAGCCGCATCAAACAAGGGACGACACCGTGCGATCCTCGCCGCCCTACTACTGCTCGTGCTCATGACTGCCCTCGGGGTCGCCGCAGCCCTGCAGCCCACCCACCCCAACCGGTTCCAAGGCGCAGCAGGCGTTGCGATCAACGAACACCAGACCGAGCCCACCTGGTGGCTCGATCCCATCATCGAGGTCGAGCTACCCGAGCCAGAAGACGTCGACTCAGCGCCGGACCTGGAACCTGAACCGGCACGGGTTGACGTGATGATTCCGGGGGACGCACTCTTCCCGAGTGGCTCAGCGTCTCTGTCTGAACAATCGTCCCGGAGCCTCATCGAGGTTGCCGAGAGCCTCAACGGCCGAACCATCCTGGCCGGCACAATCGTCTGCCACACCGACGACATCGGCTCAGACAGCGAGAACCTGGAGCTGTCCACCCAAAGGGCAGCCACGCTTCTCGCTGACCTCGCGTCGCACGGGATCGACACCGCCAACATCACGACGTCAGGTCTGGGCGAGGCCGACCCGGCGTTCGACAACTCGACTGAGTCCGGCCGTGCCCGCAATCGACGGTGCGAAATCCAGTTCGAGCTGGCCTAATGACCATTCGACGGACCCAGCAGACCATATCGACCCAGCGAACGAAGTCGGTATTGCTCGCTGCGAAGCTGAGGCCTCACCAATCACCGCCCACGAGCGCCGAAAGCCGCGCAGTCGTCGCATGATGCTGGCCAAGTTGCTATCGCGCGGCCACTACGCCCTCCTCCCCCTAATTCTGGTGCCGCTTGCCATGCACCAGCTCCGGCCGCCGCCCTATCCCACAGTGGCCCTGCCGGATCTTCATTGCGAAGACAGCGACGCCGGAGTGCTGCTCATCATCATCGATCACCGCTCCCGCAGCACCTACACCACGGACCCACAACGGAGACGAGAACACGAACTGGCTCAGACAGTTGCGTGGTTCGATCGAGCTGATTGTCACCCGCAGGACTCCGCAGCAGCCCCTGACCTTCGACAACGTGACAGCTCCTCTGCCCCCAGTCCGGCTTGACACCGGGGCTGCGACAGTGTTCCGCCATCTTCAAGCAGAGGCACCAGAATCGAGCTCATCCCTGGCGCCATCCGTGTCCACCGCCACCGCCTGGGCCGAACGCCACCCTGAACTGACCCCGATCCTGCTCATCGCCACCGACGGGCAGCTCTCCGACTTTGACACGGCCTTCGCTGCACTCGGAGACCTTCCCTGCCCGTCACTCATCGTGTCTCTCGGCGGTCCATTACCCACCGAATGGGCGACCGCTGGCCAACCCACCCGGACAACGGAGCTATCAGGTCCACTCGATCACGGTGACGTCGCCAGCCTCATCCGAACTGGAGTCGAGGCGCGATGAGCGAGCTTCTTGGACTGCTGTTCCTGCTAGCCCTAATGGGCTACATACAGCGAAACATGCTCCAGGTACGGAGCGGCGCCGAGCCAGCGCTCAAGCGGTACGAACGGCCCCCACGTCGACCCTCAAGGGCCCTCGTGTGGGTCCCAATCGGCTTCGGCACCGCCACTCTTCTTGGTGGCGCATCCTTGCCGACCGTCCTGGTCCTCTCGGTACTCATGGCGGCAATTCAAAGGGTCTTCCCAACGCCATTCGAAGTCGTGGTTGGCGGGGGCGCAACTCTCGCGGCCCTCGGACAGGCGGTTGAAGGCTCCGAGTGCGCGCTGCCGATTTCCCTCAGCGCTGGCCTCGCGATCGTGGCCTTCGGTTGCTTCGCACTTCTGCTCGTCGCACTTGGTGGTCACCCATTCCGGTCAATGGGTAGCTACCTAGCGGCCGGCGCCGGGTTGATTGAGGTGACTCTGCTGGCGGCGCCTCGGCCAGCGATCCTGAGTGCGTTCGGTCTGGACGTCGTCGTCACGCTCGCGTTGATCGCAGCCCTGGCGCTCTTGATCGGACTCTCGCCAGAGTTCGGACTCAGTTCGCTAGGTGCATGCGTTATCGCCGGCGAGGTGCTTACGAGTTTGAATCGTGCGTCATGTTCTGCAGAGTCTTTCACCCGCTCTCGTAGGGGCGGCACTCTTCGCTGGAACGCGGCTCGCTCTTTCAAGGCGCTCGGTCCGTCAGAGACTTGGCGTGCGGTAGCTCTCACTTGTACCTCGCCACAAGCCAGGAAGGCGTCGGTGCCGACTCCGCCACACCGCTCGGCAGCATGTCCGGAGCGAGCGCGGTCGCCGACGACTATCGGGCAGCAAGAGCAGCCAGCGCGGCACCGGTGAGGTTGGGATATTGCACGTCGGAGAATGAGATTAGGAGATTGCTCTCGATCGCTGGAATGCAGTTCTCCTTTATCCCCCGCCGCAGCCCAACCATGAGTGGCGAGTCTTCTCCGGAGCCCGCTGCTTCCAAGAGTCCCCCCGCCAGCAGAACTTCATCGGGGTCGAGCGCATTTGCGAGATCAGCGATTGCGGAGCCAATTTGATGCCCGGCGCTCTCGAACATCTCTCCCGAGGCTCGGGCAGCCTCTGCTGACGATAGGTCTGAAGAAAGCTGCCGAACTGTCTCGTCTACTCCTTCGGGGCCGTTGTTGTTCCCAGCGAGGAATGCCAGTCCACGGCCCGATCCGAGATTCTCGAAACAGCCTGTCGTTCCGCAGATGCACCGGAACTGAGCGAGCGAGTTGGCGGACTTCATATGTCCGAAGTGTCCACTCATCCCGTTCCGACCAGTCAGAACAGATCCACCGAGCACAACCGCGCCACCTATGCCAGTCCCGAGAACTAGGCACACGGTGAGCCCGGCATGTGATGAACCACGGGAGGTCATTCCGAGCGCTGCGGCGTGAGCATCGTTCATGACGGTGACGGATCCAGACAGCGTCGACTTGAGGACAGCCGCCCACGAGTAGTCCGTGTAACCCTTGAACGCCGGTCCGTCGACAACGATGCCCTCTTGAGAGACAAGACCGGTGGTCGAAATACCAACACCGACCGGTCCTTCGGCGTAGTCCGCTAGAACCGCTTCTAGGATCTGACCTACCGACCCTTCCAATGCTTGCACCGTGTTCGCATGGTGCGGTGTCACAACAACTCGGTCCTGGGAGAACTCGACTCGGTCACCGGTCACGTCCGCTACAACGCTCTTGATCGATGTCCCACCGATGTCGATTGCAACGACCTTGCTGCGAGCTCCCCTAGTCACGCTCACACGTCCAGGCCAAGGACTTGACATAGTGCAGGACGTCGACTCCCATTCGGTCGAACACCACGTCGGCCTCGCCAAAGTAGTCGTTGGCCGATCCTTCCAACCCCAGTATTGACCTCGGACTCTTGATTTGAACTGTTTTGCAGCCAAGCAGGCGTCCGATCATGACATCAGTTCGCCGATCACCAACGACCAGGGTGTGCGCTGCACGGTTGTCGAGGATCACCTTTTTAAGAGCTTCAGGGTTGGGCTTGAACGGGAGCGCTTCGCCGTCGCAGACGAGCAAGGCATCCTTGGGCAACACTTCGGCGAGCCCCGAATGAACGAACTTACGACGTTGTTGTGTCGGATCTCCGTTCGTTACGACAGCGCACGAAAGGCTGGCGGAGTCAAGGACGGCGCAGAGAACGGCGGGATCGACGAGTGGAATCGAATGTTCAACCTCCAAGTCAAGAAACGTCGCGAGCGCCTTGTCGAAATCTAGCTCATCTCGTCCGTCAGCTTCGTCTACCGAACTCAGCGCAAGCTCGATGGCACTTCGAGGGTCGAAGTACCTGAGTAGTTCGAGGAGCGCTCCGTCGCTGAAAGCGCGACCAAGGCGAGAAGAGACATGTTCGCAAGCGACCCGGAGCCCCCGGCTCGTGTCGAGCAGGGTGTCATCAAGGTCGAAAACAACGAGGTTACGATCAGACTCCGCCGTCTGGTTGTGGATGGGGTTCATGTGGGTCTTAGAACCTCTCAAGCTTGCCGTCGTACACCACTCCGGAAACGTGGACCTCATTGTCAAATATGGCGAGATGTGCGGGATAGCCCGGCGCAATGCGACCACGGAGACTGTCAATTCCAAGAAACTCAGCAGGGTAGAGCGTCGCCATCCGCAGAGCCTCGTCCTTCGGGACGCCCACATGTTGAACCATGTTTCGAATCGCAGTTGCGAGGTCGAGGACAGATCCAGCAAGAACACCTTCGGCCGTCGTCGCTTTTCCATCAGTGACTCTCACTTCGTACGGCCCGAGGGTGTATCCGGCCTTTTCACCTCCGACGGGGTGCATTGCGTCCGTCACGAGGATCGCCTTCGGTTGCGCAAGCGATCGGAGCGACAAGGCCAGCGTCTCGAACGACACATGATGCCCGTCAGCAACAAAGTCGCACCACACGCGACTATCTCCCAACAGCGCGCCAACAGCACCGGCCTCTCGACTGCCGAGTGCGCTCATCGCGTTCCAAACGTGGGTGCCCAGCGATAACCCTTCATCGATTGCCTCTCTCACCTCAGCAGCAGAAGCCTTGGTGTGTCCCGCGGCTACGCGGATGCCTTTGTCGACCAACATTCGTACGTACCCAGCTGGCACTACTTCTGGGGCGAGCGTAACTACGGTAGATCCGGACCGCCCCACGTTGGCAGCGAAGAGCGCATTTAGTTCATCATCCGGCGAACTCTTGGCGAAAGCGGCGTCGTGCACCCCCAGCTTGGATTCGCTAAGAAGCGGACCCTCAAAATGAACTCCTAGAACACCATCTTCTCCAGCCCGGATCGCATCATCCACAGCGTTGGCTGCCGAGCGCATGCCCTCGTACGGTCCAGTGATAAAGGTAGGAAGAATGTCTGTAGTGCCAAACCGGCGATGACCCGCCATGATCCGTCGAATGCAATCGACCGACGGATCCTCGTTGAACATCTTGTCGCCACCACCGTTCACCTGAAGATCAAGGAACCCTGGTGAAACCGACATGCCTTCAAGATTCACGATCTCCACGTCTCGTTCAGCCAGACCTGATGATGGGACTAGCTCGCTTATCTGGCCATCACGTACCACAACCGCTGAGTCGGTCAATATCTCATCGCCGGTGTAGATGTCGCAGTTGTCAAGTGCAAAAGTGTTCATTTTATGATTCCTGTTCTAGGGCTTGGTTTGGTTAGGGTGAGTACTGCGAACGGGTCGGCACGGAATTCCAACGCAGACCATGTGCTGAGGCATCGGCCGCGAGACGACGGCGCCGGCACCGATGACCGAACCGGTTCCTATCGAGACACCATCGAGGATTCGAACGCCTGCGGCGATCCATACATCGTCCTCGACCACAATTCCGGCTGCGGTCTCACCCCGATATCGAAAGGGTGCCTCGTGATCACCAAAGAGATGATTTGACGCGGTGAGGGAGCAGTGCGACGCAATCCCGACATGGGCGCCAATGTGTACACCACCGTGTCCCGCTACGACGGTGTACTCGCCGATTGTCGTCCGATGCCCGACCGATATCTGGCCGTTGTAGCAACGAAGGACTCCACCGATCTTGATCTTGGAACGGCTCCTCAAATAGACCTCCCCAGCTGCGGAGCTCCCAAGGTCGATCATGACATGATCCTCGATAGTCACGTAGTCATCGACGACAAGCCGACCTCGACCCTTCAGAATTGTGGTCGGCGCTATTCTGCAGTGTCGACCTTCGGAGAAATCGACACCTTCAGGGACGCACATCTTCGGGCTACTCTCCATCGTCGCCTCCATTCAAATCATTGATCTGCGCTCGGAGTCGGGAGCTTCGAGTCCACATGCCGAGCTTTTCGAGCACAGCAGCTGACGTCTCAAGTTCGAGCCTGGAACCATCTACATCCCCCTGTTCAGCAAGCGCGCGCGCGAGTCCCTCTCGAGCTACGGTTTCGAGGTGTGCGTCCGGGTGAAACCCGAGCAGCCTTACGCACTCGATGTAGGCAGCCTCAGCGATGTCCCAGCGCTGCTCTAGTTCCGCGATGGCCCCTTCGAGCTGCGATGAGTGAGCTAGGCCTCGGAGCCACTGGCGATCACTAGGATCCCCGGTGTACTTGGACGCTTCTTCAAGATGCTCTCGCGCTTTCGTCGAATCACCCTTCAGGCACTCCACCTCTCCGAGGTACTTCGTGCATGCAAACAGGCCTCGACGGTCCTCGAGCGTTTCTGCAATTGACAGCGAGTCTTGGAAATGACTTGTGGATTCGTTCGGCCGGTTCAGCGCTAGCTCAAGTTGTCCGACGAAATCGTGATATCGCATCTGTTCATACGGAATTTCGAAGCGGCCCAGCACGAGCTCAACGTTCCCCCGCATGGCTTGCGCGGCTCCAAAGTCTTCACGGAGGACATACAGCCAAAGAAGGCGATTCGCGAAGTGGACCTTGTCTTCAGGGCTCGTTGCAAGGGTACGGGCCATGTCGAGATAGCGCTCGAACTCGGACCAGAGACCCTCGCCAAGCCAGAAGAACTCCATACTGCGGACCAGCGGTACGAAGGCTTCTGACCGTCCGTTACGTAGCGCGTATTCAATTGCCCAGTTCACATTCGACTGCTCTTCACGAAGATGATCGAGGATGCCAGAGTTAAGGTCGGTACCACCTGCGGCGGCTTGCGCCGTCAATTCCATGGTCCAATCGAGCCACCGGCCGAGCGACGCATCGCGCAGGGATAGGTCGCGTCCGATGTCGCTCGAGACGAACTCGCGAGTCAACGGGAGCAGGCTGAAACGACCGTCTGCGAAGTTCACGAGCGCAAGGTCAGTTAGGACCTCCAGAGCATCATCTCGTTCACCAGGACGCTCGTTCATTCCTGCGACAGCTCCGACTGCTTCCCGTGTCGCGGGGTCGGAGAATAGCGAGACGGCGTACAGGAGAGAACGCGCGGATTCCTGGTTGCGTTCGGCAAGTAGGGCAACGCTCTCCTGGAAACAGAACTGCGCGTACTCGCCAGTAGCGCTTCTTAGCCTGAGCAGGACGCGTTCGGGATCGCCTCTCTTCGCGATCTGAGCAACAGACCAGAGGATCGCTAGCGGGATGCCACCCGTGTCCCGAGAAATGGCTTCCGCCGTCTTCGGCTCCAGAGCGATTCCGTGAAACCCTGCAGCGTCTCCCGCCAAGTCCGTCGCGAACTCCGGGTCAAGTCCCTCAAGGCGAAGTGGGACTGCGCCCTCGACTCGATGGCGCGTAGTGATGACCGCCTTCGTAGGCGCAGGCAGGTCGCGAAGGAAGTGGAGCACACGTTCATCGTCGACAGTCTCAAGATTGTCTACGACGAGTAGAACTCGCGTCCCCTGTTGGCTTAACAGCTCCCGAATTATCCGGCCGTGGTCATCCGCGTCGGCCGCCAGCACGTCCGACCGATCGAGCGTGGTGGCAATCGCCGAGTAGAGGTCGCTTATGTTGCGAAACGTCGGTGTCTGTTCGATGACTCGATCTGCGAGCACCGTCCTCTTGGCTGACGCCCAGACCACGGCTGTGAACGCTTCCTCGGGTTCTGATGGCTCATTCTCCACGTAGTTGTAAGCGGTCTCGACTGCTAGGGCGGTCTTCCCCACGCCGCCCACGCCGTCGATGGTGATCGTCGGGTATTGAGAGTGCGGGTAGGGCCGCAGGATCTCGTGTACTCGTTTCAGCTCGTCGTCTCGACCGATCAGCCCTCGAGAATCCCGACCCGGGAGATTATGTTGGACTCCGCGCTGCCGCTCCCGGTCAGGAATTGGAGTCGGTCGGCCAGATGCGGCTTCATGGAGCGCGGCCAAGTCGCTGCTTTCGGGGAATTCGGCTAGCGCCTGCTCCAGCAGGCTGACTGGGTCGCCGTCCTTCGATTGCAATAGATGACGTCCGCCCGCCAGGTAGAGCCGATGGTTCAACTTCTCGAAGCGCTCCAGGGAGCCCACGACAAGTCGGTAGTCCCCAAAAACTTCCAGCGGCGAGTTGAGCCACAAGTCGTGTGCAGCCGTCATCTGGTCCAGTCCCGACGCGTCCCCGGCGTTGAGTTTGGCGATGGCAGCCTTCGCAAGCCGTTCGAAGCGGAGGACGTCTACTGCGTCCGGGCTTCCGAGCAACTGGTAGCTTCCCCCCTTCGAGATCGGCACGCCCAGCTTGCGAAGCCGACTGGCGGACTGCGAGATCCCATCCCGCCAATTGTGAGGCAGCGGGTCCTCGTAGCACGACGAGGCAAGGGACTCGGCGGCTACTGTCCCCAGGTCCCGGCTCGTAGCCAAGCGCACGATGAGGCCGACCTGGATCGCTCCCTTAGGAAGCTCGAGCTCTCGCTCGCCGCCTACGTCACCGATCGTCATCCGGAGATCTCCGCGAAGCAGTGAGATATTCCAACTTGTTGTCGATTCGCCTTCTGGGCAGGAAAGAGTCGCCATATGTCCAGTATCACCTCTCATCACAGGATCAGTGTGGGGGCTGAGACATGCGTGAGGCTTGCGCGACGATTGCAGTCAGGCAAGGGAACAATCGAGGGGTTGCGCGGCGATTGCGTGGGAGACTCGAACGTGCGCATCGGCACAGTCCCCTTTTGCATGCGAGGCGGTCAGCGATTCCCGGTTCGACCCAGCGCTGAGTGACCCGCACCCGTCAAGTCCCTGTCAAGTCCCGGTACCCGCACACCCGGTACCCGCACCTGGAAGTTGCCCAGCTGTTGCCTGGCCCGCTCGCCGTCTTCGCATTTCACAACGTCAAAAGCCCGGAAACTGTTGAGTTTCCGAGCCTTTGAAATAAGTGGCGGGGGCAGGATTTGAACCTGCGACCTTCGGGTTATGAGCCCGATGAGCTACCTGGCTGCTCCACCCCGCGAGGTGACTCTCAAGTGTACTGGGTTGATTGGGCAGTCGCACCCGATTCACAGAGCTTCGCTGACGAGCGCCAAAACGCGGAACGACCGCAGCACCTCAGTTTGCTGCGGTCGTTCCTGGCGTCATCCCAATGGGTCTTGGTTAACGCCTTGAGGGAGCGATCAGTCCGGAGGGAAGGGACGTCGTCCCGATCATATGGCGGTGGTTAGACCCATCTGGACTGATCGCGTTCTCGTGGCACTCCGTGCTGTGTTTCTCGGAGATACACGCATAACACCCGGAAAGGGCCGAGAGTGCAGCCACCGCATTGGCTAGGTCTGTGCGGCGGCTGCACCTCGGCTAGTTCCCCGTGGCTGCGGCCACGGGTCGCCCAGAATTGTCGGTCGCGGCGGGTTTATCACCGACAACCCCGAGCAAGATCTTTACATGAAGTCCACTGTCATGAAATCTACGGTGGCCATTACAACTCCGGGAGCGGCGCTGAGAACGGCAACGCTGGCGGCAAACATCATGGTGACAAGACGGCGTGACATGTGGTAATCTCCTTGGTGCTGACTGAGGGACCTGGTTGGCTTAGTGGTTCAGCCACTCGTATCGACTTACATGTCTGATGATGTCTAAGCCGCGTCACACTGTTACCTTTTTTTTGGCGATCCATGGGGTCAAACCAGGGTGACATCACCCAAAAAAGCCCGCTGAACAGGGAAAACTCCCCGGCAAACATTCCATCGATTTTCTTGGAACGCTCAACTCGTACGCCTTGTCCTAGGTGATTTTCCCTGAGTTCGCAGCTCTTTCAGGTCCCGCTTCACGGTTCGGTCGCTGACATTGAGCAGTCTGGCCACATCCAAGACGCGCATGATGGCGCCCGATGCCACTGCCTCATCGGCTAGCCGCATGATCCGTTGCTGTCGACGTTCGGCCGGATTGGCTGTCAGCCAATCGGCAGGATCCGAGACCGTAAGTGTCACCGGTAGAAACTCAGAGTCAAGGAGCGTTCGGCCAAGTGGCGCGTCTATGGCCGGGAGCCGGACCAGGCGTGTTCGGGCCTGAACTCTCTCAAAGGCCTCGGCGATGGCAGCAAACTCCGGAATTCGCCAGGCCTGGGCGAATTGGTCATCGGTGAGACCGGTCAAGTTGGCTTCGAGAAGATCAAAGGCCACTCGGAACTGGGCAGCGGAGGTGTCTACCTCACCGATCATCGCTAAGACCTGCCCGCACTGCCACGCAGTCACAAAGGCGAACTCCGATTGGCGTTGAACCATTGGAACAGCCTCGCGAACCAGCTGCAATGCTGTCTCCAACTCGTCGCAGTGAGCAGCAACAACGGCGCGCTGGGCCAGAATTGCCGGTCGGACCGAGGCGATCAGCTCCTCCTCGCTGAGTTCCAAGGCGGAATCGAGTTCGCTCGTCGCCGTATCGAAGTCAGCCGACTCGATGGCAAACTCGGCGGCGATCCGTCGCGCTTCAATCTCGGCAAATGCCTCGCCACGTGTTTCCGCCAACTCAATCAAATAGCGCAAACGGCGCTTCGCCAGCCTGCGTCGGCCGGCTCTCCAGTCGATTCGAGACAATTTGCAAAGTCCCAAGATCTCCCGGCGACGATCCCCAACGGACTTAAAGTGCCCTGCCGCCAACCGAGCCAACTTCGCCGCGTCCTCGTCGTCACCCAGGAGTCGATGCTTCAGCTCTGCCAAATTGAGACGGACGAAGGCTTCAATGTGGGGGTCCCCCAGGGACGACGCCACGTCACCGGCTTCGTCGAAGAGCGACAGTGCCCGACCAGCTTGACCCGCCACGGTGTGGAACGAGGCCAAGTTCATCAGATTCCGAGCCTCACCCCGTCGGTACCCGATTGAGCGACTCAGCTCCAACGTCTGTTCGAGATAGCGGAGCGCACGATCTTGGGCACCGCTGCGATACGCGGCGTTGAACTGACTATTGAGTACATCGATCTGGCTGCGAACATCATTGAGCTCGCCGGCGGAATCCATGGCTTCCTCAAGCAGCTTCTCGGCCTCATCGAAGCGAGACAAGTCAACCAGCGCCCGCCCAAGGAGATTCTTGGCGGCGACGACGGACGAAACAGCCTGGTCCTCTTCGGCCGCATCCAACGCCAACCGAAAGGAGTCACACGCAGCAACGACGTCGCCGGTCCGATATTGCGATTCACCTAGAACCAACAGCAGTTCGCGGCTGGGCAGGCCATTCTCAGTGGCCCAGGCAACACCGGCCCGGGCACTGCGGAGAGCTTCGGCCGTCTTTTCGGTCAAATGGAGGAGCCACGCCTGTCTCTCCAACACCGTGAGCCGACGCTCTATGGGGAGTTCGACCTCTTCCAGCCGTTTCAGCACGCTGCTCTGCTGCGATCTATTGCCGATGACGTCCAGGGCTCGTTCGTACTCAAGCACCTCGTCAAGACGGTCAGACAGCGGAATCCCGGCGTTGTCGCCGGCCTCATCGCCATAGCCGTAGTGACTCGCGGCAACGGCGAAGGCGTTGACCTCCACAGCCTGCTCGGCCGCGGTGGTGTACCAACGGTGGGCTTCGGCCCACAGCCCGCCGAGTCGAGCGTGATAGGCCAGTCGATCAGGGCGGGACGTATCCCCATTGTGCAGGGCCTGGTACGTGCTGCGGTGACTCTCGGCCACCTGCCCGTCGTCAAGCAAACTGAGGACCACGCGTCTCGTCTGGTCGTGAACGAACTGATACTCACCCGCCTCAGACTCCACAACAAAATGTCGGTCCACGATCAGGTCGAGGGCGACCAGTGTCTCCGCCCGACTCAGGCCGGTAACCTCTCGAATCAGACCGCCCGAGGTTCGCTCGGTCAAAACGGCCAGAGCGGCTAGAACTCTGGAGGCGTCCGATGGAAGTACTTCCAAACGATCGGCGATCGCCCGTCGAAGAGCGGCCGGATATTCGCCTGCTGCTGCCGGCCGGGTTTCCTCGTTCCAGCCGCCTCCGACCAGATTGGGATCACGCAGCGTTTCCAACAAATACAGCGGGTTGCCCCCAGCATCGGCAACCAGGCGGTTCGTGTTGTCTTCGGGCCAGCCCAGTGCCTCATCGCTGCTTCCACTGACAAGCTCTTTGGCTTCGACATCGGACAACGGGCCAAGCTGCAACACCGTTGATATTCCTGAGGCCTCCATGTCGGTTATGGCGGACCATACGGCCGGACTTTGTTGCGCCTCGAACCGTCGGTAGGTGACACAAATCAAAAGGCCGCTCGACACCAGGCGAGAGCTGAGCGCCGACAAAACGTGCATCGAGTCACCATCAGCCCAATGAACGTCTTCGAAGATCAGAACCGTCGGCTTGGCGGCTCCCTGGGTCAGCAGAATTCGCGCTAGCGCCTCGCTCATTCGAGCCGGCTCTTCGTCAGGATGTAGAGCCTGTGACGGCTGGGCCTGGTCGGTCAGGCCACGCAGTCCGGGAAGGAGGTGACCAACCTGCCTCAGCCAAACGGGCTCAACTGCTTCGGAGACGTGTTCAGCCCGCAGTCCGACAAGCACCGGACCCAGCATCTCACGAAAGGCCTGATAGGGGTCACCGGCGCTCACCGCCGTTAGCGACGCCCTCAGCGTGCGAAGGCCGAGAAAGTCGGCCCGCTCCGTCATGTCCTCGATCAGCCGAGACTTGCCTATTCCCGGGTCTCCTTCGATCAGCACGAAGCCGCCTCGGCCGCCTGACAGGCCGTTCAACGCCTGGCTGAGCTGCGTTCGCTCACGATCTCGACCCACCATCCGGGGTAGGTCCGAGCTCGAGCTGAGCCCCGCTGACAAGGTAGTCCGAGAGTCGACACGAATGGCATCGAGCAACCGGGCGGTCTCGTCCGACGGGGGCGAACCGAGTTCCTCTTGCATAACCCGACGACACAGCTCGAACTGTCGCTCAACTGCGGCGGAGTTTCCAAGTATCCCGTACAGCCGCATGACCTCTTGATGCGACTCTTCTCGTAGCGGATCCAAGTCAACGAGTTCGGAGGCGAACCGAAGCGCACGCTTGTAGTCCGACACGCCTCGGTACATGCTGATCAAGCGAGTCAAGGCATCAACCTGACGATCGCTAAGTCGCCTTCGCTCAGCCTGCATCCAGTCGTCGTAGTGGCCCGAGAGGTACTCACCGGTGTAGGCGTTTACGGCATCGGCCAGCCGGGAGGCGAAAGAGATGTCGTGGCTGCCGCCGAACATTTCGTCGATTAGGTCGTCCAACGCGGCTTCGTACACCTCAGCATCCACCGACCACACCAGACCGGGGGCCACCGACACTTTCGAACGGTCGGCGAGAAGAAGATCCGGCACGCCGGAGTCCTCCGCTGCCTTGCGGATCTTCCACAGAGCGTTACTGAGCTGGCGACGAGCCCGATCTTCAGACCGATCGAACCAAAAGCGTCCGGCCAACAGGTCCCGGGTTTGGGGTCTATCTCGATTATGGATGATGTAGGCCAGAACCGAGGTTGCCTTAGCCCCCAGCCGCTGCAACGACACGCCGCCGCAAACCAGTGCGAACCCACCGAGAAAACGGACCTCAACCAAACGAGGCGGCAGGTCGACCGGGTCCGGCACGGCATTATCGCCCCCCACCTCAGCCGCCATCAGATGTTGCTCACTATCCGGCGGGGGCGGCGAACTCCACCTGACAGAACCCGTGGTTACAGTATCCCATCGGGTTCTTGGCCAAATACTGTTGGTGGTAGTCCTCGGCGTAATAGAACTCTCCGGCCGGCGCTATCTCGGTGGTTATCTCACCAAACCCCGCCGTCCTCAGGCTTGCCTGGTAAGCGTCCCGACTGGCCGAGGCCGCTGTCATCTGTTGGTCGCTATTGGTGTAGATAGCCGACCGGTACTGGGTTCCGACGTCGTTGCCTTGACCCATGTACTGGGTCGGATCATGGTTTTCCCAGAAGATCTTGAACAGAATCGAGAGGTCCACCTCGGCTGGATCGAATACGACCAACACGGCTTCGGTGTGTCCGGTCTTGCCCGTGCAGGTTTCCTCGTAGGTCGGGTTTGGTGTCGTCCCGCCTGCATAGCCGGCCGCCGTGGTGTATACCCCAGCCTGTTGCCAGAAGAATCGCTCGGCACCCCAAAAGCAACCCATCCCGAACAAGATGGTCTGGTAGCGCTCATCGAACGGGCCGGTCATCGGCGTGCCGAGAACCAGATGTTCAGGCGCTACCTCTATCGGGGTGGCGCGCCCGGGAAGTGTTTCCTCTGGGGCCGGGACGGTGAGAGTCCGCGGATCGACTCTTCGAAACATCTGAGATGCGACTCCTGTGCAGAGTGTCGGTAGGGCTGCCGGAAGGTGTAGGGCGGTTCCGCCCTTGCATTTCCTGCAGTGGAACTCCTAGGTCGAGTTCCACTGCTATCAGCGTAGTGGGACTGATGCCCCCGAATCGACTCGGCGGGCCAAACCGGCCCGGCTTGCTGTCGGAAAAAGAAAGATGGCCCGACCGCTGCTTGAATAACCTTCCGCCGCGAAGAACCCAAGCAATCGATCGGACCTTACTTTGTATGGTAGCACCAACGATGTCGCTGCTGAAAGACATATGTCTTTCAGCTTTGTAACAATCAGACGAACGTGAGCGAGCTTAGCGACGATTAGGCGGCTTGTGGTCGCTAAGCGTCGGTGGCTGGTTCCTCGTCGCCGACCTCTTCATCAGCCGGTTCTTCATCCGGTGCAGGGTCGTCAGAAGTGGCGTCAAGATCGGTTTCTTCGCCACCCGTGTCATCAGCTGGCGTAGCCCCACCCAATAGCAGGCCGGCCTGATTCAGCGCTTGTTGAGCGAAGTTTCGAAGGCGAGCGGCCTCATCTGGGTTGCTGGACTCGGTTCGCTCAGCCAATCGAAGGAATTCGTCAGCTTCAGCGATGAGTTCCACCACAGACTTGCCCGAGGCGTCGTAGCCGTCGGCATCACCGCTGTTACCGGAATCGGCACCGTCGCTACCTGACCCGCCGGGTAACCCAGCCGAGGTTACGACCCCGGCCAGAGCGTCCTCAACAGTATTGGCCATGGAAATTCGGGTGCCGTTGACGGCAACGACTCGCTGAAGTTCAGGCACCGAAGTCGCGCTGTTCGATTCCACATAAACCGGGCGAATGAAGACAACCGTGTCGTCGACAAGAACGATGCTCATCTCGCCGAACCTGACCCGGGCGCCAGCCTTGTCCCGGATGAAGTCCGTCAAATCCTCGCTTTGTCGAATCTCGGCGTGCACCAAGTCAGGAGCATTGATTTCACCAGACGGTAGATCCAGCAACACTAACTCGCCATAGTTCTCCGGATCGGAGCGGGCCATCATGATGCCAGTCAGCTCCGGGCGGGCGGTCGTGCTACCTGAAGCTCCACCACGAGGCACAAAGGCCCGCTGAAGCACGTACTCAGCCTGATCCTCGCCTGGAAGGCGAGCCATCAGGTACTGGGGATTCATGGGCGTCGAGCCTGCGTTGTCGCCCTCTTCGGTTTGAGCCTCAATTCGGGGCTGCGAGGCGATGGACCAGGCCACGTCCTTCTGGATGAAGTCACGGGCATCAGAAACTACGTAGTCCGACCACATATCGGTCTGGACTGTAAACAGCTCTTCGGGGTACTTGAAGTGCTGGCGAATGGCATCGGGAACCTCGGAGTCATCGGTGAACAGTGACGGGAAGGCCTGTGCCCAGGCAGCGATGATCGGATCTTCCTCGTCGACAACGAACATCTGGACCGTGCCGTCGTAGGCGTCAACGACGACCTTGACCGAGTTTCTGATGTAGTTAAACCCGCTGGCCAAGTTCGAGCCCACCTCAGCCTGGGTCGACACGGTTTGCGAATACGGGAAGTCGTTTGTGGTGGTGTATCCGTTCATCACCCAGAAGATTCGGCCATCGGCGATGACCGGGTAGGGATCCCGATCGAAGCGTAGGAACGGGGCCATAGTCTCCGCCCGATCCACCACGTCACGGTTGTAGATGACCTTGGCCTCATCGGTGATGTTGCGGGAGATCAACGGATCGAGCTGACGAAAGCGCAAAGCAAAGGCGATGCGGCGACCGAGCGATCCGATGCCCACTCCCGCGTCCCCGTCATAGCTGAACAGCTCAGAGGTAGTGCGATCCTGGAAGTCGACTTCCTCACGATCGGCGCCCACAATGGCGTAACCACCGAAGTTCTCACCGATGTAGACACGGGGTTGTTCGAGTGCGCTGGAGAAGTCGTCGTCCTGCTCGATCTCACCCAGACCGCTTATGAGGAAGTTCAGGGCCCGAGAGTCGCCAGACGAAGCTGCCGTGGCTTCGTCGTAGCCGGCAACCACGGCCGCTCCGTAGCCGTGAGTGAAGATGACGTGCTGGCTCTCCCACGTAGTGCCAACCTCGTTGATGTTCAAGCCTCGAGCCGACAGCACAACCGGGCGCAGCTGACCGTCAATCATGTATCGGTCAACGTCGAGTGGAGGAGAGAACTGATAGATCTGGCGGTCAGCTTCGATGCGGGTTACTTCGTCGAACGCCAGCTGGGGATCAACAACCGGGACATTGTCCAAGACATCGGCGTTGTCTTCCACGTCGGCCCTTGTGAGGCCGGCCTGGTAGTCGAGGCGCTCCCGTTTAAGTCTGCCCTCATCGAGACCGTAGGCAAATCGGGTGGCTTCGATGTTCTTGTCAACAAATTCGACTTCGCGTTGTGACTGAACGGGCTCCACCCGCAGACGCTGATAGGCCAGAGGAAAGGCGTTGCCGATGATGAAGTGGCTGGCCAGCCACACGGCAACGGCGACGGCTGGGAGTCCCCAGCCGGGCCGGAAGATGTTGTAGAGGAACAATGCACCGCAGAACAGCGAAATGAGGGCCAACAGGTTGAATGCCGGCTCCCGGATCAGTACATCGGTGGCCAAAGCCCCATCGAAGTTGCCGGTCTTGGAGTTGACCAACTGCAATCGGTCAAACCAGTAGGCCACTGCACGCAGGACGGCCAGGGCAGCCAGCAGCAACGAGATATGGATCTTGATGCCGCGGCTGACACTGTGATCGCCAATGGAGGGGCGAATTCCACCGTTCAAGTAGTGGGCGACCAGTACGACGATGAGCGTTAGGACCAGAGTGGCGAACAGCCAGTCGATCACAAACGACCACATCGGCAGGCGGAAAATATAGAAACCGACATCTCGGTTGAAAAGCGCGTCGCGTACGCCGAAGTCCTGACCGTTGCGGAACAGAATCCAAGTCCGCCACTGGGCTGACGTGTTAGCGCCCGCTACGAGGGCAAAGAAAGCGGCCAGACCGAGGCGCACCTTGCCCGCATTGCGCCCGACCATTGCGTGGTAACGCTCAACCAGCTCCTCCTCAGCCGATACCGGCCGCTGGGCCGGCTTAAGCCGGTCAGCCAGGGAGAGGTTGCCCCAGAAAATGACAAAGAAGGCTAGACCGAAAATGACGGCCAACAGCCATTGGGTGCCGACCCGGGTCAGCCAGGCAGAACCAACATCCAAGTGTTGAAACCAAAGCCAATCGGTGTAAACGCTGGCGATGCCGTTGGCCGAAAGGAACAACACGAAGAAGATCCCAGCCACGACCAGTGAGATGATCCGAAGCCGCGATGTTCCCGGCCGATCACGTAAGGTGCGCATTACTCACGATCGTAGTGCCCAGGCTCAAAGGCCCGGCCCCAGAAGCCAAAAAGGTCACCAAATTACACGGTGAGATCACCAAATTACACGGTGAGACCACCTAGTGACACGGCGATCAACAGCGCCTGAAGGACGCTTAGCTTAGGTGGCGACAACCAAACACCGGCAACTGGGTACCGCAAGAGGGCGGGCGTGCCCGCTTGGGAAAGCCTCGCCTTTGGTTAGACCGTCTCGACCGGCATTGATTTCACAGGCCGGATCCGGGTCATATCGTGGATCGAGCAGCCATGCAATCTGGGTGCCTTCCTTGATGGCGGCGAAGACACCGATAGCGAAGGCTTCGTACATGGAGTCTTCGACCAAGTCGATCAGACTGCCATTACGGAAGTCCCGATAGACCGAGCGAATCGGGTCCAGGATGGCTTCTCGATCGTCGGTGTCATCCTCTTCGATGAGTTGGATCACCGGAATGCGAAGACGATCGACAATGTACCGAGCTACCGCTTGTTCCAGCCGCTCCAAGGCACCCGGGGCATCAGGCACCTTGCCACCGACTCTGGCGCCCGCCAGGCCAACGGGTAGGAGGCCACGGTGGACGGGAACGAGATAGCGTTCCAACTGCTGGTTGAGTGGGGCTAGTTCATCGACCTTTAGTCGACCTTTGCCCCCTCGGATTCGGTCGAGCACATCGCTTTGGTCGTCGTTGACCACTCGCCGCATCGCTCTTTGCACATCGTCGAGGCCCTTCAGGGCTTTGTCGCGTGCCACGAAGGCGGACAGCAGCTTCCCTCGAAAGTCAGCCCCCTCGATCCGAAGGTCACCACGATTGATGTCATGATCGGCTCCACGAACCGCGCTTCGGCTCCTGGACTCGACCGTGGTGATGATGTTGGACAGTTCCTGTTCAGGTTCGCCTCGTTGCTGTTCAGAGGCCAGGTTGATGTCCGCCTCGGACAACTCGATTGTGGTGAATCCTTCGATCAGTCCGGTAGCGATCCGCTGCTTTTCAGCCTCGGCAGCCTCAGATTCCTCGGCTGTCAGCTCACTCGATTCAACCGTCGTTTCTTCGGTTTGGGGCTCAGAGACAACCCCGACGGCACCTTCGGTCTCAGTCTCAGCCTCGGTTTGCACGGAGTCCGAATGTTGCTCGGTGTCGGCGGGACTGTCTGCCTCTTCGGCCGCGTCGGAGGCGGAGTCCGCTGGCCGCTCAGCAACAGCGGTGGCCGTCGCCGTTTGAACTTGGCCGGCGGGCTCGCTGTCTTTGTGATTGCCATCGGCTCGCTTGCGCGTTCGCCCTTTGGCGGCTTTTGAGCGTTTCGATGTCTTGCGTCCACCGCCCGCTGAGCGTCCAGCCGGACCCGACCCGGACGTTGGTCCGTTAGGCGAATCGCCGGAATCGCTCTTGCCATCTGCACCTTGACCAGCTTCGGAGCCTTCTTTACCCGAGCCTTCTTGCTCACCTGTCAGATCGATAACCGTCTGCTCGGCCTCAACCGTTGTGGCCGAGCCTTCATCGGCCCCGGATTCAGATCCGGAGCCCGCCGGAGCTATGCCAAGTCGACCATCGAGTTCAGCCGCCAACCTAGCCACTTCGTCATCGACGCTCGCATCCAGCCCTGCGGTGTCGGCGGCATCAGGGTCTACGGCTTTGCGGTTATCGGACTTGGTTGTGATTTCTTCCAGGCGATCAGACATCTCGTCGATTTCCGATCGGGCAACCTTGAGTGCCATAGCGAGACGGTCCCGGGTGGACGCCATCTCCTCAAGATCGGTCTGTGATTTGGTCCGCTCGACCACCAGTTCAGAGAGAATCTGTTGGCGGATGGCCTCAGCGTCGGCCACGATCTGTTCCGCTCTGGCCTGGGCACCCCGCTCGGACTCTTCGGCCGACGCCTCGGCGTCGGACAGAATCTTCGTCGATTCGTCAAGCACCATTTGCCGATGTTCGTCGGCTTCGTCCCGCACTTGTTGGGCCGACTCCTCAGCTTCGGACGTCACACGGGCTACGAGTTCTTCTACCTCCGCCTGCTTGTCAGTCAGGTAGCCTCGAGCCTCTTTTCGGGCGGCACTCAGCGCTTGATCAGCGGCGTCCAACTTCTCGGAGGCGTCCGATTCCGAACGCTTGATGATGTCGGCAGCAGCCGATCTCGCCGATTCAAGCACTCGGGCCGTCTCTTGGCCAAGTAGTTCGATCGCCCGATGCTCATCGATTTCACCGGGATCAGACAAGACGTCGTCAGCGTCGTCGGACACCGTCCGCTGAACCGATTCCAGCTCCAATTCCCGGAGCTCGCCACGAAGCGTCTCGTTTTCTTCTTCCAGCTCCTCGATGCGATCCTGCGTGGTGGTCCTGGCCAGTATGGCCAGACCATCATTTCCGGTCTCTTCCAGTGCGGTCGCCAGGCGGCTCAGGAAAGAGCGGACGGCATCTGGGTCATAGCCCCTGAAGGCTGTTGGAAATTCGGCGGAAGCAATCTTCTTGGGAGCGAACTCGTCGTCACTCATCGTTGCCATACAGCAATGGTACGACTCTTGTCGTCTCCGATGCTGGATGCCCTGATTACTGACCGGTCTCGCCGTCGCCCTGCAGAGATGCGGCAAACTCGTCGACGGCGCCGACATTGCCACCGATCTCTTCTAGTGCGGCCAACGCTTCTTCGATGGTGGCCACCGGCATGATTCTGAGATCATCGCCGGCTCGGTCCTCCAAGTCCTCCAACGAAACGCCACCGAGATCGGCAGGCACCAGGAAGACGTCGGCCCCCATGTCGCGGACGGCGGCGGTCTTTTGAACCACACCTCCAACCGAACCGACGTTGCCGATCACGTCGATGGTTCCAGTTACCGCCACATCGGCTCCACCGGTCAACTCACCTTCGGTCAACTGATCGAGAACCGCCAGAGTGAACGCCAATCCAGCCGACGGGCCACCCACCGAACCGCTGTCGATCTCAACATCAAAGTCGAACGTTTCGTTGAACATGAGATTGTCGACCGGCGTAATACCGATAAAGCTCCCCCCTGGGATTTCGGGGTGCTCACCTAAGACCAGTGGCACGACCTCGGCCTGGTCCTCCGCGGCCCGGCGAACCTCCATCTTGATCTCGTCTCCAGGCTCATAGCCGGCAAGAACTTCTCGCAGCATGTTGGTGCTAGGGATCGAAACCCCGTCGATTGCGACGATGAGATCCTGAGGCATCAACAGGCCATCAGCCGGATCGCCCTCGGTGGTGTTGACCACGATGACCGAATCGGATTGCACAGCGTCGTAGCCGAGCCGCTCCAGGGCAACCGCCACAGCGATTTCTTTCGACTGGTCCATGAACTCAAGGTTCTGGCTTCGATTCTCTTCCGGCGTCCTGCCGTTGAGAATGAGTTCCTCCGGAACCACTTCCACATCGCGGTCGGCCCGAAGCCACAGGTACTCCCAAACGTTCGGCCGTTGGCGCATCTGAACGGTGGTGAACAAGAACGTGCCGTCGCTGGGAAACTCGTCGATTCCTTCAACGGCAAGCAATGGTTCGGTGTCGCGAGCTGACCCGGGCATCAAACCGATGTAGGCAACATCGACGAAGGCTCCGACGGCAATACCTCCTGCCACCACGAGGGCCAGAAGCATGCCCATGCCCTTGACCACCTTACGAACACGACTGCTGTAGACATCGGCCGCACCCGACTGATCGTCGAAGACACGCTCGGATGCGACGTCGTAGAGCGGAGTAGTGGGTTGTTCGACGGCCTCAGCATCGTGCGATGCTGGCAAGTCGGACTCCGCGTCGACGATCGAGTTGTCATCGACCGGGTTTTCCATCGCCGTGTTGCCTCCGGGGCCGCCTAGTTCGCGAGCTTCGTGATCTCGGTGGTCGTCACCGCTTACACTGGGAGAAGCGTCATCCATCGTTCTCCTATCGGACTGTATGACGACCAAACTACAGCGGAGACCTAAACCTCCCGAAAAAACCCACTCAAATTGGCAACAAATGATGCTTTTGAGTGGACTGTGACCGCCGATCGTGCCACTAAGCGACCATCATCGGTTGCGACAGCATCATTTCTTCCAAACTGACAGGTGTGCCCTTATGACGGCAAGCAGCCCTTCAGCTCCTCAAAAGCCCCGTTCTGCCCGAATCCCGTTGTGGCGACGGTGCACCGCGGTCATCTCGCTGGCCGCCATGGTGCTTATCGGCGGACTGGTGCTGGCTGGCCTCATAACCATCACCATCTTGTTGCTCATTTTCCTGGTTGAACAAGCCATCGCCTGAACTCGGGCGCGACAACTACCGGAGGATCTCCTCCGGCTATGTCGACAGCGTTCGATTGACTGCTTGGCTGAGTGTCGATTGCCTGCGCGGTTGCGACAGCCTATGACACCAGATCTCTAGCGGCCGAACAGACCGCGTTTCGGGCCATCGTCAGAGGCGTCGTCCACGACCGCAACCGCGGATGAGCCCTCCTCAGCCACAGTGCCAACAGCAACGCCGTTGGCCCCGTTATTCGACTGACCGCCCCCAATGTCTCCCGCGGCGTCCATGGGCAATGCCCCGTTTGCCTCGTCGGCGCTTAGTGCGCCGCCTGAGTTGATTGTGGTGCCGTCCGCCAGCTCAACGCGGTAGTACGGCTTGTATTCGAATACCACTTCCTCGAGGCGAAAGATGCGGGCGTGCTCGACCCCACTATCGTTTCGCATCCGCTCCACGAAGGCAACAGCGTCGTGGATGTCGTCGGTTTGGTGATACCCGGGCTTCCCGTCGGAGCCTCGGTAGATGACCATGTGAGACACGTCAGAACCTCTTCATTCCCTTGTCGGCGGTGGGATGTCGACGGCGCGGCGGTGCGCGAACGACATGCGGCGGTGTGCCAGAAAGTATAGTGGCGCAATCAAAGACTTGTGGCAAAAACGCCAAGAGGTGGCAGTGGCCGGGCACACCGACGACACGTCAGGCCAAGCGTCGACCGCCATGGTCGAATCGGCATTGATTGACGACGACCCAATGGTTCGACGGCTGGCTCTCGGAGCGGCTGAGAGACTGGGCCTCCTCAACATCGACCGATTACGAACGGCGTTGATCGACCCGGCCGAGCAGGTCGTCCGTCGAGCAGTCGAGCTGGCAGCCCGCTCCACTCACGGACCTGATCTCTGGCGCGAGCTTGTATCGCTGCTCAACGACGACTCTCAGTGCGAGGTGTCTGCCTTCGCTCTTGGCGAGCTCCCCCTCGACCAACAGTCGTTGCCGGTGGCGGTCGAGGCCTTATCCCGTCAGGCCACCGGCCACGCTGATCCGCTTGCTCGAGAATCAGCAATCGCCGCCCTTGGTGCGCTCGGCGCCGGGTTGGAGGCCGTGCTCAGCGGCACCACTGACGTGGCAACGGTTCGTCGCCGCGCCGTGCTGGCCTTGGCGGCGTTTGACGACGAACGTGCTGAGACGGCTCTGGTTGAGGCGCTAACTGATCGGGACTGGCAGGTACGCCAGGCGGCGGAGGATCTGACTGAGCTCTAAAGGGTTTAGTCGACCGATTCCACGCTGGTGATGTGCTGCGCTTCCAGGCCCCAGCTCGTGCCCTCGGCCCAGTCTTCGCGTTTCCACACCGGCACAGTGGATTTGAGCGTGTCGATCCCGAACCTGGCCGCCTCGAACGCGGCATCACGATGCGGGGCGGAAACTACCACGACAACAGCGGCGTTGGTCAACGGGACTTCGCCCACTCGATGGATCATGACGATCCTCGCCACATCGGGCCACCGATTACGCATCTCGTCGGCCAAGGCGTGCAGCCGGGGCACGGCTTCCTCCTCGTACGCCTCGTATTCAAGGCGAGTGACACCATGTCGCCCTGTGGAGTGATCACGGGCCGTTCCGCTGAATGTGACCACTGCACCGCAGCTGGGAACCGTCGCCCAGTCCGAAGCTTCGTGAACCGGCAGATCTGAGCCGCTGATGGCGACCCAGGTGTCGGTGTCTGGCGGCGGTACAGCCGCACTCACCGTCGACGAGGTCTGACTCGGGGAAGCCGAAGTTGCGCTGTCACTGCTCACACCGGAGAATTTTAGGCGGTATCGATTCAATTCGGCCGGCCGGGCGAATGGTGATCTCCACAGACCGTTACGAGACCCCTCCAGCCAACCACGTTGCCAGACACCACCACAGCGTTCCCTCGTCGGCAACCAAATCACATCGTTGGCTTTATGCGGGCTTTTTTGCCGCCCGACGGACCGCCTCGGATACCTAGCACTACTCTGTAGTTTCGTGGCGGCAGAAGACGAAGCCGAACCAACTATGCGGGGCCTTCCCGACCCTTCTCAGCGCGCCTGGCGTCATCCCTCCGAGATGAGCGGTTCACTTCCGTTGATGCCCGGTGAGGGTCCGGGTTACGACGCTGCTGGAGCGTCGTCGTTCACGGCATCTCTGTTCTCCAAAGGTTTGTTCGGGGTTGTGGCGTTGCTGGTTGCTACCGCCACCGTCTATCAACTAGCGGTGGCAAGTCGGACTACTTCATCCGACACCTTTTCGGCCCAGAACGACACAGCAGCCGACGGCGACACCACATCGACCGACGCCCTTTCCGGTACACAGGCAGATGCACCGTTGTCGGGGGCACAGTCGTCGGCGACTCTCCCCGACCTGACACCTGAGCAGCCGGACTCGTTCGCCCAGAAGACCGTGGCTCAAGGCACGCTCTTCGCTTCGAACAATGCCGATTCGCCGGTGGCCACCGTCATGATCATGGGTGATGTCATGGTCACATCGGCCAGTGCTGTCGATAACTACCAGGTCCTGTGGCTTGAGGGCGACGACCGACGGACACGATTCAACATCGACATCCTCGGGTTTGATCAATTCGCTGACATAGCAGTCTTGGCGGCACCGGTGCGGGCCGGAACAATCGAGGGCGAACCCGGGCTTCTGCTCGAAGAACTCATTGCCCTCCCCCAGTTCGAGGCTGAGCAAGTACAGGACGTCGTGGTGGGCGACGCTGCAGTGTCAACTGCCAAGAACGGTGCCGTCATCGGTGTCGACGAAGCGATCTTGCACAACTCTGGTCACACCATTTACTCGGCCATCATCACATCGATCCCGTTTGAGGATCATTTGGCAGGAGCCCCGCTTACTACCCCGGCCGGCGACCTCGTCGGATTTGTCGTCAACGCCGCCGGGGCGGTCGTCGCCGCCCTTCCCGTCGACGATTTCATCCGACTGGCCCAATCTCTGCTCACCCTCGATGAGAACCAGGATTTCGCCCTTGAGCTTTCGCCGGACGATTCGGGCCGGCCGGTCGTAGCCGATGTCGACCCAGCAGGCCCCTTCGCCACCGACCTGGCCGGAGGCGACGTGGTCGTTGCCGTCGACGGAACGAAACTTCTCGATACTGACCACCTGACTCATCTGATGCGTCGCCTCGAGCCGGGCCAATCAGTTGTGCTGACAGTTGAGCGATCAAACCGTCGCTTCGAGACGTCAGAGTTGCGTGTTGACGATCCGCACCTAGCGGTTAACCCGATTTCGGAGCCATAGCGCCCCTCCGGCCGTCACCGCACCCATGGTGCCCAACGCACCCAAGACAAGTTCCTGGCGTTCTCGCGGACCAAGCGAGGCCAGAAGCGGCGCAGCCGTTCCAGCCATATAGCTCTCCTCATTGCTGTAGGCCGGCTCCCACCCCTCGCTTCGCAGCCGATCATTGGCTACTACCCAGGGGTGGCGGACGTAGGGCTCAAGCCCGTCAAGCAGCGCCCCGTCGACCACCCGCCGAGCCAGGTGGTGGCGAACCTCCCCCAATCGTTCCGGCAGGCGCACCTCGATTTCCCCTCGTAGAGCTCGAAAGGCGTCGGCACCTAGCCAGCCGTCGGCCGAAACGTTGTAGACCCCGCTCAAGCGGGCGGTGGCGGCGAGAACCGCTGCTCCGGCGAGATCGTCGTGGTGGACAAACTGCATCGGGGGATCGACCTGCTCGGCCCGCACGCTGATCGCTGCCCGTAGCGCCGCACCAACCCAGCTCGGGCCATCTTCTGAAAACGCCGTGGTCGGTCGCAACACTGCCAGCTTGGCATTGCTTTCGTGGGCCCAGCGGCCGGCCAGGTCTTCCAGCTCGGCTTTAAGCCGGGCCTGCATCAGCGACTCGATCGGACGGATGGGATGGGTTTCGGTTAGTGGCACAGGGTTGTCCGCGTGAGCCCCATAGACCAGCGCCGACGACAGGACCACCAAATGACCCACACCGACCTCGACAGCAGCCTCCAAGAGCCGTTGCATGATCGAGGTGTCGTGTCGTCGGCGGCGCAACCGCCGATGATCCTCGGCCAGGTGGATAACCGACTTGGCCCCTTCCAACAGCGGCACGAGATCACCGGCACGTAGATCAACGGTTCTGGGAACTAGCCGATCGTCGACGATCGCCGGCCCGTTCTGGGCTTGAAGCCACTGTCCCGGTACGCGATCGAGGGCTACAACCCGGTCGATTTCAGGCTGATCCAACAGCTTGGCAACAACCCGTCGACCCACTCCGCCACCGGCACCGGTAACAACAATGGACTCCACTGCTCTACCATGCCCTTGTGAGCAGTAGTAATCCACTCGGTGGAGATATCCCGTTCTTCGACTTCAGTGCTCTCCTCGGGGGGCTGGCCAAGTCCGATCCGTGGAAGGCGGCAATCGACATGGCTGCGGCCATTGCTTCCGACGGTGGGACGGAACACAATCTGAATCCTGCCGACCGGATAGCCATTGAGGACCTGGCCCGCGTGGCCGAGCTTCACGTCGGTCAAGTTCCAGGTTTGCGGCTACCCCCGACCCTCAAAGTCACAGCGGTGACCAGGTCAGTTTGGAGCACGCAGAGCATCGTCGCCTACCGGCCGTTCTTCGAACGATTCGGAGAGGCGTTGTCCGAAAACCTGGCAGCTCCCCAGGACGCAGCCTCCGGGCAGGAGGGAACAGACATCGAACAGATGGCAGAGTCTCTTGGGGCCGATCCCTTCGGCGGCGACTTCGCTGCTCTGTTCCCGGCCCAAATCATGGGACAACTGTTTGCTTCGCTCGGTCCATTCCTGGTGGCTACGTCGGCCGGAAACATGCTGGGGCATCTCGGTCGCCGGGCTCTAGGCCAATACGATCTTCCGGTCCCTAGAGCCACAGCGGAGGTGCTGGTGGTTCCGACCAACATTGACCGCTCAGCCAAGGTCTGGAACATTGCCGTCGACGATCTCCGCCTGTGGATCCTCATCCACGAGATGGTCACCCATGCCGTTCTAAGCGTCGACCATGTTCGTAGTCGCCTGGATTCCCTCCTCATCGACTTTGCCTCGGCGTTCCGCCCCAACGAGGAAGCCATCGCCGAGAAGCTCGGGCCGGTTACCGACATGGCTCAGATGCAAGAAGTCTCCGAGGCATTCAGCGATCCGGACACCGTTTTGTCGTTGCTTCGATCACCGGCTCAGGACCTGCTCGTCCCCCAAATCGACGCTCTCCTCTCGGCCATTCTCGGCTACGTGGATCATACGGTGTCAACCATCACAGAATCGTTGATTCCCAGCCACGACGACATTCGTCGACGAATGGCCGACCGAGCATCGGAAGCGTCCCCATCCGACCGCTTTACCGAACGCCTGCTTGGCATGGAAGTCGGTCCGGTCACCATCGAACGAGGCAAGACCTTCATTGACGGTGTGGTCGAACGGGCAGGCCACGAAGGTCTTCAACGTTTGTGGGCTGACGAGTTGGATCTTCCCACGGCCGCTGAGGTTGATGCCCCAGGATTGTGGTTGGCCCGCATCGGCTTGACCGACGATGCCGAAGGAATGGGCCTCAACGTGCCCGACGATCTATCAGGCCTCGAAGGTTTCGGAGAACTTGGAGGCGACTCGCCCGACGATTCCGATCAGGACGACGAATCGGAGTAACGACCGGTTGAGGTTCCTCGATCGGGCTCTTCTACACGGGCCCAGGTTCGAGACCGAAGACGCTGGCCCAACGGCGTGGGCAAAGCCCCGGCCAACCGGTCCAGGTTCTGGGCCACGAGACCATCGGACAATACAGCCGCCGGGTTTGGCGTACGGCCGATCCAGTAGGTGGCGGCCACGAAGGCCGCCGACGCGGCGATAAGCAGGTACCCGGCCCGAGCCGGCAGCGGAATCACGACAGGTACAAGGGCTCCAAGCACCCAGATCAGCTGGAAACGGCTCTCGTAGCGGCTGAACGTCCTGCCCAGGTTGGCTCGGGGTGCATCGCGTTGGACGATGGCGTCGAATGCTTGTTTGCCGCCTTGAGCGGCCAGTGCGGTCCCTAAGCTCATGATGAAGGCTCCAGCCAGGCCGGTGGAAATGGCGGCCAATACGGCCAGGATCGTGAGTGCGATCAAGCCGTAGGCCAAGATGCGCTCCTCGCGGAGGTGGGCCCGCAGCCGGGGAACGGCAATTGAGCCCAGTAGCCCACCGAGACCCACGCCGACCAGGGCAAGACCAAAGTGCCACGGTGGGGCACCGCCGCTGGCCAGGTCAAGGCGCTCGAATCCGACGGCTTCGCGAACTTGATGGCCGATTTCCACACCGGCGTTTGTCGGGCCGGGATCGATCCCGCCACGTAGGGCGAAGGCCAACAACATAGTCACGAACCCGGCGACACCTCGCAGGTAGCCCATGGCGCTGGACGACACCAGGATCCCGGCTCCCCGTAGTTCCTGGCGTTCTTGGCGATCCTCTGGCTGCTGTGCCACCGTGGTCGACGGAATCGCAATCCCGAAGAAGGCGGCAACCAAGAACGCCACCACACCCAGCGCCAACACCCATTCCGCTCCCCCAAATCGGAGAAGTAGCACGCCGGGAACACTGGCGGCCGCGCCTGACATAGCCGACAAGATGGCCAGCCTGGAGTTCGAGCGAACCAAATCGGCTTTGGTGGCCACGGTCGTCGGGACCACGGCGCTCTTGGCCACCGCATAGGTTTTGCCCATCACCAGCATCGAAAATGCCAGAGGGAACAGCGGCCAATCCTGTACGTAGCGGACTAAGGCTGCCATAACCCCGGCGCGAACCAAGGCCGAGAAAATGATCATGTACCGGCGGCCACCCGGCACCCGGTCCATCACCGGCCCCAGGAACGGAGCGACAAAGGCAAACGGGGCGATTGTCAGCAACAGGTACGCCCCGACACGCCACCGGGCATCGTTGGGATCGACGTTGAAGAACAACGAGTCGGCCAAGGCTATGGCTAACAGCGTGTCTCCGACCACCGAAAAGGCGTGGGTCCGAGCCAACCGCTGGAACGGTGTCACCACGCCGGGAGCGCGCTGAGATCCACCCGTTACTCGCCTCTCCGCCCGGCCAATACCGGATTTTCCGCCTTGTGCCGAAGTAGTCACCAGGACCTGATGGTAAACGGAATATTCGTCGGACCAAAGACACAGCCGAGACCGACCGCGTTTTCTCCTCAGCGCTGCCGATCGAACTTGTAGCCGAGTCCCCGAATTGTGACGATTGAAGCGGGGCGTGACGGCTCCTCCTCGACCTTGGCTCGGAGTCGCTTGATGTGGACGTCCAGCGTCTTGGTGTCGCCAACGTAGTCGTATCCCCAAATCCTCTCGATGAGCGCATCCCGGGTCAGAACCCGACCGGCGTTGGCCATCAGGTAGTGGAGCAATTCGAACTCTTTCAACGGAAGCGAAACTTCCTCGCCTCTGATCACCACTTCGTGCTTGGCGGTGTCGAGCGAGATGTCCCCAACAACGATGGCCTCCTCGGCTACATCCTCAGGTGCCGACGCCGTCCGGCCAGTCTCAGCTCTGATGAGCTCGTCTCGTCTGAGCAGGGCTCTGATTCGAGCAATCAGCTCCCGAATGCGGTACGGCTTGGTCACGTAGTCGTCGGCTCCGACCTCAAGGCCGACCACAGTGTCGACCTCGGCCGACTTTGCCGTAACCATGATGATCGGTACCGACGACCGGCTCCGCAACTCCCGGCAAACGTCAAGACCCGAGACGTTGGGCAACATGAGGTCCAGCAGCACGATGTCAGGGGCGCATTCGTCGAAGACGGCCAAGGCTTCAGCACCGGTTCGAGCCACGGAAACGTCAAACCCTTCGCGGGTAAGCCCCACTGTCAGGGCATCGACGTATGCTTCTTCGTCCTCGACCACGAGCACTCGGCTACGTTCGGCGTTGTCCACCTAAGGTTCCTCTCACTATCTCAACCCTGTCTCCGGCAAATCGTGTCTCGACGAAGTCTACGTTGGGCCGTTCGTGCCCTCGACGTTGGCCGCAGGTGTCATCTTGTCCAATTGAAGTTGGGCCGATGAAAGAGGGAGTCGGATGGTGAACGTCGAGCCTCGCCCCTCCACCGATTCAACGTCAATAGTTCCATCGTGGTTGATGACAGTGTTTCGAACAATGGACAAGCCAAGTCCGGTGCCGCCGGTGTCCCGGCTTCGAGCGCTGTCGACACGATAGAACCGCTCGAATATCCGGTTGAGGTCGGTTTCCGGCACGCCAATTCCCCGGTCGGAGACGGCCAGTACCGCTTCAGGCAGGTCGGCCGATGATGAACCACCTTTGATATCAATCGACACGGTGACCTCGGAATCGGTCCGGTCGCCGCTCGATGCGCCACCGACGTGATCGGGCTCACTGGCAGCGGCGGTGTCGGTGTACTTGATGGCGGTGTACTTGATGGCGTTGTCGAGGAGATTGGCCACCGCCGAAACCAGCTGGCCCTGCTCGCCGTCAACCAGGATTGGCCCGTCTTGGCCCTTCTCGACCACGACCTCCACCCCACGCTGCACAGCAGCTTCGCTGACTCGATCAATAGCCATGGCTACAACCGACGTCAGGTCCGTGGTGTCCGATGCGGTTACATTACCTGAGTCAAGACGCGACAGTACCAACAAGTCGGCGATGGTCTCGCTCATGCGAACGGCTTCTCGCTGAATCCGGCTGGTGAGACGGGAGGCCACATCGGCGTCCTCACAGTCGGCCAGAGTCTCGGCTAGGACACTCATCGCTCCCACCGGTGTCCGAAGTTCGTGACTGACGTTAGCGACAAAGTCGCTGCGAACCCGCTCAACGTGGCGAGCATCGGTTACGTCCTCGACGACTGCGGTGACCCCGTTCACCTGATCGCCTTCCAGTATGGGAGACGCTTGGACTCGCAAACTTCGCTGTGGCGGACCGTACAGGTCCAACTTCTCTTCCAGCGACAACCCAATGAGAGCGCCCTCAACCACCCGTTCCAGCGCCGCTTCGGTCAAAGCATTTCCGTGGCGAGCTGTCTTGAATTCTTCGGCCGTGCGATTGCGGTACAACTCCTCGCCGTCTCCGCCAAAGACCACGACGCCCAGACGCAGATCGGCCAGCGCTTTGGCCACCAAGTTGGTGGTCACTATGTCCTCATCGACGACCGCTAGCGGCTCAAGCGAAACAGTGTTTGTCGACTGGACCGGCTCCACCACAGGCGGCCTATCAGAGTCGATTGTCGCCACACGCGACCGTCGCCCGAACCAGCCGATGACAACTCCAGCGGAAAGAGAAATGGCAGCGACGACGGCCTCCCACACAGTTGGCTACCTACTCCTCCGCTGAATCGCTGGAGCTAGTTTCCTGGTTGGACGCCGAGCCACGCCGGTCGCGGTCTCCGTCAGTTTCCAACTGATGACTTCCGGTGATCATGTAGATCACACGCTCTCCGATGTTGACCGCGTGGTCGCCAACCCGCTCGTAATAACGGGCGATAAGAGCCAACTGAAGTGCACCCGAAAGCTCGATCTGTTGATCGCCCTCGTGGGCGAAAATCGTCTCAACCATGTCACGGTTGAGTTGGTCGAGTTCGTCGTCGATGTCGCCTAGCGCGGCGGCCAACGAGACGTTGTTGTCAGCGAACGCGTCGAGCGAGAGTCGCAGAAGCTTGTTGGCTTCTTTGCTCATGGACGCCGCCAGTCCCCGGATCTGAGGGGTCAGGGGCTGACCGAACATTCGGCGGCTGGCTTTACAGACGTTGACCATGAGGTCGGCCGAACGCTCGATCTCGGAGATCATGTGGATGCACGTGACCAGTCGACGTAGCTCACCGGCCATCGGTGCTTGTCGAGCCATGATCGACAAGCACTGTTCCTCCAACTCAGCCGCAAGGTCGTCGACGACGTCATCGGCGTCGATAACCGCTTGGGCGTCACTCAAGTTGCCGGAAAGCAGCGCCTCGGTGCTGCGAGGGATCGTCTCGCAGGCCAACGCTCCAAGCCTGAGAATCCCATTGGTCAGCGACTCAAGCTCTCGGTGGTATGCCTTGCGGTGTTCAATCTGTGGTGGCTGACTGGCTGCGATGTCGTCGATGCTCAAGTCGACCCCTTTCTTGCTGCGACGAACCGGAACCGACCGGTGTCGCTCTTCTTGGCGGTTGGGCTAGCCGAACCGGCCTGTGACGTAATTTTCGGTTCGCTCGTCGCTCGGGTTGGAAAAGATTTTGTCTGTCTCGTCGAACTCGACTAACTGACCGGTTCGACGGTCGCTTTGTGAATCAAGTTCGGTGGTGAAGAAGCCGCACCGATCGCTGACCCGTGCCGCCTGCTGCATATTGTGGGTGACAATCATGATCGAATAATCGTTCTTGAGCTCCTGCATAAGGTCCTCGATACGACCGGTGGCGATCGGATCGAGGGCAGAGCACGGTTCATCCATCAATAGCACGTCGGGCTTGGTTGCGACGGCTCTGGCGATGCATAGTCGCTGCTGCTGTCCGCCGGAAAGTCCCAGTGCGGAGTCATCAAGCCGGTCTTTTACTTCGTCCCAAATGGCGGCCGATCGAAGCGACTGTTCAACCAGATCGTCCCACTCCTTCTTCGGGATACCGGCGATCCGGGGGCCATAGGTGATGTTTTCGCGAATGGACTTCGGGAACGGGTTGGGCTTTTGGAACACCATGCCGATACGACGGCGTACCTCGACGGGGTCAACGTCCTCGCCGTACAGGTCGATGCCCATGTACGACACCAGGCCCTCGACTCGGGCCGTTGGGATGAGGTCGTTCATGCGGTTGATGGAGCGCAGCACCGTGGACTTGCCGCAACCTGACGGGCCGATCATGGCCGTAATCTCGTTCTTGTTGATCGGCATGGTTACATCTCGCACTGCCCGAAAGCTGCCGTAGTAAACCGAGACATCGTCCAGCCGCACTACTGCCTGGGTCTCTGACTTCACTGCCAGACCGGCGCCTTCAACCGTTGGACTCATGGATACCCCTGAAGCTGTTCCTGTTTTGTTTGAGCTGTCATCAGCTTGCATGCGTTGTGCCTCTGTCGCCATTTCCGACTCCTTGTCGCGGCCTGAGCCTGTCACGGGCTCAGCCTTGACGTTTCCGCTCGAATCTATTTCGAAGTATCACCGCTACAGCGTTGAAGCTGAGCACCACCAGAAGCAGTACCACGATTGCCGCTGCGGTCACCGGCTGCCATTCGGCACCCGGCTGTTTGGCCATGTCGGTAATGACAATCGGCATGGCAGTGAATTTTTCGCCCAGTTGCTGTAGTTCGAAGAAGCCGGTGCGCGGTCCCAGCTTGCCCTGCACGGCGCCCACCAGAATCAGTGGGGCCGCCTCACCCAAGGCCCGAGCCAAAGACAGCAATGTTCCCGTGAGAATACCGGGGGCCGCATAGGGGAGGGTGTGAGACTTGATGACTTCCCACTTGGTCGCACCGACCCCGTAGGCAGCTTCACGCAGACTGCTGGGCACAGCGCGAATAGCCTCCGCCGAGGTGATGATCACCACTGGCAGCGCCAAGGCCGCAAGCGTCAACCCACCGGCGGTGGTGGTGTTGCCCCGAGACAACGCCACGTCGCCATACACACCTTTGAGGATGCTGACGAAGATCGTCAAACCGAGGATGCCGTACACAACGGATGGGACACCGGCCAGGTTCCGGATGTTGATGTTGATCGTCCGGGTCAACCAGTTGTCCGATGCGTATTCCTCCAGGTAAATGGCAGCGGCGATCCCGATAGGGAACGTGAGCAGGATGACAAAGACGCCGATCCAGAACGTACCGCGAAGCCCTTGGAAGATTCCGGTCTCATCGGCTCTCGTTCGACTGGGGTTGGCCAGAAACGTGCCCAGCCGGTCGGTGAAGACGGGGAAGCCGTCAACGAACACGTCATAGACGAGGACCGTAAGCACCAAGAGTGCAAACAACAAGGTGCTGATCAACGCCCACTTGAAGGCCCCTTCGCTCAGGTTGAACCCGCCGGTCTCCAGCTGCTTTCGGACCCGGTCGCTGGTCTTGCTGTTCAGAATAGGTTGCGTTACTGCCATTGGCTAGTACACCTCCCGAACTCGACGCACGAATCGGTCGGCGATGAGATTCAACGTCAGCGTGATTACGAAGAGAACGAACCCCACAAAGAACAGTGACCCGAACCCCAGCTCGGAAATCGTTCCATCGGTGCCTGAGGCCTGACTGGCCATGGCCGCCGTCATAGTCGAGCCCCGTTCAAGCGGATTGACGGTGAACAGCGCCGAGTTTCCAGAAGCTCCGGCGGCCAGGAAGACGACCATCGTCTCGCCGATGGCACGGGAGGTGGCAACAATCCCAGCCGCCACCAGACCAGATATCGCCGCTGGCAGTACAACCGACACGGTGGTGGTCCGCTTGCGGGCTCCTAGACCGGCCGACGCCATTCGCAGCGCTCGAGGTACTGACCGCATTGCGTCTTCTGAAATTGATGCCATCAGTGGGATGGTGAGAAGCCCGACGCCCAGCCCGGCGGCCAAAAGGCTTTGGCCATCAGCCCCGTCGAAGACGTTGCCGACAACATTGGGGGCAATCCACCGCAAGGCAAAGAACCCGAGTACCACTGATGGAATACCGGCCAGGATCTCAAGAATCGGCTTGACCACCTTGCGAACCCTGTCAGTGGCGTACTCGGACAGATAGATTGCCGATCCGAGGCCAATCGGCGCCGCTACCGCCATGGCCACGACTGTGACGACAAGACTCCCGACCAGCAGCGTCTTGACGTCAAAGTCAAAGAAGCGTGGTGCCCACTTGTCCGACCAAAGGTTGGCGAAGCTAATGCCGTCCCGAGCTTCGGCCAGGTCAACCTCGCCGGGACTAGCGAGGCCGGCCATGAACTCGACCGCACGGTAGAGCAGGGAACCGACAATGCCGATACTGACCAGAATCGAGGTCAACGCCGCCGCGGCTACGAGGATGTGGACCATGCGCTCACGGGTCCGTCGTCTTGCGTTACCTGACAGAAGGCCAGGCTTAGCTGTCGTCAGCGCCAAGGCTGTTCCATTCCCGTCGCCGGCTCGCCGCCCGACTCTTTGCTGTCCTCGGCGTTCAATTCACCGCTACCCAAGTGCATTAGCGTCTCGCCCATCTCGATGATTCGTTGACCCTTCCGGGTCTCGACGCAACCAGCGACATCTGCTGATCTGTTGTCCTGAGGTTATTTGTCGGACGTTACGGGGCTTTAGTTCATAGGTGAACACAAGGAAAACAGAACGTGACGGTTCGACAAACGACCCCAATCAGTTGCAGATCACATCGGCCGCAAGGTGACGACCAGTAGTTCTTAGCCGGCGTCGACAGACTCGGATCGCCCGGCCGCCCACTCGTCGATGAGGCTTCTAGCGTGCCCATAGGACAACATTGCCTGGGCTTCGGCCGGTTCGAGCCACCGAATTTCGTCGACCTCAGTGTTGAATTCGAAGGCGCCGTCGGTGCATCGCATGACCCACCACCGCACCACTTTGTCCCGCCCCCGAACCAGGTAGTGATCGGGTGACAGCTCGTTCTCGATTTCGCCGCCGAAGCCGGATTCTTCCTTGGTTTCGCGGATGGCGCACTCAAGGTCGGACTCACCGTCCTCACGTTTACCTTTAGGGAGGTCCCAATCGTCGTAGCGGGGTCGATGGACGACCAGCACTTCGAGGCGGCCGTTCGACTCTCGATACACGAGACAACCGGCGGCCCGGATGATCTCATCGTCGTCGATCTTGAGCAGCGCGGTCATTTCAGCGATTTGCTCGTCGGCGTTGTCAGCGTCGGGGGACGGGCTTGGTTTCATGGAGCCTTCCGTAGCCCGGTGTTCGGCGCCGGACTTATCCGCAGCCTCAGTCACGCGGTTACCTGCATAGGACCACACTAGGGTACCTCGAGCCGTCGAGGTGAACTTTGGCCACTACAAGTCGCCCAGTCGGTCGCCGTATGCGTTCAAGCTCCCGGCGCTAAGCGTACGGGGCCGCATTTCCAAGTCGAGGGTGGGGTCGCCACCGCTGGACCTGGCAGCCGCTAGCTCTTCCAACACTTCGTGGGCGTTGATCCCATCACCAAGGTGCCCCAGGCGTCGGTAGGTTCCGTCGGCCTCCAGTACCCACGACAACGCCGTGTCATCGAGACAGGTGACCAGGATCTCGCTGAGACGTCTCTTGGCCTCTGGGGCATCGACTTGAACCAAGACCTCCACCCGACGATCCAGGTTACGGGGCATCAGGTCGGCCGAGCCTATGTAGAAGCGGTCCTTCTGCTCGGGGTCGAGATCAACCGACTCATCAACGATGGCACCGTTGGCGAAGTAGTAGATACGCGAGTGTTCGAGATACCGGCCGAGAATGCTGCGGACATGAATCGTTTCGGACAACCCTGGCACCTGAGGGCGCAGACAGCAGATACCCCGGACGATTAGATCAACCTGGACTCCGGCCCGGCTGGCCTCGTACAACATGTCGATGAGCTGGGGATCAACCAGCGAATTCATCTTCATCACGATGTGCCGATCGGGGCTGTCGGCAGCGATCTCGTTCTCGATCATCTGCACCAGCCGATTGCGCATATGGGTGGGCGCAACTGCCAACCGCTGGTAAGCCACATCACGTCCATAACCGGTCAGGAAATTGAACAGCTGAGTTACGTCGGCGCCGACGTCGGCATTGGCGGTCAGCAGCCCAACGTCCTCATAAAGCCTTGCTGTCTTCGGGTTGTAGTTGCCTGTTCCGACGTGGCAGTAGCGCGTTATGCCGTTGCTCTCGCGCCGGACAACCAGCATGATTTTGCTGTGGATCTTTAAACCAACCCAGCCGTAGACGACGTGGACACCGGCGTTCTCCAGCCGTCTGGCCCACTCGATGTTGGCCTGCTCATCGAATCTGGCCTTGAGCTCGATGAGGACGGCGACCTGTTTGCCTCGTTCCGCCGCACCGATCAAGGCCTCAATAATCGGGCTGTCGCCTGAGGTCCGGTACAACGTGATCTTCATGGCCAGCACATCAGGGTCGACCGACGACTGACGCACGAATTCAGTGATCGACGCCTGAAACGATTCGTATGGATGATGGATGAGAAGGTCTTCTCGTCGAATTCGGTCGAAAAAGTCCCTGCTGCCTTCAAGATCGCGAAGTCGGCGGGGAACCACACGCGGTCGACTGGATGCTTTGAGGTCGGGTCGATCCAGCCCTACCAGCTCCCAGTAACAACTGGGATCGATCAACGTGGTCTGGGAGTAGACGCTGTCAATCTCAAGTTCCAATTCACGAAGCAGCAGTTGGAACGCCTCGTCAGGGATGTCGTCAGTTACTTCAAGGCGAATGGCCTGACCAAATCGGCGACGACGTAACTCAACCTCGACGGCCTCCAGCAGGTCGTCAGCATCGGAGTCCAAGGTGAGATCGGAGTTACGTGTAACCCGAAACGGCCAACCCCCGATGACGTCCATGCCAGGGAACAACTCATCGAGGTGAGCGACCATCACCGCTTCCAACGGCACAAACCGATTGTCTCCGGGCAGGGTGAGCAGTCGTGGCATTGATGCCGGAACCTTGACCCGGGCAAATCGATGTAGCTCGGTCGCCGGATCATTGATCAGCACGGCAATGCTGACCGACAGATTCGAAATGTACGGGAACGGGTGACCAGGATCGACCGCTAACGGAGTCAGGACGGGGAAGATCCGATCCTCGAATTCGTCGGTGGCGAACTTGCGCTCATCAACGGTGAGATCCTGCCAGCCGACGACGTTGATCGCTTCGGACGTCAGCTCAGGAAGAATGTTGGCCACCAGCACAGCGTCCAGACGCTCCAGTTGGCGGTCCACTTCGCTTCGTATGGCGCCAAGCTGAGCCTGCGGGCTCATGCCATCGGGGCCGGACTTGTTGACGCCACCGGCCACCTGGTCACGTAGGCCAGCCACTCGAACCATGAAGAATTCATCGAGGTTCGACGAAAAGATTGCGCAGAACTTCAGCCGTTCGAGGACGGGAAGCTGCGGATCCTCGGCTTGGGCCAGGACACGGGAGTTGAAGTCAAGCCAAGACAGTTCGCGATTTGTGAACCGAGCCTCGGCAAGCTCCTCGATCACATCATCGGAAAGAGGCAACATGTTCATTGTTCGTCAAAGAGCGCACTGGCGGCAACTCTACTTTCGGCGGCGGTGATCACCGCTCAAGAAGAACGAACCCAGGACCGGAAGAGAGGTTTGAGGTGAACCGCAAAGCGTCAGACAATGCCCCTAGTCCTCGCCGGCCAACAAGGCGGCACCGATGGCTCCGGCGTCGTCCAGACGCTCGGCCAACACCAATCGGGTGATATCGGGCCCAAACCCGCCGAACCGCGGAGATCCGGTGATGTCATCAAGAAACTTCTGACCAAGCCGATCGACGATACCTCCACCGAGAACCACGACAGGAATGTCCAGGAGGCTGGCGGCGTTGCCGATTGCCTGTGCCAGTGCATGAACCGCCTCATCAACCAACTCTACTGTCAACGGATCTTCGGCTTCTACACCCGCCTGGATGTGGCGTGACTTGATCGGGCTCGAGCCGACGAGATCCAACAAGAACGGACTGGCTCCGGCTTCGGTGCGTCGTCGAACTTCACGATCTATGCCGGCTCTCCCGGCGTAACACTCCAAGTGTCCTGTACCACCACAACCACAGGGTCGGCCTCCAGGCTCGACGGTCATGTGACCAATCTCCCCCACCATGCCACGTGCCCCGACGACCAACTTGCCGTCCAGCACGAGGCCTCCGCCGACCCCGGTGCCGACAAAGACGGCCAACAGACTGTCAGCGCCTTTACCGGCGCCTACCCGGTGCTCAGCGACGGCACCGCAGTTGACGTCATTGGAAACGACAACGTCAACTCCCAAACGGTCGCCCATCACCTCGGCCAGCTGGATCGGTTGATCCCAGCCGTTGATGTTCGGGCACTTGAAGACCAGTCCGTCACCGTCAACCGGTCCGGGAACACCAATACCAACGGCTGAAACGTCTTTCATCGAACTGCGCCCGTCGAGCAGCTCGTCGATCACCTCTTCGACCGTGTTGAAGAGATCGTCGAGACCGGTCTTGGGGGTGGATGCCTTGGCCCAGCCATCGGCCTCGCCGGTCTCCGGATCGATCAGCCGGGCCAGAACCTTGGTGCCGCCTACGTCAACGCCTACAACCGGGCCGTCGCCACGACGATCTTTCTTTGACTTCTTAGACGCCTTTGACTGACTCTTCTTCTTCGATCCGCCGTCGCCCTTGGCCACTACTCCTCTTCCGAGGTTGCCGGAGCGCCGGAATCCTCGGAATCAGTGTCAGTGCCAGCATCAGTGTCAGTGCCAGCATCGCCGCCGGACTCTGTTTCCGTCGAGACAGCGGTCTCGTCGGCTTCTTCAGCCGTAGGCTCGGCTTCTTGGACCGGCTCCACCTGATCGGGGGCAGCCGGGGCAGCAGCTTGTCGTCCGGGGGCGTGACCATTGTTCGAGCCACCGGGGCGGCGACCGCCGTTGTTGCTGTCGCCGTCCTCGTCGCCAAGATCCCAGTCGCAAACGATGAGCTCTCGCTCAGCGTCGCGGTTAACTCGTTCCCTGTTCCGGCGGAATTGCGGATCATGTTTGGGCAAGAGCAGCAGGCGGGCGTTGACCCGGGCCCAGAAGTCGTCGACGAGTTTCTGGTCTCCGTATCGGACCTTTAGTTCCCAATGAGGTGCCGCAGGACCGGTGTAGACCACGGTGACGTGAGCCACCGGTGTCTGTTCCTCCTCGACTTCAATGTCAGTCATGGGCGACCATCCTAGTGTGCGGCTAGGTCTGATCGGGTGCGTTGATCGCCCCCAGAGCAACTTTCCCAGGCCATCCGATTTCTTCGGGTGACACCCGAATTCGCCGTCCGAGTTGCTATCCGCCGAAGTTTTTCAATAAATTTCTTACTTAGAGGGAACCGATCGACCTAGTTGTGCGTCTAACGGTTATGGAGAGCAATTGGATGGCCATTGGCAACTGCAGTAATCACCCGCCCGAGACCTTCTTCCCGAGCGACGGCGTTGGTGTGGAGGTGGCAAAGAAGATCTGCAACAGCTGTCCATCGCAAGACATGTGTTTGGAATACGCCTTGGCACATCGCATTGACCACGGCGTTTGGGGCGGGACGTCCGAACGTCAGCGTCGCCGAATCCTAAAGGCCCGACGACAGTCTCAGGTAGCCGTTTAGCAACCCACGGCCGGATGTACGAAGCAGGGAACCCGCTCCACTAAGGGGCGGGTTCTTTGCTGTCAGCCAACGCTGTCAGCCGACAGAAGTAGCCCTGCGAAGCGGCTCGCTCACATCCCTGCGGCGAAATCGCACCGGCGACTTGCAGTTCACGAGCAAATCTCAGACACCGACGAACAGGCCTTCCGGCCTTTGCGAAGCGCACCTCAAGGCACACTAGGCCTTGTCGGCGGTCTCCTCGGACTGGGCTTCGTCGAGCCCAGTCTTGAATTCGCGCTGGGCCTGGCCCAGGCTGCGGGCCAGTTTGGGAATTTGAGTGCTCCCGAACAGGACCATGATAATTACCACGATGAGCAAGATTTCCTGCCCTTGAAGAACTGCGAGCATGCCCATAAGACTATCGCGGTCGAGGGGCCGTGGCTAGAGTCGCACGGCGCATTCGCCGAAATCCGCCCGGCTTAGGCCGATTCGGCAGAAGCCGTCAAGGCTGCAGCCTGACGGTCGAGAGCCCGCTGTCGACGAATGCGTCGACGCTCACGTTCACTCATCCCGCCCCAGATGCCGAACTTCTCTCCGTTGGCCAAAGCAAACTCGAGGCAGTCGTCTTTGACGACGCAGCCTCGACATACTTCTTTGGCCTCACGGGTAGATGCCCCGCGCTCTGGAAAGAACAGGTCGGGGTCGACACCCAGACAGTTCGAGAACTCCTGCCAGCTCGTATCGAGCATGAGGTGCTTTCGACCTATTCGCATGATTGCCTCCTCGTGCGGCGCCACTGCCGACAACCGGTTCGTACGTCTACTAAAAACTTCGCTTGGATCGAACACTGCGTGACCGATACGGCCTCACAGCTCATCTGTCCGATTCCGGTACTCACCGTGGCTCCCGACCTGCGTTCACTCGCCTTACGTAACCCACAGCTAGTACCGAACGATGTAATTACAACACTGTGATCTTGCCGTTTCCAACCCGAAAGCACAAGCAAAATTCCCAGAAATCCCAATGTTTAAGCGGGTTTAAGCATCGCCAGGGAGGCTTTTTGTTGTCCCGGAAGCCGATTCTGTCCGGGCCGCAGGACATGAATTCACCACTCAACGCACTCACCAGCCCCCTGGAATCGACCACGCAGAGTGGTGCCATGTGGTCCCCAGAGGCCCAAAATAGGCCGGATTCCAGGCCGATAGCGGCCCACTGGCCACCACTAAGCACTACACGCCGCGCCTGCCGACCACCTCACAATCAGGTGGCCACGTTGAGTGACAGACTCCGACCACCGCCAACGACGAACGGATCTCCCGCCTTCGCCAAAGCTCCAGAAGAGCCGGATGGCCGACATGACAGCAGTGATCGCCCAACACCCTAAGCAGGTGACATTAGTCACTTCACTAGGACCTCGAGGGTCTCTACTCGCTCACATCCACCGCAGTTTCAATCACACTGTCAACCTCAACGATCTGCTCGATCAGTCCATCGGGCATGTCCCAGGCCGACAGCTCGAAACCACCCAGTACTGCCTCGGCGGAGGCGAGATATGTCGCAGAGGAGCTCACAGCGGCTGTATGCGCCGGGTAGCGCAGGTCAACCGCAAGAGTCCCTTCAAGTGCTTGCACCGACCGCTCAAGACCGGATTCGGCCCGTGGTGCCGACGGCATCGCTAGTTCCACTGCCAGTCGAAGCGGTCGTCCGTCGTCATCGAGCTCAAGGTCCACGAGTTCCACCGAAACAGCATTCCGCTGATCATAATCACCAACATTGAAGGCCGACGGCCCAACCAGCCACGTCGCTCCCACACCGACGGCCTCGGCGGGCAGAGCAATCAGGTTGACACCGGCGGAGATCGGAGAATCAAGTGATGAGCCCAAGGCTGCAGTCATGGTGGCGACGGCACTCTCGGTCCGGTTGTCGGCATCGTGTCCGTATCGCAGCCCACGCTCGTCGACCAGACGCACCGCCCGTTGACCAATATGCCCCTGCAACGACGACAAAGCCGAAGCCACCTCGCTCGACGTAGCTTCGTCCACCCGCGCATCGACAATCTCACTCTGTAGTGCGAACAGGGCTCCGTCGCCGCCCGGGCTCCGCCCGAACTGCTCGATCATAATCTGCGTCTCGGTGGCGACCGTGGCGTCGACCTCGGTTGAAATTGAGGGATCGACTTCGTCGCCTGGCAGAACTTGCTGAAGGACTCGTACCGTGTCGGTTGAGGTCACCTTGTAGTTCGGGTCGGAGTCAAAGCGGTAACGTAAGACGGCTCGAGGCTCGGCCCCAACGGTGACGACATCGACCTGGTCAACTACGTCGACGGTGGCGAGCGCCTCAAGTTCTGCATCCCCGCCAGCGAACGAGCAACCGCCGAGAGTTAGAGCTCCGAGGACGGCGGACAACGCCAACATCGAGGCAATCCGGCAGGTGCTGTCGACCGAGCTACAGTGTCGTCGGCCATGTCGTCGGCCATGTCGCCGGGTCGAATGCCATCTGGCCATGGCTGTACTGTCGGCAGGTCAACGCCAACATCAACGACAAGTCACCGGTGTCGTAGGTTTATCGACCCCGCACGATTGATCGCTTGTGCTCAATGAAGTCGACCAGCACGTAGTCACCGAGGTTCTCGGTGTTGGTGTAGAAAGCCCGGCCCTTGTTCAACTCGGTGAGGCGTTCCACAAAGCCCCGCAACCCGGAGTCTGGATCGAGCATGAACGTGTTGATGGCGATCCCCGCCCGGGTGCAACGCACCACCTCAGCCATCGTCCGGTTGACCGTCTCACGCGTCGGTGGATAGCTAAAGAACGGAGTGCCGTCATTGTTGAGGTGAGCCGTTGGTTCCCCGTCGGTGATCATGATGATCTGCTTGGTGCCGGTCTCTTTGGCCAGCATCTTTCTGCTCAACATGAAACCGTGCTGCATGTTGGTGCCGTAGACAAAGTCCCATGAGACCTCGGGTAGCTCGCTGGGTTTGAGCTCCATAGCTGTTTCGCTGAACGTCACCACCCCCAGGTAATCACGGGGAAACTGGCTACTGATCAGAGCGTGAAGAGCAATAGCCACCTTCTTGGCCGGCAGGAAGTTATCCCGCATTGGCATCGAAAGCGACAGGTCAAGCATCAAGACTGTGCTTGACCGCACCTGCTTCTCAGTGCGCTCAATCTCAAAGTCATCCGGGGTAAGGCGGACCGGGAAATTGACTCCACCACCACCGATGCCTTCAGACGACCCTTGGCGGCGAATGGCGTTGCCGACCGTGCGCTCGATATTCAAGTTGAACGGATCACCAAACTCGTAGGGCTTGGTGCTGTAGTTCCGCTCGTGGCCGATGCCGGTGGTGTCCATGTCGTGCTTGCCCAGCTTGTCGGGCGACAGCCGCTTGAACAGCTCGCCCAGCGCTTGCTGGCCCAGTCGGCGTAGACCTTTCGGGGTCAGTTCCAGCCGACCCTCCTTAGCGTGGAGGAGACCTTGGCGTTCCATCAGGTCGGTCAGGTCGGCCAGTCGCTCCATGCTGTCGGCCGCCTGATCGCCCAACAGTCTGCGGACCTGTTCCATGTCGACTTCAGCCAGCGCCTGCGGCGAGTTGGCCGATTGGAGGAACTGCTCCAATTGATCAAGCTCACCGAGCTCACGCATCATCGATGAGCCATCAGCGAGGCCGAGCGGGTCAAAGCCGGAAAAGTCGTAACCCTGCTGCCACCCGGCGTCAGGGAACATCTGCTGCAGGTTCTGGCTCAGGCGACTGGCCTCGAAGTTGAGATCAAGGTCCTCCATCAACTGATTGGACAGATCCATCAACTGCTGGCGCTGCTCGGGGGTCATCGAGTTCAACATGGCTTGCATGGCCGCCATCTGACGGGCCATGTCCTCCAACAACTCGTCAAGCGTTTCCGGGTGAGTGGGGAAGAAGTCGCCGTACTCTTCCATGAACGCTTCGAAGTCCGGCTCCTCGCCGTTGGCCCGCTGTTCCAGCATCCGGTTCAGTTCGGCCATCATATTTTTCATGCGGGCCATGTCTTCGGGACTGGGGTTGGACATGGCCTGCGACATCGAGCTGAACTGCTGGTCCACAAGCTGTTGGCGGAGTTGGTCGAGCAACTCTTCGAATCGTTGCTGGGCCTCGTTCGATTCAAACTCGTAATTCTGCAGGCCTCGAACTTTGCCGGCCAGATCGGGAGGCAACATGTCGAGTTGCATGGCCTTGGCCGAGGTGGTTTCCTTGGCCAATTCGGCGTTTCGCTGGTCGGCGTCGCTTGCATCGGGGTCGCCCAGTTGCATGTCAGCCACCGCCGAACGATCATCCAGGCCCTGTCGTTCGACATCAATGAGATCGCTCAAATCGGAGTTAATCTCGTCGTAAACCCCTCCAAGATCGTAGTTTTCGAGCCTCTCCTGACGCTCCTCGCGAAGCTGGCGGAGCATCTCGCGAAGTCCCTCGACATGCTGGCCGTCGCGGTCCTCGAACCCCTCCTGCATCAGCCGTCGCAGCGCGGCCATGGGGTCGCCGTGATACATGAGGTCGTCAGCCATCTGCCCCATGAGATCGAAGGCGTCGAAGTCGAAGCCCTTCTGGGTTCCGTCCCAACGGGAATAACGGTAACGCTGGCCGACCATTGACCAAGCCTAACCGTCACCAGGGTCGGCCACCGGATCCGGGGCCAACAGCGGGCGCTACCGGTTAGAACTTGCCCGAGTTAACCAAGTCAGCCGGGTCGGGCAGGGTCTCGACGTTGTCCCAGTGCTCGACGATCAACCCGTTTTCCAGCCGGAAGATGTCGAACGCCGCGTAATCAATGCCGTTCCAAATCTGGTGGGCAAGCGAGACCACGAAATTGCCTTGTCCGATCACCCGATAGACCTGCTTGTAATACAGCGCCTGCCCACGTTCCCGGCTTGAACGATCCATTTCGATGAGAGCATCCAAGCCGTCGGGAGCATCGGGGTTGTGGTTGATGTAGGTCTCGGTCGAGATGAAGTCCGACATCGGCGATGTTGGGTTCTCGGCGAAGGCTTCGGTCAACAGGCGCCGGACCACGGCCTTGTTGTCCTCGGTCAGGTGAAGGTCGGTCACGGCGGTTTCACCGTCAACCTGGTTGTGACCGCCGGGGTTGGTGCCGCCCAACTCATGAATCACATCCCAGTGTTCGATGATCTTGCCATTCCTGTCAGTGTCAAACAGGTCGGTAGTGACCCACTTGGACTCGCCGTTGTTCAGACTCTGTGCGGCGTGGACGAACACGAAACGGCCGTCAACAAAGGTACGAACGAGGTCGATGTCGCGGACCGTGTTGTGGGCCACGAACGGTTCGAAGAACTCGACGAAACCCTCGACGCCGTCGCGCACTCCGGTGGAGTGTTGGGTGTAGCGATCGCCGGTATAAGCCTCGACCGCACGGCGAACGTCACCATCTCGGATTCCCTCCAGGCACAGCCGCATCGGCATCAGCCGCGCTGTCCCATCGCAGGGAGATGGGCCAGAGCCCGGAATCGTCGATGGTGGTCACCCTGCTACCGGGGTTGAAACCAGCTTGCAGCGGGAGGTACTCGGCTTCGACCTTGGCGTTGGCGCGGCGAATTCCTCCGCCGATGCCGCATCGGAAAGACCGAGCGTGATGGTTTCAATGACAGCCATGAACCTTGAAGGTAGTGGAAGCTCGAAACGCACCGACAGGTCCCAAACTGACTGTCTATGGTCCGAACCCGACATCAAGCTCGTTTGACTTCAGCCAGGGCAACCGGCGAGGGGATTCCCACCGCTACGGTGACACCAAACCTGCGGGGGTGCGGCGCCCCCGAGCGGAGAGGACTGTAAACATGACAGTAGGAACGATTGCATCCACCAACAGCGCGGCATTGGACCTCGATTCCATTCGCATCACCCTTCATCTTCTGGGCATGGCAGTTTGGATCGGTGGCCAAATTATCATGATGGCGCTGCTACCGGTACTGCGCTCAGCGGGTGATGGCGTACCCGCTCAAGCGGCCGCGGCGTTCGGCCGCGTGGCATGGCCGGCATTCGCCGTTGCCGTAGCCAGCGGAATTTGGAACCTATTGACGGTTGACATGGCGGGTGTAAGCACCGGCTACAACATCGTGCTCGGCATCAAGATGCTGCTGGTTGTTCTGGCTGGAGCGGCCACCTTCATGCATCAGCGGGCCACTACTGCCTCGCTGCGAGGGGCGACGGCCGGAATCGGCTTCCTGGCCTCACTAATCGTTGTCGTGATGGGATCCATGCTGGCCCACTGATTCGGGCGCAGGCTAGGCCGGCTGTCTGGTCTGGGTTGGTGTTGCCGAATCCCGTTGCCGGTGGCTCGACACCTTGGCCGGCCCATGGGCTGGTGGGTTGTGGCTGGCGGCGCGGGTCAGGCGACCAACAGATTCCGCAGCCCCGGCTAGCAGGCGCCCTACCAGGTGCTGGTGACGTCTGTGGATGAACAGCACCGAACCTGGCGATGCGATCGACACGTCAACATCAAGGTCGGCGTCCCGCACCATCCATGGGGCGCTGATCTCTGCTGCCCCGGTCACAAACAGCCGGGGTTTAAGTCCGATCAACACGTGTGATCGCGACCATGGACGACAGGTCACCTGTTGACCGACATGGGCCAGGTGAAAGTCGCCGAGCTGAATCAGCAGCAACGCCTGAGTGTCGTTGACTCCAAGACTGGCTCGAAGTTCCAGATACGCCGGGCTGCGCCGGATCTTGCGACGTTCGCCTCGTGTCGGCTTCGGTCGTAGGTTTTGGTCTCGTGGTTGAAGTTGCACCGGGCTTCCCTCCTGGTGGCGGCCGAACGACCGCTTTTTCGACTTGTCTATCAGACCCAGGGACATGGTCACTGATACATCCCAGAATGCCTTTTGGTGTGACATCCACCCCACCCAGGTGCGCTCCCGGCCGAATGTACTGGCCGCGGTGGCGTCGACCTGAACGGAATGCGAGACTCTAGACCGCTACAGACGGTCTTCAGCTGTGACGACTCGAACAGCGGAGAAGAGGGAGAACAGATGCAAGACAGCACAGCAACAGGCAACGGCGCAGCCCGCCACCGCGGCCCTAACAGAGCTAGGACCGGACGGGACATGAGCCAGGTGGCCGTTACTGTTTTGGTCGGCCTTGTGGTGGCGTTGGCCGGAGCCACTGGCGGCAGGGCGATCGCTGGGCTTGGCGTACACCTTTGGGTCGCTATCGCCGCCTTTGTTATTAACTGGGCCGTCTTCGTGCCGTCGTTCGCCGCTCGCAGCGAACACTACTTTGACCTCACCGGCAGTCTCACCTATCTGTCGACGACAGTCTTGGCTGTCGTCCTCGGTGGCCCGTCCGACGGGCGCTCATGGCTACTAACGACTTTGATCTTCGTGTGGGCATTGCGTCTTGGGAGCTATCTGTTCGCTAGGGTTCGTCAAACCGGCAAAGACGGACGCTTCGACCGAATCAAACAAAGTCCAACCAGATTCTTGATGGCCTGGACGCTTCAGGGTTTATGGGTGATCTTCACCGCGGCAGCCGCCCACGCCGCTATTGCATCGGAGACGAGAAGCAGTCTTGGCATTTGGGCGGTGGTCGGGCTGATCGTTTGGATCGCCGGATTTGGTATCGAAATTGTGGCCGACGCTCAAAAATCATCGTTCCGAAACAGCCCGGCCAACGAAGGCCGCTTTATCACCGACGGCCTTTGGGCTTGGTCCCGGCATCCCAACTACGTCGGCGAGATTCTCCTGTGGGCCGGGATCGCTCTGATCGCTTTACCCGCGCTGAGGGGCTGGCAGCTGGTCACGTTGATTTCGCCGGTGTTCGTCTACGTTCTGCTGACCCGCATCAGCGGCGTTCCCATGCTGGAACGACGGGCCGACAAACGATGGGGCGGCCAAGACGACTACGAGGCGTACAAGGCCAACACTCCGGTGTTGTTTCCCCGACCGCCTCTCAGGTAGCGAGCGAAAATCGGTTGCCGGGATCCGAGTCCGGACTCAGTCGCCGGTGTACTCCGCGATGTATCGCAAGTTGCGGTACCGCTGGCCAGCATCGAGGCCGTAGCCGATGACAAACGCCGGTGGAATGTCGAAGCCCACGTAGTCGATCTCAAGGTCTGACGTCTGGGTGCCCTGGCGCCTAAGCAACGTGCATGTTCGCACCGATGCTGGCTGACGGGCGGCCATGTAGTCGTTCAAGTACCGAAGCGTCAGACCCGAGTCGACAATGTCTTCCACGATGATCACGTGACGGTTAGACACCTCGTTGTCGAGATCTTTGAGAATCTTGACCACACCGGTGCTCTTCGTCTCCTGTCCGTAGGAACTAACGGCCAGGAAGTCCAGGTCAACCGGCCCGGCGATCTCCCGCATGAGGTCAGCGACAAAGACCACACTCCCCTTCAGGATTCCCACCAGAACGGGAACCTCTCCCGCCATCTCGTTAGTGATTTGAATCCCTAGTTCGCGAACTCGGTCCTGGATCTCGGACTCACTGATGAGCACCTCTCCGACATCGCCCGAAGGAGGATAGGAACCGTCTGATGCATCGGTCACATCGGGCACTCTAGCCCGCCGGTGATTCCGCCCGAGCTACTTGCCGGTGAACTTCGCCTTGCCAGGCCCGCTTTCGAGAAAGCTCTGGATTCCGATGACAGCGTCGTCAGTCTGGAATGAGCCGACGAACTCCCGCTTCTCCACGGCAATGGCGTCGGCAATGTCCAAGGCGTAGCCGTCTTGAATAGACCGCTTCACGTTGGCCAACGCCGCTGGACCAGTAGTGAACGGCGTCACCATCTCAATGGCCTTGGCCAGTACCTCGTCATCGGGGTAGGCGGCCGACGCCAAGCCGATCTCAACCGCTTCAGCAGCGGGGACCATTCGGCCGGTGTAGCCGATCTCCTTCGACTTGGTCATGCCAACCAGACGGGTCAACCGCTGTGTACCTCCGGCCCCGGGAATAATGCCGAGCAGGATCTCTGGCTGACCAAAGTTGGACGATTCTCCGCAGACTCGAAAGTCGGTGGCCATCGATAGCTCGCAGCCGCCACCAAGGGCAACGCCATTCACGGCCGACACGGTGATCTGAGGAAGCGCCTCAAGTCGCAGGAGAGCTTCGTTTAGCGGGTCGACCATGTCCGAGGGGTCACGATGACCTTCGCCGATTGGGAACGCAGCAATATCAGCTCCAGCGGCGAAAATCTTGGGCCCGCCCCACAAGACGATGGCGCGAATGTCCGAGCGGCCCTCCAATTCGATGGCGGCGTCTAGAAGTTCCTGGGACAATTGCAGGTTGAGGGCATTGACTTTTGGCCGATCCAATCGAAGAACAGCCACACCGGTTGGCAGATCAACCGGAACAGACTCCGACTTGGACTCAACAATGCTCACGAATTCAGACATGAGGGACAGTCTTCACACTACGTCCGCCGTTGTCAACGCTCTTGCTACGGTTGATTTCGTAGTTGGGTTCACCGTGCCAGGTGCAGTCCGCTCCCAAGATGGCGGGAAGAAGGTCGTAGAAACGCGATGAATACGATTGGTGAGCACGGTCACGACGCACTGCGCCGGCAACAGTTGGAGAAGCTGGACGGCGGCCACTTTGATGTCTTCGTAGTGGGGGGCGGAATCAACGGCGCCGTCAGCGCCGCAGCGTTGGCCGCCTCGGGCCTTTCGGTCGGCCTGGCCGAGCAGGGTGACTTCGCCAACTTCACAAGCCAGGAGTCCTCAAACCTGGTGTGGGGTGGCTTCAAGTACCTTGAGAACTACGAGCTTCTTTTGGTAAACAAGCTGCTCAAATCTCGCAATCAGCTGTTCAAGGCCTACCCCACCGCCATCGCCGAACTACCTTTCCTGGCCACGCTCGACCGCACCGCACCGTTTCCTTCGTGGCTGGCCGGTTTGGGCAGCGTCGGCTACTGGATTCTGGGTCGACTGGCCACCCGCAGACCTCGGTACTTCAAGCCCGCTGCCATCAACAAGCTGGAGCCGATCGTCAACACCGATGACGCCACCGCCGCCATTGAGTACGCCGACGGGTACCTGAAGGACAATGACGCCAGGTTCGTGTGGAACTTCATCCGTTCCGCCTTGGACAGCGGTGCTGCCGCCGCCAACTACGTCACCGTGGTCGGAGCCCACCACGGAGCTTTCAGCGCCGGCGAGTCAGCCGATGTCAATGGTGCGTCACCCGGTCCATGGCGTATCGAACTGCGGGACGAGTTGACCGGCAAATTGATGCGGGCCTCGGCCAAAACCATCGTCAACGGTGCTGGGCCATTCACCGACCGACTCAACCGGTCCATGGGCGTTACCGCCAATCATCGAATCGTGTATTCCAAGGGCATTCATCTGGTCGTCCCGCAACTTGTCGATAGCGAACGAGTGCTGGCCTTCTTCGACGACACCCAACGGCTGTTCTACGTCATTCCAATGGCCCATCGGTCGGTTATCGGGACCACCGATACCAGAACCAACAACGCCCACGAGCCGGTGACCGATGAGGACCGGCAGTTCCTGTTGTCGCAGATCAATGCCAGGCTCAGGCTTTCCAACCCGTTGACTGCCGACGACGTCATCGCCGAACGCAGCGGGGTGCGGCCACTCGTCGTGCCGGCCAGTGGAGATGACAAGCTCGAGACCGACTGGACGGCGCTGTCACGAAAGCACGTCATCGAAACCGATCCTGCTCGTTCGGTGGTAACGATCTTCGGGGGCAAGCTCACCGACTGTCTCAACGTCGGCCTTGAGGTGGTTGAGGCCGTAGGCGAGCTTGGCTTGGATCCATCTGAACCGGGTAACGACTGGTGTGGGGAACCCCCGGCCGCTAAGCGCAGCGCGTTCTACCAAAGGGCGGCAACAGTTGGCCTCAACCGGCCACCCGAAGTCGAACGGGCGAACTCGATAGCGGAGGTTCTTTGGCGCCGACACGGCCTGGCGGCATTCGACATCGTCAACGCCATCGAATCCGATCCCTCCCTGGCCGAGCCGGTGATGGTCGAATCCGATGTTCTGCGGGGCGAAATCTCGGTCTACTTGGAACGAGAAATGGTCGTCAACCTTGATGATCTGCTGCGCCGGCGGACCAAGCTGGCTTTGATCCATCGCCAAGAAATGCTCAGGGCCGAGCCGGCTATTGCCGACATCGACCGCGAACTACTCGGCGTCTAGACCTGGGCTGCGATCCGCTAGCCCGCCTCGGGAACGGCCCGTAGCCGTGGCACGTCCCGCCCGATCTTCGGTAGGGCGATCCGGCCCGACCGTTGCAGGTCGGTGATCGAGTAGCTCTCCAGTAGAGCCTCGAAATCGTCCAGCTTTGAAGGTGCCCCGTCAAGGCTCACCGTCAAGCGATCAGCCGACACTGCGACGATCTTGCCTTCGAAGATGTCGACCAACTCAACGATCTGGCTGCGGGTGTCTTTAGGAGCCTCGACTGTTGCCAGCAACAGCTCCCGCTCTACCCCGTCGCCGGGGTTGAGCTCGGCGATTTCGACCACGTTGATGAGCTTGAACAGCTGCTTCATGATCTGGTCGAGCGGGGCCGATTCCACGTCGACGACGATGGTCAGCTTTGACAGCCGCTCGTCGTGGGTGGGGGCTACGGCCAGGGAAATGATGTTGTAGCCGCGGCGGGCGAAAAGGTCCGCCACTCGGGCCAGGACACCGGCCTTGTTCTCGACCAGGACGACGATCGTGCGATGGGGTTTGTTTCCGGTCATTGGTATCTCCAAACTCTCCGGCCGCTACTCGGCCTGATCGGGGTGCTGGCTGGGGTGAACGATGATGTCGTCGTTGGATCCGCCGGCCGGAACCATCGGGTAGACCTTCTCCTCGCTTAGGCACCTGAACTCGACAACTACCGGGCGGTCGTTGATCTGGTTGGCTTTGGCTATGACGGCGTCAACTTCGGAGTGGTCTTCGACTCGGAAGGCCACACAGCCCATGGATTCAGCCCACTTGACGTAGTCCGGCATTTCGTGGCCCAGGTGAACCTCGGAGTACCGCTCGTCATAGAAGAGCTCCTGCCATTGGCGGACCATGCCCAGGTAGGCGTTGTTCAACAAGGCGACCTTGATGGGGATCTTCTCGACCGAGGCGGTGATCAGCTCCTGGGCGGTCATTTGGAAACAGCCGTCGCCGTCAACGGCCCAAACCATCCGGTCCGGGTAGGCGGCTTTGGCCCCCAGGGCGGCGGGTATCGAGAATCCCATGGTGCCAAGCCCACCGGAGTTGACCCAGGTGTAGGGGTGGTCGAAGCGCCAATATTGGCTGGCCCACATTTGGTGTTGGCCGACGCCTGAGGCGACGATGGTGTCGGCCGGGCAGGCGTCACGTAATGCTTCAAGCACAGCCTGTGGCTTGAGCAGTTCGCCGGGCTGGGGCGGGTCGTAGGTTAGCGGGTAGTTCTCCTGCCAGCCGGACAGGCGTTGACGCCAAGCTGAGTGATCGGTGTGACTCGTCGGCCCACCCTTCGATTCGATTGCGTCGTTAATGGCTTCCATGGCCAGACGGCAGTCGGCAACGATAGAAACGTCGGGACGACGAACCTTGCCGTGCTCGGCCGGGTCGATGTCGACGTGGATCACCTTGGCCCCTGGGGCGAACGCACCGACCTTGCCGGTGACCCGGTCGTCGAAACGGCTACCCATGGCGATCAGAACGTCCGCCTCTTGAATGGCTCGGACGGCGGTGTAGTTGCCGTGCATGCCCGGCATTCCTAGGCAGAGCTCGTGGCTGTCGGGGAACGCGCCCCGAGCCATCAAAGTGGTGACCACCGGGATATTGCCGATTTCGGCCATGTCGAGCAGTGCTTCGGCTCCACGGGCCTTGAGAACCCCGCCGCCCACGTACAGGACAGGCCGTTCGGCGGCCAGGATCATTTCAACGGCTTCGGTTACCGCTTCGGGGTCCGCTCCCGTCGTTGGGGCGTAGCCAGGAAGTTCAACCTCAGGCGGGTAGACGAAGTCGAAGTAGGCGTTGGGGTTGTTGGCGTCGACGATGTCTTTGGGAATGTCGATGAGTACCGGGCCTGGTCGGCCGGTGGTGGCGATGTGGAACGCCTCCCGAACCGCTCGTGGGATGTCTTCTGCCCGGGTAACCAGCATGTTGTGCTTGGTTATCGACCGGGTGATACCGGTTGTGTCGCACTCCTGAAAGGCATCAGTGCCGATGGCCGGAACAGCCACCTGACCCGTGATGCAAACCATGGGAACCGAGTCCAAGTAGGCATCGGCCAGCGGTGTAACCACGTTGGTGGCCGCTGGGCCGCTGGTCACCATGCAGACACCAGGACGCCCGGTGACGTGGGCGTAGCCTTCGGCGGCGTGACCGGCGCCCTGCTCGTGGCGTACCAGAATGTGGCGAATCTTGGAGTCGATGATCGGGTCGTACACCGGCAGGATTGCTCCACCCGGGTAGCCGAAGATCACGTCTACGCCTTCTAGCTCCAGGCTCTTGATCAAGGCCTGGCCTCCGTTGAGGCGGACGCTGCCGGCAGGAGGCGGGTTGTCGGGCGACTCGGATTCTGATGTCTGGTTCATTTTTTCGGGCTTTCGGTTCCTGGGGATGTCGTGGGTTTCCCAGTTGCGGATTCTGTGCTGACGATCTTTGTTCAAGCCACGGCGACTGTCGTTCTGCGGGCCAGGTTCCAGTTTGGGTGTTCACAACCGAAAGGCCAAAAAACAAAGAGCCTCCCGTAGTTGGGAGGCTTAGCGCACGCAACGATATGCAGCAGCGTGCGCTACATAAGTACTACTACCACGATGTCGAGAATTTGGCTTGTCTGCACGTATGCCATAGTAGCGGCTCGCCGGTCCGCTGCCACGGGGATTCTTCGACGAACACGCTTGATTCTGGGCCTGCGGTTTTGGCTTGTTTGGTTGCGCTCCTAGTCGATGAGAATGCCGCACACCTGCCAGTCATCGTCATCCTCCACCAGAATGACTCGGGCGGGCCGAAACCCTCCTTCCGGCAGGCTCTCGCCGCCGGCCCGAAGACTGATGGTTCCCTCAACGAAAGCCATCGTCTGCCCGTCGACCGGATTCTCGACCGATACGAAGGTGAAGTCGTAGCTTTCGGCCGGGTTGGGGACAAATAGCCCTTCGAGTCCGCCCACCGGGTCCGTCCCGAAACACTCCGACTGGCGGGAGACATGTTCGGCCGCAGCGGCGAAGTCTGCGTCGACCACGTCGGCCATCAGGTCGTTGGCCCGGTCTATGGGTGGTTGGGCGACCGATCTGAACAGCAGATATCCGCATCCTCCCAGGCCGACCGCAAGCAGAGCAACAGTTCCGAGTAGAACCCAAAGCGTCCGGTTCCCTCGCTCTTCGGCATCCCACTCGAACTTCGGTGGGGGCGACTGGTACGGGGGAACGGCCTGAGAGCTTGGCGGTCGCGCCGATGGCACGGAGACCGCAGGCGGCTCTTGCATCAGGCTTGACTGCGAGGGGTTGACCGTGTCCGGAGCGGAACTCGACCAAGCAGGAGACTCAACGCTCGACTCGGTGCTCGGAGCATGACCGGCCAACGACTCTTCGCCTTTGGATCGTCGTTGGGGTACCGCGCCGTCAGGCCAGTACGACGCAGGAGGCAAGTCGTCGAGCGGCGACGGAACAGGACCCTGGAACGCGGTCGTGAGCGATTCAATCTCGCCGCCGGCCTCGTCTGCCTGCTCAGATCGACCGTCGCCGAAGTCAGACATCTGGTTGCTCCTCGTTGCCGAATCCATGACCGAGCGGGCTCTCCGTCATCTTCGTGCCTCATGTTCCTGCCGCTGCATAGTTCTGCCGCACTCGTGCCGCTGTAGGTTCCTGCTGCACCTGTGCGTCGTAGGCCGGTGAGTCGTCGTGCTCCACCATGCCAACGACTGGACACCGCCTAGTCCATTAAATCACATCACCCCAATCGACTAGATGCATGTTGTTGATTGGAGGTCGCACGCTCTTGGATTACGGAGCGTTTTGGGACCCGGATCGCCTCAAGAAACGATGCAGACAACGACCTCCTGGCAATTGAGTCAACAAACTTGCCCAACCAACGTGCATCGAGCAAGATTTCCGGCAACACTCGGTCTGGATTGGGCGTGTGCGCGAACGCGTCCGAGTACGACAACGACGAACGAAAGCAGTGCATCTGATGAATCCCTCAGACACGTCAAGGGGAAAGCGGACCTTGATGGTGGTCCTGGCCACCCTGGCAATGTTGGTGGCATCAACGGTGGTAGCACCGTCGGCCGACGCAGCAGGCGACGAGACGACCGATCGCAACCCGGCGGCTGAAGCCAAAGCGGACAATGGCAAAAAGCCTGATGACGTGCCCAGAGGCCCTGACAAAGGAAAAGGCAAAGGCAAAGGAAAAGGCAAGGGCAAAGGTCTCGGCTTCGACCTGAACATTCTCCATATCAACGACCACCACTCCCGACTCAGCGCCGACAGCGGTGACCTCGACTTCAACGGCGAGGGAACTCGGATCGAGCTTGGCGGCTTCTCACGGGTCGTAACCAAGATCGACGAGCTATCAGCAGCTGCAGCCGCTGAAGACGGCGCCGACAGCGTGGTCAAGATTCACGCCGGCGACGCGGTCACCGGCACGCTGTTCTATACCTTGTTCGGCGGCGAAGCCGATGCTGCCATGATGAATCAGGTTTGCTTCGACATCTTTGAAGTCGGCAACCACGAATTCGACGCAGGCGACGAAGGCCTTCGTACCTTCCTTGACTTCCTGGCTGATGGCGATTGCAAGACCGAGGTGCTGGGAGCCAATGTGGTTCCCGCCGTCGGCACGCCCCTCGCCCCGGAGACATCGACCGACTTCATCAAGCCGTTCACCATCCGCGAGGTAAACGGCAATGAGGTCGCTTTCGTCGGACTGGACATCGCTGACAAGACCCGCTTGTCGTCCAGCCCTCTCGACACAACCGAGTTCCTTGATGAACTCGAAACCGCTCAGTTCTACATTGATGAGCTGACGGCTGACGGGATTAACAACATCGTTCTCGTGACCCACATTCAGTTGGCAAACGACATCCGACTGGCTGAGGCCCTCACCGACGTTGATGTCATCGTCGGTGGCGACTCCCACACCCTGTTGGGCGACTTCGATCAGTACGGCCTCAACTCAGGTGGGACCTATCCGGTCGAAACCACCAATGCCGACGGCAACCCCGTTTGCATTGTGCAGGCATGGCAGTACTCAGCCGTTGTCGGCGAGATCAACGTCAGCTTCGACAAGAAGGGCAACGTCACATCATGCGACGGCACACCGCACCTTCTGCTCGGCGATACCTTCTTACGCCGTCCGGCCGAAGGTGGAGATCGAGTACCCGTTGAAGGCGAAGCTCTTCAGGAAATCCTCGACATCATCGATGCCGATCCGCAGCTGTCCATCGTCACCCCTGACGCCGAAGCAGAAGCAGTACTCGCCGCCTTCGCCGAAGAGGTTGATGTTCTGAGCCAGCAGGTGATTGGAGCGGCCAGCGAAGATCTGTGTCTGGAACGCATTCCGGGACAGGGCCGAAGCAGCCTGTGCGATGTCTCCGAAACCGCAGTCAATGGCGGCGACATCCAACAGCTGGTGGCTGCGGCCTTCCTGGCCCGCTCGTTTGAAGCTGATATTGCCATTCAGAATTCGGGCGGCGTACGCATCGACATCCCGGCCGGCGACATCAGTATCGCTGACGCCTACGAGCTGTTGCCGTTCGCCAATACCGCCATCAACCTGGACATGACCGGCACGGAAATCGAAGCCACCATCCAGGAGGCAATCGACTTCGCTACCGCTGAAGGCGGATCCAGCGGCGCATACCCCTACGCCTCGGGTCTACGCTTCGATGTGGACTTGACCCAGCCGGAAGGTAGCCGGGCCTCGAACTTCGAGATCCGACCCAAGGGCACCGACACCTGGGGCGCCCTTGATGCCTCAGCCACGTACAAGGTCGTGGCCAACAGCTTCATCGCCTCCGGTGGTGACAACTACCAGACCATGGCCGCTGTGTCCGACGACGGCAGGGCGGTGGACACGTTCATCGACTACGCCCAGGCCTTCATCGACTATGTAGAACAGGACAGCGGCGGCGTGATCGCCAAGCTTCCGGTTGACGAATACTCAACCCAAAGCTTTGTTCCCGCTCCCTAGTAGCCCGGTGCTCTAAACGAGCAACCGGCTCAACGCCGAGCGAAGGCCCCGGTCGAAATGACCGGGGCCTTCGACGTTCAGTCAGGATCGAGGTCCACTGTCACCGAGCGGGTCAACAGTTCGGACAACGATTGGTTGCGGTCTGTCAACGCAATGGAGACAGTATTGACCACAAAGTAGGCCACGACCATCAGGATCGGCAGAGCCTCACCAAGCCCCACCACAGTGTCAATCACCGAGCCGAGTCCGAACAGCAGCAGGTACAACGAACGGACAACCGATTGACCAAGTCCTATGGGTTCCAGAGATGGGAAGGACAGACTTTTGAGGCCGGCAACCCGTTTGCCGATGTCGCCTCCAAGCTTGAGATAGGTGAGGACGCTAACGGCGAAAGCGACCAACGAGAAGACAACTTGTGACACAACCTCTGTTGTGTCGACCATCGACAGGGCCAGGTTCATCGGGAAGGCCACGACGCCGTATGCAGCCACGGTGGCCCAAGCAGAAGCGGTCCGCATCGTGACCGAGGCAAGTGCCAGTTCACCCGAGCCATCGAGAGTCCCTCGCGAAGACATGCTCACTTCGTCACCCACTGGCATCCTCCAACGAGGCCAAGCCGATACCCGTGTCCGGCACGGCCAGCGTACCTACCAGGTTGTGGTGGCTCAAAATGGGGGTGTTGGACTACGCTCAGTCGGAGCATCCAGGCAGAACGCATCCGACCACTGCGCTCGCAGGCGGATAAGCGACGAACAGATAAGACTAGAAGGAGTCATAATGCCACAGGAAGTTCGGGGAGTTGTCGCCAAGGCCAAAGGGGAGCCGGTCTCGGTTGAGACAATCATCATCCCCGATCCGGGTCCCGGCGAGGCTGTCGTCGAGATCAAAGCCTGCGGCGTCTGCCACACCGACCTCCACTATCGCGAGGGTGGCATCAACGACGAGTTCCCCTTCTTGCTTGGACACGAAGCTGCCGGCGTGGTTGAGAGCGTCGGCGACGACGTAACCGACGTTGCCCCTGGCGATTACGTGATTCTCAATTGGCGAGCCGTTTGCGGATCCTGCCGGTCATGCCTCAAGGGCAAGCCGCAATACTGTTTCGCCACCCACAACGCCACCCAGAAGATGACGCTGGCCGACGGCACCGAGTTATCCCCAGCACTCGGCATTGGGGCTTTCTGCGACAAGACCTTGGTGGCGGCCGGTCAATGCACCAAGGTTGACCCAGCGGCCAAGCCGGAAGTGGCGGGTTTGCTTGGCTGCGGTGTGATGGCGGGCCTTGGAGCGGCAATGAACACCGGAGATGTCGGTCGCGGTGACTCGGTCGCCGTGTTCGGCTGCGGCGGTGTCGGTGACGCCGCTCTTGAGGGCGCCCGATTGGCCGGTGCCAGCATCATCATCGCTGTCGACATCGACGACCAGAAGCTGGAGTGGGCCAAGAAGTTCGGCGCAACCCACACCGTCAACTCCTCCAAGGAGGACGCCGTCGAGAAGATTCGGGAACTCACCGGTGGCAACGGCGTGGATGTTGCCATCGAAGCCGTCGGTCTGCCCAAGACGTACGAGCAGGCCTTCTACGCCCGTGATCTGGCCGGAACTGTGGTTCTTGTTGGGGTGCCCAACCCGGAAATGAAGATTGAACTGCCTTTCATCGAGATCTTCGGCCGCGGCGGTTCGCTGAAGTCAAGCTGGTATGGCGACTGCCTGCCAAGCCGCGACTTTCCAATGCTGATCGACCTCTACCTTCAGGGTCGTCTGAATCTCGAAGGCTTCGTGTCCGAGACAATCGGCATCGACGGAGTCGAGGAAGCGTTCCACAAGATGGAACAGGGCGACGTGCTGAGATCAGTCGTCGTGATGTAGCAACTACGCCTGATCGACAACACCACTATCTGATCGACGCAATCCAAAACAAGCGGCATACGGGACACCAATAAAATGAGACTTGACCGAGTGGTCACATCCGGCATCTTCAGCCTCGACGGGCAGGACTTCGAAGTTGACAATAATGTCTGGCTGGTCGGTGACGACACCGAAGTAGTGGTGATCGATGCCGCCCACGACGCTGAAACAATTCTGGCCGGGGTAGCCGACCGTCGACTAAAGGGGATCCTTTCAACCCACGGCCACAACGATCACATCAATGCCGCCGTGGAAGTTGCCACGACGGCCGGGTGCCCTATCTTTCTCCATCCTGATGACGCCATGTTGTGGGACGTGGTCTACCCCGAGCATCGCTTCGACACCGATTTGGCCCACGGCGATCAACTCACCGTGGGTGGGACCGAACTCAAGGTGCTGCACACGCCGGGGCACTCCCCCGGTGGCTGCTGCCTACATGTCCCAAGTCAAGGCATCGTGTTTACCGGCGACACCCTTTTCAGCGGCGGGCCGGGAGCGACCGGTAGATCGTTCAGCAGCTACGATCTGATACTCGACTCGATCGAGGCCCACCTGTTTTCGCTTCCCAGCGAGACCACGGTCCATACCGGCCACGGTGACTCGACATCGATAGGAGCCGAATCGCCGTCGCTGTCGGAGTGGCGCTCGAAGCAGGACTGATCGACCTGGCTCTTCTGCTGACCCATCTGGTGGCCACCGCGGCCATGGCCGGGCTTATCTGGTTCATTCAGATCGTCCACTATCCGCTGTTTGCAGCCGTGGGCTCTGAAGGGTTCGCTGCCTATGAAACCAGTCATCAGCGGCTGACGTCATACGTTGTCGGGCCGTTCATGGCGGTCGAGGGGGTCAGTGCGTTGGCATTGGCTGTCACCGACGTTGGCCAGGTGGGCTGGCCTTTGGTCCTGATCGGATGGTTCTTGCTGGCAGTCATTCACGCCAGCACCATCTTCCTGCAGGTGCCGGCCCACACCCGCCTAAGTGGCGGTTTCGATTCACTGGTTCTCAGCAGGTTGGTGGCAACGAACTGGATCCGCACTATCGGTTGGACGGCCCGAGCGATCCTGGCAGCGGTAATGGTCAGCGTCGCCGCCTGATCCGCTCGACCCACGTCGAGGGGATGTAGTCCCTGCTGGGCTACATGAATCGGCGACAGTGCCGATTCGAGTCCTGTGTATTGGTTACAGATTCCAGGCGGAACCCCTACGAAGGCGGCCCAGCGCGGCGCGTCGGCCGTTGAGTACGTCATCGCGCTGGCAATGCTGGTGTTGCTTGGCGTCCAGATCGCAGCCTGGCTGACAACGGCGGCAGGCGACCACCAGACCCGCACCGCCCAAGACATCGGACGCGAACAAGTGTGGCTGCCAAACACGACAACCACGACGAGCACGACCATTCCGCCGAGCACGGCCTCGACTGTCGCCACAACTACGACGGCGCCCCCTACTACGACGACCGCTGCGCCAACCACAAGTACCACGACGGCCAAAGTCTCAACCTCAAGCAGCACAAGCTCAACAACGACTGCCGTCATTCCGATTACTACTACAACGACCAGACCGCCGACCACGACAACAACGGCCCCGCCGACCACAACAACCACGGTTCCGACGACGACCACAACGGCACCGCCGACAACGACTACGACAACAACTACCACCACAACGACAACCACGATCTTCGTTCCGCCCGTGGGCTGAACCACTGAATGTACAAAACCCCGCCGAACCCACAGTCAAAGGAGTCGGGAGCGGTGTTGGTCGAAACGGCCATCACCATTCCCGTGTTCCTGTTGCTCGTCGCCGCAGTCATGGAACTGGGCGTCATGTTTCGCGACTACACAGCGTTGAGGGGAACGACAATCGAAGCAGTACGAGCGGCCGTCATCGCAGGCAATGACTTCGACGCCGATTTTCGGATTCTGGAAGTCATCGAAGACGTCTCGTCGCCGCTGCCTGCTGACTCGATCCAGCAGATCGTGGTCTTCAGAGCCGACTCCTGGGACACCGAGGTTCCTCCGTCTTGCTTGCTTGCCAGCCAAGAGACAACAACGATCCGCTGCAACCGCTACGTCGGCTCGTCGATGACAGAGTTACTCGACCGCTTCGGCTGCGACGACCTCACCGATCTTGACCAATCCTGGTGTCCAAGCGAACGAGTCGTGATCCAGTCACCGGCCAACGGCGGGCCTCCCGACTACGTCGGGATTCACATCGAGATTGAACGAGCCGCCATCACCGGCTTCTTCGCCCAGGAACAGACCTTGACATCAACCAAGGTGCTCCGAATCGAACCGAGGGACCGGTGATGTACAGACGGCGACGAAGTCGGCGGAGCGAACGCGGCGCCGCCATGGTCGAGGTTGTTATGGTGGCCCCTTTGTTGGTGGCTTTGGCCGCTGGCATCGCCGAGCTTGGCTTCATGGTGCACGATGCTCAAACCGCAGTCGCCACCAGCCAGGCTGCGGCCCGGGTGGCTTCATCGGCAGGCGACAGCCGACTGGCAGACTACGACGCTCTTGCCACCGCTGCCGGCGCCCTTCGTGACATGTCCACCAACGACATTGAGTACATCGTCATCTTTGAGCCACAGTCCGACGGATCTATTCCTACGGCCTGTCTACTCAACTCGGTGGCCGGCACCTGCAACCGCTATGAGGCCGATGACTTGGGACTCTTGGCCAGCGACTTCTCCAGTGCGACCAGCTGTGACCCCGGGGCGCCCGATGCCGCCTGGTGCCCCACCAGCCGCCGACCGAATGTCAACGGCGACCCAGGCTGGCTGGGCGTGCACGTTCAGTTGGTTCACCGCGCCTTCGCTCCCTTCATGACCGACCGCCCGGTCGGCGACACCACCATCATGCAGATCGAACCGAGATTCTCGCCATGAATCGGAACCGCTCCAGGGCCGTCGAAGGGGGTTATGCCCTCATCATGACCGCACTGATGATGATTCCGCTGCTGGCCTTCGCCGCTATCGGGGTTGATGTCGGAGTCTGGTATCTCCAGGCCCAGAAGAACCAGCGCGTCGCTGATGCTGCTGCACTAGCCGGGGTGGTTTGGCTACCGAATGAGGCGAAGGCTCGGTCTGTGGCCTTCGAGGCGATCGAGAAGAACGGTCTCAAACCAGGAATAGATGCCACCGTCTCCATAGACAGATTGACGTCCGGCTCACTGCGGGTGAGCGTGTCCAACAAGAGCGAGCTGAGCTTCTCCCGCATCCTCCTGGACGAGTTCGCCATCACCCGTGCATCGGTTGCCGAATACAACCCTCCGGTCGCCGTCGGCAGCCCCAGCAATCAGTTGGGCGATCCCACAATTTGGTTGGCGGTCTCCGGGTATTGTTCGGTCCGAGAGAACGGTGACCTGCGTTCCGCCCGATGGATCGCCGCGTATCCCAGTGCCGCCTACCCCCCAGCCCCGTGCACTGGAAGCAGCAACCCGACCTACGACAACGGTGGTTACCTGTTCGCTGTCGACATTCCCGCCCACCCTGGAGGTGCGGTGGACATCGAGGTCTACGATGCCGCCTACAACCCGTCATCGGTTCCCGACTTGGAGTTCCGTCCGCCCAGCGGCTTCAACACCACCTACGAGCTGTACGCCCCCGGCGGATCCCCATTTGATCTGACCAGCCACCCAATTGCCCAACAGACCACCGTGGCCAGCGGGGACGCTAGCTATTTTGAGACGTGGCGACCGGTCCTGACTATCAGCGATCCCCAACCTGGACTGCACTTCGTCCGGGTACGGGCTACCGGCGGCGGTTCGGACTCCTTCGGCTCCAATGGTTTCGCTCTTAGAGCAAAGTCCGGAGGGACGTTCGCACCGTGCAGCAGTATCACCGACTCCACCTGCGTCAAGGTCTCCGCTGTTGGCGAGCTACCCCTCTATGCCGCGTTGAGCAACGGGTCCAGCACGTTTTACCTGGCCGAGGTCGAACCGACCAACGCTGGTAAGAAGCTGATCATCAACCTGTTCGATGTCGGCGAGGGAGCGGACCTCATCGAAGTTCTCGACCCGAACGGCAACCCGGCCCAGTTCACATGGGAGACAGACTGTACCGTCGGCATCCCGTTGGGTCGAGGTTGTTCCGGATCCGGAACATCGCTGGATGTGAGCGGCGCCGACAACCAGATTTACGCCGACACGCTCGGCACCTCTCGCTTCAACGACAGAGAAGTAAAGGTAACGGTTGATCTCCCCACCGACTACGCAGCGCGATACGCCGGCGACTGGTGGCAGATTCGGTACACGTTCGGAGCGGACATCACTGATAGAACCACGTGGTCGGTTACCGTCGTTGGAGACCCGGTCCGCCTGGCCGGATAGCAGGTCTTCCCGGGGTTTGGCGGCTACCTATCGGTGTAGCGCCGCCAGGCGCTGAACGACTGGATTGGGCCGTCGTGCGGAGCCGCCAACCACGGCCATGGGTGAATGACCGTCTCGGCCATCTGCGCCGATAGCCGTCTGAAGCCGGGAACTGGAGCGAAGGTCACAGCGGGAACACGCCCGGCTAGGATCTCGACCGGCCCACCCAGGTGCACCTCGATCGGTCGTTCGGTGGCCAGTTCGGCCAGAGTCTCAACAAGGAAAATGAGCCGCTTGGCCGACAATCGAAGACGACCCAGAAGCGGCTCATCGAAGATGAATGCCACCGGTAGGTCAGGATTGGATACCAGCGCCGCGTCGCTGAATCCAAGCGACTCGGCTGTGATCCACACAACATCAGGCCTATTGGATCGAGTCGCAACCTCGCCATATTTCATGGTGACAGTTTCTGACGGACCCGATGTTCGTTCGAGCTGCCCATCACGGGTCAACAGAGTGGATTTTGGCACCAGGTTTCGAATCGGCTCATCGGGTTTGGAGTGAATCGGGCAGCGTTCGGACAGCGGACACGTCTCACACAATCCGGGGGCTCGCTTTTCGACCTGCCATCTACTGAAGCCGTAGGACTTGTTGGAACCTGCCCCGGTCGTCCACTGCCATCCGAGGCGATTGGCTGCCCGTGAGCCGTCCAGCAGGTGACGGAAGAAGTAGTCCTCGCCGTCGCTCCAGGCCCGACGGTGTCGGACAGTCCAGTGACTGGCCAACCACATTCGGGCCTGGTTGACCAACCACCCGGTTTCGGTCAACTCATCGACGTTGACCGAAACGCAAGCCAGCGCGGACTGCCACTCGGCACCGTCCTCCGATTGTTTCGGTGAGTCGGAACGCACCGCCGGATCGGCTCGAAGCGCACTCCTCGTCCTAGGACCAAGTCGGGCATAGAAATGTCGGGCGTATTCCTGCCAGAGCAGCTCATCTCTGAACTTGGCCACGTCGCGCTCCGGACCTTCGACGCCGTCCCAGACCTCTGGCAACGACAACAAGCCGTGACGAATGTAGGGCGATAGCCGGGAGGCGCCGCGAGCAGGCTCGGGGTGGACCTGATTTCGTTGCGAGGCGTAGCCGGAGACATCAAACGCTGCCAGTGCCGCATCTGCTTCGCTCTGTCCTCCCCGGATCGGCGAACCAGACGCGGGCCGGTCACATACCAAATGTTCTAGATGGGCGGCCACATAGGATTCAGCCGCAGGGCGACCGACCTCGGGCAGTGGTAAAAGAGTCAAGCTGCAGCTGCGTCAGATTGGGTTGATTGCAGCAGTAGGCTAGCGGGAAATCCGTGCTCAAATTCTGCTCCATCGATCTCGATGAAATTTGAGTGCCCCTTTTAAACAGGAGAGTTCAATGGCTCAGACAGCGCTTCGCGGCAACCCGATCAACACCAGTGGTGACCTCCCGGCCGTCGGCTCCGCCGCCCCCGGTTTCAATCTCACCGGCGGCGACCTCGGTGCCGTCTCGCTTGGCGACTTCGCCGGTCAGCGTGTGGTGCTGAACATCTTCCCGTCGGTAGACACGCCAACCTGCGCCAACAGCGTGCGTACCTTCAACGAGCGTGCCGCCGGCCTTGACAACACCGCGGTGATCAACGTGTCGGCCGATCTCCCCTTCGCCCAGGGCCGATTCTGCGGCGCCGAAGGCATCGAGAACGCCAGCACCGCCTCAACGTTCCGAAGCCCGGAGTTTCAGGCTGAGTACGGCGTCGGCATGGTGGACGGACCGCTGCACGGTCTGTGTGCCCGGGCCGTAGTCGTCATCGACGAATCCGGAAACGTGGCCTACAACCAGTTGGTCGGCGAGATCGCCGAAGAGCCGGACTATGACGCCGCGCTCGCAGCACTCGGCTAGTCGCTAGATGTACCCGACGTCGGGCAACGAACCGGCGTCGGGCTCATCGCTCCCGGCGGAGCACCTGCGCCGACTACCATCGCGGTTGTGACTACCCAGACCAGTCCTGCTATCGGCGTGGCCCAGCCGGCCCGTGGCGTGCGTCCGGCCACCACGGGCGAGAACCTCATCACCCTCATAGGTGGCATCTGGGTGGTGGTCGGTCTATTTGTTGACGGCTATGCCCACGTCAACATCATCGATGCCGAGACCGAGGACTTCTTTACTCCTTGGCACGCCTTTCTTTACAGCGGCTTCGTCGCCGTCGCCGCCTGGATTGGTTTTGTCGCCTATCGGCGACGCAAGCCCGGCTCAGTACGAGACTGGTTCCCGCCAGGCTATTTGCTGGCAGCGGTTGGCGTGGTGGTATTCACCATTGGCGGTATCGCCGACATGATCTGGCACACCATCTTCGGCATCGAGTTGGACATCGACGCCCTGCTTTCTCCAAGCCACATCGTGTTGATGATCGGCTTTTTGGCCATCCTCACCACCCCGATGAGGGCAACGGAACGCTCCGGCGGACCAACCTGGCTGGCGGCCGTGTCACTGGCAGCGACAGTGGCTGTTCCGACGTTCTTCACTCCCTACGCCAACGGCCTCGACAACGGTTGGTTCTTGGAGCAACCCTTCCCTCAGCAGGCCTTTGTCATTCAGTACGGGTTGGCCTCCGCTCTGTTTGTCACCACGCTGCTGGCCGTTCCCGCCGTGTACTTCCTGAAGCAGTGGACGCCACCAGTCGGCTCGGTGGCCGTGATCTGGGCGGTACCGCTAACATTGGAAACCTTCCTCTTCGGTGATAAGCCGTGGTTGACGGGTTTGGCCGTCGCCGTTGGAGGCCTGTCGGTCGAAGTCATCGCTCGGAGGAAGTTCGACTCTGCCGCCATCGCCCGCTATCGCATCCCACTGGCACTTGGGTTCGGCACGTTGGTGTTGTGGAGCGTCTACACGTTGCTGGAACATCTGGTCGGTGCGCCCGTCCGGTGGGCACCGGAGTTGTGGACCGGGCAGATCGTCATCTGCAGTCTCCTGGCCACCATGATCGCCCTGGTCGCCGTGGCCCCCGTTTCCGTCGCCGACAGGGTGGATCCGTGAGCAGCCGTTACGTCGTCCTTCTACGAGGTATCAACGTCGGTGGGCACAACAGGGTGCCGATGGCCGAACTCCGTCAAGCACTAACGGAGATCGGCTTCGACGCCGTCACCACGTACATTCAGTCCGGCAATATCGTCTTGTCCGCTGACGACGATTCTGAGCACGATGTCGTGTCCACCGTCGAAAAGGTCATGGCCGACACGTTCGGGCTGACCATTCCCGTGGTTGCTCGCGCCGCCCATGAGTGGCCGGCGGTGCTAGCCGACAATCCATTTCCCGACCGGGTGGATGAGCCGAAGATGCTGCACGTCTATTTCTGTGACTCAGCTCCGACACCCGAGGCGCTGACACAGATGGACGACCCAAAGTACCAGTCGGACGAACTGCGGGCCGTCAGCCGAAACCTGTACGTCTTTTACGCAAACGGCACCGCTCGTTCCAAGCTGACCACCAACGAACTGGAGAAGCGCCTCGGCGTTACCGCCACCGGTAGGAACTGGTCGACGGTCAACAAGCTCAATGACATGCTCGACCGACCCTGATGACGGCAGATTGATGCTGCTAGCTTGGCTCAAATGAGCAGCGAGGCAACCCGTACAGCCCTGATCATCGCCCATGAACCCGATGGGCCGGCAGGCATGGTGGGCGAACGTCTTGAACAGCGAGGCTTCGCCCTGCACACCCACGTCGTCACCGATGAATACGAACAGCCGAATAGGGCGCAGGAGTTCCCCAATCCGGGAGACTACGACCTGCTCGTGCTGATGGGCTCGATCCGCTCCTTGACCAAGAAACAGGAAATCGATTCATGGGTTCACCACGAACTCAAGATGATCTCGGACTCCCACGAGCGCAACCAGCCCATCCTCGGGGTCTGTTTTGGTGGCCAACTATTGGCCGAGGCCCTGGGCGGCAAGGTGAGCGATGCCCCGGCTGGCGAGTTCGGCTGGCATTCCATCGACCCCGTTGGCGATTTCGGCAACAACGACTGGGCAACAGGCCCGTGGATGCAATGGCACCATGACCGCTTCGACACTCCCGACGGTGCCGAGCTGCTGGCCACCTCGGACGAGGGACATCAGCTGTTTCGCTCGGGTCGTTCGATCGGCACACAGTTTCACCCCGAGGTAGACCGGCACCACTTGGCCGAGTGGATGAAAACGGTGGACGACGAGTACCTGAGGTCAGTTGGTATGGATCGCCATGACGTCCTGACCGAAACAGCCGAACGACAAGACTCGGCCCGAGTACGATGCCACGCTTTCGTCGACTGGTTCTTGCACGAGGTCGGCTTGGCCGAGACGGCCTCTGAGACCGTGGGCTGACATGGACTTTGGACAGGGATTGGCCGGTGAGGACTACCTACTCCTTTGGACCGGGGCGGTGGCAGCCGTCATGTCCATCGGTCTTCTCGGAGTTGTGCTGCCGTTTCTTCCCGGACTCTTCTTGATCCTGAGCGCTGCGGTGGCCTACGGCTTCTTGGTTGGATTCAGCTCGATCGCCATCGCCGTGCTGATAGCGATGGGCATCTTGGTCGTCATCAGCATCATCAAGAGTTTCATTATTCCCAGTAAGGCCGCAGCCGAATCGGGAGCCTCGGGTTGGTCACAGCTTGGCGCCGTCGTCGGTGGGGTGGTCGGCTTCTTCATCGTCCCGGTCTTTGGACTGATCATCGGCGCTCTGGGTGGCATGGTGTTGACCGAGCTTGCCCTCAAAGGCAACTGGGACGAGGCGTGGACGGCGACCAAGGGCACAGCTAAAGGCTTCGGCATCAGCGCCTTGATCGATCTCGGACTCGGAGTAATTATGATCGCCGCATGGTCGGTCTGGGCAGCCTCGGTTGTGCTGTAGCAGCGCTTCCTACCTCGGGCTGTCGTCGCCCGGCGGACCTTCGACCGGCTCAAACCACTCCCGACATCGACGAGGAAACTCGACGTGGGTGGACGTTGCAGGTGAGACGGCTTAAGACTACCGGAGACGTTCCACGGCTCATAGAAGCCGGTCCAAAGTGGTCCTGCTCGCCGTCGTCGTTATTGTTCGGACGGCCGACGGGGCTCAGTTCGTTGACTGGCTTGCTTCTGGCCAGGTGCCGCCATCAGCCAGCCAACGGTCATAGCGTTCCACGTCGATCCACGATCCAGTGCCCTGGGCGAATGCCCGAGCTTGCGGCGTCATCAGGTTCAGTTCCCCAGCCCGTGCCCTAGTGGACGACACCGTTTCGATGTCATTGGGTAGTAGCGCCGAGTCGATGGCCACGTCAGCAGGTGGTGGAGGTGCGCCGGCGCGGGGGAATACCAGCAATCGTGGGAGACGACCCAAAGCCCCGTCTCGTTCCTCGATCGATCCGTACCACTTCAATTCTTGGATCTGATGCCACTTATCGGCTCCCAGAACCATCACGTCGTAGCCTTCGCCGATATCGGCCAACAGACGTTTTTCTGTGACCACGGCACAAAGACCGGGGGAAGACGTGAGTGACTGTTTTAGGACGGTCACCTGATGCTCGAACAGCGGGTGAGCCACTTCTTCTTTAGCCAGCGGGGACAGACTGACCGCAAGATCGAGACGTTCCAAGTCAAAATGCTGCAGAACAGCCGCTGCCATGGAAAGATGGGCCACGGTCGGGGGATTGAACGAACCTGGAAATACCCCGACGCCTGCCACGGTTGTCCAGAGTAACGCTGCAAAGACTCACCATGACTACAACAACCCTGATCTACCTCATCGCCGGAGCCTCCTTTCTCTCCTCGTTTCTTGTCCGCCGGTGGCTTGCCAATACCTACGCCAAGTGGAGCCGGGTGCCGAATACCCACGGCATCACCGGTGCCCAGACGGCCCAGGCGATCCTGGACAAGAACGGCGTCCGCAATGTCCGCATCGAGCCGGTTAAGGGCAATCTGACCGACCACTACGACCCGGACCGCGACATTCTGCGTTTGTCGGCCACCAACTACGCTCAGGCGTCGGTGGCTTCCATGGCGGTCTCAGCCCATGAAGCCGGTCACGCCATGCAAGACGCCCACAACGATCGCCGCCTTGCCTTCCGTCGATTCCTCGTTCCAGTTGCGGCGTTGGGCAACCGGCTCGGCCCACTTCTGCTGATCTTCGGATTCATTCTTGGCAGCACCACGGCAATCCAGCTTGGCGCCTTGCTGTTCGTCGGCATGCTGGTGTTCCAGCTGGCCACATTGCCGGTTGAAATCAACGCCAGCCTACGGGCACTTAGGAACCTGAGGGAACTCGGCTTCACCGACCCCGAGCAGGAGGCTGGGACCAGACGGGTTCTCACCGCAGCCGCCTTGACCTATGCGGCCGCCGCCGTCACGTCAATGGCCTACTTGGCAACGCTGTTCGCCGGCCAGCGTCCATCAACGCTGTAACGTCTAACACCAAACGAAGTCAGAACACCTGTTCGCTTTTGGCGAGGGGGCGGATAAGCTCACGCCATGACCCGCCGAACTGATGTTCTGACCGAATGCACTCCGCTGCCTCTCAACTTGTTTGGAGCGGGCGAACCGGAATTGGCTTCGGCGCCAAGATTCGTGCGAGTCCAACTCGACCCCTGCTGTTGGGTTGACCACGTCGACGGCTTCATCACCGGCGCCGACCAGCTGTACTCCCATGTCTCAGACAACTTCGATTGGCACCGGGGAGAGCGGCTGATGTACGGAAACTGGCTGGACGAACCCCGCCTGACCGCCAAGCCGTCCTTAGCGTCGAGTGTGGTTCCCAACGTCGTTCGCAGCGCCGTGCAACTACTCGAGACCCACTACGAGCGACGATTCTCCGGCCTGTTCTGCAACTTCTACCAGCGCAGTGACGACAGCGTTGCCTGGCACGCTGACCGAATCGGACGGACTGACGTCGACCCGCTGGTGGCCATCATCAGCCTGGGCGGACCTCGAACGTTTGCCATGCGAGATCAGGGCCGGACCGACGCTATATCGGGTCAGCCACCTGGCATTGATCGACCCTCACGCCGCTGGACCTTGTACTCCGGTGACCTGTTGGTCATGGGCGGGGCGACGCAACATCATTGGGAGCACTCGGTCCCGAAGGCCAAGGGAGCCCCACCCCGCATCAGCCTGACCACCCGGTCGACCAGTCGGGACGCGCCAGTCCAACGTTCTCGCAGCTAGCCGTTGGTCGCCGATTGAGCGTCTGAGACGCTAGGTTGCAGGCCATGACTGGCAGTGATACGAACGGCAATACAAGCAACAACGGCACTTCGAGCAACGGCGAAACTCCTGTAGGTCTGAACCGCTTCTCGTCTCGCATCACCCAGCCTCCCAGCCAGGGGGCGTCGCAAGCCATGTTGTTCGCCACCGGCATGAGCCACGATGACCTGAACAAGGCCCAGGTTGGCATTGCCTCGTGCTGGTACGAGGGCAACCCGTGCAACATGCACCTTGGCGATCTGGCCGACCACGTCAAGACCGGCGTTGCCGAAGCTGATCTCATCGGCATGCGGTTCAACACCATCGGGGTATCCGACGGTATGTCCATGGGCACCGACGGCATGTCGTACTCGCTCCAGAGCCGTGACCTCATCGCAGACTCGATCGAGACCGTGACCGCCGCTCAATGGTATGACGGTCTAGTCACTCTGCCCGGCTGCGACAAGAACATGCCGGGCGTGGCCATGGCCATGGGCCGCCTCAACCGACCCGCCATAATGGTGTACGGCGGAACCATCAAACCAGGCTGCGTCACCATCGACGGCGAAGCGCAGAAGCTCGATGTGGTGTCGGCCTTCCAGAGCTACGGCCAGAAGCTGGCCGGCACCATCACTGAGGAGCAGCGCCAGGCCATCGTGGCCAACGCCATTCCCGGCTACGGCGCCTGCGGCGGCATGTACACCGCCAACACTATGGCCACCGCCATCGAGGTCATGGGGCTCAGCCTGCCGTACTCATCGTGTACTCCGGCTGCCGATCAGGCCAAGGTCGATGAATGTATCGCCGCAGGCAAAGCCATGCACCGACTGCTTGAAGAAGACTTGACTCCACGAAAGATCGTGACCCGCCAGTCGATGGAGAACGCCATGGTGGTCAGCGTCGCCCTTGGCGGCTCGACCAACGCGGTGCTCCACCTGATCGCCATCGCCAAAGCCTTCGAGATGGAACTAACCATCGACGATTTCCTGGCCACCAGCGACCGAGTACCGCTACTGGCCGATCTCAAACCGTCAGGCAAGTACGTCATGGAGGAGCTGCACGAGGTCGGCGGTGTTCCCGGAGTCATGAAGTATCTGCTGGCTGAGGGCTACCTGGACGGCGATCAGATGACGGTTACCGGAAAGACCATCGGCGAGAACCTTACTACCGTTCCCGATTTGGAACCGGACCAAGTGGTTGTGGCCAAGATCGAGGCTTCGGTCAAAGCCCGCGGCCACATCAGCATTCTTCGGGGCAACCTGGCCCCAGGAGGCGCTGTGGGCAAGATCACCGGCAAAGAGGGCCTGCAGTTCACCGGCCCGGCCCGAGTGTTCGACTCCGAAGAGGACATGCTGGCCGGCCTGGAACAGGGTCGGATTCAATCAGGCGATGTCATCGTCATCCGCTATGAAGGCCCCAAGGGTGGTCCAGGCATGCCGGAAATGCTGACCCCAACAAGCGCCCTGGCCGGAGCGGGATTCCTCGACGACGTTGCGTTGATCACCGACGGCCGCTTCTCCGGTGGAAGCCACGGCTTCATTATCGGCCACGTTGTGCCCGAAGCCCAAGAGGGCGGGCCGATCGCCTTGGTCCAAGACGGCGATGTGATCTCCATCGACGATGAGGCACACACCATCAAGGTCGACATGTCCGACGACGAGATGTCAGCGCGGGCTGCCGCTTGGACCCAACCGCCGTACAAGGCCACTAGCGGCACCTTGTGGAAGTACATCAAAAACGTCTCCGACGCTTCACACGGCTGCATCACTGACGCTTAACGGCGTCGCCGGCAACGTTTTACGGCGTGGCTGGCACTACCGACTGGAGACCGAAACTCACGGCTATACCGAGGACCGGCTAAGGTCGACTGGATCGGCACCAGCAACCAAGGGCGGCCTGCATGCTTCCGTTAAAGGACGAAAACCCGACATCAACGACGCCATTTGTCACTTTTGCCATCATCGCCGCCTGCGCGCTGATCTTCTTCGGCCCGCAGGGCGGAGCGTCAGACCCAAACGACGCGCTGAACTTCAACCTTGAGTACGCCGCCATCCCGTGCGAGCTCTTCACCGGTGAGGCGCTGAGCGCCGACGAGATCGAAAACACCTTCAACGGCGGCGATCCCGCAGCGTGCCAGGACGGCGAAGCCAGCCCGGCCCGCTTCCCGGACAAGAATCCGTTCCTGGGAGCGGTGACGTCGATTTTCCTGCACGGAAGCATCATGCACTTGCTGGGCAACATGTGGTCGCTGTGGATCTTCGGTAACAACATCGAAGACCGCTTGGGACATGTCAAGTACACCGTCTTCTATTTGGTCGGCGGCGTCGTCGCCACCGTTGCCCACTACCTCGTTCAGCCATCGAGCACCATTCCCGTCGTCGGGGCGTCCGGCGCCATCGCCGCCATCATGGGGGCGTACCTGGTTTGGTTCCCCAATGCCCCGATTCGCACCATCGTCTTCTTCTTCCTAAGGGACATCACCGCCAAGTGGTTCCTTGGCGTTTGGTTTGTGCTCCAGTTCTTCACCGGGGCCAACAGCGGTGTGGCCTGGATGGCACACGTCGGCGGATTCGTGTTCGGCGTGGTTATCGGCCTGATGGTTCGGGGAACCGAGTTCGGTTCCCGCAACGTCAACCGATCAGATGATCCAATGAGTTGGGACAGTACCGGCGGCGCCGGCCACGGGCCGCTCCCCCATCCGTTTGAGACGCGGCGCAACCAGGACACGCTCGGCTATTAGCCGACGACTGACAGCGGCCAGCAATACCCGATCGGCTTCGACGTCAATTAGTGGTGATTGCCGGGGGACGGCATTTGCGGGTCGGGCGCTGCGGCGGCGCTGCGAGCCACACGGACCTGTGTGATCTTGTGGTTGTCTCTATCCACCACTGAGAGTTCGTGGCCCTGCACAACAATGGTGACGCCAACATTTGGGACCGTACCGGTGGTCGCCAGGACCAGACCGGCCAGCGTCGTCACCTCGTCACTCTCGAAGTGAAAACCGAAGTCCTCTTCCAGTTCGGCCAGTGTTGTTTCGCCGTCGAGGGTCATTGAGCCGTCGTCGTGGTGGACCGCAGGAAGGTCGTGATCACCGGCCGGGTCATCGATGACCTCGGAGATTATGTCATCAAGTGTGACCAGCCCAATCGTGCTGCCCAGCTCGTCGACCACAAGGGCGGCGTGAATCCGTTCGGTCTTAAACCGTTCGAGGAGCACGTCGGCAGCCGTGTTCTGGGTGACGGTGGGGAGTCGTCGTACGATCGAGCCCAAGTCGAGCTGATCGTCCCCCTGGCACTGGCGGACGAAGTCTTTTACATGCAGCAGTCCAACCACATTGTCCAGGTCATCGACGTAGACGGGATAGCGGGAGATCTCTGATCCTGTCACCTTGTCCGCAACCTCAACTCGAGTGGCGTTGTGGGCAATGGCGTGAATATGTGTCCGGGAGGTCATGATCTCTTCAGCCGTAAGATCTTCCAGCTCAAAGATGTTGTGGATGATGTCGCTCTGCAACTTCGGTAGCTCGCCAACGGTGGCCGACTCCTCGGTTACGATCGCCAACTCATCGGCGCTGTAGAGCGAAAGCACCTTGTCCGGCTCGGGGATTCGCAGCATTCGCATCAAACCAAAGGCAATCCAGTTGAGCAGGGCAACGGCAGGTCGAAAGACCAAGGAGAACACCCGCATGACCGGATTGACCGACAAACTGGTACCTTCGGGCGACTGTAGGGCCAGCGCCTTAGGGATCATCTCGCCGAACACCACATGCAAGAAGGTGATGATGCTGAGGGCAATTCCGAACCCGATGGTGTGAAGTGCACTATCGGAGACGCGACCCTTGAGCGGTTCTTCGATTAGGTGAGCGATGGCCGGTTCGCCGTACATACCAAGGCCAATGGATGCCAACGTGATACCCAGTTGGGCGACGGCGATGTAGCTGTCCTTGCCTGCCGGCCTATCAAAAATCTTCAGCAGCCATTTGGCCCCGCGGTTGCCGTTGCGGGCCCGGTCGACAAAGCGTGCCCGACGAGAGCCGACAAGCGCAAACTCAGCGGCCACGAAGACACCGTTGACCACCACTAGGGCGATGATGGCAAGAATCGGAAAGATGATGCCACCAAAGAGGGTGATCTCGGACTCGCTGGCTTCAGCGGCCAGAAGCGCTGCGATCATTCCGCCCCCTCCACCAGATCAAAGCTGACCCGATCGACCAGCGTCCCATCTACCGAATCAACCCGGAGAGGGGGATGTGGTGGCGGCAGCTCGGCGTCGTCATCACTTTCGAGCGCCGCCCTTCCGGCGACCGTGACAATCGGAACCTCGTCGCCCACCACCGGTAGGCGGCCGAGATGATGCCACACATAACCTCCGACCGTGTCGACTTCTTCAGCGGGAAGGGCAAGGTCGAAGCGCTCGTTCAGATCCTCCAGGAGAACATCTCCTCGCACCGACACCTGGGTCGCTGTGATGGTGATCGGGTCAGGTTCAACGTCAAATTCGTCGTTGAACTCACCGAAGATCTCTTCGATGGCATCCTCTCGGGTTACCAGTCCCGATATTGTGCCGAACTCGTTCACCACGATGGCTGCGTGAATGCGCTCGTTGGAGAACGTGCTGAGCAGCGGTGGGACATCAAAGACTTCACCGACGACCATGGCTTCAGTAGCAACATCAGCCACCGTTGATGCAGTTAGTTCGTTGGCAGTGAATTCGTTAGCAGTGGATTCGTTAGCTATGAACAAGTCACGCAACGTAACGATGCCGACTACTTCCTCACCGCCGTCGGTGACAGGAAAGCGGGAGTAGGGACTCGCCGACAGTTCTCGTAGCGCTTCGTCGATCGGCGTGTCTTTGTCGATCATGATCAGCCGACGACGGGGCGTCATGATCTCTCGAACCACCCGATTCGAAACCTGCAGTGCTCCGGCCAGCATCTGCCGTTCGGCGGAATCGATCAAACCACCTTCGGCACTCTCGCGGTAGAGACCGGCCAGTTCCTGTGGTGAATGCACGTGGCTGTGGCTGTGATCAATATCAAGACCCATGCGCTTCATCAACCAGAAGGCCGATCCGTTAAAGATGACGACCAGGGGACGTAAGAGCCATTGGCTGACCCGCATGGGCCGCAGCGTGGCCATGGCCAGAGCCTCTGGATAACGAAGGGCGATGGTCTTGGGGAGAAGCTCACCCAACACCACCTGCAACGCGGTGATAAGCAGGAGCACGACAAGGACCGCCGCGCCACGACCACCGAAGCCGAGCCACTGCTCAAAGATCGGTGTCAGCCGAGCCTGGCCGTAGACACCGGCAATGAGGCTCGACAGCGTGATCCCGATCTGGCATGCAGCCACGTAGTTGTCAAGCTTCTCGGCATCTTGCAGGATCCCGAGCAGGCCTTTGGCCTGACCGCCGCCGGACTCAGCGCTCTCCTGTACTCGGGAACGCCTCGAGCCCACGGTTGCGAACTCGGCAGCGACGTACAAGGCGTTGAACCCGACCATCACAAGGATGAGGAGCAGCGTGATTACTGTGGACATCTCAGAAGAGAGCGTACTGACCTCGCCGCCCAGTTCACCGATTCCTGCCGTTGTCAGTCGACGGAACGGGAATAAAGCTGCCCTTCCAGCGCGTTACATGGTGTACTTACTTGTAATTGTGATTACAAAGCGACTATCGGCTCGCCGGCACGCTTTGTACATCTGAACGGAGTTGCCATGTCCGCCACTGATGCACCCGACACGCCTAGGGCCGGGTCAGCTATTTCCGAATCCGATTCGACGTCGAGTCCGCCAACAACTGGTACAGCACCTGGTAGAACGCCAAACAACCTTCAAACCTTCCCAGTACTACCGATCCCTGACGGCGTCATCTTCCCTGAGATGGTCCTGACGGTCACCCTCCAGTCTCCAGAAGCCCGACGGCTTCTTGAGGCTGTCTCTCTGGACGACGACAAATCTGAAACCGGTGGATCCGACACCATACTGCTGGTCCCCAAGAACGACGGGCAGTTCGCCCGTGTCGGGGTAACCGCTACTGTGGTCGGCCGCGACAAGCTGCCCGACGGCTCTCCCATGGTCACCCTGCGCGCCCATCACCGGGCCGTCATCAAGGTGGCCGTACCGGGACGACCAGGCCCGGTGGCCAACGGAGTCCTCTGGGTCGAGGCCGAGGTAGTTGAAGAACCAACTCTCGACCGTGACCGCCCCTCCGACACTCTCGCTCTCGCCACCCGGTACCGGGCAGCGGCCAAAGCCCTGTTGGAGCGCGTAGGCGGAGCTCGGGCACAAGGAGCTGTCCCGCCGCTCGAACGGCCGGGCGTTCTCGCCGACTCCATTGCCTACTGGCCCGACCTCTCTCACGGGCAGCGGATCGAGTTGCTGGAGACTCTCGACATTGACGAGCGGTTCGAGTTGGCCACCGAGTGGGCTAAGACGGCGCTGGCGGAAATCGAAATGCGGGAAAAGATCCAGGAGAACGTCACCCAGGGCCTGGAAGACACCCAGAAGGAAGCAATCCTGCGCCGGCAGATGGCGGCCATCCAAGACGAACTCGGTGATGGCCAGGGCGATGCCATAGCCGACTACCGGGCAAAGCTGGACGCCCTCGTGGCCGACCGGTCGGTGACCGAGTCGGTTGCCGATGCGATCGGCAGTGAAATCGATCGCTTGGAGCGAACCGGTGGCGAATCCATGGAGTCCAACTGGATCCGAAGCTGGCTTGACACCGTGTTTGAGATTCCTTGGACCGAACGGTCGAACGACGACATCAACCTGACCGAGGCCCGCTCCATCCTCGACGCTGATCACACGGCGCTTGACGAAGTCAAGGAACGCCTCATCGAGTATCTGGCTGTTCGCAGACTTCGAAGCGAGCGAGCCAGTGCCAACAGTGACAGTGCCGACAGTGATGATGCTGATAGCGACAAAGTGGAGACCGAGGTTCGCGGCCGCCGACGAGGTGGGGCCATCCTCGCCCTGGTCGGCCCTCCCGGTGTGGGGAAGACCTCCTTGGGCGAGTCCGTGGCATCCGCACTTGGACGATCCTTCGTTCGAATGGCCCTAGGCGGCATTCGAGACGAGGCGGAGATCCGGGGACATCGCCGCACCTACGTTGGAGCCCGGCCTGGCCGGCTCGTCAAAGCGCTGACCGAGGCCGGATCGATGAACCCGGTGATTCTGCTGGACGAAATCGACAAGGTGTCCGGCGGCTGGCAGGGCGACCCTTCGGCCGCTTTGCTGGAAGTGCTCGACCCGGCTCAGAATCACTCGTTCCGAGACAACTATCTGGAGTTCGAGCTTGATCTGTCCGATGTGGTCTTCCTCGCCACCGCCAACACCCTGGACACTATTCCCGGTCCACTGTTGGATCGCCTTGAAGTAATCACGCTCGATGGGTACACCGAAACGGAAAAGGTGACGATTGCTCGAGATCACTTGTTGCCAAAGCTCATCAGCGGCAACGGGCTTCGGGACAACGAGGTCGACGTTCCCGACGAAACCCTGGCGGCCGTGGTCGCCCGCTATACCCGTGAAGCCGGTGTTCGAAGCCTCGAGCGACGGCTGGACAAAATAATGCGCAAGACTGCCGTCATCATCAGTGACACCGTCATCAGTGACACCCAATCGGGTGGCTCCGTGCCAGAGCTTCCCATCACCGTGTCGACCGACGATCTGTCTGAGCTTCTGGGCAAGCCAATCCCGACCGAAGACACCAAAGACCGGATCGATCGCCCGGGCATCGCAACCGGTCTGGCCGTTACCGGAGCCGGGGGCGACGTCTTGTTCGTCGAAACCGCACTGGTCGACGGAGACGGCGACCCAATCCTGACTGGACAGTTGGGCGACGTAATGAAGGAGTCGGCGACCATCGTGTCTTCGCTCGTATCCATGTTGCTCTCGACCGGTGACTACGCCAACGATGGATCAAACCAAGCCGCCGGTCCGCCGGACGGCAAGCGGATCCACGTCCACTTCCCGGCAGGTGCAGTTCCCAAGGATGGGCCGTCAGCCGGTATCACCATGACCACGGCATTGGTCAGCCTGCTCACAGGGCGCAACGTGCGATCTGATGTGGCCATGACCGGTGAGATCACGCTGCAGGGAAAGGTGCTGCCAATCGGCGGAGTAAAGCAGAAAGTGCTAGCCGCCCATCGTGAGGGAATCCGCACGGTACTGCTCCCCCAAGGCAATGGCCGAGACCTCGACGACATCCCAGACGACGTTCGGGAGCTCATCGACGTGCAGTTGGTCTCGTCTATCGACGAGGTTCTCTCAGTCGCTCTCGAAGGCTAGGACCCCAACGAGCACCTCGCTGACACCTAAACAATAATGGGCCGGAGACCTCAGGTCTCCGGCCCATTGCGTTGTGGTTCGTACGCTGCTCTGTGGTTCGTCCGCCGTTTGGTGGTTCGTGTTTGCCGGGCGTTGGCCCGGCTACCGGCGCTCAGCCTTCGACCCGCCGGACGTTGATCGACCCGATATCGAGATCGAGATCAAATTCAACCAGCGGCTCGCCCTCGCCAACACGCATGCTGGGCGAGATGCCATCAGCCGAACGACCGAGGGCCTTGATCTCTCCAAGATCGACATCGGCCTCCACCCGCACATCGAGATCCTCGGGCAGGAGGATTTCAATTTCGCCAAGGTCATTGTCGATCTCGACTTTGATCGGCGTGTCGTAATCGGCGAAATCTTCGGCTTCCAGATCTGTCAGATCCAACGTGACGCCGCCGATGCTCTGGCCGATCGGCTCAAGGAGATCGTCTACCGACGAGGCTCGGATCTCAAGCGCACCATTCGTTCCATCGGAGGCGATTTCCCACGTAGCGGTCTGAAATTCGCCGTCGCCAGCGACGACGATGGCGAGGATCGAACCGATTACCAACACCGGCACGATGATGAACAGCAGTGGAAAGACGATAAAGGGCCAGATCCGCCGGCGACGTCTTGGCACCGGCTGCGGTGCCGGATAGCCGACGGGCTCACCACCCACCGGCGGTGGAGTGATCGGCGGGCTGCCGGCGCCTCCGCTGTGGGCCGAAACGAACGTCCCATCGTCACCATCGCGGTCGTCTTGGTGCCCGTCGGTGGCGACACGGCCAGTGGAGACAGGGTCAGTGGAGACAGAGTCTCCCACCGGTCCAGGGACGGGTCCCAATGCGCTTGCATGGCCGTCAGGGGCCGGGTTCTGGGTGAACATCCAGACTCCGGCACCGATAAGGCCCAACGCAATGACAACCTGTGACCCGGAACCCCCGGAGGCGAAAGCGGCAACCAGAACACCGAAGCCGACCAACCCGAGCGCAATCTGACGGTTATCCAAACCGGCTCGGGTTCCCCCTTTTGGGGGTGTCGGTGGCCAGTACTCGGCCCGGGGGATCAACAGCCAGGCCAGGAAGTACAACAAGATTCCAAAGCCGGTGAACAGCACGAAGGCGATGAACAGCAGACGCACCAAGACGACATCCACGCCGTAGTAGTGGGCCACGCCGGACGCAACGCCGCCAAGACGAGAGTACGGGTCACGTACCAGACGTCGAGGGCCGGCAACCGGCGGCGGTGCAGCGGTGTAGTCGGACTGAGCCTCCTGGCCGCTTTCAGGCTTGAAGTCCTCAAAAGGCAAGCCCTCGTCGTCAATCGTGGTCGTGGTCGTGGCCATAGCCGACGGGTCCGGTGACTCGGGAACCTGGGATTCGGGAGGCTGGGATTCGGGAGGCTGGGGCGATTGAATCGAATCGGAGTCGGCATCTCCCGTTGGGCCGTTCTCAAACTCGTTGGTTTCTTGACTCATGTCTCGATCATCCACCCAAACGACAATCACCGAAATTGGGACTTTCCCTGACCATACCCTGACCGACGCCTCGGGGCTAAGGGTCCGAATCAGGGGTAGATCGGGGTTAGCCCTGATGCGATACGCTCCCGATTCTGCGATCATGGAGTCAGATCATGGAAACGACGACCGGTTCGCAGACAATCGATACCGACAATGCCGGCCGCAACCGCGGCGTTCGGCCGGGCGACAATGGCAAGTCGCCGCCCCCAGCACCTCCTGCCCGCTGGCAGATACCCCCTACTCATTCAGACGGTCGTGTCTGGGGCGGGGTGGCGGCCGGGTTGGCAGCAGAACTCGGCGTGGATGTTCTCGCCGTTCGCGTGGCCCTGGTGATCGCAGCACTGTCCGGCGGTTGGGGGCTGGTCTTCTACGGTCTCGCCTGGGTGGTGATGTCACGGTCTCCGCTGTCGATGGTCGACTACTACCCACAGCCGAAGGCCAGTTCAGTCAATCAACGCTATGTCGCTCTCTTCTGCGTTGTCAGCGGTGTCACCCTCCTCCTGAGGACCCTTGGGTTCTGGTTCATCGACTGGATCGCGCTCCCCGCGGGCTTTGTTATGGTTGGCGCACTCATTGCCTGGAGCCGAGGCCACGAAGAGTCAGGTATACCGGCCACGCTACGCATCGCAGCCGGTGTCGTGGTCGCCGCCGGTGGCCTCATTGCCATGGCCGTCATCAACCTTCCAGCCACTCAGACCATTCGGATTCTCAGCATTACCGCCGCCATTCTGGCCGGGCTGTCGCTGATCGTGGGACCATCACTGTTTCGAATCGGTTCCGAACTCGACGACGAACGTCAGCAACGAGTGCGGGCCGACGAGCGAGCTCGTGTGGCCGCCCACCTACACGACTCCGTGCTGCAAACCCTGATGCTGATCCAGAAGCACGCAGAAGATCCCGACCGCACCGCTCGAATCGCTCGCCAGCAAGAACGTGATCTGCGGGCGTGGTTGTATGACCCCAAAACCCAGTTGCCCGGATCTCAGCGGCTCGGCCCCGCCCTAGAGCAAGCAGCCAGTCGGGTAGAACAGAACCACGGCATCCGCATCGAAGTCATCACCGTGGGCGACAACCACGACTTGGACACCGGCGTTGTTGAGGCTGTGGCTGCCGCCACTACCGAAGCCATGATCAACGCCGCCAAGCACTCTGGAGCAGAAACAGTGGACGTCTACGCCGAGCGAAGCGCCGACTCAATCGAGGTGTTCATCCGGGACAACGGGGTGGGGTTCGATGCCAATGCAGTGGCGTCGGACAGAATGGGTATCCGAGAATCGATCGTCGGACGACTGGAGCGAATGGGCGGCAACGCCCACATCGAGTCCCAGGTCGGCGCCGGCACCGAGGTTGAGTTGACGCTGCCGTGCTCGGTGGCCGAAGAAGCCCCTCCCCAAACAGATCTGGAGAACGAGCAGTGATACGTGTTGCCGTCGTCGACGACCATGCCATGGTGCGTGCCGGAGTCCGAGGAGAATTGGAGAGGGCCTTCGAGATCGCAGGCGAAGCGGCCAGCGTGGCCGAAGCCGTCGAGCTGATTGTGCGAACCAAACCTGACGTTGTCGTTTGCGACGTCCACCTCCCAGACGGCACCGCAGCCGACGTCATCGCCAAGGCGGTGGCCCAAGGAGTCAACTCACGATTCCTGGCCCTATCGGTTTCCGATGCCGCCACCGATGTCATCAATGTCATCCGAAGTGGGGCCAGAGGCTACGTGACCAAGGCCATCGAAGGCGACGACCTGATCGATGCCGTCAGTCGGGTCAGCAGCGGCGACGCCGTGTTCTCCCCTCGCCTCGCCGGTTTCGTGCTGGACGCCTTCTCTACTGAGCTGGAAACATCAACCAACCCGGAGCTGGACGAGTTGACGGTTCGAGAGCAAGAGGTCATGCGCTTACTGGCCCGCGGCTACGCCTACAAGGAGATAGCCCGCCGCCTCTCGATATCGATCAAGACCGTGGAGAGTCACGCCTCGGCCGTGCTGCGCAAACTGCAGCTGTCGAGCCGCAATGAGCTGGCCGCCTGGGCCGCCAACCGTCGACTGGTCTAAGTCGACCTACTGGGGCGGTGCAGCGGGGAAGGTTTGTATGGCGATGCCGTCGCCCATCGGCAGGTCCCGAACGTTGTACATCACGTCGGTGACGACTGGGACGGCTTCCTCGACCAGGCCGTGATGGTGGGTCCACTGCCTACGCCAATTCGGTTCGCCATGTTCAAACCCCAGGGCGTGAAGTCGTTCCAAGGCCGGGCCCGAAAGCTGGAAGCCTTCGGGAACATTGGTGTTGCCCTGAACCTCAAGGGTCAACGACCCTCGATCGGTCATCCACTGAACATAGGTACCGGAGCGCACGTGCTCTATGACACCGACCATGGCCCACGGAGCAGCCATATGCTCGCTGAGCAGGGCCACCAGGTGCATCTCCAGTTCGTTGGGCCTCGGCAGCTGGAACTTTGTTGTGCGTTCGCTACGGACCGCTGAGGGGACCAGTTCACCCAACTGTGGGTCGAACACGACAAGGTTTCGACCTCGAACCGTGGACTCCAACAGATTGGCCACATCGGTGGCCCGCTGATCTTCAACCCTGATGTAGAAGATCGACTCGTTGGCCTGATCCATCAGAGGCGAGTCGAGCCACGGACTGTCGAGCCCCCCGGGACGCCCTCGCTCGGGGCATACCGACGTCAGCTCCATCACGTAATCGTGGAGTACCGGGACCGGGTCGTGATGTCCGGGCGACGTCGAATTTTTGGTTCGTTTAAACTCAGAGGCGGCGTGAGCATTGGAAAGAGGTTGGGCGCCAACCCAAACGATGAAGTCGTAGCTCACTACGCCTTCCTGAAAGCTGCTTGTTCGGTAATCCATTGGAAGCGACTCACTGTGCCACCTGCGGTTGTGTTGACTGACCAGTACTACAAGTACTAGTCCGCCTGGCGAAACGAGGGATAAATGGAATTACTCCGCCATCCGCAACTGCGTTGACCTTATCTTTCCGCCGATTGACCGCCATGTCAACGATTGTCGGATGATCGTTGCAATTTCAACTCTGAAGCCACGACATCAAGAGGCCTCGGAGGCGGTCGACCCCAACTCCGGTTCGGGCGCTGACCCAGATGGGATCTCTCACTTCGAGATCGCAACCAGCGGCCAACTCCTTGCGACGCTTGTCCCGTTTGGACGACTTAACTTTGTCGTGTTTAGTGGCGACGACCGAGTGCGGGAGCCCGTTGGCCCGCAACCAATCCAGCATTTGAACATCGAGATTCGTCGGTCCGATGGCGCCGTCGACCAGCACGATGATCATGTCAAGATTCTCCCGCTCCAGCAGGTACCGCTCGATCATGGACTGCCAGTCGGCCCGCATTTGTTTGGAGGTCACCGCATAGCCGTAGCCGGGGAGATCCATCACTGAAGCCTGCAGCCGAGAGGGTCGTTGCCCGGAATCCTGTTTTGGATCGACCAACGTAAACAGGTTCAGTAACCGCGTTCGACCGGGAGTATTGGAAACGTGAGCGAGTCGCTTCCGACTGGAAAGTGCGTTCACCAATGAGGACTTGCCGACGTTGGACCGTCCGACAATGGCGACTTCGGCGTTGGTGTCGGGAAGGGCCTCGACCCGATCGCCGGACATGACGAACTCGAGCTGAATTGGTTTGGCCATCTAGCTGTAGATCCTAAGGACGTTCGACTGAGGCAACGGCTTGCCTACGGTCGATGGTGGTCGGAGTCGGTACTCTGTTGAGCGGTCTCCAGGTGACAAGATCCCGGCTGATGTCATTGACAGTCTGGCAGCCACTCAAAGCCATTGCCCGGCGCATCCCTTCGGTCAGGAAGTCGAGCACATGGTCGACACCCGGCTCTCCGGCCGCCCCAAGAGCATACAGATACGCTCTACCCGCCATCACCGCATCGGCTCCCAGCGCCAGCGCTTTCACAATGTCGCTTCCGCGCCGGACCCCGCCGTCGGCGATGACCGAGATCTGCCCGCCGACGGCCTGCGCCACCGGTTCAATGAGTTCGACAATGGCCGGGGCGTCGTCAAGCTGGCGTCCGCCGTGATTCGACAAGGCGATTCCCTCTACTCCACTTTCAACCGCCAGCTTGGCGTCCTCAACCGTCTGGATGCCTTTGATGATGATCGGGCCGCTCCAGACCGAGCGGAGCCATTCAACATCTTCCCACGACAGCGACGAGTCGAACTGACTGTTGATGTACTCGCTTAACGACACCGCGCTGGTGCCGTCGAGGTCGGCCATACCGGTCACGTTGGAGAAGGTGATCGGCTCGTTGCGCAAAAGTCCCCACGTCCACGCCGGATGACGGATGCCTTCGACGATGGTGTCAAGACCAAGCTTAGGCGGCAGCGTCATGCCCAGACGGACGTCCCGCTCCCTCCGACCGAGGATGGCAGTGTCGACTGTCAACCACAGTGCCTCGTAGCCGGCCGCAGCGGCACGATCGATCATTTCTTTGACCATCGCCCGATCCTTCCAGGTGTACACCTGGAACCATTTAGGACCGTCGGACACCGCCGCCACTTCCTCAATAGATCGAGTCGACAAAGTGGAGAGGCCGTAGGGAATATTTCGGCGGGCGGCCGAGCGGGCCACCGCAAGCTCGCCCTGGGGATCGGCGATACGGGTGAAACCGGTCGGCGCCAGAATCAAAGGCAACGGTCGCCGCTCACCGAACAGCGTGGTAGAAGTGTCTATGTCGGAGACGTCGCGCAGCACTCGGGGTCGAAACTCAAGCCTGGAGAATCCGTCACTGTTGCGAAACAGAGTGCGCTCATCCTCGGCGCCGCCGTCGATGTAATGGAACACACCGGCAGGCAGGCGCTTCTTAGCCATCAGCCGCAAGTCCTCCACCGATGCCGAACGCGACAGACGTCTCTTCGTGCTGTCAAACTCCGGCCGACGGAAACGGGCCACTGCCCGGAAAGACTCGATGAACCCCATCACCTCATGCTACCGCCGGAGGTCAAGCCGCTTCCATCGACCGCCGGCCACCTCAAGGCGCCCGAGGCCACGACGAACTAGGACCATCGGCTACCAGCCGCTCGCCGCCTTGCGCTCGCGGCGGGTCACGGCCCCATTCGCCACCCGTGCTCCGTTGCCGCCCAGAGGCAAATCGTTCCCCGACGTCGGCTGGGTTGAGTCGGACTCGGTGGACATGATGCGCTTGAGTTCACCGGTACTGCGGTTGACGACATCGGACAGCGACCAGTCTCGCCGGTTGCGACTGATGCCCAGCCGCTCACCGAACAGGTAGTTGACGGCACCACCGATAAGCAACACCTGGGCCGCCAACCACATCCAAGTCAGCGCCAGCAGACCGGCACCCACTGCAGCTCGAATCTCGTTGGCTCCTTCAGCCCGCTGGGTCAGGTCGACGTACCGACTGAACCCGGCAGTGAGCAACCACCACAAGAGGGCAGCTACCACGGCGCCGGGCAGGTCGTAAGCCCAGCTGTTTCTTGTGCCCGGGCCAAAGTGATAGACGACCGAAGCCCACAGAATCAAGACGGTCACGGCCACCAACAGGCGGAAGGCGTCGATCAACGCCGAGTCCCCAAGTGGTTGCCACAAGAACTGATCCATGACAATCAGGGGGATCGGAACGAGCACACTGCCGATACCCAGCACCACGGCCACCACTCTGGTGACATACCAGGGACGGCGCTCATCGGCCGCCACATCGTAAATGTCCTCTAGGGCGCGAATGAGGCCGGCGAAGCCGCGGCTGATGGACCAGAACATGATGGCAACCGACAAGGTCAACAACCCCGGGCTCGACCGCTCGAAAAGGCTGGCCACTGTTGCTTGAATTTCTCCACTGTCATCGGTGAGCACCCGCTCGATGAAAATCGTCACTTCACCTTCGATGCGACTCTGCAGTTCAACGTCATCGGCCGAGAGTCGTTGGGTCACGAACCCGAACAACCTGTCAATCGGGCCGAGAGCGGCCAACAAGGCAAGAACCGTCGCTGGCAACGAGATAATCAGCCAGAAAGTGACACTGGCCGCCAGATCGCCGACACGGCCGTAGTACCACCGCTTGCCGACATCCCATACAAAACGGCCCGCCGATGAAATCCAGCCTAAGGGCCCTCTACTCACGGGTACAAGGGTAGGCCATATCGTTCGTTGACACTGCCCACAGGCTATTTGCCTTCGTTGGAGGCCATCGAGGACAGTGGTCGGCGAGCGAGGTTGCAGACCTAACTTGAAGCCCCGGGGTGACAGAGGAGTAGAGTCGATCCCGATGAGCAGTGAGCCGAAATCGCCTTTCACCAATCGGACCGCCGGGGAGGCGTTCCTTGTCGACCCGCCGGGCGGCAAACAGGGACCAGGCGTACTGGTCCTTCATTCGTGGTGGGGCTTGAACGAGTGGGTCAGAGAGTTCTGTCGACGACTGGCCGGTGAAGGCTATACCGTGCTGGCCCCGGACCTCATGGACGGTGTCCACCCCGCAACCGCGGCCGAGGGTGAAGCGGTCCTGGCCGGTACCAACGCCGACGAACTGTCAGGTTTGGTTATCTCCTCAGCTCATGCTCTCCGGGCTGCCTCGGCCGATGCAGCGAAGCCGATCGGGGTTGTCGGCTTCTCGATGGGAGCGTCGCTGGCCATGTGGCTTTCAGCCCGACTCCCTGATGCAGTCAAAGCCGTCGTCAGCTTCTATGGCGCTCAGTCAATCGACTTCGATGAGGCCACCGCCGTCTATCAGGGACATTTCGGTTCCGACGATCACATGGTCAGTGAAGAAGATCGGGTGGTAACCGAGTCGTTTATCCGCCTCGGCGGGCGAGACACCGAGTTCCACCTGTACCCCGGTAGTCATCATTGGTTCTTCGAAGATGGCGACCACTTCGATGCCGAGGCCGCCGACCTGGCCTGGACTCGAACGAGAGAGTTCCTACAGCGAGAGTTGGAAGTAGCCGACTAACACGGCCCGACGCCTACCCGAGCGCGACGACGACGGCGCCGACCAACAACAGCGCGGTGAATCCCATGCCCAAGAGACGAGCGGTAGCCTCGCTCAGCCCCGACCGCTTCGGCAGCCAAGTCAAAATGGCTCCGGCGATGAACCCGGCGACGATGCCACCCAGGTGCCCCCAGAACGAAATCCCGGGGAAGAGAATAGGCAGAGCCAGGTTGATCAACAGAATGGCTGATAGTGAGGTCTTGAAGATGTTTATGCCTCGGGCCCACAAGACAGCCGAAAGGCCGCCGGCTAAACCAAGAACCGCTCCTGACGCTCCCAGAGTCGGCTGGCTAAAGTTGAAGGCCAGCACGGCCATCGATCCGCCCAAGAGGCCGGCCAGATAAATGATGCCGAAGCGGACCGTTCCCAGGCCCTTCTCCAGGTTGGGCCCGAAGATCCACAGGGCGTACATGTTGAAACCAAGATGTAGCAGACCGGAGTGAAGGAAGCCGCCGGTCACGATTCGCCACAGCTCGCCGGCACGAATGCCCGGGCCCCACAGCAGACCTAGCTCGGTTACCAGACCCTGTGACGCGATCTGAGCCACGAAGGCCACGACGTTGGCGACGATCAGGGCCGTGGTCAACGGGGGTCGCCGGTCCATGATGTCCTGAGCCCGGTACACGGTCTGGCTGTGCTCAGACACGCACTCGGGGCAGTGAAAACCAATGGACGCCGGAGTCATGCACTCTGTGCAGATCGGTCGCTCACACCGTTGACAGGCCACGGCAGCCTTGTTTTGTGAGTGGCGGTAGCAGGTGGAGGTTTCGTCCAACAAGAGCGTCCACGGTATCGAACCGGCGATAAAGAACACCTAAGGCACTCGACGCCCTCGACATCCATGCCAGTTACCCCACAATAGAAGTAGACCAGTATCGAAACCCAACGGACCAACCCGTACAGTGGGACGTCCTGTGGTAGCGAGCGGACGGTCGGAGGGAAGAGTCAGCGGTCTCCTTCGATCTCCCCACGACCGTGACATTGCCCGACTGGCCGTTCCCGCCCTGGGAACCCTGGTTGCCGAGCCGCTGTATGTGTTGGCCGACACTGCCATCGTCGGCCGTTTGGGCACCGACCAACTGGCTGGTCTAGCTCTGGCCTCGACAGTCCTGTTGACTGTTCATTCAGCCCTGATCTTCCTGGCCTACGGCACAACGTCAACTGTGGCCCGCCTCGTTGGGGCGGAGCGAAAAACCGAAGCTGCAACCCAAGCCATTCAAGGACTGTGGCTCGCCATTGCGCTGGGAGTGGCTGGGTCGGCCCTTATGGGGGCGTTTGCCGAGCCGCTGTTGCGCGCTCTGGGAGGCGAGGGGTCGACGTTAACCGCAGGTCTGACCTACCTGCGCGTGAGCCTCGTTGGGTTCCCATTCCTGCTCATCATGTTGGCCGGCGCCGGCGCCTTCAACGGACGACAGGACACGCGCACACCACTGGCCATCGCCGTGAGCGGCGCAGTGGCCAACCTGGTGATCGAGCTAATTCTCGTTCCCGGCATGGGTTACGGCATCGGGGCGTCGGCTCTTTCCACCGTCATTGCCCAGGTTGGAACCGGGTTGGCGTACATCGCCATGTTGACCAAGTGGGCTCGGGCCGAGAGGATTTCTATCCGTCCGTCGCCAGCTGCGCTCGCCACCTTGGCTTGGGCCGGACGGGCACTCGTGCTCCGGGCAGTGGCGTTGCGAGGATCGTTCACACTGGCCGCTGCGGTGGCTGCTCGCATCAGTGTTCCCGCTCTGGCCGCTCACCAAATCGGTCTTCAACTTTGGTCGACCTTGGCCCTGACGCTGGATGCTGTTGCCATTGCCGGGCAAGCCCTTACAGGAAAATGGTTGGGAGCAGGCGATGGTGAACGAGCACGTCAGGCGGCCAAGCGGATGATTCAACTAGACGTCGGAGTCGGACTTGTGGCCGCGCTGGTAGTCCTCGCCGCCCGCCCTTGGATCGGTCGGATCTTCACCACTGATCCCGAGGTGATCGCCCTGACTGGAACCGTGTTGTTGTGGGTGGCGGTAACCCAACCTCTCAACGGCTACGTCTTCGCCTTGGACGGCATCTTGATCGGCGCTGGCGACATGCGCTACCTCGGCCGAACTATGGCTCTGGCCGCCATCGTGTTCATCGCTATGGCCACCTGGATGCTACGAACATCCGCCGGTCTCAACGTCCTGTGGTTGGCTCTGAGCGTCTTCATGGTGCTGAGAGCGGCTGCGCTTTGGTATCGCTGGCGTACCGACGCTTGGATAGTTCTTGGACCAGATGATCAATAGGTCGACCTGACAGCCAAGACGTTAGGGCTCATCGCCTTCCGACGAGGAGCCGGCATCATCGTCAAGTACACCGTCGTCCGAACTGTCGTCGCCGGAGTTCTCGTCGATATCGTTGCCGTCGGAGTCACTAGACGGCCCATCGTCGCCGCTGGAACCGTTGACCGTAGTATCGCCTGCCGAACCGTCTGAGTCTTCAGGTGTTCCGCCACCAAGCTCTTCAATTGACTCCAGAGTTATACCCACGATGATGGGACGGATTGGCTGGCCCGGTAGTGCGCCGTCGGCCACGTGGAAGCGAACCTGCCCGGAGGCCGGCGTAGGAACGACAGCTGGCTGGCCAACCGGGGGTTCACCGGCGACGACTTCGCCGTCAGTCTCTTTCGTATCGACCTGACCCGGCATCTCACCGATCGGGACCACAAACGATGGGAGCGCTCCGAATTGGGCACGATTCTCACGGGCCACGGCATTGACGACGGGATTCGCACCTACTTGCAAATTCGAAGTTTGCCAGTCTGCTGTCCGGTAGAAGTCGGCGAAGCTACTAGCCTCCCCACTCAAGAGGTCCCGCCCTCGATTCCAGGCGAAAGGAACCAGGAGATGGCCCGGTGTGAGGTGACGCTCGGCGTCGATGGGGCTCAACGCATCGCCCATGACTAGTCGGTCGCCGAACAGCGCAACCTCGTCACGAGTAATGAGCGGCGGGTTGCCGACCGGCTCCGGAACGAGAACCGACTGAGCCCACCGCACGAGCGAAGCCTCGCTCAGGTCGGGAACGGCCATTAGGAACTCGGAGGCCACCCAGCCTTCGGTCCCGTCATCGGCGACAACCGACCACCACACAATGCCATCGGCGAGCTCAGCTATCTGGGCGGTGCGCCGAATACCCGAGGTTCCGATCTCCAGTAACCCGACTCTTGACCCAGCCGGAGCGTCGCGGACGACCAGGCCGCCGTCGGGGTCAAATCGTCGTAGGCGCACCACGGTGTAGTTAGCCGGGTCAGTAATGCCGTCGAACCGAATCGGCTGAGCATGTACACCGACAATCTCGCCTTGTGCCGACCGTCCGGTGGCCACGACCCAAGCCCGGGACGAGCCCGGTAGGGAGATTGTGGTAGCGAACGTCCAGGGCTCAGTCCCGCCATCGTCAAGTGCCTGCTCGGAACCACCCAGTGAGCGACCGCTGAGGGCGTCGACCACGTTAACGACGATCGACCGAACAGCTGCATCGGCCTCGATGGTGACGACGACCTGCTCGTCAAACTCGACGACGTCATCGCCCGACGCAGAACGCCCGCCCTCACCCTCGGCTTGGTCCTCGTCACCTACGGTGACGTCGGGTTGACGTCTGGAGGCTTCGCTGCCGGAAAGTTCCATCTCAACGGCATCGGACGAGATTTCGGCCACGGCGAAGGCGTCTTGTACCCGCTCAAAGTCGACTCGGGCAAGGTCGGCTGTTTCATCCGAGCCAACGAGAAACACTCGATCACTCTCAACCCGTCGCGCAAGTCCGTTCAGATCATCTAAAGCCAACGAGCGAATGAGCGAGGAAAGGGCATCGGCTGAAGCAGTGCGGACCGGGGCGTAACCGTTGGATTCAGGGAGGGTCGAGGCGGTGGTTGCCAGGCCGGGCGAGTTCGCAGCAGCCGATTCGCCGACCGCTTCGGTGTCCGGTACATCGGTGTCAATCTGTTCATCGGCGACCAGCCCGGACATCGCCTCTGATTCGGTGTCATCGTCGGCGTCGTCACCTTCGCCGTCGTCAAGCGGCGAGGTCGAATCGTCTTCACCAGGCACGATCTCTGATAGGTCCGGAGTTGCGGGTCCGATGGCGGCCACATTGGCTTCGCGGTCGGAGGGAAACAAGGTGACAGTTAACCCGAAGGCAACGGCCACCACCGCGGTGACGAAGGCGACAGGCGACCAGAGCGATCCACTGCTACCGACGAAGCCCGGTAGCAACCACCGCTTCCAGCCGCCCGGGGTTGAGGAGGCTACAGCTTCGGTGATCCGAAGGAAAGCATCGTCGGATGGCTCGACCGAATCGGCGCGCGCAGCTAAGGCGCTGCGAACCCGGTGCTCGACGTCGTTGAACTCATCGTCAGGTTGGCGCTTGAACAGCCCTGGTTTCATGAAGACTCCCCCATCGCCATATCGCCGGTGGACTCACTGGTCGCCGAGGCGTGCCCAACGGAATCGGATGAGATCTCGTCACCAATGATTTCATCATTGGTGGTTTCGACGTCAGCGGTCAGATCGATCGGACCATCGATTGCGAGGACAGATCGTAGCCTTTTCAAACCCCGGTGAGCGTGTGACTTCACCGAACCGCGGGCGATGCCCAACGTCTCTGCTATCTCCGCCTCGGACAGTTCGAGGTAGTACCGCAGCATAATGACGTTCGACTGATTCCTCGGCAGCTTCCTGATGGCAGCCAGAACACGATCTCGTTCGGCCGAGGCAACACCGGCCGACTCGGCCGAGGGCACCGTGCCAGGATCGTCGGGATTGTAGTCTCGACGGACCTTTCGCTTCCGTAGGGTTGAGCGGGCTCCGTTGAGCACCATTTGGCGCAGATAGGCCACTTGGCGCGCATCTTCAACCCGGTAGCTACCGGAGACCAACTTGACGAATGAATCCTGAACAACCTCTTCAGCTGTTCCGGTGTCGTCGACGTACATTGAGGCAAGTTTGACCATGGTTCGGTAATGCTGGTCGTAGAGCTCCGGAAGAGTTAGACGGCTCCGCAACGCGATCTCGCCGCCTCCCTCCCGTTGATCAGCCGCCATCTCCACAACCTTCATTTCCCTACAAGACGCTTCACGCCGTTAGCCGGTTTACCACCAGGCCAAGAATTTCCGTAATGATTGCCCGGTCACTCGCCGGACGAATCACCGTCAGTGGTGCTCCCACTGCCTGAATCTTCGCTCGGATCTTCTCCGTCCGACTCATCATCGGAAAGACCGAGCAATCGAGCTAGGCGCTCAAGGCGACCTCGCGGCGAATCTTCCGACTCGTCACCAACAGCTTCGTCGATCTGGCGTCTGAGGTCATCGAGACGCCTGACGTTCTCAAGCTCGTCGGACTCGCGTGCCGAGTCGATCGCCTCACGGGCGCGGTCGAGCAAATTCTCAACCTCGTCGTTGGGCAGGCCTGAACCGTCGAACTCCTCGTCAGCCCGATCAAGGGCATCCTCCAGGTCGTCGAGAGTACGGCCTAGCGGGCCGGAGTCTTCACCGCCGCCTTCACTCTGTCCATCCGCCTCGCCCGATTCATCCTCGTCCGGCTCATCTTCGACTGTCGCTGTAGTCGTAGTGGTCGACGGAAGCGTCTGTGGCGTGATGTCATCACCCTCGCCTGCATCAACTCTGTTGCCGTCACCGTCCTCGACGGCGTCACCCGATGCTTCGACCGAGTCGCCCGGTTGTAGAGCTTGCACAACCAGGAACCCGGCCAGTATCGCGACCACGACTGCCACAGCGGCTGCGGCAAGACGCCCTCCCGCCTTGGGCGACGACGGGTCTCGCTGCGGGCGGCCTGGTCCGCCATGGGCGGGTCGACCCGTCGGCCCTTCCGGCCAGTGAGGAGGTGGGGCCGATGGCTCGCGATTGGGGATTAGGGGACGGCCGACGACAGCCGGGCCAGGTTGGGGACGAGCTGCTGGACGTATGTCGGGTTGAAGATGTGGGGGCATTGCCTGCGTCGAACCGGACGATTGTCCCATGGGTGCCCCGAGCGGCGGAGTTGGCATGGCCGCCGTGCGATCCGGGCCGGTAGGTGTCGAAGGCGGTAGAGGCCCTGAGATCGGGATCGGTGACGTTGGGTTCACCACCGATGCTCCCGGCCGGCTTGGGGCAGCCGGTCCGGCACTTGACCTTGCCGATCGCAGTCTGGCACCGAAGGTCGCGGCGTCCGGACGACGCCAAGCATCGTGGGCCAACGCCGCGGCAAAGACATTGTCAAGAGCGGTGTCCCCACAGGTCGGTGCCGGGCCTAGCCGACCGGACTCGGCGAACGGGAGACGACCGGTAACCATCTGATAGACCACCGATGCCAACGAATAGACATCGCTGCGATCAGTGGGGCGGTCCCCAGCCAGGACTTCGGGTGAGGCATAGTTAAAGGTGCCAAGCACTGAGCCGGCAACCGTAAGCGACGTCTGTACTGTGGCATCGGCCGAAGACCCGGACGCGATACCGAAATCGGTCAACTTGGCTCCGGCGTCGGCCAAGAGGATGTTGCCGGGTTTCACATCTCTGTGAACAATGCCAACTTTGTGAACCGCGGCCAAGGCATCGGCAATCTCAGAGCCGACGCCAAGGGTTCGGGCTCGGTCCAGGTGACCGGAGCGGGCCAGAACTTCTGCTAGCGAAGGCGCCTCCACCAACTCCATGACCAAATACAGGCCGCTGTCGTCGTGCCCGGCATCGTGAACTGTTACCAGATTGGGGTGACTGAGGGAGGCTGCTAGTTGCATTTCCCGGCTCATACGAGCTTGAAGAGCCGATGGGTCAAGAGGTGCACCGTTGGGCTGCATACCGTCTGGCCCCGTGCCGGGCTCAGAGAGCGGTGACCGGGGGCGCTTCAAAGCGACCATGCGATTCAGCCGCAGGTCCTGGGCGCGCCAAACTGTTGCCATTCCTCCAGCACCGATCACGTCGATTAGCTGATAGCGGCCGTCAACCAGGTTCGACACACCTACAAGCCTAGACCGATCGGGGCAATCGTTGGCCTCACCCACCTAGCCGGCCGGGTAGCTAGGAGGCCTGTGCCGCTTTCGCACTCAAGAGTTGGTTGACAGCGGCACCGTCGGCTTGGCCCTTCGTGGCTTTCATGATTTGACCGGTGAAGAAGCCCTGCATCTTCTTGGCCTCCTTCTGATCACCCTCGCGACCGGCAGCCACAAACCGCTGCCACTCCTCCGGGTGATCGGAGATCAAACCATCGACCATCGTTTCAACCTCACCAGTGTCCATGGCTTCAAAACCATGGGCGGCGGCGATCGCCGCTGGATCGTTTCCAGTCTCCACCATCTGGGCCAGAACCTGCTTGACCTGGGTAGAGGTCAGAGCGTTCGACGTCTCCATCTTCACCAGCTCGGCAAAGTTCGACGGGTCGAGGTTCTCAGCCCCGTCGACGGCCAGGTTGTGAGCAATGTGGGTCAGCACGCGGCCGGCGTCGGCTCCGGCCTCGATGGCGGACAAAGCCAGCGCGTCCAGGTTCCGGTTGACGGCCATGGCCGCCGCCGCGCCGTCAGCGCCATGGCTGATCAGGTTGTCACGCCGTTGCTTAGGTAGGGCGGGCAGACCGGCTCGGATCTCGTCGATCCACTCTTGGCTCGGGTCAATCGGGACTAGGTCGGGGTCAGCGAAGTACCGGTAGTCCTCGGCCTCTTCCTTCGAGCGACCGGCCCGGGTGCGTCCACCTTCTTCGTCCCAGTGACGGGTCTCCTGTTTAGGAGCCTCGCCGTTTTCGTACAACTGCACATGGCGGCGGGCTTCGAAGATGATGGCCCGGCCAAGCGAACGCAACGAGTTGACGTTCTTGATCTCGCATCGGGTTCGAAGCTCGTCGGCACCGGTGGGACGGACCGACACGTTGGCATCAACCCGAAGCGAACCCTCCTCCATCTTTCCATCGGAGGCACCGACGGCCACCAGAATCGATCGCAGCTCCTCTACATACTCTTTGGCCTGCTCGGGGCCCGTAATGTCAGGGCGGCTGACGATCTCTAGTAGAGGTACACCCGCCCGGTTGTAGTCGACCAGCGAATAGCCGGCGTCGTGAATGCGACCCGACTCACCAACGTGGGTGCTCTTGCCGGTGTCCTCTTCCATGTGTGCCCGTTCAATACCGATGACGGCACCGGAGGGAAGTTCGAGCTGGCCGTCGGAGTTCAGCGGCAGGTCGTACTGGCTGATCTGATAGTCCTTGGGCATGTCCGGGTAGAAGTAGTTCTTGCGAGCCCAGACGCAACGACCAACCGTGCAATCAAGAGCCAGGCCGATCCGAATCGACAGCTCGACGGCCTTGCGGTTGACTACCGGCAATGTGCCGGGCAGGCCCAGGCATACAGGATGAATGTTGGTGTTCGGCTCCCCGCCGAATCCGTTGGCCGCGGGCGAGAACATCTTGGTGCGGGTCGCCAACTCGGCGTGAACCTCAAGGCCGATCACCATCTCCCACCCTTCACGAAGAAGGCCACCTTCGGGAAGCAGGTCTTCTTCGGTGGAGCGTTGTGTGGCGGTCATGACGATGCTCCTGTCTCTGGACCTGCCTGAGGGGCGGCTGCTTGCAGGGCGACGGCCGCCCGGAACATGTCGGCTTCGCCCATGGCCGGGGCCATGATCTGGACTCCGATAGGCATGCCGTGCGCCCCCAGCCCGAACGGAACCGACATGGCCGGATGCCCAGTCAGATTCGAGGGGATAGTACAAACGTCGTTGTAGTACATGGTGAGCGGGTCGGCCTTGGCTCCGAACTCGAAGGCGACGCACGGCGACGTGGGCGAAATCAACACATCAAAGTCTGCGTACACCTGATCGAACTCTTGAATCATCAGCGTCCGGATTCGTTGAGCCTTGCCGTAGAAAGCATCGTAGTATCCGGCCGACAGAGCGTAGGTGCCCAACATGATTCGACGCTTCACCTCATCGCCGAAACCGGCGGTCCGTGACGCCGCCATCATCGAAGCAGTGTTTGGTCCCGTTTCTCGCAGGCCATAACGTACCCCGTCGTAGCGGGCCAGATTCGACGACGCTTCTGCCGGAGCAATCATGTAATAGGCCGACAGTCCGGCCACCGCGGTGGGGATCGAGACTTCGTCGACCTTGGCTCCGGCTGCGGCCAAAGCATCTGCGGCGGCGGCACCGGCGGTCACTACCTCTGGTTCGAAGGCGTCGAGTCCCCGTCCACTCAGCTCGGTGACCAGGCCAACTCGTAACCCGTCGATACCGTCGGCCATCGAGGTGGCCACGGCATCGCTCATCGACGGTAGCTCTTCGGGGATCGAGGTGGAGTCTCGGCCGTCGTGTCCGGCGATGACATCGAACACTGCCGCGGCGTCAGCGACGTCGCGACTAAACGGACCGATCTGATCAAGCGAGCTGGCGAACGCTACCAGACCATAACGGCTAACTGCACCGTACGTTGGCTTCACCCCGACCAGACCACACAGGGCCGCTGGCTGGCGGATCGAGCCACCGGTGTCGGACCCGAGCGAGACGGCACTGAACCCGGCGGCAACCGCGGCGGCCGACCCACCTGATGAGCCCCCCGGCACCCGGGAAGGGTCGAGTGGGTTGCGGGTTGGGCCAAAGGCCGAATTCTCGGTGGACGAACCCATGGCGAACTCGTCCAGGTTGGTCTTGCCGACGGCAACGGCGCCAGCGGCTCGCAGCTTCTCGACCACGGCCGCGTCGTATGGTGGCACCCAGTTCTCAAGCATCTTCGATGAACATGTGGTTCGAACACCGCGGGTACACATGTTGTCTTTGAGAGCGATCGGGACCCCGGCCAACGGGCCGACGTCTTGTCCGGCGGCGGCAGCCTCGTCAACGGCCGTCGCTTGCGCCAGTGCCTCGTCGGTCATAACCGTGTTGAAGGCGTGAATCTCGCCGTCGCTCTCGGCGATGCGGGCCAGGAATTCCTCGGCGACCGACACCGCGGTGCGGGAGCCGGCGGCTACATCCCGGGCGATGGCCGTCGCCGATGTCAACTCGCTACTCACGGTGCTTCTCCCAGGGCCGGTGGGACCTTGAATTGATTGTCTTCGATTTCCGGACCGGCGGCCAACGCCTCGGCCCGCAGTTCAACTGCTCTGTCGCTGCCCTCAATCTCCTCGAGTGGCACGTCGTCTCGGAACACATTGAACAGACCGAACGGGTGGGCGGTCGGGGCGACATCATCGGTGTCGAACTGATTGAGCTCGGCAGCCAGATCGAGCACTGCGCCGAGCTGTCCGGTGAAGCGGTCAAGCTCGTCGTCGGAGACTTCGAGCAGGGCCAGCTGGGCGACTTTGGCGACGTCGTCGGCGGTCAGCGTGGGCCCCGACTCGTTCGAGGGCGGTTGGGAATCACTCACGTTGTCAGGCTAGCGCTTCAACCCCTCGGCATGAGGTGGGGTTTCGGCACGGTCAATCAGCAGCAGGACTTAAAAACATCGCTAAACATTCCGACCCATTCTTTACTGCGGCCTAGGTCGGCCGACCTGTGGTGGGTACCTCGGATTTGAATCATCTGGAAAGTAGATCAAGCAATGGGCCAATCGACCCGATCAAAGCGAACACACCGCCAAAGTATCTGGACGAAGCTGCTGGCCTGCGTGCTGGCAACCGCCACCATCGCCCTGGCGCTGGCAGTAGGACCTCCCCCACTGCACACCCCGCCTGCAGCAGAGGCTGTCGCCGCCGGCGACTTCATGCCACTCGACGGCTTCCCGGCCACCAACTGGCCGACGGGAGATCCCGACTTCCACTACAGCCTGTACAACGATCCTTGCGAGACTGCCACCGACGACGTGGTCACCGGTGCAGTCCACAACGTCGCTGCGGACACGCCCACCCAGCCCTTGGGTAAAGCCGACATCTGCGCCACCCACTCCGGCTGGTTCATCGACGATGACCCGACCGACTTGGCCGCCTACGGTGACATGTGGATCTGTGTCGCCATCGACTTTCCCGTCGACACGGGGCAGACCGGTTTTTGGCTGGAGTTCAACCAAGCTCCATCAACCACGATTCCAGCGGCCCGAACCACCGGGGATCTCCTCATTGGTTTTGAAGCACTACTCAACAAGCCCTACAGCGGGACGCCCGACGTGTACTGGTGGAATGAGGCCGGCGGCGGTGACCCGCAAGCACCCAACATGATTCCGGCGCCCCTGCCCCTGGTGTTTGAGGCCAGCGGCGGCGAGAAGCCACCGGGAGTCAACTTCGAAATCTGTATCAACATGACTGATAGCGGATTGATCGATCCGCCATGTGGGTTCGCTGGATTCGGCGCTTACACCCAGCCGAGCTATGGCCTCACCAGCGAGACGAAAGACACCATCGTTCCTCAGTCTCTCGATGCCACCAACTGCACCACCATCATCGTCGACAAGGTCGGTGAGGGCCAGCCGGATTCTTTAGCAGACGATCTGTTCACCTTTGACCTGCTGAACGAGGACGGGTCCCCGGTAGCCAACGTCAACCCCGGCAGCCCGGGAGGCGACCTGGCCTTCGCCCCCTACGTCAACCCCACCAGCGACCTAGACGGTGACGGCAAGATCGGTGACGACTACCCACTGCCAACAGGCGAGCCTTCATACGCCAACGGGGAGCCGTATCACCCACCGACCGGAGCCAACTTCAAGTTGGCCAGCGATGACAACCACACGTCGGCCCTAGGCGTGGACCCTGCCGTTGGCCAGAACTCAGGAGCCACCTTCTACGTTCAGGCACACAAGAAGTACTCGATCCAGGAAGTGGCCATGGAGGCCGACTGGAAATTCGAAAGCCTCGAATGCGCCGGTGACTTCGCCTCGAAGGCACCCACGGGCGAAGAGATCCTCACCTACAGCCCCGAACCGAATGAGGGCACAACCTACCCCTACGCCAGTCCGCTCACTTGGGATCTTACCGAGACCTCTGATGACGGCACCGACTCGGCCTGGGGAGCGGCAAGCCCCATCGCCGAGTTCTACCCCGGTCCTGGCGGCGTCGTGACCTGTACGTTCTACAACGAACAGGCCGCCCAAATCGACATCGCCAAGGTCAGTGACCCCGTCGACTCCACCCCGTTCCAGTTCACGGCGGGCAACGGCTTCGGCACCTACGACACCATCCCCGCCCCGCTGACCAACAACAACTGCCTTAACCCGGTTGTTCTCACCGGCGGAGCTCAATGCTCCTTGGGCCTGGTTGACGCCGACGACACCGGCTGGGCCATCGGGGAGCTCGCTCCACCCAGTCCGTACGTGAACACCGGAGTGGTCTGCCTTGACGAGGACGGCGATTCCCACGGCACATCCAGCGGCGACTTCCTGGCTCCCACCCCCTATACCGCCAGCGCTATCGACCCCGACTATGGCGACAAGATCGTCTGTACGTTCACCAACGTCGTGCCCGACCCTGGGGTCGGCCTGGCCAAGGCTCTCACCGACGGCCCGACGCTGAACATCGACGGCACGGCTGGTATCGAGTACACCCTGCTGGTGGAGAACACCGGCAACACTACCCTCAACCCAGTTCAGGTCACCGACGACCTGTTCGCCACCTTCGGTGCGGCCTCGGTGTTCTCCAACATCGTGGTCGACGCCACCGGACTGTGCGACACCTTCGAGAACACCGCCTATGACGGTGGCAGCGCCGATGATGCACTGCTGATCGCCTCGCCGTCGTTGGCCTTAGGTGAATCGTGTGAGATTGTCCTTTCCTTCGACGTGATCCCCGGCGACACCGTGCCCGGAGACAACTTCGGCACCACGTACGAGAACACCGCTACAGTCACCGCCACCGATTCGTTCGCCACCCCGCTCAGCGATGACTCAACCGATGGATCCGACGTTGACCCTGAAGGTGACGGCGCCGGAGACAACAGCGTGCCCACACCCGTGTCGTTTGCCCCGGTCGCCGAAATCGGAACGGCCAAGCAGATCTCAGCCGGACCGACCCTCAATGCCGATGGCACCATTACTCTCACCTACGAAATGCTGGTCGAGAACAGCGGCGACGTGACCCTCAGTAACGTTTCGCTTCCCGACGACCTGGAAACCGTCTTTGGTGCCGGCAGCGCCATAACCATCGACTCGCTCAACGCCACCGCCCCGCTGGTGGCCAACGGCTCCTATGACGGCACCTCAGCCAACGTGGACCTCCTCGACGGAACCGGTGGTCTCAACCCCGGTGAGTCCTCAACCATCACGCTGACCATCACGGTCAAGCCCACCACCGCGCCTCCCGGCCCATACAGCAACACCGTGACCGCCACCGGTGACGACCCCTGGGGCGGATCAGTCTCCGACATCTCCGACGACGGCACCGACGTGGACGAAGACGCCAACGGCGACCCCTCGGACAACAGCGACCCCACCGTGTTCTCCATGCCAATTCCGGCGGAGATCGGTGTGGCCAAATCGGTCACCGCTGGTCCAACCTTGAACGCCGACGGCAGCACTTCCATTACCTACACCTTGGTGGTGGAGAACTCCGGCGCCGTCGACCTCGACCCAGCCCAGATTACCGATGATCTCCTGTTGACGTTCGGGGCGGCCGCCGTCGTGACCAATGCCGTCGTCGACGCCGACGATGCCGGTTCCTGCGAAGGCTTTGAGAACGGCGCCTACAACGGCACTTCGGACAGCAACGTCTTCAACGGCACCGCCGACCTTCCGGCCGGCGTGTCCTGCACCGTCACCGTCTCGTTTGACGTAATCCCGGGTGCCACCGCGCCCGGCGACAACTTCGGCTCCACCTTCAACAACACCGCCGACGCTTCGGGTACTGACCCCTACGGCAACAGCGTGACCGACGCATCAGTTGATGGAACCGACCCTGACCCCGAAGACGACGGTCCCGGTGACAACACCTCCCCCACCCCGGTCACCTTCGGACCGACGCCAGAAATGACGGTCACCAAGTCAACCGCGTCCGGACCAACACCGGAAACTGACGGCGACCTCACCGGTTCCTACACCGTCGTGGTAGAGAACACCGGTGATGTCGATCTCGATGATGTGCAGATCACCGACGACTTCGCCACCACGTTCGGCGCCGGAACTGTTTGGGTCAATGGATCGATAACCGCCGACAGTGTCTGCGTCGGGTTCGAAAACGATCCTGCCGGAACCGGGTCATTCGACGGCACCAGTGACATCAACCTCGTCGCCGGCGGAGCCGCCTCCGGACTCACACTGGCACCGGATGACTTGTGCACCTTCACCATCACCTACGAAGTCACGCCTGGCACCCCACCGGCAGTGGCCCCGGCGGTCCAGACCTACACCAACACCGCCGCAGGCTCGGGAACCGACCCCTACGGCAACGCCATCGGCGACTCCGGTGTCACCTCGGGTGACGTCTCGTTTGCCGCAGGCCTTGAGGTAGCCAAAACGGTGGTCGACACCACCGTCAACCCCGATGCGACCATGACAGTCGAATACGACATCACCGTGACGAACCCGGGTGACGTCGACCTCAGCGACATGTCGCTCACCGACGATCTGACCGACTCCTTCGGAGTCGACGCTGCCGGCGACTTCACCGCCGGGCCGACTCTCACCACCGACCCCGCAGCATGTCTCGCCACAAGTGGTGCCTACAACGGCGTCACCGACACTCAGCTACTGACGAGCGGTCAGACTCTGGCCGCAGGCGCCAGCTGCACCATCAACCTGGTGGTCACAATGACCATTTCCGAGATGAGCCCGGTACCCCCGGCCACAGGTGACGCAACCTATACCAACACCGCCAACGCAGCTGGCGACAACCCCTACGGCACCACCCTGACCGGAGCCGACACCGCCGAGTTCACCGTAGTCGATTCGGCCTTCACCCTGGCCCTCGGCGTGGTCAAGACCCTGACCGTTGGCTATCCGATCATGAACATCGACGGTTCCTACGACGTGTCCTACGACATCGAGGTCTCCAATGCCGGAACGCTCGACATAGAAAACCTGTCGGTCACCGATGACATCACCGCCGTCTACGGCGCAGGCGCCACCATCACCAGCCAATCAGTCACCTCAACCGCAGCCTGTGGCGCCAACAGTGCCTGGAACGGCATTGCCTCCACCGGCGACACTGAACTGGTGGGCAGCGCAGCTGCCGGTGACAACGAACTGCTGGTAGCCGAGGGGAGTTGCACCTTCACGGTGACGTTCACCGTCATCCCGGACCCCGCTCCGGCCCTGGACCCCAGCACCACAACCTACACCAACACTGCCGACGCATCGGGTGAGGCCCCAGGCGCTCTGCCCTACACCACCTCGGCTTCCGACAGCGAAGACTCCGAGCTCAGCTATGACCCCGAGATCGGCGTGGCCAAGACCATCGCCAGCGGTCCGACTTTGAACGCCGATGGCACCATTACCTTGACCTACGACATCCTGGTGGAAAACACCGGCAACGTCACCGTAAGTAACGTGCAGATCCCCGACGACCTCGAAGCGGTATTCGGGGCAGGATCCACCATCACCATCGACGCCCTCACCACCGACGCCATCCTCACCGCCAACACGGGCGCCTACGACGGCTTGACCGCAGGCGATACCAACCTGCTCGACGGACTAGGCGACCTTGATCCCACCGAGAGCTCGACCATCACCCTGGCCATCACCGTGTTGCCGACAACGGCTCTGCCCGGCCCGTACTCCAATACGGTGACCACCACCGGTTCCGACCCGTACGGCCAGCCAGTGACCGACGACTCGTCTGACGGAACCGACGTGGACCCATCCGCTGACGGTGACCCGACCAACGACTCCTCGCCAACCGAGTTCACCCTTCCATTCGAAGCTGAAATCGGCGTGGCCAAGACTGTGGCCAGCGGTCCGACTTTGAACGCCGATGGCACCATTACCTTGACCTACGACATCCTGGTGGAAAACACCGGCAACGTCGCCGTCAACGACATCCAAATCCCCGAAGACCTCGAAGCCGTCTACGGCGCAGGCTCCACCATCACCATCGACGCCCTCACCGCCACAGCACCACTCGACACCACTACCAACGGCAGCTACACCGGGCTTACAGCAGGAGACACCAACCTGCTCGACGGAACCGGCGACCTGGCACCGACCGAGAGCTCAACCATCAGCCTGACCATCACAGTCCTACCGACAACAGCCCTACCCGGCCCCTACCAAAACAGCGTTACCGCCACCGGTAGCGACCCCTACGGCAACGGCGTCACCGACACCTCGCAAGACGGAACCGACGCCGACCCCGACACCGACGGCGACCCGACCAACAACAGCACACCAACCGAATACAGCATCCCATTCGAAGCTGAAATCGGCGTGGCCAAGTCAGTAACCGCCGGGCCGACCATCAATGCCGACGGCACCGCCTCCATTACCTACACCCTGGTGCTGGAGAACCTCGGCAACGTCAACCTGGACCCCGTCCAGGTCACCGACAACCTGTACGACGCCTTCGGCGCCGCCTCGGTGTTCTCCAACATCGTGGTCGACGCTGATGATGCCGGAGTCTGTGAGGGTTTCGAGAGCGCCTCCTACGATGGCGGTGACATCTCCGGCAGCAACGACATCAACGTATTCAACGCCGCCGCCGTACCCGCACCCGAATTGGCGGTAGGCGAAGCGTGCTCGGTTGACATCTCGTTCGACGTGATCCCCGGCGCCACTGCGCCTGGCGACAACTTCGGCACCACCTACAACAACACCGCCGACGCATCGGGCACAGACCCATACGGCAACGCTGTGACCGACGAGTCAGTCGACGGCACCGACCCCGATCCGGGTGGCGATGGCGGAGCCGAGGAATCCTCACCGACTCCGGTGAGCTTCAACCCCAACCCACAGATGACGGTGACCAAAGCCGCCGGTACCCCGCCGACGCCGACCGCTGGTGGAAATCTGACCGGCACCTACGCCGTCACCGTCGCCAACTCCGGTAACACCAACCTGAACAACCTGCAGCTCACCGACGACTTCGAGTCGACCTTCGGAACAGGCACCACCTGGGTCACCGGTAGCGTGTCCGCCGACAGCGTTTGTGCCAGCTCCGAGAACACCGGTTACGCCGGAGTCGGAGCAGCTCCGGCCATCGACCTGGTAGCAGGCGGCGCAGCCTCCGGCTTGACCCTGGCTCCGAGCGACGTCTGCATCTTCACCATCACCTACGAAGTCACACCCGGAACACCTCCGGCTGTAGCTCCCGCGGTCGAGACCTACACCAACACCGCCACCGGAACCTCAACCGACCCCTATGGCAACAACATTGGTGACAGCGGGCAGACCAGCTCGGACGTGTCGATCACTCCTGGCTTGGACCTAACCAAGAACGTGACCACATCATCCATCAACGCCGACGGCACCATGGACGTGGCCTACGACCTCCAACTGGTCAACACCGGCGGAGTGGACCTAACCGCCCTCACCTTGGTCGATGACATGACCGCCACCTTCGGCATCGATGACGTCGGCGACTTCGTCTCCGGCCCGACCCTGACAGTGACTCCCGCCGCCTGCTTGCCGACCAACGGCAGCTACGACGGCGTGACCGACACCGAGACGCTGGCCACCCCCAACACGTTGGCGGCCAGCGCCAACTGCACCGTGACCGTGACCGCCACCATCACCATCGGAGAGATGGTGCCGTTGCCGCCGCTATCAGGTGACCAGGTATACACCAACACCGCAACCACCTCCGGCAGCGACCCCTACGGGGGCTCGACCGGAGACACCGACAGCGGAGCGCTGACCATCGTCGACGCCGAGTTCACCCTGTCGATGGCGGTCACCAAGACCATGAACGTCGGCTACCCGGTCTTCAATACCGACGGCACCACCGATGTCTCCTACGACATCGAGGTGTCCAACACCGGAACGCTGAACATCGACAACCTGGGCGTAACCGACGACGTGCTGGCGGTATACGGCGCCGCCGCCACCATCACCAGTCAGCTCGTCACCGCCACCGCTCCGTGCTCGCCCAACAGTTCCTGGACCGGAGAACCGGCGACCGACATTGACCTGTTGGTAGGCACCGACACATTGTTGGCCGCCCCCGGGACGCCAACGACCTGCACCATCACCGTCGACTTCACCGTGCTGTCTGCTGCGGCGCCCGCCGTTGCACCAGCTACCACGGACTACACCAACACCGCCAACGCCGACGGTCACGCCCCGGGCATTTCCAGCTTGACCGCCGCCGGAAGCGATACCGAGTCCTACGACGCCAGCTACAACCCCGAGTTGGGTGTGGCCAAGGACATCTCTGTCGCCCCGGTCCTCAATGCCGACGGCACCATCACCTTGACCTACGCCATTCTGGTTGAGAACACCGGTGATGTCACCGTCACCGACATTCAAGTACCCGAGGACCTCGAAGCAGTCTTTGGTCCAGGTTCAACCGTGACCATCGATTCGATCTCGGCCACCACGCCGTTGACCGAAAACGCCGGGTTCACGGGAACCGCCGCCGGAGACACCAACCTGCTTGACGGACTGGGTGATCTGGCTCCGACCGAATCCTCCACCATCACGCTGGCCATCACCGTCAAGCCGGCCGACCCGCTGCCAGGGCCGTTCGACAACACCGTAACCGCGACCGGATCCGACCCCTGGGGCAACCCGGTGGCCGACATCTCCACCGATGGCGCCGACACCGATCCCAACAACGACGGTTCGACCAGAGACAACAGTGTGCCCACCAGCTTCTCCTTGCCGTTCACGGCCGAGATTGGTGTGGCCAAGCAGGTGACCGCCGGACCGACAGTCAACGCCGACGGCTCCTTCGCCCTCACCTACACCTTCGTGCTGGAGAACTTCGGCGACGTCAACCTCGACCCGGTCAACATCGCCGACAATCTCTACACCACGTTCGGCGCCGCCTCCCAGTTCGCCAACATCGCTGTTGACGCCGACGATGCCGGAGTCTGCGAAGGCTTCGAGAACACAGGCTTCGATGGCGGCGACACCGCCGGTGACAATGACACCGACCTGTTCAACGCAACAGCAGAACTAGCGGTCGGTGAAGTGTGCTCCATCGATGTGTCCTTCGACGTGACCCCCGGCGCCACCGCCCCGGGAGACAACTTCGGAACCACGTTCAACAACACCGCAACCGCCACCGGCACAGACCCCTACGGCAACGGAGTCACCGATGACTCCGTTGACGGTGCCGACGCCGATCCGGGCGACGATGGAAGTGGCGAAGAGTCCTCACCTACCCCTGTGAGCTTCGCTCCTGATCCCAAGATGACGGTGACCAAGGCCGCCACCAGCGGACCGGATGTGACCACCGACGGCAACTTTACCGGTGTCTTCGAGGTCACCGTCACCAACACCGGTGACGTCAACCTGTACAACCTGCAGCTCACCGACGACTTCGAAACCACCTTCGGAACCGGCACCAGCTGGGTCTCAGGGTCGGCCCTAGCCGACAGTGTCTGCAACGGCTCCGAGAACGCCGCCTATGTCGGCCTCGGAACCGGCGCCGACATCGAGTTGGTCGATGGCGGAGCCACCTCCGGCCTAACGCTGGCCCCGAGCGACGTGTGCGTGTTCACCATCACCTACGAGATCGATCCGGGCACCGCCCCGGCCGTCGTCGCCGGTGTTGAGACCTACACCAACACGGCTAACGGAACCTCCACCGACCCGTACGGCAACACGTTGAACGAAAGCGGACAGACCTCAGCCGACGTCAGCTACGCCAACGGCCTGGAACTGACCAAGGGTACCGTGAGCTCGACTGTCAACGCCGACGGAACCCTCGACGTCTCCTACGACCTGGTCATGCACAACCCGGGCGAGGTTGATCTGTCCAGCGTTCAGATCTCTGATGATCTGACCGCCACGTTCGGAATCGACGACGCCACCGACATCGTCAGCGGACCGACGCTGGTGGCCGACCCATCAGGCTGCTTCGCCTTCGACGTCACCTACGATGGCGTCGCCGACATCACCATGCTCGACGCCGGCAACACCCTGGACGCACTGGAAACCTGCAAGGTCACGTTGTCCGCCAGCCTCACCATCGGTGAGTTGGCACCAATCCCACCGGCCTCGGGCGACCAGGTATACACCAACACCGCTGAGGCCTCCGGTACCGATCCGTTCGGCCGCAACTTGGCCGACTCCGACACTGCAGATGTCACCATCATCGACGGAGAATTCACCCTCGCCATATCTACGGTGAAGACTCTGGAGCCCGGCTACCCAGTACTCCTGGCCGACGGATCGTTCGACCTCGTGTACAACATCGAGGTAGCCAACGGCGGCACGCTGAACATCGACAACCTCACCGTGACCGACGATGTGATCGCCGTCTACGGGGCAGGATCGATTGTCACCGGACAAACCGTGACCGCCAGCGCCCCCTGTTCACCCAACAGTTCATGGACCGGCGACCCGGCAACCGATATCGGGTTGCTGGTCGGCACCGACACCTTGGAAGCCGCCCCGACCGACCCGAGCTCGTGCACCATTACTGTTGCCTTCAATGTGAAGCCGCCGGTACCCCCGGCCGAGACTCCGGCAACCACGGTGTACACCAACACCGCTAACGCCGGCGGACACGCACCGGGCATCCCGACCATCACCGTGGCCGACTCCGACACCGCCGATTCAATCATCGGCTACAACCCGGAGATCGGTATCGCCAAGCAAGTCAGCGACGGCCCGACCTTCAACATCGACGGCTCGGTCGGCATCACCTACTCCATGGTGGTCACCAACACCGGCGACGTCGACCTAACCGACGTGCTGGTGACCGACAACCTGCTCACCACCTTCGGTGCGGCCTCGATCTTCACCAATGTGGTAGTTGACGCTGACGATGCCGGGCTGTGTGAAGGCTTCGAGAACCCGACCTACGACGCCGGAGCGCTCGACGCCAACCTGTTCGACCCGACCTTGATCCCAGGCGCCGCCCTGGCCGTAGGCGAGTCATGCACCCTGACCGTTTCGTTCGATGTGGTTCCCGGAAACAGCGCCCCCGGCGACAACTTTGGCACCACCTACAACAACACGGCAACTGCAGCAGGCACCGACCCTTACGGCGTGGGCGTCACCGACGACTCCACCGACGGATCCGACCCCGACCCCGGTGCCGACGGATCGGGAGACGACAGCGTTCCCACCCCGGTCAGCTTCGCCCCCGTGGCCGAGCTGTCGACCACCAAGGCCATCGCCGACGGACCTGTCCTCAACGCCGACGGAACCATGACGCTCACCTATAGCATCACTGTGGCCAATACCGGTGACGTCACCGTGGCCGACGTCCAGGTCCCCGACGATTTGGAGGCCGTATTCGGAACAGCCTCCACCATCACAGTGGATTCGCTTACCGCCAGCAGCCCGCTGGTGGCCAACGACCCGCTGGCAACCGGTACGTACAACGGCCTCACCGCCGGTGACCTCAACCTGGTAGACGGCCTTGTTGCCCTCGACCCGGGCGAGTCATCAACCATTGAGTTGGCTATCACCGTGTTCTCCACCATCGCACTTCCGGGACCGTTTGAGAACTCCGTGACCGCCACCGGAACCGACCCGTGGGGCGGAGGGGTGGAAGACACCTCCAACGATGGTGCCGACGCCGACCCCGACGATGACGGCGACCCGTCCAACAACTCGACACCGACAGCCTTCGAGCTGCCATACGTGTCTGAGCTGGGCGTGGCCAAAGCCGTTACCGACGGTCCCTACAACAACGGCGACGGTTCGTACACGCTGACCTACCAGTTCGTGGTAACGAATCTTGGTACCGTGACCGTCTCCAACCTTCAGTTAACCGACGACGTCGAGTCAACCTACGGGGCCGGGTCCACTCTGGTCATCGATTCGTTGAGCGCCACCTCGCCCTATGTAGTGAACAGCGCCTTCAACGGGCTGACAGCGGGCGACACCAACCTGCTGGCTGGAACGGACTCGTTGGTCCCCGCAGCAACCGTGACGATCGACCTGACCATTACGGTCACCCCGGTCACGCCGCCGCCAGGCCCCTATGACAACGTGGCCACCGCATCGGGTACCGACCCTTACGGCGACCCCGTGGTCGATGATTCGATCAGCGGCACCGACCCTGACCCAGACGGCGACGGAAGCGGAGCCGAGACCGGTCCCACTACCGTTGGCTTTGGCTTCAGTCCGGTACTGGGCGTGGCCAAGGAGATAACCGACGGACCGACACTCAACGCCGACGGCAGCTTCACGGTCACCTATTCGTTCGTGGCCGCCAACCTCGGTGACGTGAACGTCGACAACGTGCAGCTGGACGACGACCTGGAGAACACGTTCGGAGCCGGTGTCCAGGTAACTGTTGACAGTTTGACCGCTGAGCTGCCGCTCGTGGCCAGCTCGACCTTCGACGGGGTAACCGACATCGGACTGCTGTCGGGCATCGACACCCTGGCCGTCGGCGAGACGTCAACCATTGTCTTGACCATCACGGTCATCCCCACAGAGCTTGGTGTCTTCGAGAACACCGCCGTCATCAGTGGCACCGATCCTCGAGGCGCCGCTGTCAGCGACGACTCGGTCAACGGAGCCGACCCCGACCCTGATGGGACGGGCGACGCCGCAGCCGAAAGCCCAACGCCATTGGGTCTGGCAGTCGAGCCCGAGATCGCTGTGGCCAAACGAGTAGTCGGTGAGCCGGAAGCCAACAGCGATGGAAGCTTCCGAACCACCTTCGAACTAGTAGTGGCCAACGTCGGACCCATCGAGCTAACCAACGTGAACGTCACCGATGACCTCCAGTCGCAGTGGACGGGAGCTGAATTCAACGTGATCAGTGTGGCCAGCTCCACCCTGACGGTGAACAGCGGCTTCAACGGTAAAACCGACATCAATCTGTTGGCCGCCGTCGACACCATAGCTCCCGGCGATGAAAGGACCATCACGTTGGTAGTCGACATCAGCCGACCATCCAGCGGTGCCGATCTGGCCAACGAGGCAGGCGTCACCGGCGACAGTCCCTACGGTGCAGCCACCGCATTGTCAGCCAACGGCACCGATCCATCGGGCTCGCCATCAGCCACACCGCTGGCCCTGCCAGCACCGAGTGCACTGCCATTCGTGGACGTGCCCCTAGGCCTGCCACGCACCGGTGGCGAGGCGCTACGGATGCTGGGACTTGGCTTCGCACTGACGGCAGCAGGCGGAGGCCTGTGGTTCCTGGCCGGACGGCGTCGCCGTGAAGACGACGCCCAGACGGTCGACGCCGAAGCATAACGCTTAGGCTCGACCAGACCACAAAATCTGGTCGCCTTCGAGTCCGTTTCGTCGGTTGGCGATGGACGAACCGGAGCGAAGGCGGCCGAACACATAAAGTTCAATCATCCCTTTGAGCAAACCGGTGCGGTTGTGATGTACTGACTACAGCGCCGTCTGACCCTCCGAGCCGACGGTCGTCATCACCACATCGGAGCATTGTCGAAGGGGACCATGTGACCACGCCAACCGAAACCGTCAATCAGTGGTTGTCGAAATTCGATGCCGCACTTGCGGCATCAAACCACTCCGGAGCCGTAGACCTGTTCGCCGAGGAGTCCTACTGGCGGGACCTGGTGACCTTCACCTGGAACATCAAGACAGTTGAAGGCCACGAGCAGATCAGAGACATGCTCGATTCCCGAGCCTCCGATACTGCACCGTCGAACTGGCAGTTAACCGGAGAAGCCAACGAAGCCGACGGCGTCGTAGACGGATGGGTCACCTTCGAAACAGCTACCGCCCGGGGCGAAGGCCATATCCGTCTTGTTGGAGGCAAGTGCTTCACCTTACTCACGGCCATGACCGAGCTCAAAGGCCACGAAGAACCCAAGTTCGGTAACCGACCCATGGGCGTCGAACACGGCGCCAACGCCGATCGTCAAAGCTGGCTGGAGAAACGCCAACAAGAACAGGCTGAGTTGGGCCACTCCGTCCAACCCTATGTAGTCATCGTCGGTGGCGGTCAGGGAGCCATCGGCCTCGGCGCCCGCCTGCGCCAGCTCTCGGTGCCGACCATCATCATCGAAAAGAACGAGCGGCCAGGAGATTCATGGCGCAAACGGTACAAGTCGCTGTGCCTTCACGATCCGGTTTGGTACGACCATCTGCCGTACATCAAGTTCCCGGAGAACTGGCCCGTCTTCTCCCCCAAGGACAAGATCGGCGACTGGCTTGAGTCGTACACCAAGATCATGGAACTCAACTATTGGGGCTCCACCGAATGTCTCGACGCCTCCTACGACGAAGCGTCCAATACCTGGGAGGTCAACGTTCGGCGCCACAATGAGGACGGCTCCACTGAGGACATCGCCCTGCGGCCGACCCAGCTGGTAATGGCCACCGGGATGTCCGGCAAACCAAACGTTCCCGACATTCCCGGTGCCGACTCGTTCAACGGCGACATCCACCACTCCTCGGCCCATCGAACCTCAGATGCCTACGAAGGCAAGAACTGCGTGGTGCTGGGTTCCAACAACTCGGCCCACGACATCTGCGCCGCCCTGTGGGAGGCCGGAGCGGCCGAAGTCACCATGATCCAACGCTCCTCCACCCACATCGCCAGATCTGAGTCGCTGATGCGTCTCGCCTTGGGCGACCTGTACTCCGAGGAGGCGCTGGCCAACGGTGTGACAACCGAAATGGCCGACCTGATCTTCGCCTCTATTCCCTACCGCATCATGCACCAGTTTCAGATTCCGGTGTACGAACAAATGGCGGCCGACGACGCCGAATTCTACAAAGGCCTTGAGGACGCCGGGTTCATGTTGGACTGGGGAGACGACGGCTCCGGTCTGTTCATGAAATACCTGCGACGGGGTTCCGGTTACTACATCGACGTGGGCGCATCCCAGCTGCTCATCGACGGCAAAGTCAAGCTACGCAGTGGCGTCAACATCTCCGAGATCAACTCCGACAGCGTGACGCTCACCGACGGCTCCGAGCTTCCGGCCGACCTGGTGGTGTTGGCCACCGGCTATGGCTCGATGAACGGCTTCGCCGCCGACCTCATCTCCCAGGATGTGGCTGACAAAGTAGGGAAGGTCTGGGGTCTTGGCTCCGAGACGACCAAAGACCCGGGCCCGTGGGAGGGCGAGCAGCGAAACATGTGGAAGCCAACTCAACAAGACGCCCTATGGTTCCACGGCGGAAACCTGCACCAGTCCCGCCACTACTCGCTGTACCTGGCCTTGCAGCTGAAGGCCAGGCTTGAGGGAATCGACACACCGGTGTACGGACTCCAAGACGTTCACCACATCGCCTAGCTTCAAACAAACCACCGCAGAATGCCGAGGGCCACGGAGTCAGAACCCGGGCCCTCGGTGTTCGACGCTAACCCGGTGACTACTCCGGCGTGATGACAATGGCGGCGTTGGTGCCGCTGCCACGACCGAAAAGTTTGGCCACACTCCCGACCAGGGAGATCATGGTGAACTGAACGCCGTACTTTGACTTGACCAGCTTCCTAACTCGCTCAAAGTCGGAGCCGGAAACGACGGTGGCCGTACCCGAGATCTTCTCGCTTCCGCTGGTTACGTTGCCTCGACTGTCGCACGGTTGAAGAGTAACGCTGGGATTATTCCGGGTCCGTTTGACTTTGTAGCTGGAACCGGCGGTGGTGAAGCCCACGGTGCCGTCTCCCAGGTCGGCTATCCAAACGGGAAGCTCCTTGACTGAGCCGTCCTTTCGTTGGCTCCCGAAGCTGACATACTTCTCCTTGGCGATCGGATGGCTGGTCATGGTGTTCTCCCTCTGTAGGTGACCCTCTAGTCAACATGGCCCAAACCAGCATGGTAGCTAGTTGTATGGATCGTGGCTGATGGCCTCCTGCCACCATTCATGGGGCGCCGGTTCCCAATCCGGGTCGGGGTGGATGCAATCGATGGGGCATGGTTCAAGGCACTTGTTGCACCCCGAACAGAGTTGGGGAATGATGACGACGTCGAGGTCGTGGTTGAAGATGGCTCCGAAGTAGGTGGGGCAGGCTCGAAGGCAGGCGTCGCAGTTAATGCACACGTCCATGTCGATTCGCAGCGGAGGGTTCTTCCACAACGGCTCCCGCTCTTTCGATTCGAAACGATCAGCTCTCGCCACACGATCCTCCAGCCGGCCAACTACTCTGTCAACGGACTGGTCTGACACTCCGAAAGGCCGACCACGAGCCGCGGCCCAACAGTAGTCGCCTAACACCAGGTCACACACAGCTGGCTACGGCGGTACGCTCAAGCCGTGACCAGCTACGCCTTCCTCTCGCCGGACTGGGTCGAGGCCGCCAAGGAGCTTCGAGCCGAATACGCCGACCGGTTACCCGACCCTGCGGTCGAGGCCAGAATCAACGTCATCGTCACCGATGTTCCCCATCGAGACGACGGGCAAATGATGGGCCACATCGACACCGCCAACGGCGAGACAATCATCGAAGAAGGACATCTAGAGGATCCCGAGCTGAGCGTGACCGTCGATTACGAGACAGCCAAGGCCGCCTTCGTCACCCGCGACCAGCAAAAGGTCATGGAGGCATTCTTCGGGGGCAAAATCCTCGTCGAAGGTGATGCGTCGAGGCTGCTTGCCCTGCAGGCCGACCCTCCACCCGACGTGGCGCCGCTGCTGTACGAAATGTACGAACGGCTCAACGGCTTAACTTCTTAAGAACCGCAAAGGCTGACAACCGAAGTGGCGCAGCGACGCTACCGGCTGACGATGATCCGAACCGACGTTCCCAGGCGAACCGATGTACCGGCAACCGGATCGGTGATCAGAACGGGTCGATTCGGGGGACCATCGGTGTCCTCGATGACAAGTCCCAGTTCTTCCAGTTGAGTGGCCGCGTCAACAGCCTGAAGGCCGGCCAGGTCGGGAATCTCAACAAACGGCAGGCCGAGCGATACTACAACCGACACCGTCGACCCTCTAGCCAATACTTCTTCGGCCGCAGGGCTCGAACTGATGATCTCACCCTCCGGCACGGTCTCCGAGAACGACTCCGAAACCTCAATCGCCAAGCTGAGATCGGCCAATGCCGAACGTGCCTGATCAACGCTCAGGCCCACCAGGTTCGGAATCTGACGAGGAGTCGGACCGCTGCTCACAACCAAGTCAATCTCGGTATCAGTGGTTACTTCGGCCCCAGGTTGGGCCGGAATGCCACCTATCGACGCTTCCAGGACGACCCCGGTGGCCACCGCTTCGTCGTTCCTTTCAACAACGTCACCCACGGCCAGCGACGCGCCAGCGGTCGCAGCCCGGGCTTGGTCGACCGTGACTCCGACGACATCGGGAACGATCCTCAGCTCCGGGCCGAGAGAGATGACAATCATGATTTCCTCGCCAGGAGGCAGTGATGCACCTGGTTCGGGTGACTGTCGCAGAATCTCCCCCGCAGACGTACCGTCCTGGTAGTCCTCAACCACCTGAACCGACCATCCGAACTGATCCGCTTGGTCGCGGATGTCGGCCACCGGCGAACTCTGGAAGTTGGCAACCTCGAAGGTTGGTAGCCCAAGTTCGATCACTGTCGTCTCCGGGCGGGCTCGTTCAAGAAGCGTGGGACCAACTACGGCGGCGCCGATGCCGATAGCCAGGAGGAGAAGAAGCCCAGCCAAGAGCGGGCCTCTGCGGCGACGGCGGGTGAATGTGGCATCGTAAGGGCGAGGCGCCGAACGCTCGGCTTCCACCGAAGCACCGTTGATTACCTCGTTGGCCGCGACGGGCTGCTCAAGTAGTCCGGGCATCTCAGTGGGCGCCTCAGTGTCGAGATCAATCACCTCGACGTTGTCCTGCCCTTGATCTCCAGCGCTCGCGCCTTCGCCCGGTCGATCACCAAGAATTGTCGGACCGGAACCGGCAGGCCGCTGGCCGTTCACCGAAACCGGATCTCCGATAGTGGTCACATCAAGCAAGGGCAGTGGTGCCGGGTCCGGAAGATCGCTGTGAACAACAAGTAGCTGTTCCACTAGTTCCGGGGCCGACGCTCGTTCGGCCGGGTCGGCTTTGCCGGCATTGACCAACGCGTCGGCCAGCGGACCCAAGATCTCGGCCATTTCCCCTTGGACCGGGATATCGACCGTCTGGCGCGTGGTCATCGTGCTTAAGGCGTTTTCGCCCAGCAGCGGCAGACTTCCAGTTGCTGCTTCCACCAAGCACAGCACGAGCGAGTAGACGTCAGCCAGCCCGTCAACAGTGCCTTCAGTGGCCTGCTCCGGGGCGGCGTATCGGGCGGTTCCGATCAAAACCCCTTCGGGCTCTGTCCATGCCGCTTCAGCCACTGCCCGGGCGATACCAAAGTCGGCTACTCGAACCCGACCCTCTTGCCCGAACAGCAGGTTGGCGGGCTTTACATCACGGTGGACCAGACCCTGCTCGTGAGCGAAAGCCAGCCCTTGCGCCGCCTGGAGGCCGATGAACGTTACCTGGGAGATGGTTAGTTGATGATCGCCGAGGATCATGTCGCGGAGCGTGCCACCGGCCAGCAACTCCGTGACGATGAACGGCCCGGAATCAACCTCGTCGCTCCAGTCGTACACGGCCACGATGTTGGGGTGGCTCAGCTGTGCCGCCAGATAAGCCTCAGCCCGAAACAGCTTTAGAAAGCGGGGATCGGAAGCAAAATCAGGGCGCAAATGCTTGATTGCCACATGACGGTTCAGCCGCCGGTCAATGGCGTGAAAGACCTGCGCTGATGCGCCCGCGCCGATCCGGGAGACCAGTTCGTAGCGCTCGCCGAGGACCGGACGGTTAGCCTGTGATGCGGCAGCCGTCATAGCCGAAAGAGTAGTGGACGCCAGGCCGAGGGTGGCACACTGTCACCAATGAATTGGGGTCCAACATGATTTCCCAGCGACGACAACGGTTGGTTACAGGTGCGTTGGTGGTAACTGCCTTCGGTGCCCTGGCGCTCGGAGTGGTCTATCAGGACGACAATCGGCTCGATGAACCGGTCATCGTCGGCCTGGATCCTGACGTGGGCGCCAATCCTGACAGCGGATCCCCTGGTGTCACCGAAAGCACTCTGGCCGGCGGCGACGCAGCCAACGTCCCAACCTCTGGTGGAGCCATTGAAGCTCTCCTACCAGAAGGGGGCGAAGCGAGCGCTTGCCGCGAACCCATCGGTGTAGATCTGGCCGCAGGCTTCGGTGCCCGTCTGACCATCAACGGCATCGAGATCACTCCCGAGGAAATGAACGTCAACCTCGACGACAGCGGTGAGATAACGAACGTCATCACGCCAACTCGCAGTCTTGGCCACTTCACGTTCGCCGCCGAAGACAAATGCCCAAACGGACGTTTCCTCAGGCCGCTGGAGAATGTCCTTGAGATCTGCGTCTACCGTTTCGATGACCCGTCCGAGGGCTGCACCCTTGAGACCGAATACATCTTTGACGCTCTTTAGGCCTCTACAGGGTCGGCGTAAACCACGACGTTGTCTTCGTAGCTCCGAGCCGCAGAGTCGAAGTCGCCACCGCAGGTGATAAGTACAAGCTGCGGCTCGCCCTCTTCAGCGAAGACGTCGTCGAACGGAAGCGAGTACTTGTCGTACTGCACCAGGTCGGTCACCTGGAAGCGGGAGACCGATCCGTTGTCATAGCCGACCTCGATGGTGTCACCAACCTCCACCCGGTCGAGGTAGCGGAACGCTCCATCGATGCCATTGGAAGCGATGTGGCCGGCCAACACCGCCGAGCCGGTTTCACCCGGTGACGGACCGTACTCGTACCATCCAACCTGCAACGGTGGGGGAACCTCCATCTCGCCGTTCGGCTCGATACCGACACCAAGGACGGTGGCGGCTTCGACCCCAATGCGGTCGATGGAGACACTGACCGGTTGCGGTCCAGCTACCGGCACCTCGGGGATGCCGTCTGCCGGACCGAGGTCGACGACCCGATCGCTGAGCGTGTCCGCCGTGACCCTTAACGGCGCTTGTGGCACCCCTGAAGAGTCATCGGCGGAAGCGGTCGAGCCGTCGACTTCCGGTTGCGTATCCGAACCGGCGGACTGAACACCAACCTCATTGCCGTCCTGAACAAATCCCTGCGCCTGATCACGTTGATCAGGTGATCCACATCCCGCTGTGACCGCAGCCGCTACGAAAGCAGTCAAGATCAAGCGGATTGTACGGCATCGCAGGCCGGGCAGTTGGGAGAGGATTGTCATGGTGTTGTCCGCCGGTTCAGTCATGTCAACTGGTGGTCAGATGCTTTGCCGCTAGATGCCCAGCGACAAAGTACAAGGTCGCTGAATACCCAGCTGCGATATACAAAGTCGAAGTGATCAGCCGCGACGGGTGGCGAGAGTTACTCCGCCGATGGACAGAACGCCCATGCCTGCGAGCAGGAGCAGCAGACCATTGGTGCTGTTGTTGACCGGTGAGTCACCAGTGTTGACGACATCCGGGGTGGAGTGCAGTCCAGTGATGGTCTCGGTGATGACCTCAAGGCCATCGTCGAGCGAGCCGGTGGCGTACACGATGAGGGATTCACCTTCCTTGATGGGAAGATCGGCCGGGCCGATTACGACAGGCTCATCCGCACCGGTGGGCACGACCTCAACGCTGATGGTTCCAGCGGCCAGGTCAGCAGCACCTTCTTTTCCATTTGCCACATTGCTGAAGGCAACGTCGCCGTTGGCCTTGATGTCAACAGCCGGGGCGGAGGCAGCGTGACGCACAACGATGCGTCCCTTGCCGGCCTCAACGTTGGAATCATCATTCTCGAACACGGCGAGGGCAGGGGTGCCCTCAGCGTCGAGGTGAGCAATAACAGTGAAGTTGCCCTCGGCAGGCAGCGTGATATCGCCACCATCGATGGCTACATCGTCGGTACCGGCAACCTTGACCATTACGTCTTCAAGGGTGGCACCGGCCAGAGCCGAAAGGTCCTGGGTATCTTTGAAAGAGAAGTCGGAGAAGACGACTTCGCCGCCAGCTTCGACATCAACATCCACGCCTGGAATGCCGTGGATGAGGTGAATGCGAGCATGATCGTCAGCCGACGCCGGAAGGGTGAGGGCGGCGAGCATGGCCACGATGGACGCTATTGCTAGTGAAAGCTTCTTGAACGAGTTCACGTCTGAGTTTCTCCTGAGTTGGGATCTGACAGAACGTGGTTACGGAGAGTGACCACGGCCGGATGCATCGACCGTCGAAAAACTCCACCTGAACAAGATGATTCTAAAGATTGATTCCAACCCGCATCTGCAAACGTGGGGCCGAACGTAAATGCGCCGTTTTACCCAGCTAGGTCCAACGTGGCGGATACAGTTATCGAAGCGGAGAATGCCTGCACCTGTGCCGAAATGACCGCTGGCTCGCTCAACAGCTGCTTCGGCAAACAAGTCCTCCCGCTTTAGCAAATGACAAACAGAGATCACCGACAGACGCATCCACCGGGCAATGTCCGGCGTAGTCAACAAACATGGCATTGGCAAACAGCGGATCAACGCTTACGCGTCGCCCCGCGCCACCAAACCTCAGACTCGTCAAACCGCTTCCAGGTGACCAGGGTGGTGCATCAATGGAGTTGATAGACGATCTCGAGCGACGCTTCGTCGAAGGCGACGAAGCGGCACTGGCGCAGGTGTATGAGGACCACGGCTCGCTGATCTACAGCTACTGCCGTCGTCAACTTGGCCCAGAAACCGGACGCGACGTCACCCAGGAAATCTTCACTTCAGCATGGCGAGCCCGCCATCGATTCGACCCTGACCGGGGATCAATTCGAGCCTGGCTGATGGGCATTGCCAAGAACCGGGTCGTAGATCAATATCGAATGCAGTCCCGCCGACCTCAGATCGCCGACGGCGTCGAGGTGGCCGACCGCCAAGACAACGGCTCAGACCGAGTTCAAATTGATCGCGTCGGCGATCAGATGATCTTGGCCACAGCCCTGAACGAACTCAACGACCGGGCAAGGACAGTAGTTGAACTGTCTTTCTTCAACCAGTTGACCCATCCCGAAATTGCAGCGCAGACCGGCTTACCTCTAGGAACCGTCAAGAGCGATATTCGTCGCAGCCTGCAGAAACTCAAGCACCACCTGGAGGGACAGTCATGATCGACTCCAGCATGCACAACTTCGACGAGCTGGAACAGCAGTTGGGGGCTCTGGCCCGCTCGATGACCGACGACGATTGGCGCCTTGAAGAGCCGCCCGTCGATCTACTTCCGGCCATTCTTGCTGACGTGCGAGCCGACGTAGCGACCGCGCAGGCATCCCCTATGCCTACGACGGCACCTCAGCAACCGACGACCCAACCTCCGACCCACCGTTTACAGGCAGTGCCACCGGCGCAGCAAATTCCTCCGGCGCAGCATCAAGCACCAGCCCAACAGCCGACGCACTTCGAGCACGCCAACCAAGCAGCGCAACCCAATCACTATGTCGATGCGCGGCGAAGCGAGGTGCCGACCTTAGACGATCGACGCCAGGCCAAGGCCACTCGCCGATCCGGTCCATCGTGGTTGTTGGCTGCAGCCGCGGTCGCCGTTCTGGCCGTAGGCGGAGGTCTGCTGGCCGCCCAACTTGGCTCCAACGAACCGTCAGGTATACCAGTGGCTTCGGCCACGATCGTCAACGACGAACTGCCAGTTGCGTTCGATCAAACCGGATCTGCCGTTCTCGTGAACGAAGACGGCGACTTGATCCTCGACATTGACGTTCCGACACTGCCCGACAATGGCGAAGCCTTCTACGAAGTGTGGATGATCGACACCAACGTCGAGGGGATGATCTCGCTCGGTGTGCTTTCGGCTGACGGTCGGATCGATGTGCCTGACACGATCAATCCCGGCGACTTCCCCGTAGTCGACGTCTCGGTCGAGCCTCTCGACGGCGATCCGACTCACTCGGGCCAATCGATACTCCGAGGCGTCCTGGACGTCTAGAACACCTAACGACGATTCCGTCACCGCCCGGCCCTGGTGTACTCACCCGGTCGGGCGGTGTCGCGTATGGCGGTGTCGATCGCTAGGTGGCAGATTCCGGCAATTCGCCGGTTGCCAACAGATGTTGAAAAGCCTCTTCGTCGACGACGGGAACACCAAGCTCCTCGGCTTTGGTCAGCTTGGAAGCCCCTGGCTCGGCTCCGGCCACCAGAGCAGTCGTCTTTTTCGACACTGAACCGGGGTTCTTGCCGCCCCTGGACTTGATGGCATCCGCCGCCCCGTCACGGCTGAATCCTTCCAGGGTCCCCGAAACCACCACAGTCAGCCCGGCCAATGTCTGGGGGGCCTCAGACCGTACAGGGCCCTCAAGGTTGAGTCCGGCGTCGCGGAACTTGTCTACAAGGGCGACGGACTCAGGAGCGGCAAAGTACGCGGCTGTGCTCTGAGCGATGGTCGGGCCAACACCGTCGATCTCAGCCATGGACTCGGCGTCAGCATGAGCGATGGCATCGATGTGACCGAAATGGCCGGCCAGAGCTTCAGCTCCGCTAGGCCCCAGGTGTCGAATACCCAGGCCGACCAGAAGGTTGGCCAATGGACGGGTCTTCGAAGCCACGAGGGCCGCTTGCAGATTGTCGATCGAGGTCTGCCCGAACCCTTCGAGCCGAGCGACCTCATCCCAATCGATGAAGTACAAATCGCCGGGATCGTTGATGAACCCATGCTCGATGAACAGCGCCACCCGACTCTCCCCCATTCCCTCGATATCAAGGCCGCCTCGTGAGGTGAAGTGCTCGATCCGGCCCTGGCGTTGAGCCGGGCAAGTGGGGTTGATGCAAAAAATGTGAGCTTCGCCTTCGGGCCGGACCAGCTCGGTTTTGCACGTAGGACAGGAGGTGGGGAACTTCCACTTTCGGAGACCTTTTGGCCGCTCCGACAGCACCGGCCCCAGGACCTCAGGGATAACATCCCCCGCCTTGCGCACGATTACCGTGTCGCCGGGGCGGACATCTTTGAGCTGCACTTGGTCGTCGTTGTGCAAGGTCGCCATTTGGACGGTAGAGCCGCCCACAAAGACGGGTTCCAGCACCGCAAACGGTGTGGCCTTGCCGGTGCGTCCGATTGAGACCTGAATTTCTTTCAGCTTGGTGGTTCGTTCCTCTGGCGGAAACTTGTAGGCAATGGCCCACCGAGGGGCCTTGGCAGTGGAACCTAGGGCCCGTTGTCGACTCAGGGTGTCGACCTTTACTACCGCACCGTCGATTTCGTAGTCGAGATCATGCCGGTGTTCCATCCAGTCGTCGGTGAAGGCCACGACCTGATCAATGGTTGACACCCGCCGACGTTCCGGGTTGACGGGAAGGCCTAGCTCGGCCAGCCAGTCGAGCGCGTCACCATGACCGTCGAGGCTTGGTCCACCATCAACCAGACCGAGTTGGTAGGACCAAAAGTGCAGGTTGCGGCCTGCGGTGACCGACGGATCCTTCTGTCGAAGGCTCCCGGCAGCGGTATTGCGAGGATTGACGTAGCGTGGCAGTCCCTGGGCCTCCATCTCGACGTTCAGGGCATCAAACACGCTGACTGGCATGTATACCTCGCCCCGCACCTCGACAACGGCTGGTGCATTCGTCAACGTCTTGGGAATGACGGAGATTCCTGCCACATTGGCGGTGATGTCCTCGCCGACCCGACCGTTGCCCCGGGTGGCCGCCTGAACCATTTTGCCGTCCTCATAGCGGATCGAGCAGGCGACACCATCGATTTTGAGCTCGCAAACATACCCGACCGGCGCCGCCTCGGAAGCCAGGTCAAGCCCGGTTGCCACTCTGGCGGCCCATGCCTCCAACTCATCGCGATTGAAGGCGTTGTCAAGGCTCATCATGGGCACGGCGTGAGTGACCGGAGCGAACGTCGCCGATGGAGCGCCGCCGACCGCCTGGCTGGGTGAATCCGCAGTAGCCAGTTGGGGGTGGGTGGCCTCCAGCTCCTGAAGTCGACGAACCATCAGGTCGTACTCGATATCCGGGATTTCGGGAGCGTCGAGGGTGTGGTATCGCTCGTTATGATACGCAATGGACGATCGCAACTCGTCGATCTCGGTGGCGACCGAGGTGTCAGCGGAGGATGGAGAGGACTTCGAGCCTGCCATGCAACGATCTTACCCCTGCGCTGTGACCCCGAGCCCCTGCTGCTGCTAGCTGTTCCGGTGGTTGCCGCCCGGTCCTACACTGACCTAATGAGCGTGGCCAAAAGCCTGGTGAGACGGGGACAGGCAACAGGTCCGTGGGAACTGTGGCTAGTGCGAATCCTGTGGCTCGGGCTACCACTGGTTGCTGGCTCCGCAGTTACCCAACTACTCGACGGTGCCGATCGACCAACCGCACTCATTGTCGAGGTCGGCGCTTGGACCTTCTGGTTTGTCGGCCTCCTAGCCACCCTCGTTCCACACCCCGTGAGCCTCACCATTCTTCGGATCCTTTCCCCCACGGTGGCCGGAGTGGCCGTCCTGTCATTGCTGGCTTCGGTCGAGTTGTCGACGGTCGGTCTCGTTGCGGCATATGGCTTGGTGGTTTCGGTGTTAGCGCTGCTGCCTCCCGTCGGCGACATCATGGTCAACGGATCGGCCTACGGATCTGAACGCCGCATGGCACTGCGAACTCCCGGGCCCACGCTGTTCGGGCCACTACAACTTGCGTGGCTGGCCGTCTTCATTGGAGTGACCGGCTGGGCCGTCGCTTTGCTTGCCGACATGGCCATTTTGGCCGTCGCTTTGGGAGTCATAGGCATAGGACTGGTCTGGATTGGTTGGCGGGTCTTGTATCAGCTGGCCCGCCGGTGGGTGGTTTTCGTCCCCGCCGGGTTCGTTCTCCATGATCTGATGCAGCTGCGGGACCCGGTTCTCATTCCTCGAACCTCGGTGGCCTCCCTCGGCCCGTCTCCGGTTGATGAGGCGGACAATCTCTTAGATCTCTCGGCGGCGGCGTTGGGCTTGGCTCTGGAAGTGGAGACCCGACATCCCATCGGCTTCGACCACCGGCGGGGTTCCGACGTCGAGACAGTCGAGACCACAAATATTCGATTCACACCCACACTTCCCGGCGGCGTTCTCACCGAGGGACGAATCCGCGGACTGCGAATCGGGGAACCTGAGCGGCAACCGGCAACCGCCGAAGGCTCCGGCTAGCGCAACCATCGGCACAGCCGACAGCCGACGAATAGACTGGTGTTGTGAACGCCCTACATGACCTACTCGCCGCACGGTCCCATCTGGTACTGGACGGGGCAACCGGAACCGAACTCTTCCGCCGAGGCTTGGAGTCCGGCAATCCACCTGAAGAGTGGAATGCCGATCGCCCGGACGTCATCGCCGGAGCCTATGAGGCCTACGTCTCGGTCGGAGCAGACTTGTTTCTGACCAACACCTTTGGCGGCACCCGCTACCGCCTGGCACTTCACAAGCTGGATGAACGTGTCCACGAGCTCAACGCCGCAGCCGCTCGGATCGGCCGGCAGGTGGTCGACGCGGTGGCAGCCGAATCCGGACGAACGGTCCTGGTGGCCGGCTCCATGGGGCCAACCGGTGAGCTGCTAGAACCAATGGGCTCGATGAGCCAAGCGGCCTGCCAATCGGCGTTCGCCGAACAAGCCGAAGGCCTAGTCGACGGCGGAGCGGACGTGCTGTGGGTGGAAACCATCTCATCGCTTGACGAAGCCGCTGCAGCCGTCGCCGGAGCCCGATCGGTCTCCGACCTTCCCGTGTGCGTGACATTCAGCTTCGATACCGCCGGCCGAACAATGATGGGCGTGACCGGCCAGCAGGTGGCCCAATTCGGCGTGGACCACCAGTTAGCGGCCGTTGGGGCCAACTGTGGCAACAATCTGGCTGATACCGAAGCGGCATTGATCCAGATGCGATCAGTGGATGAAAACATCCCGCTGATCAGCAAAGGCAACGCTGGGATACCAGCCTGGAAAGGCACCGAGCTTCACTACGACGGCACGCCCGAGGTCATGGCCGCCTACGCCGCCCGTGCACGCGACGCCGGAGCGTCGCTCATCGGTGCCTGCTGTGGCAGCACACCCGAACACATTGCGCTCATGCGTCAGGTTCTGGACGGCGACGCTCCCGTGCCCGACGTGGTGGAAGTCCCGGCGACCACGACACTGGTCGCCCGTGACCAGCCTGAGGCTCGCACACGCCGTCGTCGCCGCAGGCGATAAACGGCAGCCGAACAAAAAAGGAGAAGCCCGGCGTCCTAGCTAGCCGGGCTTCTCTGGTTTTGGTTTTAGCACATCGGGCGCCGAAGCGACACCCCTACTTCAAACCAGCCTGGTCAGCTACCGACGATGCCGCCGTCCTTGCGGGTGATCACAAAGGTGCAGTCACGGGGGTAGGTCGTCCCGTCCGGCACCTCGTTCTCAACCGGGAAGTTGGTCAAGGTCGGGTCGCCGTTGCCCGGATGTTGGGTGTTGGCGAACAGCGTTCGACGGTCGGCGGTCACCGTGAGGCCAGTGATCTCGTCTCCGGGAACGCCGGTCAACAGCCGGCTGATCTGACCGGTTTGCGGATCGGAGACCAGCATCTGGTTGTTGAGACCATCCTTTTGGCCGCCGTCGGTCTGAATCCAGATCCGACCGTCGGGGTCAGCCCACAGCCCGTCAGCATCGGCAAACGACTCTTCGGTGCCGTGGGTGGTCTCGGCAATGATGTAGATGTCCCACTCGAAGCTGGTTCCGGTGAACTGATCCGTGTCGGTCCAACGGATGATGTGACCATCGGCGTTCGGTGCCAACGGGTTGGCAGCATCGGCCTCGGTCCGTCGTGAGTTGTTGGTCAAGGTGCAATACACCTGCCCGTCAGGAGCGACGGTGGTCCACTCCGGCCGATCCATCGGGGTCGCGCCCAGAATGTCGGCGGCGACACGGGCGTTGACCAGCACCTCGCCCTGGTCGGCAAACTCGGCGGCCAGCGCCGGGTTATCGATGGTGAGCTCCAGCCAGTCGCCACTACCGTCCTCGTTGAACCGGGCCGTGTACAGCTTGCCGTGATCCAACGGGCTCATGCCCCGGGCTCGCATCGACTTGTAGTTGGAGTCCGATACGAACTTATAGATGTAGTCGAAGCGCTGATCGTCGCCCATGTAGGCCACAATCCGTCCGCCCCGGCCGACGGCAAAGGCGACGCCCTCGTGCTTAAAGCGCCCCATGGCGGTTCGCTTGACCGGCGTGGCACCGGGGTTCATAGGATCGATCTCGACACACCAACCAAAACGGTTGTACTCACCGTCGGCGTCGGCGCTCGAAAGATCCCAGCGGCTGTCGAACAACTCCCAGCCGTAACCAAAACCGGTAGACGTGAAGCCGTAGCGGTCCTGAGCGGCGTTGGGAACGAAGTCGTCACCCAGCGAGGAGCCAAAGTAGCCGTTGAAGTTCTCTTCGCAGGTCACATAGGTTCCCCACGGGGTGTACCCGCTGGAACAGTTATTGAGGGTGCCGAAGGACGGACGGGACGGGTCACCGAGCGCTGGGTGGCCAGCCACCGGGCCGGAGAACTCAACTGGGGTGTTCGGCGTAATGCGCCGGTTGTAGCCGCCGCGGACGACATCCCACGTGCCGCCGGTACTGGCCACTTCGACCACGGAAACGCCGTGGGCTGCCTGGGACAGCCGCACCTGTTCCAACGAGATGGGAAGAACAACCTCGTCTTCACCAATGGTGACCGTCACAGATTCGTCGCCGAAGACATGGGAGTTGCGACCGAACTCGTGGTTGATGCAGATGACGCCATGGTCGCCCTTGCGTGACAGCGGGAAGAACCACATGCCGTCGTGGCCGATGCCAACTTGAACTTCCTGGTCGGCAGCCGACTTCGAACCGTTCACGTGCTCCGGGTAGGGAGCCAGAATCGGGGTACCCCAGGGAATGAGCACCTGGTACTCGTAGTCGGGGGAGATGGACGGGTTGACGCCGCCACCATTGGCCAGAGTGACTGGCTCGAACCCAATCAAATCTGTCTGGCCTTGGCCGTTGCCCCGGCCATTTCCACGAGACGCCACGGCGGCGCCTGCGGTGCCTTGGGCGAAGAAGGTGGTGGCGGCAGCGGCAAGGCTGCCTGCCATTACGGTACGGCGGGACAACCGGGCCCTGAGGACATCCTCAAAGGGTCGATTGTCCGACCGGTTCGATACAAAATCGTCAACGGTCACGTCTGTCTCCTGTTGCATCCGATAGGTGGTGGATCCCGGCGCCGAGAGTCACCGCTGTGGACGCTACGCCAAACAATGTCTGCGTAGTTTGAAACAGCAATGTCCCTGTGGTGAACGGTGTTTACATTCCCCCTGCGGCGCCCAAAAGAACCTAACACTATCAGCGACATGAATACAGCTGAATGTACAAATTTGATGGATGGCAAGGCGCGTCGGTGGGCAACGTCGCACTGAATGTAGTTAGGCAGCTGCCTTGGTCAGTCGATCTAAGACGGCATCGAGAAGGCTGCCCGATCGAGGCGGCACCACCACTATTCGTTCGACCCCGGCCAGATCGGCGGACCGAAGAACGCTATACAATCTCGCCGCGTACTCGCCGGCATCGGTCGGCATCTCCCAATGGGGCTCATGACGGCAGGCGAACGGTGCGACTACGCCGATCTTTGCCTCCGCCGTCAAGACGGACGCCAAATCATCCTCTTCAACGGCTTCCACCAATTCAACCGAAGTGTTTGGCGCATAGTGCGACTCCAACATGCCCGACGCACGTGCATCGCCTAACCGGCCGTCAGCCACCGGGCCGATCACGGCTTCAAGCTCGACAGTTGAGATTCCGCCCGGACGGAGAAGCTCGGGTTTGGGCCCTGTGAGATCGACAATGGTTGACTCAACCCCAACCCGGCATGGTCCGCCGTCAACCACCAATCCAAGGCCGGGCAGTTCATCGTCGACAACGTGGGCGGCGGTGGTGGGGCTGATCGAGCCAAATCGGTTGGCCGAGGGAGCGGCGATCAGCCCGGAGCCAACCTCAGCGAATCGAGCGAGCAAGTCAAGGGTCACCGGATGGTCGGGAACCCGAACAGCAATGGTTGGACGTCCGCCAACCGTCTCCGGTGCCACCACCGGTCGGTCGTCGTTAGCCACTAGTCGCCGCCTAACAATGACTGTCAACGGGCCCGGCCAAAACGCTTCGGCCAGGCGATAGAACGAGTCGGACAGGCTCTCGGCAATAGCCTCTACCGCTTGGGAATCGTGAACATGAACGATCAGCGGGTGGTTGTCAGGGCGACCCTTGGCGGCGAAGATTCCTTTGACCGCCGCGCCGGACGAAGCGTCCGCTCCAAGCCCATAGACCGTCTCGGTCGGGATGGCGACCAGCCGGCCTTCGGCCAGTTCGACGGCTGCCAGATCCAACTGATCAACGCCAATAACGGAAACGCTCATAGCCGAAGAAAGAATCCCAGTGAAAGCATCGGGATCATCGAGCGTCGACGGCGATCCCGCCACCCACCACATTCCCACCGCGGTAGAAAACGATCGACTGTCCAGCCGCTACTCGTTGCTGACGTTCATCCCACCGAATGATGACGGTGTCGGACTGCCCGACGGCGGACTCGATCGTTCCGTCCCTGGGGCCGCCATGAGCCGAGCACTGCACCGTCACTGGCCCTTCGACCAAGTCATCGGACCACTCAACGGCCTCCACCGTTTGATCGGCAACCATGAGCAGATCACGGTCGCCAACGGTGACGGTGGCCGTGACGTGATCGATGTCAACGGCGTAGCGCCGATCGGCATCGCCTCCCAGGTTTAGACCGCGGCGCTGTCCGAGCGTCACCAGCTCGATGGAAGCGACCTCCCCTACCTGCTCGCCTTCAGTCGTCACCAAACGCGCCGGACGCAGAGGAATCCGGTCGCCAAGGAACGTTTGGCGCCCTCCGACCGAATGGATGAAACAAACATCCTGACTGTCCGGCTTGTCGGCGGTGCGGAGACCAAGGCGACCAGCCATGGCCCGCACGTCGTCCTTGGTCAAGTGCCCCACCGGGAACTTGAGCCTCCTAAGTTGGTCCTGATCAAGCATGTGGAGAACATATGACTGGTCCTTGGCCGCGTCGGCACCGCGGGCAATGCGGAGGCTGCCGTGGTCGTCGGTCTCGATACGGGCGTGGTGACCGGTGGCCACAGTGTCGAAGCCAAGGGCGTCAGCTCGCCGGAACAGCTTGTCGAACTTGATATGGCGATTGCACTCAACACACGGGTTGGGGGTTCGACCGGCCTGATGGTCGGCCACATATGGGTCGACGACAAAGGAATCGAAGTCGTCGCCGAAGTTGAAGACGTGGTGATCGATATCGAGCTGTTGGGCTACGCGCCGAGCGTCATCGACATCGGATACCGAGCAACAACCGGAATCCGATGCCCCGCCCCACAGTTTCAAGGTCACGCCAACCACCTCGTGGCCTTCCTCCACCAGGAGGGCGGCGGCCACCGAAGAGTCAACGCCACCGGACATCGCAACCAGAATCGGGCCGGTTCGGTGTCCATCGCTCGATCCGGTTGGCTGGGTTTCGCTCGAACTTGTCATGATCGCTCCCGCAATCTCGTGATGGCCGGCCCTAGGGCGGCCAATGTGGCGTCGACATCGGCGTCAGTCGACCCGTAACCCAGGGACAGGCGCAGCGAACCGAAGGCCAGATCCCGCGAGTAGCCCATGGCGGCTAGAACGTGGCTGGGGTCCATCGCTCCGCTGGAGCATGAGGATGCGGCCGATGCCATGATGTCGCTTTGTTCTAGCAGGATGAGCAACGCTTCACTAGCCACATCAGGGAAACAGAAGTGAGCGATATTTGCCGTTTTGGATGATCGATCACCAGTTTCGATGGCATCAGGCACAGCCGATGTGATGCCATCAGCCAGCCGGTCCCGAAGTTGGGCCACCCTCGGGACCTGCTCGGCCCGTTCGCTGTGCGTCTCAGCTGCCGCTGCTGCCATAGCGGCGATACCGGCCACGTTGTGAGTGCCACCTCGTCGACCGCGTTCCTGCCCACCACCACGAAGAAGAGGCTCCATACCGGCCGAACGTTCCCCTTCGCGCACGACAAGGCAGCCAACCCCTTTTGGGCCGCCGAACTTGTGAGCGCTAACCGAAACCATGTCGGCCTCAGCGGCAACAGTGGAGAGGTCAAGCCAACACAAGGCCTGCACCGCATCAGTGTGGAAGACGGCGGTGGGAGCCAGACGTCGGGTCATCTCGATCGCTTCACCCAACGGTTGAATCATGCCGGTCTCATTGTTGACAGCCATGATCGAGACCAGGGATACGTCCGCACCGTAGCGTGTCAGGACGTCTTCAAGGGCGGCGAGGTCTACGAGACCCTCGACGCTTACATCGACTGACAACCCGTTGCTGTGTTCCACCGGGTCAAGTACGGCGTGATGCTCAACTGCCGAGCACAGCGCGCGGCCGCCGTTGGCTTCCAATACTCCGGTGACAGCAAGATTGTCGGCCTCTGTTCCTCCTCCGGTGAAGATGATGTCCCCCGGCTTGGAGCCGAGGACATCGGCCATGGTTTCCCTGGCGTCGTCTAACACCCGGTTGGCGGCGCGAGCCATTCGGTGCGCACCCGATGGGTTGCCGTATTGCTCGACCAACGCGGGCATCATGGCGTCGATGGCCGATGCCCGGACCGGCGTGGTGGCAGCGTGGTCGAGATAGTGCACCATCAGTTAGCCGACCGGTGGGGCGGGGCGATGGAAGACGGCGTTGGTCACCGACACGATGACGTGGTCATCTCCGTCGAGACGGGCTTCACCGTCAACGATAATCGAGTAGTGAGCGGGGTTGAAGTCTCCGTCAGCTGTCCCCGAATCGCCGCCGTCAGCCGGCAGCAGAGGCTGGGAAAGTGCGGGCCACAAGACACTGACCCCCGGCTGTTGGCTGCAGTTCGCCATGGTGGTCCGGCCGGCCTTGCACCGCAACTCAACCTGGTCATCGGTAGCCGCTACCTCAAAGCCGAGGTGGGCGGCGTGGGGACGGCTGTCCATGATCGAGGTCAGCAGAAAGCCACCACCTCGGACGGCGATTAGAGGTGCCAGGTCGGACAGATCGATGCGCATGCTCATTAGCTGCCATTCTAGTGGGGTGCCACCTGTACCAACCGAGCAAGCCAAGCCCTTGACTCTGACGCTGACCGACCCACAGGCCTACGGCCGATCATTCTCCGAAACCTACGACTCGTGGTACTCGACGGTGACCGACGCCGAAGCCACCGCCGGCTTCGTAGCCGACCGCTGCCCCGGCGGAGTCGTGCTGGAGCTCGGTGTCGGCACCGGTCGTTTAGCCGTGATGCTGCGACGTCAAGGACTCGAGGTCATCGGGCTCGACGCTTCCGACTCCATGTTGCGTCGTTGCCCGGCCGACGTCCATCGGCTTCAAGCCGACATGACCCAACCCCCTCTTCGACCCGGGCTTGATACGATAGTTCTGTGCGGGTTCAACACGGTGTTCAATCTGGCTTCCGAGCACCTCCAGCAGAAGCTCTTCCACCGGATCCGCCCGCTGGCTTCGGTACTGATTCTTGAGACAATGGAGCTGGCGGAACCATCGGGCAATGGCACAAGATCCGTCGCTGCTGACAGTCAGGTCGGACTCAAACAGGTCGTTGACGGCACCGTAGTGGTGACGACAACCTCGCAGGACGCCGCCCGCCAGACCGTCGTCGGTCGCCATCTTGAGATCTCAAATGAGGCCGTGGTGTCCAGACCGTGGATGCTTCGATGGGCGACCGTCCGCCAACTTGACGCCATGGCGGCCAAAGCCGGATTTGACCTGAGCGAGCGGTACGGGTCGTGGGATGAGACACCGTGGCCCGGATCGGTCGGGAACGAACCTTCGGTGGCTATCAGCGTCTACCGCTAGGCAGACAAGCCAGCCAAGCGGACTCGACCAGTCTGACCTCGGCCATACCGTTCCCAGTACGCTGATGGAGTGGCCCTTGGAACCATCAACCCGAGCATCGAGGTCAGCGTCGACATCAACCGAACGCCGGACCAGATTTGGGACTACGTGCAGGACATCTCGTCGCATGTCGAGTGGATGGCCGATGCTGAGGCCATCCGATTTCTTGGTTCGCAGACTCACGGTGCCGGTACAAGTTTCGAATGTGACACCAAGGTCGGCCCGCTCAGAGTCACCGACGTCATGACCGTGACAAGCTGGGAGGACGCTCGACAAATGGGTGTCCGCCACGAGGGTGTGGTCACCGGCGAGGGCATGTTCACACTTACTCCGGTCGGTGAGACAACCACCCGGTTTACCTGGAACGAAGATCTCGTCTTCCCTTTCTGGATGGCCGGCCCCCTAGGGGCCACCGTGGCCCGACCGATACTCGCCGCGATTTGGCGACGCAATCTGGCTGGACTGAAGGCCAGGGTCGAATCGCTCTAGCCCCCTTCCGGTTCCGTCTACGGAATAGAGGTAAGGCGACATCTGTTCACAGTTGGGTGTTCGATACCAAGTTACGACCGGTCTCACACCAGATGCTTGGGCCTCTGGCCCGCCCGTTGGCCGATGCCTCGCCTGATGCCATATCGGTCGTAGGCGGTGCTATTGGGGTTGCGGCTGCTTTGTCGGCAGCTGTCGGCCTCTGGCCTCTCGCCCTTCTCGCCTGGTTGGTCAACAGGGTTGTAGACGGGATCGACGGCATTGTGGCCAGGTTCGGCCAGGAAGCCGGTACTGACGCCGGGGGTTACCTCGACATAACGATCGACGTCGCGGTGTACGCCCTGTTGCCCCTCGGAGTTGCTATCGGCGTCGGCTCCAACGCAGCGTGGATCGCCACCGCCGTGCTCCTGGCGTCGTTCTACTTCAACACCATCACCTGGGCGTACCTGGCCGCTGTACTGGAGAAGCGCAACGCCGCACAGGCTGAATCGGCCGAATTACATCGGTCGACCTCGGTCGTCATGCCATCAGGCCTTGTTGAGGGGGCCGAGACAACGGTGTTGTTCACCGTGCTCCTACTTGCTCCGCTGATCGGGCCATCGTGGCCGGTAGCGGTAATGGCGGTCATGGCAGCGCTCGTTGTGTTCGGCGGGGTAGCACGGCTTGTCAATGGCTTGGAGCTTCTCCGGTGACGACTGCCGGACGTCATGATTCCGAGAGGCACGAGGAGTCCGGAACGGCGAGTCAGGTTCCCTCCGGCCCCTCCACTGCTCAGCGCATCGGAGCTGTGGCGGTCTGGGTTCTCCTCATCGCTTCCTACCTCTATTACATCCGCTCTCGTGATGTTTCGCCGCTGCAGGCGGCCGAACGGCTTCGTACGGTTCTTGTCGATAACTGGTGGGGCCCGGCATTGTTCATCACCGCCTATGTGGCACGACCCCTGGTTCTTTTTCCGGCCAGTGTCCTAACCATCGTGGGCGGCTTGGCTTTCGGCCTGTACTGGGGGACGGCATGGACAGTTATTGCCTCGAATCTGTCCACCTTGACCGCCTACACGGCGGGCCGATTCCTCCTCAGCGGCGTGCTGGGTGAGCGTCTGCTCGGCCTTACCGGGAGGCTTGGGCGGCGAGCTCAAGCTCATCCGTTTGAAACAACGGCCATCATGCGACTTCTGTATCTGCCGTTCGACGCCGTCGGCTACCTCAGTGGGTTTCTTCGACTCCGCCTTCTGCCGTTCATGGCCGGCTCGTTTCTGGGAACGCTTCCGGGGACCGTGGCCTTCGTCGGCTTTGGAGCATCAGTTGACTCACTCTCCGACGGAACCCCGGATTTCGACATAAGAATCCTGGCGGCATCGCTGACACTGGTCGTTCTGGGGTCGATAGTGAAATCGAGAATGGAAAAGGGCTATATGGCCGCATCAAGCGAAGAGACGATTCAACCGCAAGGCGAGCGCTCATGAGTAACCACTACGACGCCATTGTGATCGGCTCCGGGAGCGGCGGCTTAACCGCCGCCGTCGGCCTGTCCCGCTTCGACAAACGGGTCCTGATGATTGAACGAGGTCGGGTTGGCGGCGACTGCACCAACTTTGGCTGCATCCCTTCCAAATCGCTGCTTCACCTCTCAGCATCCCGGCTCGGAGCATCAACCGATGAGCCGAGGTCCACGGCCGAGATCCTCCAACGGGTGAGGCGTCGCCGGGACGACCTTGAGGCCCATGAGCGCGTCGAGTTCGGCGGCATGGATGGGATTGATCTCATCTTCGGCACGGCTACGTTGACCTCGGCCAACACCGTCACAGTGACCCGGCCCGATGAAGACCATTCGTTGTCTTCACCACCGTCTGACGCAACCCCCAATCTCGTCGTGGCCGATCACATCGCCTACGAGGCCGATCACATCGTGATCGCCACCGGCTCATCTGCTCGGAAAATCCCGATTCCGGGCCTACCGGATGAGATGTACCTGACCAACGAGGAGCTCTTCGAGCAGAACAGCGCCCCCGAGCACCTGGCCATTGTTGGAGCAGGACCGATCGGACTCGAGATGGCGGTCGCCTTCAGCCGTTTGGGTTCCAACGTCACCGTTATGGACGCTGCGCCTCAAATTCTCCCTGGTCTTCTACCGGAAGCGGCTGAGGTCCTGCACCAGGCTCTTGAGGCTCTCCAAATTGACTTGAGACCAGGTTTGGCTCCGCATAGCTACCAGCCCGCCACAGGCGAGTTGGCGATCGGACCTCTGGGAAGCGATCCGGTCGACACCGTCACCGACGTCGATGCCGTTCTCGTCGCCGTCGGGCGAGTACCAAACTCCAGTGATCTGGGTCTGGCCGAGCTTGGGGTGTCAACAACCAAGAGCGGACACATCACTGTGGACGACAAGGGTCGAACCGACGTTGAAGGGGTTTGGGCTGTCGGCGACGTCACTACCGAAGGTGGCACAACCCACATGGCCAATGCCTGGGGCCGACGCCTGATCCAAGCCATTGCTCTCCCCTATCTGCCCCTCAAGAAGCGCCCACCCCGACCGGCTGTCACCTATACGTCACCCGAGGTGGCCACCATTGGTGAACAGGTGGAGACGCCGGCCGGGGATGTTCGACGGATTGTGATCGACCTGTCGGCCACCGATCGGGCCTACACCGATGAGGTGGAACACGGTGTCCTGATCGTCGATGTCAGGAAGCTGAGCGGACAGGTTCTCGGGGCCACCATTGTCGGACCACGGGCTGGTGATCTCATCGCCATGTTCAGCCTGGCCATGACCAACGACATTGCTTTCCACAAGTGGTACGGGACCGTCATCCCCTATCCGACCTATGGTGACGCAGTAACACAGGCGGTAGATACCTACATCTCCGAGACCTTCCCCAACGTCGGAAGTGAGTTCGCCGCCTGGGCTGGCGGGCGCTGGCGGGCGCTACGAAACCGCTTCGACCACTCCTGACTGGACTGCTCAGACGGTCCTGGAGTAGGCCCTAGCTGTGGAATATCACCCACCTAGGGCCCACCAGCCGCAATACTGGAGATCGGCCGACATCGTGTCGGTAGATCTCGGGATTTCGCGGAATCCCCAGGAAGTAGCCCTAGGAGGCGACCAAATGCTTAGCGAATTCAAAGAGTTCCTCGAAAAGTTCAACGTCATTCCCATTGCCGTCGGTCTGATACTGGCCTTGGCCTTTGCCCCGGTGGTTGAGTCCGTTGTCAACGTAATCCTGTCCCTGGTCGGCAAAGCCGGCTTCATCCCCGACGGCGACACCTTCGCCACTTGGGCGCCCGCCGGTCTTCCGATCGGCGCCATGATCGCCGCCATCATCAGCTTCGTCATCATGGCCTGGGTTGTCTTCATGATCGTGAAGTCCCTCGCTCGAGCCGGTGCCAGCACCGAACTAGCTCAGACACCAGACCAGGCTCTACTGACCGAGATTCGGGACGCTCTCCGGGGCCGCTAATCTTCGGGCAGGCGAACTAGTCCGGGCTTGCCTCGGACTGACTTACTTCAAGCGGAGGTCTCGACTACGGGGCCTCCGCTTTGGTTTTGGCCCTCGACGACGGGCTCAACGGCCAGCCACCCGTTACAGGGAAACGGACGTACCCTCTTCGTAGCCCAACAGTTCCTCACCGACGTGTTGTACGGCAGTAACGCCATCAACCCGCTGTTTGAGGATGCGCTCGAGGCCTTCTTTCAACGTTTGGCTAGATGCCGGGCAGCTAATGCAGGCCCCGACAAGCTCAACGGAAACCACGCCGGACTCATCGTCGACATCGCGTAGGAAGATGTCACCATTGTCAGCTTGAACAGCGGGCCTGATGACCTTCACCACTTCGGCTACCTTGTCGAACATGGGTGATGTGGCGTCAGCCGAAGCCGACGGCTCTGAGTCAGTTCTCGCTGAATCCGTGCTCGCTGAATCGGGCTCAGTCGAACCAAGCTTCTCAGCACTTGTTGCGATGGGTGAGGTGTCAGGCACAGGGAGACAAAACTTTCGTCTTGAGTTACCTCCAGGATATCCGTATCGCCGTAGTCTGAAGTCATGACCATTGGCACGGTTTGGGCTGTCACTCCCCTGGCCCACCAGGGAGGCTGGGATGAACTTCTTGTCGTCCTGGCCCCGATGCTCGTACTGGTAGGTCTACTGGTGCTGGCTACCCGACGAGTAAACGCCAAGCTGAACGACCAGACCGACGCCGAAAGCGCTTCGGTCACAGGCGCAAAAACAGTCACCAATTCCGATGCCGGGCGCCAAGAGGATCCAGCCGAGACCTAGTCGGCCGATAGCAACCTCAATGTCCACCGTTACCAGCACCTGGTTGGCTGACAAAGCCACCCTGGACAACTTGCTCCGGCCCAGATGCGATCTGATGCGCGAGGTGGCGGCCGGACGCAACGGCAACGAGCACATCTTCGAGTTGGCGGACGGACCGTTCACCCACTATCGGCGGACGGTGACGGTGCACGAGAGCGACCAGACACCAACCTCCACGGCGCCCATCCCTACCGCCACTGAACAGGTCGACTACCAGCTAGCTATACCGTTGTGGTGGCCGTATCTGTGGTTGTTGTTCAGGCAGGCTTTGAAGTCACCAGACCGTCAGCCACGACGTCGCTGGTGGTGGCCCCAAGAAGTCGTGACAGCCGAGACTGCCCGTCTCATCGCCGTGGCTGGAACCATCGGCACCATGGCCGGTTACATGGGGGTCATCATCGGTCAGACCATCACCTTCGCCGCCCGCGACTTCGGTGCTGCCGACGATGCTCAGGCCAACACCTTGGCCGCAGTACGCGTCGGGGTACTGCTGTCATTCGTCTTTCTCCGCTACGCCGACCGCATTGGGCGACGCCCGCTAATGATCTGGCTGGCGGCGGGCGCCATTGTCTTCACCGCCATGGGAGCGTTGGCCCCAAGTCTGATGGTCCTCGGTGTTTCCCAAGCCATCGCCAGGGGTCTAACAACCGGCCTGATCACGGTGGTGGGCCTCGCCGCCACTGAGGAGGTCCCGGCATCATCACGGGCAATGGCTATCGCCTTCGTCACGATGACCACCGGGTTCGGCGCGGCACTCGTGGTTTGGACATTGCCCCTGGCCGACCTGGTCGTCGGCGGATGGCGGCTCATCTTCGTCTTCCCGTTGGCCTACCTACCCCTGCTTTGGTGGCTCAGCCGTCAGCTACCCGAGACGCGGCGCTACGTAGTGGCAGACGAAGCCGAAGCACCCGGAGAGATTAAGTGGGGACGGTTTGCCATGTTGGCCGCCACATCGTTTGTGTTCCTGATGTTCGTCTCACCGGCATCGCAGCTGCGAAACGAATTTCTCACCGACGATCGCGGCTTCAGCGCCTTCGACGTCACGGTGTTCCAGCTTCTTGTTTCAATCCCGGCAACCGCCTCGATCCCCATTGGTGGGTATCTGGCCGATGTGATTGGCCGCAAGAAGGTCGGGGCGACCGCCATCGCCATCGGAGCCATCGGCTATGCCGCCTCCTACCAGTTGGCCGGGCCGGCCATGTGGATCGCGGCCCTAGTAGGATTCTGCTCGATGAACGCCGCGGTGCCGGCGTTGCGGGGCTACTCAACCGAGCTGTTTCCCACCAGAGCCAGAGGTCGGGTGGGAGGAATGCTTGACGTTGTCGGTGTAGCAGGTTCAGCGGTTGGGCTGGTGATAGTAGGCTCGCTGGCCGTGCGTTGGGACGACCTCGGATCAGGCATCGGAGTCATGATCTTCGGACCGATGATGGCCGTCGCCATCATCTTGGCCCTGTTTCCCGAAACAGCCAATCACGAACTGGAGCAGCTCAATCCTGACGACCCCGAGCTGGAGCCGACCGACTTCGGCGCAACGCCGATCGGGGGAACCTAGCTCTCGTCCATGACATTCATCAGCTGAAGCATGGCCCGCCGATTCTGTTGGCGGCCACCGTCAGTGTCGTTGTCGGCGAATGCGGCCTCCTCACCAAAGCCGGTGCCGACGAGCTGAGAGTCACCAATCTCCAACTGCCGATAGAACTCGACGATGGCGTTAGCCCGGGCCTGCGAGAGCTCCAGATTGAAGGCGCTGTCACCCTGTGAATCGGTGTACGCAGTGATCGACATCACAATCGACGGATTCAGTTTCAGTACGTCGCCGCACGCTTCCAGAAACGGAATGTACTCGGGGTCGATTTCCGCCGAACCCGATTTGAACAGTACCGGTTTATCCAGCGCCACGTCGGAGACAGTCGGCTCCGGCGCTTCGGGGTCAATCAGGTAGGCGGCGACAATATTATCGGACCCGAACACGTCACCGGCCCGTTCAAGGAAGGCCGCTGCATCGCTCTCGGAAGCAAATGCTCCCTCAACGTGCAACTTTCCATCATTGCGAATTGTGGCTGTAGCCGGGATCAGGTCCCCTTCGGCAACGGCCGCTGGAGGTTCGATACGAATGATCATCTTGTCCCCGTCATCGGCGGCGGGCGACAACGGTTCATCTGGCAAGCCATCGATCAGCGCGCTGAACGGACTCGACGGATCCTCGGCATCGGTTGATTCAACTTGTCCTTCACCAAGCGTTTCCTGCTCGCTGGACAGAACTGGTGATTCCCCTCCTACGAGTCCAAGAGACCACGCCACACTGACGACAATGCCAACAACCAAGAGGACACATGCCGCAACCAATAATCGGCCCGCCACCGAGCGGCGTCCAGGCTCGTAGCCGACTGCTACCGGAGGTGCCGATCGGCTCGGGTCACGGCTCTGTCGGTCGCCATAAACTCTCGGGGGTAGCGGAGTGGACGTGACGGCCGGGGCAACCGACGGCGGGTGCGGTACAGACCTGTCCGGCGACTGAGCCACTCGAAGGGGCCGATCGGTGGACTGAGCGTCCAGCAATTCGATCATCCGATCGACGGCCGACGCGTCCCACTCGCCGCCACCCGGGCGTTCGGATGGGTCAGCACGATGCGATGAGAGATTTGATCCGACGACAGACCTCTGCTTCGGAGGCTGGCCAGCCTCCGCAAGACGCTCTGCGTATAGAGCGAGCTGTACTGTGCTGCTTCGGAGCCGCCACCATCAGCTCCGCCGTTCGATTCCGACACGCGTTCCCTCCATAACCAGCGACAGACGCCAGATTAGCGTCTGTGATCCGGCATGCCCGGTGAACTAGTCGGAAGCCAGTAGGATCCGCCGAGCCTCACTCAACTCAGCGATGCGAGCAGCGGCCGCTTCGTCGTGGCCACCATGATCAGGGTGGGCATCCCTCAACAACGAGCGGAATCGTCGCTGCACCACACGTTTGGACGGCACCTCATCGGGTTGCCCATCAATTCCCAGTGTGTCGAGAGCCCAGCCAACCGGATCGTTCCACGCCCGAAGGCCACCGATGTCAATGGAGCGACCGCCCATTACAACCGCCACGAACGCCGAATCGACCGGACGTTCCCACACAAGTGCCTTCTGGAAACCATCGAATACCGCCTTCTTGGCCGCTGGAGGGAGCGTACCTGCGGCATATACCGCTCCCAGGGCCAACTGAACGGCTCTCACGTTCTCGTCCTCGAAGTCAAACTCGAGGCCAGCCGGCCCGCTCAGGAGACGCTGACGCGACGTTGTCAAACCGATCCGATCAACTTGGTAGCGGTGCCGGACGATCGGTTGAATCACTTTGCGACCCGAGCCCAAGCGATCCATGACAGTGACAAGGTCCTCACGGAGTTCGGGCTCGATGTCGGGAGCTACATGCGCCAGCACCCCGACGAGTAGCAATCCCCCAGCGCCCGGAGCCGGATCGCACGGCAGGTCTCGACTGCCGAGAGCGATACGCCTTGTCGGAGCAATGGGACGTGAGTGGCAGATTTCCAGCTCGGCCACAACGGCGCCCGCCGTTTGTGTAGTCACTGGTTCCACGGTAGCCGCATCGCCGAGCGCACAGACAGGAGGTAACGACCGGCACATGAGGTGTATGAGGTGTGTGTATGAGGTGTGTATGAGGTGTGTATGAGGTGTGTGACCGGTCGAAGCCTGCCAGCTACCATTGCCACCCATGGCAGCCTCCGAATACGACGCGTTCGACATCGACGAGCTCCGGGTCAAGCCCGGTTCAAAGGTTGACCTGTCCAAGTGGGACACCCGATCAACCCCGAGCTGGGCAGGCGATGACAAAGAAGAAGGCAAGACCCATCTCGCAACCCTGAATCAAGAGATGGAACGGCTGCAGGAACTTTTGTGGGCCAACGGCGGCGAGCGGGTGCTGTTGGTCCTCCAAGCCATGGATGCCGGAGGCAAGGACGGAACAGTCCGCCACGTGTTTGAGGGAGTCAACCCCAGCGGCGTCCGCGTAGCGGCGTTCAAGAAGCCGTCATCCAAAGAGCTGGCCCATGACTACCTGTGGCGAGTTCACCGAGAAGTCCCGGGCAACGGAGAGCTAGTCATTTTCAACCGCAGCCATTACGAAGACGTGCTCATCGTCCGGGTGGAAGATCTGGTGCCCAAAGCTCGATGGTCCAAACGCTACGAACACATTGTCAATTTCGAACAGATGCTGGCCGATGAGGGCACCACCATCATCAAAGTCTTCCTGCACATCTCCAAAGGCGAGCAACAAGAACGTCTGCAAGCCCGCCTAGACGAACCGGCTAAGAATTGGAAATTCGAAGCCGGTGACCTTGGTCCCCGGTCCAAGTGGGATGACTACCAAAAGGCCTTTGAGGACCTCTTGGAGAAGACCAACACCAAGGACGCTCCCTGGTTCATCGTGCCATCAGACCGCAAGTGGTACCGCAACATAGCGGTATCGGAGATCATGATCCAGACACTGCAGAATCTAGACATGAACTACCCGGAGGCTGACTTCAACCCGGCGGACATCATCATTCCAGATTGATAGCGCCCGAGTCGCTTACGCAACTCGTAGCAAACCCTTTGGGAGTTGCCTAGCTATTTAGCTGGTCCAGCTTGGACTTGCGATGATCGGCTTCGATTAGTCGCACCGTTCCTGACCGGCCCCGCATGACCAACGACTGGGTTGTGATGGTTTCGTTGCCGAACCGCACGCCACGCAACAACGCACCCGATGAGATGCCGGTGGCGGCAAAGAAACAGTTGCGGGTGCCGATGAGGTCATCGAGGGTGATGATCTTCTCGACGTCAAAGCCGTGCTGCTCGGCCAGTTCACGCTCGGCGTCGTCGCGTGGCCACAGCCGGCCCTGCAAATCTCCACCCATACACTTCAGGGCAGCAGCCGTAATCACACCTTCAGGAGTGCCACCGATGCCGAACAGAATGTCGACGCCGGAATCGGGGCGGGCAGTAGCAATGGCTCCGGCCACGTCACCGTCTTGAATGAGGCTGATCCTGGCCCCAGTCGAGCGGATCTCCTCGATCATCCCGGCGTGCCGTTCCCGATTTAGCACGATGGCATTGAGGTCTCTGACGTCTTTACCTTTGGCCTTAGCCAGCGCTCGAAGGTTCTTTTCAACCGGCAGACGAATGTCAACGATGCCGGCTCCCTCTGGGCCGACGGCGATCTTTTCCATGTAGACGATTGGACCGGGGTCGTACATGGTGCCCCGCTCGGCAGCAGCGATAACAGCGATGGCTCCAGCCTGTCCGGTGGCGGTGAGCGTTGTACCGTCGATCGGGTCAACTGCGATGTCGGCGTGCGGGCCATTGCCGTTGCCGATCCGCTCGCCGTTGTACAGCATGGGCGCTTCGTCTTTTTCGCCTTCACCGATGACGACAGTGCCATCCATGGCGACGCCATCCAGCATGACTCTCATGGCGTCGACTGCAGCCTGATCGGCCTTCATCTTGTCGCCACGTCCCATCCACCGAGCTGCCGCCATGGCTGCCAATTCGGTGGTGCGAACCAGCTCCATGGCCAAGTCGCGTTCTGGGGCTACCCAATCGGAAGTCATAGCGTACGCCTCGTTTGTAGGCGGAAGGTTCGCAATCGCCTTCCGCAGTAGGTGGTGTTAGTGGTCGGCTGCGTGACCGGTGCCGGTGCTTATGGCCGCCAGGCGGGCGTTTGCCCACTGCACGTTCATTTTTGCTTCGGCATTTGCCGGGTCGGACTCAAGTGCCACTTCAGCTTCAGCCAGATCGGCTTGGGCGGCCGCGGCATCGACATCGGCAGCGGGTACTGCCGCATCGGACAGCACGGTGACCTTTGCACCGTTGACCGAAACGAATCCACCGCGCACGGCAAATCGCTTTACGTCGCCGGAAGTTTCGCTGACGCGAACTTCACAGGGCACCAGTGATCCGATGAACGGCTCGTGACCGGTCAGAAAGGCGATCTCGCCGCCACCTCTCGTACGAGCGGTGACTTGAGTTCCCTCACCTGAGTACAAGATGTCCTCAGGAGAAACGAACTCGACCTGCATCACCATTATCGACCAGCCTCGGCCTGCAGCCTCTCGGCCTTCTCCCGAACCTGGTCAGCGCCACCAACGTTGAGGAAGGCTTGCTCCGGCAGATCGTCCAGATCGCCGTTGACCAGTTGCTCAAAGCTGTCGATGGTGTCCTCCACCGAAGTGAACACACCGTCGAGGCCGGTAAAGACCTTGGCCACGAACATCGGCTGAGCCAAGAAGCGCTGGACCTTACGGGCCCGGTTCACGGTGATGCGGTCCTCTTCGGACAACTCGTCGAGACCGAGGATGGCGATGATGTCCTGCAGCTCCTTGTAGCGCTGGAGGATCTCCTGAACCTGGCGGGCCACGTTGTAGTGGCGGTCGCCGACAACCTCGGGAGCGAGGATGGTCGAGGTTGAAGCCAGCGGGTCCACGGCCGGGTAGATACCCAGAGCGGCGATGTCACGGCTCAGTTCGGTAGTGGCATCCAAGTGGGTGAAGGTAGTGAACGGCGCCGGGTCGGTGTAATCGTCGGCAGGCACGTACACGGCCTGCATCGAGGTGATCGACTTGCCCGCGGTCGAGGTGATGCGCTCCTGGAGGATGCCCATCTCGTCAGCCAGCGTCGGCTGGTAGCCCACGGCCGAAGGCATACGCCCGAGGAGGGTCGACACCTCGGAACCGGCTTGAACAAAGCGGAAGATGTTGTCCACGAACAACAGCACGTCTTGGCCCTGAACATCACGGAAGTACTCAGCCATGGTGAGGGCTGATAGTGCCACACGAAGACGTACGCCTGGCGGCTCGTCCATCTGACCAAAGCACAGAGCGGCCTTGTCAAGCACCGAGGTCTTGCCGTCGCCCATGAGCGTCTCGCCCATTTCGATGAAGAGGTCAGTTCCCTCTCGAGTGCGCTCGCCTACACCGGCGAACACCGACACACCGCCGTGGTTTGTGGCCACACGGGTGATCATCTCGGTGATGAGAACGGTCTTGCCCACACCGGCACCGCCGAACAGGCCGATCTTTCCACCCTGGAGGTACGGAGTGAGAAGATCGATGACCTTGATGCCGGTTTCAAGCACCTGCTTGGTCGGCTCAAGGCTGTCAAACGACGGCGCGTCACGGTGGATTTCCCACCGCTCGGTGATGTTCAAGTCCTCGATCGGTACGTCAAGCGGTTCACCGATGACGTTCCAGATGTGACCCAACGTCACATCACCGACCGGGACGGAGATCCCAACGCCGGTGTTGCGCACTACCTGGCCGCGTCGCAGACCATCGGTCGGCTTCAAAGCGATGGCTCGCACCCGGCCGTTGCCGAGCTGCTGGGCCACCTCGGCCACGACAGTCTCGCTGGTGTTATCAATTTCGACGTCGAACTCGATGGCATGGTTGATCTCGGGAAGCTCCCCTGGGGGGAACTCGACGTCGACCACCGGTCCGGCGATACCGACGATCCGACCGTCCTTCAGTTGGGGTTCTGTAGCAGTCATTCTCTCTTGCTCCTAATTACGGCCTGAGTTCCTAGTTGGCTGTCGGGTTGCCCGCAGCCAGTACACGTTCAAAATCAACAGCTTCAGCTTCATCACCGGAGTCGCCGCCAAGCGCCTCAGCGCCACCGACGATCTCCATGATTTCGGTGGTGATCGCCTCTTGGCGGGCCCGGTTCATAGCTCGGGACAACTTGACGATCAGATCTTCGGCGTTGTCAGTGGCCGCTTTCATGGCCCGCTGACGGTTAGCGTGCTCGGACGCCGCCGCATCAAGCAGAGCGGTGAACAGGCGAGCCTCGACGTAGCGTGGCAACAAGTCGGCCAGTACACCACCGGAGGAGGGTTCAAAGCTGAACCCGGCCAGGGCCGCGGCGTCACCCCCACCTTCGGAAGCCATGACGCTGACGGGTTCCAGCGGCAGGAACCGCCGGACAACGGCCTTTTGGGTGCCCAACGAGACAAATTCGGTGTAGATCAGTTCAACCTGGTCGACGTCACCGGAGTCGAACAATTCCCGGACCCGATGAGCCACCGCACGGGCGTCTTCGAAGGTCGGGTTGTCGGTGAAGCCACCGTAGGTGGAATCGATGTTGTAGTTCCGAAACGAGAAGTAGTCGTTGACCTTCTTGCCTACGGCAAGAATTCTGTAGTCGCCGCCACCGGCTCGAAGCGCTTGGATCTCGCGCTCAGCGGAACGAACCACAGCCGAGTTATACGGTCCGGCCAGTCCACGGTCGCCGGCGCAAACCACGAAGGCCACCCGCTCGGCGTTCTCGACCTGACGAAGTAGCGGATGATCGACATCAGCGCCGCCCGCAGCCAGGTTTTCGATGACACCCGTCAGCTGCTCGGAATACGGCCGGGCTGCCTTGGCCCGCTGCTGGGCACGCGCCACGCGAGTGGCGGCGATCAGCTCCATGGCCCGAGTGATCTTCTTGGTGTTCTTGACGCTGCCTATACGGCGACGCAAGATGCGTTCTGCACCACCTGGCATGCTCTACGCCCCTGACACCCGAGAGACATCCTCTTCGGGCAAGGTGTGTGGGGCGTCGACCATCTTGGTCTCCGCCTCAGCTTGAGTTTTGATGGCCGGATCGTCTTTGTCGGCGTTGGAGCCGACGAACTGGTTGGTGAATGTGTCGAGGGCTGCTTCAAGTGCCTCTTCGTCTGGCACCTTGCCTTCCGTGCGGATAGCGGCCAGAACATCACCGTGACGAGAGTTAAACCATTCGATCAGTTCAGACTCGTAGCGTTCCACGTCAGCCACTTCGACGCTATCGAGGTAGCCCCTGGTTCCGGCGTAAAGCACGATGACCTGTTCTTCAACCGGAACGGGAGCGTTAATGCCCTGCTTCAACAACTCAGTGAGGCGGTAGCCCCGATCGAGCTGGGCTTGTGAGACAGCGTCCAAGTCCGAACCGAAGGCGGCGAAAGCGGCCAGGTCACGGAACTGCTGGAGATCAGACTTGAGCGTGCCCACGGCCGACTTCATCGCCTTGATCTGTGCAGCGGAACCCACTCGGGACACTGAGATACCGACGTCCACGGCCGGTCGAATACCGGACTTGAACATGTCGTCTTGGAGGAAGATCTGGCCATCGGTGATCGAAATCACGTTGGTCGGGATGTAGGCCGAGACGTCGCCGGCCTTGGTCTCGATGATGGGCAGTGCCGTCAGCGAACCAGCGCCGAGCTCGTCGGACAGCTTGGCGGCACGCTCCAACAACCGGCTGTGGAGGTAGAACACGTCGCCGGGGTAGGCTTCACGGCCCGGCGGGCGACGAAGCAGCAGCGACACCTGGCGGTAGGCCTCAGCCTGCTTGGAAAGGTCATCGTAAACGATGAGGGAGTGGTCGCCGGTTTCCATCCAGTGCTGACCGATGGCGCAACCTGCATACGGGGCAAGGTACTTAAACGGAGCCGGATCGGAAGCCGGGGCCACAACGGCCACGGTGTAGTCCATGGCGCCGTACTCTTCGAGAAGAGCCACCGTCTGGGCCACTGTCGAGGCCTTTTGGCCAACGGCGACGTAGATGCACTTCACGCCCAGACCCTTTTGGGCCAAGATCGTGTCGATGGCGACCGTGGTCTTACCAGTCTTGCGGTCACCGATGATCAGCTCACGTTGACCTCGACCGATCGGGATCAGCGAATCGACCGCCTTGATACCGGTCTGCAGCGGCTCGCCCACCGGCTGACGGCCGATGATGCCAGGGGCTTGGATCTCCATGCGACGGGCCTGGACGTTGGCCAGCGGGCCTTTGCCGTCGATCGGCTCGCCCATCATGTTGACGACACGACCGATCATGCCGTCACCAACAGGGACCTGGAGGATGTCGCCGGTTGCCTCCACCGGCTGGCCCTCCTCGATCTTGTCGACGTTGCCGAGGACCACGGCACCAATGGTGTCTTCGTCCAAGTTAAGGGCCAGACCGATAGTGCCGTCGGCGAACCGGAGCATCTCGTTGACCGCTGCGTTGGGGAGGCCGCTCACACGAGCGATACCGTCGCCGACCTCGGCCACCCGGCCAACGGTCAGGCTGCGGACATCGGTGTCAAGAGCGTCGAGGTTCTTCTGAAGTGCGCTGGTGATCTCGTTCGGATCAAAGGACAGTGCCATCTGGGGGATTCTCTCTTCTTCCTGGTCTTTCAAGTACTGACGTGCCCATCTCGGGCGGGGCAACAGTTACAGTGCCGCTGAGCTACAGCGCCTCTTTGAGTTGATTGAGGCGGGTGCGAACGGTTCCGTCGATCACCACATCACCAACGGTGGTTACGGCACCGCCGACCACATCGGGGTCGACGATGTTCTCAAGTTCTACTGGTGCACCAGTAGACGTGCTCAGCGCATGAGCCAAGCGGGTCTTCTGATCTTCGGTCAGCGGAACCGCTGATCGAACGACTGCCGACTTCTTGCCACCGGCGGAGGCAGCGGCTGCGCCGAATGCCTTCACGATGTCACTAAGTTCGCCGCCTCGGCCAGCACCGACAACCATGCCGACCAGCGCTTTGACGGTGTCCGTGGCCTTGCCAGCCAACAGGTCATCCACGATCTGCTGGCGTGTGGCGGCCGGAAGGAGATTGTTGCTCAAGGTGGAGCGCAACTCGTCGTTGGAGTCGATGGCACCGGCCACCTCTCGGAGCTGGGACCGGGTCCCTTCGACGTCACCCTCAGCTCGGGCGACGGCTAACAAAGCCTGGGCGTATCCGTTTACTCGATCGCTCATGTCATCTCACCCACTCGGTTGATGTAAGACTCGATCAGATCGGTCTGTGCTGCCGGGTCGAGACCCTCGCGGACGACATCCTCGGTTGCTCGACGAGTGGCGTCGGCAACTTCGGCTGCCAGATCGGCTTGAGCCTGACGTCGCATGTTTGACACCTCCGAGGTGCCTCGCTGGCGAACCTCGTCGGCTTCGACCTGGGCCCGGGCGATCATGTCGGCTTTGAGCTTGGCTGCGGTCTCCGTACCTTCGGCTCGGATGCGGGCCTCCTCAACCGAAAGATCGGGTTGTTCGGACACCGTCGAGGTTAAAGCAGCCTCGGCCTCGGCACGATCAGACTTAGCTGAGTCAATCTCGGCTCGAATACGCTCAGTCCGGTTCGCAAGCCCGTCCTTGACGACGGGCAAGCCCTTCCAGAGGAAGAGGCCCATGACCACCAAGAAGGCAGCCGTACCCCAATAGACCTCACGAGGGTCTCCGGGGATGTGTCTTCCGTTGGGCGCATCGGCCGCTATGACGAATGCCATTGTGTAGATGTTGTACATTCCGCTTTTCCCTTGGACGTTCAGGCCAACCTGCGGTCGGTGGGCCGTCTCGGTTAGCTGGCGACAACCCGATGTTTCCGTTGGCCACTGACCTTAGGTCGTGGCCTTCGGTATCGGGGCTCTAGTTCGAGTTGGACGGATTGGTCAGGTACTCATCGACCTTTGACCGCACCGACGACGACTGCATGGATCGACCGGTCACCCGTGAAGCAGCACCAACCGCCAGGTCGGCGACCTGGGGACGGAGCGAGGCCAAAGCCTCAGCCCGCTCAGTGGCTAGTTCATTGGCGGCCAGTTCGCGCATGGCGTTGACTTCCCGCTCGGCTCGACCGACCAGTCGCTGACGTTCAGCCTCGGCTTCAGCGCGCGACTCGTCAATGACAGTCTGAGCTTCAGCGCGTACGCCTGACAACTGATCCTCGACCTCGGCTGAAGCCGAGGCGACCTTGGATCGGGCAAGCGCTGCCGCGTCCTTGTCGGCCTGAATGGTTGCGGCCCGATCGTTTCGGATCCGCTGAACCGGAGGTAGTAGCACGAAGCGAACCAGCAGGTAGAGAGCAGTGAACGACAAGATGCCGTAGAACATCTCGTTGGCGGCCGGCCAGATGGGGCTGGAGGTGATGCCTCCGCCTCCCTCTTCGGCGCCAGTGTCCTCGGCAGCCAGCAACAACGTCGCTGCTTTCACCGATATCTGTGTGACTACTGGGTTGAGCATCAAGGTGCTCCTAGGCGAACTTCAGCAGAATGAAGACCACGAACCCGATAAGGGCCAGAGCCTCGGTAAAGGCAATGCCCAGGAACATATTGGTCCGGACGGTGCCGGCCGACTCGGGCTGACGGGCCATGGCCTGAACAGCCTGACCAACGAGGTAACCAATTCCGATACCCGGGCCGATGGCGGCCAGGCCGTATGCCATACCGGCACCGGCAGCGCCGGAGACCTGCTTGGCCTCGTCGGCCGTGAAGGACTCCTGGGCCACTTCAGCTACCTGGTAGGCGATGGATGTGAGGACGCTCATGAGCGGTTTACTCTCCTGTGTGAACACTGCCTTTCCGGCAGCGGGTTCCCGCCGAAGCGGGGTTTGGTTGTCGGTTATTACTTGAAGAACTAGTACGTGAGAATTAGTGGGCAGGGTTCATCGAGCTGTCGATGAACACTGCGGTCAGCAGGGCGAACACGAAGGCCTGCAGGAACGAAACGAAGATCTCGAAGGCGGTCAGCAGTACCAGCATGCCAAACGTCAGTGGCAACAAGATGACAATGATGCCTGCGGTAAAGACCGAGATACAAAGCACGCCGAAGGTGACGAGCAGGATGTGACCGGCCAACATGTTGGCAAAGAGTCGAACGGCCAGAGCGAAGGGCCGCAGGATAAAGACGGTCAAGAGTTCGATCGCACCGACCAGGGGGCGTAGCCCAACGGGAACGAACGTAGGCCATGCGGTGTCTTTGAGAAAGGCGAAGCCGTGTTCTTTGAACCCAACCGACACGTACACCACCAGCGATAGCAGTGCCAGGAACAACGGGTTGGCCATGCGGGCGTTGGCCGGCATTTGGAACGTGGGGATGACCTCAAACAAGTTGCCGAAGAAGATGAACAGGAACATCGTGAGCAGCAGAGGCAAGAACTTGAGACCCTGCGTTCCGATGGACGGCATGATTACTTGTTCTTCGATGAACTCAACCACACCCTCAACCATGTTCTGCAGGCCGCGGGGAACGAGTTCTTTCTTGGACAGCAGGAACATCAGCGTTGGGATGATCAAGGCCAGCAGCGAAATGATGCCGATCTTGTTCAAAGCCCAGAGTTGGCCGTCGCCGAAGTAGGCGGGCCATTCAACAAGGTTTTCAATTGGGGGATATTCGAGTCCGAGCACGGACAGGCTCCTTGCAACTCAGGATGTGTGACTTGTAGTTCTAACTTGTTCTTACTCGTTCGAGCTGATCGAAGGGTTTGTCAGCTGGCGCGTAACACCAGCAGGCCGATAACCGGCCGCAGGCCAGCTACCCCGACCTCGCCTCCCGCTCCCTGCCACGCCGGTGGCTGGAGACGGTTTGAGCCCGGGATGGGCGAACGACGCTGATATGTAGCGAAGCTCCCACGCCAGTAACCCAAGGTGTGTGGCGATAATGGTAATGCCTAGTGGGATCATTCGGACCCATGACATGTCGCGAATCGTCATTACCGCCACGAAGATGAGTCCTAAGCGCAATGCGTATCCCCCGAGAGCGACCGAAGGGATCAGGCCGAGCGAGATGGCGGCAGCCCATTTGAGCAGATATGCCGACAGGAGAAAGTTGGCCAAGACGATGATCATGGCGTATCCGATGGAGAGCGCAACCGGGGCCGAAGCCAGCAACCACGCAGCGACCATAACGACTGGCAAGATCGTCAGCCCACGGCGGGCCATGTCCCGAGCCACCTCTGCTCCGGGGGCTTCGTCACTGGGGCGGCCGAGTGATCCAACTTCGCTCATGAGGCAGCTGCTCCGTTACCGCCATCAGGTCCAGCGTTGTTGGAGCCAATGTTGCCAGCTCGGCGGGCGGCGGCCTCGGACTCATGTCGGGCCATGTCCTGGTCGTATCGGTAATAGACGTTGGCCAGCGCTCCGATGAAGCCGGTCACAGCAAGACCGATGGTGAACCACGGAACGGTACCGAAGCGACGGTCAAGCCAGAGGCCGACCAAAGCAAAGATGACCCCAGAGAACACAAGCTCATAGCCACCACTTGTCTGGCGGTAGTCGCTTCTCAGTTGGCCTTCTTTGGCGCTCACATCATCCTCCCGCAGTGCTGTCGCGTTTCCCAGCTACCAATCACTGTCGATCGGGCACTGAGATCCTGACTCACGATCTTCGTTAGCTTCAGCTCACGACCGCTACTAACAAAAGCGTTCGACAATCGATCAAAATCCGAATTAGAACTGATAGCCGTCGAATTAGAACTGATAGCCGTCAAGCTCGGCAGCCGACCGAAACGATAGGGAGCAGAAGCCAAAAACAACAACCTGATGTAACGGGTCACACATAGAACGTCCAAGTTGATCGCCAACAGCTATTGCGTCCATCACCGTTACATGGGTCTGACCAGCGCGTCCCTCCTATGAACGATTACCGGCCGGCGAGCGGTCGGCTCGAGGCTTGATGGCCGGCGTGACCGGCTCGACGACACCCGCACCAGCTTCTGGGACACGTCGAAACACCGGGTGCGATGAGCGGGCGTCGGTAACCCGACCATCGCGACGCACCCCTGGATGAAACCAGGTGTAGAGCAGCAACAACAAGGTGCCTGCCCCCAACGGAACAATGCCATCACCCTCGCCTTCGTTATAGGTCGGGTACAGAACAAAGGCCGACAGCAAGGCCGTCCAAGCCCAAAGAATCGTCACACTGCGGCGATGACCATGGCCGAGACGAACCAGTCGGTGATGCAGATGATCCTTGTCGGCGGTGGCCAAACCTTGACGTTGAGTGGCCCGACGCACAATGGCGAAGGCGGTATCGAGGATGGGCACACCGAGAATCAGGAGAGGAATGGCCAGCGGGGCATAGAAAAAGAAGGTCTGACCACTGAAAGGATCCGGCGTCCTCCCCCCGACAGCCATGGTTGATGCAGCCATCAGCGTCCCCAACAGAAGACTCCCGGCATCACCCATGAAAATCTGAGCCGGGTACACGTTCCAAGGAAGAAACCCGACGCACATTCCCACCACCAGCGCAGCGGTCAGACCACCGATATTGCCCGGGAACAACAATTCCACCTCGCCCAACCTCACGGCGTACAGCAGAAAAGCCCCGGCGCCGATGGCCATGATCCCACCGGCCAGGCCATCAAGGCCATCGATGAAGTTGACGGCATTGGCCATGCCCAAAACCCAGACCACCGACACCACCAACGCCAGATCGTAGGGAAGAACAAAGACATCAAGGAACGGGATCCGAAACCAGATGATGCTGATTCCGCCAACTCCGAGACAGAACGCCGCGATGCACATTCCTGCGGTTTTGGCCGGAGCTGAAATATCTCTCACATCGTCGACCAAACCCACCAGGCAGGCGACTGTGGCGCTGATCATGACAGCGGCGGGCTCGGTCGAGCCGGCAAAGATCGGGCCGAACCAGCCCGACAGCATGGCAACCGCCATGCCAGCCACGAAGCCTCCGTACATTGCCACGCCGCCGAGTAGGGCCGTCGGGCGGGCATGTTCGCGCCTCATGTCAGGTTCCACCAACAACCCTGTCGAATGAGCGACGAAGCGAACGAGGGGGACCAACACCATGGTCACCGCAGCAGCAATCGCGGCGACCGCCAGGTAAGACGAGAGGGCGGGTCGCATCTGCGACCCCAACGCTACCCGACATCGGGATTTTTTGATGCCACCTAGGTGCAATGTCGCCCAGGAACGTGGCGCCCCCACGTGAGACGGCCGCTACCGGTGTCGCTTGCGACCGAATCGATCAAACGGTGTGTCGAGGTCCACGCCGGATCTGCGGGCTACAGCGACAATCTCTTCGCTGGTCGACTCGTCGACAACAGCTTTGCCGGTGAAGGCTTTGACCCGCTCTAGAAAGGTCGGCCGGGAAACCAGCTCGGCGGCATCGATCAAAGTCCAGCGGTCAGGTCGCACCGAACCGACCTCGCCCCAGTCAACCGGTACGGCCACCGAGCCGGAAGGGGTAGCTCGAACCGATAATGGCGCCACCACCGTTGCCCCAGGGTTGGCTCGCAGCCAGTCCACGAAAACCCGCCCTTGGCGCTCTCGTTTCAAGAACTCAGTGGTGGCGAGCTCCGGCACCCGTTGGACCACCAAGCCAGCCAACGCCCGATTAGTCATGGCCAACTGAGTCGACGACCCTTCGGAAACCGGAATCCAGACATGTACACCCTTGGAGCCGGTCATGACCGGCACCGAAGGAAGGGAGAAGTCGGCCAGCACGTCGGCCACAGCCAAGGCCACCCGTGTCACTGGTGCCTCAGCGGGCCCCACCACGTCTGACGGCCCATCGGGCGGATCAAGATCGAGAACCAGCCAGCGTCCACCCTTACCTGAATCGCCCACCGTGAACAGCCAGATGTGAAAGGCGATCGACCCCTGATTGGCAAGCCACTGAATGTCGTGCGGCCCAGTGATGATCGGATAACTGGTGACTCCCCCATCCTGCTTGGGCACATCAAATCGCACAATGGAGTCAGGAAAGTGCTTGCCTGCGTTCTTTTGCATGAAACCCCTGCCGCCAACCCCGTCGGGGAATCGGTGCAGGGTCAGTGGCCGGCCGAGGAGCATCGGTAACATCTGGCCGACCACCGCAAAGTAGTAGCCGACCAGATCAGCCTTGGTGAGGCCCCGTTCGGGGAACATGATCTTGTCCGGGTTCGATGTTTCCATCGCTCCTCCGGGGGATGTCAGCCCTGCAGACTCAAGTCGTCCTGAAGACTCAGGGTCAGTCTTGTGGATAGGGAGCGAAGGGTTGGCAGAGCGCGCGAACCTCTTCGCGAATACCTGCCACCGCGGCCGAGTCGCCACGCTGACGCAGAGTGGCGGAGATCAACCTGGCTATTTCCGCCATTTGCGGCTCTTTCATACCTTGAGTGGTGACCGCCGGGGTCCCAATACGCAGGCCAGATGTAACAAACGGCGAACGAGGATCGTCAGGAATGGAGTTCCGGTTGAGGGTGATGCCGGCGTCGTCCAGGACGATCTGAGCTTCCTTGCCCGTCAGGTCTTCGTCGAAGGGCCGCAGGTCAAGCAACATCAAGTGATTGTCAGTGCCGCCCGACACCAATCGAAAGCCCTCGGCGGCCAAAGCGGAGGCCAGCGCCTCGGCGTTGGCCACGATCTGGGCGGCGTAGACCTTGAACTCGGCGGTCGATGCTTCGGCGAAGGCCACCGCCTTTGCGGCAATGCTGTGCTCTTGAGGTCCACCCTGTTGTCCGGGGAAGACCGCTTTGTCGATAGCACCGGCCAGCTCGCTGGTGGTGAGAATGCAGCCGCCGCGGGGTCCGCGCAGCGTTTTGTGGGTGGTGAAGGTGACGACATCGCAGTGAGGCGTCGGGTTGGGATGAACCCCACCGGCAATCAAACCGGCGATGTGAGCGGCGTCGAACATCAACAGAGCGCCCACCTCGTCAGCCACCTTGCGGAACGGCTCCGGTTCGATGATTCTCGGGTAGGCAGTGGCACCGGTGACGATCAGTTTGGGCTGATGCTCGTGGGCCAATTCCGCCACGGCGTCGATCTCAATACGCTCGTCGGAGTCCGACACCCGGTAGCCGACAAAGTTGTAGAAGAGCCCAGAGGCATTGACCGGCGAACCGTGGGTCAGATGGCCACCATGATCCAGGCTCAGTCCCAGCACAGTGTCGCCAGGTTCCAATAGCGCGTGATAGACCGCCATGTTGGCGTTGGCACCCGAGTGCGGCTGAACGTTGGCGTGATCGGCACCGAACAGCGCACAGATCCGCTGGCGGGCCAAGTCCTCGACCTGATCAACTACCTGATTGCCGCCGTAATAGCGCTTTCCGGGGTAACCCTCGGAGTACTTGTTGGTGAAGACCGAACCTGTAGCCTCCATAACCGCAGGTGAAGCAAAGTTCTCCGAGGCTATGAGCTGAAGGCCGGTGTTCTGGCGTTCGGTTTCGTTAGCGACAAGCCGGGTCACGTCATCGTCGTTGATTGTGGGCCAAGGCATTGCAGACACTCCTTGTTTTTCGAGTTGCAGGGTATTTCGGGTCGACCGTCGACTGGCAGCGCGTCCACGCCGAGAACGTGCGGATTCGTAATGGTACGGGCTACAACCCGCTCACGCTGATTCGTCGTCGTGAACCAGTTTGGCCGTCCGTCGGGCGTGGCGGCCACCAGCAAATTGGGTGGCGAGAAAGGCGTCAACCGCGTCAAGGGCCACCTGAACCCCGATAAACCGCTCGCCCACGCACATGATGTTGGCGTCGTTGTGCTCGCGGCTCAACCGGGCGGAGGTGACGTCGTGCACGGTGGCAGCGCGGATGCCATCAACCTTGTTGGCGGCAATGCAGATTCCGATGCCGCTGCCACAGACTGCGACACCGAGCTCGGCACGACCAGCGGCGACTTCGTTGCCCAGCGCTTTGCCAAAATCCGGGTAATCCACCGATTCCAGCCCATCGGTGCCGAGATCGGTCACCGAGTAGCCTGCCGAGCGCAAGTGATCGGCAACGGTCGATTTGAGGGCAAAACCAGCGTGATCGGAGGCCACGGCGATCCGCCGATTGTCGGATTCAGATGATGTCACGAGCGCGAGTGTAGGGCCTGCGCAACCGTTGCATACCTACCACTCGCTACTGGTTCACCGGGCCGCGGGCAACGACCGCTCTGGGTCTGCCAGCTAGATCGTGGTGGATCGTGGCTTCGCTGTACATCGTTGCCGCCAGATGCTGAATCGGGGTGGTCTGGGTGGGCGCCATTTCCAGGATTAGGGTGCCGGTAGCGCACAACCAGTCAGCCGACGTCTCAACCAAATGCAGCAAATGCTGATCAGCCGGCTCGGCAAACAAAGCGCCCGAAGGCTCCCACTCGATTTGTGGATCAATCTCGTCGGCCGAACCAACGTACGGAGGATTGGAGACCACGACCGACAGCGTTCCCTGCAAGTCCCTGGGCAGTGCTTCGAACCACGATCCTTCAGCCAGCTGTACTCGGGAACCCTTGATTCCTATTCCGGCCAGATTGGCCCGTGCCACTGTAAGTGCGTCGGCCGAGACATCTGTCAGCCACACGTCAACATCGGCGCACTCGAAGGCCACTGACAGACCAATGGCGCCTGAACCAGTCCCCAAATCCGCCACGGTTACAGGACCGTCAAAACCAACTCGACCAATGGCGTCGACCTCAGCCACAGCCAGACCGGCCACGGTTTCGGTTTCAGGTCGGGGGATCAACACCCGCTGGTCGATGAACAGGTCCAGGTGCCGGAAACCCCACTGGCCCAGCACGTATTGAAGGGGCTCGCCTTTGCACCGACGCTCGACCATGGCATCGAAGTGAGCCAAGTGCCGTTTATGCGGTGCTGCCGGGAGAACCTCAACCCACTCCCCCGGTTCGGCACCAGTTGCCCGCTGCCCGATGAGGCGAGCGCTGATGTCAGGATCGGGAACACCGGCTTCGGCCAGAGACGATTGGGCCGCTGCAACAAGCGTGCGCCAGTTCAAATTCTCGCCAGGGCCGCCGCTCAGATTCTCGCCGGTCATCAGTCGACGGGCTTGGAGCCCGCCGACTCCTCCTGCAACTGTCGAGTGCGTTCTTCTTGCACCAAGGCATCGCTGACGTCGCTGAGGTCCCCGGCCAGAACCCGATCGAGCTTGTGGATGGTTAGCCCGATCCTGTGGTCGGTCACCCGGTTCTCTTTGAAGTTGTAGGTGCGAATCTTCTCAGAACGGCCACCGCCGCCGGTTTGATCGCGACGGGCGGCCGACGCCTCAATCCGTTGCCGATCTTCTTCACGCTGGAGCAATCGGGAGCGCAGGACCTTAAGCGCCCGCTCCCGGTTTTGGAGCTGGCTCTTTTCGTCCTGCATGGAAACCACTTCGCCGGTGGGCAAGTGCGTGACCCGTACGGCTGAGTCGGTGGTGTTGACGTGCTGGCCGCCCGCGCCCGAGGAACGGTACGTGTCGAAGCGAAGGTCGTTCATGTCGATGGCGATGTCGACCTCTTCGGCCTCCGGCAGCACAGTCACCGTGGCCGACGAAGTATGCACCCGCCCCTGTGACTCGGTCACCGGAACACGCTGCACCCGATGGGGGCCCGCCTCGAACTTCATGCGGGTCCAGACGTCATCGCCTTTCACCATGAACGTGACATCGTCGTAGCCACCGAGGTCGGAGACACTGGTGTTCAGCACTTCGAAACCCCAGCTCTGGCCAGAGGCGAAAGACTTGTACATCTCAAAGAGGTCCCGGGCGAACAGGTTGGCTTCCTCGCCACCTTCGGCCCCTCGAATCTCGACAATGACGTTGCGGCCGGCGTTCGGGTCTTTGGGTAGGAGCAGGACTTTGAGCTTGGCTTCCACCTCCTCGATTTCCGCTTCGGCCACCGCCGTCATTTGCCGAAGTTCATCGCGTTCTTCGCTGTCGGCGTCGGCTGCCAACTGCTTGGCCGTCTCCACGTCGTCGTAGCGCTCGCGAAGCTTGCTGGTGAGCGAGACAATGTCGCCCAGCGCTGCATAGCGCTTCGACATTTCGACGAAGCGCTTGTTGTCGGAGACGATTTCGGGGTCGGCCATGCGGGCCTCAAGCTCCCGATACTCGTCCTCCAAAGCAGTCAGACGGTCAAGCATGCTACGAGCGTACCGACTCCCACGGAGGCTGAATGGACCGAACCTCAAGCAGCGACGGGTCGGCGAAAAGAGCCAGCAGCGGTTCGATGGCCAACGCCCGGTCCCGTTCAGGTACAACCAGAATCAACCTGGACTCTGGGTCGGTCCGTTGCCGATAGTCAAAAGCATCGGGGATCAAGTTCAGATCTACGCCAATCGAGCAAACCACGGTGATGCCCACAGCGCCGGGAACCGGCGGGCAATAGGCACCAGCAGGCTCCCGATCGAACACCCCTTCGGCTGCTACCAGCGGCGGCAAAGGCTCCAGCGATGGCAAGTCAACCAGCGACGGTTGATCTAAGAGAACCGATCGGAGCCAACGAGGTCGGGACAATCGGTTTAGAGGATGCGAAGACACGGGTCGCAGCGAACGTACGGTCTCCACCGCCTGAGCAAGTGCTTCGACCTCTTCCAAGTGACCGTTGAGATATCCCTGCAGTTCACGGTCGGCTTCGCCGACTCCGACCTGGATGCCGTCGGGGCTAAGTCGAGCAACCTCGAGGCCCATTACGTCGGCCACCAAGCGACCATTATCATCAATGACACGAGCCCCGGCATCAGCCATGATCGATGCCCGCTGCCACTGTTCAGGGCCGGGGATCGGCGGTGCAACAATGTCGGTGGGGGCAACCGGCACTGCCTGCGCCCCTTGTACTTGCAGGACCTCTAGGCTCAGCTCGGCTAGCTCCGGCTGCAGCAGTGAGGCGCGACGAGCCAGAGTTGAGGCAACGGCGGCTTCGGCGAAGATGGTCAGCGCCGATCCGTGGCCGGTACCGGCCGAACGAGCACGAGCCGTCTGATGTAGCAGACGGCCGAGGTCGGGGACCGTTTCCGCCAATCCGAACATCCGATCTTCGAGTACCAGAAGACCGGCCTCTGGTTCTCGATCGATCACAGGCTCGATGCCGGCATAGCCCGATGCCAAGGCCTTCAGCTTGACGGCCTGGAGGACACGACGCTGATCGGCAGGTTCGCCGTCAGATTGCCCGGAGGTCACTGCCACAACTGGATTCGTACACCGAGGCGCAGGTGATCCAAGGACAACCTGCGCTGCGGGCGTTATTCAGCGGTTTCCGTCTTGTCGGCACCCTTGCGTCGGCTGCCGTAGCGACGCTCGAAGCGCTCAACGCGGCCGGCGGTGTCAACAATCTTCATTGTTCCGGTGAAGAACGGATGGCTGGCCGACGAAATGTCGACCTTGGCCAGCGGGTACGTGTTTCCGTCTTCCCACTCGATGGTCTCATCGGTGTTGATGGTCGAACGGGTCAGGAACGAGAAATCGGCCGAGGCGTCCATAAACACCACGGGACGGTAATTGGGATGAATGTCGGACTTCATAATTGGCTCGGCTTGTTTCTCGGTTGATTGACTTCGTGTTGGGGAAATCCCCGCCAGCCCGGAGGCAGCTATCAAGTCTGCCGGAGATCGGTCCAAGTTGCTACCGGACCGGTTGGACGGGGATGAATTTACTCGGCTTTGGCCCGGGCGATTTCGGACAGGAACTCTTCGTTGGTCTTGAACATAGCCAGACGTTCGACCAGCATTTCGATGCCAGCCGCACTGGAGGCATCGTCGGCCGACGACAGCCCACCGATGACCCGGCGTAACTTCCAGGAAGCCTCGACCTCTTTGCGGGATCGAAGCAGTTCCTCGTTGCGGGTTGACGAACCATCGACGTCGATCGCCGGAAAGATTCGTTTCTCGGCCAGACGACGGTCGAGGCGAAGCTCCATGTTTCCGGTGCCCTTGCACTCTTCGAAGATGACCTCGTCCATTTTGGAGCCGGTCTCCACTAGAGCAGTGGCCAGAATAGTCAGCGAGCCACCTTCTTCGAAGTTCCGGGCTGCGCCCAGGAACCGCTTTGGTGGGTAGAGGGCTGCAGCGTCTATGCCGCCGGACAAGGCCTTACCGCTCTGGGGGCCGGACATGTTGTAGGCCCGAGCCAGGCGAGTGATGCCGTCAATGATCATGCAGACGTCTTTGCCGTCCTCGGCCATGCGCTTGGCCCGCTCCAAGGTGAGTTCCGCTACCGCAGTGTGCTCTTCGGGCGGACGGTCGAACGTGGAAGCGACGACCTCCCCGTTTCCGAGTGATCGCTTCATGTCGGTCACTTCTTCGGGACGCTCGTCGACCAGCAGGACCAGCAACTCAACTTCAGGGTTATTGGTCTCGATGGCTTTAGCGATGTTCTTCATGATCGAGGTCTTGCCCGCCTTGGGCGGCGACACGATCAGGCCTCGCTGGCCTTTCCCGATGGGCGAAAGCAAGTCGATAATCCGCGTTGTCATGTTCAGCGGTTCGTCTTTGGTTTCCAGCACCAACCGCTCATCGGGAAACAGCGGAGTCAGATCCTCGAAGTTCCGGCGTTGGTCCATTTGGCCGGGGTTCTGACCGTTGATGGTTGTGATCTCGCTGAGCGCCGGGTTCTTCTCGTTGCGGTTGGCCGGACGACAAGTTCCTGTTAGGTGGTCTCCCTTGCGGAGACCAAACTGGCGCACCTGTTTGACCGACACGTACGCGTCATCCCGACTGGGGAGGAAACCGTTGGCCCGAAGGAACGCATATCCTTCGTCCCGCAGGTCGACGTAGCCGTCAATGGATAGCGGTGCTTCGCTGACGGGCTCGTTGCCAGCGTCATCACGATCACGTCCGCGGCCTTTGCCGCGCCGCCGGTTGCGCCGGTTGCCGGACTCCACGTCGTCACCCTTGGAGTCGCCACCCCGGGAATCATTGCCACGGGAATCATTGCCACGGGAGTCGCCGCGATTGTCGTTCTTCTTCGACTCGTTGTTCTTCGAGTCGTTGCCATTCTTGGCGTCCGTGTTGCCCTTGACGCCAGTGTTGTTCCTGGATTCAGTGTTGTTCTTCGAATCCTTCTCGCCCCTGGAGCTACGGCCCCCGGAGTCGCCGCGACTTCCGGACTTGCTGGCGGAGGCTTGGCTGTCGTCTGCGTCATCAGTTGCGCCAGCAGCAGAGGTTTTCCCGTCACTGTCGATCGATTCGACTTCAGCGGACCCGCTGTCGGCTCCATTACCGCCGGAGCGCGTGGGCGCAGTGCTCTTGGCGCTACCCGAGGTTCCTTCATCCATAACCTCGACCTCCCAGTCAGCCAATGGCTCACCGTCGGGTCCAAGTGGATGGTCCGGCTCAGATCGGCCGGTTAGTTGAAGGATCTGGTCGATGAGATCGGCCTTCTTCGCCCGGCTGCTGGCGGAACCACCCAGCGCGGTGATGATGGTCTGAAGCTCAGACTTTTCCTTCTTTTCAAGTCCCTCGCGCTCGACAGTCATTTGGTCGCTCACGGATGCTCCTCACGGTTTCTTCAGTGCATGTGCTGTTCAAGGCAACAGTGCAGGTCAGATCAACAGGACGGGTGATGCCGCAATCGATTCGGACATTTCCCGACTCGACGCAATGCGGCGCGGCCACCCCACAAACCGATCTGCAGGCCCGCGATGCGGGCAGAAATGGTGGCGCCCCTGGTACCGGATAGGGTAGCGCAACTGGCCGGGATTGACTCGCAGGCCCCAGGGTCTACGACCCGGTACGTAAGGCGTGGAGCCGATCGGCCACAATGGCCAGATCGTTGTCGATCTCGTCGTAGTTCTCTTGACGGTCAAACAAATCAGCCAAATGCTCCGGCAGCTCCGGACGTTGCCCCAACGCAGCTTCGACCGCATCAGGAAACTTGGCGGCATCGGCCGTGGCCAACGTGATAACCGGCTCTCCGCAATAGCGCGACCCCGGTGGGCCATTGTCGCCTAAAGCGTGGGCGTATTGTCGTGCCGCTCCGACACCGATGGCCGTATGCGGATCGAGGATCAGGCCAAGCTCCGAGTGGGTTCGCTTGATTTCCTGGAGCGTCTCCTCGTCGCTTAGTCGGTAGGCGACGAAAGCTTCGTCGATCAGGCGACACCAACCTGCCGGCACCTCGGCCCGATTGGTGGAGCGCAACTCACCAAGCAGATCGGCCACCTTGGCGCCGTCACGCCCGCTGGTCTCCCATAGAAGGCGTTCAAAGTTGGACGACACCTGAATGTCCATACTCGGGCTCAGCGACGGTTCAACCTGATGAATCTCGAGTGTTCGTCCCTCGAAGAAGCGGGTCAGCACATCGTTTCGATTGCTGGCGACAATCAAGGTGTTGACCAAAAGGCCCATTTGTTTGGCGTACCAACCGGCCAGCACGTTGCCGAAGTTGCCTGTTGGCACCGAGAACGACACCGGACCGCCATCAGGGCGCACCGCCCTGGCCGACGTGACGTAGTAGACAATCTGGGCCATAACCCGGGCCCAGTTGATGGAGTTGACGGCGCCAAGTGACACGGCCTCTCTCAGCTTCCGGTCATTGAACGCCGCCTTGACCAGATCCTGACAGTCGTCGAAGGTCCCCCGGACCGCAATGTTGTGGACGTTGGCAGCGTCGACTGTTGTCATCTGTCGACGCTGGACATCGGACACCCGACCAGCCGGGTGCAGAATGACAACGTCGACCGTTTCAAGGCCAGCCAATGCTTCGATGGCGGCCGAACCAGTATCGCCGGATGTAGCACCAAGAATGGTTGCTCGCCGTCCGCGGCGACTCAGCTCGGCATCGAGCATCCGCCCAACAAGTTGTAGTGCCACATCTTTGAAGGCCAGAGTGGGCCCTTGGCTGAGATCGAGCAGGTGATGAGCACCACCGAGTTCGACCACCGGGCAGACGTCGCGATGTCGGAAGCTGTCGTAAGCCAGACCCACCATGGTTTCCAACTCGGCCACATCGAAGGTGCCGGCCACGTAGGGGGCCATGATGGCCACGGCCGCATCCCGGTAGTCGGTGTCGGTCGAAATGTCGGGCAGCGGTGGAAACTCCACCGGGCAGTACAGGCCACCATCGGTGGCCAGTCCGGTGAGCAAGGCGTCACCAAAGCCGAGCTGCTCGGCCTGGCCTCGAGTCGAGACGTAGACCGGTCGGGTCATGATTCGACGACGCGCAGAACGCTGTGGATTTCTTCGACGGCTTCCAACTCGCTGATAGCGGCGATCGTCGACTGCATCTGCCCTTCAAATGCAGTGTGAGTGAGAAACGAGAGCCTGGCCGTCTCCCCGGTGCTTTCTTGTTGGTCCATCGAACGAATGGAGATGCCATTGGCGGCGAACGCGCCGGCTACCGCGGCCAAAACCCCGGACGAATCAACGGTGGACATGTTGAGGTAGTAGGCGGTCTCAATGTTGTCCACCGGACGGATCTTGGCTCGAGGACCTTGAGGTACCGGACGGAACGTCGACCGCTTCCAATTGGTGGCGGCGTCAATCATGTCGCCAAGCACGGCGCTGGCGGTCGGTGTGCCACCGGCTCCGCGTCCGTAGAACATCATTTCCCCCGCCGCTTCGCCTTCGATGAACACGGCATTGAAGCTGTCGCGGACAGATGCAAGCGGATGCTCGTCGGGGACCATGGCCGGGTAGACGGTTACTCCGACTTCAAAGCGGTCGTCGCCCGAATCCTCGGCCGGGGCGAATCGTTGAGCCACAGCCAACAGCTTGATGACATGGTTGAATCGCTCGGCGAAGGCGATATCGCTGGCGGTTACTCCGGCGATTCCTTCGTGGTACACGTCACCGGCCACAACCTGCACTCCGAAAGCCAGCGAGGCCATAATGGCCGCCTTGGCTCCGGCATCGTAGCCTTCGACATCGGCCGTCGGGTCCCGCTCGGCGTAACCTCGCTGCTGGGCTTCAGCCAGCGCCGCAGCGTAGTCGGCGCCTTCCTCGGTCATCTTGGTCAAGATGTAGTTGGTGGTGCCGTTGACGATGCCCATTATCCGCTTGACATCCTCACCGAGCAGCGACTCGCGCAACGGTCGGACAATAGGGATGGCGCCGGCGGCTGCGGCTTCGAACAAGATGTCCACACCGCTGGCCGCCGCTGCTGCGTACAGCTCGGCGCCCACGTTGGCCAACAGTTCCTTGTTCCCGGTGACAACTGGCTTTCCCGACTTGAGGGAGTCGAGAATCAAACTGCGGGCCGGTTCCACTCCACCTATAAGTTCGACGACGAGGTCGATGTCGGGGTCGTTGACAATCGACTCGGCATCGGTGGTGAAGACATCTTCGTGGTTACGCCCACCAGGGACAACGGTGTCACGGTGTTTAGACAAGTTCCGAACGGCTACGCGGGTCACGTCAAAGCGGACACCGGCTGACTGCTCGACCTCACCATTGCGCTCCTCGATGAGGCTGACGAGCGCACCTCCGACATGTCCGCAGCCCAGTAGGCCGACTCTGATGGTCGAGTCCAAATCGCTTCCCATGCTCTTCTCTCTTGTTGCCGAGATTCTTGGCTGATCGGCTGACTAGTCGACCAGCGAGACGCAAAGCCCGTCGGGCTCACCGTAATACGTGAGCAGAGTAGCCGTTCCGGTGCAGACCGACGGCAGATTACTTGCCGCACCGCCCTGTGGCCGAACGCCAGAGGGCGCTCCGTCGTCAGCGAGTGCTTCGACTCCTTGACCTACGAACAGGTCGAGAAGACCGGGCTCGCCTACAGTGCTGCGGTCCAACCGCCAGTCGCCATCAGCAGCACCGACCATGTCGGCCAACTGCTGGTGGGCTTCCTCCCGAGTACCAATGGCGTCGATAAGTCCTCGAGACAGCGCCTGCTGTTCACCGAAGATCAGGGCACCAAGATCGTTCTTAATCTCGCCCGAGGTGATACCTCTACCGTCGGCCACATGATCGACAAACACGTCGTAGGCGTCGTCCAAGCCCTCGGTGAGCGTCTTGCGCTCTTCCTCGGTCATGTCCCGATAGGGATTGCCGAAGTCCTTGTTTCGACCGGCCGTTAGATACTCGAACTCAATTCCGCCTTCGGTGGTGACACCGCCACCCAGCAGTCCTCCGTCCAAAGCGACCACGTCGTTGTAGCGGGGGAACGGTCCGAAGATCACACCGATACTGCCAACCAAGGTGCCGTGGTCGGCAACGATTTCATCTGCTCCCGCCATGGCGTACATGCCGCCCGAGGCGCTAATGCCTGACACATAGGCGACCACCGGCTTGCCCGTCTTCTCCCGGTACTCGGCCACACCATCGGCGATGGCTTTTGAACCGTAGATGGTGCCACCAGGTGAATCGACCTCAAGCAAGATGCCGTCGACCGACTCGTCCTCAGCCAGTTCGGCCAAGGTGTCTTTGACGCTGTAACCGTAGGTAACCCCAGCGACCGAGGAGAACAGTCCGCCGCCACCCCCACGTTCCTCACCAAGGATTGGACCAAAGACCGAAACGGCTACCAGCTCAGTAGAGCCCTCTCGATCACCAGCGATGAACTGACGTCCAGCGGACGCATCTAACGTCTCGTCACCTCCGGCTGCGGAGCCGATGGCGGCAAAGGCTGAGCCCAGAACGATCAGCGCCAACACCGGCAGCCCGAACAAGATGACCAGCGCCGTGAGCGCTTTGATAGCGGTCCTGGCAACGGCGGAGCCCACTGATTCGACCGGTGCCATTCCCGGTGCAGGCCAGGGGCCGTTGTACCAGCCGCCGTTATGAGACGGCGCAGACGAAGGAACCTGGCCCGGGCCTGGAGGGGGACCGCCGACCAGCGGAGGCGCCGGCTGACTCGAGGGCGACGAGACTCCGGCCGAACCGACGGGCTGGGCGTTGGCCGGCGGCGGAATAGCAGACGCCGGAGGGCCGCTGGGTGGAGGGCCCGGTTCACCGGTGGCGGGTTGGCCAGCTGACTGTTGAGGTCCTTGATCTTCCATCTTGCTTTCTCCAATACCGCCGCGTGCCTCAACCGACGGTTCTTGCCGTCGTTCGGCTGATTCTATCGGCTTGGCCCGGACCGCCCGGACTACCCGCCCATGACGTCAGGCACCCGGCCACGGTTCCTTGGCCGATCAGGCGACTGCGGGCAGCACTCAGGTATTCACGGAGGCCACCCGATAGTGACCCTATGCGCCCAGGGCGACGGACCATGCCCACTCCGTTCAGTTCAGGATTCAAGGGATTTGCCGAAGTCGGCATCCCTGCCCTCCTTCTTGCCGGCATCGCTTTGGTCGGGGTTCGATCGGCCGCGCCCGATGGAGCGGGCATCTCTCCGACTTCGGATCTATCGGTGGTGGCCCTGGCCGACCCCAATGATGGGACCTCGGCGTCAGTGAACCCAAGCTCGAACACCGGTGTGCCCGGCTCCTCCAACGTCGACGGGCGACCGGAATCACTGCTGGCCACTGAGACACCCACCGTGGGACTGACAGGAGGCGATATCAGCACCGCTGTTGCGACCGCCACCAATGACTCATCGAACGGCGTTGTACGTTCGACAACGTCAGGAACCACGTCGCAGCGAGGCAGAGTAACAAGCGCCGATCGACAGGTCGTGTCCCCTGGAGACGCCGCTGTCGCCGAAGAGCAGCGACTGCTCGACGACTATTGGCAGGCCGTCGTTCGACAAGACGGGATTGGTTTCACCGACCTGTCTTTGTTCGACCTACCGATCTTGTTCCTGCCCGACCTCGACCTGAGCGCCAAACCGGTCGTCCCCGATACCGATGCTAGTGATGATGATGTTGTTGTTGATGATGATGATGACAGAGTCATCCCGGTAGCCGCCGACAAGTCGCCTGCCCCTGAGGTAGCCCTGCCCAAAGCTGCCCCACCTGTGAAGCCCGATCCGCCTGCGTCAACACCGGCTCCTGAGCCCGAACCGGTCGTTGCCCAGCCCGCAGCCGAAGAACCGGCTCCAAAACCCGAACCAGACAACGAGGGGACTGAGGATCCCGAAGCAGACGACAACGGGGATCCCGACCCCGACCCTGATCCCACAATTGACGAGTCACAAGAGTCAACAGACGAGTCCGTCACCGAGGCCCTCGAGCCCGCAACTGAGCCTGATGGAGCCGCAACACCCGATTCTGACCCGCAGCTTGATGTACCTCTCAGCACTGAAGCATCGAGAGAACTGCAACCACTGGTGGAACCGGTCTACCCGACAGAACCGGATGCCGTCTGCCCTGCAGCTGACAAGGTCGCCACTGCTGAAGACATTGTTCCGGACGAGGGCGTCGATCTGGAACCGTCGCCTGGTGAGTCGACAGACCCTCTATCGAACGAGAACGAACCGGTGATCGACCTTGAGAATTCGGATGGGGCTGAGTCCTCGACCGGCTGTGGTCTTGAGAGGTCCGACGGAGAGTCAGATGAAGAAGGCCCAGTCGACGAGGTCCCTGTGGATCATGCGGCCGGGTCCGGCGACCCCTAAACAGTCTGGATCTAACAGCCCGGTGACGATCGGGCTGTTGAGGCTATAAGCGGTCCGTTAGCCCCAGATCCGCTAAATGCCCTTCAGGTCAGGTTTCAATCCAACCGATGCCTTTTGCATGGCGGAAAAAGCGGGATGGCGGATCCCTGGACTCGGCGTGCGCGCCGGCTACCGGGCACTTGTCCAAGCGGCGGTTCCAGCGGGAATCGTGGCGGCAATAGGCGTTGGAGTCTTGGTTCTCACCCAACCTGAGAACCAAGCTTCACTCACCACCGAGGAGGCTGTAGTCCTTGACGACGCCGCCTCCGGGTTGGCCTTCGCCACTGACACCGAGCGAAGCAGAGCAGACCTGGCGTTGGCCAAAGGCGCCGAACTCGAACCATCGGACGAGATCGACGGCAGCGACGACGAAGCCACGTCCGACCGAGCACGCCCACAGGGCGAATCGGACACCAGCGGCGGTTCGGACCAGACCATGGCCGTCCAAGGGTCAACCGCTCACCCGACGCAATCTTTCCCGGCACAGCCTGACTACCAGACCGGAACCACCGACGGCCACCTCAGCCAGGTTATTGACTTCGGGGGACTCTCCGGGCTGTCAACGGCAGGGGTGACACAGCCCAACGAACCAACAGCATCGAAACCCACGACGACAACAGCGAAGCCGACCACGACAGCCGAGCCAACAGCAAAGCCGACAACCACAGCTTCATCAACCACAGCTCCATCAACCACAGCTCCATCAACCACAGCTCCATCAACGACAGCTCCATCAACGACAGCTCCATCAACGACAGCAGATGGTTCGGAGTCACAACCGTCGACGTCGGCTCAGACCGAGCGGTCGGTCGCACAGAGAGATGGCAACAAGACCAACAACAAAACCAACAAAGGCCAGGGCGACAATAACGGCAAGAAGACCGGCCAAAGCGAAGACGGCGACAAGCCGAAGAAGAACAAACCCGTGGCAGGCAAACCGACAACCACTGGCCTTGCGGCAAAGGAATCGAAGGAACCGGCCACCACAACGACAGTGCTAGCTACGGCCGCGGCCACAACAACTACCACGATGAGCACCACCATCTCATCAACAACGGTGCAAGACGTTGTGACAACGCTCTCGACCCTGGCGACGACGACGCTGGTAGAACAGCTCACGACATCGCCCTCGACCTCGGCACTGCCGTCGACCTCATCGACCTCGACGGCAGATGCCTCCTCAAGCACGACGTCAACTACTACGAGCACGACGAACAGCACGACAACTACAAGTCCGTCGACGACCACATCAACACCACCATCGTCCTCCACTAGCGGATCCGGTGGAGGCTCCAGTGGCGGGAGCTGTTCACCCGGCTCGGCCGGCGGCGTGTTCCGAACCTCTGGTACCGACATCCTCAATCCGTGCGGACGTCTGTTCGTTGGTGGTGGCTTCAACGTCGCCTACAACATGTTCGACTATCCCTACGTCTACCAAGGTACGGACAACGGTGTGTTCGACGTGTGGCTCACCGACCCCGGCAATGGTGGCTACTACCCCGGTGGCGGCGTGAGCTCGGGACGGGTATGGGACCCCACTTCCGGATCGCAGGTCGACCTGCCCGATCGGTACTACGCCGTCAACGGTTCCGCCACACCGGGCGTCTCCCAGCCGAACGATCACTGGAACCAGAAGTTCCTGAGAGTCAATCTGGTCAGCCAAGGCGAGGGCGGGTCACCAAACGTTTCCGACACGCTGGCTACAGCTGTGCCCGACATCTATGAGGGCATCAACTACGGCGTGGTCCAGATGATCGAGGCCCACGATCTCACCGGTCAAAACATCTCCGCTACGGGAAGCTGGAACGACACCGGTTCCTCGTTCAGCGGATCGTTTGGCAACGTTGTCCGGCTCATCGACGGGTTGGTAGACGAGTTCGGAGTCGGCAACTCCGGTGGTGGCTCGGCCCGGCAAGAAGGCTATGTGTGGTTCAACCCCACCAATGAACCCTGGGGCAACTCGCATGTCAACGGCTGCCCCCCGGCCGCCTTCTTTGACACCCAGACGTTCTGGATTCAACGCATCCGCAACTATCACAACGCCGAGAACGTCATCGTCATCGACGCCTCAGAGTGGGGCCAAGACCTTCGGGCCATGGCCAAGGGATGCTACGACTCGTGGTGGCAGTCGCTCAAGAACCACTCCTCCGGTGACCTCACCCGCAACCTGGTCATGTCATGGCACGCCTACGGTTCGCGTATTGATGGCGGCTACGAGGGCTATACCTACGCCACTATGGACGCCGATTTGGCTTCCGCCACCGCCAAGTTCCCACTTCTGGTTGGCGAATATGGCGAGCCGGCCGGCTCCGGGGTGAATTTCGCCGGGCCCTATGAATGGAACCAGACCGCCGTGTCGCTGCTACTTACCGACGGTTCAGGTCCGGCTCTGGCTGACAAGTACGACCTGCTGATGGGTGTATGGCACGCTACCGGCGACTCGTCCTACGGTCATATCTTCAAAATCGTTCGGGGCCCGAGCGCCCAAACACTTGATGGCAAAGCCACGCCCTTCTGGGACATCGAATCCGGCGGCGACTCGCGGCTGGAGAACCTAGGCCGTCGCCACTGGAACTACTCCCACCGCAATGGCTAGGGAGCGAGTGGCCTAGCCCAGATCGGTACTCAGCAGATCATCGTAAGTTTCGCGCCGAACGACAAGACGTGCGTCGCCATCGCGGCAAAAGACCACCGGGGGGCGAAGAATCTTGTTGTAGTTCGATCCCATCGAATGCCCATAGGCTCCGGTCACCGGCGTGGCCAGAACGTCCCCGACCACCAGATCAGCGGGCACGGACGCTTGGCGAATCAACAGATCGCCGGACTCGCAGTGCTTGCCCACGATGCGCACCCGGTCGGCCCTTTCGGCGGTCACGGCTCTAGGCAGGAAGGCCTCATAGCCCGAGCCGTAGAGCACTGGGCGGGGGTTGTCGCTCATCCCACCGTCAACAGCGACGTAGGATCGGATCCCGGGCAGGTTCTTGACCGTGCCAACGGTGTAGAGAGTCACGGCGGCGGCAGCGGCCACGGACCGCCCGGGCTCGATTCCGATCGTTGCCTTGATACCGGCATCGACAGCAGCCTTTTTTATGATGGCCGACCACTGGGTGATGCTAGGTGCTTCTTCGCCTTCCACATAGGGCACACCAAGACCCCCACCGACCACCAGCTCAGGTAGGCCCAGTGGGTTGGCGAAGTCCGCCAACACCCCGACAGCGGCGGCAAACGAATCCACTCGAAATACCTGCGAGCCGATGTGGGCGTGTATCCCAACCAGGTTTACCGCTGGTGACTCCTGAGCTCGGTCAACAGCAGCTTTGGCCGCACCAGTCGACACGGTGAAACCGAACTTTGAATCGTCCTGGCCGGTGGCCACATACTCGTGGGTTTCGGCCTTGATGCCCGGGGTAATCCGCAACAAGATATCGGGCACGATGCCATCGGACCTATAGAGCGACTCCAGGCGACCCAATTCGTCATCGGAGTCGACCACGATGCGACCAACTCGCTCTTGGCGAGCCAGGGCCAACTCGGCGACCGACTTGTTGTTGCCGTGAAACACCAGCCTGTCGGCGGGCACGCCGGCGGCCAAGCAAACGTGCATCTCGCCGCCGGAGGCGACATCGATTCCCATCCCCTCCTCAAAGGCGATGCGGGCCATCGCTTTACACAGGAACGCCTTTGATGCATACGTTGCGTGCGAGCCGAACGCGGCCACCGCTTCCCGGCACCGAGCTCGCAAATGCTCCTCGTCGTACACGAATAGCGGTGTGCCGAACTCGGCCACCAAATCAAGGGCGTCACACCCACCAATGGAGAGCCGCCCGTCCGGTCCGGCAGAAGACGTGTCGGGCAGCAGGTGCCAGGGCAAAGGATTGGATGTCTGCACGGGGGTCACTACGCTGTCGCCGTTCAAATCAGATGCCGTCCTAATCGACTCACCAGCGGAATCACATCGACTCGGGGGCACTGACCCCGAGCAGATCAAGACCGATGGCCAAGCCGATCCGGGAGCCCTCGGCCAACCACAGTCTGGCCTGCTGCACTTCGGATCCAATGTCAGACCGCAGGATGGGGCAGTCCCGGTAAAAGCCGTGGAGTGCCGAAGCCAGCTCCCGAACCCAGGTAGTGATCCGATGGGGCGCCCTCTCGTTGCAAGCCAGTTCCAGGATCTCGGGCAGGGCCGACAGCTCCCGGAGCAGCTCAAGTTCCCGTTTATGGACCAGCACACTCAAGTCAACTTCATCAAAGGCTCGCCGATCAATCGACCTTTCGGCGGCTTGAGCGGCGATGGAGTGAATCCGGGCGTTGGCGTACTGCACGTAGTAGACCGGATTCTCTGACGCTTCGCTCTTGAGCAGATCAAGGTCCAATGTCTGAGGCGAGTCCACCGACTGAAGCAGGTAGGCGAACCGAGCCACATCGGCGCCGACCTCGTCTACCAGGTCCCGGATCTCGACGATGTCACCAGCCCGCTTCGACATCTTTACTTCTTGGCCTCCCCGGACCAGCTTCACATTCTGACCAATGATGGCCTCGTAGGTGTCGCCACCGGAACCAAGCGCTTCAAGAGCGGCCTTCATCCTCGGCACGTAGCCGTGATGGTCGGCGCCCAAGACGTCGATGAGGTGATCGCCCCGGTTGTACTTGTCCAAGTGGTAGGCGATGTCGGGGGTCAAGTAGGTGTAGTCGCCGTCGCTCTTGATGAGCACCCGATCCTGGTCGTCCCCAAAGTCGGTGGTCCGCAGCCAGGTAGCGCCGTCGGCCTCGTACACGTGGCCGGACGCCCGCAGCTTGTCCATGACCGCTGCTTCGGCCCCGGTGTCAACCATGGCCTTTTCGCTGGACCACGTGTCGAAGACAACGTTCAACTGCTCCAACGCCTCCCGGGCATCGGCCAGCGACCGCTCGATACCCCAAACGACTGGATCGACGTCATCAGGCATCTCGGCCGCCCACTCGTTGATGTAGGCACCCCGGTAGCCGTCTTCGGGTACCGGTTCGCCGTTCTTGGCCGCCGTCAGCGACGCACCGAACAGCTTCGTCTGCCGACCCCGGTCGTTGACATAGAACTCTTTGTGGGGCTGATAGCCACACCGGGCAAAGATCCGGGCCACCGAGTCGCCGTAGGCGCCCCAGCGACCGCCACCAGCATGAATAGGACCGGTCGGGTTGGCCGACACGAACTCCACGTTGACCTTGAGCCCGTCACCCAGGTTGAGCCGGCCGTAATTCGCTTCGCCTTCGACGATCACCTCGGTCAACACATCGTGCAGCCAGGTAGGAGCCAGCCTGAAGTTCACGAAACCGGGCCCAGCGATTTCAAGGCCCTCCACGTGAGTGGGCCTGTTGTCGGTCAGATAGTCGGCCAGTTGCTGGCCAAGTTCTCTGGGGTTGCGACCGGCAGCCTTGGCCGAAACCAAGGCGGCGTTGGTCGACCAGTCACCGTGCTCCCGACGGGCCGGGCGCTCAACAACCACACCAGAGGGCACAGGGTCCACTCCGAGGTTGGATAATGCGTCAGCGACAGCGTCGAACAGCTGGTCTTTGATCATGACTCGATCGTACAACCGACAGCACCGCTCGGGGCCCGGATATCGACGGGTCCCGAGCGGGTTATCTAGCGCTATCTGACGTCTCGACCGGTGCGACCGATGACCTGGCTTATTGATTGGCTTCCATCGTTGCCAACCACTCGGAAACCTCGACCTCTACCAATGACTCAGCGACAAACTTCAACGACGCACGGGGTCGACTCAAACGTTCCCTGCGGAGCAACACCTCATCGTGGTAGTCCTCACTCTGGTACCGTCGGCCTATGGCCGTGGTCGTGAACTCCCGCTTGACCATTCCCGACGACGAGCTGGAATGGCGGTTCAGCCCCTCGGGTGGACCGGGGGGCCAGCATGCCAACCGCGCTCACACTCGAGTGGAGGTCACCTGGGACCCCGCCGCATCGTTAGCCACGGCCTCCCTGAGCCCCAGCCAGCGCGACCGGCTCTTGACCAACGCTCCGGCGGCAATTCGCCTGATTGTGGACGAGTCCCGCTCGCAGCATCGCAATCGGTCAGTGGCTGAAGAAAGGCTGGCTGAAAGGGTTCGAGCCGCCATGGCCCCGCCGCCCAAAGCCCGCCGAGCAACAAAGCCATCGAGGGGCGCCAAACGGCGCAGGCTCGAAGCCAAACGTCGAACCGGCAAGAACAAGAAGCTTCGCCAACGCCCCGGCCTCGACGACTGACGACCCGACAAGCCCGATCGCGGCTGGTATAGCCGGCAACCTCCGGGCCAGGGAAACTAGGTTGTACCCCAGATCACCTGGTTGACCCGATTCTCCAACGCTTCCTGTCGACCCGAGCGGGGCTTGGGATCGAGGTCGGCGGCGGTAGCTGCTTCGGCGATGGCGGCCAACGTGGTGTTGGGGTCCATGATCTGTGTGCCAAGGTCGCCCTGCCAGCCGGCGTAGCGTTCGTCGCGGGTGTGTTCCAGCGTGCCGTCGTACAAAAGAGCTTCGGCCACCAGCAGCGATTGAGCCAACGTGTCAATGCCGCCGATGTGCCCGTGGAACAGGTCGGTTCGGTCCATGCTCTGGCGACGAAGTTTGGTGTCAAAGTTGAATCCGCCGGTGGTGAATCCGCCCGACCGTAGGATTTCGAACAACGCCAGCGACAGCTCATCGACCGAGTTGGGGAACTGGTCGGTGTCCCAACCGTTTTGAGGGTCACCTCGGTTGGCGTCGACGCTACCGAAGATCCCATTGTCGACGGCGTAGGCCACCTCATGATGGAATGAGTGCCCGGCCAGGGTGGCGTGGTTGACCTCGATGTTGACGAAATAGTCGCCAAGCAGGTCGTAGCGTTCCAGGAAACCGTGAACAGTGGCGCAGTCGTAGTCGTATTGATGTTTGGTCGGTTCCTGCGGTTTGGGCTCGATAAGTAGCGTGCCGTTGAAACCGATGTTGCGCTTGTGGTTGGCCACCAGTTCCAGGAAACGGGCCAGCTGATCGGCTTCTTGTTTCATGCGGGTGTTGAGCAGGGTCTCGTAGCCTTCACGGCCGCCCCACAAGACGTAGTTTGCGCCGCCCAGTTGTTGGGTCGCCTCCAAAGCGTTCTTTACCTGAGCGCAGGCATGAGCGAAGACCTCGGGGTCGGGGTTGGTGGCCGCGCCAGCCGCGTAGCGCGGGTGGGAGAACATGTTTGCGGTCCCCCACAGCAGCTTGGTTCCGGTCTCCGACATCTTCTGAGCGGCCCGATCCACCATGTGGTCGAGGTTCGACTTGAACTCGCGCAGAGAGTTGCCGGTCGGTGCCATATCAACGTCGTGGAAACAGAAATACGGCACGCCGAGTTTCTGGAAGAACTCGAACGCCGCATCTTGTTTGGCTTCCGCCGCCGTAATCGGGTCGGCGTCGGAATTGATCCACGGTCGGTCGAAGGTGCCCTCGCCGAAGATATCCGAGCCCGGCCACGCGAAGCTGTGCCAGTAGCAGACAGCAATCCGAAGGTGGTCCTCCATGCGCTTGCCAGCCACGGTTCGGTTCGGGTCATACACCTGATACCCGAGTCCGCCGGGACCAGGGTCGGTTCCGGCGAAAGCGACCGGTTCGGGTACATCGGAGAAGAACTCCACGGCTTATATCTCCCTAAGCGTTGAAGGTGTCCCAGTGGGTCAACTCGGTGGCCGGAATGCGGCTGGCCAACTTGAAGTCGGTCCCCTTGGTGTACGCAACCGGGAAGAGACCAGCCTGCACATATCGCTCGTGCGGTATGCCCAGCAGCTCGGCAACTTCGGCTTCGTACTGTAGGTGCAGGGTAGTCCAAGCGGAACCAAGTCCCCGTTCACGCAGAGCCAACATAAAGCTCCAAACCGCCGGAAGAATGGAACCCCACAGGCCGGCTTGACCCATGATCGGATAGTCATCCGGTCGACCCTCGATGAGCGGGATCACCATGTACGGCGATTTGTGAAAATTGTCGGCCAGGTACTGTGCCGATGTTCGGACCTTTTCCATCCGGTCGCCTCGCACGTCGCCCTCTTTGTATTCCGCTCCGGGAGTGGCGGCGTAGCGGCTGAAGTTCTCGCTGTACAAGTCGGCAATGGCCTGCTTCTTGGCCTGGTCTTCAACCACCATCCACTGCCAGCCCTGTCGATTAGAACCGGTTGGGGCCTGCATGGCGATGTCCAAACATTCCGTGATGACCTCCCGAGAGACTGGGCGTTCGAAGTCAAGTCGCTTGCGGACCGACCGGGTTGTGGTCAGGACTTCGTCGGCCGTCAGGTTCAGGCGTTCGCTCATAGGTAAGGCAATCTACTTCACACCCGCCGTGCTCACCCAAGCTGTGGCGTCAGAGACACGATTGTTCCTGCACTGTGAGCGACCAGAAGCAGCCTGTCGCCGTCCAACACGAGGTGTTGAGGACGTTCCACGTCTTCGTAGGCCACCACGTATCCAGGCTCGTCCTCGGTTACCTCGCCATCGGTTACATGGTCCTCGGTTACATGGCCATCGGTTACATGGCCTCCGATGTCGACCAGCACCAGCTGTCCTGTGTTCCACAGCGCCACCGCCAGCAACTCGTCGTGTGGGCTGGGCAGGCGTGCCACCGATGTTGGGGTGGCCCCTGGGGGAAACAGCGCTATCGATGGCGGAGCGTCGGGGCAGTCCCCGTTGGCTTCGGTGTATTCGGCCACCACCCGGTTGTTTCCTACACATTGCGGCCAGCCATGATCGACGCCCGGCACCACCATCACCAGTTCGTCGAAAGGTGGCTGGCCGTCGTAGCGGCCGTCGCCGATCTCGGTGGTGTAGAGCGTGCCATTATCGGCTCTCACATGGGCATAGGCGTGTTTGAAGCCGTCGGCCACGGCCTCAATTGTGGTGTCAGTGTTGGTGTCACCGGTGTCGGGATCGATGGTTACCGACCACAGGGTTCCCGACGTCGGGGTCGGGGTGCCGTCGTCTTCCAGTCGACCGGAGGTGTTGTACAACAGCCGATCACCGTCAGGGGTAAGTGTCCCCTGGGATCGACCGTTGTTCGGGAGATCGTCGGCCACCACCACTCGATCCGATCCGTCAACCGAGCCCCCTATCGGACCCCGGGACAGCCGGTCACGCTCCATTACCCACAGCTCGTCGTTGAACAACGCAATGCCGGTCGGCTTGTCCAAACCTTCGAGCATCACGGTGGGGGCGACATCAGGTCGCTGCGGATCGATTCGCACGATCTGCCCCGACCGGTCGTTCTCGCCTCCGGCCAGTTGCGCCACCCACCAGTCGCCGTCGTCGGCCACGACCAGCTGGGTCGGACCGTCCAGTCCGTCGACGACAAGCTCGTCAGCGAAACCGACTATGCCGGACGAGTCGGTGCTGTCGCTCAAACACCCCGAGATTGCCAACGCTGCCCCGAGGCTGCACAGTGCGCAAAGCACAAGACGGGTTGCTGACAACAAGCCGGGCGGTGGCCTCATCGCCTCAACGCTACCTGTTGGCATCGGCGTGCGACGGAGGACGTTTTGATTGAGTGGGCTCGACGGGGTTTTGGCCCGACTAGGTTTTGACTCGGCTAGGTTACGGCCATGACGACAGAACCTGGCGACACATCGACCTGTTTCATAGGCGGATCGTGGTCCGTCGGCCGGGACGAAGCCATCGAGACCGTCAATCCGGCGACCGGTGATGTGGCCTGGTCAGCCCGGGCGGCCTCGTCCGATCAGGTCGCTGAGGCAGTAGCCACTGCCCGCCAACATCAGCAGGAGTGGGAGAACGCTGGTGCCGCCAAGCGGGCCGCCGTGATCGAGCAATTCGCCCAACTGGTGGAACGGGATCGTGTTCGCCTGGCCGAACTGATCGCAGCCGAGACCGGCAAACCGCTGTGGGAGTCCGCCACCGAAGTCAACACCGTCATCGGTAAAGCCCAGCTGTCCGTCGACGCCTATCACGAACGTACGCCCGACTCGGTGAAGGTGGGACCGGGCGAGCTAACGCACCGGGCCCTCGGTGTGGTGGCCGTGCTCGGTCCGTACAACTTTCCCGCCCACCTGCCGAACGGCCAAATCTTGCCGGCGCTAATGGCCGGCAACGCCGTGGTCTACAAGCCGAGCGAGATGACTCCGCGAGTGGCCGTAGCCCACGTTCAACTGCTGGCTGAGGCCGGCGTACCGTCCGGTGTGATCAATCTGGTGGTCGGCGCCGCCGAAACGGGCCGAGCGCTGGTGGACGGCCCGGTTGACGCCGTGGCCTTCACCGGCAGTGTCCGCACCGGCCGAGCTCTGCATGCAGCCCTGGCTGATCGTCCCGACGTGGTGCTGGCCTTGGAAATGGGCGGCAACAACCCTCTGGTGGTTGACGACTGGGACGATCTTGACGCCGCGGTGAACGTGATCACCCGTTCGGCGTTCATTTCGGCCGGGCAGCGCTGCACCTGCACCCGCCGTCTGTTTGTCCCGGCCGGTCCCGAAGGCGACCGCCTTATCGACAAGTTGGTGCAGCTGACTCTTCGGCTTCGTATCGGAGCGCCCGGCGATCAGCCCGAACCGTTCGCCGGGCCGGTGATCACTGCAAAAGCCGCCAACGTGTTGCGCCAACGGGTCGACGAATTGGTGGGCAACGGAGCGGCGTTGTTGACCGAGCCCGGCGAGGCGCCACCGGGCACCGGGTTTGTCCGCCCGACCATCGTCGATGTCACCGGCCTCGACGTGGTTGACGACGAGATCTTCGGTCCACTCCTGCAGGTGAGTCGCTACGACAACTTCGATCAAGCGGTGACGATGGCGGCTGACACCGACTACGGGCTGGCGGCCGGCCTGATCAGCACCAACCGGGAACGGTTCGAAGAGTTCCGCCGCACCGTTAAGGCGGGCGTGATCAACTGGAACACCCCGACCACGGGGGCGTCGGGTCGTCTGCCTTTTGGCGGGGTCGGCGCTAGCGGCAACCACCGCCCCGCCGGATGGTCGGCCGCCGACTTCTGCGCCTACCCGGTGGCCACCATGGCAGCCGAAACGGTGACCGAAGCGACCGCCGACATTCGGGGACTTGAATGACAACATCAACGACGAAGTTGAGCAACGTTCTGGTCATTATGAGCGACGAGCACCAGCGACGTGCTCTCGGCTCGGCCAGCCACGCTGTGGTGGACACACCAAACCTGGATGCTCTGGCCCGGTCCGGCACCCGGTTCACCAACTGTTGGACGCCGTCGCCGATATGTGTTCCGGCCCGCGCTGCATTCGCCACTGGACGTTGGGTGCACGACATCGGAAACTGGGATTCGGCCCAGGCATCCACCGGCAACCCGCCGGGTTGGGCCCACGCCATGCGTGATGTCGGCTACGACGTTTTGTCGTTTGGCAAGCTGCATCACCGATCAACGGCGGACGACGA
>CALKZY010000007.1 GCA_938002965.1 uncultured Acidimicrobiales bacterium | reverse complement strand
GAGAGCCTCCTAACAGAATTGAACTGTTGACCTCTTCCTTACCATGGAAGCGCTCTACCGACTGAGCTAAGGAGGCACGGCCTCTCACGCGGAGAGGCAGACACAAAGTCTGCCACGCGTTGAGGCTATGGCCAACAGTATTTTGGACAATTCCAAATCGGCTGAAGGTAACCCGCCGGATCAGCGGGTGAACAAGAAGACCGCCACAGCCAAGATCAGCACCAACAACACTAAAAGCATGATCGGGAACGAGCGATCCTTGTTATCGCCCACCGTGCCGATCCGGTCGAAATCGCCGGTATTCGTGCCTCCTGGGGTGTGCCCGGGGTTTCGTTCGATCAGCATGGGTGAGTCGTCAAAGCCGTCTCTGTCATCCGGCACATGGGGAGTTGGCACGCGGGCCAGATCCACGGTTGTTCGCTCGTCGCCCGAGCCGGGTACAAACCCGGTCGAGGCGAAGCCGTGCTCAGCGGTGAGGTTTGGCTCACCGCCATCAGGTTGCAGCGGAACTAGGTCGTCGACACCAAAGGCGTGCTGAGCGGTGGCTGACTCACCTTGGGCGCTACCGGGCTCGCCGATGAGGGCGGCCAAGTCGTAGTCTCCTGTCGGGTCGACCGGTTGCTGGCGGTCGGACTCAGCAGCGGTATCGGACGGCCCGGCGACGCCATACGAACCATCGGCACTCTCGGCAGTGGCATCGGTTGACGAACCGGTGGCACCCGGTGAGCCAGCGAAGCCGGCCAACTCGGCGAAACGGTGCTCACCGGTCACCGGGACTGCTCGGCCAACGACCGTCGCCCCGTCCAACAAGTTGGCGGCACTGCCATCGATAACGCCCACTGCGGCACCAACCGCCGGGGCCAACTGACCCAGGTTCAACTCGAACTCTTCGTCCAGGGCCGCCGCCACTCCGACACCGTAGTACTTCGATATCTCGGTGACCCGCCCGTCAGGACGGACAATCGACATGGGTTGATCAATGTCGATCTCCTCGGTGTGGAGAGCTTCCAACACTTCATCGTTACGCAGTCTGGCCCGCCAGCCTCGACCGGAACCAACCATGATGGTGTCCGCTCCACCCTGGGTAAGCAGCCTGGCTGCGGCCATCGGAGCCAGGTCAACCCTGGCAAGCGTGATGGCCGCCTCCTCACACAGCGAGATCAACAAGTCAACGGGGCACTGCGGACAAAACGCCACGCCGAGTTCACCGGCACAAATGAGATTCTGCCCCAGGTTGCGGGCCTGGCGCTCAAGCCACGGGGGAAGAGCGGGTCCACTGCCCACGCCGGACTGGGGCGGGCCAATGGAGATGGCCGCCAGCATCGATTCAGGCTGCAGTTCCGCCAGTTGATACATCACCTCACCTAACGCAGGGCGAATAGTGGTGGAGTCAAAGACATGTTCGTCTTCGGTGTCGATCCCAGCCTCAGCTGCCGCCGTGACCTCAAGCGTTTCCCGAGACAGCACAACGGCCCGCACGACCGTTGCCCCAACCTCGATCCCGAGGACACTGGGGCTCTGCAAATCTGCACCTAGCACAGCTGCCTATCCTTCTGCTCCGCTTTCGACAACTATAGGACCACGGGCACCATGAAGAAAGGCCTGGCTGCTAGACAGAACCGTGAACGGCCGGAGCCGCCTCGCTCCAGTCGAGGGTGTCATGACCAACATCAAGGCGAACCTGCTTCCAGGTAACCGAAAGGTCGTCGCCCGACTCGGCGCCGTCGACGGCAAGTTCAAACATGCCGTGATTCAACTCGTCGTTCGAGCGGGAAAGCAGCTGAGCGAATGCCTCGGCGCACTCATGGGTCTCCAGCATTCGAGGCTGCCAACGGCCGTACACCTTCTCATTCTCGGCATACTCGTCGGTCATCGACGTTCGGATGAACGGGAACAGTACCGAGAACGCCGACACGTGCCCGGACGCTTTACCCAAGTTGACCGACAGCACTTTGGGAAGCTGCAGAACTGCCCAGTTAGAAATGGCGTAGCCGGGAACTGCCGGGCCAGGATCAATCGCCTGGCGAGAAGACACATAGACAATACGCAGCGGCTCGTCGTAGTACACCGCCTCGCCGGCCCAAAGGTGGGTGGAGCCCATGAATCCGTCAATCTTGGTATTCAACACCAACCGGGACTCATCCAGGCTTTCAATGAAGTGTTGACGTACCCGTGCCCGACGCATCGCCAATGACTCGTCTTCTTTAGGTCGAAGAGCGCGGCCAAACGAGTAGCCGCTCTCGGTAAGGCCGGAGTTGCAAATCACCAGGCTGGGCGGCTTGCCACCCATCTGCTCGATCACATACGACCGACACGCCCAAAGGTCACGAGGATTGGTGACATCTGCCTGAACCGGAAAGGAGTTGACGCCGTGGCGTTCAAGCTCGGCTACCAGATCAAAGCCGTCCTGATAGCTGCGGTGGAAGTGCACGCCAACCGATTCCGCTCCGTTCAGCGCCGCGGCCAAGGCGAAGGCCTGACCAATACCACCGTCTTTGCCGGCGCCAGTGATGAACACACGCTGGTTCTCGAACGCCGCCTTGGCCTCTTCGCCAAACTGAAAACGGGTCGCCTCCGGAGTGAACATATCCCTTGATAGCGCATGACCCTTGGCTCATGCCAAGCCAGGGCGAACGACGTCCGATTAACGGAATGACACCACGATGGCAACCGCAGCGATCAAGAAGACCAAGATCACGGTCATGACGGCGAACAGCCGCTGCCCACTACCGACCATGGCATCGATCTCGCTGCTCTTGCCGGCGATCCCATGGCCGCCTAATCGTTCAACTGCAGGCTTCACAGACGATCCAGAAGACAGATCGCTCGGCTCGGTCATTGGGAACGGCATGATGTTGCGCATCTCGGCCCCAAACATCTCAGGTTCCTCACTATCGTCGGTGCCGGTTGACGGTTCGGTCGAGACGTCAAGGGAGGCTTCCGCCTCGGCGCCAACAGCCGCCCGGAATGCGTTGGCTCCCGCCAGCGACCGCCCGACAACTTTGAAGCCGTCAAGCAGATTGCCTTGGGCATCAACGATGAGACCAACCGCTGCTCCAATCGCCGGTGCCAGCTGAGTCAGATCCAAGTCGAACTGCCCCTGCAGGCGCTTCGAAACCGGGAACCCATTGAAGTTCGGTCGAGTAAGTCGTCCGCTCTCCGAGGCAATCACCATCAAGGGTGCGTCATTGGATACCGAGTCACTTTGAGATGCAGCCAGAACGACATTGGAGCGAACCCCTGCCTGCCAACCCACCCCAGAACCGATCCGAGTATTGACCGGCCCACAATGCCTCCGCCTCCCTCCGCTGCAGTCGGCCTGGCCTCAACGTGCCGTCACCACCGCCACCTACACATTGTAGTCCCCAAGGTTTCGGGCGTCTTCTTGAGCTGATCAATTACAGAGAACGACCTCGGTACGACCGAATACAATCGCCTTCGGGTGGCGATAACCGCCACAACCTCGGAGAAGGTCACCAGTCAGGCACAAGAAATGCGAGCAGTTCAGATTCGGTTGGCCACCACAGCAGACGCAAAGGCCATCAGCGAGATTTACAACGAGCAGGTAACCGAGTCCACTCGGACTCTTGACCTTGTCCCCCGAACTGTGGCTGAGCAGGAAACCTGGATAGATGCCCGGTCAGGAGGTCTGGCCGTATTGGTGGCCGAGAACAACGACGGGGCCGTAGTGGGCTTCGCCAGCCTCAGCTTCTACCGAGACCGCCCCGGCTACAACACTTCCGTCGAAGACTCCGTCTACGTAGCCCCAGGCAATCAAGGGCAGGGTATCGGCGCCGCCCTGCTGGCCGAGCTGATCGACACCGCAACCAGGCGTGGTTTCCACGCCATATTCGCCCGCATTGTGGGGCCACAACCTGCCAGCGTGACACTGCACGAACGCCACGACTTCGAGCTGGTCGGCGTAGAACGCCAAGTGGCCCGCAAATTCGGTCGATGGCACGACGTAGCCATCATGCAACGGCTGCTCTAGAAGCCACGGGGTTGGGTTTCGGCACCACCTGTGCTGTTACATTCATGGCGTGGAGAGTCACGTCGGAGAATCAAAGGCGGTGGGGCGAGCAGACGGCGAGAAATTGCCCGGCGGGGTCATAGCGGCCCTATCAGTCGGTCACGGTGGGTTGTCGGTCATTGTCAACCTGCTCGGCCTCATGCTGGTCTTCTTCTATTTACCACCCGACACCGCCGGGCTTCCTCAACTAGTCACTGACGCCACCTTTCTGGTGGTCATCAATGCCGTCATGATCCTGGCCGCTGTCGGCCGAATGACCGATGCCGTCACCGATCCCGCCATCGCCGTCATGTCCGATCGGTCCAAGCACCGCAAAGGGCGACGCATACCGTTCATGGCCTGGGGTGCCTTGCCGGCTGGCATCGCAGCCTTCGCCCTGTTCATGCCCCCGGTCCAGCAGGTCAGCAGCTGGAACATCGTCTGGATCTTGGCAGTGCAAGCGGTGATGTACGTGGCGCTCACCTCATACGCCACCCCAGCCTTTTCGCTGGTGGCCGATCTGGGAACCAGCCCCGATGAGCGCCTCAGCCTGGCCACGTGGACCGCAGCCAGTTGGGCTCTCGGCATCGTTGTGGCCGCCATGACCCCATTCATAGCCGCGATAGCCGAGGCCCAAGGCGTCGCCACGCTGCAGTCCTGGCAGATAGCGGTCGGCGTCGTTTGCGTTATCGGCGTGCTAGGCATGTACGTACCCGTCTTCGGCATCGACGAGCCCCGTTGGTCTCGATCCGAGCCGACGTCGGTGCCGTTCCGACAAATCGTCTCCATCATCGCCGCCAACCCGTTCTTCCGTTACTACGTGGCCGCCGACTTCGCCTACTTCGGCGGCCTCATGATCATCCAGACCGGCATGCTGTTCTACGTCACCGTGCTGCTGGAGCTCGACGAGGTCCTCGCTGCTCCCCTGACGCTCCTCATGATCGTGGTAGCCACCGTGCTCTACCCCTTGGTCATGAAGATTGCCAAACGCCGGGGCGGCAAACGAATGGTGATCGTGGCCTTCATCCTCACCGCCATCGACTTCGGCCTGGTCATCATGATGGGACGACTACCCATTCCGAACCTGCTCGAAGCGGTAATTGTGATCTTGATCTTCGCTATCGCCTTCGCCGTGCTGAGCGTAATCCCGCAGTGGATCCTCACCGATATCGCCGAACACTCGAAGTACGCCACCGGGACAGCCACCGCAGCGTCGTTCTTTGCCGCTCGAACCTTCCTGCAGAAGATCGCCCAGACGTTCGGTGTCATCATTTTCGCCCTGCTCACCACCTTTGGCCGAGACGTCGGCGATGACCTGGGTATTCGACTGTCCGGTGTGGCCGGGGTTGTGCTCTACGCCAGCGCAGCATGGCTGTTCCGCGGCTACAACGAGAACCAGCTCCGCGGCGAACTCAACGAGATGACCGGGGTCACCGTCGAGGTCGGAGCTTGAGCCACCGGAGTCACCATGAGCAACGTTGAACTCGATGTGTTGGGTCCGGCCGGGCCAACGCCAGCGCGTCCCGCCAACTCCATTCGCCGGACAAGCACCATCGACATGCGTTGGGTAGGAGACTTCGGGTCGCAGCTGCGCCTCACCGGCCGGGCACGCGACGCGGTCACCACCGATCCAGCTACACCCCCGATTACTGTGGCAACAGCCGAGAACCGAGTTGGCATCAACGCAGAACGTGTCATCGAAGACATCTGGGCCGACCCGTCACCCGGACCAGGGCTGAACGACCTCATCGGCCACCGAGGCGGCGGCTATCTACGCGGCGCTATCGGCACCGCGCTGCCAGAGCTGATGGACGGCCAGGGCAAGCCCGGCCCTGATCCGCTTTATCTCCTACTGGACGACATCTCCGGCGCTAGTCTCATCGCCAACTTTGCCTGGTCACGGTGGATCGGCGATTGGGGTGACGCCTCGAACTTCAGTGAACGTCGAGCCTCCATGACTGGTGTATGCATCGGCTTCGCCCCCGGCAACAGTGCCCTCACCCAAGCCCACAACGGCCCAGACCGAGATCGCTCCAAACCGGTTCCCTCCGTTGTTCACCCCAACGATCCCGACGGCTGGCATTCCTTCACCGGGCCCGACGGCGACGATCTGAGCGCGCCGGCCATGCGTCGGGCCCGCTTCATCGACCTGTGGCGCAGCACTAGCCCCAACCACGACACCATCGAGGTCTCAACCGGCTTTCAGGATTCGGCCACCGACCCCGACCACGGCCGGGTAGCCGTGCACGAATATCGCCTAAAGGCCACCATCGACACCGGCACAATGACGGTGGCAACGCTCGACGTCGCACCTCACGTCCTACCATTCCACGAATGTCCTCAGGCAGTGGCCAAAGCAATGACAGTTATCGGCGAGCCGGTGGCGGACCTGCGCACCGTGGTCTTGGAGCGCTTGGCAAAGACTGAAGGCTGTACCCACCTCAACGATGCATTGCGGGCGTTGGCCGAGGTGCCGATACTCATCGAACACCTCGATCACGCAACCATGTGAGAGAACCCGGGCTGAACACCGTCGAGTTGACTTCCTACGGAAAGATGCCTCTGCGGCTGTAGACGTCGACCAGACGGTCGAGGGCCACAATATAGGCGGCGTCGCGACGCGTGCACCCTCGGTCCTGGTGCGTGGCCGCCACCTTGTCGTGTGCCTGCCACATCAGGTCACGCAACCGGATGTCGACATCTTCAAACGACCAAGCTCGGGCCGACTTGTTCTGCAGCCACTCGAAGTACGACACAATGACACCACCGGCGTTAGCCAAGATGTCCGGCACGACACTGACCCCGGCGTCGTTGAGGTAGTCGTCGGCCTCTGGAGTAGTCGGGCCGTTGGCCGCCTCCATAATGACCCGGCCCTTGAACGTTTTGGCCCGTTCCAGCGTGACCTGGTTCTCCAGAGCAGCCGGAACCAGTACATCAACATCCAAGGCAAAGAGGTCGTCGGTCGATGCCTCGTCGGCGCCGAGGAATCCGGCTACGCCACCGTGGTCGTTTGCCCAGGCCTGAAGCTTCTCAACCTCGATGCCCTCTAGGTTGACGATGGTGCCGGTGTGATCAGCAACGCCTCGGATGGTGCACCCGGCCTCGGCGGCCAGCAAGGCGAAGTGGCTACCCACGTTGCCGAAACCTTGAACGGCCACCGATAGGTCATCGAGGCGGGTACCGGTCTCGCCGCACCAGTGCCGAAGGCTGTACAACACGCCACGACCTGTCGCCTCCTCGCGGCCGATCGATCCGCCGACGGCGATCGACTTACCTGTCACCACGCCTTTCACGCTTTGACGGAACCCGGGTGGGGAAATGTTGGCGTAGGTGTCCATCACCCAGTCCATGGTCTGGCTCGATGTGCCAACGTCAGGAGCCGGGATGTCATGGTCCGGTCCGATGTTGGAGCCAAGAGCATGAGTGAAACGGCGGACGATCTTGCGCATGTCGTCGGTGCTATAATCGGCTGGGCTCAACGTCAAGCCGCCTTTGGCCCCACCGTAGGGAACCCCGGCCAAAGCCGTCTTGAACGTCATCCACGCCGCCAACGCCCGGACCTCGTCCAAGTCCACGTCGGGGTGAAACCGCATACCACCCTTGTATGGGCCGAGGATGTTGTTGTGCTGAATCCGATAGCCAGTGAACACCCGGAGGGAACCATCGTCGAGCGTCACCGGGAAGTTCACGATGATCTCGTTCTTGGGATACGAGAGGATCTCCCGGTACGTCGGTTCCAGATCGATCAGCTCAGCAGCCCGCTGGAATTGCGCTACTGCAGCCTGGTGAAGACTTCGTTGCCCACCTGCCGTCATAATGCGTTCCTATGTTGTTCTGAGGCCGCTCTCCGTTGAACGGCCTGGAGTAATTCCCGTCCCGATAGAACTATCGGCCGACAATCCACGTCAGTTTATGGTGATCAAGGATGGGAGTTAAACCTCAGCGGGGGGTGATTACTTCCAACCCACCGGCGAACGGCATCAAAACCTCCGGAACGGCAACCGAGCCATCCGGCCGTTGATGATTTTCGAAGATGTTGAGCAGAATTCGGCCCACAGCACAGGCAGTACCGTTCAAGGTGTGGAGCAGCACATTGCCGCTGTCAGTCTTCATTCGGCTGTTCATTCGACGGGCCGAGAAGTCGGTGTAGTTCGAGCACGACGTGACTTCCCGGTAGCGCTGCTCAGATGGTAGCCACACCTCAAGGTCGTACTTCTTTGCCGCCGGTGCTCCTAGGTCACCGGATGCCACCGTGATGACCCGATAGGGCAAACCGAGGCCGCCAATGATCTCCTCTTGGATGCTGCGCAGCAGCTCCAACTCATCCCATGACCGATCGGGGTGTGAGTAACAGAACATCTCGACCTTGTCGAACTGATGCACCCGGAACAACCCGCTGGTGTCCTTGCCATACGTGCCGGCTTCACGGCGGAAACAGCTTGAGTATCCGGCGTAGCGAACTGGTAGGTCGGTTTCGTCGATGCGTTCCTCTCGATGCATGCCGGCCAGCGCCACCTCAGATGTTCCAATGAGGTACAGCTCGTCAGCTTCCAGGGCGTACACCTGATTGCGGTCGGTGGGGAAGAACCCAGCTAGTTCCATCATCTCTTCGCGGACCAACACAGGGGTGATCACCGGAATGAACCCGTGGGCGGCGATCTTGGCCAACGTCCACTGGACCAACGCGAACTGCAACCGCACCGCGTCGCCCAAGATGTAGGCGAATCGGCTGCCCGACATGCGAACGGCCCGGGTGGTGTCGACGATGCCCAAGTGTTCACCCAACTCGCCGTGGCTGTAGGTAGGTGCTTCGGGGGTTTCACCCACCACGGTTTCGACACGAAACTGCTCTTCTCCACCCTCAGGCACTGACTCGTGAGCTGGATTTGGGATGGTGAGAACCAACTCGTTCAACTCACTCGACGCCGTCTCAAGCTTGCCTTCGACCTCGCTGAGGCGGGCCTTCAGTTCTCCGGCGGCAGCAATTTTTGCTTCCCGTTCGGCCGGGTCGGCCCGACCGATTTCCTTCGACGCCACGTTCGACTCCGAGCGAAGCTGTTCGGTCTCGCCCAAGATCCGACGGTGTTCGGCGTCGACACTCAGGACCCGATCGATAGAAGACGACTCGACACCCTTGGCCATGGCGCGCTGGCGATAGATGTCGTCTTCCCTGAGTCTCTTGAGGTCGATCATGAATTGGACCCTAGTCGATTTACGGCCCGTTCATTTATGCCTCGTACTATGCCTTGTTCGGAGCGGCAAATCGCACTTGTGATCGGTCCGCGGAGCGGACAAAGATCGACCCGCTACCAGTTGGTCTCGAGCAGCTCGCTGTCGGCGTTGACGCGCTCGGCATTGTCCTTCAACAAGAAACCCATGACGGCCGCAGCCAGCGTCGTACTCATTAGAAAACCGACCGGAATCAGAACCACCAGGATCAGCACAATAAGGATGGGGCCAAGCATCAGGTGAGTATACGGCTCAGCCGTCACCCAAGTGAGCCCAGGCCTCAATCTCGACTCTGGCACCCAGTGGAAGCTCAGCCACCGCTACCGCCGAGCGAGCCGGCCGGTGATCACCGAAGAAGTCGATGTAGATGGCGTTCATCTCGGCGTAGTCATCCATGGAGATCAGAAACACGGTCGTCTTAATCACATCGGTCAACTCCGCCCCCCCGCTGGCCAATACCGCCTTCAGGTTGGCCAGAGCCTGGTGTAGCTGACCGGCCAGCGTGTCATCGACAAGGGCACCGTCGACGATGCCGACCTGCCCGGAAGCAACACGCCACTGACCGGCTGGGAGAATGGGGGTATAGGGACCAACTGGAGTAGACACGTTAGGGACTCTAGCGAAAGAACCCCGTGGGACGCCTCTCGCAGCTTGGGTCGACCGGGACTGATACCGGCGGCTAGAGACCGATCGGCCAGGCCTCGGGGAAACCATGCGCTCGCCAGCCGGCAGCGGCCACCGCGGCGAACACTGCATCGGAACCGTTGACCGGTTCCCCTTCACCCTCCACCAGCTCGACGGCGACCTTCGGTGTGTCGACGGCGCGCAACACACCGAGGCTGCGAACAGTGAGGTCGTGCACGTTGCCTTCAGCGTCGACGGCCAGCGACTCGCTGGTCAGCCACGACCACGCCATGTGGGCGGCCCCGATGCAATACGACCGCAGAACCACAGCGTCGAGAACCGGCCCGCAACTAACCGACACGTCAATTGACGGATTGGTCTCGCCATCTCCCATGTCCACCGACACCCGAGCTTCGGCACCGTCGGGAGAGTGGACCACCGTCGTTGAGTTGTCACCGGCCGTTCCTGGCGAAGAACCCGGCGAAAGCGCCGACAACAACACCACGGCTTCGGCCCAACTGCTGGCCCGGGCCCGAACCGATGTCGGAGGGCCAACCACATCGACCTCCTCAATCGACAGGGCGACGCCCTCAGCCAAGTGTGGATTGGCTGCCAGACCGGCGGCGATGGCATCGGCCGCACCTGGGGTACGAGCGACTCGCAGCACTCCGGTTCCATCGGCGGATACTCCGCCTGCCACCGGCGGACGTTTCAGACCGAACCGGGTTACATCCTCGCGCGAGGCCAAGGCAAGAACCGGGCGGCCATAGCTGTCGGCCAGCCGGCGGGCGGCGGCGGAAACTCCCACCACATCCGGCTGGTCAAGCGAGGACGACTCAACGTCAGCAGTTGACCATTTGGCCCCGAATGCTCCGCCGTTGGCCTCCACCGGCGACGGAACCCCGCCTGGCTCGCACCACGAGGCATCGGTCTCCAAGTAGGCACCGTCGACCCATGTGGTTCGTAACGTTGACACCCATTGGCCGTCGGGAACGGCGATCGGCCATGACGGCGCAACGGTCGTTCTCCGACCCTGGACTTTGGCGGCCACTAGGCGGGCCTCGTACAGCGATTCGCCTACCACCCACTGCCCATCGCCGTCAGTCACCGCGACCAGGCAGTCCGCCGGGGCGGTGTCGGCGGCGAAACCACCGCGGCCGACCGGTATTTCCGCGCTGACAACTTGACCCGTACGACCTTCCAGTGACGCCCTCTGGGCAGCAGCAGACCATTGACGATCGGCGACCGGCGATGCCAACGACACCGAGGTCTCATGTTCACACGCGGCCTCCACGATCGTCTGCCAGCCGGTACAGCGGCACAGATGAGCGAGGAGGCCCTGCTCGACCTCATCTTGATCCAGATCGGGAAGGGCAGAACTGTCGGCACCGTCGACGGCCCGGGCCAAAGCCTCAAGCCGCATCACGATTCCCGGTGTACAAAATCCGCATTGACTGGCACCTGTGTCGCAGAACCGGCCGGCCCACGCCTCCCGGCGGTCTGTGTCCAAGCCTTCCACCGTCGTCACGGAGCGGCCGCGTACCCGCCGAACCGGGGTGACACACGAGACCCGAGCCTGCCCGTCGACCAGCACTGTGCAGCAGCCGCACTGGCCTTGGGGGCTGCAGCCATCCTTAACCGATGTCAGACCGAGCTGATAGCGCAACGTGTCCAGAAGCGAACCCTGAGGCTCGTCAACATCGATGGTCTGGTCGTTGACTGTGATCTGCAACACGTTCATACGACACAAATCCTATTGCCGGTACCGTCTAGTGGATGCCAACCGAGCCAGTCCATACCTCGGACGACCTGTTCTCTCAAGCCCCCATGACCCGACGCAGCTTCCTGAGCCGATCAGCATCCGGTGCGGTCGGGGTCGGGGCTGGGTGGGTGGCACGAGGCGCCGCCTTTACCGCCATCAGCGCTCCGCTGTTGGCCGCCTGCGGGTCGGACACACCACTGGAACCCGCCAACGTGGCTGCCATGTTCTCGCCCGACAGGGTGCTGGTGGCCGGCATGGAACAACGAATCCCGTTCGCCATCATCGCTCCCAGCCCTGAGGTCAGAGATCAAACTGCCCTTCCCGACGAAGACGAAACCATAACCGTTGCCTTGATGTCAGGCGACGAGGAACTCGACTCGGTCGACATGGTCGGCCGGTTGGTGGCGCACGATCACGTCGAGGGAACAGCCGACGATCATCAACACGCCGACCTTCTTCGGTACTACCCGGCCCGATTCACCATGCCCGAACCCGGTATCTACGACCTGGTTGTCAGCATCCGCGGGGTCGAATCGACACTGCCGGTTCAGGCGTTCGATGCCAACGAGGTCTTCATTCCTATCATCGGCTCGACCCTTGAGGTGTTCGACACACCCACGTTCGACAATCCTGACGGCGTCGACCAGCTCTGTACCCGGATCGAGGGCCCGTGCCCCTTCCATGAGAACAGCTACGCCGACATCGTGGCCGCCGGACGCCCCAGTGCCATCTTGGTAGCCACGCCGGCCTACTGCTCCACCGCATACTGCGGCCCGGTGGTCGACACGTTGATGGAGGCGGCTGAAGAAGTTCCCGGCTTGGACATCATCCACGCCGAGGTGTACGCCAACGCTCTTGAGTTCGGTGGGAACTTCACCGCTCCGGGTATCGAAGTTTCGCCCACGGTTCAAGCGATGGGCCTTCACTTCGAACCGTCACTTTTCCTGCTCGACGGTGGAGGCACGGTCATCGACCGCATCGACAATGTCTTCGACATCGGCGAAGCGGTAGACGCCCTCAAGGTGCTCGACTCGCTGTAGCAAGCAGGACCTGGTCGGCACTACATCCGGGGCTGATATCCGAAAACGCAAACGAGGCACCAACTCCATTGTTGGTGCCTCGTTTGCTGCTGAACCCTTGGGGTTCAGTTTGAGTGGATGGGGCGGGTCCCGAATCGCCCAAACGGGCCCGCCCCGTCCTGGATGGCTGAGGGCCCCATCCAGGAGATTCTGTTGCTAGGCCTGTCGCTGGGGCGCCGGAGCGGACCCAGAGGTAGGACGGTTTGATGCAACAGTGTCGTAAACCGACGGCCAGAAGCGATCTCGAGCTGCCCAGATTCCGCCCACACCGTACTTGATGATGAGGATGGCGCTCAGGGAGGCAAAGATGGCGTTGGTCAGCGTGTCGACCATGTCACCGGCAATGCCGGCCTGGTCAAGAGCGGCCAGGCCGAAGATCAACCAGACACCGATACCGGCGGCGTTCACAGCAAGATTGCTGTAGCCCTGACCGGCGGTAACTCCACGAACCAGATCCTTGACGACGTTGGCAACGATGCCACCGATGACGATCAGGACCAGGGCCACGAGAGCCTTGGGAATCCAGGCAATCAACTGATCGAACGGCTCATTGAGAGCGTCGATACCAAGTGCCCCGAAGGCCAGCTTGAGTACGATCAGCATCAGCATGTAGTAGAGGATCTTGGCTACGAATCGACCGCTGTCTGCATATCCGGCACGCTCCAGTGGAGCACCGATTCCAGCACGATCGAGGTAGTAGTCAAGATTGATGGCCTTGAACAGTCGCCGCACGATCCGTGCGATGAATCGGGCGACAAACCACCCGATAAACAGAATTGCCAGGAAGCCGATCAGGTTGGGGAGAAACCCGAAGAGCTGATCGAAGAACCCGGTGATTCCGCTCTGAAGCGAATCGACGATTTGAATACCCTCATCGACAGCGTCACCTTGAAGAAACATTTGTTCTTTCTCACTTTCTTGTGGGAAGCAAAAGACAGACGGCCCAGCAGCGGAGTTGGTCGCGAGAATTCGGCGAAATTTCTATCCTGCTGCTGATTGACCGCCCACCTCGTGTTTTACTCGAAATCCCCCTACCGTTTGTGGGACGGTCCGAAAATGGGGCTAAACAGCCTCCTGGACGTACCTGAGAGTCCAAGGAGCAACTGGCTTGGTATCAGCGCACAATGGGTTGTGGCGATTCGGGGCCACATCTGAGGCGAGTCAAATGAGAATTCCATCCGGGCGTATGAACCAAGAAGGCCTTGATCAGCGTGCAGGCGTCAGGGCACCAACTGCTGAGGATCTTGCCTTGGCCCCGGCTATTCGGCGATTTCGCGTCGACGGCCCGAGCCTCCCAAATCTCCAGTTGGCCATACCATCAATGATGGCCGCAGCGTCTGCCTTGCCCCTGCCACTTGTCGTAACCGACGCACCACTGGACTTCGGTTGGCGGATTCCTCGCTTCCTTCAAAATCTGATGACTGCCATGTCTGGCGGGGCGACAGCCGACACCAGCCAACCCGCCGATACAGTAGAGCGAATCTCGTTAGCCGACCGCCGAGCCCACAAACAGGGATCGGCGGGATCCGGCGGCGATGAGAAATCGGCCGACCCGGAGGAACTCCATCAACTCGTGGTGGAACACGGCGACGCCATCTACCGCCTTGCCCTCTCCGTCGTCCGCGACAAATCCTTGGCCGAAGACATCGCCCAGGAAACGCTGATCAAAGCCTGGCTAGCACTCCCCACCTTTCGCGGTGACTCGTCGCTGAGAGGGTGGGTGCTGCGAATCACCCACAACACAGCTATCTCGACCATTCGACGACGTCGAGCGGTGGTAATTGACCCTCACGACATGCCCGAAACCCCCATCAAGGTGGAGCGCTCGGTCGAGTCACGGGTTCAAGGTGAGATCGTCATGGACGACTTCGTCGAGGCCCTCGATTTGCTTGATGACCTTTCGCGGTCGATTGTGGTGCTTAGAGAGCTGGAAGGCCTCAGCTACGACGAGATAAGCGAAGTCCTCGATGTGCCCTTACCCACTGTCAAAACACGGCTGCTCAGAGCCCGCCGCAAGTTGGGCGCAGCGTTGAGAGAGTGGGAGTAGTGGCACGCTTTCGCCACCCGAACAAGCGGGCACTGCAGCGGTGGCTCGATGACGAAGCTTCCACCGACAAAGAGGTGGTGGCTACTGCTCGCGTCGAACAGCACATCGCAACCTGTGAGCGATGTGCTTCGGCCATCGAATCAATGTCGATTCACGAAGACGGCAACGACAACCAGACACAGGCATCGAGTATCCAACAGGCGTTGGGGACAGTCCTCGCTTCGCCAGACGATTTGACTGAACGGCTGGAACAGAAAGTGACGGACCGCCTCGATTCGCGGGTAATGTTCGATGTCGTATCGGATCTCTTCGGGGCGGGCGTGGAGACTTCCCGATTGCTGCTGATGGAGGAGAATGATGAATAGTTGGCTTATGGCGCTGGTAGCAATCGTCGCCGGAATTGTGTTGGGGATGATCGCCTCACGCCTCGTCCACCGTCTGGTGGCTTCGGCCAAGGGAGAGGCCATCCAGAACGTGGCCAAACCCATCAGCCAGTTGGTCTTTTCCTTCTTCATGGTTGGCGGTCTGATCGCCGCCCTTGGCTTCATTCAGCCCACGGCGCTTGACCAGCTACCCAAAGACGCCATCGCCTTCTTTCCCAAGATTCTGACTGCGGCGATCATCATCATCGTTGCCCGCGTCTTGGCTTCATTCGCCGCCACCGCCGTCTCGCAGGCCACGGCTCGAATGCCGCTCAACATCGAGCGACAGGTCCACATGGTGGTCCGGTCGCTGATTTACACCCTCGCCATTCTGCTGGCAGTCAGCACAATCGGTATCGACACCGAAGTGGTCAACATGGGCTTGGCCGCCATCTTCTTCGGTGTAGCCGCCACCTTGACCTTGCTGGTCGGCCTGGGCGGTCACAGCGTGGCTCGAGAGGTGGCCTCCAACCGGGCGATGCGTCGACTGGTCTCCGAAGGTGACATCGTCATGTTCGACGATGTGCAGGGCAAAGTCACCGCTGTTCACCCAACGACCATTGAGCTCGAAGATCCCGAGACTCAGATGACCGTCTTGGTTCCGGCATCAAGATTCGTAAACGAGAAGCTCACCGTTAAACGATCGACTGCCCCCAAACCAACTCAGACACCGGCCGAAGCCTAAATCACCAAACGACCCAGGCTCAATCGCTGTTTGTCGAGTCGTACTCGGCCAGCGCGGCGTCCACCAGGTCGAACATTCGGGCGGTACAGCTTTCCATCTCAACCGGTGGAGCGATGTCAGTCACGATTCGCTGAGCAATCTCGATGAACACCTCCGCCGCCGGCGATCCCGGGCCAAGAGCCACGGGTTCTCCGGCGTCACCACCGGCTGAAACCTCTGGTTCTATTGGAATCCGCCCGATCAGCTCAACACCGGCTTCGTCGGCCAGCGCCTGACCCCCACCGCTGCCGAACAGCTCGAAGCGTTGACCGTCCGGAGCCACGAACACCGACATGTTCTCAATGACGCCGGCTACTCGCAGGTACGACTTTCGGGCCATCGAGACCGCCCGTGCGGCCACTTTCTGAGCACCGGTCGCCGGCGTCGTGACCACCAACATCTCAGCCCTGGGGATCATGCGGGCCAAGCCCATGGCCACATCACCGGTGCCCGGTGGCATGTCAATCAACAAGTACTCGAGGTCGTCATCCCACGCCACATCTTCAAGGAAGTGCTGGACGGCCCGGTTCAACATTAGACCGCGCCATAACAGAGCCGACTCCTCGTCTTCCACCAGGAAACCCATCGACACGACGTCAAGACGCCCGGTGGCCAATCCTTCTTCGGTTGGGACTGACATCGACAGCGGCTCGATGACAGCCCGTTCGCCGTCGGTGCCACCCCCCAGCCGGCCGTCCAGGCCCAGCATGCGGGGAATGGAGAAACCCCAGATGTCAGCATCGATCACCCCAACGTTTCGCCCCTGAGCAGCCAAAGCCACAGCCAGGTTGGCGGTCACCGAAGACTTGCCGACACCACCCTTGCCCGAGGCAATAGCCAGGACCCGCGCCGTAGCCGGAATGGCGGTCTCAGGGGCACGGTCGGCAGCGTTTTTCCTGGCCACCGCCATCGCCGCAGCCTTTTCATCCGGAGATAACTCGGTCCAGTCGATCGATACCTTGGTCACGCCCGGGAGTGAGGCAATCCTGGTCTTGGTGTCTCGTTGAATCTGAGCCCGCAACGGGCATCCGGCCGTTGTGAGGGCGATCTTCACCACCACCGACCCGTCGTCAGCCACCTTCGCTCCCTTGGCCATGCCAAGCTCAACGATGTTGCTGCCCAACTCCGGGTCGATCACACCACGCAAAACCCCCATGATTTCGTCTTCGGTGACTCTGTCTGCGACCATGTTTTCAGACTAACAGTCGCTATGTGAACACGTATCAGCCAGGTGCCGGGCGACACGAGACCCTGACCCTTTCCCAAGCGGAATAAACAGCCGCAACCCGGCGTTACACTGAAAGCACGGAGGTACGCAAAACTATGATCACGGTAACCGACGCAGCAGCCACGAAGGTCAAGCAGCTGCTCGACCAAGAGGACGACGAAGCGCTCGCCCTTCGAGTTGCGGTACGCCCCGGCGGCTGCTCCGGCTTCTCTTACGAAATGTTCTTCGACGGCGAGGTCGCAAACGAAGACCAAGCGACCGAACACGGTGGCGTGAAGGTGGTCGTCGACCCCACTAGCGCACAGCTCCTGGTAGGAGCCACCCTCGACTACAAAGACGGTCTGCAGCAAACCGGATTCTCGATCGACAACCCGAACGCCCAGCGCAGCTGCGGCTGCGGACAGTCGTTCTCGTAAGAAGTCAAACGAACGCAAAAACGTAGAAGGACCCGCCTCTTCGGAGGTGGGTCCTTCTACGTTTTCAACTTCTCACCAGCGGCCATGCGCTGTCGAGCAGCGATTTAGCTGAGCATCCTCGACGCGTTCTCGATGTACTGGCCGTGGCCGGGCGCGATGGACTTGATCCGGTAGGACTTCACCTTCTCCGGCAAACCCTTCGGCATCTCGTCATCGATAACGTGATCACCGGTCAGCAACGTTCGTTCCTGCTCCAGGACGAACGAGAACTTGCTGTCGGAGCCTTCCTCTACTGCCACTGCGGTCATACGAAATTCGGTGGCGTCGATTTTGAAGCCGTCGCCAAGGACCTGATCGGCTCCGTCGAACCCAGCAGGTGCGACCAACTCGGCCCCGGTGCGCTGCTTCAGTTCCGCGGCGGAAGCGGAATAGTCCTCGCCGGTATCGGTCAACACGATCCAACGAATGCGATCACCGCCGCATCCGCAAAGCACGTCAAGGTGCTGATCATCGCTGGGACCGGGATCAACGATGACAATCTCGTCGATGCCGACCAAGTACGTATTCAGACCGGGCTCTCCAGCCGAGCTCTCGCTGGCAATCCGACGCACCAACGGGCTCAGCGCTCGGGCTACCCCCGGGGTGATCGGCGGAAGCGGAACTTGATCTTCTGTGATGGACACAACCTCTCCTGTTCTCACGGTTGTCGACGAGGTATCTCAAGCACACGTGCGCGAGCGCATGCCACCTCATCGACCGACTCTTGTTCTGGGTTCTTGCTGGTAGCCGACGTCAAGCACGCCGCGTTGTTCCACCCGGTAGCCCCCAACCGGAAAACTCGAGGGAACAAGAAGGTCCGAGCGATCACCGGCCAAATCGCGAACTACTTCGCGAAGACCGTCACGCAATCGGACCGGAACGGGTGCCACGAAAAGTAGGGCACCAACTATTCCCGAAATGAAACCGGGAACGATCAACAACCCGGCGGCCACCAGCTGAAGGGCGTCGCCGTTGGCGATCGCCGAGCTCAGTTGTCGCGCTCCAGCGGCCGACAGAGCAACCAAGGCGAGGACGACAACAAGTGGCCGGAGTTGATTGGCGGCAAGAAGAAAGACCGAGACCTCGGCGAGGATCGCTAGGCCTAGTAGCAAAGCGTGCTTCTTTACCATCACGTTCCAGTCTATCCGGCCTAGCAACAAACGAACCGGGCTATAGCCCCTGTCGACCTTGTTTGAAATGACACTCGTGTAACATCGCTGGTGAACGCGACAGCGAATCCGGCGAGGTGAGCTGGTAAGCCACCGGACGGGAAGCGGGTGACATCGCCCGGTAGTCTTGAGCCGTGGATTCAGACGCGGCGCCCTCACCCAGCTCCCGGTCCGACGTTTCCCCGCAGGAAACCACCATGGGGAAGCGGCCACCCTCGGTCGACCGCTTGGCCCGTTCTCTAGCCGCCCACGGGCTACCTCACCCACTAGCGGTGAGCGTGGCCCGCCAAGCAATCGCCGACGATGACGCCGACCGCCTCGAAGACTATGCCCGGCGACGGCGGCGACAAATGATTACCGAAGTCGTCAACGCCACCGGCGTAATGCTGCACACCAACCTCGGACGAGCACCGCTTCCGGTTTCACTTCCCTCCCGTTATACCAACCTGGAGCTTGACCTCGAGACAGGATCCCGAGGCAGTCGCCAACGAGCGGTAGGCGACGTCATGGCCGAAGCCTGCGGTGCTGAGGCGGCCATGGTGGTCAACAATTGTGCCGGAGCCGTATTGCTGACCCTGGCAGCGTTGGCCCCCAATCGAGGTGTCGCCGTTGGGCGGGGCGAAATGGTTGAGATCGGTGGCGGGTTCCGCATACCCGACGTCATGAATCAGTCCGGTGCCCGTCTGGTTGAAGTCGGAACGACAAATCGATCCCGACTATCCGACTACAGCGACGTCGCCGACGACCTGGCCATGATCCTAAAAGTCCATCGCTCCAACTATCGCATCGTCGGATTCACCGAAGACGTGACCGTGGCCGAACTGGCCACCGTTGGCCCCCCGGTCGTTGCCGACATCGGCTCAGGCTTGTTGGACAGCACCTGCCCCTGGCTCAGCGGCCCACCCCCAAGCTGGCTGGCTGAGGAGCCGGCGGCGCGCCAGACCTTGAAAGACGGCGCCGACCTTGTCCTGTTCAGCGGCGACAAGCTCTACGGCGGACCACAAGCCGGAATCATCGCCGGTCGGGCCGACCTCGTGGCGACCTGTGGACGCCATCCTCTGGCCCGGGCGCTTCGACCTGGATCGCTCGTTATGCACGCCCTCCACGAAACCACACTGGCCTACCTCGATCGCCGTGGAGGCGACATCCCCTTCTGGGCCATGGCCTCACGCACTCCGGTCGAGCTTCAGGCCAGAGCGGACGCCATCGATGCCACTCTCGGCACGGCATTATCGGCGTCGTGCCAGTCCGTTCCCGGTGGCGGCACACTTCCGACAGTAACGATCCCCAGCCACGGCCTCCGCATCACCAGCGATGTCAGTGACGCGCTGCGCAACCTTGACCGGCCGATCATTGCTAGAGTCGAAGACCGCCACACCATCATTGATCTGCGAACGGTGGACCCGACCGACGACGACTATCTCTCCCAGGCGCTGGCAGCGGTTCTGCCAGCAGAGCCAGACCCTCACCGATGACGGTCATAGCCACTGCCGGGCACGTCGATCACGGCAAGTCGACGCTGGTGAAGTCGCTGACGGGTACCGATCCCGACCGCCTCGACGAGGAGAAGGAGCGGGGACTCACTATCGACTTGGGCTTCGCCCACTGCACTCTTCCCTCCGGTCGGCATCTCTCGCTGGTCGACGTTCCCGGACACGTGCGGTTCCTTCGCAACATGCTGGCCGGAGTCGGAGCGGTCGACGCCTGCCTGTTCGTGGTGGCCGCAACCGAAGGATGGAAACCTCAATCCGAGGAGCATCTTCAGATCCTCAAGCTTCTTGGCATCAGCCAAGGACTGGTAGTGCTCACCAAGGTCGACCAGGTCGATGATGAACTGCTGGAACTGGCGTTGCTGGATCTCGAGGAGCACCTGGAAGGCAGCTTCCTGGCCGACGCTCCGGTCATGGAGGTTGCAGCGCTCGAAGGACCAAACGGCACCGGAATGGACGACCTCCGTGAGGCTCTAGACGCAATGATTGCTGATGTAACAGTTGCTGATGTAACAGCCTCTGATGTCACAGTCTCTGATGTAACAGCCGCTGAAGCCATCCAGACCGACGACGAGACCGACTGGGCCGACGCTCAGGCCCGACCGCACCGACGCACTCCGCGGCTATGGGTTGACCGAGCGTTCGCCCCTACCGGAGCAGGCACCGTGGTCACCGGAACGTTGACCGGAGCCTCTCTACAGGTTGGAGACGAGCTGACCTTGGCCGGAAACGGCCATGAGCATCAGGTTCGCATCCGTGGTCTACAGAATCACTATCAGGAGTTGGACACCATCGAACCCGCCGCCAGGGTGGCGGTCAACCTGGTCGGTATCGGCCACAACGACGTCGAACGTGGATACGTTCTGGTCGACGGGTCCCGTTGGCATCGAACCACCCAGAGCGACGCCAACCTGACTGTGCTTTCCGGGCTCAGTCACTCCGTCGGACGACGTGGAGCCTACGTCGCCTACATCGGCGCAGCCGAAGTACCGCTGCGGATGCGGGTATTGGGGGCAACCGAATTGGCTCCCGGTGACAGTGGCACTGTTCGCCTGTACTTCGACCGGTCGCTTCTTCTTGTCCCCGGCGACAGGTTCGTGCTTCGAGAGAGCGGCCGCCACGAAACCGTCGGCGGTGGCCGGATTCTCGACGTCGACCCCATTGTGCCGGCCTCAAAGGCAGCCCCCGATCTGGCGGTGGCTCGAACAGTTTCCGAACGAGGCTGGGTCGACGTTGACCGCCTCGCTCGCCTCACCGGCCGCACGCTGGCTCCAACCGTCGGCAACTGGATTGTTGACCCGCAGCTCTTGGAGACCATGGTCGTGTCGCTGGCCGAAGAGGTCGACAACGCTGGCGGTCTTGGCCTGGACGTAGCCACGCTGGATGACCGGCAACGGGCAGCGCTGGCCACCATCGAGGGAATCCGCATCGAGAACGGACGGGCCACCATTGGCCCGGTTGTCGATCCCCTAGCCGACCATCCGTGGGTCAAAGCACTGGCCGCCGAACCGTTCTCCCCGCCTGGGGCCGACGGCATCCCCAAAGATGAGGTCCGCCAACTCGTGCGTCGGGATCTGATCATCGAGTCCGAGGGAATCTACTTCGCGCAATCGGCCTTGGCCGAGGCACGCCGCTTGGTGTCAACCGCGTTCGAGACGCAGCCCGACGGCCTTACCGTGGCCGAGATCCGCGACCTGCTGGACACAAGCCGAAAGTACGTGCTCGCTTTGCTGTCCTACATGGACGGCAACGGCATGACTCGGCGACGCGACGACCTGCGAATCGCCGGCCCCCGTCTTTAGACGTCTAGCGCTTCACTCGCTTCGATTTCAGCGCACGACGCTCGCGGGCGGTCAGTCCACCCCAGATCCCGTGCTGCTCGGAAATGTCCATGGCGTAGGTCAGGCACGTCTCCTGAACCGAGCAGGCTCCACAAATCTCCTTGGCCCGAGCTTCCCGAAGGCGGCGATCGGTTCTACGTTCCAACCTGGGCGGCGGAAAGAAGATGGCCTGGCAAGGGCCCTTGCAGGCCCCTCGATCCTGCCAGCTCAGATCAGCCTTGTCAGGCGAACTTCCGGTCGCCGAGTTGGGATGAATCTTCAGCATGCGTTGGTCCCCCCGGAACGTTCGTTACGAAACTATGCATCTGCGCTGCATGTTTGTAACGAGACTGTATACACCGTAACGTATTCCCGCAATCTACCCAGGCCGACGCAAACAACAACCATCGACAAACGTCGTTAACTCGGTTTTTGCCAACCGGGGGGGGGTGTACGGCAGAGCCGTTCAGCGACCGGTGCGATAGTCCTTGGCGCCGCCCTCTTCAGGTTCAACTTCGAGCAGTAGCCGGTCGATACCGACTACGCGGACCGAGCCTCCTGCCTCAACAGGAGTAGCCCGATTGGTAATTGCCCGCCACGGGACATCACGAATCTTGACCGTGCCCTCAGGGTCGACGCTGCTGAGCGCCTCTCCAACTTCACCGATCATCCACCGGCGACCGATCGTAGGCGTTGAGAACCTTGTGCGGACCATGGACGGCATCCCGGTATAGGCGTACAGGAGCATGCCAATGATGACGGCCAGGCCGGTGATCCACGACATGGTGACACCGTCGTAGAGGAACCAGGTTCCGATGATAAACACCGCAATTCCGACAATCGTGTAGTAGCGGGGAACGTTGGTCTGAATGTCAACAGCGAGATAGAACATGGCGAGAATCAGCAGGACTACCGCCCACCATCGCACCGGTAGTGAGCCGAGCCCGTAGCCGCCCATAATCATCAAGCCGGCGCCGAGAACGCCGGCAATGCCGACTCCGGCAACGAACAGCTCGAAGACCAAGATGGCCATGCCCATGGTGAAGAAGAGGTACGCCACCTCGGGACTGGCCACTGTGTGGAAGAACTGCGAGAGGAGCGGTAGGCCGGACAATCTGGCCTGTGACGTGGGCACGGTGACAATCGAGCCGTCATCGAGGCAACGAACGACCTCGAAACCGTCGAGGAGCGTGGCGAACGAGCCAATCGAGACCGTGTCGGACAATGGCGACACGGCAAAGCCGGCTTGCACAGCCTCCTCGGCCGAAAAGACTGCGGTCTCCATTCGATCCGAGGCTTCTCCGAAGGGCTCACCCCATTCGGCAGGCAGCCTACGTTCGCCGGTCGCCCCAATCGATGAGTTCGGGGTGACGGCCACCAGCTCTGCCACCGTCGCCAACTCAGCCGTGCCGCCCAAGGCGGCGGAGCCGGCCTGGCCGACCCACAACGCCACCGGAATGTCAGAGTTCCGGAGACGGCCGGCCAGCGAAACGTAGTCGGCGTCGGAAAGAACCGATCCCCGGCTGTTGACCCAAAGGATCAAGCCGATGACCTCCGAGCCCGATCGCACAGCTTCTTCTGCCGCGTCCAATTCGTCAAGAATGTAGCCACGAACCACTGGATCAAGGAGTCCGGCGACTTTGACTACTCGCACCTCGCTGCTAACCGATGAGATTGTTTCAAGATCCTCGGGGCAGGCGTCAAGGTCATCTACCGAGCCGCTGTCAGAGCTGTCTTGACCGGTGACCTGTGCAGCAGCCGGGGCGATCGGGGCCAGCACCAGGACAGCCAACGTCACCAGCGCCGCTACAGAGGCCGCCAAACGAACCGATATGGGGCGACGGCCACCGACGGTCGGGTCAGACCTGAACAGCGACCGGCCAAATGAGCGTTCGCCAGCCAGTAGCCTCTTGATTGGTGACTTCAACCGACTTCTTCGCCGCATCCAATGTCCTCGTTGTTGCCGGTAAAGGCGGGGTTGGAAAGACCACGGTAGGGTCCGCACTGGCCGTCGCGGCCGCTTCTGGCGGATGTCACGTGATGCTAATCGCTCTGGAAGGATACAGCGGGTTAGGGCCGACTTTCGGCGTCGACAAACTCGGGCTCGACCCTCAGGCGGTCGACACGGAGACTTTGACCTCCGCCGATAGAGATCGGTATTTCAAAGATGCCGACTGGGGTCGCCTGGATCTGATGCAACTGCGGCCCGACGACGCCCTAGCCGACTACTTGGGCCGTGCCGGTTTGGGGCCGGTGGTGAAACGCTTCACGAAAACCAGTGCCGTCGAAGTGGTGGCAACAGCGGCACCCGGCATTCGGGATTTGGTAACGCTGGGCAAGATACGACAGATGGAGGAAGCAGGGGCCGCCGATCTGATCATCGTCGACGCCCCGGCATCGGGCCATGCTCTGTCATTCCTAACCTCACCCGCCGCAATGGCGGACTCTGCTGACTCCGGCCCCATACGCGACCAGGCCGACCAGGTTCTGGCCATGTTGGCCGACGAGACCCGCTGCCAGGTTCTCCTGGTTACTCTTGCGGAGGAAACCCCGATTACTGAAACAGTGGAAACGGCGTACGCCATCGAAGACCGGGTCGGTGTACAACTTGGTCCGCTGGTGATAAACGGTGTTTGGCCGGAGATCCCCGGCCTGGCCGATGCGGTTGACCCCAAGTCCAATATTGCGCTCCACCAGGCTGCTCGCTTCCGGTTGCAACGCCAGGAAAGCCAACAGGGCCAGATCACCCGGCTGGCCGACGAGTTGGCTCTCCCAACGATGGTGGCCCCCTACGTCTTCCGTCCAGGCCTCGGTCTGGACGATATTGCGTCCCTGGCCGCCCAACTCGATGAGCAGGCGGCCAGCCTCAACAGCGGAGGCGAGTTCTCCGGGCTAGGCGTCGGCCTAACCGTGTCCGCAGCCGAGGCCCAACAAGACACAGAAGCGGATTCAGAAGCCGATCCGGCCGAGCTGCCGGATGCTCCGGTAGTGCTCTGCCTCGGGCCCGGCGGGGTTGGGAAGACCACCGTGTCGGCGGCGGTTGCCATGGCCACTGCCTCAGGCGGCAAAAGGGTTGTCGTATTGACCATCGATCCAGCCCGTCGACTTGCCGACGCGCTGGGCCTACCCGAAGCCGACACCGGCGGACTCGGCAATGAACCGACGCTCGTCGGCCGCTTCGGGTCGGGTGAGTTGTGGGCCACCATGTTGGATCCAGCAGAGACATTCGAACAGGTGGTGAGATCCGAAGCGTCCTCCCCCGCCCAGGCTGAACGTATTCTCGGCAACCGGTTGTTCAAGAATCTGGCCCACTCGTTGTCGGGAACAAACGAATACATGGCAGTCGAACGGCTCTATCAACTCCACCAGGACGACCGTTTCGACGTAGTGGTAGTCGATACTCCGCCCTCGCGTCACGCCGTCGACTTCCTCGACAGCCCCGGTCGCCTGACCCGATTTGTCGACCATCGTCTCTACCGGTCGGTCTTCTCACCGGGCAACGCCGTCCTGCGGGGAGTCTCAGCCGGAGGTCAACTTATGTTGCGGGTCCTTGGCCGGATGGTCGGAGCAGGGCTGGTGGAAGACGTAGTGGCGTTCTTCGCCGAATTTCAAGGCCTTGACGAGGGTTTCCGACGCAGAGCCGACGAACTGAGCGTCGTCTTGGGTGCCGACGCCGCAGTCATCGGTGTCGTCTCACCCCGCCGAGGACCGCTGGTCGAGCTGGCGTGGATCATGGATCGGGTCACTGACCGTCTGCGCCCAGTCGATCTCCTCGTCGTCAACCGGGCAACTCCGTTCTCGACATCAGCCGGCGAGCCGGAACAAGACGGGGACGAGTCGGACGGTCCCCTGGCCGACAACCTGAAACAGCTTGGCGGGTTGGCGACAGCTGAGCGCCACGTTGTGCGGCGGTCTCTTTGGTCAACCAGCCAACCCGACGTCGAGCGCGTTCCCATTCGATGGCTGCACGAACGTGCGGATCCAGTGCGTGATCTGGAGGGCCTGGCCGAGCTGGCTGAAGATCTCAGCGGGCGGCCATAACAGCGCCTAGGCGCCGCATCTGAGCGGCGTTGTTCAGTCTTCCTCGGCTGTTGCTTCACCGAGGGCAGCCTCGGCGTCTTCGACCGACTCGGTTACCGGGACGATGCGATCGAAGCCGGTGGTATGAAGAAGTCGGGTCAACGCTGGCCGGCTGCAGGCCACGGCCACGGCCCCGTCAGCTTCACGAGCCCGGCGAATACCACCGATCAGGGCGCCGAGCCCGGCAGAGTCCATGAACGGAACATCGGACAGGTCGATAAGGAGATGGCGCTCACCGGCCAACTTCGACAGAGCTTCGCGAAACGATCCAACGGTGTAGGCGTCGAGTTCACCCGACGGACGGCAGAGCGTGTAGTTCTCGGTCTCTTCGATGTGTATTTCGAGCATGTGAGCTTCGATACCCTTTCGCGGTCGCACCCAACCAGAACACCAGTCTAGGCCTAACGGTGCTCAACCCCGCCGCAGGCAGCGGACAGGCCCCGTTCCGCCCGGCCGCCGTTCCCGCTACGATTTGGGCCGTGAGAACTGTGCTCGTGGCAACCGACTCCGACAACATCGCCGCTGACCTTGATGCCGCCATGGCAAACGAGGAAACGGACGTACTACGGGTGCGCAAAGGTTCGGACGTGCTCCCGGCCGTTCAAGCGACAAACCCCGACCTGGTGATCCTCGATCTTCAAATCGGAAACATGGGCGGCATAGCCGCTTGTCTGGCTATCAGACAGGAGGAAGGGGCGGAACGACTTGACGCCCGCCCTGTCGCTTTGTTGCTCGATCGATCGGTGGACGTTTTTCTCGCTCAGGAGTCCCGAGCAGACGGTTGGTTGATCAAACCTCTCGACTCACTACGGATTCGCCGTCTAGCCAAAGAACTTCTCGCCGGGGGCACTTATCACGAGGGCGTGGAAGCGGAATCGGCGATAAGCTAGACCGACCACGGGTTGTGGCGCAGGTTGGTAGCGCGCCTCGTTCGGGACGAGGAGGTCGGGAGTTCAAATCTCCCCAACCCGACAACTGAGATGGACCGACGGTTTCATGTCGGCAAAACAACAAACGGTGGCCCGAAGGCCACCGTTTTGCGCGTTTTCGATTCGGAAACGCTGAGTCCGCAATAAGGCGACTATGCCTTCAGGAAACCCTGACGGATGCCGAGCCACAGCAGACCGGCAGCAACCAGGCCGCCGACCACAATGGCCAGGATTGCGTTCACGTTGCCGAGGATGAGTCCGACGACGAACGCCGAAACCACGCCTAGACCAACGGTCTTAGCAAGACCGATGTCTTGCGCACCCGGCAGAATCGCCCGACCGAGGAAACCAACAATGGCACCCACAATCAGTGTTCCGATGATCGAACCAATGAAACCCACATTTGCCTCCGTGAAGTTGTGTAGACCCATTTTCCTACCAAAGATCGTCCCTGTCCAGCAACCGGCACAATCGTCACCTGCCTGCTGGTCGCATCCGAAGCCCTTCGTAGGGGCGTAACAGTGATAGCCCCAACTGCTCTACATTCGGCCCTTGTACACGGTTATCCACACACGACGGGGTCCCGTTAGAGCCTTATGTTGCAGTTTCGATATCATTACGCCACGGGTAGCCAGGAGATTTCAGAGTGAATCCGGCCAATCAGATTCTAGGCGCCATCCAGCGTCGTGGTAGCAACTACCTCAGAGCCGCCATTTCAGGGGATCAGGGCCTTACACCGGCCGAAGTGGCCGATGATACCGATTCGGGCCTGTTCGGGCCTGGCAGCGCTGCCTGGAGGGTCCACGGCGATGCGGCCATGCTCATAGGCGGACTGCGGGCGCTACTGCTACAGACGCTGCACCCACTGGCCATGGCGGGCGTCTACGAGCATTCGGACTACCGCGACGACCCTTGGGGGCGTCTGCACCGCACCGGCCGTTTCGTGGGGGCCACAACCTTCGGAAAAACTGCGGTGGCCGAGCAACAGATCGCCATGGTGAAGCGGGTCCACGAGCGAGTGGCCGGAACCGCACCGGACGGTCGAAGCTACTCGGCCAACGATCCCCACCTTCTGCTGTGGGTCCACGTCACCGAAGTCGACAGCTTCCTGACAGCATTCGAGCGGCACGGCTACGGCAAGCTCACCGATGCCGAACGGGACTCCTATGTGAATGACATGGCCGAGATTGCACTACGTCTCGGCTCCGACGAACCACCTCGTTCAGCCGTACAACTGGCGGAAACCATCGAGGCGTTCCGACCAGAATGTTCCAGCGGTCCACAAGTTCGAGAAACCCTGCGGTTTCTGCTAGTTCCTCCGGTGCCTCTAGCCAGTCGGGGACCGTACGGGGTTATCGCCGCCGGAGCGGTGGCGTCACTTCCCGCTTGGGCCCGGTCGATGCTAAGCCTGCCCCCGCTTCTCCCCGGCACCGACTCGTTGGCCATCAGGCCTGCGGCCGATGCTCTTACCAAAACCATGGGTTGGATGATGCAACCCTGGCAAGACGATCGCAGAGAATCAGCGTGAACATTTCCGAGTTTCAGGACTTGATGGAAGAACAGTTCGGCCAAGTGGACCGCGAGCGGGGGCTACCGTCCAGCGTGGCCTGGTTGTGCGAGGAGGTCGGCGAACTGGCCCAGGCCATTCGCAAAGGAACCCGCGACGAACAACTCCACGAGCTGGGCGACGTCTTGGCATGGCTGACTTCGCTGGCCAACCAGCTGGACCTGTCGCTGACCGAGGCCGCCCAGCGATACGTCGACACGCCCGAAACCTAGCTACCGGCGAAGCCGTCCATAGCCGCAGCCAGTAGCGAAACCGTACGGTCGATATCGGCGATCTTGTCCAGGCCGAACAAGCCGATGCGGAAGGTTGAGAAGTCGTCGGGCTCATCACACATCAAGGGCACCCCTCCGGCCACCTGAATGCCGGCTTCAGAGAACCGTTTGCCGGTCTTGATGTCAGCCGCATCGGTGTAGGCCACTACCACCCCGGGAGCCTGGAAACCTTCGGCGGCCACGCTGGGGAATCCTCGCTCGGTGAGCAATCCCCGGACTCGACTGCCAAGGTCGGCCAGAGCATTGTTGGCGTTTTCGAACCCGAAGGCCTTGGTCTCGGCCATAACGTCTCGAAACACTCGCAGCGAGTCGGTGGGCATCGTTGCGTGATAGGCGTGTCCACCGGCTTCGTAGGCGGCCATGATGTCCCGCCACTTTCCCAGGTCACAAGCAAAACTGGTGCTGGAGGTTTCACCCAGGCGTTCCAGCGCTGCCGGTGAAAGCATCACCAGCCCGGCGCACGGTGGGCCGCTCCAGCCTTTCTGCGGCGCCGAACACAAGACATCGACACCAAGAGCGGCCATGTCCACCCAAATTGTTCCCGAGGCAATGCAGTCCAAAACGAACAGGCCCCCGACGTCATGGGTGGCTTTGGCTACAGCGGCAACGTAGTCGTCGGGCAAGATCATGCCGGCTGAGGTTTCCACATGGGGGGCGAAGACGACTGACGGCCTCTCAGCAGCGATGGCGGCGGTTACCTCGGCAATGGGTGGTGGGGTGAATGGGGCCTGCGGACCCGAAGCGGCGGGCCGAGCTTTGATCACCGTGTGAGAGGACGGAATCCGTCCAGCGTCGAAGATCTGAGTCCACCGGTAACTGAAGAACCCGTTGCGGATGACCAGACAGTGCTGGTCGGTAGCGAATTGTCGGGCCACCGCTTCCATGCCGTACGTGCCGCTGCCGGGCACTACGACTGCGGCCTCGGCGTTGTAGACGGCCTTGAGCGTCGAAGAGATGTCGACCATGACTTGTTGGAACGCGGTCGACATATGGTTGACGGCTCGGTCGGTGTAGACCACTGAGTACTCCAGCAGTCCCTCGGGGTCGACGTTCGGTAGCAGTCCTGGCATGGTTGGTCTCCTCTACATTTCAGTTTGGTGCTTCTCTGAACTTGCTCAGCTACTCACCCAGTTACTCAGGTGGCGGCACTCAGGTGGCGGTTCAGAAAGTCGTTGGTTCGCTGCTGAGCGACTGCGGCGGCTCTGGCATGGTACGAGGACCTTGCGTCGCAGTTGAAGCCGTGGTCGGCCTCATCGTAAACGTGCACAGCCACCTCGGGGTAGCGCTTGGCTAGAGCAGTCACGCTATCCAGCGGGATCCCGCTGTCGAGAGCCCCGAAGTGCAGCATGGTTGGTATCAGCGGATGCCTGTCGGCGAAGTCGGTGGGAGCCTGGGCGCCGTAGTACCCCACAGCGGCAGCCACCGGCAGCGCCGAGGCGGCCAGCCACGCCATCGAGCCTCCGTAGCAGTAGCCGACCACGGCAACTGGTCCGGTCTGCGAGACGTGATCGACGGCAGCGGCGACATCAAGGACCGAGTCGTCCCAGTCCAGTCGTTGGCGAATCTCGCGGCCCGCGGCCACCCCATCGGGGGTGTAGGTCAGCTCGGTGAAGGCCCCGTCAGGACGGAGTTCCACTCGATCGAACATGGCCGGGGCAATGGCTCGATAACCAAGCGCGGCGTAGCGGTCGACCACCGAACGAATGTGGGCATTGACTCCAAAGATCTCTTGAACGATGACTACGGCTGCCGTCGCGCCCTCGGGCTGGGATTCGTAGGCAGACAAGCCATGGCTATCAGATGCCTGGAGCTCGATCATGAGCCAAGCCTAGACGCGCCGCGTCGACGCGTTCGTGTCGAAAATCCCTTTGTCGATGCTTGCCCTTGGTCGGCTGTCTTAACGCAGAGTCAGTGCCGGATCAACAGTTCGGCGATTTCAATCGCGTTGAGCGCCGCACCTTTACGCAGGTTGTCTCCGACGACGAACATGGCAAGGCCGTTGTCCACCGTCTCATCACGACGGACTCGACCGACAAGTGTGTCGTCTACTCCGGCCGACTTGACCGGTGTGGGAATGTCATCCAACGCCACGTTGTCAGCCTCAGCCAGGAGACCGACAGCCCGGGCGACGTCAATCGGCCGTTCAAATCGGGCGTTGATGGACAGCGAATGCCCGGTGTATACCGGGACCCGCACGCACGTTCCCGACACCATCAACTCGTCGATACCCAGGATCTTTCGGCTCTCGAACCGGAGCTTCTGCTCCTCACTGGTTTCGAGGGTTCCATCGTCGACCATGGCCCCGGCTGATGGCACGGCGTTGTAGGCGATCGGGGCTGGAAACGCCGATGGTTGCCCAACGTCCAGTTGTGAACCGTCATGAGTCAAGACTCGGGCGTCACCGGCCTTGGTTACCTGTCCCGCCAGCTCTTCGACGCCGGCCAGGCCGGCTCCCGACGTGGCCTGATAGGTACTGACGATCATGGATGTCAGGCCCGCTTCCTCATGGAGCGGCTTAAGGATCGGCATGGCCACCATAGTGGTGCAGTTGGGGTTGGCGATGATTCCTTTGGGACGGTCGGCGGCAGCGCTGTCGTTGACGCCAGCCACGATCAAGGGGACGTCGGGGTCCATCCGCCAGGCCGATGAGTTGTCAATGACCACTGCACCGGCAGCGGCCACCTTCGGTGCCAGCTCTTTGGATGTCCCGCCACCGGCGGAGAACAGGGCGATATCGATACCGCTGTAGTCGGCGGTGGCGGCGTCTTCGACGACGATGTCAATGTCTCCATCGGGGCCCGTCCAGGTGATGGTTCGACCGGCCGAGCGGGCCGATGCGAACAGCCGAAGGCTTCCGACGGGGAAGGAGCGTTCGGTGAGAATTTCCAGCATCTTGGTTCCGACCTGGCCGGTGGCACCGACGATGGCCACTGAGGGTTGGCTGGGAAGTGTTGTTTCGCTCATTTGATTTGCCTTGTCTTTTTCGTGGCCGGTCTAGGCGGCGTCGAGGCCGAATGCCGTGTGCAACGTCTGAACGGCCTGCTCGGCTCGGGCCGCCTCGATGACGCAACTGATCCGGATGGCCGAAGTTGAAATCATCTCGATGTTGATGCCTTCTTCGGCCAGGGTTTCAAACATTTTGGCTGCCACACCCGGGTTCGATTTCATACCCGCTCCGATGACGGAAACTCGACCAATCGACTGTTCGGTCGGGAGCAGACGGCCGCCGATGGAGTTCAGGACTCCATCGTTTAGAACCTGCTCAGTTTGTGCCACATCGGTTCTGGGAACGGTGAACGAGATATCGGTCATGCCGGCGTCGGAGACGTTCTGCACGATCATGTCCACGTTGACTCCCGACTCGGCCAGGGCGCGGAAAAGCTGAGCCGACACACCCGGCTTGTCGGGAACCGCGGCGATGGTCAACTTGGCTTCCGACAGGTCGTGGGTCACGGCACGAATGATCGGTTGTTCCATTGCAGTCTCCGGAATGTTGTCTAGTTCAGGGTTCAGATCGGCGAGATCGTCGACCACCAGCGTTCCTGTCTCCCAGGTGAACGCTGAGCGAATGTGCAGGGGCACCCGATGGTTGTGGGCCACCTCGACCGACCGCATAGCCGGTTTCGGGCAGCCGGTGGCTGTCATCTCCAACAGTTCGTCAAAGGTGATGGCACTCATTTTGGTGGCCCGTGGCACCAAACGAGGGTCGGCGGAGAAGACTCCGCTGACGTCGGTGTAGAGCTCGCAGGAGTCTGCTCCCAAAGCTTTGGCCAGGGCGACGGCAGTCGTGTCGCTCCCCCCTCGCCCCAGGAACGTCACGTTCTTCTCGTTCGACACGCCCTGAGATCCGGCGATCACCGGCACGATGTCCGCCTCAACGGTCTCGGTTATCCGATACGGGTTGATCTCGAGGATCTTGGCGTTGCGGTGGTTGGAGTCGGTGAGGAAGCCGGCTTGGCTTCCGGTGAACGAGTGGGCGGGTACACCCACTTCATGGAGAGCCATACACATGAGGGCGATGGCCTTGCGTTCACCGGCCGTAATGAGCATGTCCATCTCTCGGCCGTCGGGCTGGCTGCTGATCTGGTCGGCCATGTGTAGGAGATCATCGGTCTCCTTGCCCATGGCGGAAACAACCATGGCAACTCGGTCACCTCTCCGTCGACACAGAGCAACATGCTCGGCCACGGCCCGCATGCGCTCCGGAGTGGCAACAGAGGTTCCACCGAACTTTTGAACGATCAGCTTCGAGGGTCGAGCGGCCTGAGCGCCGCTGCCGGATTGCTCGTTTGAGGGCACCCGATTAACGCTACCGCCGTTGGGTGTTTGACGCCGGTGAATTGTGGCCTGATTTAGGCCGTTTGTGGATTCGGGCTGGCTGGTCACCCATTTTGAATCGGCCGAACGGCCGCTAGCTTACAGTTTCGTGGCAACTGATAAGCGAGAACGACAGCGAGCCAACCGGGAACTCAGGCGAGACCAGGAGGCTCGTGAGGAGAAGGTCGAGCAGCGAAAGCAGCGCGGCTTTACTTTCACCATGATCGGCCTGGCCCTGCTGGCCGGCCTGGCCCTGCTCTATTTCGCCACTCGAGGCGGCGATGACACTGACGTCGAAGCGGTGTCAGTCCCCGACGCCGAAGAGGAGGCGACCGAAGAAGAGCCAGCAGAGCAAGACGCTGCTGAGGAACCAGCCGAGGCAGTCTCGGCTGTCAGTGTGCCCGAGCCGGGTGGCACGATCGACGGTGACACAACGTGTCCTGAGGTCGACGGCTCATCGGAGCGAATCACCACGTTCTCCGCTCCCCCGCCAATGTGTATCGACCCCTCGGGGCTGTATACCGCCAACGTAACCACCAGCTCCGGTCCCATAACCGTCGAGCTTGATGCCGCTGCCGCCCCGGAAACGGTAAACAACTTCGTAGTCCTGGCCCGCTACCACTACTACGACGACGTGCCGTTCCACCGGATCATCCCCGGCTTCGTGATTCAAGGCGGCGATGCCGTCGGACCGATTCTGGGAACCGGCAACCCCGGCTACCTCATTGACGAGGAGCCACCGGCCGAGCCGGTCGACGATTCCGGCAACTTCTATCAGGTCGGATCATTGGCTATGGCCAAGAGTGCCGGGCCTACCGCGACCGGAGCCCAATTCTTCATTGTCACTGGTGACCAGGGCGCAGCACTGCCGCCCGAGTACTCGCTGTTCGGAACTGTGACCGAAGGCCTGGAAACGGTCACCGCCATTGAGGAAATTCCGACCACTCCCCAGGATCAGCCGACCGAAGAAATCGTGATCGAATCGGTTGAGATCGTCGAGTCCCTGCCGTAGGCCTCGCCCAGGTTCAGCGGGAGGTGATGGGGTGGCTGTACGAACGAGCCTCGCCCCACACATAGTGACCAATACCGTCTCGGAACCGGACTGCCGTCGTCACCACTAGCCCGGCCAGTCGAAGTTCCGCCGGGATGTCGCGGTGGTGCCGATGGCGGCCACGGCGTGACAGCATCGGCCCTGCCATGAGCTGAACTCGGTGGCGAAGACCGAGGCCGGCCGTGGGTTCGACGAACGCAAGCTTGGTGCCAGTGGACATCAAGATCGAACCCAGGTCGGCCAACGAGCGCTCGTCCCAGGTCCACAACACGGTGTCAGCGACAACCCAATCCACCTCGACGAGCAGGCCAGCCGTCGGTACAACTGGCGAGCCACCCCGACTGCCACCGGCGGGATGAACAGCCAGGGTTCCCTCTCCCAACGGCAACCGAAGCCGGGCGGTGGACAACGTCTCCGGCACACCGTACGGGTTCTCAACCGGATAGCTAGCCATCAGGGCAAACGGTACCGTCGTGCCGGGTTTGTTCCCGCCGGGTTCCCGTCCGCTTCCCGTGGGGTTACTGTAGTGTCGTGCTGGGTACGCCGGATCCGGTTCAGGTGACTCCGGGAAAATGGACCTTCCCGCCGCTAGAGGCCCTTCCCGATAGTGAGGACTTCATAGCCACTGGAGCCGACCTCGAACCCTCGACCCTTCTGGCGGCATACACCAGCGGCTACTTTCCCATGCCGGTTAGCCGCAGGAACATGGGCTGGTTCAGCCCGGACCCGCGGGGTGTCATCGTGCCGACCGAGTTCAAGCAGTCGCGTTCGCTTGGTCAAAGCCGACGACGGTACCGGTGCACGGTCAACGCAGCCTTCGATGAGGTCCTCACCGCTTGCGGTGACCCCTCGAGACCGAATGGCTGGATCGATCGACGAATTCGCCGGGGCTATCGCCAGTTACACACACTGGGCTGGGTTCATTCGGTGGAAGCATGGGATGACGACGGTCTAGCCGGGGGGTTGTACGGCGTCGGCATCGGCGGGCTCTTCGCCGGAGAGTCGATGTTCCATCGGCGTCGAGATGCTTCAAAGGTGGCGCTCGCCCACTTGATTGAGCTTTTGGGGGACCTAGAGGCGACAATTGTCGACGTGCAATGGCTCACCCCTCATCTAGCCACACTCGGCGCCTCCGAGGTTCCTAGACTCTACTATCGCCGACTGTTGGAGAACGCTCTGGGGCAAGGTGCGCCGTTCCCCACTTGGCAAGGGTCGGCGGAGCCCGATCAGTGAACATCGACGGCAACAAGAGCGACAGCAAGGTGGGTGACGCCAGCGCCGTTTCCCGTCCGTGGATGATGCGGACGTACTCTGGTCATTCCAGCGCCGAAGCATCCAACCGCCTCTATCACACCAATTTGTCCAAAGGACAGACTGGTCTGTCGATCGCCTTCGACCTGCCGACTCAAACCGGCTACGACCCGAATCACCCAATGGCCAAGGGGGAGGTGGGCAAAGTCGGTGTGCCAGTAGTCCACCGAGGCCACATGTCAACCTTGCTCGACGGAATTCCGGTCGGGGACATGAACACCTCGATGACGATCAACGCCCCGGCCTCCTGGCTGCTGGCTCTGTACGTGGTCAACGCCACCGAGAACAGCGTCCCCACCGGCCAGCTTCGAGGGACAACACAAAACGACATCGTCAAGGAATACCTGAGCCGCGGTACATACATCTTTCCACCTGAGGCGTCACTGCGTTTGACGGTGGACATGTTCGCCTTCTGTGTACAACACGTTCCCCGGTGGAACCCGATGAACGTGTGCTCCTATCACCTCCAAGAGGCAGGAGCTACGCCGGTGCAGGAAATCGCTTACGCTATGGCCAACGCCATTGGCGTGCTCGACGCCATCAAAGCCTCCGGCCAGGTCGACGAGGATGCCTTCCCGGCCGTCGTGGCCTCCATGTCGTTCTTCGTGAACGCCGGGATCCGGTTCGTGGAGGAAACGTGCAAGATGCGGGCCATGACCGCCATGTGGGACCGCATTACGGCCGAGCGTTACGGCGTAACCGACCCCAAGGCCCGACGTTTTCGCTACGGAGTGCAGGTCAACTCGCTGGGGCTCACCGAATCGCAGCCGGAAAACAACGTCCAGCGGATCGTGCTGGAAGCTCTCGGTGTCACCATGTCGAAGCGGGCCCGAACCCGGTCGCTGCAGTTGCCTGCCTGGAACGAAGCCATCGGACTGCCCCGCCCGTGGGATCAGCAGTGGTCGCTTCGAATCCAGCAAGTGTTGGCCCACGAAACCGATCTGCTGGAGTACGAGGACATTTTCGACGGTTCACATGTCATCGAAGCGAAGACGGCTGAGCTGACCAAAGCCGCGTGGGCTGAGCTCGACGAGGTTTTGGAAATGGGCGGTGCCTTCGCCGCCATCTCCGAACTTAAGACTCGCTTGGTTCGCTCCCATGCCGAGCGCATTCGCCGTATCGAAACCGGCGATCAGACTGTCGTCGGGGTCAACCGTTTCACCGAAACCGCCGACTCCCCTTTGACCAACAGTGATCCGCCGGATGGTGACGGCCAGGCAACGATTCTCACCGTCGACCCCGAAGTCGAACATCGGTTGGTGGCCGATGTGGAGCAGTGGCGAGACAACCGCGACAAAGCGGCCGTGGCCAAAGCCCTGGATAACCTCTCGCAGGCAGCGCAGTCCAACACCAACATCATGGAATCGACTATTGCTCTCGCAGCTGCCGGGGGAACTACCGGCGAGTGGGGCGCAGTGTTGAGGGATGTTTTCGGCGAATACCGCGCGCCCACCGGTGTACACGGGGCCCTGGCCACCACCAGCGAATCGGTGGCGCGGCGACACTCCTCGGCTAGCTCAACCGCTACCGGCACGATGGCCGACACGACCTCCAACGGCGCCAGCCACGATACGGCGCCAACAAGAATGCTGGTGGCCAAACCGGGCCTGGACGGCCACTCGAACGGCGCCGAACAACTAGCAGTGGCCGCTCGCAACGCCGGGATGGAAGTCATCTACCAGGGAATACGCCTCACGCCCCGTCAGATCGCCGAGACCGCACGTGACGAGGACGTCGACGTGATCGGGCTGTCCATCCTTTCCGGTGGGCACAAGCAACTCGTGCCGGAAACACTGGCTGAGCTTCGCGGCGAAGGCGTTGACGCCCCTGTTGTCGTCGGAGGAATTATTCCCGCCGCTGACCATGCCGATTTACTTAACGCTGGCGTCGCCCGCATCTTCACGCCGAAGGACTACCGACTCTCGGTTATCGTGGACGAGATTGCGACATTGGCCCAAGCCCATCGGGCAGCCACGCTACCCTGAACTCGCGTTAAGCAACGCTTGAGAACGACTCTGGTCAGCGGTGTCAACCGTGACGCCACACCAGCCAGCAGGTCGAGTCGCCAAACCGCCGCAAGACAACCCGGCCCCTTCAGCTTGAAATTGACGAAGTTTGTGCCGATACTCCGAAAAGGTGGTGGGCCGACAAGGCCCGGAACGAACACCGAGCAACCGATGTACGATCTGACACCGATACAGCACACGCTGCAGCTGAGGATGTAGCCATGCCAAGGACTCGAACATGATGAACCGAAACGCCACTCCGGTGATAGCTGCGGGCGTGGTCGGGCTGGTGTCCGGCCTGCTGGCAGTGCTCATGCAGGTGCCGGCATTCGGTGTGGTGGCCGGTGTACTGGCCCTGGCCGCCGCGTTCGGCGCCATGCGCATTGCCCGAATGTTGGAAGAGCAGAGTGCGGTGCAGAGTCTTATCGAAGACGAACTTCGCAAGGTTCGCTCCGACGCCGAAGAGACTGAGGGACGGGTCAACCAGCTGGAGTCATCGATGGCCGATCAGGCTTCGGCTCTGGCCGAACGCGAAGCCGCCTTCTACGACGATGACGACACTGACCCGCTGACCGATGCTCATACTGGCCTGTTCAGCGAGAGCTTCTTCCTTGTCGCCCTTGAGTCTCGGGTAGCGGCTGCCCGTCGCCATCTTCGTCCGGTTGCAGCCGTGATCATGCAGGTCATGGACGGCCTTCCCGCCTCAGAGCCCCGACCGGCCGACGCTCGCATGGTGGCCGCCGCTATCAAGGAAACGCTGCGTGAGGCTGACACTGCGTGTCGACTCCGCAATGGCGATTTCGCCCTCCTGTTGGAAGACACCCCTGAAAACGGGGCGATCTGGACGGTCGAGCGTATCCGCCGACAACTCATGGCTGATGCAGCCAGCCCGGGAGCCAACAACGTGTTGGACCATGGCGACCCGGCCGATTTGGAACCGTCGACCGAATCGGCGGCATCGGGTCAACGCTCGGCTGACTCGCTGACCGATGCGACGGGCAGGCCGACCGTCTGGGCCGGCGTAGCCTGCTACCCGGCTCACGCCTTCTCCCCTGACGAACTTCTGCATGCGGCGTCATCGGCTCTACAGTCGGCACAAGAATGGCGACAGGATCGAATCGAAGTGGCGGTACCGGCCACCGACTGATGGCGGTAACCGACTGATGTCCGACGGCGGAGGGCGTAGAGCTGTTTTCGCGGCGCTGATCGGCAGCACGTTGATGGCCGTGGCGAAGTTCGTGGCATGGACGTTCACCGGTTCGTCTGTTCTGTTGACCGAGCTGGTCCACTCGATGGCCGACGCCGGAAATCAGGCGCTCCTGCTAGTGGGGGCCAGGCAGGCACGGAAAGTATCCGGAGACAAGCACCACGTCGGCTCCGGCCGGGAACGATACTTCTGGAGTTTCGTCTTCGCTCTCGTGTTCTTTGTCTTGGGGTCGGCGTTCGCTACCTATCGTGGGGTCCAGCAGATTCTTCGCCCTGAACCCATTGCCAACTTTGTGGTGGCATTGCTTGTCCTCGCCGTCGGCATTGTCATTGAAGGTTTCACGTTCCGAACCACACTGGTCGAAGCCATACCCAGCAAGGGCGAACTCAGCTGGTGGAACTACATCCGACGGGCCCGAGAACTTGAGCTTCCGGTGGTCTTGCTGGAGGATTTTGGAGCCCAGGTTGGACTGATCGTCGCCTTTGTCTCGATTGTCATGGCCCAGACAACCGGCAGTCCGGTGTGGGACGGCATCGGCAGTCTTGCCATTGGTATTCTCCTCGGCGTCATCGCCTTTGTGCTCGCCGTCGAGATGCGGTGCCTACTTATCGGTGCAGGTGCTCGGCCACAGGACATCAAGAAGATCAAGGCCGCCATTTTGAGCCGACCGGAAGTGATGGACCTGGTCGATCTCCACACCAGCCACTTGGGGCCCGAAGAGCTGCTGGTGGCCGCCAGGATTGAGTTCGACCCTTCGCTGCCCTCGGAGGAACTGGCGCTCGCCGTCGACGGAGTCGAGCGCACAATTCGACACGACGTCCCCCATGCACGACCGATGTATATCCAGCCGGATCTACGTCGATTGGGGGCGGACACCCAACATTCGGAGAACCCGGTGGTCCTCGGCGCAGATGATGCCCTAGACCGCGACGACGACTGAGGCCGCAAGGTTACCTCCTCCAGGCGACATGGGTTCAAGCCGCGCCCCTACTTGCCGATGGGAACAAATCAGTCGAGCTTACTCATCCCCACCTGCGCCCAAGGGGCGTTTGGTCGAGCGAGGTCAAGGCTGTCCCCAATCGTGCCTCTGACAGGCCACTACGGAAGGTTCTTAGCCAGATGAAAGGTGTGGTATTCAACGCCGCGGAAGCCGCGGTCATCGAACTGTTCGACGAAGACACGTGGGATGACATCCTCGATGCTGCCGGTGTGGACGGTGTCTACAGCTCGGTCGGATCGTATGAAGACTCCGAGATGATGGCCATCGTTCAAGCTGCCTCGGTGCTCACCGAGCTTCCGATCGAAGACGTCCTGATCGCCGTGGGGCGCAAAGCCTTAGCTCACCTGGCTGACCGAGTGCCTGATCTTCTAGGCGGATGTACGAACAGCTTTGAGATGCTCCGACTCATACACGACGTGATCCACGTTGAAGTGAAGAAGCTGTACCCCGATGCCCTGACACCGGACTTCACCTACACCGAGCTTCCCGAGGACGGTCTTCGTCTCGGCTACCACTCGCACCGGCCGTTGTCGGCCTTAGCCGAGGGGCTAATCTACGGCGTTGGCGACCGCTTCGGCGAAACGCTGAACATCAAGCGGCACGAGCCCACCGAGCTGAACAAGCCAACCGACAAGGGTGCCAGCCACGTCGTTTACATCGACGTCTTCGTCGAAGAGGTGGCAACCCCTGAAGTCGATGCATCCGACACCAGCCAGCCCTCGGAGGCGGTTCACTAACGTGTCGGGCTCGCCATCGACCCCTCCGTCGGGTGAGGAGGTGACCTCCTCGCCTGATTTGGATGACCGCCCGCAACGACGGTCCACCGACGCCAACCGCAAAATACAGCGACTTGAGCGTCGGTTGGCCCGCGAACGGGCGGCTCGCCGAATGGCCGAAGATGTGAGCGAGACCAAACTACGAACGGCCTACCTGGCTCAACGAGAGGCCGAACGAAGCGCCGAAATGGCCCAGGAGGCTAGCGTGGCTAAGTCGGCCTTCCTGGCCAACATGAGCCACGAGCTACGCACGCCGCTCAACGGTGTGATTGGCATGACAAGCCTCTTGACCGACACCGACCTCGATGCCGAGCAGAGAGAGTTCGTTGCGGTTGTCCGCTCGAGCGGTCAGACCCTACTGACCGTCATCAACGACATTTTGGACTTCTCGAAGATCGAAGCTGGGCGGCTGGACCTGGAACGCTATCCGTTCGAGATTCGAGCGATGGTCGCCGATTCACTCGACCTAGCGTCGACGATGACCAGCGAGAAAGGCATCGAACTCACCTACGAGGTAGGCGACTCGGTCCCACAGGTTCTACTCGGTGACGCGGTTCGAATTCGCCAAATTCTGGACAACCTGATCAGCAACGCCAGCAAGTTCACTCATGAGGGCGAAATTGTCGTCACTGTCCGAGCCAAAGAGATCGCAGTAGATCGCCATCGGATCTATCTCAGTATTCGTGATACCGGCATTGGCATCAAGGCCCACCGAGTCGACAGTCTCTTCGAGTCGTTCCAACAAGCCGACGTCTCAACCACTCGAACCTACGGCGGTACTGGGCTCGGCCTCACAATTTCGCTGCAATTGGCGGAGATGATGGGAGGCACCATTAAGGTCACCAGCGAGTACGGAACCGGATCGACCTTCACCATCGAGGTGGTTCTCGACTCGATCGACGACGGCAATCGCCCGACGGCCGGAGAGGCTCTCGAATGTCTCAGTGGTCGGTACGTTCTCATCGTCGACGACAATGCCACCAACCTTCGCATTCTCGAACGGCAGCTGGCCAAGTGGAACATGCGCTGCCTCGTCGCCTCCTCAGGAGAAGAAGCTCTGGAGCAGTTGGAGGACCTGAAAAAGGTGGACATCGCCATCTTGGACATGCAAATGCCGGAGATGGACGGCTCGACTCTCGCCCTCAGCCTCCGCAAGCTAGACCTTCCCCGCTTCCCGATCGCTCTTCTCACCTCACTGGGCCGTCGCGAGGAAGCAGATGACGTGTTCGCCGCTCAGATGTCAAAGCCGGTCCATCCAAGCTCACTCCAAGAAGTGTTGGTTGGCTTGCTGCAGCATCAGACAACGCCCGTCGCCGACAAAGGCGGGGAGTCGGGTATACCAAAACTGGCCAAGACCAAACCATTGCGAATCCTGCTGGCCGAAGACAATGCGGTCAACCAGAAAGTGGCGCGGGCCCTACTCGACCGCCTCGGTTACGACGTCGAAATCGTGCCCGATGGCCGCCAGGCCGTGGTGGCGGCGACGACCTCGGACTTCGATCTGATCCTGATGGACGTTCAGATGCCCAATCTGGATGGCTTGGCAGCAACCAAGGCGATCAGGGCCATCCTGCCCGAAGAGCGTCAGCCGTGGATAATCGCCCTGACCGCCAACGCGTTCGCCGAGGATCGCGAGGCCAGCCGGGAGGCAGGCATGCAAGATCATCTGGCTAAACCGATACAGCTCGACGAGTTGATCGAAGCCCTCAAACGGGTCGGATCTAGTTAATCCAAGCTCCGTCGAACGTCTAAGACCAGGCGCCACTCATCCGCTACCGAGGTCGCAGGGTGGCACGTCCACTAGAATGTGGTTGTGCTGGTCGTTCTCTCTCCCGCCAAAGCTCTCGATTACGAATCACCGCTTCCAACGAAGCGGAGTTCTGAACCTCGCCTGCTCGACGATGCTGATGAGCTGGTGTCGACGCTGGTTCACAAGACGCCTTCTGATCTGGCCAAGCTCATGTCGATCTCCGATGGTTTGGCCGAGCTGAACTTCGAACGGTTCCAGTCGTGGGAGCGACCATTTACCTCCCCGGAGGCTCGACCGGCTGTTCTGGCTTTCAACGGCGACGTGTACCAAGGCATGGATGCCGCCAGAACGTTCAGTGGCAAAGACTTCACCCGAGCCCAGAAGACGGTTCGCATTCTGTCCGGTTTGTACGGCGTATTGCGACCACTCGATCTCATGTTGCCTTACCGGCTGGAGATGGGCACGAAACTCAAGACCGAACGCGGGCGTTCGCTCTATGAGTTCTGGGGCTCAACCATCGCCGAGGCGTTGAATGTCGACATGAAGAAGAGCCCCGGTCAGTCGGTAGTGATCAATCTGGCTTCCAACGAGTACTTCAAGTCGGTTGATCAGTCGGCTCTCACCGCTCCGGTGGTTTCGCCCGGATTCCTCGACGCCAAAGGTTCTGGAGGCGACTACCGAACCGTGAGTTTCTTCGCCAAGAGGGCCCGCGGGGCGATGGCCGCCTGGGTCGTTCGCCACGGAATCGACTCGGTGGATGACCTCGCCAGCTTCGACGGCCTCGGCTACAGCTTCAGCTCCGAACGCTCCACCGACGCCCATCCGGTCTTTACCAGGCGCAATCAGGCCTGATTCTCTATCGGGTAACCCCCGGCTCAACACCGACCCGCCAACTCCAAGCAAGTCGACATTATGAATCTCGCCGACATCCCCACCGCCAACTGGCTTATCGCCTCGGTTACTCTGCTGAGCGGCCTGCTCATCTCCATGGTGGTGGGCCGGGCTGTCCGCTCGGCGGCTAAGCCGCTGAACATGCAGAAAGAGATGGCTCACGTCGTGGCCCGGGTGATCCGGGTTGTCGTGCTGGCCGTCACTGTTGTTATCTCCCTGGACATGCTCGGGGTCGAAGTCGGACCCCTTCTCGGAGCGCTCGGCATCAGCGGTGTGCTGGTGGCTCTGTCTCTGCAACCTGTTCTCGGCAACTTGGTCGGCTCGATCATGCTTCAAGCCCAGCGCCCCATTCGAACCGGCGATCAAATCAACAGCAACGGCCATTCGGGAACCGTGATCGACATCAACGGTCGTGCCGTGGCCCTCAAATCGTTCGACGGCGAAATCGTTCATCTGCCAAACCTGAAGGTGCTCGACGAACCGTTGGTGAATCAAACCAAGGACGAGTTCCGTCGAACCCTCATTCCGTTTCAAGTCTCCTACGCAGCCGACCTTCGGATGACGCAGAAGCTGCTTACCACCGAGATACGAGACCTTCCCGGTTTGGAAGGGGCGCCACCAGCCGACGTGCTGGTCACCGGTTTCGGTGACTCCGGCATCGACCTCGTGGCTCGGATCTGGCACCCCAGCGAGGAATTAACCAGCCGCTGGCTCATCAGCGAAGCTGCGATCACCATCCGCGAAACGCTCAGCCGTCACGATGTGGAAATCCCATTCCCCCAGCGGGTACTTCACGTCAAGGGAGCGAGCGGACTTCCGCTCCAGGACTAATCCACTTTTAGCTCAGGTAGGACAATGCCATCGCGGCATGGGCGGCGATTCCCACTGCCATGGCGTCCTCATCGAGTCGCATGTGGTTGGAGTGGCAGGCGTGGGCCTTGTCCGGCGAGGTTCCCGGCGGGCATACCCCGAGCATTGCCATCGCTCCCGGCACCCGCTGCAGTACATAGCTCCAATCTTCGGCCGCCATTGCCGGATTCTCCATCACGTCGAGCTGTTCAGCTCCAAGAACATCGCCCAGAACCGATTGGGCGAAGGTCACGAAGTCCGGATCGTTAACGGTGACCGGATAGCCGATGACAAGCTCGATTTCGGCGGTACAGCCGTGGGCAGCGGCCACCCCTTCAGCCACTTGGCGAATTTGTTCATGCATGATCGCCCGCGACTCTTCGCTGGTTGTTCGCAGGGTGCCCTCAACCTCGGCTCGCTCCGGTATGACATTAGAAGTGGTTCCCGCCGTGATTCGGGCGACGGTCAACACTGCCGGTTGGAAGACTGACACTGTTCGGGTCAGGCGGGTCTGAAGAGCAGTGACAATCTCGCATGCCGCCGGGATGGGATCATTGGCTCGATGTGGTGCCGAGGCGTGGCCGCCCTGTCCGGTGATGACCAGATTGAATTCGTCGGCTGAAGCCAGCAGTGGCCCCGGTTTGATGGCCATCGCCCCTGACCGCAGATTGGGGCTGATGTGGATGGCAAAGGCAGCGTCAACCTTCGGGTCCTCCAGAAGGCCTTCCTCCAAGCAGTATTCGGCACCGTGGTGACCCTCTTCCCCCGGCTGGAACATGAACTTCACCGACCCCCTCAGTTCCTTTCGCCGACCGTGCAGCAGGCGGGCGGCACCGGCCAACATGGCCACGTGGGCGTCGTGACCGCAGGCGTGCATAGCACCTTCATGCTTGCTGGCGAACTCCTCACCGGTGTCCTCCGGCATAGGCAATGCATCCATGTCACCTCGCAGCAAGACTGTTGGTCCCTCACAGTCTCCGGTGAGTGTGGCCACCACTGACGACACCTTGGTGCCGGTCTTGATGTCAAGGTCAAGGCCGTCGAGAGCTTGCAGAACTTTTGCCTGAGTTAGCGGCAATTCAAGACCGATCTCCGGTTCAGCATGAATTCGCCTCCGCAGATCGACCGTCTCCGGCAGTATGTCTCTGGCTTCGGCCAGAAGTTGAGCTGAATCAAGTGCCACAGAGTGCTCCATAACCACGAGCTTAGAACCGGTGGCGTGGCCCGGACTAGTTGGGTACGAGTTGCACGTTGCCGGGAGCGGGTTGAGAGATCTCTTTAGGCCATCCCTCCAGTAGGATTCGCCCCAATGAGCGGTCCCGGCAGACCTTGGTGGCATCTTCCTTTGGCGGTAGTTGCCGTGGCAGCAATCGCCGTCGTTGCCTTGGTTGCAGTGAACGGTGTCGTCGGAGACGACGAGACTGTTGCCGACACCGGAGCGACTCAAGCCACCGGCGTGGAACCGGGTCAGAGCGAGCCGGGTCAGAGCGATTCGAGTGACACTGAATCGAGTGACACTGAAGTCACCAATCAGCCATCAGAGCTTGAGATCGTCGTGGTGGCCGAGTACTCGCACGACAGCACCTACACCCAGGGCCTGGAGTTCATCGACAGCGGACCGGACTCAGGGCTCCTGTTGGAAAGCGGCGGACAGCGGGGCGAATCGGTTATCCGGGTCTGGAATCCGGTCACCGGTCAGATTGTCCGCTCCCACGACCTCGACGGTGATCTGTTCGCCGAAGGGGCGACGCTGGTAGGCGATGAGGCCTTGCAACTCACCTGGCAGGCCGAAACCGCGTTCCGCTATGACGTGGCATCGCTAACACCGATCGATGAGGTGTCCTACGCCGGAGAGGGTTGGGGATTGTGTCAGCTGGGGTCCGATCTGGTTATGAGCGACGGAAGTTCAACGCTCACGTTCCGTGATCCCGATACCTTCGAAGCCATGGCGTCGGTCAACGTGACCCGTGGCGGGGCACCGGTGGAGAACCTCAACGAGCTGGAATGCGTCGCCTCCGGCGATTCAGACCTGGTGTGGGCCAACGTGTATCAAACCGCTGAGCTGATGGCCATTGATCCCGAGACCGGTCAGGTCGTTCACACCGTGGACGCAGCCGCACTGGTGCCCGACGATCTGGTTGGCAACAGCGACCTGGTCCTCAACGGAATCGCCTACAGCCCCGACACCGACCGGTTCTGGTTAACAGGTAAACGCTGGCCGGTGCTTTACGAAGTCGAGTTGCGCTGATGTTTCGAAGACTTCTAGCCATAGGCGGAGTCCTGATGGTCCTGACGGCAGCTGCTGCTGTTGTGGTCATCGGCCCTGACAGGCTGACCAAGGTCCCAGAGAAGCTCGCCGAAATGGCAGGGCTGAGCAACTCCTACCAGGCCCCGCGCCTGGCGTCTCCCCCGGCGGCTCGAGTTCCGACCCAACCGACATTCGAGGCGACCGTCTCATCCTCCGGTGGCATCAACACCGCCGCCTTTGCCTTGACCGCTCCCGACGGGGCGACGGCCTACCAGATTGATGTTGATCCCAACTTCGTCGAGCAGGAGTGGACACCGACCAGTGCCGGGTCGATGACGGCAGCCGTTGAAACCGTCAATACCGGCTATCAAATGGCGTTCATCCGCTTCCGTCTGGCCGACGGCTCGGCGACATCGACCGAAACGGTGGGTGTGGACATCGACCAGCGGCTATTGCCCTCACTCGACGGCGACACTGTGGCGCCCGAGTGGGTCAGAACCGCCAGCCCTCGTCACGTGGTGATACAGCTCACCGAAGGCAGGATCGTGCGGGGCGCCTACGAACTCTACGACTTGAACAACCCGGCTCCGGGCGATGACTTCGGCAACCTCGACGGCGTAACCGTGGTGAAGCGGGACGGTCAAATCTACGGCTTCGCCGTTTCCGAGCGACGAGACGTCATCCGCCGCCCCGACTACCTCGACGGTCAGACACTCGATGTCGAAGCGCTATCCGGCACGTGGACGATCACCACCAATGCCGGGTCAACCGAAACCGTTCCGGTCGACGTCACCACCCGCCCTTATGGCAGCGGCGAGGGGGCCGACGGCGAGACTGTAATGCCGCGAGCCCACAGTGTTGTGCTGGAACTTCCACAAACCCTCGCTCCTGGCGACCAGGTGTCGGTGGTGGCGCCGCCTGACTCAGGCGTAGCTGCTGCCAACCTCAACCTGGGCCGCGGCGACGAGTCGAATCAGCTGAGCACCACAAGCCGGTCCATCCACGTGAATCAGGGTGGCTTCTCACCGTCGGATCGTCCCAAGACGGCGGTGGTGGCGTCGTGGTTGGACGGCGTCGGCGACGCCGAGATCGCTGCTCTAGCCGGACAACCGTTCACCGTCGTCGATGCCCTGACCGGGGCTGAGGTTCAGGTCGGAACGCTTACGGCGGGCCCAGAAGCCGACAAGTCCCGCAATGAGCTCAACCAGGGTGACCTCACCGGGGCGGTGACCGCCCAGGCCGATTTCAGTCAGCTGACAAGCGAGGGCGTCTATCGGGTCTGTATCGATACGTTGGGATGCTCTGAGCCGTTCCCCGTAGAGCGGCGCCTTTGGCACGATCTGACAGTCCTCACTAGCAGAGCCACCTATCATCAGCGCAGCGGGGTGGAGTTGGGCCCTCCCTACACCACCTTCGAACGTCCACGTCCGTATCACCCCGACGACGGCCACACGGTGTTCACCAACCAGCTCAGCTTGCCGGAGGTAAACGACGGCAGCCACAACGGTTTTGAACGGCTGGCGGCCGGAGCACTACCGACGTTCGATCCCGACGCCTGGGGCGGTCACTTTGACGCCGGCGACTGGGACCGTCGCATCATCCACCTCTGGTATGCCCGTAACGCCGCCCTACTGCTGCACGAGTTTCCTGAGTTGGCCGAGCTGGAGTCGAATATTCCCGAAAGCGGGGATGGTGTACCGGATCTGCTGGACGAGGCGTTGTGGACAGTCGACTTCTATCGGCGTCTTCAACTGCCCGACGGTGCTGTTCGAGGCGGAGTTGAAGCATCAGAACACCCGCCGTGGCAGTCGTCGTCTTGGCTGGACGACTTGGAAACCTACGTGTACGCCCCCGACGCTCAGTCAAGCTACCTCTACGCCGGGGTGGCAGCCGAGATCAGTGCCGTGCTTCAGGCCTACGACTCGAAGCGGGCCGATGAGTTGCTGGCATCAGCAGTGGCCGCCATGGAGTGGGCGGAAGCGCAACCCGGTGCCATCGTCGACTTCGAGGTGGACCGAAACGGTGCCGCCGCCGGGCTGTTGTTCGCCACCGGCGACCCCGGCTGGCACGATGTCTTTATCCAATCGGCCGGACACATCGATGCCGCCGGGTCGTCGATGTCGTGCCAGGCTCACGCTGCTTGTGACGCCGCTTGGCTGTACCTCAAGTCCGACGACGGCGTGACCGAACCGGAGCGACGGGATCGATACACCACTCAGTTCCTGGCCTCGGCTGACGCTCAGCTGGCCGCCACCTCGCAGAGCCCGTTTGGCTGGATGGTGGACGATCCCGGTGTACCCCTGATCTGGGGGCTTGGGGCCGGCGGCGCTCCTCACGCCGCCGGGCTGATCAAGGCCTACCTGCTTTCGGGCGACGCCAAGTATCGCGAGGCGGTGGTGGAGTCGGCCGGGTTCACTCTTGGCGCCAATCCGTTGAACCAGGTCTTCACCACCGGCATTGGCCAGAATCCGGTTCGTCATCCGCTGATTATCGACGTCAACCACGGTGATCTACCGGTCTGGCCGGGCACACCGATGTACGGGACCCACCAGCTCGGGCCCGACGACGGCTGGGTCCAAGAGTGGGTGTTGGGTCCGGCTGGGGCTGATCCCCTCCCCGATCAGCTTCCCTATCTGCACCAGTGGTTCGACTTGGGCACAGTGGCCTTCTACAACGAGTTCACGGTTCATCAAAGCCACGCCGAGGCGCTGTTGGCCTTTGGCTTCCTGGCCGGCACTGCGTCTTGATCGACTTCTAGATAGGCCAACCCCCATCGAACCAATGAACTGTTTGATCGTCCACGCTCACCCCAACCCGGATTCGTTCAATCACGCCATTCGCTCGGTCGCTATCCAGGCTCTGACGGAACTGGGACATCGGGTCGACGTTCTTGACCTGTACGACATTGACTACCAACCGTGCCTGACTCCCGACGAGCACGTCGGCTACCTGGACCTGGTGGAGGCCGGACCTGATCACGTTGTCGCCTCCCACATGGCAATGCTTGGCGAAGCCGAGGCCCTGATCTTCATCTACCCGACGTGGTGGTCCGGTCTGCCTGCCATCTTGAAAGGCTGGCTGGAGCGAACCATGCTTCCCGGCTTCGCCTTTGAACTGGCGCCGACCGACAGCACGACCACAGCACTGAAGCTGCAGCCACGGTTGACCAACATCAACCACGTCGTTGGTATCACCAGCTACGGGTCAGGGCGGCTTGAAGTTCGGCTTCTGGGCGACGGCGGTCGGCGCACCATCACCCGGGCAGTGCGAGCTATGTGTGGAGCCCGCACCAAGACCACCTGGCTGCCCATATACCGTCTGGACGGCGCCGACGATTCCGACCGTCACGCCTTCCTCGACCATGTGGCCGATCGACTGAAGTCGACATTTCCCCCGGCTCGGCATACAGACCAGGCGCCGAGGTGAACACACTGGTGGTGATCTGCCACCCGAAGCCAGCCAGTCTGACCAGGGCTGCAGCCGAAAGGGTTGTGAAGTCGGTGACGTCAAGTGGACAGCCGATTCGGGTGTTGGACTTGGACGAACTGGACTTTGATCCCCGGTTGACCGACTTCGAAGTACGTCATCACCTTGGCGATCCAGCGGACCGCCCCGACCTGGCCGAGCACATCGATGCGCTGCTGTGGGCCCACAGGCTGGTTCTCGTTCACCCAACGTGGTTCAGCGGTCAGCCGGCCAGGCTCAAGGGCTGGTTCGACCGAGTGTGGATGCACAATGTGGCATTCGTCCTCCCACCGGGTGCAAGCCGCATTCAGGGTCAACTGAAGAACATCCGCCGCATCGACGTGGTTACCTCAATGGGCTCGACCCGCTGGGTGAACATCGCTCAGGGCGACGGCGGTCGGCTGCGAGTGAACCGGACGCTTCGGGTGTTATGCCACAAGCGGTGCCGAATCAACTGGCACACGATCACCGACGTCGACAACCGATCGGCAGCCGAGTTGGCGACATGGCTGGATTCGTTGTCCGAGCAGTTCAGCTAGACCGGTTCGACAGTCGCTGAACAGACACTGGGCGCTCAGGCCGCTGCGGAGTCCTGCTCGGCCGCTTGGCGAGCTTCCATGCGGTCCTTGAGGCGGGCTGCCACTCGCTTGGACTTTTCTATGTAGCGCATGACCTTGTCCTGTGCTTCTTGCGCTTCAGGGGTGAGACCTTCGATGTCGGCGAGGCCCCAGTGCTTGAGCACGATCGGTTCCAAGATCTGTTCGTGGTGTACAGCCAGGTTGTAGATACCTGCGTTGGCAATGGCCTTGGCGTGTTCGTTGAACTGTGGGATTCCCTCGCCGGGCATGGCAAAGCCGATCACCTGGCGGGCCATGGCTTCAACCGCCGCACTGGGGTTGATTTCCATGGCGGCACTGGCGGCGTCGCGGTAGAACAAGAAGTGATGGTTCTCGTCAATGGCCACCCGGCGCATGATGTCGTAACCGGCCTTGTCTTCGAGCTTGGCTCCGGTGTTGCGATGAGAGATCCGCGTGGCCAGTTCTTGCAGCGTCACGTAAATCAAACCGTCGATGGCGGTGGGTGGTTCAGGGACTTTGCCGCCGCCCATCTGAACCATGCGGCCCTCTTCAAGTTCGACCGGGTCGATGGCTCGGGTCACCGTGAGGTAGTCGCGGATGACGACAGCGTGGCGGCCTTCTTCGGCGGTCCAACGACGTACCCATTCACCCCAGGCGCCGTCCTTGCCGAACATCCGCTCGATGTCCCGGAAGTAGTACGGCAGGTTGTCCTCGGTCAGCAGGTTGACGTATAACGCCGAACGCACCTCAGGCGGGATATTGGCTTCGTCGGGTGACCATTCGTAGTCAGGCTCGAAGTCCTCGCCCCGACTCCACGGAACCATGGTGTGGGGGTGCCACATCTTGGTCGAGTTGTAGTGCCGGTCAAGCAGGCGGGCCGCCTCACCTTCGAGCTCTGCCAGGAGCGCTACATCTGCATCCATAACCATACCAACCAGCCTACCTACCGGTCGGTAGGCGAGCCAACCGGATGATGCCTCGTCGCCAAAAGATGCTCGGAGGCACCCGACAGAATCGAGCGCCCCCGAGCGTTGGTCATGAACTTTTCCGCTGTTGTCGGTTAGTCGTCGAGTCCGCTCAGACGTCGCCGTCGACGACCGGCGGCCATGCCAAACCCACCGACGGTGACCAACCCGGCGCCTATCGCCAACAGCGACAGGGAGCTTGATCCGGTGAAGGCCAACGACTCCGGTATTACTCCGTCTATTACTCCGTCGGACTCGGCGGTCGGAGTAGTTTCGGAGAAGTCGATTTGTGTCACCGTCTCACCGTTTCCGAGGCTGACCACGGCGTCGTTAGTGGGCCGCACGGTTCCGGCCTCATAACCGTCGGGTTGGACCTGGCGGATGGTGTAGGTGCCCGGTGGGAGGTTGCTGAACCGGTAGATGCCGTTGGAGTCCGTCGTTGTGGTGGCGACGACCACACCGTTGGCGTCGACCAATTGAACGGTGACACCCGAGATCGGGTCATTGGTGTCGTCCTCGAACACCACGCCGGTGATGATTCCGTCGGTTTGCGCCTCGGAGAACTCATTGTCCAACGATTCTTCGCCGCCGGCCAAGGAGATTTCGATGGTGTTGTCGGGTTCGACCGTGCCGTCGATGTAGCCATCGGGCTGGGTCTGTACCACCTCGTAGGTACCGGCTGGAAGGTCAACGAAGCGGTACTGGCCAAGTTCGTCGGTCACCGTGGTGACCTCGATCCGGTTGCCGTTGACGTCGGTCCCGGTCAACGTGATGGTGACACCGGAGATGGTTCCACCAACACACAGTGAGGCCGTGCCGGCGTCAGCCGGTGGGCAAACACCGTCGACGGTTACGACACCTTCGATGACACCTGCCTTCTCGACGAAGTCGACATCGGACGTTCCCGTGGTGCCGTGCTCGACTCGGAGGGTGTTCTCCGACACCGATCCGTACTCGTCAGGCTGGGTTTGAACGACGTCGTAGGTTCCGGCCAGCACGTCGGGAAAGACGTACACGCCGTTCTCATCGGTGACCGTGGTTGCCACGACATCGCCGTTTTCGTCGTAGAGGGTTACTTCGACTCCAGCCAACGGAGTATCGGTGCCTTCGATGTTCACAACACCGGAGATTGCCGAGATGGCTTCGTTGAAGTCGTAGCCGGTGGCGTTCTCACCGGGACCAATGACGATTTCGGTAATGACGTCGTCGTTGCCGGAGGTCGTTCCACCGTTGCTACCGGCGATGGTGGCCACGTTGCTGTACTCGTCAGGCTGGGTCTCGGTGACCGTGTAGGTTCCGGCCGGTAGATCGGCGAACCGATAGTTGCCGTCGGCGTCAGTGGTGGTTGTGCGCTCCACCGTGTTGCCGTCGACGTCAGTGCCGGTCAGGGTGACCGTCACACCGGCGATACCGGGATCCACGGTCGACGGGTCACCGGTTCCATCCACCGACTCGCTTACCCGACCGGCGATGACTGCGCCGTCTTCGGAGAAGTCGTTGTCAAGAAGTGGCGTGCCACTAACCGAAATCGGGATTTCGTTGGTGGCCGCAACCGAGCCTGATGCATAGGCACCCGGCTGGGTTTCAGTCAACGTGTAGTCTCCCGGCGGGATGTTGTCGAACTGGTATGTGCCGTCCGTGCCCGTTGTAGCGGTCAGCTCAACCGGGTTGCCAAACACGTCAGTGCCGCTCAGGGTCACGTCGACGCCGGCGATCGGGTTCCCGGAACCGTCGAAGAATACGGTTCCGCCCACGGGTACTCCGACTTCCCCGAAGTCGTATCCGACGGCGTCGGAGCCGGCAGCCAGGATGATGGCGTCAACAACGTCGTCGTCGCCGGTGGTGACACCGCCGCTGTCGCCGGCGTCGGTTGATCCGTTGGCCCACAGACTCGGCTGAGCCTCGGTTACCACATACGTACCGGCCAGCAGGCCGTCGAAGATGTACACGCCGTCGGAGTTGGTGGTGGTTGACATCTCCACCGGGTCACCGTTTATGTCGGTGCCGGTCAGGGTGACGGTTACGCCGGCCAGGGGCTGCTCACCCGAGGTGAGGTCGCCGTCGAGGTCTTCGTCGACGTAAACCGTGCCGGTGATGGACGATGTTGTGTGCCAGAAGTCCTGGGTGGCGGGAGCACCGATAGCCGGACTGAGGGTGACCGACGGGGCGTGCCCGTCGGCGTCGCCGTAGCCACTGGGGGTGGATTCCACCACGGTGTAGTCAGTCGGGGCGAGCCCGTCGAACAGGTAGGTGCCGTCAGCCCCAACTTCGACCGTCCAGGGCTCACCTGTCGCGGGGTCGAGTACCGGGTCACCGGCCGCATCGAGAAGCGAAACCGTTCCGCCTCCGAGGACAATGTCGCCGTCAGGGGTCTGGTGGTAGACAACGCCACGTATCTGGGTGGATTGTACGACGGGCTCGGCCGAGGCGGATGCTCCGACTGGGAAGGCTCCGTTGGGGTCCTGAGCTTCGCCGTTGATAACAGCCGTGTTTGGCAGGCTGACCTGGCTGCCGGTGGGCAGCGGATCGTCGATTCGGACCGTGAACGTGGCCGTGCCGGTATCACCGGGTGCCATGTCGGCGACGCCGAGGGTACAGGTGGTTCCAGACGGGTCTCCGTCGGTACAGCTCCAGGCGTCAGCCGAGGAAACAAAGGTAGAGCCGGCCGGGACTGTTTCGGTCAGCGTCGATCCGGTGACGTCAATGTTTCCGTCGTTGCTCCACGAGAGGGTGAACGTCATCAGGTCACCGGCAAACGAGGGGTCGGGGGCCGCCGTCTTGGTCAGCGTGAGTTCCGACGTGGGAGTCAGCTCGCCGAAGTCGTAGCCGGTGGCGTCTACCCCGGATCCCAGCGCGATGTCGGCGATTTCGCTTGAGCCGAACGTTCCGCCTTCGCTTCCGGTGGAGGTGGCAAGGCCGTCGATCCACAGCGTGGGCTGAGTCTCGGTGACGGTGTAATCGCCCGGTGGCAGGTCGCTGAAGATGTAGTTGCCGTCCGGTCCGGTGGTTGCGGTGTCGCTCACGGACTGTCCGAGGTTGTCGGTTCCGGTCAGCGTGATCGTTACGCCCTGGATGGGGACCTCACCGTCGTCGGTGCCGTTGATGTTGGCGTCGACGAAGACGGTGCCGGCGATTGACGACGGTTGAACTTCACCGAAGTCGTAGCCGGTGGCGTCGGTGCCCGCCGGCAGGGTGACGGCGCTGACTTCATCGGTGGCCGCCGTTCCGCCCTCGGAACCAACGGTGGTCTCCGAGTCGTACCAACCGGTCGGCTGCGTTTCGGTGACGGTGTATACACCGGGGACGACGTTGTCAAACAGGTACGTGCCGTCAGCCAGGGTTTCGGCTGTGGTCGTCACCGATGCGCCGGTTACGTCCGTGCCGGTCAGGGTGAGGGTTGCGCCTTCGATCCCGGTTTCGACGCCGAGGTCGCCGCTGAGGTCCTGGTCGTGGTAGACGGTTCCAGCCAGCGACGACAGCTCGATGAGGCCGAGGTCGATGTCGGCAATGTCGGTTCCGGACTCAAGGGTGACCGTGGTGACAAGGCCATCGTTGTTCACAGTCGAGTCCACGCTGGGGTCTTCGATGGTGACGGCGTACCCGTCGGGTTGGGTGAACGTGACGGTGTAGTCACCGGGCGGCAGATCGCTGAAGGTGAACGCTCCGCTGCCGTCGGTTTGAACGGTGACGTCGTCGCTTGGGTCGCCGGGGGTTCCCGGGTCGAGGGTCACATCGACCAGGGGAACCGCTGATTCACCGAGTGCCTGTTCGCCGTCGACGGCGCCGGCTACCGGAGCGTCAATCCAGACCTGGCCGGTGATGGCGGCCGAGGTGTAAACACCAAGGTCGATCGTGTCGTCGACGTCGCCGGAGGCCAGGGTGACCGTGGTGGCCAGTTCGTTGCTGTCGGCATCTGCCGTGGTGGCGGCGGTGGGCGAAAGCGTCGACCCTGCCGGCTGGGTGAAGGTCACGGTGTAGTCACCGGGGGCCAATCCGGCGAACTCGTAGCCGCCGTCGGCGTCGGTCACGTCGGTGATGTCGTCACCCGGATCACCGGGGGTTCCCGGATCGAGGGTCACGGTCACGTTCTCCACGCCGGTCTCGCCAATGTCTTGAATGCCATCGCCGTCCAGGTCGTCCCACACGAAGTCACCGACGGTGGCCGGGGCGTAGACGCCAAGGTCGATGGTGTCGTCCGATTGCCCGGAATCGAGGGTGATCGTGGTGGCCAAACCGTTGGAATCGGCAGCGGGGTCGGACCCGGCCGTGGTCGGCGACAGCACCGTGCCAACAGGTGGAGTGAAGGTCACCGTGTAGGTGCCGGGGGCGAGATCGGTGAACGAGTACGCTCCACCGGCTGCCGTGATGTCGGTGAGGTCGTCGGACGGATCCGCCGGGGTTCCGGGGTCGAGGGTGACCGTGACACCGTCGATGCCGGGTTCGCCGACGTTCTGGATTCCGTCACCGTTGAGATCGTCCCACACGTAGTCACCGATGGTGACCGGGGTGTAGAGACCAAGATCGATTGTTGGATCGTTCTCACCCGATGACAGCGTCACCGTTGTGCTCAACCCGTTCGAGTCGGCTGCCGGGTCCGAACCGGCCGTGGTCGGTGAAACTTCCATGCCGATTGGCGGGGTGAAGGTCACGGTGTAGACGCCGGGGTCGAGGTCGGCGAACTCGTACAGACCGTCGACGTCGGTGGTGTCGGTCAGGTCATCGGACGGGTCCAGCGGTGTGCCGGGGTCCAAGGTGACGGTCACGTTTTCGATGCCGGGTTCTCCGACATCTTGGATGCCGTCACCGTTCAGGTCGTCCCACACAAGGTCGCCCAGGCCGACCAGTTCGATGATGCCAAGGTCGATGGTGTCGTCATACTCACCCGACTCCAGATTTACGGTGGTCGTCAAACCGTTGGAGTCCAGATCGGCCGTTGTTGCCCCTACCGGCGACAGTGAGGTGCTAGCCGGTTGGGTAAAGGTAACCGTGTAGTCTCCGGGCACCAGGTCTGTGAACTGGTAGAAACCGGAGGCGTCGGTGACGTCGGTCAGGTCGTCGCTCGGGTCGAGTGGCGTGCCCGGGTCAAGGGTTACCGTTACCCCTTCGAGGCCGGACTCACTACCGTCTTGGATACCGTCTTCGTTGACATCGGCCCAAACGTAGTCACCGACTGACGCCGAGGTGTAGACACCGAGGTCGATGGTGTCGTCGGATTCGCCCGAGGCCAGGGTGACCGTGGTGGTCAAACCGTTGGAGTCAACAGCCGTGTCCCCTGCCGCTTCAGTCGGCGAGAGTGTTGTCCCTGCCGGCTGACTGAAGGTGACGGTGTAGTCACCGGGGGCCAGCCCGGTGAACTCGTAGGCGCCGTCAACGTCTGTTGTGTCGGTGAGGTCGTCGGACGGATCACCAGGCGTACCCGGATCAAGCGTGACCGTCACGTTCTCGATGCCGGGCTCACCAACATCTTGCACACCATCGCCGTTCAAGTCGTCCCACACCAGATCACCAATGGTGACCGGCGTGTAGACGCCAAGATCGATCGTGTCGTTGTTCTCACCGGACTCCAACGTCACCGTGGTGGCCAAACCGTCCGAATCAACAGCAGGGTCGAGACCGACCGTCGTCGGCGACAGGTCCATGCCCGATGGCTGGGTGAACGTCACCGTGTACTCACCGGGCTCCAAATCAGTGAACCCATACAAACCATCGGCATCAGTCACATCAGTAACATCATCAGACGGATCCAGCGGAGTTCCAGGGTCAAGCGTGACCGTCACGTTCTCGATGCCGGGCTCACCAACATCTTGAACACCGTCACCGTTCAAGTCGTCCCAAACGAAATCACCGAGCGACGCCAGCGTGTACACACCGAGGTCGATGGTCTCGTCGGATTCGCCCGAGGCGAGGGTGACGGTGGTGGTCAAACCGTTGGAGTCAACAGCAGGATCGGAACCGGCCGCCGTCGGCGACAACTCGGTACCGGTCGGCTGAGTGAACGTCACCGTGTAGTCGCCGGGCTCCAAATCAGTGAACGAATACAAACCATCGGCATCGGTCACATCAGTAACGTCATCAGACGGATCCAGCGGAGTTCCAGGGTCAAGCGTGACCGTCACGTTCTCGATGCCGGGCTCACCAACATCTTGAACGCCATCACCGTCCAAGTCATCCCACACCAGATCACCAATGGTAATCGGCTTGTAGACGCCAAGATCGATCGTGTCGTTGTTCTCACCGGACTCCAACGTCACCGTGGTGGCCAAACCGTCCGAATCAACAGCAGGGTCGGAACCGGCCAACTCAGGTGACAGTGTGCTGCCGGACGGCTGACTAAAGGTGACGGTGTAGTCGCCGGGCTCCAAATCAGTGAACCCGTACAGACCATCGGCATCGGTCAGGTCGGTCACATCGTCGGACGGATCACCAGGCGTACCGGGATCAAGCGTCACCGTCACGTTCTCAATGCCAGGCTCACCAACATCTTGAACACCATCACCGTCCAAGTCATCCCACACGAAATCGCCGAGCGACGCCAGCGTGTACACACCTAGGTCAATGGTGTCGTTGTTCTCACCCGACGCCACGGTAACGGTGGTGGTCAAACCGTTGGAGTCAACAGCAGGATCGGAACCGGCCGCCGTCGGCGACAACTCGGTACCGGTCGGCTGGCTGAATGTCACCGTGTACTCACCGGGCTCCAGATCAGTGAACGAATACAGACCATCGGCATCGGTGTCATCAGTGACATCATCAGACGGGTCCAGTGGTGTTCCGGGGTCCAGTGTGACAGTCACTCCGGCAATGCCGGGCTCGCCGACGTCTTGAACACCATCACCGTTCAAGTCGTCCCAAATCAGGTCACCAATGGTGGCGGCCTGGTAGAGGCCGAGGTCGATCGTGTCGTTATTCTCACCGGACTCCAAGGTGACCGTCGTGGCCAAACCGTTCGAGTCAACCGCCGGGTCGAGACCGACATCAGCCGGCGACAGCAAGTAGCCGCCCGGTTGACTGAAGGTCACCGTGTAATCTCCGGGCTCCAAGTCAGTGAACGAATACAAACCGTCGGCACCGGTCGCCTCGGTTAGATCATCAGACGGGTCGAGTGGCGTACCCGGATCAAGCGTCACCGTCACGTTCTCAACACCGATTTCATCGGTGTCCTGGATGCCGTCCAGGTTGGCGTCCAGCCAGACGTAGTCGCCTATTGACGCCAATGTGTACAGGCCAAGATCAATGGTCTCGTCGTACTCACCTGCCGCCAGCGTGACCGACGCAGTGAGACCGTTGGAGTCAACGGCCGGATCGGAACCGGCCGTCGTCGGCGACAGCTCGGTGCCGGCCGGTTGCGTGAAGGCCAACGAGTAGGTTCCCGATGGCAGATCGTCGAACGAGTAGGCGCCGTCGACGTCGGTGGTGTCGGTAAGGTCGTCGGACGGGTCGAGCGGTGTGCCGGGGTCGAGCGTCACAACGACGTTCTCGATTCCGGGTTCGCCGACGTCTTGAATGCCATTGGCGTTCAAGTCGTCCCAAACGAAGTCTCCGACTCCGGCCAGCGGTATCAAACCAAGATCAATGGTGTCGTCGTTGTCACCCGATTCCAGGGTCACCGTGGTGGTAAGGCCGTTGGAGTCGAGGGCCGGGTCACTACCTGCTCCGGCTGGGGAAACAGCAGTTGACGGGGGCTGGGTGAAGGTCACGGTGTATGTGCCGGGAGCCAGGTCGGTAAACGAATACAAACCATCGGCATCGGTCACGTCTGTGAGGTCGTCGGACGGGTCGCCGGGCGTACCCGGATCAAGCGTCACCGTCACATTTTCGACACCGGCTTCACTGACATCCTGAATGCCGTCCTCATTAAGGTCGGCCCACACGTAGTCGCCGATCGACACCGGGGTGTAGACGCCAAGGTCAATGGTGTCGTTGTTGTCGCCGCCGGCCAGGGTGACGGAGGTGACCAGGCCGTTGGAATCGGCCGCCGGGTCGGAGCCGGCGGTCGTGGGTGACAGTTCGGTGCCCGTCGGCTGGGTGAACGTGACGGTGTAGTCGCCGACCGGCAGGTCGGTGAAGCTGTAGAGTCCGCCACCACTGGTGACATCCGTTAGATCATCGCTGGGGTCGCCGGGGGTGTTGGGATCGAGGGTTACGGTGACACCGTCGATTCCGGGCTCGCCCAGGTCCTGAATGCCGTCGCCGTCAAGGTCGTCCCACACGAGGTCGCCAAGAGCGGCGGACGGGAAGAGACCGAGGTCGATGTCGAGGTCCTGTTCACCGGCGGCCAGGGTGACCGTCGTGGTCAGCCCGTTGGAATCGACCGCCGGATCGGAACCGGCCCCGGTCGGAGATAGCGAATAGCCGCCCGGCTGAGTGAAGGTAACGGTGTAGGTTCCGGCTTCCTGATCTTCGAACAGGTAGGAGCCGTCGGCCAGAGTCAACGTGGTCAGATCGTCACCGGGGTCACCCGGTGTGTTGGGATCAAGCGTGACCAGTACGCCCTCGATGCCACTTTCGCTCAGGTCTTGGATGCCGTCGCGGTCGGTGTCGGACCACACGTAGTCGCCGATGTCAACGAAGGTCGAGAACACGGGGATTTCTTCTCGGTCGTGGTCGTCTTCGTCTTCGGAGGGCTGGTCGTAGGCGGTGCCGAAGTGGGAGATGTCGTTGTGGCTGTCTTCACCCAGGTAGATGACGTCGGTGTCGGACGTGTCGGGAGTGGAGTCACGGTCCGACAGTGTGGCCGGTGCCGAGTCAGAGCTGATTTCAGCGCCGTAGACGACCGACGTCAGTGTCGTGTCTCGGAAGGTTTCGGTGGTTCCGGTAGTGGCCGGGTCATCGGTGGTCAGCACCACGGTGAAGGTGTTACCGGTTGTGGACACCAGATTGGCGATGTCGATGGTGCCGTCACCTTGAAGAGTGAAGTCGGCGTTGCCGCTGTTGGCCGCCGTGGTGGCGGCGGTGTCCAGGAACAATCCAGCGGGGATGTAGCTGGAGATGGTTACCGCACCGGTGGGGTCGGCTTCGCCCTGGTTCTGGACGGTCACGTCGAACGACACCTGAGTATCGGTGTCGAGAATGGGATCCGACTGGGATGCACCGGGCTCAACGATGAGCGCCAGGTCGAATTGCTGGGTCACCTCGACATCTGCGGTGTCGGTCAGGGTGAACTCCGTGCCATAGGAGGTGCCGGTCACAGTGGCGGTGTTGGTGTGGGTTCCCAGGGCGAAGCCGTAGGGCCAGGTGCAGTCAATGGTGCGGGTCGTGCCGGCCCAAACGGAACCGATGTACTGGTCGCATTCAAACCCGGTTAGGTCATCGGTCAGGTCGACGCTGGAAATGGTCAGACCGCCGGTGTTCTCGATGACAAACCGGTAGTTGATGGGCTCGTACGGTCCGTATTCGCCAACCAGGCTGTCGCTGGCATCGGCTTCTATGTAGACACCGGATCCGGGGGCGGTTTCGACCTGTTTGGTGAAGGTCATGTCGGCCACTGCCCAGGTGGCGGTGGCCGGGTCCTGGTCGTCCTCGGTGCCGACGCTGTTACCAGGTGTGGAGTCGATGTCGTCCACGTCCGGGGCGGTGGACATCAGTTCGACAGTGTTGGTGACCGATTGAGCGGTGGCGCTGTAGGCCTGATATTCCAACTCGTACTCGTCGTTGGGACCGAACTCGTCGATGGTGATGACGCCGGTCGACTCGTCGAAGCTGGCGCCACCGGGAAGCCCGGTTTCGGTGTTGTAGATGACGGCCGTCCCGGGGACCAGCGTGAGTCCCTGAGCCAGGAAGTCGTCCTGGAGCGAAACGTTGTAGGCGGTGCTGGCCGGCAGGGTGTACGCTCCGGCTTCGGTGACAGCGCCGTCATGGGTGATGGTGATGGTGTAGGTAGCGGGGTCGCCGACAGGCAGGGTGCTGGGATACACCCGCTTGTCCACGCTCAGGTCTACCTGGGGCACGGCCAGGCCGACCTTCGGTACCTCAGTGGGGAGGAAGGTCGACCCATCGTCCACCCGGTTGCCGGCGTAGGCGAAGGAGTTCCAGGCCACATCGCCTGGCAACAGGCCTGACGGGTAGGACACGTCGTAGCGGATGTTGATGGCTTCGCCGGGATCAAGGGCCAGCAGTCCTCCGGTGTCGTCGACAACCGAGATTCGCAACGCCTTCACGTCGCCGGCTCCACCGGCCGGCAGTGAGGTTGACCAGTCGTTGGTACAGCCCGTTGGGTACGGGTTGGTGCCCGAAGTGGCCAACTCGTTGGTGCAGGGCGTGGTTGACTCGGAGTACTCGATCTGCACGCCTGAAGGTACGGTCAGGGCGTCAACTCCAAGGAAGGTGGGTTCCCACTCCGAGCCCCGAGCGGCACCGCTCAGCGACTCGAGGATGGCCGTGTCGCCAACGTGAGGCAACACGTCGTAGATGACGATGTTGTCGGCGCTGGCTGCACCATTGTTCTCCAATGAGATCTCAAAGGTTCCGGTGCCGCCGTCCTCGTCAATCTGGCCGATGGCCGGGAAGCCCATCATGGCGGCATCGCCGTCACCCTGGACCGACTTCTCGGCTTCCAGGTACAGGGCAGCGGTATCACCGGGGATGGTGCGAGTGGCCTGGCAGAAATCGTCAGCTGCCGTTTCGCCGTCGCCGTCGAGGTCGTTCGGGTCGGAGACGAGCGATGGGTTTCCGGAGCAAACGAAGCTGACCTGAGTTATCGGGTCAGTCGGGTAAATCTGGGCGGTGTTGGTGCCGGGAACGCTCAGATCGCCGGGGGTCACGAAGAACGCCAGGCTCCCGCCCGATGGGTCGATGCCGCCGTACTCCCAACCGGTAGGAGGTTCGTCGTAGGTGACCCGAACCAGCTCACGACCGGTCCCGTTGTAGTCGTCGAGGATCTCAACGTCAATGTAGTTGAGAGGACTCACATCATCTAGAGAATCGATGCCGGTGTAGTTGTATTGATAAAAACTACTCGTCGGCGATGACCGGTACGAATACCACGAACTGGCGTAGAGATCACCGGGATCGTTCGGGTCCATCAGGGTGTAGCCGACGTAGCGAAGCCCGGCGTAGGAATAGCCGGCGGGCAACAAGTCGGTAAACACTACCTGCTCGCCGTCTTGGAGAGGTGAGCCGTTGAGATCCCAACCGAAGTAGAAGTACTTATTCGGACTGGAACCGGAGTCGTACTTGTACATGGACAAGCTCGGTTCGGGGTCTTCGATCAGTACCTCATCAGTGCCGCTGATCGTGTCCAAAGGGGTGACCGCAGTCTTGTCTTCGAACAAGTCGATGTAGGCTGTGTTCCATACGCGATCGGCGGTAACGATCGGGTAGGTGGCAGTGCTCTCGGCGATGGTTCCATACAGGCCGAGTACAGCTACGGTGCTACTGGCTCCTGGAGAGACCCGAAGATCGAGGTCGCGGCTGTCGAATGTGATCGACGCGATTGGATCGGTCGGGGAGATTCCTGACTGAGCGAGAAAGTCGTCCCAGCCGATCAACCAGCTGCGGTAGCTGCTCGACCAACTGGACTGAGGCAGGTCAACCGAACCGGTGGCACCGCTAACGGTGGTGTACCGAACAGGTACGGCTGTTAGGGCGGAAGCAGCAGCCGTGTCGAAGCCATCCATCTTGTTGCTGGTGTAGAGGGTCAACTCGACGGCGCGATCAGGCTGGAAGGCAGGGTCCGTACAGGTTGAGCCTTGGGCCAAGCTCTGGTATTGAGCCGACGGTCCGGTATCGATGTCGTTCGTAAGACACGGCATCTGATCTTCCATGACGAAGTAGTAGGGTGCCGTGCTGCTGCTGACCGCTCTCAAGTAGGTGTAGTAGTGGGCTGCGGCGCCGGCATAGGTGATATCGGTTGAGCCGTAGAAGGGTGTGCTGGCGTATTTGGATGCCGTACCGCTCGATGACGGGGTGACGAAGCTGTGAGCTTCGGAGTCGCTGTCAGTCAGCAACGTTGCCGCATCGCCGAGCGGGTTTCCCTCGACCGTGGCGTCATTCTGAACGCTGGTGGTCAACGCGAAGGAACTTGACGGGTAGGTGACTTCCACCCAGTCATCGACAACGCCGGTGTCGTCGCACGCCTCGGTCTCGATCGGTCCGGGCAGCGTCCAGGTGACCGTATTGGTACCGACGTCGTAGACGCCCCCGGCGGACGAGTCGTTGTAGACAACGTCGGCCGGAAGCGTGTCGACCAAGGTCACGTTCTCAACCCAGAGGTGGCCGGGTTCGTCTCGGACCCAGCTGGGATCGCAAATGTTCAGGTAGTAGCGGACTGGAGTGTCAAGAATCAAATCGTTGCCAGGCCCGAACTGGCCGTACTTGTCGATGGCCAGCTCGGCCACTGCATTCCATTCACCGGTGTCCGAGTTGTTGATTGTGGCGGTGTTGTCAGCGGTAAGGGTGGGATCAAATGTTGTGATGGTGCCGTCCGGCGTTCCCCCATTGTCAACCGTCGCCCTGATGGTGAACTGCAGTGAGATACCCGCGCGAACGGAGTCGTTGAGATCGAGCGTCCACTCGTCACCACCAGCGTCATAGGTAAGCGACTGGATGGCCGGATGCGACGCATAGTCGTACGTGGTGACACCGCCGTCGCCCGGCCAGGTGATGGTCGAGTTGCGGCAGACCGCCTCGTCCAAGGCTGAACACTGGGCATTGATGGTGAACACCATCGTCGTGCCGGTGTCAGCCGGAGAAGCCGACGTACGAGACACCGTCATGTCCCAAGCGGCGGCAGCCGAGGCCGGTGGCGCGCCTACTGTCAGCACCGTCGCCACCAGGGAGACGGCTGCCAGGGCCGCGACCGCTCTGCGCCCAATGAATCGCAGCCGTTGCCGCACTGGATGCACCTCATTGCCTGCTATGTTCAATCCGTCCGCGTGGGACGTGCCAGCTAGATTTGCCACATTTCGGCTATCGACATACCCCAAAAGTGATTGAACAACTGGGTAAAGCACCTGGCTTCATTTGGGTCGAATGGCCCCGACCGACCTAGGTCGCTGGCCATACTGTTGAGGTGACTGACGCTGCTTCTCACGATCGGTGGATTGAGCCGATGAAGGCCGCCACTGCCAATTCGATCCCGGCTGGCGACGGCTGGGCGACCGAGATCAAGTGGGACGGGATGCGGGTCATGGCCGATATTCGAAACAGCTCGCTAGAGCTTTGGTCATCCAACGGCCGTCGTGTCACGTCATCGTTTCCTGAGCTGGCCAAACTCGCCGACGCCATCGGAACCGATGTCACCTTCGATGGGGAAGTCGTGGCTTTTGACGAAGATCGACCCTCGTTCGGCCGATTGCAGAGACGCATTCATGTGGAGAAACCGGCGACCGCTCTGTTGAATGACGTCCCGGTGGCACTCATCGTTTTCGATCTGCTGCGACTCGACGGCCGATCGCTACTGGAATTGGATTATCTCAACAGACGTCGAGTTCTGGAGGACTTGCTAGAACCGGGATCGTGCTGGTCGGTCCCGGCATACAGCATTGGAGGAGCCGACTCCATGCTCCAGGTCGCCCGTGATAAGGAGCTCGAAGGCATTGTGATGAAACGTACTGACAGCCTTTACCGACCGGGAAGTCGAAGCAAGAGCTGGCTAAAGATAAAGGTTCGCCGACGCCAAGAGTTTGTTGTTGGGGGGTGGCTGGAAGGGCAGGGCGGTTTAGCTGGCCGACTGGGATCGCTCGTGGTCGGGGTCTGGAACGGGTCACAGTTCATTGTCGCTGGTCGGGTTGGCTCCGGACTGACCGACGACGAACGCCGACGACTGGAACCGATGTTGACGGACCGAACCAATCCTCCGTTTGCCGAGGTGCCCCCGATGGACAAGCCCGCCCACTGGGTCGAACCGACGGTCGTCGTGGAGGTCGAATTTGCCGAGTGGCCAACCGAGGGGATGCTACGTCATCCAACGTACCGCGGGGTCCGGACCGATCGTGAAGCCGACAGTGTGGTACGGGAATAGCGATGTAACGCCAGAGCCGGTTCCTGTGGTCGAAACCGTAGGCGCGAAGCAAATCACGATTGATCTCTCGATACCATCTGCGCAACGCACTTCGGCGGCGGCCGGCGAATCCGGAAGCGGTCGGCCAGACGCCGACGACTACCCTCGAAACGGACTCTTCCCTCCATGACCCAAGGAACCCAAGACCAGCTGAAGGTCTCGTTCCCAGCCTCCCCGACGTTCACCCGCATCGGGCGGGTGGCTGTAGCCGGTCTTGCCCTACGGCTTGGCATTGAGGTTGCCATGGTGGAAAAACTTCGTTTAGCGGTCGACCAGACGGTAACAGCGCTACATGGGCCAGGTCGAGTTCACGTCCAAGCCAACTGGGGAACAGACGAGCTGACGGTGTTACTTGGAAATCCCGAGGTTGCAATTCACGACCCGGAACAGCTGGCCGAAGAACTGGTTGAAATGGTCGGACAGGCCACCGTCGACGGAGGATCCGTCACGCTCGTGCTGGCCGCCCAGAAGCCAGACGCCGGTTCATCCTGAACTACCGAATCCATCGGTGCCACGGCTGTCGATGGAGTCCGGCAACTCTGCTGTGGCGACAAAGCTGACAGCAGGCACAGGCACGATCACTAGCTGAGCTATCCGCTGTCCTCGCTCGAGCTCCACTGCCTCCAAGCCCGTGTTCAACAAGATGACTTGCAGTTCGCCGCGGTATCCGGAGTCGATCAAGCCGGGGCTGTTTACAACGGTTAGCCCGTGGCGGAGCGCCAGGCCCGAACGGGGCAAGATCAGCCCGCAGTAATTCTGCGGCACCGCGATGGCGAAACCGGTCGGCATCAGGTACTGCTCCCCCGGTTCGAGGCGGACTGACTCGCGGGCCGGAAGGTCTGCCGCCGCGTCCCCAGACCGCATTCGGGTTGGCGGATCCAGATCCGGGTCTAGGGCAAGGAGGGGTACAAGGACTTCGACGCTCATTCAGGCTATGGTATGTGTCTTGCTCGCCTGGATGGACCTCGAAATGACCGGACTCGATCCGGCAAAGCACATCATCGTCGAAATCGCCACGCTGCTAACCGACGATGAACTCAACATCGTTGCCACCGGTCCGGAGTTGGTCATCCAGGCAACCGAAGATGAGCTGACGGCAATGGATCCGGTCGTCGTAGAGATGCACACCAAATCCGGTCTGCTAGAGCAGATCAAGGCTTCAACCGTCAATCTGGCCGACGCCACAGCTGAAACGCTTACCTTCCTCAAAGAGCACATCGGAGAAGCCCGTACTGTTCCCCTCTGCGGCAACTCGATTGGCATGGATCGACGATTCTTAGCCGTCCATATGCCTGAGGTTGAGGAATTCCTGCACTACCGGTCGGTTGATGTAACCACCATCAAAGAACTAGCCCGGCGATGGAACCCGGGTGTACTCGACAACGCTCCCCGCAAGGACGTTGGACATCGAGCCCTCGACGACATCACCGAGAGCCTGGAAGAACTTCGCTACTACCGCCAGAGCTTCATCGTCGGTCAGGCTTCTTCCGAAGAGGCCTAACTATTCGGCGGCCAAATTGAACCACGTGGCGGACGCTGCTGCGCCGCCTTCGGTGTCCAGCCACCACACGGCTTCGCACCCGGAATCTCGTTCTGACCTGCGGGCTATGGTCGTCTGACGTTCGGGGCCTAGCTGTTGCAGTTCCAAACCTCCGCCATACTCCATGCGGAATCGGCGGGGTCCGTCAAACGGCGGGAGCCACTCTTCGACCGCAGCCCAGTAAGCGGCGTTGTTGACATGACCCCACGTGTCAAAGTCGGCCTTGCGTAGCTGCCAGGCAACGTCTGGATGGCTGCTAACGCCAGCGATCTCACCGTCACCGCCATCGATACCGTCGGTGCCCAGGTCGCGGCCCCGCTTTGGGTTGCGCAAACGAGCCGAAGCCTTCCGACCTGCCGCCGCCTCTTCGTACAGCGAAAGAAATTGATCGGTCAACGCGTGCGGTTGCCCGGACCCAGCATCTACACACACCCATAGCGTCGCTACCCGATAGACGGAGTTTCCCGCCTGGTCGACAATGTCCAAACGACGTTCGGCCCATCGACCGCCGAGGGCTGAGCAAAACGTTGTGAACGTCAGGTCGTCGGCCAACTTCGCCGGAGATAGTTCGTCGACCACTGTCCGACGGACAACCCACGGCGGCACATCGTCCAAGCCTGCCTCGGTAGTGTCGTCGTTGGACACGTCCTGGCAGTAGCGGATCAACGCATCGAGGCGGAGCCGGCCCTTGGGCTCGACGTCACCCAAACGGACCTTCCTCGCCCCAGTGAAGCAGCGCCCGGCCGCATAGGAAAGCATCGGTTCTCGGTCAATTGCCCAGGCCACGACCTTCGACGTTATCCCCAAAGGCGGGTGGCGAAGCGGTACGATACGAAAGGTCTTCAGCACAAATGGGCCCTATCGGGCCGCTGGAGTCCACCCCGCCGTACAACCCGCCGCCCAAGTGAACCGCCGCAACGATGAACCATCTGTTGTCGATGACGACCGTACGGTCGTCGACTCCGACGACAAGAACGACAACCAGACCGATCCGACGGTAGACGACGTTATCGACCTTCGGGACGAGAACGAAGACGGCCATATCGACCTTCGGGACGATCCGACCGGTCGCGACATCGCCCAACTTGTTGATCGGCGCCGTCCAATGTCCGAGATCCGGGCCTCCGGGAGTTCAACATCTGAGGTTGCCGACCCCGATCTATGCGTCGCCATGGATGTGTCCACCACGCTCGACAGTCACGGCCCCTGCCCCCTACAACAACTTGCGATTGGAATTGCCGCTGCCTTTGACGAAGACCAACAGGTGGAGTTGACACTCCTTGACGGTCGATCCGGTCAGCTGCGACCGATCAGTGCTGGCCAGCAGGACGCTCTCCTGCGACGCATCGAGCAAACGCTGTCACCGACTGTCCGACTCCTGGAACGGCGACTGGCCAAGACCGGGCTTCGAGCTCGACGATGGGAACCCGAAGTCGGCACCTGGTTCATTGATCTTGAACCGGCATGGAGCGGCCCGGTAGCTCGATCCGAACTTCTGCCCCAGCTCGAGTCGGCTGGGGTTCGCATCTCCGCCTTCATCCCCGATCTGCTGCGTTTGCACCACCCGGAGTGGTTCTCCGAGACCGAAGTGACCAACTTTCGGCAATGGTTACGCGCCCACCGGACAGCGGCATCAACCTGGCTGGCCGCCTCCCTGGCCACGGCGGAAGATCTCGTCTACTGGCTCGGTCCACGCAGCAAGAACCACGAGGTCAAGCTGATCACTCTTGGCGTTTCCGACGAGGTCCTCGACACTCCGATGGATACCCCTCTCCCCAATGGGCGGCTACTGATGATCGGGCCGGTTGCGCTTCACAACGGACATCGCCTGTTATTGGACGCGCTGACCGAAGCCAGCCGAAGCTCAAGATCCTCATCGACAACCGGGCCGCCCGTTGTCGACATCGTCGGGGCACTGAGCGACGACACCCAACTGAACCAGGACCTGCACGACCACGCCAACATTCGCATGCATCATCAATTGTCCCAGTCCGGCTTGCGTCGACTCTGGGCCGATGCGGCTTTCTTGTTGTCACCGTGTCTCGGCGACGGAACCGGGGCGGCCCTGGTCGAATCTCTGGCCCGCGGTATACCGGTGGTCGCCACCGATTTGCCCGCCCCGGCCGAAGCGTCTCAGGGTCTAGCCACGGCGTTGAAGCCGGAACCGTCAGCCTGGGCGACCTTTCTGCAGGAGCGAGTCGAACATCACCCGGTGGCCACCGAACGCACTACTCGTTTCAAGCCGATCGGGTGGACTGAGACCGCGGCTGAGCTTCGACGTTTCCTGCACGGACTGGAACGTGAGGACCAGGCGTCGCTCGCCGAGAGAAGCCTTCACCGCCTTGGTCTACCCACCAGGGGCGGACCATGACACTCCGAGTAGCCGTTGACCTGACACCGCTGCTCGGTGCCCGGACCGGTGTTGGCCTGGTAGTTGATTCGGTTGCACAGCGTCTGTGTCGACTCGGCTGGATCGAGCCCACGGGTCTACTCATCAGCTGGCGTGGAGCGTCTCGCTTCGCCGACCAGGTGCCGAACGGGTGGCAACGCAAGCGGCTCGGTCTTCCTGCTCGGGTGTGCCACCGGCTCTGGCGGTCCTGGGACCGGCCCTCAGTGGGTGGGTTCGATATCGTGCACGGCCTCAATTACGTAGTGCCACCGGCTTCGGGCGGAGCCGAGCTGGCTGCCGTTCACGACCTGACGTCGTGGCGTTTCCCCGACTTGGTCGATGTCTACTCCAGACACAACCCGGTGCTCCTGCAGCGGGCCTTGGCTCGAGGGGCACATGTGCACACCGGGTCGCACTTCGTTGCCGGTGAACTGGTCAACGAGTTGGGGGTCGACCCCGATCGCGTCCACACCACCCCCTACGGCTGTACACCGCCGTTGCCGGGCAACCCGACGGCGGGGCAGTCTGCTATCGGCGCTGACTACGTGTTGGCTATCGGAACGATTGAGCCTCGCAAGGACTACGTCGGATTGGTTCACTCGATGAACCTTGTCTGGGAAGTGTTTCCAACTTTGCGGTTGGTCATCGCCGGCCGACCGGGCTGGGGGGTTGAGGCAGTTGAGGAAGCACTAGCCGGGTGCCGTCGTCCCGACCAGGTGATCATTACCGGATACATCGACGAGCAGAGCAAGGCCGATCTATTGGCCGGTTGCTCGGTGCTGGTGTACCCCTCGTTGTACGAGGGCTTCGGATTTCCATTGCTTGAGGCCATGTCTGCCGGTGTTCCCGTGGTCAGTACCACCGCTGGATCGATTCCCGAAGTGGCCGCCGATGCCGCCGTTCTTGTCCCCCCTCGGGAGTCCATAGAACTGGCCGAGGCCATCACTCGTGTGATTACCGACGATGACTTGAGAGCCAAGCTGATTGCCCGAGGACAAAGCCGGGTGTCGCTCTACGACTGGGACGACACGGTGAGTGCCATCGAAGCCGTCTACCGGCTCCTGGCTGGCGACAACCTGGCTGCCGGCTCCACCAGACCGGCCGGACGAGTGCGCTACCTCCGCATGTAGATTCAGCCTGGCTCGACCACCACTACCTCTCCACAGAAGAAAACTACTGATTCGTCGTTAATTCGGTTGACAGACCGGACGATCCGTAGTTTCGTAGACCTTGACCGCAGTGATCGGCCCTTCGCGGCCCGAAACAGACTCCGGCACTGATAATCCGACCATCTGGAGTAGGAGGTGACCACATGTTGATAATTGCTTGGCTCGAACGCCAAATCCACGTGCTCGCCGCCTCAGCGCGCCTGGATGCCCTCGCGCCCTGTCCGGTGCCGGTGTCCATTAAGGACGGTGGTCGCGGTGGAACCCACACCCGTATGTGGACCTACCAGGCGTTTAAGGCCAATGCCACCACCTACAACTCCCAGCAGCGGGGGACTGTGACGTAGCTAGCAGCAACATCACAGAACCGTTCAAGCCGCTGGGAGCAACATCCCCAGCGGCTCTTTCGTTTTTCCCTTCGATCTACGACCAGAGAAGCAGCAGAAAGAGAGCATCTAGCACATGCCCGAGCGATTACGAACCTGACGGAACATACATCTTCTTCATTTAGAGGGACAGAACAAATGACCATCATCGAACTACGACAAGACGAATACTTCCGAGAAACATCCGCAGGCTCCGAGCAGGCCGTGAGTCTCAACACTCCCGATGGGAACACAAGTGTTGACAACACCGCCTTCGGAGACACGATCGGTGCTGCCTTGGGCAACGAGGCGCCTTGGACCGACCTGGCCGCGTGCCGTTCCGTCCCTGGATCGGCCGACGTGTTTTTCTCCGAGGACGTGGCCGACATCGTGGTTGCCAAGGGCATTTGCTCCGAGTGCCCGGTGATAGCGCCCTGCCTCGAGGGAGCGTTGCTCCGCAACGAGCCATGCGGCGTTTGGGGTGGTCAGCTATTTGACGACGGGAAGATCATCTCCCGGAAGCGTCGGCGGGGACGGCCGCCCAAGGTGCCCCGACCCGAGGACCAGCTGCCGGAGGTGCCGGTACCCGAGCATCTGCGGAAGCTCATTGCCTGAGATCACGGATCAACCGTTTCGATAACGACATCGCCGGTGACGGATACGCGAGCCGGCGAGGCAGGTTGATTCAAGGCAGCGCGACCAGGTGTCGGGGGACAACCCCCGGTGCCTGGTCGCTTCGCTGTGTACCAGGCGCCCTGCTGTGTACCAGGTGCCCAACTGGTCGGCGGTTCCTGTTTCTCGAATTTTTAGATGGCTACGGAATGTGACCCCACCATTGAAGGTTCCGTTTGCACACAGGTCACCAACCGTAGGCTGAACTATCATGGCGAGCGAGACCCTCGACAACCAATCCCCTTCCCCCACCTCAAAACCCGTCGGGAACCGTTCTCGTTCTAACATTCTGGTAGGGCTGGCAGTAGCAGCTGCAGCCGGGTTGGTGGCCCTCTTCTTTTTCGGCGGTAGCGGAGCGTCCCCCGAGACCGCGTCTGGCTCAGAATCTTCCGGGCTGTTTGCGCACCCATTCACCACCGACGACGGCCAAACCGCCACGCTCGACGCCTACGAAGGTGAACCCCTGGTCGTCAACTTCTTCGCCGCCTGGTGCCCTCCCTGCCGGGCCGAGCTGCCAGACTTCCAGGCGGTCCACGAGGAGTACCAGGATGACGTCACCTTCGTCGGGGTCAGCCATGACTTCGACGAAGCGTCGTGGAAGGCGCTGGTCGACGAGACCCAGGTCACCTTCGACACAGTCTTCCAGCCCGGGCAGGAAATTTGGACCGAAGCAGGCGGCATCGGTATGCCTACCACGTTGTTCCTCTCACCCGATGGAGAGATCGTAGAGATGCACTCCGGGATCCTTACCGCCGAACAACTATCAGATCTGATCGACCAACACCTGGCCTGACCGACCGGCCGCTGAAACCACGACAAGGAACGAAATATGGACGTACTCTTTGATCCAAGGGCCTTCGCCCTGGGGATGGTGGCACTTCTCAACCCCTGTGGCTTTGCTCTGCTGCCGGCTTATCTAGGTTTCTTCCTCGGCAGCGATGACGAGGGCGATCCCTCCACCTTTCTTGCCCTCAGCCGGGCGCAGCGCGTCGGCCTAGCCATGTCGGCCGGTTTCCTAGCCGTCTTCGGCGTCCTCGGCCTCTTCCTGGCTGGCACGCTCACCGCCTTAAACGAGTCGGGTTGGCTCCCACGGGCAACCACCGTCATCGGGGTCGGGCTTGTCCTACTCGGCATCGCCATGTTGGGCGGCTACCAGCTGAACGTACGGCTGCCCAAGCTAAACAAGGGCGGCGATTCGAGAACCATGGGATCGATGTTCCTGTTCGGTGTCTCCTACGCAGTAGCGTCACTCACCTGCACCATCGGCATCTTCCTGCTGGCAGTCGGAACCTCAGCCAGCGGAGCCTCATTTGGTGAGCGATTCGGCAACTTCATCTCGTACGCCATCGGCATGGGCCTGCTGGCCACGGCTTTGACGTTGGCCGTGGGTTTCGGCAAGACAGGAATCGTCAATCGCTTCCGCCAGGTGCTGCCAATGATCAATGTGATCTCCGGCGGCATCCTTGTAATCGTCGGCGCCTATGTAGCCGTCTACGGCATCTGGTCGAATCAGGTGCTGACCGGCGGCGACATCACACCGTGGATGGACTCCATCGTGTTGACGGTAGAAGGGTGGCAGGGGTCGCTGGCCAACTGGTTCGACACCGATGTAACCCTGTTCGGCCTGCTGGACCAGCCGCGGCGCCGGACAACAATTCTGGGCTGGCTGTTCGTGGTCGTCAACGTCATAGTTGCCGTCGGTGGTTTCGTGGCCCGCCGCAACGCCGAACGACGATTCAGTGAGCACCTCGAGCCCGAGCCGGGTCCTGGCTGGTCTCACTAGTAGGCCTTTCAACTACGCTGGAAGAGTGGTCACATCCACTCTTCCAGCGTCGTTCACCTTCTCGGACCTGTTGGCGTTGCCGGAGGTCACCGAAGAACTTGAGCTTCGTAGCCGATTCGGATTTACCGCCTACCACGGCGGCAATCTTGAACGGCGAACGGAACTGATTGCCGCCGGGGCGGCCAAGCTGGCGGGAGCCTCCTACTACGGTGTCGTGCAGCCGATCGATATGCACCACCACATCTCGTCGACCAAGATCGACCCTGCGGTGTCCGACCGCTTCGCCACATTCATCGATCACTGTGACGTGGTGGTAACGGTCCACGGGTACGGCCGTCGGGGAATGTACACGTCGCTGCTGTGTGGCGGCGCCAACCGGACACTAGCCGGCCATGTCGCCGGCTGTCTGCGTGATGCTCTGCCGGCCTATCGCACGGTGGACGACGTCGAACAGATACCGAAGAAACTCAGAGGGCTGCACCCCAAGAACCCTTGCAACCTCACGTCCGGAGGGGGAATGCAGCTTGAGCTCCCGCCTCGGGTCAGGGGTCTAACACCGTTGGTCGACTATTGGCCGAGGTCTTCAGACGCCTCGTTGACCTTCCCCCACCTCCACCAACTAATCGAGGGTTTGGCCAAAGCAGCCCTGACGTGGGCTCTCTAGCCGACAGACGTCGAATTCTCGGGAGATGAGACGCAGCTTCAAGCAGTGAGCTACGGTACGACGGGTGGAGCTACGTATCTTTACTGAACCGCAGCAGGGCGCATCGTACGAAGATTTGCTGGCAGTGGCCCAGGCTACCGAGACGGCAGGGTTCGCCGGGTTCTTTCGATCAGACCACTACCTCAAGATGGGCGATGTCGACGGCCTTCCCGGCCCCTCGCACGCCTGGGTGACATTGGCCGGCCTCGCCCGAGAAACCGACCACATCCGGTTGGGTACGCTAGTAAGCCCTGTCACGTTCTACTCCCCCGGTCCTCTGGCCATCACCGTGGCCCAAGTCGATGCTATGAGCGGAGGCAGAGTCGACTTCGGAATCGGAGCCGGCTGGTTTGAAGCGGAACACCGCGCCTATGGTCTGGACTTTCCGGCGCTAGGGGGCCGCTTTGACCTGCTGGAGGAAACCCTGGAGCAAGTCCATGGCTTGTGGAACACACCCGAAGGGCAAACCTTCAACCACGAGGGCCAATTTCACTCGTTCGTTGACTCCCCGGCGCTACCCAAACCAGCCCAGCGACCCCACCCTCCCATCATCATCGGCGGCCGGGGTGCATCGCGAACACCCAAGCTGGCTGCCACCTACGCCGCTGACTTCAACCTGGCTTTCACACCGTTGGACGACGTGGCATCAGCCATCGAGAGGGTCGAGAAGGCCTGTCTAGACATGGGTCGTGACCCAGACGAGATCGTACGGTCGGCGGCCTTGGCGCTGTGCCTCGGCACCAACGAAGCCGAGATCAATCGTCGAGCGGCTGCCATCGGCCGCCAGACGGACGAACTCCGTACTACTGCACTGGCCGGAACCCCAGACGAGATTCTGACCAAGATGAAACGCTACGCCGATGCCGGTATTCAACGCATGTATCTACAGGTACTCGACCTAGAGGACCTGAACCACATTCACATGGCCGGAGCCGATCTCGTTGGCCCGGCAGCCGAATTCTAGAACCGGTAGACGCCGTTTCGACGGCCGGTGTCAGGGGGCGAGCCGGCGGCGGGTCCAGCCGTTACCGTCCACCTCATAACGAACCCGGTCGTGCAGTCGGTTGACCCGACCCTGCCAGAACTCGACGGTGTGGGGAACGACTCGCCAACCGCCCCAGTGTGGTGGTCTCGGGACCGGCCCTGGGTGAGCTCGATCGGCCTCGGCGTAGCTGTCGTCCAGGCTCGCCCTGTCGGCTATTCCCTGACTTTGGTTTGAGGCCCAGCCACCCAATTGGGAACCCCGTGGCCGGACATTCCAGTAGGAATCCGACTCGGCATCGTTCACCCGCTCAACCGAACCGGCAACCGTGACCTGGCGTCTAAGGTCGAGCCAGCCGAATGAGAGCGACGCCACCGGGTTGGCGTTCAGATGGGTTGACTTGAAGCTCCCGTAGTTGGTGTAGAACGTGAAGCCGCGACCGTCATAGTCCTTCAACAGAACCCACCGGCTCCACGGTTGGCCCTCGTCGTCGACGGTGGCCAAAACCATGGCGTTGGGTTCGGTCAGACCAGCATTAATTGCATCGACCAGCCACACTTCGAACTGAGCCACAGGATCGTCATGAAGATCCTCCGGCTCGATGCCAGAGGCCTCATACTCGGCTCTCATAGTGCCGACGTCCACCGGGTTGATTGGGTGAGGCTGACCCATAGCGTGCGGCCTACTTCGGCTCGACAGGGGCGGGCGTACGCTCGAAGTGGGTGGCCACGTCGTCGTAGGTCAATCGATCTTCACGCTGCTGCTCATCGGCCAACATCTCGCTGTAGGCCCAACGGATGAAGATGGCAAAGATGACGCCCCACAGGAAGAATCCTCCGACCAACTTCATGACCACACCGGCAGCCGTCTGGTCGACCAGAACATCGATTCCCCACAGGCGCTCGGGGGTGTCGTAGTGGCGGTAGACAACGTCCTGAGCGAAGATAAGCCATCCGCTAGGGACGGTAGGCACGATCGACATGAGGAACAGATAGATGCACTGCGGAAGCGGCTGAATGCGCCACTCGGCAACCGGAGACAAGATGGGCATCCACATCAACATGCCAGCGGCAAAGATCAGTAGATGTAAGGCGAAGTGCAGCAAGCCACTCTCGAACGAGAGTCGCACCAGCACCGACCAATGCAAAAGCACGGTCAGAGCGTTGAAGGTGATCCCGGCAAAAAGCGGCCGCGAGCCACCCCTCAGCAACTTCCATGCCCGTGAATTTGGGGTGAGAACCAGCTCGAAAAGCCAGCGAGGTGTGGCCATCAGGTACAAAGCCGGAATCAGCATCGACAGGAACAAGTGCTGAATCATGTGGACGAAGTACAGGTACCCCTCAGCGATCTCGTGAATCGGCCAGTCCGACATCACCCACATGGAGGCCACAGCCGCCACGAACAACAGGGCCTGCTTGCGGGTAGTCGGCTCGTAACCGGCGGCGACCGCTTTGGGTTGCAGAACCCGCCAGACGTACAGGCCTATGGCGATGGCCCCGATCGTGAGGGCCCACACCTCGACGTGAAACTCGAACGGAACGTCTTGCAGCGTGATGGGCGTCATAAGCCCCGCCTCACGGGGATGTCAGCTAGTGCGGCGCCTCGATGGGACGCCTCTGAGTATGAGCGTATGGATCAGGCGAAGACCGTGTCGAATGCAGCGAACACGATGAAGTACACGGCGATAGCCAAAAGCAGCGATCCGGCGAACGCCCATGTGAACAACCGACCGTTAACGATCTTCCTGTCGAAACGGAGATGCATGAACTCGCCAGCCACCAGAATGAACTTGGCCACCATCATCACCATAAGGGGCAGCCATAGCTGAATCCCTTCAAAGCCAAGGTACGACCAGGCGACCTCGATCGCTGTGAGGACGGCCAGAATGGCGAAAATGATCCAGTAGTGGCGCTCGGTGGGGTGGTGTCCATGATCATCATGGGCACCAGACTCAACGTGTCCGTGGGCGGCCGCTGCGGCTACGTCTGCTGTTTGTTCAGCCATCAGTTCAACTCCTACGGGATCAGGTAGACGATCGTGAAGATCAGCACCCACACAATGTCAACGAAGTGCCAGTACAGGCCGACCAGTTCGACTGTTTCCGCCCGGTCGGAATTCATCTTGCCCTTAAAGGCGAGAACCAGAAGCGACAGCAACATCAAGATGCCGCCGGTGACGTGAACACCGTGGAAGCCAGTCAGCGTGTAGAAGGCCGAGCCATACAGGCTCGTGCCGTACTCTATGCCCTCACGATAGAAGACGGTGAACTCGTAGACCTGGCCGGCGATGAACGTCGATCCCAGAAGCGCAGTCGCTCCGAGCCAAACCTTGGTGAGAAAGTCGTCGTCTTCGCTGACCGCTTTGTGGGCCAACACCATGGTCAGCGAACTCATCAGCAGAATGAACGATGAACCAGAGGTAAACGGGATGTCGTAGATCGGCTCGACCGATCCTGCCTCAATGAACTCTTCGGCGATACCGGCCGGGATGGTCTCCAGAACCTTCGGGTTCCCAGCCAACAGCTCGGTCATGAACCGGGCCTTGGACAACAAGAAGGTGGAGATTAGAGCGCCGAACAACAGGCATTCCGAACCGAGGAAGAGCCACATGGCCAGCTTCATGTTGGATAGGCCAAGGCTGGTGTGATGGCCACCATGGTCGTCGTGGCTATCAGTGGCCGGTGCGTGCTCGTGCAGCTCCTCGGCCGTAACTCGATTGCCTGTCAACACGGAATCTGTGGTGTCAGTCATCAGACGTGCTCCAGTTCCTTGACGTGATCATCGTGATGATCGTCGATGTCCAAGTCGTCGGCAGGCTCGAGAGCCCAGCCGTAAAGGGCGGTCATCATCAACACAGCGCCAGGAATTACCAGCCACAGGGTGTAGATGACGCCATAACCGATAATCGGGATAGATCCTGCCAACACGATTGGCCAGTACGAAGGTGCCGGAAGGTGAACGCCTTCGCCGTTGCCGACCTGTGCGATCTCGTCACCGGTAGCCACCTGCTTGAGAACGCCGTTTTCGTCCTTCTGGTACTTGCGGTGCCAGAAGTCGTCGAGTGAACTCACGACCGGATCGTGATCAAAGTTGTGATCAGGAGCCGGTGACTGAATTGACCATTCCAATGTACGAGCGTCCCATGGATCGGCTCCCACATTTGGACGGCCGGCAGCGACCCACTTGCGGTAGGAAATGAAGGCGTTGAGCAGAATCAGGATCGTGCTGACACCGAGGATGAACGAACCAATGGTGGCTGCCATGTTCCAGGTGTTGAAGCCGTGCGCCTCCGAGTAGGTCTGCATCCGCCGTGGCATTCCCTGTAGGCCCAGAATGTGCATGGGGCCGAAGGTCAGGTTAAAGCCAATGACCATGCCCCAGAACTGGAACTTGCCGAGGCGCTCGCTCAACATGTAGCCGAAGGCCTTGGGCCACCAGAAGTACATGCCTCCGATGAAGCCGAAGAAGGCGCCGCCGAACAGTACGTAGTGGAAGTGAGCCACGATGTAGTAGGTGTCGGTCTGCTGGGTGTCATGGGCAGCCAAGGCGTGGGACACACCGGAGAGTCCGCCAATGGTGAACTGAATCACCAGGGCGATCGAGAACAACATGGCGGTGTTGACGATGATCTTGCCACCCCACATGGTGGCCAGCCAGTTGAGGATTTTCACACCGGTCGGTACGGCGATGAACATCGTGGCCACGGTGAAGGCGGCGACCGAAAGCGGACCGATACCGGACACGAACATGTGGTGAGCCCACACGCCCCAGCCCATGAAGCCGATGGCAACACCGGAGAAGACCATGAACGGGTAGCCGAAGATGGGCTTTCGAGAGAAGGTTGGGATGATCTCCGACACAATGCCGAAGGCCGGCAGGATCATCAGATACACCTCGGGATGCCCGAAGATCCAGAACAAGTGCTGCCACAGGAGCGGATCGGCACCCTGCTCGACGTTGAAGAAGTTGGCACCGAACAAGCGGTCCGAGGCGAGCAGAATCTGGGCCACAGTCAAGACCGGGATGGCCAGAAGCAGGAGGAACTGGGTGACCAAGGTCATCCAGGTAAAGACCGGTGTCTTCATCATCGACATGCCGGGGGCTCGCATGTTCAACACGGTGGTGATCAGGTTGACCGAACCGGTCAGAGAGCCGATACCAGCGATGAACAAACCGATGTTCCAGAAGTCAATGCCGTTTGACGGTGAAAAGGCGATGCCGTTGTTCGGGGCGTAGTTGAACCAGCCGCCGTCGGCGCCACCGCCGAGGAACCAGCTGGTGTTCAGCATCAACCCGCCAAAGAAGAACACCCAGAAACTGAAGGCGTTTATTCGGGGGAAGGCCACGTCTCTGGCCCCGACTTGAAGGGGCATCAGATAGTTGGCGAAGGCCGCACCGATTGGCATCACCACCAGGAAGACCATCACTGTGCCGTGCATGGTGAAGACCTGGTTGTAGAACTCGGCTGAGAGGAATTCGGAGTCCGGGACCGCCAGCTGGACTCGAATCATCAGGGCGGCTACGCCACCGATGATCAAGAAGAAGAGGGCGGCCGCACCGTACATGATGCCGATCTTCTTGTGATCGACAGTTGTGAGCCACGTGACAAGACCAGAGGTCTCACGGGGTCGGCTAAAGGCGCCCAGCGGGCGTGAACGGGCCACTGTCCCGCTCGGAAGCGCTAGAGGTTCTTCCATCATGGCCATGAGTCAGACGGCTCCTGGTCAGTCGAGTGTCGCCAGGTAGGCGACAACCTGGTCGAGTTCTTCGTCGGATAGTTGTGGGAAGGGCAGCATGCCACGTCCCAGACCGGTCTCCGGGTTCAAATCGGAGGCCATGGCCTTCTGGCCGGGTGCGTTGGCAACCCAGCGCTTCAATTCGGCCGAATTCCACCGGTAGTCGTCGGGGGAATCCGGGTTCTGCGACAGCTCACTGAGCTGGTTGTAGATCGAGACGTCCAGCGCATCATCGTCGGGATCGGTGCCCGGTCCGGCGTAGGTGCCGAAGATGCCGCCAGCGTAGGTTGAGCGACTGGCGAAGTGAGTCAGGTTCGGAGCGACGTGGGACACCAGTGGAACGGTCTCAGCGAAGTTCTCGGGATATTCGAACTCGCCATCGTCGATGATGTGGCAGCTGACGCACTGATTGGCGAAGATCTCTCGACCGGCCAACGCGTCCGGGTCGGTCGGGACCTCAGCCTGCTCCTGTTGCTTGGCCAGCCAGGCATCGAACTCGGCCGGTTCAAGAGCGATAACCGACATCCGCATGCGGGCGTGTGACAGACCGCAATATTCGGTGCACCAGCCGGTGAACTTGCCTGGGTCGTCGGCTTCCAGTGACCAGGTGTGCCAACGCCCGGGGACGGTGTCGCGCTTACCGTTCAGGCGGGGGATCCAGAACGAGTGGATGACATCTCGTGATGTCAGCACCAAGTCGACCTGCTCGCCAGCGGGGATCACCATCTCCGTGGCGGTCACGACGTCGTCGGGGTCGAGCGCGATCTCAAGAGGAAGTTCCTGGTCGGCGTCATCGACCACGCCGTCACCATTGGCGTCGGCAAAGAAGCCGTCTCCGTCAACGTCGTAGCGGTATTCCCACCACCACTGCTGACCGATGACCATGACGTCCAACTCACCGGGCTCGTTCTCTTCTTCAAGCTCGAAGATGGTCTGGACGACAAACACCGAAATGATGGCCAGCACGACGGCTGGCAGAATGGTCCAAGCCACCTCAAGAGTAATGTTGCCGTGAGTCTGGACCGGTAGGTCGTTCGGGTCGTAGGTTTCGGGGTCGACCCGATTCTTGATGACAACGAAGATGCCACCAAAGGTCACCAGCACAAAGACGATGCCCATCACGTACCACGTGCCGGACTCGAACATCAGGTCGTAGAGCATCTGGGCCCTGGGACCGCGGGGCTCGAAGGTGTTGAGCGGCTTGTCGTCGGCGCAGGCCGACAAGACGAGAGCTACACCGGCAATGGGCAGAGCTCTACTGAACAGGCTGCGGGGCATGAAGCTGCGCTTTCTGGTTTTCGTCGTCGACATTAACCTTCGCCCTCTTCCTCACTGTGCTCTTCACTGTGCTCTTCGCCGTGGTGTTCGATCTCACGCTCACCTATCGCCGCGCCCACGATGCCACCGGCCAGCACGGCGACGGCGCCAAAGGCTAGTACGCCCGACATGACCGCCCTGGAAGCTCGGGACTTCGCGAAGAGAACTGCAGTGCCGAAGATTGAGGCCGCCACCAGCACAACAATGGTCGTGGAGGCCGTCTTGGACGGTGCGGCCAGAAGGACACGAGAGAGACCCAGAACGACGACTGCGATTCCGAGCAGGGCCAGCATTGGTACTTCAAACGGTGAAAGGAGTCGGGCCCGGATGACGGAATTGACCTCCGGATCGCCGGTGGCACGATCCGACCAGGCGGTCATGGCCCACTCCATGGCGGTCACCACGAGAATTACAAGGCCCAGAATGAGGAACGCCTGGCTGACGGCCGCTCCAAGAGCAATACAGGCCACGCCAAAGGCACCCATCGGCGCCCAGTACGTGGGATTCATCGGCGGTCGAACGGCCAGCGCTCGATCGACACCGGCGGCCACCGACATGTCCTCGGACTGACCTTCCCGGGTTGCGATTGCCATAACACCGAGCAGGACGGCGACAAAGGCCAGACCTATCAGGATGGTGTAGCCGACATGGTCGCCGACGCCGCCTTTGTAGCCCATGCTCAAGGTACCGATCAGGCCACCGCCGGTGGAGATGCCGTGGATGATGGCACCGATGTAGGCGAAGAGCCCGATGGTGAGCAGATTTCTTGAACCCCAGGTAAACATCTTGTTCGTTAGCTCTCGGTCACAGTCTCTTTAATGAACGTCGTTGAACGGTTTCGTCACTTGGTGATGTAGATGACGTACCACATCACCGCGTACAAGCCGGAGGCCACAGTCCAGAAGATTGCGGCGCTAAGAATGCCTTCGTAATCTCGGCTCGAATAGTCGCCGCCAGCCGCTCGTAGCGACATCAACAGCGCGTATCCGACAGCGATAGCCATGATCACCATATGAGTGCCGATTACGGCGTACAGAAGCACACCCCGGGGATCGGCTGCAATCTCGATTTCCATGATGGTCATCAGGTACGCCGACTGGGCGAAGTACGCAAAGGCGAACAACAGCGAGATCGCTGTGGCTGCCAGGGCGTTGACCCGGTCGTCGTTTCGAACCGCCGAGACCATCCACCAGATGGTCACGACTGAGAATCCAATGGTTAAACCGATGAAGTTCGGCTGGGTGAGCGGAATGTCAACACCGTCGGGCAGCCAACGCCCACCGGTCTGAATGACGTCGGCCCGCTCAGCGATGTAGACCGACAACAGGCCTATGAAACCCATGGCCAGTGCCGCTGAAGCCAATGAGGTGGCTAACACGAGCAGTCGCGGCCGGGCGGCTTCGGCAACCGGCAGCTCGGCCGGAATGAGGTCGTGGGAATGCGTGGTCACAGCCATCAGGCATCCTCTCCGTCGGCATCGGATTCGTCCGACACAACTGCAGCTTCACTGGCGATTCCGTCAAACCGGAGAGCGCCGTCCAACAAGGGGTTGGCCGATACAACGATCGGCGGGCCGGGGAAGTTACCAATCCCCGGAGGCGAAGCAGTGGCCCATTCCAGAGTCGATCCGGTCCAGTCATCGGGGCTCGACCCCGAAGGCTTCGAGCCGAACACGTTGCTAGCCAAGTTGAGCGTCAATAGTGCGGCGGCACCGACGAGGCCAAGCACGCCGATAGCGGACACGAAGCCCATGGTGCCGACCAGACCGGAGGTATCGAAGTCGGCTTGTCCGACAGCGGAGTAGAAGGGACGGTCGGCGATACCGGCGACCAGCTCGCCGAGAGCCCATAGCAGCGAGCCGCCAGCGGCCAGCAGCAGGCTGAGCATGCCCAAGGACTCGGTGAGGCGTCGGCCCCAGATCTTGTTGGCCCAATGATGCAAGGCACCGATGACGCCGACAACGGCGGCGCCAATCATCAGTGCCCGGACCGCTTCGTGCAGCGTCGTTCCGTTAACGACCAGTGTGTTGTTGAGATCAACCGAGCCGGCAGCGATGTTGTCGAGCCCAACCATGATGGGTTCTACTACGCCGAGCAACGAGACTGCGGCGGCAGCCAACACGAGCACACCGGAGAGCAGAGCGCCAAGAAGCGCGGTTCGTGCCCTGAACTCTCCGTTGCGAATGCTGAGTCCGCTGAGTCCGAGGATGGCCAACACTGGGACTGCAGCTCCAAGAAGGCCGATGACGAGAAGGCCGTTGTTGAAGTCCAGCGTGCGGACGCTGGCCATGGCGACCAGGTCGGCTCCGAAGGTCAATACACCGAAAGCGGTCAGAGCGGCCATGATCGGCTTGCGGGCGTTAACGGGAACTCCGGTGTGAGAGCCAATGATGTCGACGCCCATTCCCAGTACGGGGATGCCAAGCCAGTAGATCGATGGGGCGAAACTGACGCCGTCCATCACTGCGGCCAGAGACTCGCTTTCGGCGACCGGTAGATGACCGTAACGCACATTGAGGTAGCCGAGCAGCAGCTCGGCCATCGTGATCGGCACGCTGAAGATGCCCACCAGGCTGAAGACAAAGAAGCCCCATGTCGTAAACGGGACCCGATCGGTGGTCATACCAACCGTGCGAGCGCCGAGAATCGTCGACAGCAGGACAACCATCGCCCATACCAAGCCGAACAGCATCATGCCCAAGCCGGTGGCCCACAGCAGAACAAAGTCGGCACGCCCTCCGCCAGGCCCGCCGTTGAGGAGGTAAGAGATGATGAGCAGATCGACGCCGAGTGCCCAGGTCCAGAACGCTGCAGCTGCACCACGGGCAAAGGCGGCGCTGGAAGCACCGATTTGCAGAGGCACTAGGTAGAGACCGAGTCCGATGAGAATCGGAACGACCGCACCGAACATCACCAGGTCACGCCCTATGGACCAGATCTGTGTGTATTCGTCGGCGTCACGGGCGATTTGGAACCCGGAGCCGTCAGCCGACTCGAAAGCAGCCACCAGGCCGAGCGCCGTACCAACCAGGAGCATCAAAGCACCCAGAATGATGAATCGGCGTCCGATCGGCTTGTGATCAGTCGCTCCAAGCCATCCGTCAACGGTGTCAGCGGCGGCTGTCGGCACCTCGGGGTAAGAGGATGAACGTTCGGTGTCTGGGCGTGAGTCTGTAAGAGCCATGTGTTCTTCGTGTCAACGGGTGATCCGACGATCCGAGCCACGGCTGATTCGGCGATGCCGCCGAGTCGTTTCCATGTCGAATTTTCGCTTCACCTTAGCCATACCTGCGAGTTGCCTACCCCCGAGCCACAGGCGTGACTACAGGAACCGACCAGTTCTCGAAGCTGCACCACAAATTGGTGCACGCGCCAACGAGTACCTGTTCGTGTTTTAGTAGGTTTGCGGTTTCGTACTCTAACCGGGCGAGGGACCAGATGGTTGAAACCGTCATATTCCCCAGCCAATCAACTGATCGGCAGCCAAGGCTGCGAACAGCAGAGTCAGGTGAGTAATCGAAAATGCGAAGTATCGGAGCGACTCCGACTGCTGCTGTTGGCGATCAGTGAGAGTCACCAATCTGACCGCTCCGCCGGTGAATGCGACGCCGAGTCCCATCGCTACCGCAAGGTAGATCCAGCCCATATCCGCTACGACCCAAAACGCAAGGGTGAGTGCCCACACGACCACCGAATACACCACCATTTGAGTGGCCGTCGACCGATGCCCCTCAACGACGGGCATCATCGGGACGTCAGCAGCCGAGTAGTCGTCCTCATATTTTATGGCAAGCGCCCAAAAGTGAGGGGGCGTCCAAAAGAAGATGACACCGAACAAAATCAGGGCCGCCCAGCCGACAGAGTTTGTGACTGAAGACCAGCCGATCAAAACCGGAGCGGCACCGGCAGCTCCGCCGATGACGATGTTCTGAGTCGAAGTCCGCTTTAACCAAATTGTGTAGACAATGACATAGAAAGCGCAGGCGCCGACGGCAAGCAGGGCAGACAGCAAGTTCACGAACGCCCACAGCCAGACAAAGGCCAGCGCCTCGATAGCGGCGGCAAAGATCAGCGCCTCGCGAGGCTGGATCTCGCCGGTGACCAGCGGACGGTTCTTAGTGCGGTTCATGATCGCATCGATGTCACGATCGATGTACATGTTGAAGGCGTTGGCACCAGCGGCGGCCAACGTGCCGCCGAGTACCGTGTTAATGATTAACCAGATCGACGGGAGACCCCGTTCGGCCACGATCATGGTCGGAACAGTGGTCACCAAAAGCAGCTCGATAATTCGAGGTTTCGTGAGGGCTACAAACGCCCGAACCCGTGTGCCCGCAGGGGCAGCAGTAAGCACCAGGGCCAAGCGTAACGCCATCGGACCTGCCTGGGGCTCAGCTTGTGAGGATTCACGCGTATCAAGAGTCACCTGCCCGTCTAAGGGCCTGAACAGAACCGGCACTACCGTTGTTCACGTGACGCAAGACCGCTTTCATCGGCTGGCCATATGGACGCTGTTCTTCAACGCGCTCATCGTTTTGACCGGGGCTGGCGTTCGCCTGACCGAGTCCGGACTTGGGTGCTCCGATTGGCCGAACTGCGAAGGGGGCAGTCTGGCCCCGGCGGAACTGGATCTGCTTGGCTGGATCGAATTTGGAAACCGACTTCTGTCCGGCCTGGTCGGCATTGTCTGCCTCTTGGCCCTCTGGGGCGCAATAAAACGCCGACCACGACGGCGGGATCTCGTGGCGCTCGCCGCCGGCCTTGTCGTCGCCTCCGCGGCCCAGATCATTCTTGGAGCCTTCATCATCGCTCTCAACCTTGACCCGATCGCCGTAGGCGGACACTTTCTTATCTCGGCCGCCATGTTGATGATCGGCACTGTCCTGTGGATCAGGGCGATGCCCGACGGCGCGACTGCACAAAGGTCGTGGTGGCAACCGTTCGATCTGCGCCAGTTAACAGAGACATCAACACTGGAACCGACGAACCAACTCGGAGTGCGCCGACATGGACGGGTCCTGGTGGCACTGGGGGCGCTTGTCGTAGTCGCCGGCGTAGTGGTAACCGGTACGGGCCCCAACAGCGGCGACTCCCGAGCCACTCGTCTTCCGTTCGAATTCGAAACGGTGGCCCGGCTACACGGCATCACGGTCTGGATCTTCCTGGCAACCATGGTTGCTCTGGCCGTGAGGCTCCGACGAGACGAGCCGCTCTTGACTCCACTCGCCCCGCTGCGACGACTGCTTCTGTGGTTGATGGTGGCCGCCACCGCCCAGGGTGCGCTCGGCTACGCCCAGTATGTGGCGGGAGTTCCACCAGTACTGGTGGAACTCCACATCTTCGGAGCCATCAGCGTATGGCTGCTGACCGTGGTGATCTGGACCGGGACTGAACGACTCGGCCTGGACGCCAAAACCGGGAAACGGCTACGGGATATCCCGGAAGGCATCGTAGAACATGTACAGCCGGTGCAGTAGCTGCTGAACTGACAGCCACACGACAACTTCGACGATCTGTTCCGGATTCAAGGCGTCCGTGGCGTGTTCGATGCTGATTTCGTTGACCACCGACGGGCTCGGTGCGCCGACTTTGGCCAACATCACGGCGGCCGCTTCTTCCCTGGTTAGACCCGGTGGGAGCACCGCGGTCTCGGCCGGCTCGGCTGCGAACCGGCCGATGGCCGTCAGCAGACGGTGGTTACAGTTCGGGTCGACCCGTTCGGCCAACTGGATGCATTCAGCGGTCAGCACTTCGTCGCCGACAACCCGGGCGTACACCAGCCCGACCATGGCCTTGGCTCGAAGGCCCAGGGCGCTGAGATCAGGATCGAGGTTGTCCCGCAGGACCGTGGCCAGAGCCCGAACCGGTCGGGCGTGGTTCATGCTGGCCAGAACCGGGAACGAGTGGCCGACTTCGGCTTCCAGATCCAGCAGAGCCGGGGCCAAGCGGGAGGAAATACCTCGCTGCCACTGCCGATCCATCCGTATGGCAGCCGGAGCCTGCCGCAGAGTTTGGATATAAGTAGCCAGCGAGTCCTTGGGCACATGGGAGAACCCGGGACCGCCACCGTTGCCGCCCGAACTGGGCGTGCCGGACTTGGCTTGGAGCGGAGCGCCGTCGAGGAAATCGAAATATTCGATCTCCTCTGAGTTCCAGCCATGTTTGCCGACCTGCCAACCGGTCGGACCGATCAACTCCTCGACATCATGGATAGCCGCTTCCTCCAACTCGATGCCCATGGTGTCCATGAACTTGTTGAGGAAGCCCATCATGGCCACGCTCAACACCAGCCATTCGATGTCGGACTCCGAAAGGAACTTGCGGAGATGGAGCACGTCTTCGTGGCGGATGCTGGCCGGGACACTCGAAATGCCTTCGGCCACTCGGACCACAGCGCTTTCGATCTCGTTGTAGTCGCCGGTGAGCGCCTCTGGCGATGTACCGCGACGAAGAGCAAACGAACAGGTGTGAGCCGAGCAGTACATGCACTCGGCCGCTCGGCTGGCCGTATACATGGCCAGTCCAATCAGATCCTTTGGCGCCCCTTGACCAAACAAGGAAACCGGCAGATTCAATAGGTTCGGGACCAGCAGGTTGTACGACCGGAAGCCAGGCGGCCAGATCTCAAGGAACGGGTCGCAGTTCGGCACCACGCCGATGAGAACCTCGACCAGCTTAAGCATTGGCCGATAATCCTGCTCCAGCTCCGACATCGGAACGCTGGAGGTGCTCAAATGTTGTGCCAGTGTTGCCACAGCCATGGTCAATCTCCCACCAAAGTGTGCCAGCACCTACCTCGGCTGCCACCCTTTGCCCACATTCAGGTTTCTCAGTCCGCTCTACCCAGTGGGAGCCTGACAGATGCAGTCGACGTGTCAAAGCCCCGATTCCTCGTGACACAATAGAACACATGGCCCTGCCATTGGAAGTTGAGGAGCCGGAAGTTGTAACGGGCGCAGAGACCGACACCGATCGGCCCTGGGTGGTGATCGTTTGGAACGATCCCATAAACCTGATGAGTTACGTCGCTTTCGTCTTCCAGAAACTATTTGGCTACAGCAAAGAGAAGGCCGACAAACTCATGATGGACGTGCACCAAAAAGGTCGCGCTGTGGTCTCCAGCGGATCGAGGTCAGAGGCCGAGCGAGATGTGAACCGCCTGCACGGGTACGGCTTGTGGGCCACCATGGAACATGACGAGTAATACATGATGAGTCGATTTCGACGAAAGCTCCCGATTCGGGCCCGCTCGGATGGCCGCTTTGACGTCGACCTTCCAGAAGAAGTCCGACAGACGGTGGCCGATTTAGCCGCCGGCCTCGAAGAACTGGTCTTGCAAGATGTGCCGGAAACTCGGCGCCTCTTTCCCACCGCCTACCCCGACGATCCAGAAAAGGACGCCGGCTATCAGGTATTCGCTCGCGATCAGCTGGTGCAGCAACGCTCGGAGACAGCCGAGACCCTCCGTCGCACCGTGCACAACGACATCCTTACCGCTGACGAGTTGTCAGCCTGGATGGGAGCAGTGAACGACACTCGCCTAGTCCTAGGCACAAGGCTCGACGTTTCCGAGGACGACGGCGACATCGACTTCGATGATCCAGATGCAGACGCCCACATTCTGTATCACCAGCTCGGCGTCCTGCTTCACCACATGGTCGAGGCCTTGACTTCGTCGCTGCCAGACTGAGTATTAGTCAAAGAGCCAAAAACAGTGTTCAAGCCGCTACGCCACGCGATACATTGAGTGTCGCCTGTGAGCAGGCCGACTTGTCGGCTCCGACCGGGCAGAGCCCCCATCGTTCAGCGGCCTAGGACGCCTGCCTTTCACGCAGGTAACACGGGTTCAAATCCCGTTGGGGGTGCGTTACATGCAGTACGAGTTAGCAATACAAGTTAAGAGTTTGTGAGCAACGCAACCAGCGTTGTTTCGCCAGGAAGGTGTTTCGCTGAAGCCCTAGAGGTAAACGCGAAATCTTGTTGCAGAGCGGTGCCAAACCCAGTGGTTTAGGCTCTACACTGCAGCAGTCTGGTCCCGTAGTGCAGTCTGGAGTGCACGCCGCCCTGTCAAGGCGGAGGTCGCGAGTTCAAATCTCGTCGGGACCGCAAGCAGGATGTTCTTTATTTCCTGGTCGGGTAGCTCAGTTGGGAGAGCGACCGCCTGAAAAGCGGTAGGTCACCGGATCGACGCCGGTCCCGACCACACCTGCGATTGGATCCCTGGGTTTCGCCCAGGGATCCGTCCTTTTCCGCCCACGCCTACTTTGTTGCGTCCCACCCAAAGAGCGCTTGCCTTAGCGGCGCCTCTAACTCTTTTCCATAAGACGGTAAAGAATCGTCACATCTTGCCGATCTGAAATACTGGCCACATAAGGGAATGATCTACCTGGTGGCCCAATTATTTAGATCAAATGTAATATTTAGCGCTCCCTACGGCATCAACAATTGCTGTACGATGCACCCAGGCGGTCAGTTCGGTCAAGTTCACTCTTGAGGCATATCGAACTGCAACTAAACGGATGTTCCTTCAAAGGGGATCAAGATCATATGGCTACAAAGAAAGCTGGCATGTCAGCCGACCACAAGGAAGCGCTGGCCAAAGGACGGATAGAAGGGCGCACAGTTCGGGCATACCTCGAAGCGCTCGAGTCCTCTCGCCCAAAGCGAGGCCGCAAGCGTACGCAGGAGTCGATTCAACGTCGACTTGAGCGGATTGAAGGTGAGTTGGCGTCTGCAGACAAGCTAAAAGAACTGCAGCTTCGTCAGGAGCGACTGGATCTTTCTCAGGAACTTGAGAATATGGACTCAGGCATTCAGCTGACGGATCTCGAATCAGAGTTCGTCAAAGTCGCCCGGGATTACGCCGAGCGCAAGGGCATAAGCTACGTGGCATTTCGCGACAGCGGGGTTCCGGCAGCTGTGCTCAAGCGAGCCGGAATCGCCCGGAGCAGCTAGCAACTCTTTGTTGCCAGCGACGTGACCGACGACGCAAGCGGATCCACACCCGAACAACCACCATCGGGTGTGGGCACCGCAGGTTTTGGTCACGGGCCGCTATCGGCCTAGAGAATCTCGGCTCCCCGATAACTGCTCTCAGGCCGCTCTCCGACTAACTCTGAAACTTCAGAACAGAACCGCCGTACCTGTTCATCCGCCGTACCAACTAGTGATCTCGGGTCGCTGATCGACGACCACAAGGCGTCACTGGAAGCCGGAAACTCCGGATCTGAACCCAAGCGGACAACCAGGTCAGAACCATCGGCCTTGCCCTCGCGCATGTCAAGCGCAGTGGAGACAGCGTGGTTCTTGATGATCCGATGGGCGTCCTCGCGTCCAATCCCTTGCTTGACCGCCAACATAAGCATCTTCGTCGTAGCCAGAAATGGGAGGTACTCGCGCACCTCCCGATCGATGACCTCTGGGAACGGGCCGAAACCGCTCAAGACAGCAAAGGTTGTCTCACAGAGTCCGTCAAAGGCAAAGAACGCGTCGGGGATCACTACCCTCCGAACCACCGAACAAGAGACGTCACCCTCGTTCCATTGATCACCGGCCAGTCCGGCGGCCATCGTCAAATAGCCTCTGAGAACGGTAAACAGGCCGTTGATCCGCTCACAGGAACGAGTGTTCATCTTGTGCGGCATGGCCGACGATCCCACCTGACCCTCGACAAAGCCCTCGGTGACCAAGTTGTGACCGGCCATCAAACGAACCGACAGTGCCAAATTCGCTGGAGCTGAAGCCAACTGGACCAGTTGAGAAACGACGGCCAAGTCCTGAGATCGTGGATACACCTGGCCCACGGCGGAGTAAAGGTGCTCGAAATCGAGCGATTCAGCGACCAAACGATCCAGGCTTTCAACCTGCTTAGGGTTTCCTAGTAGATCTACTTGGTCCTGCTGCGTTCCAACAGGGCCTTTGATTCCACGCAGCGGTAGGTCGTTCATCAAGTGGCTCAGAGCTCGAAAGCCGACCAACAGCTCCTCGCCGATCTGGGCTAAACGCTTTCCCATCGTCGTCGGCTGAGCTGGCACGTTGTGGGTCCGACCAACAATCGTCAAATCTCCGTAAGCGGCCGCCGTCTCCGCCAGAGCGGCCAACAGCGCCACCATTCTGCGCTCAACGAGAGCCAAAGCCTGTTTGATCTGCAGCTGCTCAACGTTCTCAGTGAGATCTCGACTGGTCAGCCCCTTGTGGATCTCCTGATGGCCGGCTAGATCATTGAATTCTTCCAGGCGAGCCTTTACGTCATGCTTAAGAACACGGTCACGTTCAGCGATCGAATCGAGGTCGACATCCTCGATCACGCTCCGATAGTCGTTCAAAACACTCTGGTCCACTGATAGGCCGAGCTGCCGCTGCGCTTCGAGGACCGTGATCCAGAAGGTCCGCTCCAGACGAATCCGGTTGACAGGATCGAAAATCGAAACCATCTCGTTGCTGGCATAGCGGCTGGCAAGAATATTTGGGTACGCAGCGGTCAAGGTTGCCTTCTAGATGTCGATCTTCTAGCTGTAGGTGTGCGTAGCTGCACGCCAATCAGCGTATCCACCACCATTTGGGACAAGGTCTATGGCCGGTCAGTGTGAGTTCCACCCCTTTGAGCAAGCAGCGGACGTCTGTGGGGTCTGCTACGCGGATATCTGCACCGGATGCGTGACGACTGTCCGCTCCCGGCCCGAGCCGATCTGCCGGGATTGCGCCCTCACCATGTCAGGGGTCCGAGGAAGCAGCAAAACACAAATTCGTGGCGACAAGTCAACTGTTGCCGCCAGACGAGCGGCTTTACATCCTCAAGAGCCCGTCGAGGATCAGGCAACCGCCGATGACACCGAGTGGATCCGCGATGATGCTGGCGGCATCCGAGGCAAGCTCAACGCCATGGCCGCCGGTTTCCTACCGGGCGATGGTTCCGGCAAGAAGCCCAATGCGTCGCAAGGGCGACCTGGAGTGGGCATCACTCGAACCAAGAAGTCACCCAAAGCAGCATTCGCCGACGACTCCGCAGTCCACAAACTCGACCAGATCCGTCGAGGCGGCTCCGACCCGGCAGCTGAACCATCGAAGGGCCCCAAGCGACGAGGCGGCGAGCAACCGGTCGTTGAGCACACGCCGAGCCTATCCCAAGAGGTCGAGACAGCCGGACCCGACGCATGGCCGGAGCTAGACGAAGACGAGCTCGAACAATCAGAGATTGATGGGGCCGGGCAGGCAGATTGGGAGCCGCTTCCTGAGCAGGATAAGGCTAGTTACGCTCAGCCGACGCTGGCCAAGCCGACACCCGAAGCCGATTGGAGCGAGGCGGCGGTTCCCGATCTCAATCAGGATCCGTTCACTGCCCGCTAGTCCCGCAGGTCGAGATATTCCTCACGGCCCGGACCGGTTGACAGCAGCGAGATCGGAACTCCAACCCGCTGCTCTAGAGCTTCCAGGAAGCGCATGGCCTCTGCCGGCAGATCCTTCGCTGATCGGCAGGCAGCCAGACTCGTCTTCCAACCAGGGAACTCTTCGTACACGGGAACTGCCTTGTGCACCTCGCTTTGGTGATAAGGCAGTTTTTCGGTGCGTTCTCCATCGATTTCGTAGGCGACACACAACTTGACCGTGTCAAACGTGTCGAGGATGTCGATCTTGGTAACCGCCATCTCGGTCAGGCTGTTCAGTCGAACAGCGTGGCGAAGCATCACGGCATCAAACCAGCCAGCTCGGCGGCGACGCCCGGTGTTAGTGCCGTACTCCCGGCCGATATCAACCATCTTGTTGCCATAGTCGTCGTGCAACTCGGTGGGAAACGGACCAGCACCAACTCTGGTGCAGTACGCCTTGGCCACACCGATTATTCGATCGATGTGGCGAGGACCTACACCGGTGCCCGTACAGGCGCCGCCAGCAGTGGGATTGGAGGAGGTCACAAACGGATAGGTTCCGTGATCCAGGTCAAGGAAGGTGGCCTGGGCACCTTCGAATAGAACGTGTTGGTCGGCTTCCAGGGCGTCGTGGATCAAGTTGGTGGTGTCGGCGATGTAGGGAGCCAGCGGCTCCAGACATTCCGACAGCACCTTGTCGGCCAGAGCGTCGGGGTCAACGGGCAGCCGATTGAACACTCGGGTCAAGACCTTATTGGTGTGAGTTAAGGTGCCCCGGAGCTTCTCCCGGAAGATCGACTCGTCCAACAGGTCCTGCATGCGCACGCCGAGTCGCATTGACTTATCCGCATAAGCCGGACCAATACCACGCTTGGTTGTGCCGAGCTTCGACTTGCCCAGGTGGCGCTCGTGCAAAGCGTCCAGCTGCTGGTGGTAAGGCATGATGAGATGGGCGTTGCCCGAGACCCTCAATTCATCGGTGGTGATGCCACGGCGGCGTAGCATGTCGACCTCGGCCAACAGGACAAACGGGTCCACCACGACACCGTTGCCGATGACGGGCACAATGTGGTCGTACAGAACGCCGCTGGGCACCAACTGCAAGGCGAACGTCTCGCCATCGACCACCAGAGTGTGTCCGGCATTGTGGCCGCCCTGATAGCGGACGACCATTGACATTTCCTTCGAGAGGAGATCGGTGAACTTCCCTTTCCCCTCGTCGCCCCACTGGGTTCCCAAAACGATCGTCGCTGGCACCTTTTGATGCTACCAAATCCTGAAAAGCCGTTAGCCAAAATGGCAAGAGACTGACATCGGAGCAGCCCAAACAGGGTCGAATGGGCTAGACATCGGCCATAGTTGCTTCAACAAGCCAGCCAATGACCGACTGTAGAGCCTGTTCGTCACTTGCGCCCGCCGCCCGCCTGGACTCGTACACCGCCAGTTGATGGTCAGCGCTAGTGCCTCGCTCCATGATCACTCGGGCGTGCAGTAGCTCCTCCACGCAACCCAACCGTTCGGCATCGGGTAGCAACATCTCCAGTAGCTCCTCAAGAAGATTGTCATACGGCACGATGGCCCCCAGACCGAAATCGATCAGGCCCTCGTCAGCGCCATAACGTTGAGCCCGCCAGCGGTTCTCGTCGATCAACATGTTTGCGTAGGTTCGCCATCGTTGATTGGAGGATCGAAGCCGCTGCAACATGGAGATCATGCATTGGAACATGGCCGCCACCGCTAAGCCGTCGGACAGCCGGGTGCAGATGTCGGCGATCCGCATTTCCAAGGTCGGGTACAACCCGTGGGGGCGAATATCCCACCAGATTTTGGAGACGTCCTCGATGGCGCCGGCTCTAATCAGCGCCTGAACGTGACGTTCGTACTCACTCCACGACTCGAAGCGTTCTGGCAGACCGGTGCGGGGAAGCTCGTCGAAGACTGCCAGGCGATAGCACTTGAGCCCGGTGTCCCGGCCTTCCCAAAACGGCGAACTGGTAGTGAGGACCAACAGGTGGGGCAGGAAATAGGCCACCTGACCCAGGAGATCGATCCGGTGTTCCGGGTCCTCGATTCCGACGTGGACGTGCATCCCGCAAATCACCATGCGACGAGCCACTTCTTGGAGGTCATCAGCCAGGGAATGGTAGCGGTCGGCCTCAGTGTGAGGCAGGTCGGTGGCCACCGCCATTGGGTGGGTAGACGAAGCGATGATGGCTAGACCGTGGGCATCAGCCGCTTCGGCCGCCTCGGAACGCAGACTTCGAAGACAGCGACCGAGTTGACCAATGCTGTGGCAAACCCCGGTTCCGACCTCAATCTGAGCTCTCAAGAACTCCGGCGTGGCAAAACCAACCTCGCTGGGAACTGCCGACTTCACCCGGGCCACCACCGCAGCTTGCACCGAAGCATCCGACACCAGCTCGCCGGTTGCCGGATCAACCAGCAAGTATTCCTCCTCCACACCGACTGTTAGCGGCGCGTCGGCATCGGTTCTCGACGATGACCGACCACTCGAAGTTGGCATGAACGTGGATGTCATGGGTCCGCCTTTCGTTGCGGGCCCGCGCCTTCCAGCCTGCGGCAACACCGCAATGGCCGTCAAACCGGATCAGTGGTGAGAACCCCCGACGGGATTTGGGGGATACCCCCGATGGGCGTCAAGGCCTCTGTGTTCGACACTGGACACATGAACCGAATTGACACGGTGAAAGACCCAAACCAACAGCTCCACGACATCGCCAGAGTTCTTTGGCGCATCGGCATTGCTGGGCTGATCGTGGTCTCGCTTGCCGGCGTGGCCGTCGGCCTGAAGGTGGTGGCTGACGACCTGGCCTCGACCGGTGAGGCATTCGACGGTCTGGGCGTAGTCGTCGGTGCAATGATGGCCGGCGTGTCGGTCGTCGGCGGCGGTATCCATCTCCTGATGATCAAGAGGGAAGCCCTGGGCCGCCGGGGACCTGTTTTGCTAAGTGCTCTTGGCCCGGGCCTCTACGCCGCGGATCAGTTGCCGGGGATGGCCGTCCACTCCCCCTCAGCCATGCTGGCTATCGGGTTGGCCCTCGGATGGCTTCTGCTTTGCGGCTTCCTGATTATCACCGGCAACCCGAGGGTGTTTAGCCGAACCTGAGGCAACCGAAGGAAATATCTGAAAAGATGTCCAGAACGACTCTCGCCATTCGACGTGTTGGCGAAACCGATTCCGAGAACGGCTCGGAACGCTCAGCTCACTCCGCTATCGATCGGAGTGACCAACGACTGAGGAGACTCACCATGCGATACATGCTTCTTCTTTACAGCGCCGCCGATGTCGGGCCGGCCCCGGGAACACCCGAGCACGCCGCCGAGATGCAAGAGTGGTTCGCCTACACCCAACAACTGCAGGAGGCCGGAGCCTTAATCGGCGGCGAGCCGCTGCACGGCATCGACACAGCCACCACCGTTCAGGTTCGGGACGGCAAAACAATGTCAACCGATGGCCCGTTCGCCGAAACGAAGGAGACCCTCGGCGGCTACTACATGATCGACGTCGACAACATCGATCAGGCCACCGAATGGGCGGCCAAAGTTCCCCTTGCTCCATACGGTTCGGTTGAAGTTCGACCCATCATGGAACTCGGCTAGGTCGGTCGACCAGCAGTGAACGACCAGCAGTGAATCAGTCGATCGTCGCCCAGCTCTTCGCCGACGAGTGGCCCAAAGTGGTGGCCACCCTGGTGCGAGAGCTGGGTGATGTCGACCTGGCCGAGGACGCAACACAGCAGGCCTTCATCGAAGCGGCCAATAAGTGGCGCCCCGGACAAACCCCTGATCGGCCCGGGGCCTGGCTAATGACAACGGCTCGACGTCGAGCTATCGACACCATCCGTCGCAATGCCGACCTACGGCGCAAGATGGACTCCATGGCGGCTGATCAGGCCACCAGCGGATGGTTTGCCGCCGCCTCACTCGATCCGGCCTCAGACGACGAGGGCCACCAACTGGTCGACGATCAGCTGGCCTTAATCTTCGGCTGCTGCCACCCGTCGCTCAATCAGGAGGCACAAGTCGCCTTGACCCTTCGCCAGGTTTGCGGACTCTCTACCCGACAAATCGCGGCCGCATTCCTTATGCCTGAAGCGACGATGGCCAAACGATTAGTTCGAGCCAAGACAAAGATCCGTGATGCCGGTGTTCCCTTCACCGTGCCCGACGCCGATGCGCTCGACGATCGACTGGAGTCGGTGTTGGCGGTTGTCTATTTGATCTACACCGAAGGTCACTCGGCTGCCGACGCTACATCGCTGATCCGCGGCGATCTGTGTGACGAGGCCCGATGGTTGTCCGACTTGTTGGCCGACCTGCTGCCGGAACAACCCGAAGCGTTGTCTCTGAGCGCGCTCCTTAACTTGAGCGACGCCCGGCGGGCAGCGCGGGTCGACGACGACGGCCACTTGGTGTTGCTGGCCGACCAGGACCGATCACTATGGAACCAGTCGTTGATCAGCGCCGGCCAGGAGCGCCTGTCCCACGCCGAAAAGGTCAGCCCACTTATCGGGTCTTATCAGCTGCAAGCCAACATTGCCTTGGCCCACGCTGAAGCCTCGACTGCCGAAGCCACCGACTGGTCGAAGATCGTCGAATGCTACGACCTGCTCTTCGCCTTGGAGCCAACAGCCGTTGTTGCTTTGAACCGAGCCGCCGCCATCTCGAAGGCCTCTGGGCCGGCAGCCGGCCTCGAAGCGCTGAACACTCTAGGCGAAACTCATGGCAACGAACTCGGTCAGTACCGATACTTTCACGCCGCCCGAGCCGACATGCTACGTCAATTGCACCGGTGGCCTCAGGCTGAGGCTGCCTATCAAGTCGCTCTCGACCTCACCGGCAACGCTTCGGAGCAGGAGTTTCTGTCCGCTCGAATCGACCAGTGCAGGTTGCAGACAGACTAGACGCCAGTCGGCGGCCAGCCGTTTGGATTCATTCGGGCGTTTTAGCGGGCCAGAATGGCCTCGATGCGATTCAACACATCGTCGTTCAGTTTCTCCAAGACATCGATCGCCTTCATGTTCTCCGTGACCTGCTCTGGCCGACTGGCTCCGGTGATCACCGTGGAGACATTCGGGTTCGAGGCACACCAAGCCAGGGCCAGCTGAGCCAGCGTGCAGTCGAGGTCAGAAGCAACAGCGGCCAAGTCTTTGACCACATTGTTCTGTGACTCGTCAGTCATTTGGTCGGCCAGCCATTCGTAGCCTTCAAGCGCGGCCCGGGAGTCCTCGGGAATCCCGTCGATGTACTTGCCGGTGAGAAGACCCGACGCCAACGGCGACCACGTTGTCAGTCCCAGATCGATGTCGCGGTAGAGACGGTTGAACTCAGTCTCCACTTTGTCCCGGTTGAACATGTTGTATTGGGGCTGTTCCATCACCGGTTTGTGCCACCCGTGACGATCGGCGATCTCGTAGGCCGCTCGGACCTCGTCGGCCGACCACTCCGATGTACCCCAGTACAGGGCCTTACCCGACGAGACAATCTCGTGCATTGCCCGCACGGTCTCCTCGATAGGGGTGTCGGGGTCGGCTCGGTGGCAGAAGATCAGATCCAGATGATCAAGCTTCAGCCGCTCGAGCGAAGGGTCGATCGCTTCGAGTAGGTACTTTCGGTTCAACGTGTTGAAGGCGTTCTCGGCATCGGGCCCGTGAATACCCCAGAAGAACTTGGAGGAGACCACAAAGCTGTGGCGGGCCCAACCCTGTCGCTCGATGATCTCGCCCATTAGCTCCTCCGACTTGCCGCCGGCGTACGCCTCGGCGTTGTCGAAGAAGTTGACGCCATGGTTGCGAGCCTCGACCATGCAGGCCTCGGCTTGGTCGACATCCATTTGTGTGCCGAACGAAACCCATGACCCGAACGACAGCACGCTGACTTTCAGTCCAGAACGTCCGAGGTGGCGGTACGGCATCTTTGTCGTCGAGGTTGTCATGGAGCCAGGCTAGGTGGTTGCGAACGTGAAGGTTGCATCTTCGCCGTCGCCTTCGGTGGCGATACGAATCTTGTCACCTTCGTCCAAGTCACCTTCAAGAATCATGACCGCCAACTGGTCGGCGATCTCCTTTTGCACGGTCCGCTTCAACGGCCGAGCACCGAAGGCCGGGTCATAGCCGATTCGACCCAACAGTTTGCGGGCGTCATCGGTGACGTCAACCTCAATCCGACGATCGACCAAACGGGCAATCAGATGATTGAGCTGGATGTCGACGATCTTGATCAGGTCATCCTCGGTCAGCTCACGGAAGCGGACGATGTCATCCACCCGGTTGATGAACTCGGGACGGAAGAAGTCCTTGGGGTCACCGGGAAGGTTGGAGGTCATGATCAACACCACGTTGGTGAAATCGACCGTGCGTCCCTGCCCGTCGGTCAGGCGACCGTCGTCCATCAGTTGCAACAACACGTTGAAGACATCGGGGTGAGCCTTTTCCACCTCATCCAGCAGGACCACGGCATAGGGTCGGCGTCGGACTGCTTCGGTCAATTGACCGCCTTGGTCATAGCCGACGTAGCCGGGAGGGGCACCAATGAGGCGACTAACGCTGTGCTTCTCCATGTACTCCGACATGTCGATGCGGATCATGGCCCGCTCATCATCAAACAAGAAGTCGGCCAGAGTACGGGCCAGCTCAGTCTTGCCAACACCGGTGGGGCCCAGGAACAAGAAGGTACCGATCGGCCTGCCCTCGTCGGACAAACCAGCTCGACTACGGCGGATAGCCGATGCCACCGCCACGACCGCATCATCTTGACCGATGACTCGCTGATGCAGCTCCTCTTCCAAGCGGAGCAGCTTGCGGGCCTCACCCTCAACCAGACGGCTCACCGGGACACCGGTCCAACGTGAGACAACTTCGGCGATGTCTTCCTCGTCCACCTCTTCTTTGAGCATGGTGACCTCGGCCTGCAATTCCGACAGAACCGTCGACGCCTCTTCGATCTGCTTTTCGATCTCGGGCAGTTTGCCGTAGCGAATTTCGGCCGCCTTCGTCAGATCAGGTTCCCGCTCCAACTCGCGCTGGAGTGTGTCAGCCTCTTCCTTCAGACTGCGAATGGCCTCGATGGCATCCTTCTCGTTCTGCCAATGAGCCCTCATGGCCGTGGCCCGCTCCTCAAGGTCAGCCAGCTCGGCACCAATCTCAGTTGAGCGCTCGACCGACCCCGAGTCCGTCTCCGATGACAGCGCCACCTGCTCCATCTCCAGCTGGCGAATTCGACGGTCAACCACATCGATCTCGGTCGGCAACGAATCAATCTCGATGCGCAACTTGGAGGCAGCCTCGTCCATGAGGTCGATGGCCTTGTCCGGCAGAAAACGACCCGTGACATACCGATCGGAAAGGGTGGCAGCCGCCACCAATGCCGAGTCCTGGATACGGACACCGTGGTGGACTTCGTAGCGCTCTTTGAGGCCCCGAAGAATAGCGATTGAATCTTCGACGCTGGGCTCACCAACCAGGACCTGTTGGAAACGACGCTCTAATGCCGGGTCCTTCTCGATGTACTTGCGGTACTCGTCCAAGGTGGTGGCGCCAACCATGCGCAGCTCACCCCGGGCCAACATGGGCTTCAACATGTTGGAGGCGTCCATGGCCGATTCACCTCCGGCCCCGGCTCCAACAACAGTGTGCATTTCGTCGATGAAGGTGATGACCTCACCATCGGCGTCGGTGATTTCCTTTAAGACCGCCTTGAGTCGTTCCTCGAACTCGCCCCGAAACTTGGCGCCGGCCAGCATGGCCGAGATGTCCAATGACACCACTCGACGGTTGCGGAGGCTCTCCGGCACATCGCCTTCGACCACCCGCTGAGCCAAACCTTCGGCGATGGCGGTCTTGCCTACGCCAGGTTCACCTATGAGGACGGGATTGTTCTTGGTCCGTCGGCTGAGCACTTGGACAACCCGACGGATCTCGTCGTCACGACCAATGACCGGATCAAGCTTGCCTGCCCGCGCCGCCTCTGTCAGGTCCTGACCGTACTTCTCCAAAGCCTGGAACTGGTCCTCGGGGTTTTGACTCGTCACGCGGTGCGAGCCGCGTACCTCCTGCAGTGCTTCCAACAGTTGCTGACGATTGACGTCGATGCGAGCGGCCGTGGTGCCACCCATGTCGCGGTTGGCCAAAGCCAAGAGCAAATGCTCGGTCGAGACGTACTCGTCGCCCAGCTCGCCCCGTACCGAGTCAGCCTCATTGAGGACCCGATTGGTTTGTCGGGACAAACGAGGCTCGGTTCCGTAGGCTTTCGATAGGTTTTCCAGCGCCTTCTCGGTGTCGGAGCGAAGCGAAGCCACCGGGCGCTCGACCTTGGTAAGCAGTGGAAGAACCACCCCCTCGGGTTGGCTCAACAAGGCGGAAAAGATGTGATCGGGAGTTACCTCGGGATGTGAGTCGGCACCGGCTCGCTCGATGGCGGCCGAAATCGCCTCACTGGTTTTGATGGTCCATTTCTTCGGGTCAACTGCCATGACGGGGTGCCGCTCCTTCCTAATCACGCTCGCGGCGTGCTTGACTTTTCCGCCGCCTCGCCGGCGGCGTTTCTACCTTGCGCCGCCTCGCCGGCGGCGCTGATAAACGGTGAGTGATTGGCTGACCGGGACGATGTCCCGGCGATAGTGGCGGTGGGTGTCGGCCACTGCCTGCTCGCCTTCTTGGCGAAGCTGTCCGATCTGTTCTTCAAGATGATGAACTTCGGCTTCCAGCTCCAGTACCCGCTTGACTCCGGCCAGATTGAGGCCGTCTTCGGTGAGCTGGCTAATGCGCCGTAGCTGTTCGATGTCGGAGTCGCTGTAGCGCCGACTTCCGCCGCCGGTTCGAGCCGGGGACACCAGGCCCTTACGTTCGTAGATTCGCAGCGTCTGCGGGTGAACCCCGGCCAGATCAGCGGCCACCGAAATGATGTACACCGCCCGGTGAGCTTCCCGCGGTACTCGGTGTTGAGAGTGCTCGCCGCTCATGGTCCAACTACTCCGCCGTCGGGTCCTGACCGGTCAAATGCTGCCTGGGCGATCCGCTGGTGGCGGCGGCCAGAGCCTCCACCGCCGAGCGTTGCTCGTCGGAAAGTTCAACCGGAACATCAACCACGACAGTCACTAAGAGATCGCCGGTGCCCTTCTTAGTTTCTATCCCTTTGCCTTTGACCCGCATCTTCTTACCCGATGGGGTGCCGGCCGGGACCTTCACCGTCACGGTTGAACCATCCAGCGTCGGGACCCTGATATTTGAACCGAGGGTGGCTTCGGCAAACGTGACCGGAACGTCGATGGTCAGGTTGTTGCCTTTACGGGCGAACAACTTGTGGTTACCCACTCCAACAACGACGAACAGGTCCCCGGCCGGGCCGCCGTGACGTCCAGGACCGCCTCGGCCTTTCAATCGGATGCGTTGACCGTCCTTCACCCCGGCGGGAATGCGAACTTTCACCTGCCTGGGTTTGCGTTCGATGCCGTTGCCTCGACATGTTGGGCAGGGATTGGTGACCACCCGTCCCCGACCGGAACATCTAGGGCATGGCTGACTCAAGGAGAAAAATCCCTGATTATCGTCCAGCACACCGCGACCCTGGCATTCAGGGCACACCTCAGGCTGGGTGCCCGGGGCCGACCCCGTTCCAACACAAGTTGAACATGCGGCATCGGATGTCAGGTGAACTGACGTGGTGACTCCGTTGACCGCTTCTTCGAAGCTGAGGTTGAGGCTGGTCTCCAGGTCGTCGCCTTTGCGGGGCGCAGTGCCGGGGGCCCGGCGTCGGCCTCCGGCTCCAAATAGGTCACCCAGAATGTCGGACAGGTTTCCCGGATCGAACTCGAATCCCGGTTGACCGGCGCCGAAGGGATTACCACCAGCTCCGCCGGCACCGCCACCAAACATTCCGGCGGTGGCACCGTATTTGCGGATCTGATCGTATTCCTTGCGGCGGTCCGGGTCGCTCAGTACGTCGTAGGCCTCGGACACCTCTTTGAAGCGCTCTTCGGCGCTTGGGTTGTCGGGGTTGGCGTCGGGGTGATACTTGCGCGCCAACTTCCGGTACTCCTTGGTGATCTCCTTGTCGTCAGCCGACTCGGAGATCCCGAGAATCTTGTAGAAGTCCTTATCCAGCCAGTCGTGCTGCATGATTCCTACCCAGTGGCTCGCTAACCAACGACCCTGACCATGGCCGGGCGAAGGACCCGGCCGTTCCACGTGTACCCAGCTCGCATGACCTCGGCCACGACAGGTCCTGATCCGTCACCGCCTTCTTCATGCATAACGGCTTCGTGTTCGTTCGGATCGAAGGGGGCGTCAGCCGGGTCAAGTCGCTCAAGGCCGTTCTTGTTCAAGGCTTCGAGCATCGTTGAGCGCATGGGATCGACAGCATCGATTCCGCTGGCCACCGCAGCGTCGAAGGCGTCGAGTACCGGGAGCAGCTCGTTGATCAGACCATCGTTGGCCCGCTCACGGCTGTCGGCTTCTCGGCGCGCCACCTGCTTGCGGTAGTTCTCGAACTCGGCCTGCAAGCGCTGCGATGCCTCGATGTACTGATTACGCTCACCGGTTACGCGTTCCAGGTCCGCCACCAGCGCCTCGACAGAAAGGTCCTTTGGAGAGGACTCAGCGTCAGTGAGAACGTCGTCAGCAGATTCAGCTGAAGAGCCGTCATCGGCGGGAGCGTCCTCGGAGCCGATCTCGGCCAGCGCGTCATCAACCTCGGACAAGTCCTTGTCCGCTGCCGTCTCGGCGCCTTCGTCGGCTTCGGAGGTTTCTGCGTCCTTTTGGACGTCAGGATTACTCACGCCTCATCTCCGGCATCCTCGTCTTCGTCGACAATCTCGGCGTCAACGACGTCATCGTCGTTGGCCGCTTCTTCACCGGCGGTGGCGCCGGCATCACCGGAGGCTGAGGCCTGCTCGTAGAGCTTGGTCGAAACGGTCTGGCTGGCGGTTACCAGCTTCTCGGTCGAGTCTTTGATGGCCTCCAAGTCATCACCGTCCAGTGCAGTGCGGACCTCGGTGAGCGCTTCTTCAACAGAAGCCTTCTCATCGGCCGGGATCTTTTCACCCTGGTCGGCCAGCAGCTTCTCGGTCTGGTAGACCAAGGAGTCAGCGCTGTTGCGGATATCAGCTTCCTCGCGACGCTGGGCGTCCTCCTCGGCGTGAGCCTCGGCGTCCTTGATCATCTGGTTGATGTCCTCATCACTCAGATTGGACTGACCGGTGATGGTGATCGACTGCTCTTTGTCGGTGGCCCGATCCTTGGCCGACACGTGCACGATGCCGTTGGCATCGATGTCAAACGTGACGTCAATCTGGGGAATACCACGAGGAGCCGGAGGCAAGTCAACCAGCTCGAACTTGCCGAGGGTCTTGTTGTACATGGCCATGTCCCGCTCACCCTGGAGCACGTGGATCTGCACCGACGGCTGATTGTCGTCCGCAGTGGAGAAGGTCTCGGTCCGACGGGTGGGAATGGTGGTGTTGCGCTCGATCAGCTTGTGCATGACCTGGCCCTTGGTTTCGATACCAAGCGACAGCGGGGTCACATCAAGCAGGAGGACGTCTTTGACGTCGCCCTTAAGCACGCCGGCCTGAATGGCGGCACCGACGGCCACAACCTCGTCGGGATTGACCGACTTGTTGGCTTCCTTGCCGGTCATCTGCTCGACCAGCTCGACCACCGCAGGCATACGAGTGGAACCGCCGACCAACACAATGTGGTCAACGTCGGCCTGCTTCATGCCAGCTTCTGATAGCGCAGATTCGACCGGGCCTTTGATCCGCTTCAGCAAGTCAGAGGTCATCTCTTCGAACTTGGCCCGGCTGAGGCTCATGTCCATGTGGAGGGGGCCTTCAGCGGTAGCAGTCACAAACGGAAGGTTGATGTTGGTGGTCGTAACCTGGGATAGCTCGATCTTGGCCTTTTCGGCTGCTTCCTTGAGTCGCTGGGCCGCCATGTTGTCGGCCGACAGGTCAACGCCGTTTGCGTTCTTGAACTCGTTGACCATCCAGTCGATGATGGCCTGATCCCAATCGTCACCACCGAGCTGAGTGTCGCCGTCGGTGGACTTCACCTCAAACACGCCGTCGCCAATCTCCAGGATGGAGACGTCGAAGGTGCCGCCACCGAGGTCGAAGACCAGAACGGTCTGATCGGCGGTGTCATCTTTGTCCAGCCCGTAGGCCAAAGCGGCGGCGGTCGGCTCGTTGATGATGCGTAGTACTTCCATGCCGGCGATGGCGCCGGCTTCTTTAGTGGCGGTGCGCTGGGCGTCGTCGAAGTGAGCGGGCACAGTGATGACGGCCTGGGTAACGGTGTCACCCAGGTAGGCCTCGGCATCTCGCTTCAGCTTCATGAGCGTGCGGGCGCTGATCTCCTGGGAGGTGTAGCCCTTACCGTCGATGTCGGTCGACCACTTGGAACCCATGTGGCGCTTGACCGAGCGGATAGTGCGATCGGGGTTGGTGATGGCCTGACGTTTGGCCACTTCGCCAACCATGACCTCGCCACCGTCTTTGGCGAAGGCCACGACTGAAGGCGTGGTGCGTGAACCTTCAGCGTTGGGGATGACGACGGGGTCACCGGCCTCTAGTACGGCGACCACCGAGTTGGTGGTTCCAAGGTCGATACCTACGGCTTTTGCCATTGTTTCAACAGCTCCTGTATGAGGTGTTCTGGTTACGTGCGTAACCGTCTTCTGCTTCCAAAAGGGTAGTGAGATCTAGTTTATCGGGCCAGCAAGATGTCCTCAGTGGCCTTGGTCACAAAACCTGAGTGACTTGTTATCAAGTTTCCTGACATAGAGGTATAACGCCGATGACCAGCAAGCTATTCCAGGAATCTTGGAGATTCGTGCAGCTACCATGCCGTCGTGACCGAGCCACACCCACACCGACTCACCCACGACCGATACCAGCGCTCCAACGCCTATGACCCCGAGTGGGTGCTGGCCAACCAGATGGGCCCCAACGCCCTGTGGCTGTTGGAGTCGCTGCTCGAAGTCATGACCATCGAACCCGAAATGAAGGTTCTCGATCTGGGCTGTGGCCGAGCCATGACCTCGATCTTCTTGGCCCGAGAGTTCGGTGCCAGAGTATGGGCCAACGATCTTTGGATCTCGCCCGGCGAAAACCAAGCCCGCATAACCGAAGCCGGCGTGGATGACCTGGTCACGCCAATCCACGCCGAAGCCCACACTCTGCCGTACGCCACCGACTTCTTCGATGTCGTGGTCAGCCTCGACGCCTACCACTACTTCGGCACAGCCGACCTCTACCTTGGCTACCTGTTGGGCTTCGTGCGCCCCGGCGGCCGACTGGGAATCGTGTCCCCGGCCGGGCTCTACGAGATTGGCGCCGAGGTACCCGAACACTTGCAGCCGTATTGGGATTGGGAGTTCTGTTCGTTCCACTCACCGGACTGGTGGCGCACCCACTGGGCCAAGACCGGCAAGGTCACCGTCGACGCTGCCGACGCTGTGCCGGACGGGTGGAAAGACTGGCAGCGATTCAACAAGGCGTCCATGCCCTACATGTCTGGTTGGCTGGCCGACGCCGCTGCCGAAACTGAACACATGCTGGAAGCCGACCAGGGTCGCTACCTGGGCTTCACTCGAGTGGCGGCCACCAAGCTCTGAGTTCATGACACAGCGCAGCCCATGACACAGCGAAGCCCATGGCACAGCGCAGCCCTGACCGGACCACACCACACCCGTCGGGTACCCTCACAACAAGCAACGAGAGGGACCAATGAGCGAACTCAACGACGGATCGTCACCGGAACCTGGACCGGGCTCAGCGCCTCCCAAGCCCGACTGGTACCCCGACCCCATGGGCCGTCATGAATTCCGTTACTGGGACGGCGCCACTTGGACCGACAGCGTCTCATCTCATGGGCGCCAGAGCACTGATGCCGTCACCACTGCGCCCAAGACGGTCATCGGTCAGCAGGACAGCCCGACCGTCCAACGACAGGTCGAGAACCACGCCCGCCAATCGGAACGCCGAGGGGCATCACCGCCACCGCCGGGCCAGGCGTTCGAGGCCGGGAGTCTGCTCGATCAACCGATCCTGGTGGTCAACCAGAAGTGGAAGCTCATCGAAGTCAACACCGAGTTCGCTGTCTACGACAGCAACGGCAGCCAGGTTGGATCCGTGCGCCAGGTTGGCCAAAGCGCCTTCAAGAAGATCTTTCGCTTCTTTGGCAGTCTGGACCAGTACTTCACCCACAAGTACCAGCTGGTCGATGCTTCCGGTCAGCCCCAGCTACTCATGACCCGACCGGCCAAGTTCTTCAAGTCCAGGGTGATCGTGCAGGACGCCACCGGAACAACAGTGGGTGAGATCATCCAGCGCAACATGATCGGCAAGATTCGTTTCGGCTTCGAGGTCGGTGGCCGCGACATCGGCGGTATCTTCGCCGAGAACTGGCGAGCCTGGAACTTCTCCATTAAAGACTCCCAAGGCATCGAGGTTGCGAGGGTAACCAAGACGTTTGAGGGTTTCTTGAAGACGGCTTTCACCACGGCGGACAACTACGTGCTGCAGGTTCACCAACCGCTTGCCGATCCACTGCGCCAAATGGTGTACGCCTCAGCAGTCACCATTGACACTGCCCTCAAGCAGGACGCTCGCGGCCTTGGCGGTGGCAACATTTTCGACCTCTTCGGGAACTGACACTAAAGGCAATCAAGGACTTACAGCTTGACGGCGGCGTCCACGATCTGTTGTTCCGATACGAGGACCAGTTCGGCTGCTGCACCCAGTGGGATCGGTGAGTCGGCGGCGGCGACGCGACCGGCAGACCCGACGAAACCATCCTCCAGTAGAGCTGCCAGAATCCGCTCGCCCACTCCCCCGGTTCGCCTTGTCTCATCAACCACCAGGACTCGACCAGTCTCAGCAGACTGGCTGAGGATGTCGTCAATCGGCATCGGCGACAACCAACGGAGATCGACCACCCGCCAGTCCTGATCAAACTCGTCACGCATCCGGCGGGCCGCCCGCAGCGACAGGAACAGTCCGTTACCCCAGGTGACAATGGTTCCATCGGCGCCGTCTCCGTGAACGCGTGCCCGACCAATCGACACCGCCGTCTCAAAGTCAACTGGAGCTTGCCAAAGGCCGTCGCCATCGTCATACAAGTCGGTGGTGTGGTAGCGGGCGATCGGTTCCAAAAAGGCGCAAACCGCTCCGTGGCTGCGGGCCAACTGAACACAGCTCAGCAACATCGGGCCAGCATCAGCCGGGTGGGCGGGCGAAGCGATCACCAGCCCTGGCACGTCAGTCAACACGGCCACCGAGTTGTCGTTGTGATAGTGGCCGCCGAAGCCTTTTTGGTAGCCGTAGGAGGCAATGCGCACCACCATCGGGTTCAGAAACTGCCCACCGGAGAAGAACGACATGGTGGCCGCCTCGCCCCGAAGCTGGTCCTCGGCATTATGCAGATAGGCCAGATACTGAATTTCGGCGATGGGCAGCATCCCGTTCATCCCGGCACCCAACGCCAAACCCAAGATGGACTGTTCGTCCAAGATGGTGTCGAACACCTGCCGGTCGCCGAACTCTTTTTGCAGGCCTCTGGTGACGCCATAGACGCCTCCCTTGCGGCCAACATCCTCGCCGAACACCAATGTGTTGGGATCGGCGGCCAGCGACACACGTAGCGCCCGGTTGATGCTGGCAGCAGTTGTCAACGGTTGGGCATCGTTAACAATCGTTGAAGGAGCCAAGTCGACCGAAGGTGCGGTACGAACACTCATCCATGGGGCAAGCGGCGCGGCGATCTCGTCAACGGTTTGCAGCTCCGGCTCGGCCAGTAGCTCGACAGCACGTTGGCGAATGGCTTGGCGCTCGACCAAATACCACTGAACAAGCTCAGCGCCGGAGGCATCACCGGCCGCCGCCACTAGGCGGGCTGATGCCAACAGCGGATCTCGCTCATAGTCGTCCCGAATCTCGGTAGCGGTGCGATACGCGGCCTCGGCATCGGATCCGGCATGGCCCATGAAGCGCACGGTCTTTAAGTGAAGAAACCCGGGCTGGCCCGTGGTGCGCATGTGATCGACTAGCGAGGCCGTTCCGGCCAGAACTCCCGCCGGGTCTTGACCGTCGACCTGCACCATGGCCAAACCCGGACGATCAGCGACCGAGGCCTCCACCCAACCCTGCGGAGTCGGGACGCTGATACCGATGCCGTTGTCCTCGCATACGAACAGCACCGGGCACCGCTGCCCCTCAAACCACAGCCGAGACGCCCAATTGAGCGCACCTTGCACGGTGGAATGGTTGAGCGAAGCGTCGCCAATGCCACAGACCACCACGGACTCCTCAGGCCAGGATGCTTCGGTACAGGCGGCGTGATTAAAGCTTGCCGCAAGTCCGACCGATCTGGGGGCGTGCGAACCGATCGTCGATGTCAACGGAATGATGGACAACGGGTGAGAGCCCAGCACCTTGTGACGTCCCCCGGCGATAGGTTCGGTCGAGCGGGCCAGGATGCCTCGCAGCATGTCATCCACCGGATTGACCACCGCATCGGGCATTTGACCTGCTCTGGCGATGAAGAACGCTCCGGCTCGATAGTGCAACATTGCCGGATCGGTTGGCCGCAGTGCCAGGGCCACCGCGGCATTCGACTCATGACCTGCCGATGAGATCGTGTAGTAACCCAAATTCTGCTCGCTACGCAACCACCGAGCCGTGTGGTCAACAAGCCGTGAGAGCACCTGGGCTTCGAAGAGTTCAGATGCAACGCCCGGGCCCAGACCGATGGGGCGCCGATCTGCGGGGATCGACCCGATGGAGGACAACAACGACTCCTCCAGAGGGCTCAGATCATCAGGTAACCCCCCGGACATCTCGACACCGCTCATACTCAGAACCTATCATCGGCGGGATTAGCACCACCGTCGTGACACTCTTACACTGAAGTGCTTGCAGTTAGGGGTGTGCTCTGAGCCGGTCTCAGTGCGCGCTCTCGCTAGTGCCACCACGAGCGCCTGACAACGCGCCCACACAGGAGAAGGCCTTGGCCGAGCAAACAGATACACAGCAGGGTTGGCTGACCAACGAGGAAATCGAGATTGTTCGCGGGCGGGTACCCATCGTCTACGTCGAAGCCGTCCCCGTACGGGTCGACGATCAGGGTCAGATCACGCAGGTGGGGTTGCTACTTCAGGCAATGCCCGACGGAACCATCAGCCGGTCGGTGGTTAGCGGTCGGGTGCTGTATAGCGAGCGTTTGCGAGAAGCCCTGATTCGCAACATCGAAAAGGACTTGGGCTCGCTGGCCTTACCGAAGTTGCCGTCGTGCCCGACGCCGTTCACCGTGGTTGAGTACTTCCCCAACGGGGACGTCTCCGGCTACACCGATCCGCGCCAACACGCAGTGAGCCTGGTGTATGTGGTTCCGGTCGAAGGAATCTGCGAGCCGTCCAAGGCAACACTTGACATTGCCTGGTTGACTCCCGAAGAGGCTGACAGCCCCGAGGTGCGAGTGGAGATGACCTCCGGACAGGACCGTCTGCTCCGGTTGGCTCTAGCTCATTGCGGCTGCCTGCCGTAGCCGGACCCGGCCCGCCATCGACCTCACGCATCACTGTGCGGATAACCCTGTGCCTCTAACGCTGTGCGGATAACCAGCTGGAACGTCGATTCCGTTCGGGCGCGTCTCTCGCTCATCGAGGACTGGCTCGATCGTACGCAACCCGACGTCACCTGCTGGCAGGAGACCAAGTGTCCGGCTCGCCGATTCCCTCGCCATGCCTTTACCCAACGGGGTTACGAGTTGGCGATCACCGACGCCGGGGGTCACGGCGGCGTGGCCATCGCCAGTCGAGTCGGCCTTGCGGACGTGGAGATCGGGATTCCGGGTTCAAAGGCACCGTTGAACGAGCAGCGATCCATCTCCGCCACCTGCCAGGATGTCCGCATCCACACCATTTACGCTCCCAACGGCCGTAAGGTCGGGACTCGCCACTACGAAATTAAGCTGGCCTGGTTCTCCTTGCTGGGAGCCTGGGTTCAGATGGACGGTCTGTCCGAAGGTCAGCCCACAGTCGTCATCGGTGACTTCAACATCGCCCCCTATGACCACGATGTGTGGGAGCCTCACCGCTACCGGAAACGGAACCTCACCAGCCCAGCCGAGCGGGAAGCCTTCAGCCAACTACTAGGTCATGGTCTGACGGAACTTCGCTCCAACGGCAGCGACGTGACAGAGCCTCACTTCACCTGGTGGAACCGTCGAAGCGACTTCTTCGAAACTGACCGTGGTTGGCGTCTCGATCACGCACTGGCTGATCCGGCCACCGCTAGCCGGTTGGACAGCATCAACGTCGACCGCGACGAGCGCAGCCGCGACGGCTGCTCCGATCACGCTCCGTTGATACTCGACGTTTCCTGAGCGTCATCGGCCAGTTCCGCTAGCGGGGCTGCCAACCCTCGACCAGTGTCTCGTTCGACACCCGAGTGACCTCTTCGATGCCCTTCTTGGGCACCTGTCGCCAAGAAACCTGCTGCCAGGGATCCCACGAGTACCCGCCGGTATCGACCGATTGACCTCCGACATGCACCGAGATCCCTACCCTCTCAACGTCCACGGCTTCCACTGCTCCGCCATCGGTCACTGTGTAGGCCAGGCGCGACGACGGGTCAGAGAATCCAATACCCTGCCACGGCAGACGAACCTCCAGGAAGTCGCCTGAGAACTGCCAGGTGACTCGGGAGTCGAACGCCGGGCTGGATCGGTCGGTGGTTCCCCGCACCAAATTGCCGGGCGTCATGACCTCGGCCGGCAGCGTCTCACCGGTGACGGGATGGGGATACGGGCGGTTGACGATTAACGTCTGCGGTTCCCAGCTACCGGCACCGGGCACCAGATCCTCTTCCTGATACGGCACCATCTTCAAGGCCTGCCCATTCATACGTCGATGAGCGTCCGCATGCCCCGCCGCCAACAGGGTGGCCTCGCCGTCGGCCAAGACCAGCGCATAATCGGCGACGTCGCTGGTTTCACCGGTTGGAAGCGATCCGGCACCACCTTCGATGACGTCGAGACCCACAGACAACGAACCTTCGGATAGACGACCCACGTCATCAAAACGAACGGCCAGATAAAGCCAGCCTTCGTCCTTGTGTGCTCGGACCAGGCGCACGGCCTCCTCGCCCTCATAGATGACCTGCGAACCGTTCTCGGCCCACTCGGCGTCAATGCCGTCAATGGTTACCACTTGGCTCTCGCCCGGTTCGGCCGCCATCAAGCCGAAGTGGGCTTCGTTGGTCCAGGCGTTCATCCACATGGCTCGCCGCTCCCCTGGAATCTCTAGCTCAAGGGTGTTCCAGGTCAGCTTGAACCACTCATCGATCCAGGCAAACAGGTAGCCACCAGACAAGCCCAGATCGGCGATCATCGCCATCATCTCTGCGTTCATGGCCATCTGGGTCGCCTCGTCGTGGCCGCCCTGGTTGCGGCCCAGCGGACCGTAGTGGGCGTGACCGTGACCTGAGGGGACTCCGAACTCGGTGATCATGACCGGCATGGTGTCGTGGTGATCTCGGAGCTGGACCAGGTAGCCGGCGAACGGGTCGACCTGGCCGTTGTACTCGTAGTCGACGATGCCCGGTTCGAACCGCTGGAAGTCCGGGTAGTACGGGTAGGCGTGGTAGCTGGCGAACGTGCCGCCCAACCATCCATCGGCCGGAACAACGTGATTGGCGTCGATGTTGGCCAGATCCTCGGAGGCCAGCGGTTCAAGGGGGTGCACGATGGGGTCGGTGGTCGGCCAGTTGACGAACGCCACGGGAATCATTGACCCATACTCGGCCTGACGTCGGGCAGTGCGGTCCATGGCCTCAGCCAGTAGGACCTCGGTCGGCGAGGCGTCGGAGGTTGCCCGAAAGTGGTTGCCGGCGAACTCGACTCCAGCGTTGTTGGCGTCGGTCTCTACGGCGATATCCGGATCCTGCTCAACTCCGATGATCCAGCTGATAATCCACTGGCTTACATCGGTTCGATACGTGCCGCTGGCGTGGCCTCGCTTCTCGGCGATGGTGGCGTCACCGTTGGCGGCCGCTACGGCGTCATCAACTTCAGCCAAGAAGGCGTCGCGTACCAGCGGGTGCCACAGGTCTCGGACATCGTAGAAGTCCTCTTCGGGGATCCAGATTCCATGCACTAAATACAACGGGTCGTCAGGGTTCGCTTCGTTGTACGCCGCGAACTCCTCGTAAAACTCGGGCTGCAGAATCGTGTACACCCGAACGACACGGAACCCAGCCTCGGCGATCTGAGGGAACCACTCCCGATACTGCTCTCTGGAAATGGCAAGCTCTCCCGGAGCAAACCCGGGAACGGACGAGCCGAGGTTAATGCCGGGCAGGAACGTCAGATCGCCTCCGGTGGTTTGCACTCGAAACTCGGTGCCTTCCACTACAGCCAGACGGGAAAGACCGGCGATCTCATCGGGAGCGGGACCCAGCCCCATATCCCGCAGTGCGAGCGCGTCGGGCGGGGGGCCCAACCCCCCGCAGGAGGCGGCCACGAGGAGGAAAGCGAGAAGGGCGCCAAGACCGGCAAACCGTCGCCGAGCGCGTCGATGAAACGAGGTCCGGTGTGACATGGGTTTCTATCGGACGGCGAAGCCGATCTCTGAGTGAGTTGGAGCCCAATTGTTCGCGCCAGAATCGGCCTGGGTGTTGTCGCTACTGGGAACCTTCAACCGGCGTACGCAGATGCTGATGCAGGGTCTGCTCGGCGACTTGAGTTACGAGCTCAAGTCCGTTCTTGGGGACCTGATGCCAGCGCACCTGCGTCCACGGGTCCCATGAGTAGTCACCTGCAGCCTCCAGCCGGCCATCCACCGCCGCCGTCATCAGAATCCTCTCCACCTTGGTCGTGACTACGATGTGGTCGTCGTTGACCCAGTAGGCCCGACGATTCGACGGATCGGACAGTCCGACACCCTGCCATGGGAGCCGCACCTCCAGATGGCTTCCTGTCATCTGCCACGACGCACGGGAGTCGAATAGCGGGTCGGTTCGGTCCGTCGTACCCCGGATGAGCTCACCGGTCACAGAGGACTCTGACGGTTGGCGTGCCCCGGTGGCCGGGTGCTCGTACGATTCGCGAACCGTCAAGGTGTACGGCTGCCACTCGACCCCTGGCCGTTTGGGGCTAGGCGACGGGGTCTCGGACTCCGGTGCCCGTGCCGGCACCAGGCTGTCGGGCGTTGTCTCCCCCGGTTCGGGGGTTCCGTCAGCGAAGCCGGTAACCACGTCATCGTTACCGGGACCGCCTTCGGAAGCATCGACCTCAGTGTCATCGGCGGTAGCGGCCAAGGCAGCTGAACGCGCTGCATCGGCAGGCCATTCGACTCGGTCGCCATTCAGGCGACGGTAGGCATCGGCATGTCCTGCAGCCAGCAGCGTAAGTTGGTCGTCAAACAAGCGGAGGGCGTAGTCGGCGGCATGTTCTGCTTCTCCGGTCGGCAGGGTTCCTGCTGCCCCGTCGATGACGTCGAATCCCAGAGAGAACGGTCCGTGAGCAAGTCGGTTGGCATCGTCCAGGCTGATCGACAGGTAGAGCCAGCCCTCGTCATGAACGGCCCGTATCGACCGAACCGGCCCTTGTCCCTCGTAAACCACGTGCGCGCCGTTGCCGTCCCACTCGGCATCCGAGCCGTCAATGACCACGGTGGGTTCCAAGCCGGGCTCGGCGGCGATAACACCGAAGTGGGCGTCTGCGGCCCAGGCGTTCATCCACATCGACCTTCGGCGGGCCGGAACGTCGACCGCGGCAGTGTTCCATGCGGTTTGATGCCACTCGTCGACCCATGAGGCCAACATTGCCCCGGACAGGCCGAGGTCAGCGATGGTCCTCATCATTTCGCTGTTGACGGCCATCTGGGTCACTTCGTCGAAGCCCCCCTGGTTTCGGCCGATCGGCCCAAAGCGGGCGACGGCGTGACCGGACGGGACGCCGAACCGCGAGATCATCACCGGCATGTCCGAGTGGTGCTCGGCCAACTGGTTGAGGTAGCCGGCGTACGGGTCGGCCTGACCGTTGTGTTTGAAATTACTCATGGCCGGTTCGAACCGCTGGAACTCGGGATAGTAGGGATCGGCGTGGTAGCTGGCGAAGGTCCCGCCGGCCCAACCGGGTGCCGATTCAATGTGGTTGGCGTCAAGCTGCACGAGGTCGTTGTCGACGATCGGTTCGTAGCGGTGCATGATCGGATCAGTGGCCGCCGAGTTGTTGAAAGCAACAGGAGTCATGCGACCGAAGTCGGCCTGACGTTGGGCGACGCGGTCCATGGCTTCAGCCAGGAAGACCTCGGTCGGGGAAGCTTCGGATGTGGCCCAGATGAAGTCGCCTTGGAAGGTGACGCCAAGGTTGAGCTCGTTCGTTCGTTGAGCTACGTGAGGGTCAAGTGGGCTTCCGACAATCCAGCCGACGATCCATGGCCCGACATCAGCGGTGTAGGCGTTGGCAGCCGCGGTCGTATCGTTCCCACCGTTGGCGGCTGATACCGCTTCGTCGATGGCCTCATCGAAGTCTTGTCGCACCGATGGATGCCACAGGTCCCGCGCCGAGTTGACGACACCTTCGGGCATGGACACACCGTGGAGGAGGTAGAGGGGGTCCTGTCGATTGGCTTTGTTGTAGGCCAGCAGCTCCCGATAGAAGTCGGGCTGTCGGAGCCCTTCGACTCTCACGACCTGAAATCCGGCAGCCGCCATCTGGGGGAACCAGGTCCGGTACTGTTCGGCGGTGACGGCCGGGGTGTCGGGGTTTGACCCCGGGACGGTCGACCCAAGGTTGACGCCAGGGAGGAACGACAGATCGCCGTCGTCGGTTTGCACCAGCATCTCGTCCCGCTCGATCCTGGTGAGCTGTGACAGGCCACTGATCGGCGTTGGGGCCGGTGCCAGCCGTAATTCTCGAAACGCCGCGGCGTCGGGCGGTGGAATCGGGCTTGCATCGCCGGGGTTTGTAAGCGTCACCAGGCACACAACCATGACAAGAACGAACTTGCTCCGCAGAGACCTTGACGACGACACATGCTCCTCGTCGGCCTATCAGCGTCCTGATGAAGAGTCAGAACCTTGTTGCTACACGTCCGTATCGACTGACAGCGAGAAGTACACCCGCTGATAGCCCGATTCGACCCCCCGGTGGGTCTCGACAAAGCCCAGCTTCGGGTAGTAGTTGATGTTCTCCGTCATGACCTCGTTGGTGTAGAGCCGGACCTCGTTGTGGCCCTGCGCCATAGCTGTTCGACGGGCCAAGTCAAGGAGCAGGCGACCGATTCCACCACCTTGGGCGCTGGAAGCGACCGCCACATTGTCAACATAGAAGTGGTCATCCGTGGGCCACATCACGATCAGCCCGACAAGCCGGCCTGCGTTCTCCGCTAGGTGAACAACTCGGCGGTCGATGAGTGCCCGATAGTCGTCAAGCATGGGAGCCGGAGGTGTCGACATTCGATCGAGATACAGACCGTAGGAGTCATTGACACAGGCTATGACTGCGGCCTCGTCGCCGGGGACGGCCAGCCGCAGTTGCGTATCCGGAGCGCTCATCGTTCACAACTTACTCAACACAATCCGCTCAACACCCCTAGCGACCGATGAAGAACATCCTCATGTCGAGTGTCTCGTCGATGAGATCCTGGTCACCGGTTAGCTCGGCGATCTCCAACAGCCAGTCGTAGCAATGCACCACGCTTACGTCGTGATACAGGTGCACCTTGCCGACGATGGCTGCGATGTCGGTCCAATTGGCCCGATTGGCCACTCGGTGGAGGTCACGGATCGACGTCATGTCGTCGTCGGTAAAGGGTTTGCGGTCCAACCACTGCGGTTCGATTGAGCGGTCGTAGACGGCGGAGTCGACGAACAGTTCCTCGAATGGAACTCCTGGCTCGAAGTCCATCACCACGTTCATCCGAGGCTGTTTGGAGTAGGCAGCAGCGCAGTGCATGTACTTGCCGTCCACGAACCAGATCTCACCCGGGCGCATGTGATAGCACTTGTCCTCTTCGGAGTGGCGAGCGCCGAGGTCGGTCTGAAGCACGACGTGAATGCGGGTGAAGTCGTCCTCTTCGATGTCGAGGTAGTCACGGTGAGGCATGAGTAAACCGTTGTGACACCAGAAGATGCGAGCCCACTTGAGATGGTCGGGCTTGAAGGTCCGATCGACGATCTCATTGACGTAGGGAGTACGACGACCGAGGTCGGTCATCTGGGCGCTACCGGCATAGGAGCCCTGAAAGACGATGTCGTTATAGTCGCCGGTGTCGTTGCGCAGAACGCAATTCTTCCAACCCGGATTACCGCTGGCATAGCGGTTGTAGCTGACGTTGAACGGAAATTCGCTGTCAACTACCGCCAACTCTGCTGCCAGTCGCTGCGAATCCAAGTCCACCTGCCCCAGGCAGCTGGCGTGCATGGGAGATTTGGGATCCGCCGTCATGGTTGTACTCATGTTTGCTTCTGTCGTACTAGGGGGGCCCGCAGATGCATGTTTCCGCCGGTCTCGGGCCTGTCAATCGAACGTGATCAGACTCTTATCGTAGTCGTCCGGCGCCTGGTAGCCGAGCAGGTTAAACATGGTTGCGGCAACATGACTCAGACCGGCACCGGCCGAGGGACTCAGTTGGTAATCGCCTTCGAATCCGGGGTCGTAGATGGCGAACGGAACCGGACTGAGTGTGTGAGACGTCTTGGGTGACCTAACACCATCTTTCTCGGTGTACATGATGTCGGCGTTGCCGTGATCGGCGGTGTAAATCATCACGCCGCCGAGTTCTTCGATCACCGTCATCAGTCGGGCCGTGCACTCCTCCACTACTTCCATCGCTTCGATGGTGGCGTCCAAGTCACCGGTGTGGCCGACCATGTCACCGTTGGGAAAGTTGATGCGGCCAAAGCGGTAACTGCCACTTCGCAGCAACCGGATCGTTTCCTCGGTGATCTCTCGCACCTTCATGCCCGGCGTTTTGTTGAACTCGACGTTGTCGGACGGGATCTCAACGTAGGTTTCGAGCTGCTCATCGAGATAACCGGAGCGGTTGCCGTTCCAGAAGTAGGTGACGTGACCGAACTTCTGGGTTTCGCTGACCGCGAAACTGTGCACCTGCTCGTGGCAAAGGAACTCACCCATGGTTCGGTCGATGGCTGGAGGGGGAACCAGATAGTTCTTGGGAACCTTGGTGTCGCCGTCGTACTCCAACATTCCGGCGTAGTAGACGTCGGGGTGATCACCTCGGTCGAAGGCGGTGAAAGCACCGACCCCTTCGGCAGGTTGTTCGTAGGCCTGGGAGATTTCAATGGCCCGGTCACCCCGGAAATTGAACAAGATGACTGAGTCACCGTCGGCCATTGTTCCCACCGGGTCACCGCTGTCATCGACCACCACGAACTCGTCGAGGTACTGGTCGCCGCTGTCGGACTCGGCGTACATGGTCTCGACCGCTTCGGTGGCCGAGGCGAAGGGGCGACCGGCACCGTGGGTGTGGCAGTGGTAGCCCTTTTCCACCATTTCCCAGTCGGCTTCGTAGCGGTCCATGGTGATGGTCATGCGTCCGCCACCTGACGCAATGCGAAAGTCGGTAGCCGACCCGTCGACTGCCGCGGCGTTGATCTCGGACAGCACTGCCTCGGTGGCTTCGATGTAGCCCAGGGCCGAACGGGCCGCAGTGTCCCGGCCGTCGTGCAGGATGTGGACCCGGGCCCGCTTAACGCCGTCGGACGCCGCCCGACGCAGAAGCTGATGCAGATGGTCGGTATGGGAGTGAACGTTCCCGTCGGAATGCAGTCCGAGCAGATGAAGCGTGCCGCCGTCACCGGCGACCCGACTGATGGCGGTGCGCCAGGCGGCGGTGTCGAAGATCGACTCGTCGGCCAACGCAGCGTTGACCAATTTGGCCCCCTGAGCGAAGATGCGGCCGGCGCCGAGAGCATTGTGGCCGACTTCGCTATTACCCATGTCGTCGTCAGATGGCAGCCCGACTGCCAGACCGTGGGCGGCCAACTCGGTGTACAGCGGGCTGTCAGCTAAGCCGTCGAGCGTTGGGGTGTGAGCCCGGTGTACGGCGTTGTAGTCCTCTTTCGGGGCCACACCGACACCATCGGCCACGATGACCAGCAACGGTCCGGGGCGCCCTGAGAAGTCCGGAAGGGGTTGGAGGCTGAGGTCACTCATGCCTTCAGTTTATTGGCGGTCGGTTTGTTGGCAGGCAGTTTGTTGGCAGGCAGTAAATTCGAGGCGGTTTATTCGCAGGCGGTACCGTCGTCGTCGCGGTCCAGGTGCGAACCGTAACCGGGTTCGCCCCGCAGGATCGGCGCCGCGCCCGCTTCACGTACGGCGGTGCAATTGGCGTAGTACACGCTGTTTGAGTTGTCGCTGCTCGAGTTGGCGTTGTCGGACGCGTCACCGCCCGCCGGTTGGGTAGCGGTCCGACGCTTGAACTCCGTGGAGTCCGAGAAGTTCAACATCAGGGTTCCGCGCCTCATCCCCCCATCAAGTCGGCCTGACCAGTAGACCCGACCTTGATCAGCCGATTGCCGCCCCATGACGTTGCCAAAGACAAGGTCTACGAACTCGACGTCGACCAGCGGACCGTAGCGATTCTGGAATTCGGGCCCCGAAGAAAAGGTGGAGGCGATGGATTCGAGCGACGTCGATTGCGCTACGCCGACCCAGTAGCGGAGACCGTTGTCCTTGGGCGGCCGAAGGAAGAACGCACAATACAACCGGTAGATCGAGGCCGCCTCCGACGAATCGAGTGCCTCGCTGGGTGGCTGAACCTCCAGACAACCGTTTGTCGTCGCCGACGACGGAGTGGGCACGGCCAACATTCCGATGGTCAGCGGTATGACCAACAAGAGCACAACAAGTACGGATCGAAAGCTGCGAGCACGGCGGGGCATCGAGATTCCTTTGGGCGGCGGACTTCAAAGGCTAGTCGCCTGCCCGACGAACGCTGACCGCCATCGCCTGTGAGAAACTACCCGCCGCCCGCCGTCAACTCCGAGACCAGTTCACTGTCCACGTCGGCGAGAAGATCGATGACGTCGAAGTGGTGGCGGCCGGGTTCGATGTGAAGCGCGACGGGTCGCTCATCTGAACTCCAGGCGTCGGTCAACAGTTCGGATTGTCGAATGAATTCCGGTCGTTCCTCGGCTCCGACCCAGCAGCTCATGGTCGGTCCGTCGAGTGGCGCCGCCAATGCCGGGCTCTCGGCCAATGCTTCGTCGGTAGTGAGACCCAAGGTGTCGTTCATGGACGTCAACAGCAGCGGCCGCAGGTCGTGGACGCCGCTAATCGATACAACCGCTGAGACCTTGGCCACCGTTGCCTTTGACAGCAGTCCGTCACCGGCTAGCGCTCTGGTCACCAACTGCCCGCCAGCGGAGTGACCGGTCAACGCCAACGGACGGTCGAACCGCTCGGAGAGTGCCTCGATTGCGGAGGCGACCTGGCGACCGATGCCGCTGATGGTTGCGTCGGGGGCCAGCACATAGCCCGGCAAGGCAACCGCCCAACCCCGCTGGAGCGACCCCGCCGCCAAATGCGACCAGTACGACTTGTCGAACGCCTTCCAGTAGCCACCGTGGACGAACACCACCAGGCCGGCCGCTGGTCCTTCGGGATGAAACAGGTCGAGGCGTTCCCGGGGATGAGACCCATAGGTCACGTCGAGATCGGCTCTGTCGCCCAGCGACTGTCGAAATAGCGCGGCAGTGGACGCCCACCGTTCCGGGTACTCTTCGCTGTGCGGAATGTACGGCCCGTTGGCGTAGGCGTCATCCCAATCGGCGATCTGCGGAGCGATGTCGGCGGGCTCAGTCACGAGTCGATACTAGAGGGACGCCGCCAATCGGTGCCCGATTTCACATACCCATGCTTGGCTCGAAGGCATCCCGTTATCGTGACGGGCACGCACTACCTACGACGGCGACAACCGCAGTCGTCAGACCGATGACTCCAGTCCCCCTGGAGACCGGGGTGCACCCTGATGCCACTCAGGGTTCATGAGGGATCAAGTAGGGGTTTCCCCACTACACACCGTGTTTTTGTTACACCAGGGTTGAAAGCATCGCTCTTCGCCCACTCACCACACAGGATCAGACTTGCCATGTTGCGCCGAATCGTTCAGTTCTTCGCCGCCAAGACCTACATTACGCTTCCAATCTGGATTGCCGCTCTGGCAGCCGGTGCCATTGCGTACACCACGTTGCTGCCACGAGACGGGTTCCCATCGGTGGAAGTCCCGGTGGCCATTGCCTCGGGCGGCTACTTCGTTGACGACCAGGAGCTGATCGACGCGGAGGTGGCCCAGCCGATCTCCGACACGCTTCTTGAGCGGGACGAGATCGTGTCGGTCACCACCAACTCGCGAGACAACTCGTTCGTGGCCATCGTGAGCCTCGATGAGGCCGTTACCTCTTCGGAAGGGGCGGAACTAATCCGCTCCGAGGTCGAATCCATGACCTTGCCCGACGAGTTGCAGTGGGATGTCTCGGCACTCAATGCCGCACAGTTCCTGGAGCGCTACGATCTGCTGGTCGGCGTTCAAGGACCACCGGACGCTACCGCTGAGGAGCTCGAGGAAGCAGCGGCCGGCATCCTCTCGGCCTTCGACGATCGACCTGACATCGAAGAAGTCGAAGTGGTCGAGTTGATCAGCCGCGGTATCAACCCGGCTACCGGTGAACCGGTTGCCCAGGAGTCCGACTTCAACCAGTTCACCGCTGAGAATGACAGTGGCGGCCTGGACCTGCTGCCCATGGTCACCGTCGGTGTGGTGGCCGCAGCCGACGTGGACGCCCTCACCATCCGTGACGCCACCGACGAGGTTCTTCTCGACGTTGAAGCCGACGGCTTGCTTGGCGAAGGCTACGACTCGTTTGTCGCCATCGACTTCGCCACCCAAATCCGCCAGCAGGTCGGTTCGCTACAGAGCAACGTGATCACCGGCATTATCGCCGTGACCATCATTGCGTTGCTGTTGATCTCCTGGCGAGCCTCGATGATCACCGCCATCTTCTTGGTCACCGTTCTTGCCGTGTCGTTCCTGCTGTTCTACGCCTTCGGCATTTCGATCAACACGATTTCACTCTTTGGTGTGATCCTCGCCCTCGGTTTGTTCGTGGACGACTCGATTGTCATAACCGAAGCCATCGACGCCTTCCGCGAAGGTGGCAAGAACCCCATAGAAATCATTGGCCACGCCATCAAACGAGTCGGCGCAGCCAAGATCTCGGGCACCATCACCACCGTGCTGGTGTTTGCCCCGATGTTGGCCATCAGCGGGATCTTGGGTGACTTCATCCGCATCCTGCCCATCTCGGTGATCATCGCCCTATGCAGCTCGCTGGTGCTGTCGCTGATCTTCATTCCGTTTGCGGCACGGTTCCTCGTGTTGTCCGGCGAACCTGCTCACGGTCCGTTGGCCCGGGCCGAAGATGCCGCCGCCGAGTGGGTAGCGTCGCTGCCGGGAACCGAAGGCCGACGAGGTCTCACGATCGCCGTACTCGGTTTCCTGTTGAGCGTCGCCATGATCGGCGTAGGCCTCTTCGTGTTCGCCCCCCTGGTCGGTTTCAACATCTTCCCGCCATCGAAGGACTCTGAAGCCATCGCCGTGGAGTACACCTTCGAACCGGGAACCACCATCGAGGACGCCAAAGCTCTCACGCTCGACGTCAATCAACAAGCCATGGAGATCCTGGGCGACGACGTGGTCAGCGTCTACACCTTCCAGGGCAACTCGCGCAGCGCCTTCGTTCAGATGCAGCTGACCGAACTGGGCAGCCGCACCCCGGCACCACAACTGGTGGAAGAGAAGCTGGATCCGTTGGCCGAGTCCATCGAGGGCGCCCGGGTGGTGTTCAACCAGATTTCAGCCGGACCACCGGAGGCCCTGTTCCCATTCCAGGTGCAGGTATTCGGTGACGAAGCAGACGTACTGGCCGCCGCCGGCCAAGACATTGCCGCCACGCTGGAAGGGGCCTCGATCGAGCGCCCCAACGGCACATCGTTCAACGTGCTGGAAACCGATATCGCCCTCACTGACGTGGTGTCTCGTCAGGACGGTCGTCGCCTCATCGAGGTCCGCGCCCGCTTCGACGGCACCGACACCACCACCACGGTCAGCGAAACCCAAGCGTTCCTGGAAGAGCAGTACGGTCCCGACAAGTTGGCGTCGCTCGGTCTGGAAGAAGACGCCCTCGGCTTCGACTTCGGTATCGAAAGCGACAACCAGGAATCGTTCAACTCCATGCCTGCGGCCTTCGGAATCGCCCTGATCGGCATGTTGATCCTGCTCATCATCCAGTTCCGCTCCACTGTGCAGTGGCTGCTGGTGTTCCTGGCCATCCCGTTCAGCTTCTTCGGCGTGTTCGGCGGGCTGCTGTTAACCGACAACGTGATCAGCTTCTTCGTGATGCTCGGCCTGCTGGGCCTCATCGGTATCGCAGTGAACAACACCATCTTGTTAACCGACTTCGCCAATCAGGAAAGACGGGCTGGAGCCACCCGAAAGCAGGCCATTGAAACGGCGCTGCGTCGACGGTTCCGACCGTTGGTGGCAACCTCACTTACCACCGTTGCCGGTGTGTTGCCGCTGGCACTGTCCGACCCGTTCTGGGAGGCCCTCGGCTTCACCATCATCTTCGGCCTGTTGTCCAGCACGTTCCTGGTGTTGGTGTCGTTCCCGTACTACTACCTGGCGCTGGAAACGGTCCGGGACAAGGTGGTCACGCCGTGGCGACCCAAGGAGATGCGGCCCGGTTCGTCCATCGACTACGTCGACGGCATTGACAACACGGTGACCCGTGAGCCGGAGCTTTCCGGCACCTAGCGATGAGGTGACGGTTGGGCGGATCTACAGGTCTGCCCAACCGTTCCGCTCTTCAACCCTTATGCGTTCAACAGCGCTTCGGCTCGGACGATTTCTTCGCTGCCGCCGATTCCGGCGTTGACCGTGACGGTGTATTCGCCGTCCAAGTCTTGCGAGGTCACGCACTCGAAGTTGAGTGAAATCTCATCGTCGAACACGATGAATTCCGGCAGTTCCCCGGCTGGCATGGTCTCAACCGTGCAAGCCACGTTGGTCAACGAGGCGCCGGACGCAACCGACACCAGGAAGTCGCTCAGGTACACCGGATCGGAACCGTCCGACGTGTTGGTCATGACCGCCACACCAACGAACGAGTCCGCTCCAGTGGCTGAGATCTGATCGAGCGTCATCTCAAGCCCTTGCCGTTCGTCGTCCAATCCGACATAGCCGGAGTGATCCGAAGCCGAGACGGTTATGCCATCCAGGGTGACCGTGGCGGCCGCCGAAGTGGTGAACTCGCCGCTTGCGGCTTCGGTCGTGGCTTCGCAGTCGGCGGTCTGGCCTTGAGCGACATTGACGGTGCAGATAAGTCCTTGGGAGTCGTCGATGACATCAACCTCGGTGAGATCCACGTCGCCTGTGTTGGTGACTTGATAGCTCCAGGTGACGACGTCACCGGTAGCGACCACCAGTCCGTCACCGCTGCCATCACTGGTCACGACGTTCATCTCAATGGAGAGTTCCGCTCGCGGCCCGTCGGTGGCGTCGGCCTCTGAGGGCTCCTCGCCGTCTTCACCCGATACCGCCTCCGAGGCAACGTCCACCTCTACGTCTTCGGCCGCGACTTCCGGCATCTCGGTGGACGGTTGGTCGTCGGCTGCGGGTTGGGTGGTGACCGTCGTGTCGGCGGGTTCGATCGTCTCCTCGTCGACAAAGGCCAGGTTGCCTTCAGGTTCGGAGGCGTACTGGCTTTGATCGGTGCAGGCACTGGCCGCCAACATCACCATCAGAACAAGCCCGAGAATTCTTCGCATACATGTCTGTCTCGACGGGACAGGCCGCTACATGAGCGAATGTCGGACGGGAAACCGAAGTTTGCTCGGATCGTAGGCCGTCCGACCCCTGCAGTGAGCCGAATGCACTATGCATCGCGGCCCCGTGTCGGCTACACGTCTTGGCTGTTGGTCAGGTATTGCTGGAGCGACTCGGCCAGCGATTTCACGTGTGGGGCCATCATCATGTTGTGGTGGTGGCCACCGGCCACCTCGATGTCGAGTCTTCCTTCGACCACTCGACGCCACCCCATATGAGCCGCCACTTGCACCTCGGTGTTCGGCTCCTCGGCCGCCTTGTAGGCCACAACCGGACCGCTGTAGGGTTCGAACTGATAGGCGGTCTGGTTGCCGATGTTTTCCTCGATGTAGCGACGCACATCGACCCGGTGGGTTGAGGGCAAAGAGAACCGATCTCGGGCCTTCATTTCGGCCAGCTCGGCCCACCGCTGCAACCGACGGGTTTCGTGATCCAGCCGACCAGCCAAGTACTGGCGAGGTTCGGCTCGCAGCGAGTCTGCGTGGTAGCGAAGCTTCTCCACCAGGGATCGATCAAGGTCGGCGTCGGGGCCGAACGAGTCGAACATAGCCAGCAGTTGAACGTTGCGACCAGCGGCCACCAACTGTTGGGCGGTCTCGTACGCCACGACACCGCCCAGGGAAATTGCGAGCAGGACAACCGGACCGTCGGGGGCGGTCTCGACGATGTGGCGCACGTACGTAGCGGCGATCTCACTAACGTCGGAAGTGACATCGGTGTCGAGCTCCAAACGCGGCTGGCCGAGGCCATACATCGGTTGGTTGTCACCAAGCTCGGCCGACAGCGGCCGGAAGAACGAGCAGTCGACGCCGAGGACGTGAATGGCAAAGATCGGCGGTTTCTCGCCGTTGGGTTGAATGGGAATCAACAGCCCGGCATCGGTGGCGGAGACAGCAGTACCCGACTTGTCAGCGGAACAGAAGGTTCCCGCGCTACCCGAACCGTTCGCCCCGGCGGACGACTCAGCCGAAACCGCAGCGGCCAGCAGGCGGGGGCTTGGCGAGCGATACAGCGTCGCCACCGAAACGTTGAGGTCGGTTGACTCCTCGATGGCCATCACCAGGTCAATGGCCAGAAGCGAATGGCCTCCGGCGTCGAAGAACGACAGCTCGGGTTCAAAGTCGGGACGGCCCAATGTTTGAGCGAAGAGGCCGGCCAACTTCTGTTCGGTGTCGGCGTCGACCGGAGTGGGCGTTCGGGGAGCTACGTCGGGAACCGGAAGCTCGGCTGCGGCCGCCCTGTCGATCTTGCCGTTCGGGCTTCGGGGCAG
>CALKZY010000006.1 GCA_938002965.1 uncultured Acidimicrobiales bacterium | reverse complement strand
AGTGGTTGTGTGAGTGGTTGTGTGAGTGGTTGTGTGAGTAGTTGTGTGAGTAGTTGTGTCGGTCGCCGGTTCTAGCGCAGTGGTGGGAGCGTAGGCGCTGGACTCGGCAGGAATCGGGGCAGCGAGAGGTGGCAGAGTAGGCGTTGCTGGCAGCGGAGTTATGGCTGGCATAGAGGATGGCTCACTCGGTGCCGAGGCGGCCGGGATTTCGTCTGTTACCGGCTCTCGTAAGTCAATCACCGGTGTCTGTACGGGGCCGGCGTACGAAGCGGTCGTTCGAGCCAGATCAATGATCGACGTTGTCTCTTCGGCAGAGCCGGACGGCTGTAACAGCAGCTCCGACTGATCGCTTGGTGAAGAGTCCCCAGCAGTCTGAGGTTCGGCGTAGGGTCGAGGGGTGACGGTCGGGAGTGGCGGCAGTGGGGGATGTCCTGCGGTCACCTTGTCATCGGACGGATCTGAGTCATCGGACGGATCTGAGCCATCGGACGGACTTGAGCCATCGGGGGAGTCCGGCGAACTCTGTTCCGCTAGGGGGGTAGGTCCATTGGCAGTCAACGCCTCTGGTGTCAGAGATGCCGTGATGCGTCGTTGATTCTCGACAGTTCCCGATGCTCCAGGACCGACGGGATCGTCCGCCTCCAAAATCGTGTCGCTCCCATTCCTATCGTCGGCCGTCGATTCAGCCTGGGGACTGTCAGCGCGTGGCCAGTTAGCTGCCGGGATCTCCAGCCCACCTTCATAGGTGTGAGTGCCGACTGCGACATAGACCGCATCATGCTGTTCGTCTTCGGAATCGTCTAGTTCTCGTTCAGTGAGATCGACAACGTTGACGTCTTTCACAACACTGGTCGTATCCCTGGACGGTATGGCCTCGGCCGAGGGAACAGCGCTGGGCTGTGCTGGTGGAGTGGCCGCCGGCGGTGGCGATGGCGGACGGGTCGGATGGACGACGTCGATAGTACGGGCAGCCGGTTGGAGGTCGCGACTGTCAGCCGTCATATCGGTCGTTAGAACAGTCGACTCCAAGATGGACGCGTTGACTGGTCGCGCGGCGGTTTGGGCCGGCAGATGTCGCTCCGGCTTCGGGTCTGTCCGCCGATCACTTGTCGGCTCGGACTTGAGCCTCAGATCGCTGACGACATAGAGGGCCAGTGCGGCCACGATGACTGCGGTGAGGAAGCGAACGATTAACTGCTCCCCACTGGCGAGTGCCCCTCCGATGATCACTCCCAACGCCGCTAAGGCGGCGAGAGCGAAGATGCCCGACACGATGCGTTTGACCATATTGTTGCCTCCGAAAATCAGAATAGTCTGAATAAAAGGCAAATGCGCATCTTGTTTTTGGGCAAATAATCGGGATGATTCTTATCGCTATTTAGACATTAATGTCATGCATCCAACACTGCTGATGAAGCTTGTGGGTCAACCATGGGTGGTTCGCTGGACCATGGGAAGTTGATCCACTTGTCGGTTCGGCGCCAAACGAAGTCGCATTTGACTAGCGAGTGGGGTTTCTCGTAGAGGACCGCTGTTCGGCTCTCGGCCACCACTTCCTGGCAAAATTCGTGGACGACCTTGAGGGTGTATCCGGTATCGGCGACGTCGTCGGCGACGAGAATCTTGGCATCGGTAAGGTCGATCTTGTCGAGGTACGGGGGGAGCATCACCGGTACGTCAAGCCTCTTATCGACGCCGGAGTAGAACTCCAGGTTCATGACATAAAGATTCTTGACCGACAGGGCGTAGCCCAGCGACCCGGCGATGAACAGCCCGCCGCGGGCAATGGCAAGGACCAGGTCCGGTCGGAACCCGCTGTCAGCAACGGTTCTCGCCAAGCTGCGGGCGGCGTGGCCATAGGTCTCCCAATCGAGCACTTCGCGTTCCGCCGAGCTTTCGGTCATCAACGTCTCCTTCTGGCCGTGTCTGCCTGATTGTGTTTTGTCTAGTCCGTAAAGACCATCACCACAACCGGAGTCATGCCCATCGCCGTTGCGAAGTCGGGTGGTGGGCTCCTACCGTTGTTGTTCTGCCAGCGCCTGTACCCGAGGGTCGCGCTGGTCGATTGCAGTGGAGGTTGGAGAGGGCGACCGACATTGCACCCTCCATTTGAGTTAAGGATCTTCCAGAATGTGGCAGAATGCTGCTGAAGTTGGGCGGATTGGTGAGATGGCACAATATGCTTGAACACGCATTAGTGGCAGCTCGACATGAGAACTCTGAGTCCGGTACGATACGCCGGGTTTCGGAGGGAAAGAGTTCGGTTGGGCGGCAGATCTCAGCAGGCCGGACAAGGAGCCCATTGAAGTCCTCATGAGTGTTGATGTGCCACGCGGTGCCAACCGGCCAAGCCGTATTCGACTCGGCGTAGGGTTCGTTGTTTTTGCTTGGGCTGCGTCAGCGTCACTGACCGCTGCGGGCCAAGAAGACACGTCATCCACGACCACAAGCATCACGGTCGCCCCCGAAACAACCGAAGCGCCGGCGACCACGGCGGCGTCAACCACTGCCGCTCAGTCGGAGACTTCCGCTGGCGAGTCCACAACCACTGTGGCGGCCACGGTTACGACTGCTGACAGCAGGGCCAAAGCGGAAGCGGTGGCCAATCTCAATTTGGCCAAAGCTGCTGATGTGGAAATCGCCCGCGAATTGAACACGATCAACGGCGCCGCCAACGGGACTCTGGAAAAGATCGATGAGGCGCAAGCCAGAATCGATGAAGCCGACCGGGTGCTTCAGCGAACCGCCGAAGACCTAGGCGCATCAGCCAGTCGTCAAGAACTGATTGAGGAAGAGCTGAGGCTCAAAGCGGTTGAAGGGTTCAAGAGTCGAACCATTGGAGCCCCGCAACCGTTGTTAACCGACGCTGATTTGAATCGGGCTATTCGTCGCAACGCGCTACTTGCCCAGGCGAGTTTGTCAACCGCCGAATTGCTGGAGGAGCTACGCGGTCTGCTGGAGGAGCGACAGCTGGCCAATGCTCGAGCCAGCCGAGCCAAGTCGGAGGCCGAGGAAGCCCAAGTCGTCTTGCAGGCGGAACTTGATGTGTACAAAGAGCAGCAGGCCGCCCAGTTGCAACTTAAGGCCGAGGCGGAGCGCCGTATCGATCAGTGGGCCGGTGAGCTGGCGGCCTACTCACGCGAGGACGCTGCGGTCCAGCAGATCATCAACAACAGCTCATCCAAGGCTGAGGTAGACACCTCGATCAACAATCCATCTTCGGCCTCCCTGGCTGGATTCCAATGGCCCGTGGATGCCAGAGTGACCAGTGAGTTCGGTTACCGGATTCACCCGGTGTACGGCACCAGGCGACTGCATGCTGGCATTGACGTCGGGGCCGCAAGCGGCACTCCGATCTACGCCGCCAATGATGGAATCGTCATCTTTGCCGGGGGACGCGGAGGCTATGGAAGCACAGTGATCGTGGATCACGGCGGCGGCATCACCACGCTCTACGCTCACCAGTCGAGAATAGGAACCAGTGAAGGCCAGCTGGTGGCCAGGGGCGACGTCGTTGGTTTCGTCGGCGCCACCGGCACTGCTACCGGCAATCACTTGCACTTTGAGGTCCGGGTGGACGGCTCGCCGGTCAACCCACGGAACTACCTGCCGTAGTTCGGATTACTCGGAACTACCTGCCCTAGTTCGGATTACTCGGCTCGGACCACAATTGTGTGCCACCCGGTCGCACCGCTTGGTGCAGGCGGGGCGAGGTCGGCGGTCTGTGTGTCGCCGTCACCGTCGGTGGCTCGAACCGCCAGGACGTGGTCGCCGGGAGTAGGTGTCCACGACACCATCCACTGTCGCCAGGCATCGGTACCCAACTCGTTGCTAAGGGTGGCTTCGACCCACTCATCGTCGATGTTCACTTCGACTTTTGAAACACCTCGATCTGGCGCCCAGGCGACTCCAGCGATCGCGGTGGGCTGGCCAGCGACCAGCGTCTCCCGACGACGCGGAGTGTCAATTCTGGACTGCGTCTTGACCGGACCGAGCTTTGACCACCCTCGGGGAATCCAGTAGCCGTCGAAGCCTTCAATGGTCGTCAGCTCGATGTCGGTAAGCCACTTGGTGGCCGAGACGTACCCGTACAGACCCGACACGACCAGACGAGCGGGGAAGCCGTGGCGGACTGGAAGTGGTTCACCGTTCATGGATACGGCAACGAGCGCCGTTCGGCCATCAAAAACAGCCTCGGTCGGGAAGCCACAGGTCCATCCATCAATGGACCGACTGGCCACCTGAGTAGCGCCGGGCTGAACTCCGGCCTCCTCGAGCAGGTCGACCAGCGGCACCCCTTGCCAGACGGCGTTGCCAACAAGGCCACCGCCGACTTCATTGGAGACGCACGACAACGTGACGGGGGCAACCGTGGTCGAGCGCCCCAACAAGTCGTCGTAGCCGATCTCGATGGGGTTATCGACCATGCCGCTGATGCGAAGAGACCAGGTAGTCGGGTCCACTTGGGGTTTCACCAGTGCAGTATCGATCAGATAGAACTCGCCGTCATCGATCACCAGTGGCGTCAGTTCGTCGCCTATGCCGAGGTCTGCGTCGACGGCGGCATCAAGCCAACCTTGAACTTCGTCGTCGATCTCGGGCTCAAGGGCAACCGAAGTTCGGGCTTCTTGAACTGATGACCGGGACCGGACGGAGTTCCCGACAACAGCTGCGCCCGCTGCTGTGGCCCCTATTCCTCCGGCCCAAGTAAGAAATGAGCGACGATCAACGTTGGGATTCGTCGGACTTTCGATCTCAGTCTTGATGGCTGTCTGGTCGAGAGAGCTTGGCAGGCGTCGTCGGAGCGAGAGGAGGGCAGTGACGCCGACAATGGTGGCGGCTCCGCCGGTAACCACGGCGCCGAACACCGAGCCTTGTGCGTCGGCGGCGATTGCGAAGGCACCCAGCAGGCCAAACGCACACAAACCGAGAACGGCCGGCTTTGGTCGGGCAATCGAGACAACACCGAGCACGGAGGCAAAGACGATGGACAGCAGGATCGTCCCGACAATCAGAGCCGGCTTGTCCGCCAATCCAAAGATCGACTTACCCAACTCGACAAACCAATTGGGGGCCAGGTCGATTACCCGATTGGCTACTGCGATGACGGGCCCCGGTTCGGGCGCTCGAATAGCACCTACCAACTCGCCGACACCGAGAGCCACCGCGCCGGAAGCGATACCACTTAGAGCGGCAAGCACTGTCGACGACGAGCCAACCGTGTCGGCTGTTTCGGCCGCGTCAGCAGTGTTGGTTTCCGGCTCGGCCTTTGCTGGTTGTTCGTCGGTTGGCGATTCAATCATCTGAGTTTTGCCCTCTGCCTGCAATCCTGCTTTTAAGTTTGCTTGACTCCAACCGTCCGGGCCACGGACTTGTGCGAACAAAACACAAAACTTTCCCGTCGACGGCGGAATTGGCCGCGGTCGACGCTGGTTTGAATGTTCATGACTGACCGTCGCAATGTGTCTTGGCGCGCTCCCGGTGGGAGCGCCTTGCCTAATCCCGATCGACCGAGCCGCCGGCCGGATCGGAGTGCTGAATGGATGCGGGCCCTACTTGCTGTTGCCGCCATGTCATTGATCGTGGCCGCCTGCACTGGTGAGGCAGCCGATGAGAGCCAGGTGACTTCCTCTGAAAGCGGGGAGCAGGCCGAGGCTGATGAGGCCGACACCGATGAGGCACCGGAAGCGACGGCGTCGGAAGTCGCTGAGACGGCGAAGGAGGCCGAAGTCGATGGTGAGGACGCTACTACCGATGCTTATGCTGATGCCGATGCGGACGCTGGCCAGTCCTCAGACGACTCGGTGTCAGATGAGCCGGAAGCGGATGAGGAGACTGCGACACCGACCGGTCCGCCACGGTCGGTCTTTCCCGATGTTGAAGTGGTCGAGATTGCCTCGGGGCAGTCGCTGAACGTCGCCGACGCGTTGGCCGACTCAGGTAAGGCAACGTTGTTGTGGTTCTTTGCTCCGCATTGACCGGCTTGCAACGCCGAGGCACCGGCTGTTGAGCAGTTCGCTCAGCAATACGAAGACACCGTGCAGGTAATCGGGCTTGGAACGCAGGACTCACTCGACTTGGCGCAGACTTTTCAGCAACGCCACGAGCTGAACACGCCCCTGATGGTCTGGGATCAGTCATTCGAGACCTGGCAGTTCTACCAGGTCTCCGGTCAACCTCGAGCAGCGCTGCTTGATGGCGACGGAGAGTTGCTCGGCTCCTGGTTCGGCCTACCGGGCGAGGCTTTTGATATGGCTGCCGATCTGTAGCGCGGCAGCGGGCAAAGCGGTTGTGCAGGATTGGGCTGGAGTCGTCGTTGCCGGTGCAGCGATGGTGTGGAGTAGAGTCTGTAGGTCTACATCGATCGGCGCTGGGTCGGTCGAAGTCGGGTCGGTTGTTCCGTCCGTCGTCGTTTGTCGGTGTGGCTCAGCGAGATAGGAGCAGCCATGAAGGTAGTTGTCGACTTTGACCTGTGTGAGAGCAATGCCGTGTGCATGGCCATCGCCCCTGAGGTCTTCGAGGTCCGAGATGACGATTTTCTCTACGTCCTCAACGAAAATCCCGGCGCTGAGTTGCAGGAGAAGGTCAAGGAAGCCGCTGAGCGCTGCCCGAAGCAGGCAATCAAGCTTGAAGAGGCTTAGCACCGGGCTCATATGGCCTGTGCAGCGTTTCACCATGGGCTGCACATGAAGACGATTGTTGTCGTGGGCGCCTCGCTTGCCGGTACTCATGCGGCGGCCGCCATTCGAAAGAGCGGATTCGATCAGGAGCTAGTGATCATTGGTCGCGAGCCTCACCGGCCCTACGATCGGCCTCCGTTGTCAAAAGAGTTCCTCACCGGCGGCGGAGATGAGGCGCGCTTGCCACTCCCAGCAGCGGCTGAAGATCGCCTGGAGGCGACCTGGCGCATTGATGTTGACGCCCTGAGTCTTGATGTCGATGCTCGCTCGATTGAGTTGAGCGATGGGTCGCTGTTGGCCTTTGACGGACTGGTCATCGCCAGTGGTGCGTCGGCGAGAAGCTTGCCCTCCGCCGTCACCGTCACGTCGGTCGATGGCCTAGATAACCGAGACCCGTCTCCAGGGGGAGTGGTAACTCTCCGCACTCTCGATGACGCTCGACGCCTGCGTGACTTGCTGGTTGGAGAACCAAAGAGCGTCGTTGTGTGCGGCGCCGGTTTCATTGGTGCCGAGGTTGCCGCCAGCGCTCACCAGATGGGGCTCGACGTTACGGTCGTCGACGTGGCCGCAGCACCACTCAGCCGAGTCCTGGACGTCTCCATCGGACACGCTTTGTGCCGGTTCTTCGAGCAGCAGGGCGTCACGATGCTGATGGGGGAGGCCATCGATGTGGTCGAAACGTCCGGCGGCGGTGTCTCATCAGTTGTTCTCTCTTCGGCTCGGCGACTGCAAGCCGATGTGCTCGTGGTTGGCATTGGTGCCTTGCCGGAGACCGGCTGGCTCGAAGGCTCAGGTTTGGATCTCGGTAGTGGTCCGGGCTCTGGCGTGGTGGTTGATCAGTTCTGCCGGGCGGGCGAAGCCATCGTCGCCGCCGGTGACGTCGCTTCATGGCCCAACAGATTGTTTGGTGGCCGAATGATGCGGGTTGAGCAATGGGACAACGCGGTGGAGATGGGTCAGTACGCCGGTCGGAGCCTGGTGGCAGCGATGCAGGGCACGCAACCTGACGAGCCCTACCAGCCGGTCCCGTGGTTCTGGAGCGACCAGTTTGATCGGAAGATTCAATTGGCCGGTGTTGTGTCCCCCGATTGGCACGACACCGTTGGTTCTCCCGATGATGACCGCTTTGTCAGGGCCTTCTTCGACGACGACACCCACTTGTGCGGTGTTCTTGCCTGGAACAGGCCGAGGCAGGCCATCATCGGCCGCCAGCTGGTAGCAGCCGGCACAAACCGCGCCGAGGCGTTAGAGCGGCTGACCCCCACCACGTCGTGATGCCGCTCGGCGGTGGCGACGAGTTGATCGACGTCCTCGACGAGGACGGTCGTGTCGTTGGAAGAGCATCCAGGAGTCGTATGCGGGCCGAGCAGCTCCCTCATCGGGCCACCTATGTAGCGTTGGTGCGTGCTGTTCAGAAACCGGCGTCCGGGCCTGGCGGGACCGGCCGACTTCACAGTGATGACCTCGTCGTCGTCCACCAGCGGGCGCTGTGGAAGGACGTTTACCCCGGCTACTGGGATATCGCCTTTGGCGGGGTTTGTAGCGCTGGCGAGGACTGGTACGAGTCGGCGAAACGGGAGTTGAAGGAGGAGGCCGGAGTCGAGGCGGAGCTCTCGCTGCTGGCTGATGGACAGTACCAGGATGCCGACAATCACTCCTTCGGGCGGATCTTCTTGGCCCGAAGTCAGGCTGACGTTGCCTGCCTCGACGGGGAAGTCGTAGCCGTGGACGAGGTTCCTCTCGGCGAAATCGCTGGCTGGGTAAATGGTCGACCGGTGTGCCCGGACTCATTGCAGCTGGTTCTACCCGCCCTCCTTGACCTTATGGATTGAGGGCTTGCCGACTCCACTTTGAACCCGATTGTCGGAGTTTCCCGATGGCGATCGGGTCGACTTCTGGGGGTAAGTGAGAGGTCCGCCCATCGGCTAGGTCGCCGATGTAGTCTCGACTCAATGCCGCCTCGTCGTGCCGTCAACCGGCTTCTTCTGTACGTCTTGGCGGCTACTCGCCGATGGCCGATCTAAACACGAACCTACCCCCATCTTTATCTTCGCCCGAGGTGAACCGGGCTGTCATCACTCGTCTTTCACCGATGCGGGCCGGTGTTCACAGCGCTGGGCTGATCCTGTTCGGTTTGTTTGGGCTGTTTGTCGCCGTTCGCTACGTCGTGGGAGACGCTGTAAGTCTTGTTTTCATTCTCGCTACAGGCTCGGTTGTCAGCATCGCCGCTCTCGGTCGGGTCATGAAGCGGGCCAAAGCAAGCGGGAGCTCGAACACGATCGACGGGGGGTTGTACCCCGGTCTCTTAGTCGGAGGGATCGTGGGTGCCAGTCTGTTGATTGCCGGGCAACCGGCCGAATGGATCCTGTCCGGGCTCCTGATCTGCGTTGCCGTTTTCTCGGTCGTCATGGCCCGCTTCGAGAACAGCGCCGTGGGTCTCAGTGTTGCAGTGTCGTTGGCCACGTTGGCTGCCTTCGTCGGAGTGGCTCAGTTCTCCACCTGGGTGTTAGGGACGCTGCTGGCCATGAGCGTCATGTTGGTGGCAGCGGGCTTCGCCGTCTCAGGCGAACGAAGTGCTCGAACCTGACCTGTGATGTGGCACGGGCAACAGGTTTCGATGTGGCGCACGGGTCCGTTCGGTTGCTCTCGTTGGACTTATCCTGGAAACCATGTGGAAGCCCTTTGCCATTGGTGATCAATGGCCGACCAAAGATCCGTTTCTCTTCGTAGCGCACCACAACGATGCCTACCCGCTTGGCGACGATGAGATGAGGCCGGTCGCCTCACTGACAGGGCGATCTATCGGTAACGACTTCGCCGGTATCGACGGGTGGAATATGTATCACGGTTCGGGTGTGCCGGGCTTTCCTCAGCACCCTCATCGAGGTTTCGAAACAGTCACGCACCTGCGAGCTGGGGCAATAGATCACTCTGATTCGTTGGGTGCGACAGCTAGGTTCGGTCCCGGGGACACCCAATGGATGACGGCTGGTGCTGGAATCGTGCACAGCGAGATGTTTCCGCTGTTGCACCATGAGGCCGCCAATCCACTTGAACTATTTCAGATCTGGCTGAATCTGCCACAGGCCAGGAAGATGGTCGACCCGTACTTCACCATGATGTGGTCGGAGTCAACCCCTGCCCACATTGCGACCGATGAACAAGGAGCGGTGACCAGGATTACCACCATCGCTGGTTCGTACAACGAGGTGGTGGCGGCGCCACCACCTCCAGACTCATGGGCGGCTGACGGTTCGTCCGGCGTTGCCATCTGGCATATCGAAATGTCTCCTGATGCCCGATGGGTCATGCCTGCCGCCGCTGAGGGAGTCGAGCGCATGCTGTACGCCTACGCCGGATCCAGCCTCTCGATAGCGGGCGACGAAGGCAGCGCAGGCGATACCGAAGCTGGGGGTCATGGTGGCGGCCATACGTTGGCCTCAGGGCATGGTGTCGAGGTTCCGGCCGACCGGCTGTCGATGACGGCTGATGGTCGAGGGGTTTCGATGATCTTGTTGCAGGGCCGGCCGATCGGTGAGCCTGTGGCGCAATACGGTCCGTTCGTCATGAACGACCGTTCCGGGTTAGAGCAGGCGGTAGCGGACTACCAATCGACCCGATTCGGGGGTTGGCCGTGGGGGCGGGATGATCCGGTTCATCCACGGACCGCCGGTCGGTTCGCTGTCCATCCTGATGGTCGCCGAGAAGAACCTACAGAGGCACCGACCGTTTGACCGAGTGTCCATGGCATCGCCGATCAAGTCGCGGTTGGTAGCACCCAGGCCAGATAAAACGAACCCACAACCACACCGAGCGAAATCAAGGCGATCAAGCCTCCCCAGAACCAGTATGGCAGAACCAGGACCTTGGCGATCTCCTCGGTATCGGAGTTGAGAACTCGTCCGTCACGGTAGAAGTTCTTGGTGAACATGTAGTCAAGGCTGCCCCAACAGGCCAGGCAGAATTGGATGCCGATCAACTGGGCTAGAAAAATCCTGGCCTCGACGGGAGCGTAAAGAGCGATCGGAACCAGGACCAAGGCGATCGCTCCCAGCGAGAGCCAGCCGTAAAGGTTTCTAACGAACGCCACGAGCGACAAGAACACGGCTGCCGCCACGAATGTGAGGATCCATTGGGCGGTTTGTTGCCGAGAGCCCGAGATAATTATCGCACCCCCCGCTAGAGCCGGGCCGAGCAGCCCACCGGCCGACACGATGGCCCGTCCGACGCCGTACACGCCAGAGGAGAGCGCCTGCCCGCCGAGGTTTGGATAAATCTCGAGGCGATGGAACCTTCCACCAACGGCGATGGCGGCCAGCCCGTGGCCCATCTCATGTACCCACGTACTGAGTAGAGCGAAGGGATACAGCAACCTTCGCCCGAAGGGAAGTCGGGGCAAGATGATGCTGGCCGCTACTGCCAGCCAGAACAGCGTCACCAGCCGTGAAGCCTGCAGATCAGTCAGCTCGGGGGCGGAGACTGCACCTTGGGCTGGTAGGACCGCTGAAACGAACATCGCCGACACAACCACACACTGTAGGTGAGTGACTTTGCCGGGCGGTTGCACCCGACGGCCTTGGAGCGCATCGGGGCGATCTGCGTGTCGACGCGTGGTGCTTCTGATTCTCTAGAAATGAGCCGACCTGCTCTGGCGCTCCGGATGGAAATGAGTAAGAATGATCTAGTACAGCCAGACGCTGAGAACCCACTACTCACATTGAAGTGAGCTGAAAGGATGTCAATGTCTTCTCGTACACGCTCCAATCGTCTTCGGAAGCCAGGAGCAGCGGCCGTCAATAGACCAAGCCGCCACCAGCGCCAGGAGGAGCACCGCAAGGTGCGCCGAGCCGCCCACACGGAGCTGCGCCAGCTAGACGAACCGGACGATTTAGCATTGCCGAGGCCGGTTCATACCTCGCAAAAAGCCGATCCCGCTGAACGGCCGATGCCGATGGTCAAACAGAGGCGGTTCAAGGTCTGGAAGACGAAAGGTTGGAAGCGTCGATCGGCTTTGCGGGCCGAGCGGGCAGCCAGCTACCACGACTTGGTAAAGAGCCTGTAGTTTCGCCTATCGCCGTAACCGGGCGGTTCAGATACACCCTCGAACGTCGCCTGTGAGGGCTGTACGTGGATGATCAATGTGCGCTACTCTTGAGGGCGCAGCGGTCGCTTTGGCCTGTCTCTCAGGCAGGGAGGCCGCTGACGCTCCCTCTTGTCCAGAACGATGCACGATGCCTGAGCCCAGTTGGCTAACCGAACAACCTGGTACCGCACACCTACCGATCTGGAGTCGTTTCATCGTCGGTGAGATGCTGCCCGAGGTGGCCAGCCCACTTGGTTGGACACTGTTGTGGGAGCCGTGCGCTGCTTTGGGCTGGCGAGACGCCCTGATCAACCGCTTCGGTTTTGATGAGACTGAGATCAACGCCGACTTCCCTGAGACCATTCGTGGTCGTGGGGGGCATGCTTACGTCAACGCTTCGACCCTGAAAGTGTTGGCTCACCGGTCACCGCAACTGCACGAGGGTCACATCGATCGTCTTCTCGGTGGCGAGCTGGGACCCGTTCCCGTTCACCGTCACGAGGAGTGGCATGACCCGGACCCGGTTACTGCAGCAATGCTCGACCAGTGGTATCGATGGGTCCTGGACAGTCGCAATCAGGTTGAGCTGGAGAACCTTGGCGAAGCCGTCGACCGGACGCTGGCCTCGGCTTTAGACCTCGAGTCGATGTCCGACACCGAACTAGTCAACGCTGTCGTGGCGCTCCAACCCCTCACCCGGTCGCTGTTCGATCAACAGCTAAATCAGCTTCTGGCCACGACGGTTGGCCCGATGCTTATCAACGAGTTCTGCAATTCGGTGGGTCAGCCGGCGCATGCGCTTCGTTTGTTGAGCGGTATCGGCCGGATCGAGCCTGTTTCGCCCACCCTTGCGCTGTGGGAGCTGTCTCGACTGGTGCGAACATCGCCCGGTTTGCGGTCGCTGTTCGACCAAGGCCTAGACCGGTTGGACAAGGCCCTTCGGCTTTCCAACCAGACCGAGGCAAAGGCCCTCATCGCTGGTGTGAACGCATTGGTGGCTGAGGTCGGACACCGAGGCCCGAACGAATGGGATCTGGCTTCCCCCACCTGGGATGAAGCTCACGACATCGTCTTGGCCTTGATTCGTTGTATGTACCATTGCGACGATTCTCTGGCTCCCCAGCTTCGAAGGCGCCACCTTGAGACCGATCGACAACGGTTGGTGGCAGAAATAGCAGAAACGCTGCCAGAGGAACGCCGCCCGGTTTTCCGGTCGGCAGTGGCCTCTTCAGCGGTCTTTCTTCGCGGACGGGAAACATGCCGGAATCATCTGATGCGGCTGGTTCATCGCATGCGTCAACTCATTGGTGAGCTCGGAGTCCGCGGTGAGCGCAGAGGTGACTTCGGGTCGGCCGATGAGATCTGGATGTTGACGGCGGAAGAAGTCGAGTACTACGCCGATGGTGGCCTAGCAGACACCCGCCATCTGGCTGGGCTGCGTCGGGCCGAGCACGATGTCGTTCGAACCCGTGAACTGCCGAACGTCATAGACGACACGGGGAATGACAACCGTGCCGCCATCGGGCTGCAGCACGGCTACGGCCTGCCTTTGAGCACCGACCTAGAGCCTGGCGACATCATTCTGGGTTCACCCGGCAGCCCGGGAATGGCGTCAGGAACTGCTCGAGTTATTGAAACCGATGCTGATCTGGCCGAGGTCCGCCCGGGCGAGATCATCGTGTTGGATCAGCCGTCGCTGGTGGCGACCGCGCTGTTTGTAGCTGCCGGGGCCGTTATCACCGATATCGGTGGACCGTTCACCCACGCAGTGGTGGTAGCCCGTGAGCTTGGTACCCCAATGGTGGTAGGTGCCGCCGGCGCTAGTCACCGGATCACGACCGGGATGACCATCAACGTTGACGGCCTTACCGGCGTCGTGTCGTGTGAGGAGACGCTAGCCGACGAGGTGCGGGTCCCGAGCCCAAACGTGGCTTAGACACCGGTCTTCCAGCTTCCCAGGGGACCATTTGGACCACAGTCCGGCGACCGCCCGCTGGCTGTACTCGGTCCATACCATTGCCGACGGTTCGCTCACCCGACGAACCGCTTGACAGATACCGCCCTCATGGACGGTGTAGGCCCCCCAGACGCCGGGCCAATCCTTGGTTGACGCGATCTCAGTGACCAGCGCATCGCCGTGGCGTCGCACCCGATTGCGGTGAGTGTGACCGGAACTGACGACGGCATTGGGTTGAACATCGTTGAGGTCGTCTAGAAAGTCAGTCGACTCGGGCGCTGGAATGCCCTTCGGGTAGTACCGGGGAATTTTGGTCGCTTGAAGCTGATGGTGCAGGCCGATAAAGACCGGCCTATCGGCTTCGGCGGCTCGCTCCAGGATGTCACCGGAGACTTTGGCCAACGACCCGCTGCCGTAGAGGGGTTTGGTGGTATCGGCGGCAATGACCCGGATGCCGGGCAGGTCGACGTGGTCGACGGCGGTTGTGTAGCTGAGGGCGCGCCGCCCGAGCGATGTCGGCAGGTTGTCGGCTCCTTCGTCGACATCGTGATTACCGGGGATGAGCATCATCGGGAGATCTGGGAACTCGTCCACCAGAGTGGCGAGAATGTCGAAGCACTCTTTGTCTTCGTGGTGAGCGGCGTCACCCTTGATCAATAGCATGTCGGCACCCCATTTCTGCGCCTCGCTGATGGCTGCCTTGGCACACCTCGTGGGGTGTGGGTCGGCAAACCGACCGGCAGCCTCCGTCATGGTTTTGAAGAATCCCCAGCGGTGTGCGCCAAGGTGGAGGTCGCTTATGGTGGCGAACCGAGTCAGTTCGTCGCCCCACGGGGCGGCGAGGGTGGTTGCCGTCAAGGGGACTTTCGTTCCGTCCGGCGAGGTCACGACGATGGCGGTTCCCGACCCCGAAGGCAGGCCCTCGACGATGTGAGACCCCGGCCCACCAGGGTGTTCGAGAACGGCGACTTGGTAGTCGCACTCGATCGTCACTGATCCTGTTGGAAGCGCTCCCCAGGTTATTTGAGCCCAGGTGGCACCCACTGAGAACACGCCGACTGGTGATGAAAGCGAAAACATGCGCCGTTTGGCTCAGCTGGTCAGGAATCGAGCGAGCAAATCTGACTGGCGCGAACGAAGGGAAACGTTCACCCGCTGGCGCTCGAGGATCTGATGCAGAGTTCGTTCGCCGCTTGGAACGTGATGACTGGAGAAAAAGGCCGACACCGCTTCCTGATCGGAAGCACGATTGTGAACATTAACGCCCTCAACCATCCTCACAATCAGGCTCGAGGCGAACAGATCGTTCAGTTCGTCCCAGTTGTCGGCTATGAAGGCCCAGGTCTGACGGCCGCATTCCTCATTGAGCAGACCTCGGCGGAGCAGCAGTGGGCCATTTTGGCTTCTGACTGTGCCGTCAGTGATCATCGTCCACATGCGCGACTGTTGCTCGACAGATGGGAAGTCCATGAGAGCGCCGAGGTAGCGAAGCTCGGCCTGAGGAGTGGTGGCCGCACGCGAGGCTTCGAGGAAGTCGTCGAAGTCGGCTTGATCTCCGCCTGCAGCTACGACATCGGTTGCCGCAGCTAGAAGAGATGTATCGACCAGCTCGGGGTCCCGGAGACCTTCAGCGGAGATCTGTTTCGCTACTTCTTGGATGTCAGCATCATTGGCCAGGGTGCCCAGGGCCCGGAAGAGGTCGGCCCGCAGTTGCCGTTCCTGGTCAGTGTCCTCCGGGCGGCTCTCCAAGCCGAGTCCCGCAAGGTTGGGTGCCAGAGCGTCGTGGGCGATCTCTTCCAGTCGCTCTTGGGCTTCGCCGTCGATGAGCCGCCTAAGACTCCCGAAGCCGGCAATGATCCGTTGCCACACAGAGCGGTTGGATTCGCCGGTCATCGCTTCAAGCAGAGTGAGGAACGACACGGCAGAAGTCTGGCCGGTTAGAACTGAGGCCCAGGAGTCGTCGACCAGCGAATAGCGCTCGACAGCAGTGAGCGCGTCAGCCGCGATGTCAGTCAGGTTGTCGCGAGCTTCATCGTCGTAGCTCACCCGATAGAAGCCTCTACTCATGGCGTTGACGAGTGCGCTGGCTCCGGTCACCGGCGCTTCGCCGATACTCATTGGTTCCGGTCCCAGGAGGGTCCGAATGGAAGTCGGGTTGGTTACGGTACTGTCGTCCCAGTGGCTGTTTAGGCTGTCGTCAACCCAGCGATATTCGACTGGTACAAGCCACTCTTGCTGAGGAACCGGGTCGGCGCCGTCGAGCTGCACTGGCTGTTGATGAATTGTTGTTGTCCCGTTCGGAGCCGTCGCAACGTGGATCTGTGGGTACCCACCTTGGTAGATCCAGCTGTGCATGATGTCGGCGACGGGCTCGCCGGTTTCGGCTTCGATGGCCGCCCACAGGTCAGGTGTGTCGGCATTACCGAATTGGTGCTCGCGCATGTACCGGCGGATGCCTTCCCGGAAGGGTTCTTCGCCTAGGTACTGTTCGAGCATCCGAACGACGGCTGCTCCCTTTTCGTAGGTGAGGATGTCGAACATTCCCTCTGCTTCCACCGGGCTGATGACCTCGTATTCGATGGGCCGGGTTGAGGCTAACGAGTCGGTGGCAAACGCTGCTGAGCGGGACAGGCCGAAGTCCGTCCATCGATCCCACTCGGGCCGGTAGGCGTCGGTGCAACGCATCTCCATGAAGGTGGCGAATGCTTCGTTCAGCCAGAGGCCGTTCCACCACTTCATCGTGACCAGGTCGCCAAACCACATGTGAGCCAACTCGTGATTGATTACGTCCGCAGCCCGCTGTAGCTCCGGCTGAGTTGCCCTATCGGGATCGACCAGCAGGAGAGTCTCCCGGAAGGTCACGCAGCCTAGGTTTTCCATGGCCCCGAAGGCGAAGTCGGGAATGGCGACCAAGTCGAGTTTCTGGCCAGGGTACGGGAGACCGAAGTACTCCTTGAAATATCTCAAGGCAAAGGCCCCAGCATCGAGGGCAAAGTTGGTCAGATGTCCCTTGCCCGGGATGTGCACGATCCGAAGCGGAACGCCGTCGACGTCGACCGGCGCAGACTTTTCGATCGGCCCAATGACGAAGGCAACGAGATAAGTGCTCATCGCAATGGTTGGAGCGAACGAAATGTGCTGCTTGCCGTCGTGTTCAAGTCGCTGGGCTTCGGCACCGTTGGAAACGCCGTCCATCCCCTCGGGTACGACGAGGGTTACAGAGAACGTCGCCTTCAAATCTGGCTCGTCCCAGCAGGGGAAACACTTTCGTGCGTGGGTGGCCTGAAACTGGGTTGTGGCAAGAGTTCGGGTGACCCCGGCGACGTCCTCGAATGTGCTCAGATAAGGGCCAACCAGGCTCTCATTGAACGATCCGGCAAACGAAAGCTCAACGGAGATCGAGCCCGGCTCAATGGCTTCCTCGGTCTCGAGCTTGATTCGTTCGTTCTCTGCGTCTAGTTCGATAGTGCAGGGGTGTCTCTTGTCTCCGACGACGACGGCGGCCAGATCGACCTGAAGGTCTTCGCCGTTGAGGACAATACTGGACGTTGCTTCTTGAACAGTGGCATCGATCGACACCCGACCCGTGAACGTCTTGCGTTCAAAATGTGGCTCGAACGTCAGGTCATAAGCGTTGGGAATAACGGTGGAGGGAAGACGGTGCTTGTTTGTCTCGGACACGATCTTGATCGTAGCGGGCCTGGAAGCTGGTAGCCGCTGACTGCTTGTCACCGCATGCTTGTCGGGCCCCAGTCGGGGTGCCCGGATTGGACTGTCGGTCAGTTGCGGTCTGGTTCGCTCATCGTGTAGGTCGGTTGGATGTCTACGGTCGTCAATCTATCTATTTGTAGAAATAGGTAGATTGACGTCCAAGTATTTGGACTATTTGCCCTGTAAGGCGAGTCACTTATTTACGATATTCGGCGGGACTCGCGTAGTAGGGTCGGCATTATGTCGCTCCCAGCCGGTCCAGTAGAAGTTGTGCCCTCCCGTCGGGCAGAGCCCGTGACCAACCCGGATCTGGAGTCACTCGAGGTTGGCATTCGACACCTCGAGCGGCTGTATCTCGAGTTGGGCTCGCTCGGGGTCCAATTGCAGGATTCTGCGCCGGCGCCGACAACTAGTGGCGTCGACGCGGTTGCCGAGGCCGACGCGATCGACTAGCTTAAGCGTTTGTGTGTTGGCTGGTCATTATTGTCCAGTCTTGGAAAGCGGGTTTCCATGTTTGTCATTCGTGCCGACGTCGGCGTCGGTTCTTCTACTTGTCGCGCCGAAGATCCGTTGTTGCATCTCCGCCTCATTGGGCCGCCGGTGGTGCGGTTGGGTGGACGGAAGCTGACCCACCAACAGCAGTCCTTGGTGGCTTTCGTCGGCCTCTGCGGTCCGGTATCGGGTGATGACATCGCCCATGCGCTGTGGCAAGGCCGGGTGATGTCGCCGAGCCGGCTGCCAAATCTGTTGGCCGAGGTCCGAGGTGTCATCGGGCGACAGCGGCTGCCGGCCGCCGATGATGGCTACTATCGCCTGTCCGATGTCTGTAGTGATGTCACCCGACTGGAGACGTTGTGCGGGAGTAGGCAGGCTGGATATGACTGGTTGACAGCAGCGCTCGGGGCGTTGGCCGAGGTCAATGGGCTTCCTCTTCATCGGTCTGCGGGGGCGGGGCGGGCCTACTGGATCTGGCTGGAGCGCTGTTTCGTCCAGCGGGCACATGTCGAAAGACAGGTAACCCAGCTTGCAGCCGCGGCGTGTGATGCCCTCACGGCTACTGGGCGTACCCAAGAGGCGGTGTGGGCGCTCGAACAAGCGCTCAGGGCCGTACCTGACGACGATCAGCTCCAACAGCGGCTAGCGGCCCTCTACCGGGTGATGGGATACCGTGTCAGCGCTCGGACGGTTAGTGCTCGAGTGGCCAGCAGCGGTTTGTAGCGACGGTTGGTGCCAGATCGCTAGAACTCGACGAGCGCCTCGGGGAGTGCGGTAACCACAATGTTGGCCTCATAGGACCGAGCGTTTGGATCAAACGTGCCGCCACAGGTGATGAGCTGCAGGACTTCAGAACCTTCTTTGCGGAAGACGTCCTCGAATGGCAGATCTGTCTTGTCGTACTCGGTATTTCCTGTCACCCGGTAGCGCAGGACGGAACCATCACTGAGCTCGACCTCGATTGGGTCACCGACCCGCAGCTCGGCCAGGTTGAAGAACGCTCCCGGTTTGCCTCCGTAGTCGACGTGAGCGGCTAGTACCGCTGAACCTTCGGTCCCGGGACGGGGACCGAACCTATACCAACCGACCTGTTCCGCCGCCGGTACAGCGAACTGATTTTCGCTGTCGACCCCCACCGGAATGACGGGGGCCTCGAGCGCGATGTCGCCAATTCGAACGGCTACGGGAGAGGGGCCGCTCTCAGGCTCTGGCTGGTCGGCCAAATTGCCGCTCCGCAGCGGAACCTGTGGCGAGGCCAACTCATCAACCAGGTTGACCAGGTTGTCTGGTAAGGACCTAGACGAGATGGTGTCACTGATGGACGCGCCGATGGCGCCACCACTTGACGTGGCAGCGCCCATCAGGCAAAGAGAGATTGCTAGTACGAGGACTCCGGAGCGAACCCGTGAGTTCACAGAAGTCGACGGCGGCGACTTATTATCACCAAGCCACCGAGCGCCATCGCCAGAGTTACGACACCGACGATGTAGAGATTCGTCATGTCCTCGTCCATGCCCAGCAGGTTGCTGTTGCCAGTCGGTACCTCGGTGGGAGCGGAGCTTAGTCCGCTGTATCGCTGTACGACCGGAGCGAGCGTTCCGTCGGCGACTGAGCCCGTCACCGAGACCACAACCACTTCGCCATCGGCGATGTCGAGCGTGGCGGCCAAGACTTCGGTGTCTCCGGCCAGCACAGCAAAGTCGTGAGCACCTGCATCCAGGTCAGCGCCAAAGGCGTCGCCGTTGGCCAAGGTGCCAACAGGTTCGCCGTCAACCAGGAGGGAGACCTCCGGAGCAGCCGCCAGGTGTCGGGCGACGGCTCTTCCTTGGCCTGGTGCCAGCGTGGTGAAGTCCTCGCCAAAGGCGCTTAGTGCGGGAGCACCCTGTTCACCTAGGTGGGCGTAGAGCGATGCGGCACTGTCGCCTACTGCGATGGTCTGCGACAGCAGGGCTTGGTCATCGCGATCCGCACTGGCAGCCGGTGCAACGTCGGAGACTGCAAAGATCTCTACCTCGTAGTTTCCAGGTGCGAGGTCGACCGGACCAGCGATTGTGCCTGGGGCGAAGCCGGGAGCAAGTGCCTGGCCGTCGACGTAGACGTCAACCGTGGCTCCGGGAATCCCGTGGACGATTTGAACCCCCGCCTCGTCAGCGGGGATTGGGCCGTCAAGCAGCGATGCGGCTGCCTCAGCGGGTTCCGCCGGTTCATCGGTGGACTCTTCCTCGGCTGCTTCTTCTTCAGTCTCTGATGCTTCTTCGGCTGCTTCTTCAGTCTCGGATGCTTCCTCAGCTTCGGCGACTTCAGCTGCAGCGGCTTCTTCTTCAGCCGCAGCTGCTTCTTCGGCGGCTTCAGCTGCAGCGGCTTCTTCTTCAGCCGCAGCTGCTTCTTCGGCTGCAGCGGCTTCTGCCTCGTCATCGGTGGCGGTTGGCGCCTCGGGGGTGCTGTCTTCGGAGGAGACCGAAGCTTCAGCGTCTTCTTCGGCTTCCACTGCCTCTTCCGCTGCGGGGTTGGCGGCGACCTCGGTCTCATCGCCGGAATCCCCGTTGAACAGCTGCCAGAAGATCAGAGCCAATCCGAGAGCGGCGATTACGCCAACCAGAATTCCGGCTCTGTTGGAGCGCTTGCTTGGTTCCTGTGGGCTGACGATTTCTACCGTCTGTGCGGCTGGGACTTCGTAGTTGTCAGCGGTCGTAGTGGCCGCGGTGTAGTCCCGAGAGTCGAATCCTGAGGACGTTTCACCGGAGGTGGCGGCTGCTTCGCCTTCGATCTCGGTAGTGGTCGCCGCCTCGTTGCCGATTTCCATTTCGGGAATCTCGTCAGTGATGACGGCTTCTTTTTCGACGTCGATGGTTGCGTCGTCTTCTGCGATCTCGTCGTCGAATGAGTCGATCTCATCGTCTGCGTCAAGGTCGATTTCTTCGAGGTCCGCGTCGACGTCGAGGTCGGCGTCGGCTTCATCGACAACCTCGAGTCCGGCGGCGGGGTCATCGATCTCCGGTTCATCGTCGAAGAACTTTTCGGCGACTACTGCTCCAGTTCCAGCCGCTACAGCAGCTGTGGCTACGCCGGCACTGGTTGATGAGGTGCCGGGATCGGCGAGCTCATGAGCTGCGACTTCGGCCGAAGCGGTTGCCGCCAAGGCGTTGACGTCAGCGGTTGGAATGAAGGCAGGCGAGTAGATTCGGCGTTCGTCGCCGAGCGCTTCTGCCAGAATGCTGGCGAATTCGAGTGCCGACGGTGGTCGGGCCTCAGGTGTGTCCGAGCTGGACCACATGATAAGACGCCGCACCGAACGGGGTACGTCCTCGATGTTGTTGCCAAGCGCTGACTCAAGGATCTTGCCGAGCGAATAGACATCCGAACGCTCGGTAGCGTCGGCGCCGTCGAGGACCTCAGGAGCGGCCCAGTGCTGATAGTCAGCCTGAACGACACCGCCAAGGCCGAGTCCGACGCCTTCGACAGCGATGTCCTCGTTGATGACGTAGATCTGGTTGGGGGAGAGGCTGCCGTGGAAGAGGCCACGTAGATGGGCCTCGTGTAGCGCACGGGCGGAAGCCTCAACGATGGCGGCACACTCAGGCCACTGAGCGGCTTCGGGCGGAATGCGATCGGCGAGACTGGGATGATTGACCTGCGGGGTGACGGCGAAAGGCTTGTCGTCGCTGGAAAGATCGCTATCGATTACGGGGACAAGACCCGGAAGGTCTGCGGACTGACGGAGACGTCGCAGATGCGAACGGTCCCAACGGTCAATCGAACCAATGGTCACCTTGACCGATGAATCGCCGTCAGACAGCTGAAGGTGCTCAAATCCGCTCGATGAGAGGACTCGTGCGCCCGCCGCCGTTTCATCGTTTGTGTTCACAATTACCTCCGCCGGTGCTGCGCCCATACCTCGCAGCCCGAAACTATCAGCTTCATGGACAGCTTGCAGCGGTCGTCGTTTGATTTTCTCCACAGCTACAGGTTGTCAGTGTCCCCTGTCGCCCGCTGGCCACCAAGGTAGCCGTGGATCAGCTCCGCGTCGACCATTCAAGACAAAAACCCATGAAGGTTGATTCATGTTGCCGAAGAGCGCATCAGTAGGTATCCGCTCCTAATTAGGTCGTTCGGTGTCGAATCGCTGTTGGGCGGGCGACTAGGCGGTACGGGGGCGATCCGATTTGCTGCACCGAATAGTAATGGTCCGACTTGATGCTGCGAATGGGCAGGCCTGCCCTGGCGCTCTGGGCAGATCAGGTTGCCAGTTGATAGACAACGCCGCTGCGGGTTCGGTCGACCACCTCGATTGAACCGAGCTGGCGAAGACAGTAAACCAAACGTTGGGCGGCGGTGCGCGACCCGACCTCCGGAGCAATGTCGGCAGTAGTGAAATGAGAGGGAAGTCCTAGCGGCAGCAGGGCGAGGAGGTCTCCGGTGGTCTTGAATCGTTGCCACTCGTGGATCTCTCGAAGTCGACGGTCGACAGTGACCCAGCCGCCCCTGCCCCGTCTAGCCCGGTCGTCGAATCGTTGAATCTTGTCGACCGACACTAAGACGGCGTCGACGGTCAGATTCGGATGATCGAGCATCGTCGGGAGACTGACCAGTTCGTCCAGTAACGAATAGACCGTGCCCTTTTTGGGCGACCGCCGTGGCTTGCGTTTATCCCGGTGGAGGTAGGTCTCGATGGCTATCGGGTGCACGATTCGAACAGTGTGAGCGTCCAAGAGCACATCGAGCTTGCGGGCCATCGCTCCAAAAGAGGATGTTTGAATTTCGATTATTTCGCTGCCGCGTTTGATGTCGACAACGAAATTGCCAACGGGAACCTCAAACTCGTCGCCACGCTCGGCGAGGAGTTCCTTGAGCGAACGGTGGAGCGACCGCTCGTTCAACGTTCCGATGTCGCTCATGTCTTTGGCATCGGGGTTTAGTCGTCTTTCAACGCCACGGCATTGGGTGTTACGTTCATCTTTGGTTCGTACTCGGCTGCGGTCGTTTCGCTGATCTCACCCCGCAGAGACTCTCGCAATTGCTGGCGACAATCGCTGCACGGCCCGTAGAACCGCGCTGGCTCGGAGTTATCAAACAACGCGCCCCCGCAACGAGGGCACGGTGGCGCCTTAGTTGGCGCTTCGGTGTCGTTCCCAGAGGGGTTGTCGTTCATCAGCGCTACTCCAAGTCCTTAGGCCTGGACACGTCTCGATAGCTGGGGAGGCTCTACACCCCTTGTCGATCCTGGCATGCCCGGATCTACCGTAGTTCATGGCGCTCGTGCTACATTGTGATCCTACTAAGGCTCTGACGCTGTTGGCGGTGGAGCTGTTCCTAATCCATCGTGCTTAATGAGGGGGCAGTCTTCGAATGGCTGGCGTCGTCCTTGAATCCGTTAACAAGATCTATCCGAATGGTTTTCAAGCCATTCACGAGTTGTCCATCGACATACAAGATGGCGAGTTCCTCGTCCTGGTTGGGCCGTCCGGCTGCGGCAAGTCCACGGCGCTTCGTATGGTGGCAGGGCTTGAGGATATAAGCAGTGGTGAGTTGAAGATCGAAGATCGCGTTGTCAACGATGTCCACCCCAAGGATCGTGACATTGCGATGGTCTTTCAGAACTACGCGTTGTATCCGCACATGTCGGTGGCGGACAACATTGGATTTGCCTTGAAGCTGGCGAAGGTTCCCAAGTCGGAGATCGCCGATCGGGTCGAGACCGCTGCGCATACGCTCGACCTGACCGAGCAGCTGGAGAAGAAGCCTGGGCAGTTGTCCGGTGGTCAACGTCAGCGGGTGGCTATGGGGCGTGCGATTGTGCGTCAGCCCAAGGCCTTTTTGATGGACGAGCCGCTTTCAAACCTTGACGCCAAGCTACGTGTGCAGATGCGGGCCGAGATTGCCGGTCTGCAGCGGGACCTCGGGGTTACAACCCTGTATGTGACGCACGATCAGGTCGAAGCTATGACCATGGGCGACAGAGTCGCCGTGCTGAAGCGGGGTTATCTCCAGCAGGTCGACACACCACAGAATCTGTATGACTCGCCCGACAATGTGTTTGTGGCCGGCTTCATCGGGTCACCGTCAATGAACCTTTTCAAGGCTCGGCTAGAACGTGATGGTGATAATGAAATCAGCGTTCGGCTGGGGGAGCAAACCCTCGGCCTGCCCGTCGACACGGTCGACCAGCGGCCTGGCTTGGCTGAATTCGAGGGCCGCGAGGTCGTGGTGGGCATTCGGCCTGAGGACATTGAGGACGCTGCACTAGCCCCATCGGCTCCAGAAGATCGGCGCCTGCGGTCGACCACGACTTTGGTTGAGTCGCTCGGTTCGGAGGTCATCGTGCACTTCCCGCTGCCGGTCGAACCGTTTGAGATCATGGACCAGGAGTTCGAGGGCGAGGATGCCGTTGCCACTGCTCAAGACGAGACCGGCAACTACATTTACGTCGCCAGAGTCAATCCTCGTTCGGGGGCCAGGATTGGCGACAGCATCGAGTTTGCGGTCGACACGCCGCGGATGCATTTCTTCGATCCGAACTCTGGAAACGCCATTGGGTAGTCGATCCTGCATGGGTCGATTTCCCTTAATTCATAGCGGATTGATAGGCAGTTCGGTAGAAATACCCACTACCTGTTGACCTGTCTGGCTGGGTCGCTCTGTCGAACAGGCAGTACAATAACCTCCACCGACGACGTCGGGCTTTGATCCCATTCGGGCGGCGGAGACTGAACGATATGGAAGGGACAATTCGGATGAAAGGCGCTTGTTTCGCGGCGAATCACTTAGGTGATCGATCGTGAGTCTTCCCGCGTTGCTCATCGGATTCGCTATTGGAGCGATCGTTTTCTCTGTGCTGATGCTGGTTGTTGTTCGCAATGTCCGCAAAGGACTCGCCGACGACATGGCGGCCAAGGATCGAGCGCTCGATGAGTCGCGGCGTGAAGCAGCGGAAGATCGTGAGACGAATCGCCGCCTCCGTCACGAGATTCATCAACTCCAACACGGGTATTCCGACAACTTGGCGCAGCCATCGGCCCAGGATCTGAGTCACGGAGGACTCGTGGGGCAGTCGTCGGCCGATCAGTCATGGAAACCGGCCTCCCCGGTGCTTGCGACCGTTGCGCCCGATGTCGATGCTCAAGTCGAGATCGCTGCCTTGAAAGACGATCTCGAGGATGCAAGCCTTCAGATCGCCGCCGGCGAGGCGAAGCTAAAGCGGTACCGCGAGGCTCTCACCGAAATCCGGGAGTCGCTAGAGGCCCGTGATCCGCTGGCGAGCCTCGTGCATATAACCGAAGAAGTTCCAACTACCCCTCCTGCCGATGCCTCCAGTGGGGCGGCCTGACGTCGGATCTGCTTGACCGACCTCCACGATGGGACCGGTATCAATCAGCCGACTGAACTTTGTCGATGAGGCGTCCGCTGTTGGCGCGGCCCGTTTGTTGCGGTCGAATGGGATACGGGTTGAGGCACTGAATAAAGCGACTGGTACCGCCGGTGCAGAGTTTGTAGTTCTTATCCGCAGTACCGACCTGAGCCGGGCCAGCACCGTGCTGGATGGCGACCTCTAAACGCCCGCTGTGACTGATAAGCCCATCAAAGGCTGGCGGTGCAGCCTTGACGGTGGGGTGGATGCTCACCCAATTGCGCGTCGCTTGTCTTGGATCTGACTACCGTTGACCTGGTGAACTCCAGCCCCACGGTCTCCGAGCTGTCCATCGTTCCTATGAACGGGCCAATTGACGCCGCTGTCCGCGTTCCCGGATCGAAGTCACATACCAATCGGGCTTTGGTTTGTGCTGCACTCACTGGCGGTCGCTCCAGGCTGCACGGAGTTCTCCTGGCCGATGACACGGAGGCCATGATGTCAGCGGTGGTCGAATTGGGTGCTGAGGTTGAGCGTTTCGAAGACCACCTTGGCCCGGGCGCAGTCGTTGTTGGTCGAAAAGCTGGCGGATCACATCCAGGGGACGCAGAAAGTCCACGGACGGTCAACGTTCGCCAGTCGGGCACAACCGGGCGGTTTCTGCTGGCAGTTCTGGCCGGGCTGGAAGGCGACTTCGTTCTCGACGGCGACCCACAACTTCGGAGTCGGCCATTCGGGCCCCAGTTGCGATCTCTCCGTTCGCTCGGCGCTGTCGTCGACGGAGAGCAACTGCCGCTGGCCATTACCGGGCGAACTATGCCCGGTGGGAAGGTGGAGGTATCGGGCGATATCTCCAGCCAGTTCCTTTCGGGCCTGCTGTTGGCTGCTCCTCTGGCTTCGGGGCCAACGGAGATTTCGGTATCAAGCTCATTGGTATCCAAGCCGTATGTGGAGCTGACGCTGGCCACGATGGCCGACTTTGGGGTTACCGTCGATTGCGGCTCCGGCCTACGACGGTTTGTTGTTCCTGAGTCGGGCTATCAACCGTCACAGGTCAACATTGAGCCGGATGCCTCGGCCGCCTCCTATTTCTTTGGCGCCGCCGCGCTGGCCGGTGGCCGGATTCGCGTGGCGGGTCTAGGTCGTTCAACTGTTCAGGGTGATCTCAGGTTTGTTTACGCGTTAGAGCAAATGGGTTGTGATGTCCAGGTTGGCGACGACTACACCGAGGTCCGACGGGTAGGGCCGCTCCGGGGTATTGACATTGATATGTCCGATATCTCCGACACGGTCCAGACGCTGGCTGTGGTCGCATCTCAGGCCACGACGGCAACAACCATTACCGGAGTCGGATTTATCCGAAACAAGGAAACCGACCGCCTGGCCGCCACGGCGACAGAATTGCAGAGGTTGGGAATTGACTGCCGCCAGACCGATGATGGGCTCACTATCAGCCCGGGCCCGCCTCGGCCGACAACGATTGAAACCTATGACGACCACCGGATGGCGATGAGTTTCGCCATACTCGGGCTGCAGAATCCTGGGATTGTCATCGCCGATCCTGGCTGCGTGGCCAAAACGTTTCCTCAGTTCTTTGAGGTGTTGGACGAGTTGCGGTCAACGCCAGGGGGCGGCTGACCATGCGGGCCGCTATTCTCACCGCCCGTGGCCAGGTCGACGTCGACGATGTGCCGAGCCCCGAGTTGTTGCCCGGCTCGGTTGTGGTTGAGGTCGAACGCTGCGGACTTAGTGGATCAGATGTTGTGGCCTGGCAGACCGGCCACCTGCCGGCCCCTGCTTGGTTTGGCCATGAGTGGGTCGGTCGTGTGGTAGCTGTAGGTGAGGGCTCAGCTGAACGGTTTGAAGGTGAACGAGTCGTCGGTGGGGTGCCCGCCCCATGCGGAGCCTGTCGGCCGTGTCGCAGCGGTATCGGTTCCATCTGTCAGCTGGTGTTGTCGATGATCGTGGGTACCGATCCCATGGCGGTCGCTCACGGGGCTTTCGCCGAGCAAATTCGGGTCGACAGCCGGCGAGTCCATCGTCTGCCTGAGGGAGTCGATGGCCCAATGGGGGCGTTGGCGGAACCGGCGGCGGTTGCGGCTCACGCCGTGAGACGAGCGCAGCCGTCACTCGGCGATGTCGTCATGGTGATTGGAACCGGAACTATTGGACTGCTCGTGGCTGAACTGGCTCGGCTAGCCGGAGCGAGCCGAGTTGTGGCCGTAGACACCGAAGAATCACGTCGAGAATTGGCATGCGCTCTCGGCGCCGACGCGGCGTTCGCCCCCGGTGACGATGTGAACCGTTGGCTGGCTGTTCAAGGACATGGCCTGGGTGCTGATTTGGTGTTCGATTGCGCCGGTGGCTCGGCGGCACTGGCCACCGGGGTGAACGCTGCCCGGGCCGGTGCCACCGTGCTACTGGTCGGATTCAGTGCAGGTGAGGCGGTGATTTCGGTTGATCAGATGTTGCGTCGCGAGCTCACGGTCATCGGTTCGTTGGGGTATTCAGTGGCTGACGTTCATCGGGCTTTGGACCTGATGGCCGACGAACGTTATCGGGTCGATGAACTAACGAGCCATACCGTTGGATTCTCCGACCTTGCAGATGTTTTCGAACAACTTGCTGAGCCACTCGACCAACGGTCCACCGCGGTTGCTAACCGTCCGAAGGTGCTGTTCAGCCCCGCGTTGGCCTAGCGGGTCGGGGCGTGAGGTTACGGGCGGAGATCGGCCAGGAAGTCGGCGGCCCAGGTTCTCACGTCGGTGGCCTCGACCTCTTTGCGCATGTCGCGCATGCGCTGACGCTGTTCCTCAGGTGTCATTCTGACGGCTTCGGCGATAGCTGACTTTAGACCGTCGACGTCGTAGGGGTTGACCGTAAGGGCTTCGGTCAGCTGATGGGCGGCACCAGCGAACTCGGAAAGCACCAGTGCCCCGGACTCGTCGTAGCGGGTGGCCACATACTCCTTGGCCACGAGGTTCATTCCGTCGGCGAACGGGGTCACCAACATGATGTCTGCGGTGCGGTACAACGCCAGAAGGGCATCAAAATTCTGTGTCTGGTGAATGTAGTGAACCACCGGGACACCAACACGGCCGTAGTCACCGTTGATTTCCCCCACCAGCCGTTCGACCCGACCTCGTAGATCAATGTAGGCGTCTACGTTGTCGCGTGATGGGTCTGCGACCTGCACCATGGTGACTTGAGACGGGTGGAGCACGCCGTCGGCCAATAGCTCCTTGAAGGCTCGAAGGCGGACGTCGATGCCCTTTGTGTAGTCGAGGCGATCGACACCCAGTATCACCGTGCGGGGATTGCCAAGCTGGGCCCGTAAATCCCGACTGCGCTCTGAGGTGGCGTGGTCGACTCCGGCTGCTTCGTATCGGTGAAAGTCGATTCCGATCGGATAGGAGCTCAGTCGGACACGTCGGCCATCGACGATTAAGTCGTCGTTGTCAATCGTGCCCTTGCCGAGGAACTCGGCGACTCGTCGAAAGTTGGCTGCACTTCTTGGGGTCTGGAAGCCGACCAGGTCGCTACCGAGAATCCCCGAAACGAGCGCGTCTCGCCACGGCAGCTGGTTGAACAGCTCGGCCGGGGGAAACGGGATGTGGAGGAAGAAGCCGATTTGGAGATCCGGGCGCAGTTCCTTCAGATAACCGGGGACGAGCTGAAGTTGGTAGTCCTGGACCCAGACCACGGCCCCTGGTTTCGCCGACTTGGCCACCGACTCGGCAAACCGCTTGTTTACGGTCCGGTAGCCCTCATACCACGTACGGTGGAACTCAACCGGTCCGACTTTGTCGTGGTAGAGCGGCCAGAGAGTGCCGTTGGACATGCCGTTGTAGTGGGCGTCCAACTCAACTGGAGTCACCGGAATAGGGATCAGGTTGATGCCATCAACGGCGAACGGTTCTTGAACCTGATGCGTCCGATCGCCGGTCCAACCCACCCACGAAGGGTTGTCGGACTGTGCCAGCGCAGGCGAAAGCGCCGAAACGAGGCCTCCTGGGCTGGTGACCCATTCGCTAGTTCCATCGTCACGCTCGACCCGCCGAACGGGAAGACGGTTGGCAACTACGATGAGTTGAGGAGCGGCTGACACAATCCCAGACTACTCGTGCCGGAGGTGCCTTGGGGGCTGATCGGGGCTAGGTCAGTCGAGTTGCAGTTGACCGGTGTCGTCGAGGCTGCCTTGGCGGCCGATGCCTTCGACTGAGAGCAACTCGTCGATCAGGTCTTCACGGTCGATCAGAGCCCATGTTCGTGCGCCGCCGGGGGTTCTGACTGAGCAGCGGCCTTGGCGGGCGCCGTCTTTTTCGTGAAGCACTGTGTAGGCCTCGATTTTGACCGTACCGACGTAGTCCGGATCGCTGTCGACGGTTTCGATGGCGTCGGCTTTCTCTTGAGCGTCGAGTCGGACATACGAATGTTCCGGCGGAGTGTTGCCCAGGAGACCGAGTGCATGTTTGGTGATGAATCCGCCATTGCCCGTGACTAGGCCGACAGACTGTTTGGGTCTTTGGCGGAGCTTCGTGGCCATGGCGGCGATCGAGTGGCCCACATAATTGTTTAGGGGTCCTCCAGCGAAGGCCAGACCACCCGTGACGGTCAGCTGTTGGTCCAGGTAGATATCAAGTTCGGCAGCCGAGATTTGTACCGCTGAGGGAAAACACGAATACAAGTCGATGTCGGAGAGTTGCTCGACCGCTGTCGACGTGGTGGTGAGCAACGCCTTACCTGCCGCCTCTATGGCGGGGGAAGAGTGGAAGTCGCGGCGGTTGGACAATAGTGCGGTGTCGTTGGCTTCGGCGCTGGCGTGGGGAGAGATCCAGTTGTCTCGATCTATGCCTGCGGCCGCTGCCAGTTCGGCTGATGTGATGATTGCCGCACTTGCCTGGTCGAGGTCCCAATTGGAGTTCATTGCTTTGGTGTAGGGAAAGCCGACCATTCTGTTGGTAGCGGTTTCCTGTCGTATCTGCTCGGCCGTGAGCTGCTGTGGGGACCAGGCATAGGGGTTGTCGCCTGCCACCTTGTTGAAGCGGGCCCACAATTTGCTGATTCGCTGTCTATGGGCGGCCATTGACTCGCCGTTTCGATAGCGAAGCGCTGATTCGAACAACGGGTATGCCACGATGGGTTCGCTAATGTTCCGCTGTTGCTCGAACTCTGAGCTCATCGAGAACGGTCGGCCGATCGTTCGCTCGGGGGTGGCATTGGTTTGTTGGATGGTGCTCATCTTGTGGCCAGCTCGACGAAGCCGTCTGCGGCTCCAGATCGTTTCGCCGCCGGTGAGTACGGCACAGCTCAGGCGGCCAGCTTGGATCTCTTGCGCCACATAACCGAGGGCCGCCATCGGCGCCTGGCCACCCATGGTGGTGAGAGCAGTTGATGCGCTTGTAATCGACAGGTCTTCGGCGATGAGCCGGGCAGGATCGGTGTATCGCCAGGCACCTGCAACCACGGCGATCAGATCGGCGCTGCGGAGCAGGTTCGGATTGCCGGCATCTGCTTGTGCTTGTTTGACGGCCTCGACCATCAACCGGACCGGCTCTTTGGCCTGGCCCAGGTCTTCAGGTCGCTGGAGGACCTGAGCCACGCCAACGATTACCGGTGTCGAACCTTGAAGACTGCTCACCGGCAACAGACTACGGCTACCTGGCGCTTCGAGGGAATCCTGGGAGTTTGTCCGGTGGCTACCGCCAGGTACTGTTTTGCCGGTGAGAGCAGGATTCAAGATGTGGTTCGGGTGTAGTTGCGATGGCTGTTGAGGCCGCCGATACCGGCCCGCCGACCCAAGGTGGTTGTCTGTGTGGGGGCGTGTCATTCGCCATCATGGGAGAACTTCGGTCCGTCAGTAACTGTCACTGTGAGCCGTGCCGTCGCTTTACCGGCCATCACATGGCCGCTACCGCCGTCGCGCCGCCTGACATCGAGTTCCTCGCGGGTGACTCGCTGAGGTGGTTCGAGTCCGCCCCCGACGTTGAATACGGCTTCTGCTCGACGTGCGGTGCAAGCTTGTTTTGGCGGACGTCCTCTCGGCCCGGTTTGCTTTCAATCTGCGCCGGTTCTCTGAATCCTCCGACTGGGCTGACAACGACTGTGGCGCTGTTCATGAACGAACACGGTGACTACCACGTTGCGGATCCGGTGGAGGAGCAACTCCCGGGTGATAGGCCGTAAGGCCCATTCATCGCTTCTACGTGGGCCGATAGGGGTGCGCGGCCTCGAGAGGTTTGCCGCAACCTAACCGAAGCGAAGTGATCTGGTAGGTGTCGACCGCTACCCTGAATCAGGATGTCTTCCTGGAGGCGATCGATCAGCGGGTGGTTTACCGGTCAGTCCGCAGGAAAACTTTCGCTTGTCGCGGCTCTGATTGTGACCTTGCTGGGCTGGGGAGCCCTTTTGTTCGGATCGGTTGATCCGAACCCCGACATTTCGGAGTCAGCTGGTGACGTTGTGCCGGACCTGGTCGCCACAGTCAACGTGGCCAGCTCGGTCGAAGACGAGTGGCTGGCTGTGGCCCGAAATGAACTTGAGAGCATTCCGGGTGTCACCACCAGTTCGGTTGACTGGCTGGCAGGAGACCTGACCGCATTCTATCTCGGCACCGACGATGCCTCAGTGCAGCGCCGGTCACTGGATCGGATTGTCGGCGACGTCGAGTCGACGCTGGCCGGATTCGAAGATGTCGAATTGGGCTCGGTTGATGTCTCCGGCCGTTTGATGATCGAGGAAGGTCTCCGAACGTCCTACGAGCCAGCTGTCATGTTGCTAGTGGTCCTAGCAGTGGTCGTCGGTGTCGTCGCAGCCCTTCGTGTCCATTGGTTGGTCGGAGCGTTGACAATGGCCACACTGGCTGGCTCGACAGTGCTTGGGCCATCAGTGGCCCGGCAGGTCAACGGACCCTACGACGGCACCATCGCCTCCACTGAGGTCGTCAGCGCTTTGGCTGCGTTGATCACTGCTTGTCTCGTCTGCTGGCGGATGTATATCTGGTTCCGATCCCCGGATGGGGAAGACGGTGCCGAGATGATCCAACGTTCGGTGGTTTCAAGCTGTACCGACATCGCTATGGTCGGGCTTGGCCTGCTGGCTGTCGGCTCGATCCTGTCCGTCTTTGGTTTGATCTCACACCCGGTCTGGTCGGTGGCCATCGGCTTGCTTGTGGCTGTGGTGCTAACTGGTTCTGTGATGGCGTCGGGGCTGACCGTCGGTGTTCTGGGGGCCCACCTCACGCGCCCACGCAACCCCGTACCGACAGTGCGTGCCATGCTTGACGGCCTACGTACGGTGCCGGCGACTCCGAGCGCAGTTCTGGCTGCAGTCGCCTTCCTCGTTCTTCTTGCCGTCTTTGCCTTCGGGCAACCGAGTCGCCAGCTGGCCCTCGCCGATGTTGACGGCGGGGTGGCAGATGACCTGTTCGACCTTGGTGCGGGCAACCCAACGGAGGGCTTGGTCGTTACCTTGGATGAGTCGTCAGCGGCCACCATCGATGACATCGCGGCCACCGTCGTGCCGTTGACGTCTGTGGCCTGGGTGGACACTGCGACCATGAGGCACATTGCGGCTGACGTTCAACCGGCGGTTGACGGTGTTTCATTGCTGTCGCCGAGTGTGTTGGGCCGACAAGGTTGGGATCCCGAGGATCTCAGCCGTTCGGCCATCATCGTGCCTTCGGTGTCGCTTGCCAGCACGGAAGGCGCGGAACTGCTGGATGATGTGCGTTCGTTCGACGGCCTCTCGGTGAGTAGCCCGGCGCTGGCTGAATTGACTAGTCGCGGCTCGGGAAGTCTGACGCTGGTGACGCTTGCGCTGTTGGCTGTGATGTCGGGTCTGGTGACGTTCCTGCGTTCCCAGGACCGACCATACGCGGCGACGGTTGTCGTTCTGGTGATGATTCTCGGATCGGCTTCGGTTGGTCTCTATCGGATCGCGGCAGGACAGGTCGCGGCAGGCGAGCTTCTGTCGGTGCTGGTGTTATCGAATCTGCTCTTTCTACTCTGGGCCCTCGGCTTTGTCGGGCAGCGAAGCGAGGTTGATCCCGGCGATGGCGTGGTGGTCGTTGGCGCAGCTTCGGTGGTGTTCTCGGTGTTCATGGCGCTTGCTGCCTTAGCAGGTTCAGGCACAGGCACCGGCCGCTTCGGCACGGGATTGGCCCTGGTTCTCACTGTTGTCGGCCTTGCCGGGATGGTTATTCTTGGTCCGGCTCTCCTCGGCCAAGGCGCTGTCTTCCATCGCTTGGTTCGACCGTTCAGATCGGCGCTTCACCCTGATCGGCCGTCAACGTCACTATCGGCTTCCCTTGAGCAGCACAATGTCCGTTCGCGATGGACCGATGTTGCCGCCGCACTGGTGGACACCGATTTTCGAATTCAGAGCGAACCAGAGTCACATCGTGAAGAAGAGATCGCTCTTGACGGAACGCCGATTTTTGATGAGCTGAAGCTCCGGCAGGCGCGGATGCGCGATGCCGGTCTGCGAGTCGCCGGTGACCGTCCGCTGGTCAGGCGGGTCGAGCTGGTTCGCGACGGCCGATGCCCATCGGTGTCGATGACGGTAGACCACCCGGAGCGGAAGTTGGTGACCGACAAAGGGAAGGTTGTGGGCGTCCGACGCCCCGAACGCAAGTCGATGGTGGTGTGGCTCGCCCCCGCTGGGGACGGACGGTTTGTGTTCGCTGAACTGGTTGAGACCGGGACGTTCCCGCTGGAAGTCATCGATGTCACCACTGGCCGACCCGGCCAGACTGCGCTGGATCTCACGGACGATTCAAGCCAGCCAACCGTCGGCGACTCCGCGCTGTAGGCTGGCTGCGCAGGCGCCTCCTGTTGGGCGCTCATTGGCTGGCATGGCCGAGGTCTGTCGGCGGTGGCCCATCTGTCCGCCGTCTCTGACCATTGACAACGTCGGCCCGAACCGTTCCCGATTTCAGCTCGGAGAGACAATGGACATCGCCGATTCGGTCATCGATCTCATTGGCAATTCGCCGATGGTGTACCTACGTAGGGTGGGCGAGGGCCTTGCTTGTCCCGTGGTGGTCAAGGTTGAGATGACCAACCCGGGAGGTAGTGCGAAGGACCGCCCGGCTCTCACCATGATTGACGAGGCGGAACGTAGTGGTCTGCTCCAGCCGGGTGGCACCATCATTGAACCGACATCGGGCAACACCGGAGTCGGTTTGGCCATCGTCGCCGCTCAGCGGGGGTACGACTGCATCTTTGTCCTCACCGACAAAGTCGCGCCCGAGAAGATCGACCTCCTGAAGGCCTACGGTGCTGAGGTTGTTGTTTGCCCGGTGGCCGTGCCGCCCGATGACCCGGCCTCGTACTATTCGACCGCCGAACGATTGGTCAACGAGACCCCTGGAGCCTTTCGTCCCAATCAATACGCCAATCCCGTCAACCCGTTGGCCCACTATCAGACGACGGGTCCGGAGATCTGGCGCCAGACCGACGGACGAATCACTCATTTCGTCGCCGGCGCGGGAACGGGAGGAACACTCTCTGGCGTCGGACGCTACCTCAAAGAGCAGAACCCCGACGTCCAGATCGTGGCCGCCGACCCGGAAGGATCGGTGTATTCAGGTGGGTCAGGCCGCCCATATCTTGTAGAGGGTGTCGGCGAGGACTTTTGGCCGGAGACGTACAATCCCGACCTTGTCGATCAGGTCATCGCAGTGTCCGATCGGGATTCGTTTATGACCGCCCGATCGGTCAGCCAGGATGAGGGTCTGCTCATCGGTGGCTCGGGTGGGACCGCGGTCGCGGCAGCGCTGCGATTGGCCGAGGAGTTGACTGCAGACGATCTTGTGGTCGTGCTCATACCCGATTCGGGTAGAGGCTATTTGAGCAGGGTGTTCAACGATGAGTGGATGGCCGGTTTCGGCTTTCTCAGCGCTGATGGTCCAACCGTCGGAGATGTGGTGGCGGCCAAAGACGAAGGTAGACCGAGCCTCGTGTACGTCCAACCGGAGGATTTAGTGCGAGACGCTGTGGCCCTCATGCACAAACATGACGTTTCGCAGCTACCGGTGGCCAAAGGCGAAATGCCCCTTGCCGCCGCCGAGGTTGGCGGTTCCATCGATGAACTCCGCATCATGGAAGCCGCCTTCGGAGATGGCACCGTATTGGACCGGTCGGTTGAGTCGGTTATGAGTCCGAAGATGCCCACAATCGGCGTCGGCCAGTCTGTTGAACTCGCCGTTCAACTGCTGGACGGCGCGCCTGCGTTGCTTGTCCTTGATGGCGGTCGGCCGACGACGGTCATTGCCCGAGCCGATCTGCTGTCGTTCCTGTCAACTGAAGGAGTTTGAGATGTCTGAAGCCGAACCAACCAAGACCAATCGCTCTCGAGGGTGGGGCTTTGACACCCGGGCGATTCACGCCGGACAGGATCCAGAACCGATCACCGGCGCGGTGACCGTTCCCGTCTTCCAGACGTCCACCTTCGCTCAGGAAGCCGTCGGCAAACACTCAGGCTACGAGTACGCCCGGACCGGTAACCCGACCCGCACAGCGCTGCAGACCGCCCTGGCTGCCCTGGAGGACGCGGCGTTCGGAGTCTCATTCGCATCAGGCTTGGCGGCCGAGGACGCCATATTGCGTCTCCTCGAGCCCGGAGATCACATCGTCATGGGCAACGACGCCTACGGCGGTACGTTCCGGCTGATCTCCAAGGTGTTCGGGCGGGCCGGTATCACCTGGTCGGCTCACGATCTCACGGACCCGACGGCCCTTGGTCGCGATTGGCCGGACAACACCAAGATGGTTTGGGCCGAGACCCCCACCAACCCTCTTCTCACCGTGATCGACATTTCTGCTGTGGCTTCGGTTGTCGCCCATCACCCTGAGACTCGCCTAGTGGTCGACAACACCTTCGCTACGCCCTACCTTCAGCAGCCCCTGGCGCACGGCGCCGATATTGTCGTTCACTCCACCACCAAGTACATCGGAGGTCACTCTGATGTGGTCGGCGGATTTGTCGCCACTAACGACGCCGAGGTTCATGACCATCTCACCTTTATCCAGAACGCCGTCGGAGCCGTGCCCGGGCCGTGGGACTGCTACCTGACGCTGCGGGGGGTCAAGACACTCGGTGTCCGGATGGATCGTCATTGTACAAATGCCGCCAAGCTCGTCGAGCTTCTGTCGTCCCACCCGAAAGTGACAGCGGTGCTGTGGCCCGGCGTGGCTTCGCACCCCGGACACGAGGCGGCCCGCAAACAGATGAAGAACTTCGGCGGCATGATCAGCTTCCAGACGGGGACCCGCGACGGTGCCATGAAGGTATCGGAAGGCACGGAGTTGTTCACCTTGGCCGAGTCACTGGGAGCGGTGGAATCGCTGATTGAGCACCCCGGGGCCATGACCCACCTTTCGGCCGCCGGATCGCCTCTCGAGGTGCCTGACGATCTCGTTCGGCTCTCAGTTGGCATTGAAGATGGCGCAGATCTTGTTGCCGACCTGAAGCAGGCGCTGGATCTTCTGTGAGCGGCGACACAACGGGGCCTGCAAGCCGAGACATGCCGGCGATAGCGGTCGAACCGAAATCGGGCAGATTCGAGTCGCTTGAACAGGCGGTGGTTGCCGGTGGCGGTCGGGTGGCGACATTGGGCGAAGCCGAGGCTCTCATTTGGGCCGACCCGGCGCTTCCGAATCTGCTACCGGACACTCTCGACGGCCACGAACGACTTCGTTGGGTTGCCCTTCCCTTTGCCGGGATAGAACCCTACGTGCCCTATCTGGACCATGGTCGGGTCTGGACGTGCGCTCGAGGGGTCTACGCTCGGCCGGTGGCCGAACACGCCCTCTTGTTGGGACTTGCTGGACTGAGGGGACTGTCGACCTATGCTCGCTCGTCCACCTGGTCGGCTCCGGAGGGGCACAATCTTGTCGATGGCCGGGTGACCATCTTCGGCGCCGGTGGTATTGCCGAGGAACTGCTGAAGCTGCTTGGCGGATTCAACTGTTCAACGACCGTGGTTCGTCGTCGACCCACGCCTATGGCCGGTGCCGACCGGACCGTGGGCTTCGAGGAGCGGCTGGAAGCCGTTGCCGACGCTGATGTTGTGGTGTTGGCATTAGCTCTGACCCCCGAAACTGAAGCCATCATGAGCCACAACGAGTTTGCCGCCATGGCCGATCATGGATGGCTGGTGAACGTTGCCAGGGGTGGTCACGTCGACAACGCAGCATTGCTCGCTGCTCTAGAGCGGGGTTCGATTGGCGGAGCGTGCCTTGATGTCACCGAGCCGGAACCCTTGCCGGATGGTCATCCGTTGTGGTCCCACCCAAGGGTCCTGATCACGCCTCACGTTGGGAACACACCGGAGATGGGGATTCCTCTTCTGGCTTCGCACATTGAGCGGAATGTCGCCTTGTTTGCCGCAGGCGGGGAACTCGAAGGCCAGGTCGACGTCGACGCTGGCTACTGATTATGGCCGCGGCGTCCTGCTGCTACGGGCGATTCTGCTGGGTCTACTCAGGGTGAGGTTTGTTGACGAGGCGGGTACGTCCGCGAAAAACGGCAATGGTGTCACCGGCTTCGTCGCGGACCGTTACGTCTGTGATTGCGTTTCGGCCCTTTCCGTGAATGCGTGCGGCGGTCGCCGTCAGCCTGGCCCCCAGGCGGGCGGGTCGAAGCCAGTCGATTTCGGCTTGGACGGCCACCGCTGGAGTTCCCGTGCCGTTGGTGGCGAAAGCCATTGCCGAGTCTGCCAGGGCGAAAACCAGTCCGCCGTGGCCGATCCCCAGTCCATTGACCATGTCGTCGGTGATGGTCATCGAGACCACGGCGACGCCATCCCCGGTGCTGTCCAGGCTGATTCCCAGGTTGTTCGAGGCTCGGTCCTCCGCGAACATTTTCGCGACCGTGTGCTCATCGTTGTGCTGTGTCACCAATCCACTGTGCCACCGGATCATGGTCTTCACCCTTCTGGGCGCTGCCGGCGCTCTACCCCCACTTCTGCCTCTTGACTCCTCGCCCTGTGGGCCGTTGTCACAACCAGATGGATGGCCGTCGCCCCCAGTGGTGACGGGGAGGGTCGTTGCCGACGGCGGTGAGTTGGGTGGAAAGTTAGCCGCTCGGTAGGTGGCGCCGCTACGCTGCAAACTCGTACCACTAGACGAATCAGGCGCTCGCCAGGAGAAGATCCATGAATCTGTCAGCTCGTTTGCTCCGAAAACTCGATTCCGTAAAACAGGCACCGATCGCCTCGGCCCACTGTGACGGCCCGTGCGGAGTCTACGACCCGGCCAGCGCCCGCATTGCCGGCGAGGCCGTTCTTTCGATGACCAAGAAGCTTCTGGATCTCGACATGTCGGCTGAGGGTGCACACAACACCTACTCGCGATTTGTAGCCATCAAGGAAGAAGAAGCCGAGAAGGTCAAGCGGGAACTTAACATTCTCTGGCACGACTACTTCAAGCCACCCCACCTCGAAGAGTACCCGGACCTTCACACCACGTTCTGGAATGGCGCCAAGCAGGCCTCGGCATGCAAGACGTCGGTGAGCCTCGACGCCGCCACCGATCTGATGACCCAGATCGAAAATATCCACAACATCTTCTGGGCCACGAAGGGCCGCGACATCCCCTGGTATACCGCCAGCTAATTCCAGTGATGGCCGGAGCCGCGATCAATCTGATTGCCTGGCTGTTTGGTCGCCGTCAGCGAATACGAGTAGTCGGCCAGTCAATGTCACCGACCTTGGCCGACGGTGAATTTGTTCTGATCGATTCAGCTCGCCGGCCACAGGTCGGCGAGCTTGTCGTTTCCCGTCACCCGATGCGATCAATCGACGTCGGCGAAGACGACTTGCTGGTGGTCAAGCGGGTAGCAGGCTTCAAATCCGACACCCGAGTGGTGCTCGAGAGCGACAATCCAGACGCCGGCACCGACAGTCGAACCTGGGGCCCAGTCCATCCGGAACTCCTTGTCGGGACGGTCACGTCGGTCCTAGACCGATTGCTGACCGCTGATCTCAGCCCACCCAGGCGATAGCCCGCCAGGCAGTTAGCCTGGCAGCTGTGCTAACCGTCTCCGGGCTCTCCAAATCACACGGGTCGAGAACCCTGTTCAACGATGTCACGTTCCGTTTGTCAGCCGGACGTCGAATCGCCCTAATCGGCGGGAACGGGGTTGGAAAGTCCACGATTCTGGAGATCATCGTCGGTCTCCAGGACGCCGACCGCGGTGACGTCTCCCAACCCAAAGACTTCAAGATCGGCTACCTCCCGCAGGAACTGATCGAGTCGTGGTCCGGCACCGTGTTGGAAGAGGTGATGCGAGGCGCAGGCGAGATCCTCGACATCGAACGCGAGCTGGCTGCGCTGACCGATCAGATGGGCGATTCCAGTGCGCCGGATCATGACCGGACCGTGGAGCGATTCGGTCAGCTACAGGATCGTTTCGAGACGCTCGGCGGCTACCAGCTTGAAGCTGAGGCGCGCCGCATCTTGGCCGGACTTGGCTTTACCGAGACCGACATGGATTCGCCGCTCGGTGATATGTCAGGAGGCTGGCAGATGCGAGCGGCCTTGGCCCGGCTGCTGCTGCAAAACCCCGACTGTCTCTTGTTGGACGAGCCGACCAATCACCTTGACGTCGACTCTGTGGCATGGCTTGAGGATCAGCTCCGAAGCTGGCCGGGAGCCATCCTCTTCGTGTCGCATGATCGAGATTTCATCGACGCTGTGGCCGAGCGGGTGGTGGAGATTGCATGGGGCACAGCGCTTGAATATGTCGGTGGATTTGCGGAATTCGTCGTGGCTAGGGAAGAACGCCTGGCTTCGCTTGAAGCCTCTGCAGCCCGCCAAGCAAAGGAGATCGAGCGGGTCGAACGTTTCATTGAACGATTTCGCTACAAGGCCACCAAGTCTCGCCAAGTCCAGTCCCGGATCAAGACGCTGGAGAAGCTGGAGCGAATTCAGGTTCCGCAGGTTGATGATCTCCGACTGGCGTTCGGATTCCCCGAGCCTCAACGTTCATCTCGTCTTGTGGTCGAAATCTCCGACGCTGCCGTCGGATACGACGACGAGCCGGTGTTGGTCGGAGTCAATCTCGTGGTTGAACGGGGTCAGAAGCTCGCCCTGGTCGGTCCAAACGGTGCTGGAAAGTCAACGCTTTTGAAGCTGATCCTAGGCCAGTTGAAGCCTCTCGCCGGGACGGCGAAACTGGGCGCCAACGTCGACGTTGCCTACTTTGCTCAACATCAGGTCGATGCGTTGGACCTGTCCAAAACTGTGGAGCAGGAGTTTCGACACAAGGTGGGGGAGCAGCCGAAGAACCGGAACATGCGGACGGTGCTGGGTTCCTTCGGTTTCTCCGGCGATGCTGTGGACCGTCTTGTTGGCGATCTATCAGGCGGGGAGCGGACCCGTCTGGCACTGGCTGAAATCATGTGCGATCCAGTCAACCTGCTGGTGTTGGACGAGCCCACGAATCATCTCGATCTACCCAGCTGCGACGTGCTCGAAGATGCCCTGCGGGTGTATCCAGGCACGGTGCTGATCGTGAGTCACGATCGCCACCTGATTCGCAATTGTGCCGAAGAGCTAGTCGAAGTACGCGATGGCAAGGTCACCCATCACACAGAAGTCGACGAGCGACTGCTGACCCCCGGTTCCGACGACGCCGAGTTGCCCAAAACTTCGGCTGGCAAAGCCAATAAGTCGGGCGGAGGCAAATCTCCGGTGAAGCGCCCGGCCGGAAAGAGGGACAAGGCCAAAGGTCCCAGGCCTCATTCCACCCCTGGTTCATCTTCACTAGTTGCGGGCGGGAAGGTTGCGGTCGACGGCCGCAAGCTGCGCAAGGAGATTAACCGGCTGGAGCGCAAGTCGGCTGATGCCGACGAACGGATCAAGAAGATTGAGGGGCTGTTGGCTGATCCAGCGGTCTACCAGGATCAAGCTCGAATGAACGAACTGGTGGCTGAGTACGAAGAGGTGAAGCGCAAGGCCGATCGTCTGCTGGGGGATTGGGAGTCGGCGGTGGCGCGCCTTGACGCTGCCAGTTAACCCGGGTTTAGGTAAGTCGCTCGAGATTCAGAGCGTTGCTGATGAGGCCGAGGTGTGAGTAGGCCTGCGGAATGTTGCCAAGAGCGCGTTGGCTCTCCGGGTCGAATTCCTCGGCCATAATTCCGGTCTTACCAACCAGGTCGCAATACTCGTCGAACAACTCGGTTGCCTGCTCCCGACGGCCAATCAACCAAAGAGCGTCAATCAGCCAGGACGTCATCAGGTTGAACCCGCCTTCCTTGCCCGGCAGCCCGTCATCCTCCAGATACCGGTAGACAGTCGGCCCGACGCGTAACTCCCGTTCGATAGCGTCAACAGTCGAAACGAATCGTGGATCGGTCGGCTCGATGAGACCCCAGAGCCCGATGGCAAGCACTGAAGCGTCCACGTCGCTGGAGCCGTATGCGGCGGTGAAGGTGTTCAATTGCTCGTTCCAACCGTTAGACAAGACGTCGGTTGCGATGCGATCTCGTAGCTCCACCCACGCGGTCGGTTCACGGTCGAGAAACTGCTCGGCGATGGCGATGGCCCTGTCCACGGTCACCCAACCCATCAGCTTGGAGTACACGTGTTGGCGTGGAGGCTTGCGGATCTCCCAGATGCCGTGGTCCGGCTCGTGCCAGCGGCGAGACACCGCCAGCACCATGGCTTCGACTAGACGCCAGTGCTCTGACGACAAAGCCTCGCCGTGCTCAAGGAGAACATGGACCAGATCGACCACCGGTCCGAACACGTCAAGCTGGACTTGACCGTCGGCGCCGTTACCCACACGCACCGGCCTGCTTCCGCCGTAGCCGGGAAGAACAGCGATCTCCGCTTCGGGAGGCAGATGACGACCGGTGACGTTGTAGAGCGGAGCGAGACGCTCCGGATCGGTTCTGGTTTCCAGTAACTGCAGCACCCAGTCAAGGAAAGCCATGGCTTCCGCCCTGGACCCGAGCCTGACGAGCGACGTGGCGGTGAGCGACGCATCGCGCAACCAGCAGTAGCGATAATCCCAGTTGCGAACGCCACCCAAATGCTCGGGCAAGCTGGTGGTCGCCGCCGCCAGAATTGCGCCGGTGGGCCCATGGCAGAGACTCTTGAGAACCAATGCACTTCGGCTAACCAGGTCACGCTTGAGCGTGGGTAGTTCGAGCTTGCTGGCCCAGTTAGACCAGTAGTGGGCGGTGTCGTTGAGGCGGTCATGCTCTGAGCGGGCGTCGGGGCGAAGCGTGCCGGTGCCGCTACGAAGTTCGAGCGTGATCGGTTCTCCTTCGGTCAGGTCGCACACCCCGATGGCGGTTTGGTGCTGCCCGTCCTGGCTGATTTCCCAGTTCACGCCCGGTGCCCGAAGAACCATGAGATCGGCGGTTCCCTGGACAACAATTCCGTCGTCGCGTAGTTCGAGTTGGGTTGGAACTCGACCGAAGTCGAGCCGGGGAGCGAATTCGATGTGGGCCCGTCCGCTTCCTTCGATGATCCGAACCAGGTCCGAACGGCCGGCCAGCCTACGGGTCCGGCCACTTGAGCTGTCCAGAAAGTCGGTGACGGTGAAGCTGGAGAATCGGGACTCAAGAATCATTGTCTGACCGGCATAGCCCTGGGACTCAGGCGGTCGCTGATCGTCACCCTCGGAGACTGTGAAGTGGCCTGCTGACTCTCCGCCCAGGAGTGACGCGAAGATGGCCGCCGAGTCGATCCTGGGCACGCAAAGCCACGAGATCGAAGCCGACGGGCTGACGATGGCAGCTGTGCGCAGGTCGGACAGCATCGAGTGATCTTCGATTGGGACCAAGCCCTCGCCTCGAAGCCACTTGGCTCGGATCTCGGCTAGAAGGGCCAGAATCTTGGCCACCGTGTCCGGCCCTGCGATCCGATAGCTCGCTGCGGTGGCTCCGTCGCCGACTTTGACCCCGATATCGGGCCCACTTAGAGTGCGGAAACCGTCCTCGTCGGTAACATCATCGCCGAAGAAGATCACGGCCGAGGCGCCAACTTGTTGGCGGATGATGTTCAACGCCGAGCCCTTGGAGGTCTCGATTACCGAGAACTCCATCACATCGTGGCCATTCCGAACGTGAATCCAATCGTGGCCGGCGGGGCCTCGCACGAGCTCCATCCGGGCCGCGTCGCTGGCCTCCTCCTCGAGTTCTCTGAAGTGGAAGGTAACGCCGGTGGGCTTTTCCTCGGACCGGGCGCCGTACTTGTCCGCTAGCGCCCGTACTTCTTCTGTGACAATCCGTCGATGTTCGACCTGCTGGGGGTCTAGCTGAGATGCAAACCCTAGGTCGAACTCGCTTCCGTGACTGCCAACCAGGCGGATCTCCTCCGGCAACCGGGAAAGTCCGGCAAGGTCTCGGAGGCTGCGCCCGGATACGACGGTGACATGGGTATTGGCCTGCTCAGCCAACGATCTCATAGCGGCCACACCATCGCGGTTTGGTCTCGCCTGCATTGGGTCGTCCACCAGGGGTGCAAGAACTCCGTCGTAGTCACAGGCAACTAGGAGATTGGGAACTCGGGCTAGATGCCGAATTCGATCTGCCAATTCGCCCAGATTGTCGCTCGTCATGGTGGATCCTCGTCGCCGACCGACCGGGTCTGATCAACCCGATGTGTTCCATACGGTCATGGTTTGATGGCTTGTTGGCCTATTTGGTGGGAAACTCTGTCTCAGTTAGAATCGACATGACGATAGCCGCCGCTGATCAACCTGTGGTTTCGAGACGATGTTGTTTTCGATTCTCTTCCTGTCGGAAGCGAGAAGGGCCGACTCAACAATCTCGATAGTAGCGGTCGGACGTCACCGAGTTCGGGCCACATGATGGTGTTGTACCCGACAACACGTCGCCGAGGCGTTGTGTGTCGAGCCGGAGGGTGTACCAGCGGCGTAGATGTGGTGTGATTGGCCCATGAAGATACGTATTGGCTTCGGACTGGGAACCACTGGAGTGACGTCGAGTCACAGTCGGTTCGGTCAATTGGTCGACGGATTGGAGGGCCACGGGTTTGACTCGCTGTGGTTGTCGGAGCGGGTGACCGGTGACTGCCCTGACCCCATCGTGGCCATGTCATTTGCTGTCGCCCGCACGACCAAGTTGAAAGTCGGGATGTCGGTGATGGTTCTTCCTGGTCGGAACCCGGTTGTTCTGGCCAAGTCTCTGGCCAGTCTCGATCGCATCTCCGACGGGCGGCTGCTGCCTGCTTTCGGGCTGGGAGCCCCTAATTCGGCTGAACATCAGGCCTTCGGCGTTGCCCGATCTGACCGTAGTGCGTGGTTTAACGAAGCTCTCCCGTTGCTGCGACGCTTGTGGACCGAAGACGACGTCTCCCACCAAGGGGACCGCTTCGCCATGTCAGGCGTGACCGTTCGGCCAAAGCCGGTTCAACAGCCCCTTGAGGTGTGGCTCGGCGGCCAGGCGCCTTCCGAGCTTCGCCGCATCGGGAGGTTGGCCGATGGCTGGTTGGCATCGTTCGTCAACCCTGACCAAGCCGGCGCTGGTTGTGCGGCAATTGATGCCGAGGCTGAAGTTAACGGCCGCTCGATCGACCGGGATCACTTTGGTGCACTGATCGTCTACCGGCGAAACGGAGCGCTACCTGAGAATCTGGTTGCACGCTTGAAGCAACGCAATCCTGATTTGGACGTTGAAGCCGTGATGCCGAAGGTCGACGATCTGGCTGACTTGGTTGAGGCGTACGTCGCCTGCGGGTTGTCGAAGTTCGTGTTGGTTCCCGCTGCTGAACCGGAGTCCTGGGAAGATGAACTGGCCGACATCGGCCCGCTGGCCCGCTCGCTGGAAAACTAAACACGGCAGGCTGGTTGGCCCCGGGTGGGTCGAAGCTGTCAGATCGCTGTCAGTGGCTTACCAGGGTTGGTGCAGACCGGCCCTCGCCGAGGTCGGTTGATCTGGCTGCACCGGTCAGCCCGCCAAGTCGCAGTTCTTGGACCATGCCTCGCCCACAGTTGGCCAGCACGATGCGATGATTGTTGGTGTCGGCGACTGCGACCCAGTCATTGTCTATCGCCGTCACTCCCATCGGGTGGCGTAGGCCGCGAATAGGAACGGTCTCCAACCGACGTTTGGTTAGACGTCGAAGATGGTGGTTCCCGCTGTCGGCCACGATGATGTCGCCACCGGGCGTTGTACAAAGGTCGGACGGCCTTTGGAGGAGCGCCCGATGAGCGACGCCGTCCACCAATCCAAACCTGTACAGATCACCATCGGTCAGGTTCATCACCTTGCCGCTGTCAGTGAGGAGGCGGAGAGAGCTGGAGGCGGCATCGACAATGATCAGACCTCCAGCGCTTCGGCTAACGGCAACCGGCTGAGCGAACTCGGCCGCGTCGGCCCGTCCTGCCCGGGTCCCTAGGCGCCCTCCGCCCGCTATCGGCCTTGGAGACCATTCGTCACTTGAGCGATTGTTGTCGGCCGTGATCCTGTGAATTCGGTTTGCGGCGGAATCGGTGACGACCAACGACCCGTCGGCGTCGACACACAGTCCACCGGCCCGGGTCAGCTTGTCGGTCACCACCTGCTTGACGCCGGTTTCGCTGTCGACGCGAGATACTTGCCGGTCGTCCTCGACGACGGCGATGGCATCGGTACTCCAAGGAGCTAGTGAGGACGGTCGGGTGAGACCGTCGTATATTCGGTCAACTACGAAGATCGACAAGTCAGGTCGAACTCGACCGGCGAGGATCCGGTCGTTCCCAGTGTCGGCGATCAACATCCGATCGCCGTCCATAACCACAGAGCGGGGGAACTTGAGTCGATCAGGTTCGTATCGGTCGGCCACCGTGTTCGTCGGCACTGGTGCTGTGTCGCGTGTATGTACTGTTTCCTGCGCGTGCGCTGTGTCGGCGTCCAGCCGATCCTCCGGCTGCCGCTCCAGGCGGCCAAGCACGCTCGTGAGAGGAGCCAACCCGTGGTCGACCCCAGCGACCGAACCGTTGTCGATGACAACAGTGGTCGGCCAGCCTTCCGGGTTGTAACGACTCCAGGTCTTGAACTCGGGATCATGAACCGTTCTGAACGGAATCCGACATCGGTCCATGACAAAGGCGACTTCATCCGCATCTTCGGCTGCAGGAAAGCGCGGGCAGTGGACGCCCCATATGTCCACGGTCGACCCGCCGTTGAGGACCTGGGATGAGTCATGCCAGGTCGCCAGTTGTCGTAGCCGCTCAAGTGAGGCTTCACACCCTGCCGACCAAAAGACAATCACGGCAGTATCGCCCGGTCGGCCGGACTCCACCTCGGAAATGCCTGATCCATATGGGGCGATCAACTTGGTCCCGATGAGGGGAGGGATTCTGCGTCGCATGTAGTGTTGAATCGGCCCGAGAAGCCCGAAATCCAGCGAACCGGAGTCGCTGACTGTTACAGCTGGCGCCGCGTTGGAACGAGAGGTGGGCCAGCAACTACATTTGGATGGGTTCGAAACCAGCAGAGGTTTCGGACCACCTGCTCATCCGGGAGGAAGCATGAAGGTCCCACTGACGATCAACGATTTTCTTGATCGGTCACTTGCCGTCTATCCCGATCGCGTAGCGATCGTGGACGAGCCTGACCAAGCGGCGCCTCCGCTCCCGACGCTGACTTACCGTGAACTTGGTGACATTCGTCGAAAGATGGGTGTCACCATGGACAATCTGGGACTCGGATTTGGTGACAGGGTCGCCATGGTCTCCCACAACGCCGCCAGACTGCTCACCTCCTTCTACGGGGTGAGTGGGAACGGTCGCATCTTCGTACCGATCAACTTCAGGCTCAACGCCGACGAGGTTGGCTACATCATCGAGCACTGTGGAGCCGACGCGCTACTGATCGACCCCGAGCTTGAGCAGGACCTGTCCGGCATCGACTGCAAGAACAAGTGGATAATGGGGGCCGAGTCGGACGAAGTCTGGTACGGCCAAGACGGTGAGCCGCAGCCCTGGGTCGCCGATGAGGACGCCATCTGTTCAATCAATTATACGTCGGGAACAACGGCCCGACCCAAGGGCGTCGAGCAGACTCATCGAGCTCGCTGGACGAACGCAGTCACCTTCGGCTGGCAGGTGGGAGTGACTGACCGCGACGTGTACCTGCACACGCTGCCGATGTTCCACTGTGATGGTTGGGGAATGCTCTACACGGTGACCGGTATGGGCGTTAAGCACGTGGTCATCCGCAAGATCGATGGCGCCGAGATTCTGCGTCGGGTGGAGGAGCACGGTGTGACGCTTATGTGTGGTGCGCCGGCAGTCTGCGCCGCCATCTTGGACGCGGCGGCCGAATGGGACGGTGAAATTCCTGGACGCGGTCGGGTGCGAATGGTGGTGGCCGGAGCCCCGCCACCTACAGCCACCATCGAGCGGATGGAGACCGAGCTTGGCTGGGAGTTCATCCAGATCTACGGCCTAACTGAGACGTCGCCGCTGCTCACCATGAACCGAACTCGGGCGGAGTGGGATTCTCTCAGCTCGAATGACAGGGCTAAGAGGCTCGGTCGTGCTGGTGCCCCGGTGCTCGGAATCGACATGAAGGTCAGTCCATCCGGTGAGCTGTTGGCCCGCGGTAACCACGTCCTCCAGGGCTACTGGGAGAACCCCGAGGCTACTTCTGAGGCGCTGGCCGAGAACTGGTTCCACACTGGTGACGGCGGCTACTGCGACGACGAAGGCTACTTCGCCATAACCGACCGCAAGAAGGACGTCATCATTTCTGGAGGTGAAAACGTCTCCTCGATCGAAGTGGAGGACGTCGTCTTCTCTCATCCTGACGTGAGCGAAGTCGCCGTCATCGGGGTTCCTCACGACAAGTGGGGGGAGACTGTCAAAGCCCTGGTCGTCATCGCCGACGGTGCTGACCTGACGGAACAGGGTCTTATCGACTATTGCCGCGAGCGGATGGCTCACTACAAGTGCCCTACCTCGGTAGAGTTCCGAGATGAGCTGGCCCGAACTGCAACCGGGAAACTTCAGAAGTTCAAGCTCCGCGACCCGTACTGGAGCGATCGCGATCGTCAGATCAACTAGCGCGTTTCGAGGCGGTAGCGTCGGCATCGGTCCGATCGGGTGGCTGACGATTGTCGTTGTGTTTGGGCTGTTTCTGTTTGGATGTGGAGAATCGATTTCCAGGCAATCGTTGATTTCGGGGTTTCAGGACAGCAACCCGGACGCCACGACCGAGCAGGCCGGTTGCGTCGTGGACGACTTGATGGGCCGCTACAGCAGTGATGAACTCGAGGTGGAGCTTGCTGGCGAACCGGTGTCATCTGACTTCGAGGAAGCACAGTTCCGAGCGATGTTCACCTGTGGGGTAGAGGGTGACGTTCAAGAGCAGATTCGTAGTCAGTTGGTGGCCAACGGTGTCTCGGTCGACGACGCTCCATGTGTGGCTTCGGAGCTTATGGTCGACCCGACGGACGAGGACATCGACGTCTTGTTGTCAGGCGAGATCACCGATGCGTTCTACGCCAAGTTCTTTGAGGCCATGGAGCTGTGCGGAGCCGTAGGTTAGCAACGAGCCTTGTGCTCGATTGACCGCTTGGATTGAGTCTTCGGTCGACAAATCCGATCAGGTTAAGGTTCGGCATGTAGCCGCCGATCTCTTTGGTCGTGTCGAACGGTTCGATGGACAAAGATTCGTCGTCGGCCAGAAACTGGTTGATCGATGAATTGGCCGACCTAGTGCTTGTTGTTGAGCGGCCCTCGTTGGTGATCAACGATGTCGGCTCGATCGGCCTGCGCCGCTACGGATTCGAGCCGGGACAGTGGATTGGGTGTGAACTTGGGCAGTTCCTAGAGGTTGACCCTGCCGTCGTTCAGGTTCTGGCGAGCGGAGTGTCGGATGATGAGAGCATCGATCGGCGGGAGGCAACTGTGCTGTCGGCCGACGGGACCAGCGAAGTGTGTCTAGCAACAGTCCGAATGATCAGCGAAGATCGAGCCATTCTCTCGGCCCAGCCGCTGTCGGACTTTCGTCGTAGCCGGAGCCGAGTATCAGACCTTATGCATTTGGCCAGCCTGACGCGCGACATCTTCGTGGTAACCGACGAGATCGGGACCATCACCTACGTCAACGAAGCGGCCCGATTGTTCCACGGGGACCAGAAGTTCATCGGTCGGCCGGTGGCCGACTTTGCCGAGCCGTCAAGCTGGGCGGCGCTGATGGAGCGGGTGGCGGCTGGTGAGACAAGTCTCGAAACTAGAATTCTCGGCCTGGCGGAAGACGGTTCGCTGACACCGCTGTCCATGAGAACCGAATATGACCCCAATAGCCAGCGCTGGTACACGGTTGAACGTGACATCTCCGATCTCGTGGCCCGCGAGGACGAGGCCAAGCGCCTGGTTGGTGATCTTAGACAGCAGGCCATGAGCGATTCGTTGACCGGCTTGGCCAACCGTGCGGCATTTCGGTCTGCGGTCGAGCAAGCGATTCTGGACGGCGCAGCTCTCGGCATCTTGATGCTGGACATGGACGACTTCAAGTCGGTGAACGACACGTTGGGTCACGCCGTAGGCGACCAATTGTTGATCGAAGTCGCGAGTCGCATTCGCCAAACTGTCCCTGCTGGCGATCTGGTGGCACGGCTGGGCGGCGATGAGTTTGTTGTCTTGGGGTTCGGGGTCACCGCTGATGAGTTGATGCCGATCGCCGAGCGAATCCTCAAGAGAGTCTCAGAGCCCTTTCCGATCGCCGGATGCACGATTCAACGAGGTTGCTCCATCGGTGGCGCAACCTGGGAGCCCGGAGACAGCTACTCCGACATCATGTTGCGAGCAGATAGAGCGGCTTACAGGGCGAAGCACGCCGGACGCAGCCGCTTCAGTTTCGACAACGCCGGCCGTGGGCGTGACCGGCACGGCCGGAGCCTTCCGATGGGCGAGTAGTCCGTTCGTCTGGCAGTCGGCGGTGCTGTCCGATCTATGATGGCAACCGATGACGAGTACAGACAGCCAAGCCGAGTCCCCGTCGGAGTCGGGCCCGCAGGAGCGGATTGCCGCTTTGTGGCCCGACGAGATCGTTCCGCAGCTGAGGGACTACATTGCCATTCCCGCTCTCTCACCGGCATTTGATCCGGGGTGGGCGGAGACCGGCTACATCCAAAAGGCCGTCGACCAGATCTACAACTGGATGCGGGCGCGACCCATAGTTGGTATGTCGGTCTCGGTCGAAGAGTTGCCTGGACGAACCCCGGTGATCATGGCTGAGATCGAACCGTTCGGTGGTGACGGCGACGTCGGGTCTGACGGAACAACGACGCTGTTGTACGGACACTTGGATAAGCAGCCAGAAATGGAAGGTTGGCGAGATGGCTTGGGACCGTGGAAGCCGGTCATGGAGGGCTCGCGGCTGTACGGGCGGGGAGGGGCCGACGACGGATACGCCGCTTACGCCTCACTTGCCGCTGTGGAGGCTGTCCAGGCCTCCGGTGGCGCCCATGGACGCTTGGTAGTCCTGATCGAGGCATCTGAGGAGTCCGGCAGCCCGGACCTTCCGGCCCACGTTGATGCTTTGGCGACGCGGTTGGGTGACGTCGACTTGGTCATCTGCCTGGACTCCGGCTGTGCCGACTACAACACCCTGTGGTTGACCACGTCGTTGCGGGGAATGGTCTTCGGCAAGCTCACTGTCGAGATCGTCAATGAGGGGATCCACAGCGGTAGTGCCGGCGGCGTTGTGCCTTCGAGTTTTCGTATCATCCGGCAATTGCTGGACCGCATCGAGGACGCAGCGGATGGTCGGGTGTTGCTCGAATCGGCCAACGTTGACATCCCGGCGTATCGGGAGGTCGAAGCCAGGGCCACAGCCGGTCTGCTCGGCTCGTATGTGTACGAGGAGTATCCGATTGTTGATGGCGCTTCACCGGTGGCTGCCGAACCGGCTGAGGCCCTCCTGGCTCGAACGTGGAAGCCATCGCTGGCCTATGTCGGCGCTGACGGCCTACCTCCTACGGCGAAAGCCGGTAACGTGCTGCGGCCCTATACATCGCTTCAGCTTTCGCTGCGGCTTCCCCCAACCGCCGACTCGAAAGCCGTCGAGCGTGAACTGGCCGAGGTTCTGCAAGCCGATCCTCCTTACGGCGCCCGGGTGTCGTTTGGCGAAGCTGACAGCGCCGATGGCTGGAACGCTCCTGACCTTGCGCCATGGCTAAGAGAGGCTCTTGACGAAGCGTCGACCGTCAACTTCGGTCGGGGTATGCAACTGTTCGGTGAAGGGGGAACTATTCCATTCATGGGGATGTTGGGCGAGAAGTTTCCAGCAGCCCAGTTCGTGATTACGGGAGTGCTCGGTCCGGGTTCGAACGCCCACGGTCCAAACGAGTTTCTTGACGTTGCCTACGCCGAAAAGCTGACCTGTTGTATTGCCGATGTGTTGTCGGCCAAGACGGCTTCCAACACAACTCTTGAAGGGGCAAAGTAATGAGTACCAATGATTCGATACCGGGTGACCTGTCCGGACGGGTGGCGCTGGTCACCGGCTCATCGAGCGGGATAGGGGAGGCTACGGCCCACCGGCTTTCAGCCCTCGGAGCAAAGGTTGTCGTCAACTCGGCCTCATCGGTGGAAGCTGGGCAGGCGGTATCGGAAGCGTTGCCGGGCGAGTCGGCGTACATTCAGGCGGACATCGCCTCCGAAGAAGGACCGGCCCGTCTTCTCGAAGGAACTGTAGAGCACTTTGGTGGTCTTGACATCCTGGTCAACAATGCAGGCTGGACGACGGTCATTCCTCACGAGGATCTTGACGGGCTGACCGACGACGTCTTCGAGAAAACGTTTGATGTCAACGTCTTTGGAACCTGGAAGCTGACCAAAGCTGCCATACCACTCCTGCGTGAATCGTCCGATCCCAACGTGGTAACGATCACCTCGATCGCCGGTGTTCGCCCGGTGGGCTCGTCGGTCGCCTATGCCATGTCCAAAGCGGCGCTTAACCACATGACGGTCCTATTAGCCCGGGCTCACGGCCCAGTCCGGTTCAACGCTGTCGCCCCTGGATTGGTCGACACGCCCTGGACCGCCGACTGGGATGCCGTCCGACGCTCGGTTCAGCGGCGCGCCCCACTGGGGCGCACGGCCAGCCCGGAGGATTGTGCCGATGCCGTGATCTCGTTGGTATCGGCCCGATACGTAACCGGCCAGGTTCTGGTGGTTGATGGGGGCCTGACCATCGTCTAGAGGTCGGTCTTGCTCAGTGTCGGAGCCCCCACTGGCGCCGAGACTCTACAGTTTTAAGTCGACTGGGCGAGAGGTCTCGGCGTAAAAGTCGTTGCCTTTGTCGTCGATGACTATGAAGGCCGGGAAGTTCTCTACTTCGATCTTCCAGATGGCTTCCATGCCAAGCTCCGGATATTCAAGCACTTCGACGTGGCGGATGGAGTCTTTGGCCAGCCGGGCAGCCGGACCGCCGATGGAGCCGAGGTAAAAGCCACCGTGGCGCTTGCAGGCTTGCGCTACCTGGTCGCTTCGGTTGCCCTTGGCCAGCATTACCAGCGAGCCGCCGGCTGCCTGGAACTGCTCAACATAGGAGTCCATTCGACCGGCCGTAGTCGGCCCGAACGAGCCTGATGCATAACCTTCCGGCGTCTTAGCCGGGCCGGCGTAATAGATCGGATTCTCCCGCAGGTACTCCGGCATTGCCTCGCCGGCGTCGAGTCGTTCCTTGATCTTGGCGTGGGCGATATCGCGGCCAACGACCAATGTTCCGGTCAAGGACAGACGGGTCTTCACCGGATGTCCGCTCAGCTGACTGCGGATGGCGTCCATCGGTTGGTCTAGATCGATCTGGACGGTCTCGGGTGAGAGGGCTTCTCCCGTCACCTCCGGGAGGTACTTGGCCGGATCCCGTTCCAACTCTTCTAGGAACACCCCCTCTGAGGTGATTTTGGCCAGCGCCTGGCGGTCCGCCGAGCAGCTAACAGCGATGCCGACGGGTAAGGAGGCACCGTGGCGGGGAAGACGGATAACCCGTACGTCGTGGCAGAAGTGCTTGCCTCCGAACTGGGCTCCGATTCCGAACTCCTGAGTCAATTGGAGGACCTCGGCCTCTATCTCAACGTCGCGGTAGCCGTGCCCAAGTTCCGATCCGCTCGTAGGCAGCGAGTCGAGATACCGCGTGGAGGCCAGCTTGGCTACTTCGAGTGAGTATTCAGCTGATGTACCGCCGATGGCCAGCCCGAGGTGATAGGGCGGACAGGCTGAGGTTCCCAGCAGCCGCAGCTTCTCGTTGAGGAATGCGCGCAAGGACTGCGGATTGAGCAGCGCCTTGGTTTCCTGGAACAGATAGCTCTTGTTGGCCGAGCCCCCACCTTTGGTCATGAACATGAACTTGTAGGCATCGCCAGGTACAGCCTCGATCTTGACTTCGCCCGGCAGGTTGGTACCTGTGTTGCGTTCGTCCCACATCGAAAGTGGAGCCATCTGCGAGTAGCGGAGGTTGGACGTTTGGAAGGTTTCGAACACCCCTTGAGTCAGGGGTTGCTTGTCATCGCCCGAAGTCAGGACCTGTTGACCCTTCTTTCCTTTGATGATGACGGTCCCGGTGTCCTGACACCCGGGTAGGACGAAGCCAGATGCGATATTGGCATTGCGAAGCAACTCGGTGGCCACGAACCGGTCATTGGCTGATGCTTCCGGGTCTTCGAGGATGTTGCTCAACTGCTGCAAATGGCCCGGCCGTAGCAGGTGGGAGATATCGCGAATGGCTTCGGCTGCGAGCGTGCGCAGGGCGTCGTCGCTGACCGAGAGGAAGCTCCGTTCCCCCAGATCAATGGTTTCGACGCCTTGTGTCGTCAGTAACCGGTACGGGGTTGTATCTTCGCCAAGCGGAAGAAGGTCGGTGTAACGAAAGTCTGGTTGCGAGGCCATGGGTTCACGCTAGCGAACCACCCAGGATTCACCGCCGATGCCACCATGGCCGACGGTCAGGCGGCTTCAGCTACCCAGGTTCGACCCAGGCGTTCGGCCCGGATCTCGAATTCGGCCTGCAGCTCATCCCAGACGGCTTCTTCGCCACTGTGGTGGAAGCCAAAGTCGTTTCTGTCGACCTCGAGTTCGACCGCCATCTCCATGAGTTCGAGGCGGTGTTCGGAGATCTCAGGTTGAGTCGGTGCGAGAAGTTGACCTGCTAGGAGTGCCGAAGTGGACATGACGGTCACTATGGGCAATCGGTGTGACACTCTCGGCGAAATCGCCTGGGCAGTACACTTCGGCTCATGGGTTCTGAATCGGTGGCGACATCTCGGCGCTTCTTTGCGCTTGTTTCATCTTTGCTTGCCGCTGTCTGCGCCGCGTTCGGTTGGATTGCGCTGGGCTCGGTCGAGTTCGGCGCAAACGACTCGGTGGAAACGGTGGCCGGAGCACTTGAGTCGGTGGAAGCCACGCTGGCCAGCTCAAGCGAGGTTGCGACGTCAACCGCCGCTGCTCTCGAAGCATCAGCGGTGTCGCTGGAATCGGTGGCTGCGACGTCGGATGCAACGTCCGAGGTGGCCGGTGATGTAGCGGATGTTACGGCGACGCTGCCACCGGTTCTCACCGCAGTGTCCAACAACCTGGCGCAGTTGGATGCCAGCATTAGCGATATCAACGGGATTCTCGACAACATTCCGTTTCTCGACACCCGCATCACCCAAGTCGATCCGTCCCTAACCGACATCGATCCGTTGGTCGATGACTTGCGGGCGGCCGAAGAGTCCTTGACCAGACTGTCGACGGAGACAGCTGAGCTGGGTCCCAACACCGTTGAGCTGGCGGCCGACCTGCGGACTGTAGCTGCAGACTTGGACCGCTCAACGGCCAATCTTGATGAGCTCGCCTCCGAGGTCAGCGCAAGTCGCCGGGAGTTGATTGCTGAACCCGGCGGTTCAAGTCCGGTGAGTCTGCTGCCCGCACAGGTGATCATCGCTGCCTTGGCCTTGGCCCTGATTGTGTCCAATCTCCCCGACCTTCTAGGCGGCGGCCCGAGCCTGGAAACTACCGAAGACGTAGAGATTGAGACGTCATAGTTCGACGTGTCACGTTGACCTCTAGCGGTCGGCCGAGGCGCTGCTCTCCCACACGATGATTTCGACCGACGAGCTATGAGCGGTCACGCTGAGCGACTCAGCATGGCGTATTCTCGCCGCGTCGCCTACGGCCAACGTCTCGCTACCTGATTGGCTGTCGAGCATCGCCGAGCCACGAGCCATAAAGACGTGGACAAACGGGCTGTTGGGCAACGCTACCGATTGGCCGACTTTCATCCGGGCCACCGCCATGGATGCTCCTGCTTGGTGGATGTGAATGGTGTCTGTGTCACCGGTACCCGAAGCTACGGTGACAAGGTCCCCGCCGGTCAAAGCTTCGTTGACGTCTCGCTGCTCGTAGGACGGTTGTACCCCTGATGTATCTGGTGGGACCCACATCTGAATGAAGTGGACGGGGTCGGTCTGGGAGTGGTTCAGTTCGGAGTGTGTAATACCGCTGCCCGCACTCATACGTTGAGCCAGTCCAGGGTAGAGAACACCATGATTGCCCTCAGAATCGCGGTGCTCGAGCTTGCCTTCGAGAACCCACGTGACGATTTCCATGTCCCGGTGGGAGTGCGGCTGAAATCCGCCTCCTGGTGCCACGGAGTCGTCGTTAGAAACAATCAGAAGCCCATGGCTGGTGTTGTCGGGGTCATAGTGGCGACCGAAGCTGAAACTGTGCTTGGAGTCAAGCCATCCGATTGAGGTGTCGAACCGCTGGTCGGATCGGTGTATATCAATGATCAGGTCCGGCACGCTTCCCCCCCCAGATTCAGGGTGATAGTTCGGGGCATAGGACGCCGTTGGCAACGACCACTCGGTCGTCCAATGAGACCGTGCAGTTACGCATCGGCAAATCGAAGTGTCCCCGGCAGAATCGGCCGGCTACCTCGTTAGCTCCCGTGGAGTAAAGGAAGTTGCCTGCGAAAGCCCTCAGCTCGGTGCCGTTGTGATCACCTTTGTCCCACATGGCCAGCGACTCCCATCGTGCAGCCGTGTTCATACCCCAACCGACATGACTGACAGCCCAGGCGTCCGGTTCTTCAAAGGCGTTCAAATAGCTTCGGAATAGCTCTGTGTCGACGCCGTCGCCTTTGACATCCACTATGTGGTCGTCGGTGACGTGGCAGGTGATTGGATCGGTCACATACTGCTTGAAGGTCAAGTTGACGTCGCCCGTAGCCAGAACCAGTGTGCCGTTTACTGAGCCGCTGGCGGGGAAAGCCAAGACCAGACCCCCAGGCCAGTGGGCGATGCTGCCGGGATCGGTGCACCAGCCGTAGGAGCCAGCGCGAAACGCCCCGTCAAGACTGATTGTCAGGTTCGTTCCCGCTACGGATGTGACGGTCATTGTCTCCGCCTCGTTCATCCACTCGACTCCGCGGTCAACGCGCTCGGCTAGGCCCGGGTCGTGAGGCCACCGTTCGGTGTTCTCCGGGTGTTCGTTGGAGATCATCAAAATCCGGGTGCCTGCTTCCAGCAAGACTCCCAGTTCAGGGGCGTGTAGGAGGCCTTCCACGGTGCAGTCGGCCACGAAGTCGGCGGCTTGGAGCGCGGCGATGGCGGCCTCGTTGCCCGCTATTGCCTGTGATGCCCCGGTTGAACGAATGGGCAGTGGCCCTGGGTTCGCCGGTGTGGGGAGAACAATGTCAATGACGGATGCGCCAAGGCTGGATAGCGCCAAGCGAGCGGTATCGACGATTTCCGGCCTGCTCCGGCTCTCCGATAGGACAACAGTGGCCGTTGATGGGCCGACGTTGCAGGCGTTGAACTGGGTGGCGTAACGCTCGATCCAGGTCCATTCGGTCATAGCTGCCGCTCCGTGTCTCAATTTTGCCGTGCCAGTTAGGCCGGGTTCTCGGTTGCGTCGGGAAACAAGTCAGCGCGGCCCAGTCGTTCCAGGCACACCTCGACGCTCCACGGCAACATGGTGGCTCCGCAGCGGGCGTCTCGATAGAACCGTTCCAGAGCCGACGGGCGAAGCAGCGAGCGACCGCCGCAGACTCGCAGAGCGAGTGACGCCAAGTCGGGTGCCGCCTCCATAGTGGTGACCATCGATGCCCACGCTCGGCGTACTTGAGCCGCTGAAGGATCCACCCCGACCTCACCCAGAACTCGGTAGCAAAGGGCTTGAGCCTGTTCGTAGATCAGATTCATTTGGGCCCAACCCTGCTGTTTGATGGGGTGGTTGCGTCGTGAGGTGGACCCGCCGTCACCGATGAGGTACTCGGAGGTGGCGTCGATGATGGCTTGCATGAGACCTAGGTAGCTGAACGACAGCGTCATGTAAAAGTAGGGCCAACGCTGAGCGGCCTGGTCGAAGACCCCTGGGGGGAGCCATTCGTGGTCGTCGGGAACAAAGACGTTCTCCATGACCAAGGTGCGAGAGTCGGTGGCCCGCATGCCCAACGGGTCCCATGAGCCTTCCAGTGTTACTCCCTCGGCATTGGCTGGTACGCCGAGCAGTCTGACCCGCTCGTCTCCCTCCACCATGCAAGCCACGTTGTTGATGTGCGCACCGCCGCTGAGCGAAGCGAAGATCTTGCGACCACTGACCCGATAGCCACCATCGACTGGTTGTGCCCGGGTAGAGAATCCCGACGTGGCACCGGCCGAGACGCCTTCTGAGAATGGCTGGGAGTGGATGATGCCGTCGTCAATCACGCCCCGGCGCAAGACGGAGCGCCGTTGCCGGAGCGTTTCGCCATCATCGTCGGAGAGGTCCATGTCATCGGCGATCTGACCGGTGAGCAATGTGGTGGCCACATGCATATTGAACGTCAGGGCGGTGGCGGCGCAGTGGCGCCCCAACTCCTCGGAGGCCAGTGCGTAGGCGACGAAGTCCCCGCCCAAGCCGCCGTCCTCGGCGGGGATGCAGATGCCTAGGAGGCCAGCCTCGGTGAAGTCGTCCCAATTGGCCTTCGGGAACTCGGCGGCCAGGTCGTGTCCAACCGCCCGGGCGGCGATGGCTGGGCCGAGTTGGCGCACACGGTCAACAATCGCCATGCGTTCAGGGGTGGCAAGTGGTGATCTTGTCATGGCGCTGGCTCTGTCATGGTGCTGCGTTCAGAAAGGATCGAATGAGTTCATTGAACTCGGTTGGTGCTTCCGACGGCGACAGGTGACCGACATCGTCAAGAACGTGGAGGATCCCGTTTGGTAGCCCATCGGCCAGCAAGCGAGCGTACTCGACAGGGGTCTCGTGATCCTGCGCCCCGACGATTACCAGCGCGGGTTGCGTGATCTGTTCGAGGTAGGGTCGAACGTCGTGGTCCGGTAGGCATTCGACGGCCGCCCGGAGGCCGGCGGTCGAAATTCGGCCGAAACCGGCTACTAACTCGGCTCGAACGTTTTCCTCCAACGTCCGGTGGCTGATGGCGTCGATGACGTCGGTCGCCATGGCGGCTGGTGTAGCGCCACCGTCGAGCGGGGCGAGCCTGTCCCGCTTCCACTGGTCGGCTGTCGTGCCGTTGAGGCCGAAAGCCGGGCTGGTGTCGGCTAGGACGAGTCGAGTGATGCGGTCCGGGAAGCCAATAGCGGTATGCAGTGCATGCATACCGCCAAAGGACAACCCGACGAGAGTGGCTCTGGCAACTTCGAGCGTGTCCAGCAAGTCCACTAGGCGATGAGCGATGGCTTCAAAGTTCAGCGGTGCCGCTGGAGCCGACGCGCCGTAGCCCGGCATATCCCATGCGACACAGCGCCAGGTGTCGGACAGCGCTCGGAGCTGTGGATTCCATGACTCTCTGGTGCCGCCCAATCCGTGGAGGAACATGACAACCTCGCCGGAGCCCGCTTCACGCCAGGCGGTGGGTTGAGCGTCATGGTCGGTCCATGAGGTTGTAGCCATCGAGCCAGTATGGACGACCTACAGCCGTACGTACTCGTATTCAACCGGCTTTTGGTGAACGCCCTGGGCCGGAGGGGCCACCCAACCGGCCATAACGCCAGGTTTGGTGACGCCGACCATCAGGGAGCCGACGTGCGCTCGGTCATCGGCAGTTGGCAGCCAGTTGTCGGCCGACCCTGCCCACTGGTCTTCGGTTAGCACGTGGCCGCTGGGTGAGATTCGGCTGTCCCGGAAGACACCAACTTCTCGGTTGAAGGCCGAATGGGGAAGCGAGAAGGTAAAGTCGATGCCCGCCCCCGCCAGCGTTCGGTTCCAGCGGTCGAGACCCTTTTGGCAGTCTTCGATGTAGTCGTCGCGGAGCGTTTCGTTGAGGGCCGCCAGTTGAGTAACTTCGCGGCTGCCTATCCGCAGTTCGGTGCCTTGGCCTTCCACCGTCGGCACGTTCCGATAGCTGGTCTTGAGCAGGTGATCGTCGTCTCGACGCTCCTCCTGGAACCGTCCTTTGATCCCAGCGGCGAAGTAGTTGGCGGCGTTGGTTGACGTTTCGGCACCGAACAGGTCCAGTGAGACCGAGTAGTGGAAGTTGATGTACTTCTGGAGCAGGTCGAGGTTGAGGCCGCCGTGGGGGTGGATGTCATCTGTGCCGTGCTGGTTCATCAGCTCAGCTGTTCGTTGCACAACCCGCGTCACGCCCGAGGTTCCCACGAACATGTGGTAGGCCTCTTCTTTCAACATGAAGTCACAAGTTCGACTTAGGGGGTCAAAAGCCGACTCCCGCAGCGACGCCAGTTGGTACTTTCCGTCGCGGTCGGTGAAGTAGGTGAACATGAAGAACGACAACCAGTCCGGGGTCTCTTCGTTGAACGCACCCAGAATGCGAGGGTTGTCGGCGTCACCGGAGTGTCGCTCCAACATCTCGTCCGCTTCGTCTCGCCCGTCACGACCGAAGTAGCGGTGGAGCAGGTAAACCATGGCCCACAGGTGGCGGCCCTCCTCGACGTTGACCTGGAACAGGTTTCGCATGTCATAGAGCGAAGGGGCGGTGAGGCTCAGATGTCGTTGTTGTTCGACCGAGGCCGGCTCGGTGTCGCCTTGGACGACGATGAGACGCTGGAGTTCGGAACGGTACTCGCCCGGGACCTCCTGCCAGACGTCTTGTCCTTTGTGGTCACCGAACGCTACTTTACGTTCTGGTTCGGGGTCGGCCAGGAATACGCCCCACCGGTAGTCGGGCATTTCCACGTGATCGAAGTTGGCCCAGCCATCGCGGCCCACATCGACAGCAGTGCGTAGAAAGACGGGGTTTCGCTTGAACGCCGAGGGGCCCAGGTCTTCCCACCAGCGAATGAATTTGGGTTGCCATTGTTCCAGCGCTCGCTGCAGCCGACGGTCGCCGGCCAGGTCGACGTTGTTTGGGATCTTGGCGTTGATGTCAACTAGTGCCATGTTGGTCTCCTTGGGAACGTTTGGCCGATGGCCAAACAGTTGGCCTCAAATTCGGTTGCGGTCGTAGTCGGGTCGAGAGCCAGTACCGAAGCGGCGAAGTGCACCATCGGGCCCGGCGGCGTTGGGTCGTTGGAAGATCCAGTTCTGCCATGCGGTAAGCCGAGAGAAGATCTTGGTTTCCATCGTTTCCGGGCCGGGGAAGCGGTAGCTGGCTTCCATCCCGGTCAGAGCATCGGGGGAGAAGCTGTTGCGCTCCTCTAGGACTAGGCGAAGTTCGTCATGCCAGTCGAGATCGTCGGGCGTGAACGTGACCAATTCGGCTTCGAGAGCTTCTGCTGCGGTCAAGGCCGAGCCAACGGTCTTGGCTGCCTGGGCATAGGCGTCCGGTCGCTGCCAGAACCGGGTTTCGAGTCGGCTAAGACCGTTTGACATTGGGTACCAGCCAAGGTTGGCATCGGTCAGCGTCATGGTTGCCGGGGGAGGAGGGTTGTCGTCGTCCTCCCATGTTCCTTCCAGCATGAAACTGCGGTCGGCGGCCAACAGGAGTTCAGCTAGCGTTCCGGCGAAGCAACTTCCGGGCTCGACCGCAGCCATAAGCGTGCGGGCCGACACGTCGATGCGCTTGAGAGTTCGAGCCCAGTAGAGGCGGACTTCCCGCACCAGCCAGTGGTCCGGTTCGCTTCCCAACACCGCTTCGGCTTGGACGATGGCCTCGGCCTGGCCCGTGGTAGCGAACATCCAAGTTCCGATGTCGGTTTCGTTGAAGCGCAGGTGGAGGATGGCGTCATCGAGCTGTCTGACAACCGAGAGCAACCAGGATTCGGCTCCTGCGGCTACCAGCTCATCGGCGGTTTCGGGTTGGTGAAGTTCCGGGGCGGCAACGGTGATGGTCGCTGTTCCGGTGGTCCGGTCGATGGTTACCGTGACACTTGCATCCGCACTGTGATTTTCGCCGCCATAGGAGATCGTGTCTTCGTCGATCATTCGATCGAGGGCGGTGAACTCAATCCCGGATGTGTCTCCGGGGCGGTCTGATGTCGATGCCCGTTCCTGTACCCGAGCGGCGACCGCCTCCTCGAACGAACTGGCTGGCGCTACGTGGTCGACCAGGCCCCACTGCATTGCCGTCTTGCCTCGGACTCCCTCGGTCTTGGTGGCGAAGGCATCGGCCAGGTCTCGCCGAACTAGGCGTTTGTCCACCACCCGAGTTAGGCCGCCGGTTCCGGGTAGGACGGCCAGTAACGGAAGTTCGGGCAGCGAGACTGCTGAGGCGCGGTCGTCTATCAGGATGATTTCGTCGCAGGCCAATGCCAGCTCGTAGCCGCCGCCGGCTGCCGTGCCGTTGACTGCTGCCAGCCACGTTTGTCGGGAGTTCGAGGTGGCATCTTCGATGGCGTTGCGGGTCTCGTTGGTGAACTTGCAGAAGTTGACTTTGTGACCGTGGGTGGAGTCGGCCAACATCTGAATGTTGGCTCCGGCGCAAAAGATCTTGTCCAGGCCGCCGGTCAGGACCACTACTTTGACTTCGGGGTGTTCGAAGCGAAGTCGTTGAACAATGTCGTACAGCTCGATGTCGACTCCGAGATCGTAGGAGTTGGTCTTCAGCTTGTAGTCGCCCATGAGCCCGTGCTCGGGGTCGACGGCCATACGCACGGTGGCCACAGCTTCGTCGTATTCGACGGTCCAATGGTGATAGCGAGCGGGGCTAGTTCGAAAGTCAATGTCGGCAGATGTCATGGCAAACCCGAGCAATCCTAAGCTTGTGAGCGTCTACCGACATTCTACACTTATTGTTCATTGCGTCAAGTTGTGTAGAATGTAGGTTGATGGCATTGCGCTCGACTTCCGCCCCAATTCTTGGGACCACCGCCGATGGAACCGCTAGTGCGGAGTCGGCCAGGGGATTGCTGTTGACTGTGCTCGGTGAGTTGGCCCGACCAGGAGGCGCAGGGGCCTGGACCCGAACGCTCGTCACCCTTCTCGACGGCCTTGCTATCAAGGACAAGGCCGTCCGGCAAGCGCTGTCGCGCATGGAACGCCCTGGATGGCTTGAGCGCGAACGTCACGGGAGGAGCGTCCGCTGGGTGCTTGGCCACGAGCTTCTCGGGCAGTTGGAAAGCGGCGGATCTCGTATCTACGACTTTGGGCAACGGCGACAGCAATGGAATGGTTCGTGGCTTCTGCTCGTCCCGGGCGATCAGCCGCTAGACCGGGCAACGGAATTTCGATTGGCCCGGGCGCTGCGCTGGACTGGATGCGGCACTGCCTCAAGAGGCACCTGGATCTGCCCGTGGGTCGCACGACGGCCCGAGGTGTTGGCCGTCCTTGATGCTCACAGCGTCGCTGGCGGCTCGGGAGCCAGCCTGTTCGAATCAAAGTTGGCCGGATTGGGTGCTGACGCCGACCTTGTAGCCGGTGCCTGGGATCTTGATGCGCTTGGCCGCCAGTACAGCCAATTTCTACATCGGTTTGAATCGGTCGGGGACGATGCCGATGACCCCTTTGCTGCCGCCACTGAGCTGGTCGACTTGGTGCACCAGTGGCGCAAGTTCCCGCTGATTGATCCCGAACTCCCGGCGGAACTACTTCCTAACGATTGGTCAGGTCATCAAGCCGCCGCCCTTTTCGAGCACCGCCGCAGAGATCTGCTACCGGCAGCGCAGCAATGGTGGGCGGTCTCTGAGGGGTGAGCTACGACCAGTACCCCGACGGCTTCTTCGACCGTGCAGACAGAGCCAACGATGCTGAGTTCTACCAGTTCGACCGCTTCGTCACTCACATTGATGGTCTGGCCATCGCTGCGGTGGGGGAGTTGTACGACGAGTTGGCGTTGTCAGGTCGGATTCTGGATTTGTGCTCGTCATGGATCTCCCACTTTCGAACGCCACCGAAGCATCTGACAGCATTGGGCATGAACGCCAATGAGCTTGAGGCCAATGAGGCGGCCTCTGACCATGTGGTGCAAGATCTCAACGTCGACCCGACGCTACCGTTCGGTGGAGACTCGTTCGACGGGGCCACATGCTGTGTATCGGTCGACTACCTCACCAAGCCCTTGGAGGTTTTCGCCGAGGTTGCTCGGGTGACCAGGCCCGGTGGCGTGTTCGTATGCACGTTCTCCAACCGATGCTTTCCGACCAAGGCCATCAAGGGTTGGTTGGCAACGAATGACCAGCAGCATTGCGACATCGTCGCCGCTTACTTCACCGCGACTCTCGGCTTTGATGAGCCGGTCGTTCAGCTTCGAAACCCAGGAGTCGCCAGCGATCCGCTCTACGCCGTCTGGGCGTCAGTGGCACGGCAGAGTGCGCCGACGGCGATGGATCGAGACACGCTGCCTGGCCGTAGCTAAGCCTGTCCTGTGATCGCTACGAGAACTCGTTGAGCGCGTCCTCCACGCCCTTGTGGAATGTGGGGTAGGCGTAGATCATGGATTTGACAGTTGAGATCGGGATCTTGGCGTGCACAGCCAGTGATAGCAGACCCAACACCTCGCCGCCGGCGGGTCCCACCGACGTTGCTCCGACCAGAATCTGCTTGTCGGCGTCAGCCACAAGCTTGATGAAACCTTCGTTGCCGTGCATGTGAAGCCAGCCTCTGGCGGTGTGGGCCACGGGCTTGTAGGCGATGGCAACGTTGATGCCTTGTTCGGTGGCAGCGGCCTCGGTTAGCCCGACTGCGCCCACCTCGGGATCGGTGAAGGTGACGGCTGAGAGTGCGTCAAGGTTGAGCGGTTCGACCTCGTTGCCGAGAATGTCGGCTGCTGCCACGTCGGCTTGGCGGATGGCCAGGTGGGTGAACAAGCCGTCTCCGGCGATGTCTCCGACCGCCCAGACTCCATTGGTCACCCGCTGATTACCGTCAGTGGACAACAAACGAGAGTCAGGATCAATGCCGATAGCTTCCACACCTAACTCTTTGAGGAAGGTCCGGCGACCGGCGGCTACCAGCAGCTTCTCAGCCGATGTCACAGTTCCGTCCGGCAGGTGAACGGAGAATTGATCGTTGTCGTAGGTTACCTTCTCGGCGAACTGCCCGGTGTGCACGCTGATTCCCTCAGACTCGAACACCTCGGCTAGCACATGGCCGGCTTCAGGCTCGTTCTGGGGCAGCAAACGGTCGAGGCCTTCAACGACTGTGACGGCTACACCGAAGCGGGACATGACCTGAGCCAGTTCGCTGCCGATGGCGCCGCCACCAAGCACGATCAGTGATGTCGGTAGTGCCTCGGTTTGTACGATCTCGTGGTTGGTCCAAAACGGTGTGCCCTCAAGACCGGGAATGGGTGGGACGGCGGCCCGGGTGCCGGTTGCGATGATCACTCCTCTGCGGGCTTGGTAGACCTCGCCGTTGACTTCGACTTGGCCGGGTCCGGCGATGGTGCCGTAGCCGCGAATAAAGGTGCCGCCTTTGTTGACGAATCGGTCAACGGCCACCTGGTCGTTCCAGTTGTCGGTGGCTTGATCTCGGATGCGTTTGGCCACCGGCCCCCAGTCCGGTGTGGCTGTTGCTGCACCAGCGAGGCCGTCGACTCGGTTGACCTCGGCCAAGGCGTTGGCAGCTCGGATCATCATCTTCGACGGGATGCAGCCCCAGTAAGGGCACTCGCCGCCGACGAGGCCGGCTTCGATGCCGACCACGTCTAGTCCGGCTTCTGCCAGCTGGCCGGCTGCGGCTTCGCCTCCGGGGCCGAGCCCGATGACGACGACGTCGACGTGGATTGGTGTACTGGACGGCGTTGGCTCGGGCGAAGGGGTCGTTTGGGCAGCATTGATCATCAGAAGGCTCCTGTGTCTGGGCATTTGACGGTACGACGAACCGCAACGGTTGGCCTGATGCCTTGAAGGCGTGAAGTCGGCGTGATCCGTGGTCCGAAGAGTTGGTCAGAAGTTGATGAGCCTTTAACCGAGCTTGCCGGTTTGTTATTCCGAGCAGTGAACCCAGGGCGCCAGTTGGCGCACTACCCGACGGCTCTACGCCCGTCACGGCTAGGGCGAGGAGGCACACATCCGCCGGTTCTGCGGACCTGAGGATCATGAGGTGGTCTTTTCGAAAATCGATCCGCTAAATCGGTACTGCTTGGGCTAGTTGACCGCCATGTCGTCTATTGGGCGCCACGGATGTGTCACAGCTCGACTTGCACCGTCGAGCCTGTAGTAGCAGCCCTGACCCGGCTGATCATGTCTGCGATCGATCTCTTGGTTGGTGAGGTGGCAGAACCATAGGGTCCCGACTGCTCCGTGACCTACAACGGCGGTGCACGATGCCGATGCGCGCTGGTCATCGAGTAGATCTGCCAGCCCCGCAGTAATGCGGGTTTGGGCGTCAATCGCTCGCTCCCAGCCTCGCACCGAGTCGTGGGGTCGTTCAAAGAAGGCGTCGGCCAGCAGTTCAAACTCATCGGGAGGTACGAACCCAGTGGAGGTTCGGTCGTTTTCGCCGATGCCTGTCCGGACTTCGACTTTGAGATCGAGGTGGGTACCCAGGATTTGCGCCGTCTCAAGAGCTTTGGTCTCGTCACTGGAGATGATCCTGTCAACAGTTTGAATCCACGGTTGCGACAGCATCGCCATGGCTCGCCGACGGCCTTCATCGCTGAGCTGCCACTTGGCCACTGGCACACGGGGGTCGATTGCGACGTTCGGGTGTGTGATGTAACGGATAACGTTCATGGCACGTTGTACTACGAAAACACTACGAAGCCCACAAGGACCTAGTCGTGGCCGCCCGCAAACTCCTCCTGTCGTTTGACGGGATACAGGAAACTAGGAATGATGCCAGGCACAACAACGTTCTCGACTCACGGCGGAGGATATGCCATCTGAGGGCAACGGCCGAAGATCTTGTCAGGCACTGCGTCACACGAGCGATCCAGGTCAACTCCCACAAGTGAGCCCCGACGAAATCATCCTGCGGCTCGAGGCAATGGCGGACCCGGACAAGATCGAGATCAAGCGAGACAAGTTCGGGATCGAATCAACGAACGCGCTTGGGATCTACCAACGTGACCTGAAGAGTTTGGCAAGGGAGATTGGCCCCAACAACGCGTTGGCGGTTGCCCTGTTCGACTCGGGGATTTACGAAGCGCGCCTGCTTTGTAGCAAGATCTTTGATCCATCTGCGCTTACCCCGGCACTGATGGACTCGTGGGTTTCGACGTTCGAGAACTGGGAGATCTGCGACTCATTCTGCATGGGGTTCTTCTCTAAGAGTGTTCACGCCTCCGAGAAGGCTCTCGAATGGTCTTCCAGCGAGGTCGAGTTCATTAAGCGGGCAGGGTTCGCCATCATGGCCTCCTACGGTTTCGCCAACAAAGACGAGCCAAACGAGCTCTTCGAATGCTTTCTTATGGCCGTCGAGCGTGAGGCGGCTGATGACCGCAACTACGTCAGGTTGGGCGCAAGTTGGGCGCTCCGCAACATCGGCAAGCGCAATCGTGATTTACTTCGCTCCGCCATCGACGTGGCAGAGCGAATCTCGCTTTCGGATAGCCGGTCCGCCAGGTGGCTTGCCGGTGATGCATTGAAGGAGCTCCGGAGTCCGAACGTCAAGGTTCTTGACTATCCGCGAGCAACCTACCGCCCGGAGACCTCGCGGTCATGACACAGCAGTCAAAACGAAAGAACCCCTGATCTCCCACGATTGTTGAGAAATCAGGGGTTTTCGTTGTACGCCCCCCGGGACTTGAACCCGGAACCTGCGGATTAAGAGTCCGATGCTCTGCCAATTGAGCTAGAGGCGCTTGCTTACCTTCGCCGATAGCGGTTCGTAGCCCGCCGGGTGCGAAGGATGTGGGGTGACCGAGGGGATTCGAACCCCCGACATCCAGGATCACAACCTGGCGCTCTAACCAACTGAGCTACGGCCACCAAGGACTCTGCAATGCTAGCTCCAAATTCGCCATTAAGCGATCTGTTTCTCGATGCGTTCAGCGGTGTCAGGTCCCGGATTCTGGTCGAGCGAGCGTATCTGAAACGATAAGCTGGTTTCGCCCCCGTAGCTCAGCTGGATAGAGCAAGTCACTTCTAATGACTAGGCCGCAGGTTCGAGTCCTGTCGGGGGTGCGGCGCTGCGACGGATGGAGTTCGACGTCGTCAGTCCACCACGACTGGGTGGAGCGCACAAATGATTGGCCCGGGCGCTTCCGGATCCTGGGTTCCGCTGACTGGTGTCGCCGTCTCCGCGGCTGCGGCCTGAGTGGGCTGGAAGACCGAAAAAGTGCCTGCTATGAGCGCAACTGCTGCAGCGCCTGCTGCCGGTGTCAGGCCTGTCGGGAGGCCGTGAGCCGGTGCCGGTGGGGCCGGGCGTTCATCAATGAACTGGTGCACGATGGCTGCGAATACACCTAGGCCAATCGATATCCACCATGCCGGTGCGTAAGATCCCGCCCGGTCGGCTAGTTCGCCGCCCAACCAGGCGCCGATGAAAGCCCCCAGCTGGTGTGATAGGAATACGATCCCGAACAGGGTGCCAGCGTGGGTGGTGCCGAACAGGCCGTTGACAATCCCACCGGTGAGAGGAACAGTGGCGAGCCAAAGCAGTCCGATGGCCGCCCCGAATACGATCACCGATGCTCCGCTTGCCGGAACAACAAGAAATATGGTGATCGCCACCGCTCGTAAGGCATAGATAGTCGAGAGGATTCGCGTCTTGGACATGCGTCCACCGAGATATCCGGCCGTCAATGAGCCGACGATGTTGAATAAGCCGATGATGGCCAAACCGGTGGTGGCTGCCCGCGCTGAGACGCCGACGTCGCCAGCGTAAGAGACCAAGTGGGTGCCGATGAAGGTGACATGGAATCCGCAGACGAAGAAAGCGGTGTTGAGTAGCAGGTAGGCCCGGGAGTGGGCGGCCCGCCGTAGTTCGGTCCGTAGGGGAGTGGCGTCGGTCGACATTCCGGTGACCAACGGCCCGATCGGCCCTTTGCCCTGTTGGTCGATGGCGTTGCCCCTCACTACCGGTGCTAGTGCGGTGATCGTGACGGCTACGACGGCCATGATCGCAACTGTGGATCGCCACTCCACAGTCGTGAGCAGTCGCTGTGCAACCGGGACCAGCACGAACTGGCCGACCGAAGCCATGGCGGTCACGATTCCGAGTGCCATGGGGGCCTTGTCAGGTGGTGCCATTCGGCCCACGGCGGCGAGAACAAGCGAGAAGCTGGCGGCACCAGTAGCTATACCGACTAGGAAGCCTGCTGAGACGATGAACAGGCCCGTTGTTTGCGCAGTCGAGATTAAGAGCAGTGCTGCGGCGTAGCCAATCCCGCCGACGGCCAATACCCGGCCCGTGCCGAATCGGTCGGCTAGAGCCCCGGCAAGTGGCTGACTTAGACCCCAGCACAGGTTTTGGATGGCGATCGCCAGGCTGTAGGTGCCACGATCGGTTTGCAGGCTCTCAACCACCGGATCGAGGTAGATGCCGAAAGTTGACCTCACTCCAAGGCTTATGGAGCTCATGACGCTGCCCGCGGCGATAACGAGCAGCAGGCTCCGGCCGTTGAGTGTGCTGGTGGCTCCGAATCGGGGCTGAGTTAATGCAGTCACGTCGCCGCCAAGTCTTCCACAGCGAGCCCCGATGGCGACAAATCGTTGCAAATCGGTGCAAATCGGTGCCTGTCGAGCCGCCGATGTTGCGAGCCAGAGTCGATCGGATTTCGCGTTGTGGGTAATCCTGCCGCCATGATGTCCAATCAACGGTTTACGAATCTACATTGGATAACACGCAAGTAGCGACTGGTTGAGGCGGCCAGGTGCTGTTGCGGTAGGGAGCAGACATCAACTTGAGCACAATCGTTCACTTTGGCTTGTGTGATCTGGCGTACTGCGGGTACGTGTTGTCCGGCTTGGCCGAGGTAGCAGAGAGCAGGGGTCTTGATGTAAGAACCGACCTCCGGGTGCCTGGCTGGCTCCGCAAGGCCGCTGACGGCCACGAGCACATGCAGATGATCCCCGTATTCGAATTCCGTGACGGTGAAACGACGGCACGGTTTTGTGTGGACGCCCATGACAAGGCCTACGTCGTACATCCAGGCCTCTTGGCCGCGGTCGACGTGTATTTCAAAGTCAACTACCAACCGGGCGCTATCGACGATTTGGATCTGCCGGAATCGGATCGGGCCAAGATAGTCCCACTTCGAACACCGTTCATGCCGATCACGACCGATGGTTGGAATCTGCGACCCCGTCTTCAGCCGTCGACTTCAATGGGTTGGGGACCCCGCGATGCAGCTCGGCGAACCCGCCAGCTACGGGACTTTCCCACCATGGAGCGCATTTTCGAGCTGCGATCGGCACCCAAAGAGCGGGATCTCCTGTTCATGATGCGGATCTACTCACAGCCTCACCACCAGGAGGTAAACGACTTCCGGTACGAGGTGGCCCGCCGACTGACCGCTAGCAGCGACATCGACGCAACTGTCGGCTTAATAGGCCATTTGGAAGGCAAGTACGCCGAACTGGCGGCCGAACAGGTAGCCCCTCAGGAACACCTGCGGCGGCTAGCATCCTCGCGGATCGGCGTTTACGTCCTGGGAACGCACAACTGCCTGTCATTCAAGTTCTGCGAGTTGCTTGCTCTCGGCTTGCCGATTGTCGGCCAGCCGATTTTGCAAGACACCGAGTTCTTCTACTCGCTGCCCGGACTGGCCGAGCAGTTTCACTACAACGATCCCGACGAGTTGGTCAAAGCCATTGAGGTCACGCTCAGTAGCCCGTCGCACTACGAAGCCACGGCGGAGTCGAATCGTCGGTTGTTCGACGAGATCTTGTCGCCGGTCAGCTCAGCTGAGCGGATCCTCGACCACGTACTGGTCACCAACGGCACCTGAGGCGAAGCCCGGCTTGCCGGAACCGGCAGGCAACGGCCCACCGATAGCCGGCGGCCGTTGCGGGTCGGAGGTCTAGGTCAGGTTGGCTACCTGGTACTTGATGCCGTCGGCCAAGTTGGTCTCGGGCTTCCAGCCAAGGACCTCGTTGGCCCGTGACCCGTCACCTCGTGTCTCGCGTACGTCGCCGACCGAAACTCCCTCTCGGGTGATGTTCAGGGGTTTTCCGACGGCGTCCTCGACCGTTTGAACCAGATCGCTGAGCGTCACCGGAGCTCCACCGCAAACGTTCAGTATCTCGCCCGCTTCGAACTCGGGAACTGTCGCAGCAAGAGCGTTGGCTCGAGCGACATCTCCTACGAACGTGAAGTCTCGTACCTGTTGGCCATCGCCGAACATGGTGAACGAGTCGCCGCCTAGACCTGCTTTGATGAGTCGTTGCGCGGCCATGTCGGGCCGCTGACGCGGGCCGTACACCGTGAAGTAACGCAAGCTGATAGTGGGAAGACCTCGCTCGTAGCTGTACGCCGTGCAGAGGCGTTCGCCGGTCAACTTGGTGACGCCATATGGGCTGCGCGGATCCAGCGGTGCCGTTTCAGGGGTCGGAGCGAGGGGAGAGTCGCCGTAGACACTGGAGCTTGAGGCGTAGACCACCCGAGGCACCTGAGCCTCCAGCGCAGTGTCCAGAACGCGCTTGGTCCCAGTGATGTTGTGTTTCACATACGTGTCGAACTCGTCCCAGCTGTCGCGAACGCCAGGTTGCGCAGCGAGGTGCACGACAGCGTCGACTCCGGTGAACAGATCGACGTATGACTCTTCAGCCAGATTGCGCTGTACGAGGTGAAAAGCTGACTGGTCTTTCAACCAATTCAGATTCTGTTCCTTGATGAAACGGTCGTAATACGGGGTGAAGCAATCAATGCCCGTGACATCACAACCAAAATCTCTGATGAGAACTTCGCAGGTGTGAGAGCCGATGAATCCGGCCGCTCCGGTTACCACGATCGATGTAGGTTTGGTCAACGTCGCCGCCTTCCGTCAAGATCAAAACAAACCACCCGTAATCCTATCTACCAGCAGGTACGGTCGACTCTGAGTCGTACTACCTCAGCGCCTGGGCTGCTGGTGAGGTGACTGTTAGCTGCTGTGTTGCAGCGCACCACATTGCGAGTCGGGATAGCTGAATTGCAGTGTGGTTCGCTTCGTGTATCACCATCGCTCATTGGCGACCTCAGGCTGACCTGTCCTTCGGTTCCTGGTTGATTTCCTGAAAGGGGATGGGAATCGGCCGACTTGTGACGAGTGTCATAAGTCAACAGGTAGTCGGTCGATACCGGCTAAATCGTCGGGCTACGAGCAGGTTGCCGATAGCTCAAACTACATGGTGGTAGTTCAAAATGAGTGACGATCGTCACAATTGGGTGTGTTACGGAACGATAACGGTACTACCTTGTCCCGGATACAGACACACAGGTACGGCGCGAGTTGAGGAAGCGCCCAAAACGTAAGTTTGTGGATCCGGTGGCGGGCCGGGCAAGGAGTTAGAACCGAAATGGTGAGCAGCTCGTTTACATCGCCTTCTTATTCGCGTGTGCCGGGACTAATGGACCGGCTTGAGGAACTACGCAATCGGCCAGATCTGATTCGGCAGCTAGCGCTGCTGGCGGTCGTGGTAGCAGCAGGAGCCCTTCTCCTGGCGTTGCCGCAACCAACACAGGATCCGGTGACGATCGCGGCCCTCAGCGATGACGAGGCTGATGAGACAACGCAAAACGAAGAGGCCTCCGGGCCAACAACAGATGAGTCCGACGATGGCTGGCTAGGTCGAGATGAGCCGGACTCCGACGCCGACGGCGAGCGATTCGCCATGATTGCAGGCTTCGGTGCGGCGGCAAACAATATGGCTGATTTGGGGGCAGATGCCTCCAACTCGGAGTCCACGACCACGACTTCATCGTCGACAACGGCTCTTCCGACGACGGCAGCACCGACCACGCAGGCGCCGACGACAGCAGCACCGGCTGCGACGGACGGAGCTTCGGGCGACAGCACCGAGCCAGCGGACCCTGAGTCGGGTACGTCTGAGTCGGAAACGACAGACACCGAGACGGCTGAGCTTGACGGGGAATCTGAATCGGATTCCGATCCGGCCGAAGTCCCTGACGAGACAGCGGGGCCTGAGAACGAGGAAGCCGTCGAACAGCCGGCACCGACGACGTCGACAACAGTCGTCGCCGACAACGGCTACGTTGACGCTGGCCACGGCGTCATGGTGCCGCCTGTTCTGCTGAAGATCAGATTCTGCGAGTCGACAGACAACTATTCCGCAGCCAATCCGGCTTCGTCGGCCAGAGGCGCCTATCAGTTCCTTACTGGAAGCTGGGCCGCCTACGGTCACGCTGAACGTTACGGCGTATCCCGCGCCCACCTGGCTTCGCCAGCCCAGCAGGACGAAGCAGCTCTTATCACCTGGCAAGCCGACGGCACACGGCCATGGCTTGCCAGCAAGCACTGCTGGGGCTAGGTCTGCAGGGCTAGTGCTCGTCAGCTCGGCGAACCAAGCCGAGCAAGAAGAATGACCCTGCAACCATGGCAACCAGGCCTGGCAGCAGAACCCAAGGAATGCTCAGAGCCGACTGGCCTTCACCGGGGGAATCCTCCGTGAAGGCCAGTTCGCCGGGAATGCTGTCGCCAGGAATCTCATCGGCTGGTGTATCGGCGTTGCCGTCGGAGGCGGCCTCTGCCAGAACCGTGTAGTGAACGGGGTCTGACGTCGTTAAGGTTGCCGCTTCGTCATTGTCGACGTTCGCTTCGACCGTTACCACAGCGGCGACAGATGTCGAGCCGGTGGCGACGAGGGCCGGTGGCACGGACTCGCACAAGATCGACTGACCCGGCTCCAGCGTGATAGGCATCATAAGGTCACCGGTGTCCGCAGACTGGCCGTCAAGGCGACAGCCAACATCGGACTTGGCGGAGTCGGAAACGATCACATTTGTAAGCGAAGCCCGACCGAGGTTGGCGATCAAGTGGGTCCAGCGGATGGTTTCGTCGTAGTCGAACTGCGGGCCAGGCAGGTCATCAGCCTCATGGCCGTTAACCATGGATTCCACCAGAATCGCGGCGTCAATCGCCTCGTTGACTATGCCGGTAGTGTCGGAGCCGCCGGAGCCGTCGATTGCGTCGGCATCGTCGGTCGTGGCGTCGGCACTGCTGGCCAATGTGCCATCGTCATTCGCCGTGGTAGCACTGTTGGCTTGCGTCGACTTCGGCGTCGTCTGCGTTGTCGTCGGACGGCTTGTCGTCGATCGGACCGTTGTCGGGGCGACCGTCGTGGTCGGGGCAACTGTTGTGGCCGGTTGGCGGACCGTGAAATTCGCCGGGTCGGAGCTTTCAAATCTGGTGGTTCCGAAGAAGTTGGTGGCCTTGGCCGTTCCGGTGCTGCGTACGGTGCTGCCCGCCGCCCCGGCCGTCTGGGTTGCAGTACAGACAAACGAGTCACCTCCGCCTACCGGGCCTTGATGGACGTTCGAATTGTCGGGCCGGCCGTCGCCATTGGTGTCGCAGTTTGGCACCACCCCAGTGCTGTCCAGTACCTGAATGTCATAGAGCCCATCGGGGGCGTTGACAGTAATTCGGTAGGTGAGCTTCACCTTGGCCCCGGCATTCACAGTTGGACCTGGAGCGGAGTCGGCGGTTGCGTCGTTGACCAGCTTCTCGATGGTGATCTCACCGGCCGCAGCAGCCGGTGCAGCCATAGCCGCTAGCAACAAAAGTGAGAGAATGAGGGCTACAGGCGCGACGAGTGTCACGGTCAGGGCTAACCGCTTGCCCTTAGGGTCCGATAGTGGGTTTGCCGGTAGCGAGATCGTGGACGGGCCAGGCACGTTGACGAGTTCTTTCCGCTGAGTCGCCGTCGGCGAAGTCGTGTTCTTGGATGTCGGAGGCGCCCGCCGAAGCGCCATCCGACACAGATCCATCGGTCTGTCCTCGGAAGATTTGAGCTGTCCCGTGCCGGGTCAAACAGCCCAACTAGACCGATCTGTCAAACGATCTGTCAGTTACTACGTGAAGTTGATCCGTAGATGACGGCGGCGATGATGATCGCCCCACCAATGAACGTGGCGGTAGGCGGCAGCTCGCCGAAGAAGAGCCATCCCCAGAGGCTGGCGGCAGCAGTTTCGATTGGGGTCACCAATCCGACCTCGGCCGCAGACAGATATCGGGTAGCGGATGCCAAGCCGATGCGCCCCAGCGGGCCCAAGATGGCGCCCATTAGGAACATGAGGACATAGGTCCGGGTGCTTTGTCCTTCGAGCGGGACTTGGGTTGCGGCCATGACTGTGGTCATGGCCGCCCCTATGGCAATGACCAGTGTTCGATTGATGCCCGGATGACGTCGCCACAATGTCAGGTTGAATGCGAAGGCCAGAACGGCGCACATGGTCAACAGGTTTCCCCTGAGAGCGCCGACCTGCAGCGAGCCTGAAACCACCACCACGATTCCGACAGCAGTAGCACCGATCGAAACCCACAGCCGTGTCGATGGCCGCTCTTTGAGCAGCGTCCAGGCGACGACGGCTGTGACGGCCGGTACTGCCGCCACGATGACCACCACCGAAGCGATTGCCGTGGCCTTGATGGCAAGAATGAAGCACGTTGTACTGATTGCTTGAAGCGCGGCCGACAGCAGGGTCAGCGTCGGCTGGTGTGGCCACAAGCGATGAGATTGTCGAGTGCCGTCGATAGTCCGCCCGCGTTCGGCCGCCGTCTCGCTCAGGATCGATGTGCTGACTATGTAATAGGTGAACATTGCCGGGAAGGCGAAGACGCCATACCAGAAGGCGACGACCCAACCCCCGACATCAGCCGCTCGAGTTATGGCCGAGTCGGTACTGACAAGCAAGATGCCGCCAATCGCCAAGACAAGTCCCGATGATCGTTCCGACATCGTGGATTCTTCCGAGAGGGACGACATTCGTCGGGCTGATCTGGTTAGGACGGCTCGTCCACGGTGAGGTAGCACTAGGAAACGAGATCGATTGGAAAGGAGCTGAGTTGCTCCGGTCCGGTTTCGGTGACTAGGAACTGTTCCTCCAACTTGACCCCTTCGCCGAAGCCGTCGCTACGGCCGACATATGCTTCCACCGTGAACACCATCCCCGACTCAACGTGGCCGTCAAACCCGTTGGCATCCCAGAACTCGGGGAAGTAGATGCTTGGGTACTCATCACATTGACCGACTCCGTGGAACAGAACGCAATAGTGGTCGTAGGTCTCCCTAGACGGGAACCAGGCCTTGTGAGTCAGTTCGCGGAACGAGGTTCCAGGTTGTAGCAGTTCGGTGTTGCGCTGAATCTGTTCCAGCGCGAGATCGTAGACATGTTGTTGATGAGCCGACGGGGTGCCGTCACCGACTAGCCAGGTTCGGGAGATATCGACCATGAGGCCGTAGGCCCCGACCAGGTCAGTGTCGTAGCCAACCAGCTCGCCCTCGTTCATTACCCGACTGCTTGCCTCTTGCATCCAAGGGTTAGTACGAGGACCGGACGCCAGGATCTGTGTTTCGATCCATTCGCCTGCTCGGCGGATGTTGCCCTCGTGAAGTTTGGCCCAAAGCTCGCGTTCGGTCATCCCTGGAGCTAGTTGGGCCCGCATTTCAGTCATGGTGGTCTCGCAGGCATTCATAGCACAGCGCATGGCCTTGATTTCATCGGGCCCTTTGATAGTCCGGGCCAGCTCCATGACTTCCTGACCCGATCCGATAGTGACACCACCTTGTTCGAGGTGGCGGTAGCACTCGTAGGGTGCTTGGTCGATAGCGATTCGAGGGTTGGGTCCGCAGTGCTCGGCAATGACGTCCAGCATTTCGTCAGCCCAGCGTTTGGACTGTTCGGCCTGCCTGCCGCCGGCTAGGAAGTAGGTGGCGCCTATGGCCGGTCGAACTTCTGTGACGATGGGGTTGTGACCCGAGAGATACTCGCAGTTGTAGAACTCCCAGACGATCACCGAGCCGTCCAAGCCGACCCATGCGTATCGAGACGCGTTATGCATGACCCACACCTGCATGTTTGTCGTGTCGGTGGCATACCGGATGTTCATCGGGTCCATCACGATGAGGCCGTCGTAACCCATGGCTTCGAGTTGAGTGGTCACGCGATCGATGCGGTAGCGGCGCATGGCTGGCAGGTTCGGTAGCTCAAGACCATCGGCGATCCAGGCTGCTTCAAGCTCCGGCCCGGGTCCGAGATTGAGATGGTGATTGTCGACGCCGGCCTGTAGGAAGTGGTGTCCGCGCTTGGCTAGGTTCTCGGAGATCTTATTGCCCATGGCCGATAAGTATGGACTATTCGGCTCGTCTCAGCGAACCGCAAGGGTGCTCTTAAACCGTCTTTGCTCGCCTTGCGATGCCCAAGGGCATTACGCTCGATGAGTCATGGAACTCGTAACCGTACGTCATGAAGGTGGGCCCCGCGTTGGTCGGGTCGAAGGCGACCGGATCGTGCTAGTAGAGGCGGTCTCGTTGAAGGAGGTTTTGGGGGACCCGGGCGGCCTACAGAGAGTGGCCGTTGATGACAGCGGCCCGGACATCGACCTTGTGTCAGCCGACCTGGCCCCACTGATACCCAAGCCTGACAAAGTTCTTTGCGTCGGCGTCAACTATGCCGACCACATTGCTGAGATGGGGCGGACGCGGCCGAACTATCCGACGTACTTTTCTAAGTTCGCCCGAGCGTTGGTAGGTGCCAATGATGATCTGGTCCTGCCGCCCCCTGATGTGTCGACCAAGATTGACTGGGAGTGCGAGTTGGCCATCGTGATTGGGAGCCCTGTTCGCAACGCAAGCCCGGAAGAGGCGCTGGAGTCAATCGCAGGTTTCTGTGCGCTCAATGACGTTTCTGTTCGAGACTGGCAGACCAGGACTAGTCAGTTTGTGGCCGGCAAGTCGTTTGAAGGCCTGACTCCGGTCGGCCCGGCATTGGTGACTCGAGATGTCGTAGGCGACGGCATGGGTGTCCGACTGTCTACCAAAGTGAATGGCGAAGTCAAGCAGGACAGTAGCACCGACAATTTGGTCTTCGGCCCGGTCGACATCATCGTCGACTTGAGTCGCATTATGACTCTTGACCCCGGAGACATCATTGCCACTGGCACACCTGGTGGGGTTGGCGTAGCTCGTGATCCACAGGAGTTCTTGAAGCCTGGCGACCATGTTGAGGTTGAGGTCGAGGGCATTGGGAAGCTGTCGAATCACTGTCGCTAACGTCGGATCGGTTCGACGAGACTGCGGCCATGGTCTATCCGAATCGTCTCCCAGGTGAAGTGATCGCCTTTGTCCACGACACTGGCGCGGCCAACTTGCCAGAGACAGTGTTGCACACAGCCAGGCGCTGCCTGCTCGATCTGGTCGGTGTCTGGGCTGCCGGGCGCCTGACTGACCTGTCAGACATTTCGTACCGCTTCGTTCGTCGCCATCACGGGGCAGGTGAGTTCGCGTCCAGATTGTTCTTCGATGGCTCGGCTGTGGCTCCTGCCGGGGCGGCGTTCGCCGTCGCCTCGACTATCGACGCAATTGACGCCCATGACGGACACAAGATCACCAAAGGCCACACGGGTGTGCATCAGCTGGCTGGTTTGTTGGCCTTTCTTGATGCCGAGGAGCGCCGACAGAGCCCAGACGACTCTCGAACCGGATCTGAAGCCGACCCTCTGGACGCTGTTGACGGGCGCGAGTTTCTAGCCACGCTGGCCGTCGGATACGAGTTTGCGACCCGCGCTGGCATTGCTTTGCACGCTTCGGCATGTGACTACCACACCTCAGGTGCCTGGGGAGCCGTTGGCGTAGCCGCGTTAGGGGCTCGGGTCTTGGGTTTGGATACCAAGGTGACCTTCGAAGCCATGGGCCTCGGCGAGTACTTCGGGCCCCGAAGCCAGATGATGCGAGCCATCGATCACCCGACGATGGTTAAAGACGGCTCCGGTTGGGGAGCGATGGCCGGAGTGTCGGCCGCGTACCTGGCGGCTGATGGTTTTACCGGTGCGCCGGCGGTCACCGTTTGTGATCCTGAGCTTGATCATGTTTGGTCTGATCTCGGCCAGCACTGGATAATCGAAGATCAGTACTTCAAGCCGTACCCGGTGTGTCGGTGGGCGCAGCCGGCGGTGGAAGCCGCACTGTCGATCGTTGTCGAACACGACCTCGCCGCTGAGCGAGTCAATCACATCGAGGTGTTCAGCTTTCATGAGGCGGTCCGACTGGCTACCCGACGGCCGGATACGACCGAACAAGCCCAGTACAGCCTTTCGTTCCCGGTTGCTGCGGCGGTTTGCTCCCGAAAGCTGGGCGTTACCGAAATCGTCGGTGATGCTCTTCGTCATTCCGAAGTTCTTCGACTTTCGGATTCGATGCAGATGATCGAGGATCAACAACACAACCAGGCGTTCCCGGCCAACCGGTATGCTCGGGTGCGGATCCATACCACCGACGGACGAATTCTCGAATCCGACGATCACGAGGCTCGGGGCGATCCCGAGGCACCTCTTGCTGATGCTGAGATCCGCTCGAAGTACCACCAATTGTCTGTTCCCGCTCTGGGGCCGCAACGAACTGCGGCCATCGAGGGGGCGGTTGATGACCTGCTTGTAGGCGGGTCGCTCGGTTGTCTGGCCCGTCTGTTGACCGATGCCCCGTCTCCGGTCGACTAGTCGTCGGCGCCGCGGGATGCGGTGACGAGAAGAGGGAAGTGATCGGAGATGTGGAACCGTTGCTCGTAGGCCTCGGTGGGTCGATCAACCACCTCCTGTTCAGAGATGCTGATCTCTGCCGTCGCTAGGGAGCGGGTGAAGTAGGCCCGGAACCGCCCCTTGTCACCTCGGAAGGCATTTCGATAGCCGTCCCAAGTCGGCTTGGGTGGCAGCTCGCCGGCTAGCCCCAGCGATGACAATGCTTCGTCTTCGCCCACCCTCAGATTGGTGTCACCGATGATGATCACGTTCTCACTCGCCGCGGCGGCCAACGTCACCGATAGTTGGTGGATTCGGTCTTCGGCGCCACCCTTGCCCGGCGCTAGATGTACGTTGGCGACTGAAAGGTCAGCCTTTGGGAAGTCGACGACTACAGCTGTCCTGGTGACGGTCTTGAAGGTTGGCTCGGTGGCCATCAACTTATGGGTGACTAATACAGCCAAGTTCCCTGAATGTGATCGGGGATTGGCTCGAATCATGTCGTGGGTTTCGACATAGGGCACCACCCCTGGAAGTTCCTGGAAACAGACGACATCAGGCTTCAGATCCAGGATCGTTTGACGAACCACGGCCTCGGAGTCGACCTGACCCCATTGGGTGGGCGCGTCCTGCGAGCGCTCCATCATGGCCAAGTTCCAGCTGAGCAGCCTCATTGATGTAGAGGTTATCCGGCTAGAAAACATCAATGGCCCGAACCTTGTCGGTTCAGGCCATTGATGTCAACGGGTCTTAGTTGGAGCGGACGACGAGAATCGAACTCGCATCATCAGCTTGGAAGGCTGAGGTTCTAGCCGTTGAACTACGTCCGCAAGCTTTGCCGGGCCGCATGAGCTTACCAGCGCCGATAAGCCTATCACGATCACGCCTGGAGGTACGGCGCTAAACAGGAGCGCCCAAGATGCCATATCACCAGCTAGAGCGCTGGCCGCTCTACGACTAGCGTGGACGTCCTAGCCAAAGGGGGACTATTGATGAAGCAACGTTTGGATGAGATCCTTGCCGCCGGAGTGCAGCGCGGCGCCGCTCCGGGTGCAACGTTTTGTGTAGTAGACCGGGCCGGCGTCTTATACGAAGGAGGTGCCGGGGAGCGGGCGAGCGGATCTGGCATTGCCATGTCAGCCGACACCGTAGGCGGCATCTTCTCGATGACCAAGGCGATCACTGGCGCCGCAGCGATGCAACTGGTTGAGCGTGGACAGCTAGAGCTCGACGGACCTGCTGGAGATATCTGCCCGGAGCTAGCTGCGGTGGAAGTGCTCGACGGGTTTGATGGTGACGGCGAGCCGATTACGCGACCTCCGGCCTCTCCGGTGACGTTGCGCCAGCTCCTGACTCACACGTCTGGGTTCGTGTACGACATCTGGAACTCGAACTGCGGCCGTTGGCATGAGGCCACGGGCGTACCCAACGTTTTAAGCCTGGAAAAGGCGTCTCTGGCTGAGCCCCTTATGTTTGATCCGGGGACGTCGTGGGAATACGGCATTGGAATCGACTGGGCTGGCCAAATGGTGGAGACGGTTTCAGGGTTGACGCTGGGTGAGTACTTCGCTCAACACCTGACTGGTCCTCTTGGCATGAGCGACACGGCGTTCGCCCACTCACCAACAATGCTTGAACGGGCGGCCGCTATACATGCCCGAGGCCCCGACGGGTCGCTGACTCCCATCGAGCTCCCGGCGCCGCCTAATCCCGAGTTCGAAATGGGCGGAGGTGGCCTTCATGGAACCATGGGAGACTATGGGCGCTTCATACAGATGATGCTGAACGATGGGGAGCTCGGCGGTACCAGGGTCTTGGCGACCGACACGGTTGAGGCCATGTCCAGCAATCAAATGGGTGACTTGCGAGTCCAGCCGTTGCGCACGCAGGATCCGATGCGGTCGAACGACGCCGAGTTCTTCCCAGGGGAACCAAAGAGTTGGGGACTGACGTTCCAGATCAACGAGCAGCCAGCGTTCACCGGGCGCCCGGCAGGCACGTTGATGTGGGCCGGGCTGGCAAATAGCTTCTACTGGATTGACCGGGTCAACGGCATCGGAGGGGCCTACCTGAGTCAGATTCTGCCCTTCGGTGACGAGCAGTCACTGGACCTGTTCTACCAACTGGAGCGTGCAGTGTACGAGTCGCTCTAGATGGCGGGCCGTGCCGGGTAGCTACTTGATACCGAAGACCTGCGTCCAGTAGATACCTGGCACGTTACCCCGGGTTGTTCCCTCGGCGTAGCCGACTCCGAGTTCGCTGAATTCACAGTTCAAGATGTTCGCCCGGTGGCCGGTTGAGTTCATCCAGCCCTCAACCACGGCGGACGCCGATCCGTAGCCTTGGGCGATGTTCTCCCCCCAACCTCGACCGGTGTAGCCGGCTTCGGCCACTCTGGTACCAGGCCCCTCGCCTTCAGGGCTGCTGTGGTCGAAGTAGCCGCGGGCCGCCATATCTTCGCTGTGGCTGTCGGCGGCAACGTTGAGCTGACTGTTGAGGCTGAGCGGCGGGCAGCCGTTGTCAGACCGGGCTTGATTAGTGAAGGCCAAAACTTCTTGCTGGGCGGCGCCGTCGTTGCCGGGGCTTGCCGGTTGCGTCGCCGGGGCCTGTGTGGTCGTTGCCTCGGTAGTCGTTGTGGTGGCTTGAGATGTGGTGGTCTCGGCCGCCGTGGTTGGCGCTGCCGTGGTTGGCGCTGCGGTAGTGGGGGCTTCAGTTATTGGTGCGGCCGTCGTAGAGGGCGCCTCGGTGGTCGTCGACAGTGCCGTTGCTGATGAGGTCGTCTCGGCTGGGGTTGTCGTAACCGTGAGAACAGCGCGTTCTTCGGGCTCCTCGTCGGCGAATGGAATGACCGGTTGCGTCGCCGGGGCGTCCGGGTCGATCACGCTCGCGGCGGAATCGCCTAGTGGCTGATCAGCCAAGTCAGCTAAGGCATCATCGGTTATCGTTTCGGGGTCGCTGGAAGAAAATAGGCTGCCAACCGCCCAGAAAAGTACTGCGACCGTCACGATTGCAGCTGCTACCAACGCCCAATAGATCCCATCACGGTCGGGTTCATCGGGTTGTATGTAGTAACCGTTGGGGCGGGGTGGCACTGGCCCGGATTCGAGAAAGGATGGCCGCTCAGGGCGCGGGGGCTGAGCTCGTACAGGGGTAGCAAACTGTGTACCCATCTCAGAGTCGACGATGTCGCTCACGAAACGCTCCTTTGACCTCAAGCACCTCGGCGGGCCGCGTCTCTCCGACGCCACATGCTTGTTGGGGAAACACTAGTCAGCGAAGGTGCAGGCTCTCGGGCAAAAGGTCAAATCTCGTCCGATTCTTTACTTTGGCCGTTGCTCTGGCCCGGGAGGTCTCGTTTGGTGCTCGGGGTGAGTCGGCGAGACACGATCGGACTGAGGAGAGCGGCGCCGATAGCTGCGCCTATGCCGCCGGAAATGGCGGCCGTCCGCATGACCTGTACGCCAGGTGCTGCAACTCTCGCCAATTCCGGTTCGCCTTGTTGATAGGAGACCTGAAGTTCGCTGCCGTCGGGTAACCGTTCGCTCTCGGCGATGGTCGCCTCGACTTGATAGACCGCTCCGGCGACCTCGAACTCGACGATCGGCCGATAGTTGGTCTTGCCTTGCACCTCGACCGGACGATTGTCCACGACCAGGGCCGTCATCGAGTCGCCGTTCACGAAGGGTCGGGCCCGCCAGTACGCCAAACCTGCCACCGCGAAGACAACCAGCCCTGCCACGAGACAGAGGCAGGCGAAGAGGCGGACAAACAGAGCTAGGAGCTCGGATGCGGCTGGTAACTCAAAGGTGTCAGGCAACGGTTCCCCCGTTGAAGCCGTGTCGGAAGGAGGCGCTAGTGATCTCGCATGCCTTTGCCTACGAGGATCTTTGGCGCGAACTTCTCCAGACGAGCGAGGCGTGTGGCAGCTTGCTTGGCACCGGAAATATGCATGTTGTATTCCCGTTGGCGCCCCGGTGTCAACGAGTCGAACGCTTGCTTGAAGATCGGGTCGCTGTCGAGCCGTCGTTGGAGTTCCTCAACAGGTCTGAGTTCTGGGGGAGGGCCGACTTGACTACCGGATCGCTCGACATCAACTGCGTGGGCCACGAGTTGCTTGACCGTGTCGGTCAGGGTCTTGACCTCATCCACTGAGTGGAATTCAATTCGTCGGGCCGATCTGGAATTCGGGCCTTGGTCGGTGAGCACGCCATTCGGGTCGTCGAGCAATGCCCCTTTGAAGAACAGTAGGGCCAGGTGTTGCTTCATCTCTTGAAAGATGGCGATATTCCCGGCCTCGTGGAAGAAGCATGGCTTGTGCCACTTGATTGTCTCGTCCAGTCCACAGTCGATCAGGATTGGTCGGAGTTCAGCCATCTCGTCCCGCCACTTCTTGGACTTGGAGATGTAGGCGTCCACGTCGGCGCTTGTCATGGCCGCAAGCGTACTGCTGGTTCTTTCGGCTGCCGAACCATCTCACCCAGACGGCGCCAACGCCCGAACGCGCCAAAGACGGAGTCCGTGCGAATAGCTCGGGCCCCGTCGATTGGTGGCGTATGCCAGTGATCTTACGGCAGTCTGCCCACTAGGGACCTACTGCCGAGCGATCAGATTACTCGGACGTTTTTGGCCTCGTCGCCTTTGCGGCCGGGGGCTACGTCGAATTCGACGTTCTGTCCTTCTTCAAGCGAACGGTAGCCGTCGCCTGAAATGTTGGAGTAGTGGACGAAAACGTCTTCGCCCTGCTCGCGTGAGATAAAGCCGAAGCCCTTCTCGTTGTTGAAAAATTTGACGGTGCCTTGCATTACTGAACTCTTTTCATTGCTGCCCGCCACTCGGCGAGCTCAGCGTTCAACCTACGCCGATTGGGTACGGTTTCCTCGTTGATGGCCATTTATTACGCTTCGGCATCCGATGAGTTGCAGTAGGTTTCGGTCATGCGTGAGGGTTTGAGAAGCGGACTGGACTACGTCAACACGGCGACGGACCTGTTGCAGCGGGTCCGCTCGGCACATCAAACCAAGGGTTTGTTCGAAGCTGCTGAGATCCAATTCTGGTGGAGCAAACCACGTCGCACGGACACTATCGACCAGCTGTTCTGGTTCGACGACAACGGTCGTCCGGTGGCCGCAGTGCTCGTAAACGACTTCGGCGACGGGTCATCACTGTTGTATGAGGATCCGATGATCGTCGTGACGGTCATGCCTGACGCTTCAAGCGATGACGTTGCCCATGTCGTCGACCGGGGCTTGGCTCACGTCGCCGGGTTGGGTATCGAGGCGGTTGAGCTCGAAGTCGATCAGGTTGACGAGACCATGAGGTCGGTTTTGTTCGACCGCGGTTTCGAAGTCAAAGGGGACGGCCTGGTCGAGTGCTGGCTCGATGCCGCAGCTCGTCCTGCGGTCACCGATCTGGCCGAGGGCTACCGTCTGGTCAGCCGTCAGCAGGTTGACTCGACCCCGCACCATATGAATCAGCCTGGTGGGCCCGACCGGGCGTCACGGCTAAATCAATTATCGCTCTACCGTTCCGATCTGGACCTGCTCATCGTTGATAACGAAGACAGCCCGGCCGGATACGGAATGTTCTGGTACGACCCGGTTACGGCCACCGGGGTGGTCGAACCCATGCGAACACTTGATGAGCATCAGCAACGAGGGCTGGCCCGCCATATTCTGACGTCCGGCGTCGACCGCCTCGCTGTCGCCGGGGCGAAGCGCATCTCAATTGGCTACGAACCCGACAACCCAGCTTCAGGCCACCTGTACCGCAGCCTCGGTTTTGAACCGCACCGCCAGACCGATCTCGTGGCTGGACGGGTGCAGCCCATTTGATAACGCCTCGGGTAACTGGAATCGTCTACGTGAAGGTCTATTGCGGGATTAAGGTGTTGGCGAAGATTTGCCACGCCAGAACACTCTTGGCCACAAAGCTCAACACGATATAAATCCGCTCGCCCCAGAGGTAGTCGGCCCAGCGTCCAACCTTGCGGTACTGCAACCACTGGTTGATAGCGAAGGTGTTGAAGAAGAAGAAGATCGAGACGATGATCCCGTAGACGAACCCGGGTGGTCCTTCGGCGCCATCTTGACGAAGGTTGAACCAAAGCGGCAACAAGATGGCAACCCAAGGCCCCAGGCCAGCGATGCAGCCCATCCAGAACGGCGTGAACCACGGTTCGTCGTCGGGTGCGTTGACCATTTCCATGATCCAGCCGAACAAGATCATCGAGGCATTGGCGAAGGCGATAGCAATCAAAGCGGCCAAGTCAGTTATGCCAGTGGTGGCCCCGATGAGGACGATCATGAGTGTTGAGGACACGGAGTACTCCACCCAGCGGAACCGGTTGCGGCCACGTCGCAGCTCGGACTTGTAGCCACCAAACGCCGGCACGGCGACAACAAAGTGGAAGAAGGCCGACAGAAGCGAGAACGCCGCGACGGTGATGGCCAGCGGGATACCGAAGAACTCGGTTAGGAATCCGTTTTCAAGGGGTGTGCCCGGAGGCCCGGCGATGTTGAATCCGCTGACCGGCAGCTGGAAGTCTCGGTCACCGAGAATGATCATGGCCAGGCCGGTGACCAGGTGGAGTAGCCCTGCGGCCAGGTTGAGTCGCCTCAGCCGACCGGCGGTTGAATCGGTGAGGTCCACAACTTCGCGATCGAAGTGACTGCGAAGATTGAGTGTTGTGACCATTGAGAAGTGCCTTTCGAAGAACAGTGCTCAGTGAAGGAATAGGTCGTGCAGCATATTTCGTACTGCAGCCTGAATTGGTTGCAAGCGTGTGACCTGTCTTACCCGACAGCGCTGATAGCTCTGCCCGTAGCGGCGGGCCCGTCCTGGTCCAGCGGCTTGAGTCGACCGAACACGACAAAGATGGCGGTGAACACAGCCAACAACATCGCGGCCGAAGCCATGGTAGCTCGTGGGGCCATGCGGCTCATGAGCTGACCGAGGACGAGTTGACCCAGAGGGCTCGACAAGGTGAAGACCAACATGTGTACCGACAGCACTTTCGCCAGGCGGGAATCCGGCGCTTGGACCTGCACCACGGTGTTGAGCACGCTGCTTGTCGTCAAGTGAGCTGAGCCAACGATGAGCAGACCACCAAAGGCAGCAATCAAATTTGGGGCCAGCGCAAAGGTGAACAACCCGATGGCGTAGACCGCGAGGCTTCCACTGAGTAGACGAGACCGAGGTATCAGCGAGCCTCGCCCGGCAACGAACGGTCCAGCGATGACAGCGCCGAGCCCAATCATGGTGAGCATTAGGCCATAGATACGTTCATCGCCGTCGAAGACGTCTTCAGCGAAGACAACCGCCAGTACCTGTACCGGGATTCCCAACATCCCGACAACCGCAATTGTGGCCAGTGCCTGCTTGATGCCTGGTTGAGTTCGAATCCACTGGGCTGTTTCGACGAAGTCGCTGAGCGGGGCAAAAGGCTCCGGTGTGGCGCGAGGCGCACTGCGGAGGTTGATGAGCCACAGTGCTGCGAGCACGGCAGCGAAGCTCACGAAGTTGATACCGAACGCCCATGCCGGACCGAACGCCGCCAGGGTGAGTCCAGCGAGCGCAGGCCCGAAGGTTCGCGCCGCGTTGAATTGCATCGAGTTCAAGGTGATGGCGTTCAGCAAGCGTTCCCTGGGGACCAGGTCGTTGGTGAAGGCCTTCCACCCGGGCAGGTTGAGCCCGCCGAAGACGCCAGCCAAGCCACTCAACCCGGCGTAGACGGCGGCTTGGCGAATGCCGGACAGCCACATTAGGAGCAGGAGGCCGGTGGCCACTGCCTGCAATGCTTGGGTGATCATGAGCAGTTTGCGGCGGTCGTATCGGTCGGCCAGCGCTCCGGCCACCGGACTGACCAGAGCCATTGGCGCCATGCGGGCGAAGCCGGTGAAGCCGACCCACGCTGCGCTCTCGGTCAGCTGCCAAATGACAGCCGGCACAGCCACCGACTGGAACCACCGGCCGACGTTGGAAACGAAGCCTCCAAGCCAGAAAAGTCGGTAGTTGCGGTCACGCAGCGACGCCCACGGTGACGACGATGGGGGAGCGGTCTCGGTTGCAGCGGACGCTGCGGTGCTCTGGCTCGACAAGTTGTCCTAGATATCTTTGAGCCGGGCCCAGAAGGAAGTCATGGTTTGAAGCTCCTCGGGAGAGAAGTGGCTGAGGAAGAGCTCACGCACGAGTGCGGTGTGCTGACGTGCGGCTTGCAAGAAGTGGTCACGCCCACTCTGGGTGATGGCCGCGTAAGCGCCACGCTTGTCCTCTTCGGCGTTGACCCGTTCAACCAGACCTGCTCCTTCAAGCCGGTCGACAAGCCTGCTTGTGCCGCTGTGGGTGAGGACGCTCTCGGCGGCCAGGGCTTGAATGCGGAGCTTTCCGTCGTCTTTCAGGAACAGTCGGAGCAGGACCTCGTATTCGGCGTGGCTGAGGCCCGAGGTGCGATGGAGGCTCTGCTCGAGCCGCTTTGAGAGCCGCCCGTGGATGGAGAGGAAGCCGCCCCAGGCGGCCGCTTGTTCGTTGGTGAAAAAGTCGTTCACGGTACTCCGAGTGTCGCCAGCGGTCGGTGAGCAGTCAAGTATCACCCGGTAGGCGCTCTTGTCGGTCGCATGGAGGCGAGGTTCTCGACGAATTGGTCTGCTCCGGCTCCACCGGCCGTCGACTTCGCCATTCACGTGGTGATAGTCGCAATGCGAATTCGCTGGCGGTTTTTGTATCTACGTGTCGATGAATCTAGAGTCGCTCTCGTCGTAGTTCCCACACCACAGAAAAGGGCGACAAGATGCGCAAGGTATTAGTAGGTTGGTTGGCGATTCTGAGCACGATGATGTTGACCGCTGGGGCGGCAACAGCCCAAGAGGCACCGACGCCTTCGTGCACGGTTCAGAGCGTAGATGGCCTCACTGTGACGATCGAGATTGCCGACATGAGGCCGTATTCGGCTGGCGAAGTCAGCTTCTTCAACGGCGAGTACTACTACGACGAGAACGGAAATCTCATCCCCAACCCGTTCACATACCTGGACCTGGAGAACGGAACCCACGAATTCGCCCTCATTCCGGGAGAGTGGACGGTCACCTTTGCCGAGTGGACTAATTCGGCTGATGGAACCCCGGGCTTCATCATCGGCTGGGGGTGCGACCTCGACAGCCTCGTCATCGGTGATGTTGACCCGGCCGATGCGCTGGAGCAGTATCTCTCCGATCTGCTTGGCAACGGCAGCCTGTCGAGCCAGCAGTACAACCAGCTAATCACGCAATTCGCTGAGGCACAGGAAGCCATAACCGCCGGAGAGAATGCTGCGGCCATCGCTCACCTGAATAACCTCACCCGCCGCGCTGATCACAAGATGTTCGACCTTGAGGCAGACGAGGTCGTGCAGATCGAGTCCTACGTCGCTGAGATCATCGCCGGACTGAGCTAGGTGCGGCTGTTCCGATAGATGTCGGTCGGCGAAGCCTGGATCACGCGTCGTCGACCGGCAACCGGTCGACTGATTGTCGCTTCGTTCCCCCGCCAGAACATCACGGCTGTGGTTGCCAGTGGTTTGTCGCTCTCAGCGGGTCGGCGGGAACCCGCTGTTTCAGTGTCGGGATGGGGAGATTTGAACTCCCAACCCCCTGCTCCCAAATCGTGAGTGGGGGTGCGGTGGTGTGACAAGCGGTGCCAACTGGGCTACCAATTCGGCTACCAACAACAGACGTTGACTCGGTCGCTTCCGTCAGCGAAGGCCGAGAACTGTGAGCAATGCTTCGTCGACGCCCCAGAGCTCCTCAGGGGTGAGATGCCCAGCGATCTGTCCGAGGCGAGAGGCGTCTACAGCGCCAACCTGCTCGACCAGTACTCGGGTTTGATAACCGTCGATTTCGATCTCGGGTCGGAACGTCGCCGATCGAGCTGACTGAGAGGTTGGCGCCACGAGCACAACTGAGCGCGGTAGGAACTCGTTGGCTTGGACGACGACACCGAACCGGTCGCCGTGTTGTTCGTGACCGGTTCCTTTTGGCAGTCTGAACCGGTAGATGTCACCCCGGAGCACGAAGCGACTCCATGAGTTCTGCCACAGCTGACATTTCGGCCCGGTCGGTTCCGTCGGCTTCCAACTCGGCGACTTCTGCTGCCAGTTCGGAGCTTCTCTGTATTCGGCGAGCCGAATCGACAAGCGCCGATCGGATGGCATCGGATCGGCTCATTCCTGAGGCTTCGAGGGCTCGCAGGGCTCGCTGCGCTTCGTCGTCTAGTCGTACTGAGATTGCTTGAGCCATACCCGCATCGTATCACGAAACGTAATACATCGTGAACCGTGCGGCCGGCTTTCTAAAGAGCGTTCAGCTATGGGCTAATCGCATGGCTTTGATTGGGCTACGAAGTTCTTCCATCGATGTGATTCGACCCTCGTCCATCGTCAAGACGATGTTTGAGTGCAATCCAGGTTTGGGGGCGTCTTCACGCAATTGCAGAATCGCTTTGTCGAGGGGCCCTGGCTTGAGTTGTGCTGATCCGGTGACACCTGCGTTTCGGATAACGGTCCTTATTCGTTCGAGCGACGCACGCGCCTCGTCCGGTCCTTGTCAACTCGGCGTGTGACGCCACCAGAGCCAACCCTGAGGTTGGCCAGTCCACAACACGTCATCGGACATCAGGCCCACGAATGGTGATAGATCACCGTTGTTGAGTGCTTGGACGGCACCATTCAAAAGCTCAAGATCAGTTGCTTACATAGTCCAATGGTTGATTTGATCAGGCAGCCTCTCAAGAAGCGTTGCGCCCGTGGTAGCCATTAGTGGCTACCAGTTCGGCTACCAACCCGTTCTGCGCACCCGAAAACCCGCTCCAAAAGTCGGGATGGGGAGATTTGAACTCCCGACCCCCTGCTCCCAAATCGTGAGCGAGTGTGCTTATGTATCCCGATATCAGCCCACGAATGGGGAGCGGCTGCCGAAGAGTGCTGAGATCCGCTGAACTTAGCTCGTCGTTGTGGCTACCAGTTGGGCTACCAGCATGCAGAAGGATTGAACCTAGTTCGACAGGCCTCCCCCGGATTGCTTTCGAGCTAGATCGTCCTCGACGTTCTGTGCCCAGCTCCGCAGGTCCTTCAGTGCTGCTTCAGGATCTGCTGTGGCCTTCGACTCGGCCTGCAGGCCGCCATCCCCGACGGCTCGCACCGTATAGAGTCCAAGTGAAGCCTCCACGATGGTGAACTCCCACCTTGGCAGCTCCTCGTACTGTTCACCCATTTCGTCAGTTCCCTTGTTGCTCAGGTAGCCGTCGAACGTTAAGCGGTCGACGTTCGGTTAGGTACAAGGTTGAACGCCGTGACGTGTGTAGGTCGGACGACGCTGAAATGGCGGTAGTCGAGCGTCGCAACGGTGGTCTGCCCGAGCCGCTCGGCCAGGGCGATGACGCTGGCATCGGTGCCACCAAGCGGAAGATCCGCGTACCTGGCGACAAGCTGCGCGATTCTGTTTAGGTCTTCAGGCAACAGACTCTCAATCGTCAGGTCCCCTGAGGAGATCGATTGGAAGAAGCGTGCCTCGGCCTCGGAACCTATCCGACGTCCGATTAGGTACGCGGCCTCAGCAATGACGAGAGGCGTCGTATGTAGCGGCTCCGATGTGGTCAGAATAGAGACACAAACAGCATGATCGGGATCGGCCAAGTCGGCAGCAGCGAGCAGTGGCCCCGTGTCGACGATCAGCACAGGTTCAGTCGCGGCCGAAGCCCTCTGCCAGCATCTTGTCGACGTCTGCGGCTGATCGCCCATCAGTGGATGAGCCCAGTGCCACGAAACCAAGCTCTCGTGCTGCTGGAGCTACCTCCGCGTTGGTGGGTAGGGCCGATGCCAGTTCAGCTACGACTTCGTCGAGGCTGAGTCCGCGACGATCGGCCTCGGCCCTTAGCCGGGCAAGGACGTCGTCGGGAAGATCAAGCGTGACTGGCATATGACCAGTCTATACGAAGCGCCGGAGGGGAGTGGTAGCCATTCGGGGGCCACCAGCCAAGATCTGGACACTGAAAACCCGCTTGATTACTGGTCGGGATGGGGAGATTTGAACTCCCGACCCCCTGCTCCCAAATCGTGAGCAGGGGCGCCAAGCCCACTTGGAAGCGATCGAATTCCGCCGAAAGTCTGCCGAGGAACGCTTACAATTGCTAACGTGTGCTCGACCTCGTGGCTACCAATCGGGCTACCAGCTTCGCTTGGTTCTAACGTCGGAGTTTGTCACCAACTTCTCAACAAGTTGGAACGTCGCCATTGTGGCCGACCGGGTCGAGGTACCCAGCGAACGCCCAGCCTTTATGCGGGTCTGATGGTTGGGAGATGTAGTACTCGGTACTAGCGGTGTCGGTTGGCCACGCCACCCGATACCACAATGCACCCACGCCTCGTTCCGGGTCAGGGTTGAAATCGGAAGTCTCTTTGCATATCACCCAAGCGGTATTCTTTGTTGGGATTCCACCGATCTGGACGCCATCAATTGTATTTGTTGTCCGCACTTTGAGGCCGATGCCGCCGTCGTCGTAAACGATAAACGGCCAAGGTCCAGTTTCTGAGATCACCGTAGGCGGATCTGAGAAGGTTGTCTCGCGAAGCTCATCATCCGACTTGGCCTCTGCATCCGCAATATTGTCGCCAAAGATGCAGGTCACGGTCGCTCCCTGGTCGCCAGTGCAAGCGTCACTCTCGCCTTGAGATGACTGCTCAATGCCAGTAATGGTGCTGTCAGTTGCGTCGTCGCGGCCGACTGTAAAAAGGAGTGTTGCCAGGGCAGCTATAGCCAAGATTGCTGTTGCTACTGCAGTCACAATTGCGGCTCGCGTCACGGCGGTTCTCCTGCGCTCGAATCGTTTGGCCATCTGACATTGGCCGAATCGACTCTACCATGACGATCGGAACTGGGCGTGAGAATATAGTGGTTGCTGGGATCGCACCCGCAGCATGTAAGGCGCTGCGGGTGCGATCCCGATCAAGGTGCTTAGCAGCGTGGAACGGAAGTCTGGCTAGCTACGAGTGACGAGTGAACATATCCGGTGTAGTTGTAGTAGGAACCGCCTTCGGCCGTTACTTTGAACCATCGATTGGACCAGTAGTTGCCGTTCGCCCATTGGGCATCGGTCCAGCAAATCATGTCAACGTTGCGCCCGTTTGGTAGCCACGCTCGCGCTGTGCATCCTGTCGAAGGGCAGGTTCGTAAGATGGCACCTCCAGAGTTCGAAGAAATGTAGCTGCCGGTCCAAGCATCGGCGGGTTGTGTGTCAACAGAAACTGCGACACCGAAGACGGTGATCGCAGCCACCGCCAGTGCTGCAGTCCATCGCAATGCTAGCTGGAATGCGTGTTTCATGAGTTTCTCCTTGGTTAGGGAGGGATGGATGAGCTTCAGTTGTACGCCGCTTCCGGGTGGGGCGAAAACGGGGGGGAAACCCGAAAACTAGGGAGTTTTTTAAGGGGGCCAGCTAGTATTTGCTGTCATGTCTCAAGAAGGCAGCAAACGTGGGGGGCGCCCTCGGGAGCGGATCTACCTTGACGACGATCAGGAAGCCGTCATTGCCAAAGACATCCTGAAGCGGGTTGAAGAAGTCTTGTCGATGTCAGCCAACGAAGTCGCCAAACAGCTCCACGTCAGTCCGAAGACCTGGCGGTCATACAAGGCTGTTGGTGAGCCTGGCCCGCCGCCTCATGCAATCATCCAATTGGAGGCCCTGCTGTCAGAATCGGAAGCGGCCTGGGTGCCAGGAGAGCTGGCAGCGGCCTGGGGCGTCGAATTCTCCGATCCTTCTAACCCTCAACCGGTAGTCAGGTCACTTAAAGTCGGACGCGCAGTGATCGGCCTTGTGGCCATCCTTCTTATAGGCACTGGAATCCGAATCTGGCTTCAAGCAAGGCCGTCGATATCTGACGAAGAGGCTGGCCAACTTATCGAGATCTATAACAAGGTCGTGTATGACGAGTCTCGAATGCGGGAAGATGTTCCGGCGTACTTAACGACTTCACCCGACTGCGCAGCACTTAGCACCTGTGGCATAGATGGAGCGCTATTTGTCTCCGGTGATGTTATCCAAGCCGTTTGCTACGCGACGGGCATCGAGATTACAAACCGTTTTGGAGAGGTTGAGAATCCTGAGAACTACAGCTCTGACCTCTGGTATGGAGTTGAGTACAAAGGTACCTTTGGCTATATCTCGGAGGTCTGGATCCAAGACGCGCACCGTGGTGGACTCGGGCTGCGTGAGTGTATCCCGAGTGGTTGATTGTCGAGTCGTCGGATCCTATGGGGTACCATCGAGGTAGCTGAACAGGTCAATTACCTGGTAACCGACCGTTCTCCAGATAGCTGACAGCAGTGCTTCCTCTAGTCGCCAACGCTGACTTGATGCGGTTTGCGAGTCGCTCAATAGTTACGTCGGCCAGTCCGCAATCCGCTTGGAAGCTGATGTCGGCGATCTCTGTCGGGTCGATATGAATTGCCTTGACAAGACTGTCAGGAATGCGGCCGCCATCGAAGACGAGAAGTAACTTCGGGCCGCTTTCGTTTTCAGGGCTTTCTTGCCACCAGTCGGCGACGAGTAGTCGGCCGATTGGGGGTTTGATGCCTAGTTCTTCGTGGACTTCTCGCTGGGCGGCTTGGTAGGGGGTCTCGCCGTGTTCGACGTAGCCGCCGGGGATGTCGTAGTAGTCCTTGTAGGTGGGTACGACCATGAGGATGCGGTCTTGGTCGTCGGTGAAGAGGACGCCTGCGGCTACTCGGGGGGTGATGAAGCTGAGCGTGGGATCGTCCGTAGTCACGTTCTCGACCTTAGCGCCGACTGTCGGCCTCGATGCTGTCAGGTGGTGGCGAGGCTGCGACGATTGCGACGGTCGAGCTGGGCGAGGCGTGGGTCCTGTCTTCCTGCCTTCGAGTTCCGCAGATGACCAATAATCTGTTGGGCCATGACGTGGTGGTGGACCTGCTCGGGGGCGTGCCGTTCGGCTTCGATCATGGTGGCGATCGCTGTGTCCGGTTTGTTGCGTTGGATGGCGATCATGGCGAGATCGAACAGGTATCGGACCCGCCGCTCAGAGGGTAGATCGGTGGGGTCGATCTGCTTGACCCAGGCCTCAGCTCCAGTGATGTCGTCGCTGGCTACGGCGGTAGCCACTCGGTGGACCGCCACGTTGGTCGGTCCGAATGCAGTCCAGAGGTGATTGGCGTCTCGGCCAAGTTGTTGTGCGTGATGGTCGGCTTCGTCGAGGAGTTCGTCGACGCTGGACCGGTCAGCAGTTCGGGCTGCCGCCATTGATGCTGCGAGAAGGAGCGTGCCGTAGATTGACGTCTCCCGTTCCGAGGATGCTGACGTTGCTGATCGGAGATCTTCGTAGGTTCGTTCTGCGAGTCGAGTTGCGACGTCGGTGCGACCGTGGGATTGGAGGGTATGGACCATGGACCGGCGTAGTGATCCGATGATGGCTTCATCACCGGTTTCTTCGGCAGTCTCAAGACCTCGCCTTGATGCGATCCAGGCTAGGTCGTGTTCTCCGACTTTGGTGAGCACCATGGCTGACGCTTGACTGGCGAGGGCCAACGCTTGTTGGGCGGTTCGGCCCTTATGACCCTGGTAGCAGTAGGTGGCTCGTTGAGCGCCCGTCACCACCGCCGGTAGCCGAGTGAGCATGTCATCAAATCGTGACGACTGGTATGCCGCCATCACCTGGTCTAGCTCGTGGTTTAGCTGCTCGCAGGTCGGCGGCTCGACGTCAGCATCATCGAGCCACGAAAGCTCGGAGCCGTCGAGCAGAGCTGATCGAATCCGGCCGACAGCATCGGCTCCACCGGCCATGAGAGCGGGAATCCCGATGGCCGGCTGTTGGGGACTGCGGGCGGATCGTTGCTCGGCGGCTGCGCGGTCGAGCATGTGTATCGGTAGCTGGAGTGCTTCTTCGAGTGCTCGCCGTGCTCTGGCTCGGGGAATGCGTTTGCCTCGTTCCCACCGGGCGATGTCGTTGCCGGTGACGGTAGGTCGGTCGAGCAGACACACAGCTCCAGCCAGGTCGGTTTGGCTTAGGCCTAGCTCCTCTCGTCGGTTGCGGACGACCTCTGAGAGTGCTCCGATGTCGGCGGGATCGGGCAACATCACATCAGTGTAGTTCTGATGCGCGGTGCAGGTCCATGCACCTTGGCCTGGATTTCTAATTGGCCTAGAGATTGGCCCTGTGCCGCTTGTCGAGGTTGGGGTTTGATCAGGTCATGGCACGACATCGACACCGGTCAAAGTCCGGAGGCAGAGCCAACAGCCCGCTCCGGCGGAGCGAACCGCTGACGTTCAACAGTCCCGGCTGGGCCATCGAGGGAGCCGATTTCGAGGTCATGTGTTGGGCTCCTGGTGAGGTCCGTCACAACGGCGAAACCACAGGCCAACTACGTGACGAGTGGATGCTCTCGGTCGAACGAGACTGGGTGCGAAACCCGGTCGATGGTTCTGGGATGTGGGCCACTGGCGGGTTCATTGCCGCTGACTCGCTCACCGATGCGCTCGACTGTCTGGCCCTTCTCGAACCGGCCGACCGCTACCGGGTTACCGCCATTCTCGTCCACGAACTTGGGGAGGACGACCGATGAACCCGGTCTATCGCATGTGGTGGCGGTTCCTGATGGACCTTCGCCCCTTGGTCCGTTTCTTAGCCGAACGATTCCCTCATCTCGCCGCTCCAGCAGTCCGGGCTCGAACCGTCGCCCACTTCATCATCGGCAACCCGACCCAAGTCCTTGCCTCGACCTACGGACAGGCCATCTGGTACCTGACCGGAGGTTTCCGATGGGGCTTCGCCGCCTGGTTGACTGCTGCTGTTGCGGTTGAGACGGTGCATCATGTCGCCAGGGCTCGTGGCGCACATCCGGCGTTGTTGTGGTTGGCAGGTTGGCGTGAGGCATGGAGAGTCCGACGTCGGTGGCCAGCAGACTGGGCCGTTGTTGCAGCAAAGACCACACGGGTCCAGGCCGAGGTCGGAACCTCGAAGGAACCAATTGCTTCGGCTCGGCTTCGCCCGATTGCTGACCATCCGAAGATGTCGTGGTGGCCTCAGGTTGCCTGGCCGGTTGTTTCTTGGTGGGTAGGCCCACCGCCTGGTCGATCGTTCACCGCTCTCAACGAGGTCGCCACCCAGCTCGCCGCCAACATCTCACACTGCGTTGATGTTTCAGTCGACTACGACCGGGACTCTGACTCCTACGGACGGCTTGTCGTAACTTTCGCCGACCCACTGCAAACGACCATCAAACCCGACACGACGACCGTCGTCGAAATCGGCCGACACCTGGCCGATGACCTGCCGCCCCAGGAACCGCCGTTGCTTGCCGCTGTTCCTGACGATCTCGACGAGTGGGAGGCATTCTGATGAGTCTCATTCTCGGACGTCGTTTCGATAACCAACCGCTCGTGGTGCCTTGGGCACCAAGTCCTCACGGCCTCGTCGGTGGCAATACCGGTTCGGGGAAGTCCGGCGTCACGAACGCTTACATGGGAGCAACTGCCGCCCGAGCGGACACTGCTATCTGCGGGATCGACCTCAAGCTTGTTGAGCAGTGGCCATGGCGAGATCGCATGACAGTTTGTGCCACATCAACCGCTGAGGCTGACCGTCTGTTGGCTGATCTTCGGGCGCTCATTGGCTATCGATCCCGGTTGCTTCAAGCCAAAGGGCTTCGCAACTGGTCACCGTCGCTTGGCCCATGGGTCCTGTTTGTGGTCGATGAGCTGGCCGAACTCACCAGTTTTGATCCCGACGCCCTCATCAACGCTGTCAACACCGGGGAAACAAACGGGGTGATCAGAGATGGCCGCAACGCCGCTCAGATTCGTATCGCCTTGCTCGGCTCGCTGGCCCGGTTGTCTCGCTTTTGCGGCATCACAATCTTGGCCGCTACCCAATACCCGTCCTATGAGGTCATCGATCAACAGATCCGAACGCAGTTGACGATCCGAATCATGTTGCGAGTTGCCTCAGGGGAACAGATCGACGTCTGCCTCGGCCGTGGTTACGGCAAACGCATTGGTGTGCGTTCAATCCCGGCCAACCAACCGGGCGGACTCTGGATCGCCGGGCTCCCATCCGACCCTGAACCGGTGCGGGGCAGAGCGCACTACCTCAGCGACGACTACATCTCAGCCCAAGCCGACCGCACCGCTCACCTGGCCTGGCCCTACGACACCGTGTTCGGCCCGGCCCTCGAACAACACCACCAGGCCCTGACGGCAACGGAGCAAACACAATGACACCACCAGACCACCCCGACAAGACAGTCGTCTTAGGTCTTCTGCCCGTGCCTTCACCCACTCGTGGCCTTCGGGTCGCCCACCCTGACCGGGATTCACCGCCCAGGGAGAGCGAAGCGAAACACGGCGGTGCGCTGCCTATTCACGACACACCGTGCAAACCCGCACCCATCCGGAAGGTGGCAACCGAGCCAGCCATCGGCCCACACACCCTTTCCTTCGCCGAGAACGAACATGCAGCCGGTGCACTCGGATCGCTCGTTCCCCTAGTCGTGCAACGGATCGCATCAACACTCGTTGCGTTCGGATTGGCTGCATTGGCCGTCTCTGCAGTCGACCATGCCGGATCACTGGTCGGAACGGATTCGGTCGTTACGACAACCGCTCTAGCCGCCGCTGTCGTCTGCGGTGCTCTTCTGATCGTGGCTGCCGTTATCGGGATGCGGAAAGGCTGATCGACGATGACCAGCGGAGCAAAGAACACGACAGATGTTCAAAGCGAGAATGCGCATCGGCTCGCAAAGGCCGCCGCCCGGCAGCCTCCGGCGAAAGGGCGAGCGGCCGATAGCGCCGCCGAAGGCGGCGCAGGCCGTGGCTTGGTAACTATGGCGGATAACTCTTCAAACCGAGCGGTCCGACGTCAGCAACGCCGCAACGCCGCCGATCGAGCCCAGACATTGATTCGTGAGATCTGCGGCGACTTGCCGGTAGCTAAGCGGATCGTCAAGTGCGGGCGAATACCAACCGGGCAGGGAAACCCGAAGGTGGCCAAGATCGGCGGACGAGCGTACATGTCAGGCCTGCAAACGTGTTCCAACGTGTGGTGTTGCGTTGCCTGTTCGTACAAGATCCGGGTCAAACGAGCTGCCGAGATCGCCGTCGCTGTCCGTCGTCACCTCGATAACGGAGGCGGTGTGCTCCATATTGTGGTCACCATGCCACATAGGGCCGGTGAGGCCTTGGCCGACCTGTGGTCGATCCTGTCCGACTGCTGGGCCCACGTCACGTCCGGTGGCGGGTGGAAGACGTTCCGAGAACGCTACGAGGTACTCGGCTACATCCGAGCCGCCGAAGTCACCCATGCCTGGTCAAGCGGCTGGCACCCACACTGCCACGTCCTACTGTTTGTCGGGGCGCCAATGTCGCCGTGTGAGAACGAAGAGGCGTTCTATTCGCTACGGGCAGCGATCCGGCACCGCTGGTGCAACCGTATGGCTGACAAACACGACCGCACGATGTCTGAAGAGTTCGGCATCCGGGTCGACCCGGTAAAGGCCGACGATGCTGACGGGTCGGGCCGGTATCTGACCAAAGTCGGCTACGAGTTGGCTATGACCAACACCAAAGTTGGTCGAGACGAAGGTCATCGCACACCGTTCGCCATCGCTCACGACGCCGCCGAAACCGGCGACATGGCCGACATCAACCTGTTCCGAGAATGGGTCCAAGCCTCGCACCGGAAACGATCGATCAGTTGGTCTAACGGCCTGCGAGAAGCACTCGGCCTCGGACCCGAGCGCTCCGACGAAGAACTCGCCACCGAAGACCCCGACGGCGAAACCGTCGCCGAAATCGACCGCAACCTGTGGCGAGCCATCGCTGACCGACGAGACAGCGCCCGAGCCAAATTCCTCGCCGCCTTCGAACACGAAGACCCCGAAACGGCGGTCGCCCAAGCACTCCAAGTCCTCCACGGCCTCGGCATCAACGCCGTGATCCGTGAGGCGAGCCCGTACCCATTTATCGGGCTCGACCATCCACCACCAATCACAACCATGAGGAGAAACCATCATGTTGAGCACCAAACCCATTGACGGATCACAACTCACCTTCCGGTACTCGGGCACGGCCCAGCATTTCGCCTACGACCGAGACGCCGAGAAACGAGCCAAAGACCAATCACGGAACCCCGACACCGGCCTACCGCTATGGAAGGTTCGCTGCGTCGCCGTCTACCGACTGGCTGGAGAACACGGCGAAATCACCGTGACCGTCCCGTCCAAAGAGCCTCCGACGGCTGAGTTCGATGCCGAGATCATGTTCGCTGGCCTTGTCGTCAAGGACTGGACCATGAACGGCAACCAGGGCCAAACCTGGCAAGCCGAAAGCTTCACCAGCCTGAACCCGACAGCGCCGCCGTCTTCGACGGCGACGGGTGCCAAGAAGGCAAGCGGAGCGAGTGCCTAGGCCGGTGGGCGATCACCGGCAGACCATGGCGGAGCCACTCGCCGGAAGACGGCGGGTCCGAGGTTCGAGTTCTCGGGTGGTCACGAACAATCGACAACGTGGAAGGAGTTCACGATGAGCCAACTTGTCTACACCGTGCAGGAAGCGGCCGAAGAGCTGCGGATCGGCAACAGCACCGTTCGGGAGCGAATCCGATCCGGTCAGCTGCGCTCGTTCAAAGACGGCGGTCGACGCCTCATCGCTGGCGAGGATCTGCTCGACTACTTGCGGATACTGCGGGGCGAAGCACTCCATGGCTAAGCGGCGAGCCGCCACCGAAGGGACCGTCTTCCAAGACGACTCCGGTCGGTGGGTGGCAATGCTTGAGCTGCCCCGCCATCCAGACGGCCGACGCAATCGGAAGAAACGCCGTGCCCGGACCCAGGCCGAAGCCCAACGTTTGCTTCGAGGTATGCGAGACGAGTTCGCCGCAGCGGCAACGGTCACCAACGCTCGGCGAACGGTCGCTGAGGCTGTGGTTGACTACCGGGCTGCTCGTGAAGCTCAGGGCTTGAGCAAGGGCACGCTTGACCAGGGTCGCTGGCAGCTCGACGTCATTGTTGAGGGCCTCGGCCGCCGGCGGCTGGTCAATCTGACCGTTGCCGACTGTGACGGCTTTCTAGAGGCCGCAGCAAAGGGGATAGGGGAGCGGCGCCCAGTCTCCCGAAACCATATCGCTCGCATCCGCTTCGTCCTGATTAACGTGCTCGACAACGAGATCCGAGTTGGCCAATTGAGCCGCAACGTTGCCGAGCTTTCCATCCTCCCGGCCACCACCGTGGCGAGGAAGGAACGTCGGGCATTGACCCACGACGAGCTATCGGCGCTCTTGACGGTCGCCAAAGGGAGCCGCTTGATCCTCATTGATCTATGCGCCCGCAACGGTTTGCGTCCTGCCGAAGCTCGTGCCCTCCGCTGGGCCGACGTCGACTTGGAGCTCGGCCAGCTCACCGTGTCCGGCCAACTCGACCGCCAGAACCGCCGCACCAAACCCAAGACCAAGAAGTCCGCCCGCTCCCTCCAACTTGACGACGTGACAGTCGGCCGTCTTCTCGCCTGGCAATCGAAGCAGTCCGTACTGCGTAAGACCGCTCGCAACGCTTGGCTCGATCTCGATATCGTCGCCTCGACCGCCCGTGGCAATCCTGTCGATCGCCACTCCTTAGCCCGTTCCCTCCGGAGCCTCTGTGCCCGGTGCGAGATCGATCCGCCGATCAGCCCCTACGAGTTGCGCCACACCGCAATTACGATGCAAGCTGATGCTGGCCATTCGAGCTGGGAGATTGCCGACTGGGCCGGTACGTCAGAATCGATGATTGCTGATGTCTATCGCCACCGGTTTCGACGGGTGTCTCACTTGCGGTCCCCTGTTTGATGCGTTTCTCAAGTCTTGACATAAACCCGTGCAACATGTGCGAGGTTGTGCGAGCCTACAGCAATGCGTGTTTTGCGAACTCGAATTCAAGGTTTTCGATGCCTCAACGATGTGGAGATAAGGCTCGATGACGTCACCACCTTTATCGGTCCAAACGGGGTTGGAAAATCCTCCATTCTTCGCGCTCTGGATTGGTTCTTTAACGCGGCTCCCCTAGAGGCCGATACTTCTCATGCTGCTGTCGGTAATAGTCCGAAGGTGCAGGTTGAGGTCGAATTCGGGTTCTTGAGCGACGAAGACAGACAGGCTCTCGGCTCTTACGCTGAAGGCCGGGACACGGTGTCGTTGTGGAAGGTGCATGACGCTGGCACTGAGAAGTTCTTCGGAAACCTTCGCCGATATCCGGATTTCTCTGAAATCAGGTCGGCTGAAAGCGCAACCGAGAAGCGGAAGGCCTACGACAAGTTGCGGACTGCAAGGCCAGATCTGCTGCTGCCTGTCGCGACGTCGGCCGCCAAGGTCGAGTCAAGCCTTGTTGCTTGGGAGTTGGATCACCCTGACGAGTTGATTGATGTTGAGGTTAGCTCCACGACGAGTTTCTTTGGGTTTCGGGGGAGCAACAAGCTGAGCGGGCATTTTGACTACGTGTTTGTAAGCGCCGATCTGCGAGCCAGCGAGGAGTCGCAGGATGATCGTTCGGCGCTCGTAGGGCGGCTCCTTGAGATGGCGATCGACCGATCTGGGGTCGTCAAAAGTCTAGAGATGGGCGTAGCGCAGCTCAATGCTGACAACGTTCAGCTAGTAGGCGATGTCATCGGAGGCGAGCTCAGTGAGGTCAGCGACAGGCTCACCGAGCTCGTAGGAGAGTTGGCACCCGGACGTGAGGTATCCGTCGTGCCAGCCGAATTGGCTATTCGAGTCCCGAAGATCCAAATGCAAACACGAATCCGAGACGGCGGCGTTGAAACTCAAGTGGGTTCACAAGGCCACGGATTCCAACGAGCTTTGCTTGTTAGCGTTCTGCGGATGATTGCTGAGAAAGGCGTAGCTCCATCAGCCTCTTCAGGTGGACTATTCCTAGCGATAGAAGAGCCAGAGCTATATCAGCATCCGGCTCAAGCCAGACAACTTGGCCGTACACTCCGGGAATTGACGCAGGGCCCAGATGCACACATGCAAGTCGCATATGCAACACACAGCCCCATGTTCGTTGAACCGCAGAGCTTCCATCAGCTGCGCCGTGTCGGTCGAGATATGGATGCTGCCGGAATACCATCCACCTACTTGAGTTCGGGTGAAATCGAGGACGTGGTTGAAAGGCTTGCCGGAGTTGCAAAGCGAGACACCGTTTTCAAGCAAATCGATCGGTTTTGTCCAAGGGAACTGTCGGAAGCCGTTTTTGCTGACGTCGTCGTCTTGGTCGAGGGACCAAGTGACGTGGCCGTGTTTCAGGAGCTGCTGGACCGACGCTTGGACTGGCCAGAACCAAATACCTCCGTCGTAGATGTCGGCGGATCTGACAATCTTGGACTCTGTCTCGCCATCCTGGAGTCTTTGAATATCGTCGTTTTCGTCGTTTGCGACAACGACGAAGGAAATGGATCCGCTGCCAAACGGAATCGAAAGCTGTTGAAGTTGGTCGACTCACCGGAGGTAGACCACCCGCCCGAGGGCGTCTACGGAGGGCGCCTCATGTTCGTGGCTCCCGATCTGGAGGGATCGCTTTCGGTGGGCTGGCCAGAGTGGGAGAAAAGTCGCCAAGCGCTTATCGAGTCAGGTGATGGCTTTGACGGTAAGAATGCGCCAACATATCGGGCTGCGACTATTGACGCTGCGGCGACGAAGCCATCTCACCTGGATGACCTGATTTCCGACTGGATCGAGACCCTTCGATAGGGCAGGCTGGCTACCAAAATGGCTACCAGTGGCCCTTTGCCGCCCCAAACGAGTCGGTAGAACCCGCTGGTTTACTAGTCGGGATGGGGAGATTTGAACTCCCGACCCCCTGCTCCCAAAGCAGGTGCGCTAGCCAAACTGCGCCACATCCCGGTCGACCAACACTCTAACCCGGTTTCCGCTCGGGCGGTGGCAGATTTGGCCCTGTATTCGTCGCTAGATCGAGGAAGCGACGCCATGTTGAATCGAAGCGAACGCCATCCACTTAATGTCGGGGCTGGTGGATACACTTCTATGGGTGAAATCGTCTGTTGAAGCCCTGGAGGGCAACAAGGTCAAGGTGGTCGTCGAGCTCGAAGAGGCCGAGTTTGAAAATGACCTCGACGCTGCATTCAAGCGCTTGGCCCAAGAGGTCCGCATGCCCGGGTTCCGCCCCGGCAAGGCGCCCCGCAAAGTACTCGAAGCCCGGATCGGTCAGGGCTTCGCCCGCGAGGAGGCTTTCCGTCAGGCTTTGCCCAACTACTACACCCAGGCTGTTATCGAGCACGAGGTTGATGTCATCGCTCCGCCGGAGATTGACATCACTGCCGGTGCCGAAGACGGTCCGGTGGCGTTTGATGCCGTGGTGCAGGTTCGCCCAAGCGTTGAGGTATCCGGCTACGACTCGTTCGAAGTCGAGGTTCCCAAGCCTGAGGTCGACGACTCCGAGGTTGATGAGGCGCTCGATCGGGTCCGCTCCCAGAACGCCGAGTATGACACGGTAGAACGTGCAGCGGCCGAAGGTGATCGGGTTGACGTGAACATCCGGGCCGTTCACGACGGCGCCGAAATCCCCGGCATGACCACGGAAAACTACATCTACGAGGTCGGATCTGGTGCCACCGGCATTCCCGAAATCGACGAGCAGCTGACGGGCGCCTCGGCTGGCGACGAGATGGAGTTCGAAGCTGACTATCCCGGCGACGAGGACGGCGAGGAGCCGCCGCTCGAATTCACCGTCAAAGTCAACGAGGTCCAAGAGAAGTCGCTACCTGAGTTCACCGACGAGTGGGCTAGCGAAAACTCCGAGTTCGCCACCGCCGAAGACATGCGGGCCGACTACCGCAAGCGGATGGAACAGAGCCGAGTGCACCAGTCGAACGCCGCCCGACGAAACAACGTGGTGACCGCTCTCGCTGCCCTGGTCGACGAAGAAGACGTGCCCGAGGCCATGGTCTCAAACGAGGTCGAAAACCGCGTGCAGGACATGGCAATGAGACTTCAAGCCCAGGGTCTCAGTCTTGAGCAGTACATGCAGTACAGTGGCCAAGACCAGGAGTCGATGATGGATGAACTCCGAGAGTCGGCTCACACCTCAGCCAAGGTTGACCTGGTGCTGAGGGCCATCGCCGCCAACGAGAACATCGCCGTCACCGACGACGAACTCACTGAAGAGATCGACAAAGTCGCCACCCAGGTTGACCGATCCTCTGACGAGGTTCGCCAAGAATTCGCCGAAGCCGGCCAACTGCCCAGCGTCCGATCTGATTTGCTCAAGAGCAAGACCTTGGATTGGGTAGTGGAGCGGACAAAGCTAGTGGACGAGGACGGCGCGGAAGTCAGCCCCGATGCACTAGAACTCCCTGAGGACGAAGAAGAATAAGGCCGGAATCGGCAACAACGAACGCCAACAGGATGACTCACTCACAGGAACACAGCGTGAACCACCTTTCACCCACAGCTAGCTACACCATCCCGACCATCTACGAGGACACACCTCGGGGCACCATCGGCCGCGATCTGTTCTCCAGCCTGCTGAAGGACAACATCTTGTTCCTCGGCACTCCGATCTCCGAGGATGTGGCCAACGTGGTGTGCGCCAAGCTGCTGCACCTCGAATCGGAGAACCCCGATCGAGACATCAGCCTCTACATCAATTCACCTGGCGGCGACGTCAATGGCATGTTCGCCATCTATGACACGATGTCCTACATCAAGCCCGATGTAGCCACCATCTGCTTCGGTCAGGCCGCATCGGCCGCTGCCATCTTGTTGGCGGCTGGAGCCCCAGGCAAACGCCTGGCGCTGCCCAATGCCCGAGTCTTGCTCCACCAGCCCTACACGGGTGCCCAGGGTCAAGTGTCTGATCTTGAAATCGCCGCCAAAGAGATTGAGCGCATCAAAGACACGATGGAAGCTGTGTTGGCTCGCCACACCGGCCAGCCCGCAGACAAGCTGGCCCAGGACATGGATCGTGATTTCGTCATGACTGCGCAAGAGGCAAAGGAATACGGCATCATAGATGAAGTGATCGCAGAGCGGGACGCTGTGGACACCAGCGGCGCAATTCGAGCGGTGGAGTCCTAGGGAGGATTTCACGTGGCCAAGTTCGGCGAAGGAAGCGAGCTCCTGAAATGCTCGTTCTGCGGAAAGTCGCAGAAGCAGGTCAAAAAACTCATCGCCGGGCCCGGCGTCTACATTTGTGATGAGTGCATTGACCTCTGCAACGAGATCATCGAAGAGGAGCTGGCCGAAGGCACAGAGCTGAACTTCGACGAGCTACTGAAGCCTCGCGAGATCAACCAGTTCCTCGACGAGTACATCGTCGGCCAAGACGCCGCCAAGAAGATCCTCTCCGTAGCGGTCTACAACCACTACAAGCGGATCCAATACTCAAGTGGCTCCAGTGACGTTGAGTTGGCCAAGTCCAACATCTTACTGATGGGGCCCACCGGCTCGGGCAAGACGCTTCTCGCCCAGACGCTGGCCCGCATGCTGAACGTTCCGTTCGCCATTGCCGACGCCACCGCTCTCACCGAGGCCGGCTATGTGGGCGAAGACGTCGAGAACATCCTGCTCAAGCTCATTCAGGCAGCTGACTTCGACGTCAAGCGGGCTGAAACCGGCATCATCTACATCGACGAGATCGACAAGATCGCCCGTAAGAGCGAAAACCCCTCGATCACCAGAGATGTATCAGGTGAAGGCGTACAGCAGGCGCTGTTGAAGATTCTTGAAGGCACTGTCGCTTCGGTTCCCCCACAGGGCGGCCGCAAGCATCCTCACCAGGACTTCATTCAGATCGACACCGCTAACGTGCTGTTCATCTGCGGCGGAGCGTTTGCCGGGATCGAAGACATCATCGAAAAGCGGCTGGGTAAGCGGACCATCGGGTTTCTTTCATCCTCCGATGAAGAAGAATCCACCGAGCCGGTCGAAGACTTCTACGCCGAGGCGCTGCCTGAGGATCTCCTCAAGTTCGGCCTCATTCCTGAGTTCGTCGGCCGTCTGCCGGTCGTTGGCACCGTGTCCAAGCTGAGCCGCGAAGCTCTGATCGAGATACTGGTCGAGCCGAAGAACGCTCTGATCAAGCAGTACCAGAAGTTCTTCGAGATGGAAGACGTGGAGCTCGAGTTCTCCGAGGACGCCCTGGAGGCCATCGCCGACCAGGCCGTGCTGCGAGGAACCGGCGCACGGGGTCTGCGGGCCATCCTGGAAGAAGTTCTTCTGGACATCATGTTCGATGTGCCCGGTCGTGAAGACGTCGGTCGCTGTGTCATCGACGCTGAAGTTGTGCTGGAACGGGTCAACCCCACGCTGGTTCCCCGCTCCGAGATCACCGACGATCAACGGGCAGCCTCTTAAGCGGCGATCTCGCCACAACCTGGTCTCGTCAAATCGGGCTATGTAGGCGCGCCCGTCGTTGCCTTCGAGGCCTTACATTAGGGCTATGGATTACAAGTCCGCTTTGGACTACATCGATCGCCACACCAACCTTGAAGGTGGGCGAGCCGACCGCTTCACAGACCCCGCGCCCGTGATGCCGACCGCCGGAAAAACTGAGGGGTTGTCCCTCGATGCCATGGCGGCCTTCATGGAGGCGCTCGGCGACCCTCACCTCGCTTACCGCACGGTCCACCTGACGGGAACAAACGGCAAAGGGTCGACCGCCCGGGCTACTGCTGCCCTGCTGCAGGAACTTGGTCTGTCCGTGGCGCTCTACACCAGCCCCGACATGGGTCGGGTCAACGAACGAATTGTTTGGGACGGAAACGAGATTCCTGACGAGGACTTCGCCCGCATCGTAGACCTTCTGGCCGAGGTCGAAACCAAGCTCGAAATCACCCCTAGTCGATTTGAACTGCTGACCGCCATTGCCTTCGTCTGGTTCGCTGAACAAGGCACTGAGGTGGCGGTAGTGGAAGTTGGTCTGCTCGGACGCTTCGACGCCACCAACGTCATCGAGTCGGACGTTGCGGTGTTCACGAATATCGGCAAAGACCACACGACGGGCGGGGCTGACTGGCAGCACGAGGTTGCGGCCGAGAAGGCCGGCATCATCAAACCCGAATCCCGTGTTGTGCTGGGTTCACCAATGGGTGAGCTCCGTCGGCACTTTGACAATGAAGCATCCGCTTCCGTTTGGGAAGCCGGCGATGACTTCACCATTGCCGCTAACGAGATTGCCGTCGGGGGTCGCGTCATCGATCTGCATACGGTCCATGGGACATACAACGAGCTCTTTATCCCGTTTCACGGACGCCATCAGGGCCAGAACTTTGCTACCGCCGTTGCCGCAGTCGAAGCATTGATCGACCGCGAGATCGACCGTGAATTGCTCGACGCCGCCTTCGCTCGAGTCGAACTGCCAGCTCGATTTGAGATCGTGGCTCGCAATCCCACCGTGGCCATCGACGGGGCTCACAACCCAGACGGCGCCGCCACGGCAACGCAAACCCTGATCGAGAGCATGGCCCGAACAGGGTCCTGGGTTCTCGTCGTCGGAATCCTGCAGGGCAAGCACCCCAAGGAAATGCTTGAGGCCTTCCGAATTCGCGACTTCGATGCCGTCATCTGCACCCAGGCTGACTCTAATCGAGCCGTGCCAGCCGACGAGCTTACGGCCGCTGCGCTGCAAATGGGGGTCACTCCCGAAACGATCGTCGACTCGCAGGACGCCATCACCAGGGCGGTTTCAGTGTGTGCAGATGACGACCTGATCTTCGTCAGCGGAAGCCTGTATGTGGCAGCCGAAATCAGGCAGCATTTGCTCGTTGCCATGAACACTACTCAACAAGACGAACAGGATCACCGGTCATCGCTATAGCCCAGACCGTTCTGTCACCTGGAGCGAGGGCTGTCGTGTATCTTGCCTTCCACCAGCAGTCGCCGCCACAGGTGTAGTCCGGTGGAATGTCGATGCTGATTTGCACGAGGTGATCGTTGAAGTTTGAGTAGACCCTTGTTTCCAAACACGGGTTACCGGGCGAACCGGCCCAATTGCACGTAGCGGTATGCGCTGCATAGTCGGTCTCGAAGTAACCGTTGCCTGACATTTGTCCGAGGGATCGGTCAACGTAGCGCCACTCGAAGGGCACAGCTCGACCGCTGGGATCGGCGATCTGGATATTGTCCACACCGTCGGCGGCGTCGAACAGGGTTACGACCATCGTCGAGCCGCGGTGGCCCTCCGGTACTTCGGCTAGAAAGAAGTCGGCCTCGCTGCTCGGTAGCTCCCGCCACAGCGGTAGCCATTCGAGGGCGTAGAGCTGTGGGCAGGTAGGGTCGGCGGCGGTAAAGGCGCACAACTGCGAGGTTCCCGATCGTGTTGTCTTCAGCGAGAAGAAGTTGATGCCGATTTCCTCCCAAAACGGGTCGGCCGGATCCAAGTCGTTGATGTCTGGGTTTCGGGTGCCCAGCTGCAGATAGTAGTAGCCGCCATCGGATCCGGGGACGGTCAGATTCTGGCCCACCGGCCACCAGCCGTCGCCCGTCGGGCTATTAGCGACACAGGCGTCAGTCGGCAACAGACCTTCCCTGATCGGTGAGTTTGTGTCCACAAACTGACGGTGGTTGGTGCGCAGGTTGGGTCCGTACAGGCGGTAGTGCAGGCGTGGTGACGACGAAGCGTCGTTGGTCGAGTTCACTTCGGGGCAGCCTGCCCCAGGCTCGAAGATAGAGATATCGAGCGGAGCCGATGAGGGTTGAGATTCGACCACGAACACATAAGCGTCGGGGTCGTAGTTGGGATTTGGGTGGGCCTGCGGTGCCGTGGCGATCTGGCCGGGGGTCGGGCCGCAGGTTCGCGTCCCACCGGCGAACGGCCCCGAGTAGAAGCCGGAGGCGAACAGATCTCCTCGTTGCTTATCCCAGCAGTATGCGTTCAGAGCCAGCCACGTCTGATCGTTGGGCATGCCGAGGTCGGCGGGGGAGATGGTGCCGGTTCCCAGGCCCGACGTTGGATTTCCGAGGTAGACGTCGTTGGTGAACTCGGCAATAGCAAACCGCTCGACGACGATCGAATCCAAGACAAGACGTCCGAGGAACGACGGTTCTCGGCGTTTGACCGCCACCTCCAGGACGCCCGCCTTTGGGCTGGTTACCTCAAGCTGGGGGAGTGGCCCCGTATCGAAGTCGGTGTTGTCGGTCGGTGTCTGATCAACCAGACCGTTGCGAGTAGCCACCGCTCGGGCCTCGGTGATCGCCTTGTCCAAGTCGGGGAGTTGAGTGACTCCTGCTAGAGCTGCGGCGTCTGCGGCCCGTTGCAACTTCTGGCTTTGCACGTACCAGGAACCGATGTCGGTGGCAAAGGCAGCGAAGATCATCAGTGGAATTAGGAGTAACGCCGTTTGCGCCAAGACGTACCCACCCTCGCTTCGATTCTGAGTCGCCGTCATTTCAGCGCGCCTCGACTCTCATGACGGCGGTTTCGGTGATGGTCATGGCCCCGGAACCGAGCAGGCCGGTAAACATGGGCCGCTCCACCGCAACTTCCACGCCCACGTAGACCGCGCTGTCTATCGATGATGTTCGCCGGGACGGTGGCCAGTTTCCTTGGCTGAATGTGGTCAAGTGCTGTTCGTCATAAATCGAGCAGTGCCTGTTGCCCGGAAACGAAAGTCGGAGGCAGGAGTTGTGCATCGACCCATCGGTCGCGCCGGCGTCGTATACGACGATTCGAATTGGGTTGACGGCTAGCCGACCGAGGCCGGCCTCAACCGCGTCGACAACGTGTTCGTCAGCGTCGGCATCGTCGCTCAACTGTGCCGCCACCCGGGCGCCAGATCGGGCGGCCTGGTTGACAAGTTGGGCGTCGCTCCAGGCCATTCCCAGCTCCAGGGTTCCAAGGGCCACGGTGGCCAGCAAGAGGGCGACGATGCTCAACTCGACAAGGGCGGCACCCCGTTCAGTGCTGTGGTCGCGGGGGACGCGGCGACGAAGCGAAGCGTCGTTTCCCTTTCGGAGTGGATAGAGCAGATTTGGCATCATCGTCGATCAGGCTCGATCTGAAGGACTGTGGTGGCACCCAACGAGGTGGTTGAGCCGAATGCTCCGGTCAGAAAGCCATGATTGGTCTCGACGTGCACACCGATGTAGTCCAGCCCGGTTGATGCCTGGGTTTCTCGGTCGGTGGCGCACCATGATGAGTCGAGACTTCCGCATCGGAAGTTGCCGGTGTCGTTCCCGTTGAGATCGTCAAGGCTGGCAAAGAAGTCAGCCGCCGTGTATCGGTTGCATAACCCGGATTGCGACGCCGTTCGGCAGCTGTCAGGAACTTCATCTCCCGGGCCCGTCGCTTTGAAGACCACCAGGTACTCAAGCGATTGCAGGTCCATAGCGGCTAGCCCGTTCTCGGCAGACCGAATGATAAAGAAGTCGGCCTCCGGGGCCCGGCCCTTGGTGCTGGCGGAGCGGGCGGCCTCCCGGCTGGCGTTTTCGGTGGTGAGCGAGTCTCTGAACAAGAAGCCGAGTTCGAAGATTCCGAAGATCAACAGTAGGAAGGCCGGTGTCACCAGTGCGATCTCTACTAGGACGGCACCCCGTTCGCTGCCACCGCTGTCAGCAGACGTCGTCATGGATTGCGAATCCAATCCGGAGGCTCGGGCAGGCTGGGTTCGAGGTCAGCGACATGTTCGGGAGCTCGGCCAATGTCTTCACCGGTTTGGCTTAGGTACGCACCCGATGCTCCGGTGAGGTTTTCGATGGCAATCACGCTGAGTGTCAGAATCACTGCCAGGGCAATGGCGTACTCGACCAGCGACGCACCGCGCTCGTTGTACCGGACTGACTTGATCGCACTTTCGCAATCCACCCTTAGGTGGTCGACTGGATCGCTGCTGGCTTTAGAGCGGAGGCGGAGAGCAGACCTCCTCCACAGCGATAAGGCGGACGACCTGGGCCCGCGGGTTTCGATGCCGGGCCGATCGATCTAGTCTGATCGCCGTGAACCGTACCTTTGTGATCTGTAAGCCCGATGCCGTAGAACGCGGATATGTGGGTCGTATCCTCGACCGTTTCGAGCAGAAGGGTCTGAAGATCGTCGCCGCCGAGCTTCGTCTCCTTGACGAGGCCACATTGGCCAAGCACTACGCCGAGCATGTCGAGAAGCCGTTCTATCCCGACCTTGTCGCCTTCATGAGCCGGAGTCCTGCCATGTTGTGCGTACTTGAGGGTCCCGAGGACACCTATGCCGTCGTCCGTACTCTGATGGGCTCGACCAATCCTGTGGATGCCCCTCCAGGCACCATTCGAGGTGACTACGGCACGATCCTCACCGAGAATCTGGTGCACGGTTCCGACTCGAACGAGTCGGCCGCTCGCGAGATCTCAATCTTCTTCCCCGAGCTCGCCTCCTAGTAGTTTTTAGCGCTCGTTTGTCGCATCAGGCGTCTGTCGGTTGAACCGTTGCCGACGGGCGCCTTCCGGTGGGGGTTGGAACCATCCCTGCCGGTTGTTTGTGCGGTAGGGTGGGTCGCTAGGAAGTCATTGGATGACGACTGTTTGGCCCCAACTGGAGCCGCTTCTCCCTAGGGTGCAAAAGCCCGCCCGATACATCGGAAGTGAAGACGGCGCGAAAGCCAAGTTTCCCGACCCCGCTCTTATCGGTTGGTGTTTCATTTACCCCGACACGTACGAGGTGGGGTTACCCAATCAGGGTCTTCAGATTCTGTACGAGATCATCAACGAGCGCCCGGACGCTCGAGCCGATCGGTCCTACGCCCCATGGGGTGACCTTGAGGAGTTGATGAGGGCCGAAGGCGTTCCGCTCTTCTCCGTCGAGCACCACACTCCGTGCGGTGAGTTTGATGTTCTGGCGTTCAATCTGTCAGCCGAACTCACCTACACGAACCTGTTGAACTGCATCGATCTTTCCGGAGTCCCGGTTCGGGCCGAAGAGCGATCGGAAGATCATCCACTGGTCATCGCCGGAGGACACTGCACCTACAACCCCGAGCCGCTGGCCGACTTTTTGGACGCGGTCGTGCTTGGTGATGGTGAAGAAGTGGTCGGTGACATCACCGACGTCCTCGCTCGTGGACGTGAGAACGGCTGGGACCGGACCACGATCCTTCGCAGACTGGCCGACGTCGAGTCCGTCTATGTGCCCTCGTTGTATGTCGTCACCTACGACGGTCCGAAGATCGCCTCCATCGAGCCAATCGATGAGTCCGTTCCCCAGCAGATTTCGAAGCGCACTGTCGCCGACCTGGCTGAATGGCCCTATCCGAAGCAACAGCTTGTTCCCCTGACTGAGGTGGTGCATGACCGCCTGAACGTCGAGGTCTTCCGGGGCTGTACCCGGGGTTGTCGTTTCTGTCAGGCCGGCATGATCACCCGGCCGGTTCGAGAGCGCCCCGAAGATCAGGTGCGCACCATGGTTTCGGAAGGCCTGGCCCGAACTGGGTACGACGAAGTTAGCCTCACGTCACTATCTACCGCCGACTTTTCGAACATTGAAGGTGTCGTCACCGGGCTTATAGATGACGCCGACGATGCTGGGTGCGGTCCACTGTCGGTCTCGCTACCCAGTCTTCGAGTAGACGCCTTCGGAGTTGGTATTGCCGCCCAGATCCAACGAGCCAAGCGCAGCGGTCTAACGTTCGCACCCGAGGCGGGCACCTGGCGGATGCGTCAGATCATCAACAAGCTGATTCGAGAAGAAGACCTTTATGGTGCCGTCGAGTCGGCGTTCTCCCAAGGTTGGAAGCGGGTCAAGCTCTACTTCTTGATCGGGCTGCCGTCCGAAACCGACGAGGACACGCTTGGAATCATTGAACTGGCCAAGAACTGCGTGGCCATCGGCAAGAAGTACAACAACCGGGCCAGCGTTACAGTATCGGTCGGGGGGTTCGTCCCCAAGCCGTTCACCCCGTTCCAATGGTTCGGCCAGAACACTGACATCGAACTCCAACGCAAGGTCAATCTCCTGCGGGACGCGTCGCGTAAGCTGCGCGGGGTTCAGCTGAAATGGCATGACCCGAAAGCCACATTGGCTGAGGGCATCGCCAGTCGAGGGGACCGTCGCATCGGTCCCGTCATCGAGCAGGTATGGCGCAACGGTGGCACGTTCCAGGAGTGGTCCGAGCATTTCGACCTGCAATTGTGGCTTGATGCACTGGCTGACAACGGGCTTTCCGCCGAAGACATCGTATTTCGTCATCGGACCGAGGAAGAGCCACTGCCCTGGGATCATCTTTGGGCTGGCTTGCACAAAGACTTTCTGTGGACCGATTGGCAAGACGCTCTTGCCGAAGTCGGTCTTGAGGACTGCCGGTGGATTCCGTGCTACGACTGTGGCGCTTGCACTGGCTATGGCATCGAGCACGTTGTGGCTTCGGCGACGCCTCCGGCCGGAGGTAGCCAGGGAACAGGTCAGGACCTGACGGTCGGCGGTGCTGTGCCGGTGAGTCTCTTGTCGTCTAAGCCGTCGACTCGTTCCAAGGGCGATTCGACCGGCAACGAGGTGCTCCTATGAGCGGCCCTCAGCCCCAGCATCTCGCCCACCATCTACGAATCCGCTACACCAAGTCGGGCAAGATCCGATTTGTCAGCCACCGTGATGTAGCCAGGCTCTTCGAGCGGGCTTGCCGAAAGGTGCAGCTTCCCGTGGCCTACAGCCAGGGTTTTTCACCGCGGCCAAAACTGAGTTTCGGGTTGGCGCTTAGCGTCGCCCACGAGTCCGACGCCGAGTTTCTCGACGTTGAACTCACCGAAAAAGTCAACACCGACGATCTTGTAGTCGAGTTGACCTCTGCGCTTCCCGACGGTCTAACCGTCGAGGCTCTCCGCTGGACCAGGGTCGGCGAAGAGTCTTTGCAGGAGGCAATCTCCAGCTGCCGCTGGAGGATCGAAGTTATCGGCACCACCCACGAAGCAGTGGTTGATGCCGTCAGCCGTGCCATCAGCGCCGCCGAGCTGCCCCTGGATCGAATTCGAAAAGGCAAAACCCGAACCGACGACGTTCGACCGATGATCATCGATCTAACAGTCGAGGGCCAGACCGAGACCGGCACACAGCTGGTCGCCGAGCTGGCCACCCGACCGTCCGCGCTTCGTCCCGCCGAATTGGTGGACGTGCTCGGATTGGAAGGGCTCCTAGAGGGACGGGTCCGCCGAACCAACCAATGGACTTTTGTCGACGGCGAACGTCGCGAGCCTGTGGCTCCAGTGTCGTCGACCGAACGCACTTTGGAGTGCGTGTCATGAGCAAGATGCTCGTCAACGAGCATCTTGCCAGAAGGGATCTTCACTATGTCGGAAAGCACGGAGAGCGAATCTCCAGCTCCCGAGCGGCAACGAGCCGAAAAGCAGAAATCAGCAACTACCGAATCGCCTAAGGCTGTTGAGAAGACGGCAAAACGTCGTTCGGCGTCCGATAGTTCAGCCAAGCAAAGCAACTCAGAGCAAGGCTCAACATCATCAAAACCTAAGATTGGCGACACTCGCCCTGCGCCGTCACAAGACGACTCCGCCCCCCAGCAAAAGGACGGAGAGAAGTCCGAAGGCTCCGGTGGAGGCCGACGGCGGAGGCGCCGACGCTCCGGTAGTGGGCGCAAAGGTGGCGGCGGCGATTCCGAAGGCGGAAACAACCGCAACAGTCAGAACTCCGGTGGCAACCAAGATGGCCAGCCGGACTCCGGAGGCGGTCGCCGCTCTCGATCCCGGCGTCGCAGCCGTGGCGGTCGAGGTAATACCCATCAGCCGGTGGGTCATGTCATCCCCGATGGCGAGCTCGAACTCGACGAGGAGACGCTCGAGCAGCGCCGTGGTCGGTCACGTAAGGGTCGCCCCATAGGCCGCTATTTGATGGCGGTGTCGAAGAAGGCTGACGCCACTCACATCGCAATTCTCGAGGGTCGTAACCTGATCGAGTATTACGTCTCCCGCCCGGCAGATGACGTCTTCCAGATTCACGGCAACATCTACCTTGGGCGTGTTCAGAACGTGCTCCCCGGGATGGAAGCGGCATTCGTTGACATCGGGACGCCAAAGAACGCGGTGATCTACCGCGGTGATGTCCAGCACGAGAACGATGACCTCGATGGAGGGTCGGGCCAGCCGAAGATTGAGCAAATTCTTCGAGCCCGTCAACCCATTCTCTGCCAGGTCACCAAGAACCCGATCGCTCACAAGGGCGCTCGGCTCACGACCGAAGTTTCACTACCGGGCCGCTTCGTCGTACTTGTTCCCAATAGTTCGACGTACGGCATCTCGAAACGGCTCTCGGACCAGGAACGTAAACGCCTGCGTCAGATCCTTGATCGGGTTCGCCCAGCTGAGCACGGCATTATTGTGAGAACCGCAGCCGACAATGTTACGGCGGCGGAGATCGAGCGGGATGTCACCGGTCTCCTCGAGCAATGGCGTCAGATCGAAAAGTTGTCGAAGCAGGCGAAAGCTCCGGCTCTGCTCTATCGCGAGCCGGACATGTCCACACGTGTTATTCGCGAGGAGTTCAACAAGGAGTATCGGGAAGTCGCTATTGACGACGAATCCCTGTACGAGGACGTCTCAGACTACGTCAGAGCAATCACGCCGGCGCTGGCCGAGCGGGTCAAGTTCTATGACTCGACAGTCGAGCAGCTGCCGCTGTACGAGCGCTATCACGTCCATGAACAACTCCACAAGGCGCTTGACAAGAAGGTCTGGTTGCCCTCGGGTGGCTCGTTGATCATCGAGTCGACGGAAGCGCTGACGGTTATTGATGTCAACACCGGCAAGAACGTCGGTAAGTCCAGTCTTGAAGAGACGGTCTTTCAGAACAACCTCGAGGCGGCCGAAGGCATCGCACATCAGCTCCGGCTGCGTGATATCGGCGGTATCATCGTGATCGACTTCGTCGACATGGAGAGCAAGAAGAACCGCGAAGAAGTAATGCGGGTCTTCCGTCGGGCACTCAACCGCGACAAGACCAGAACGCAGGTGTTCGACATCTCTGCGTTGGGCTTGGTCGAGATGACCCGCAAGCGGATCGGAGAGGGTCTGTTGGAATCCCTGTCAGTCCAGTGCCCGCACTGTGCAGGCAGGGGCGTGAACATTTCCGACGGAGCGCCCGACGAGCAGAGCAAATCGGGTCGCTAAACAGATAGGCTTGAACAGTTATGTACGCAATCGTTGCTACCGGTGGCAAGCAGTACCGGGTAAAAGAAGGACAGCAGATCAAGGTGGAACGCCTTGGCGAGCCCGGTGCTGACGTCGACCTGCGGCCGGTGCTGCTCGTTGACGGCGACCAGGTTCTGGCTACCCCGACCGAGCTTGACGGGGCATCTGTCACCGCTCGCATCGTCGAGGAGACCAAAGGCAAGAAGATCGACGGGTTTACGTACAAGTCGAAGACCAACAACCGTCGCCGGTTCGGTCATCGCCAGACGTACGCCACCATCGAGATCACGGGAATTACGCGAGGCTGATATGTCAAAGACCAAAGGTGGCGGTTCAACCCGCAACGGCAGAGATTCACGGAGCCAGCGGCTCGGCGTGAAGGCCTTCGACGGCGAGGAACTCCCAGCCGGATCCATCATTGTCAGGCAGCGAGGAACCAAGTTCCACGCAGGTCGCAACGTCAGCCGTGGTGGTGACGACACACTGTTCGCCACTGCCGACGGCCGAGTGAAGTTCGGTTTCCGCAAGGGCCGACGACTCGTCGACATCATTCAAGACTGATTTCCCGCTGCGTCCGCCGTGGGCGTAGCTCCTCAAGCCATCCTCCAAAGGGTGGCATCAAGCAACGTAGGTGAACGACGATGTCCAACTTCGTCGATGAATCCAACCTCTGCGCTCGAGGCGGTGATGGGGGCGCTGGCTGTGTGTCGTTCCGACGCGAGGCCCACGTGCCCTATGGCGGCCCCGATGGCGGTGACGGCGGCGATGGTGGCGATGTCTGGCTGGTAGCCGACCGAAACGTCGCGTCTCTGCTGTCGTTTCGCGATCACCCGCACCGGATCGCTACAAGTGGCAGCCACGGTCAAGGGGCTAAGAAACACGGCCGGCGGGGTAAAGACGTTGAAGTCTCCGTGCCGGTGGGAACCTCCGTGCTGGATCACGAAAGTGGCGAGCAACTAGTCGACCTGGCCGCTCCCGGTGATCGTTGGCTGGCGGCGCGAGGCGGTCAGGGAGGGCGCGGTAACGCCAAGTTCCTTTCCAACAAACGTCGAGCGCCCGCTTTCGCCGAGCAAGGCGAGAAGTCAAGCGACACATGGTTCCGGCTCGAATTGAAACTGCTGGCCGACGTGGCCCTTGTCGGGTTTCCGTCAGCGGGTAAGAGTACGTTGATCTCGGTCATGTCCCGAGCCAAACCGAAGATCGCCGACTACCCATTCACCACGCTGGAACCGAATCTCGGCGTCGTACACGTCGATGAGGACAACCAGTTCGTGATGGCCGACCTTCCCGGGCTGATCGAAGGAGCGAGCGACGGACATGGTCTCGGCCTTCAGTTCCTCCGCCACATTGAGCGAGCCAGGGTATTGGTCTACCTCATCGATCTCAGCTCGATTGACGGAGCATCGCCAGCTGAACAGCTAGACGTGTTGAAGCACGAGCTCGGTTCGTACCAGCCCGATCTCTTGGCCCGCCCGTCGGTTGTGGTTGGGTCGAAGAACGACGTGTTGACCGTCGAGGACTGGGGTGACGATTTGTCCGGTCGTTCCCGGCCGGAGCTGTCGATTTCCTCGGCCACCACCGACGGCATCCAAACACTGAAGTGGCGTTTAGCTAAGCTGGTAGCTGAAGCCCGCGCACAAGAGAACACGCGTCCTGGGTATGTCATTCATCGTCCGGAGCCCGTCGGTGTGGTTGTGGAGCGCGACATGGACGGTGCATGGCGGGTCGCTGGTCGTACAGCGGAGCGAGCTGTGGCCCTTTCGGATCTGACGGACCCTGGTGCGCTGCAGTATGCTCAGTCGCGACTCGAACGCATGGGTGTAAATAAGGCGTTGCGTTCGGCAGGCGTTAGAGAAGGCGAAGAAGTGAGAATCGGCGATTTTGCTTTTGAGTACGCGGATGATTCGGAGCAGATCTTGCAATGAAGATTGTCGTCAAAATCGGGTCGTCGTCGCTGACCACGGTTACTGGCGATATCGACCATGGCGCAGTGGCCAAGCTGTGTGCCGAGGTAGCAGATCTAACAAATCAGGGACACTATGTGGTGGTGGTGACGAGCGCCGCCATCACCGCTGGGCTGGGTCCGTTGGGGTTCTCGTCGGACGACAGGCCGAATGAGCCTGAGCTGCTGCGAGCAGCCTCGGCCGTGGGCCAGATCGCCTTGATGGCCACCTACAAGGGGCATCTGGCCTCAAATGGACTGATGGCCGGTCAGGTGCTGTTGGCACCTACCGACCTGTGGAATCGCAAGCGGTATCTGAAGAGTCGGGGAACACTTCAAGCTCTTGTCGGCCGTGGAATTGTGCCGGTCGTCAACGAGAACGATGCGGTAGCCGACGATGAAATCCAGTTTGGTGACAATGACCGGTTGGCCGCACTGGTGGCCCACTTGATCGAAGCCGATGCCTTGGTGTTGTTGACCGACACCGCCGGTGTGTTCACCGCCGATCCCCGGAGCAACGCCGATGCCTCGTTAATCGAGGAAATCATCGAGGTCGATCAGCACTTGGAGTCCGTGGCCGGTGGACCGGGCAGCATGGCTGGCCGGGGAGGCATGGCGTCGAAGTTGGCAGCAGCCAAGATCGCGTCGTGGTCAGGTGTCGAGACGACCATCGCCAAGGCGGATCGGCCAAACGTCATTTCCGACGCCATCGGAAGCATCGCAGGAACCGGCACCGTCTTTCGGGCCCGACAGCAGAGGTTGCCTGCCCGCAAACTTTGGATTGCCTTCGCTGTGCCGGCGCTCGGTCGTCTGGTGGTTGACTCCGGTGCCCGTGCAGCGTTGATCGAGGATCGACGGTCGCTCCTACCTGCCGGTGTTAAGAAGGCCGAGGGCTCCTTCCGGGCCGATGATGCCGTCGAGATCGTGGACGAGGACGGCGCCGTGTTCGCCAAAGGCTTGGCCCGCTGGGATCGCACCGCCATCGACGACCACGCCGGAAGGTCAACTCACGAATTGCCCGATGAACTGGCCGCCGAGATCGTTCACCGCGACGACATGGTCTTGCTTCCCCGCTAGGCCGGGCTGTGGTCGCTAGCCGGTGCTGACCATGATTCGTTCGGCTGTAAATGCGCTGAGCCCGACGATGTTTCCGCTGACATCCAAGGTGGTTGTCCCATCCGGTGCCTTTGTGATTATCCGTGCTGTTGCCCCAGGCTGAAGCTGGTTCTCTTCAAGAAACTCCAGCAGCCCGGGAGTGAACTCGAGTTCTTCGGGAATGCGAGTGACGGTAAGTTCGGTGTCGGTGTCGGCTTCCACCAGGGTTACGGCGTCCGGCTCGACGTATCCGGAACCGGGGATCGGGTTGCCGTGAGGGCAAGTCGTCGGATCTCCCAGCTGTTCAACGATTGCGGCTTCGACTCGAGGGCTGATGACGTGTTCCCACTTACCCGCCTCGTGGTGGGCCTCGGCCCATGACAGGTTCAGGACGTCGGTAAGGAAACGCTCGGCCAGGCGATGCCGGCGCACCATGGTCTGAGCCAGGTTTTTGCCTTTGTCGGTCAATCGAATCTCACCGTCATCGATTGTCACCAGATCATCGCTACTCATTCGCCGGATCATTTCCGAGACGGCTGGGCGCGAGACGTCCAGTCGTTCGGCGATTCGGGCTTGGATGACGGTGAGTCCGTCCTCGGCCAGCTCGAAGATTGTTTCGCAATACTCCTCGTATGCAGGGTGGTGCTCCGGCGAGGTGTATTCGGTCATGGTTCAACTATACACCGACCCATCCGACCGGTGATAGGGCAGCTGCCAGGTCATGGCTGTGGCACCGTATACTGTGACGTCTGACCGCTATACGAACTCTGATAAGGTCGCCTAACAATGCAGCTATGGTTGGTACCATCCGCTAGATGATTTTGAGAATTCTTGGACGTTGGATGCCCCTGGCGATCCTGGTTGTGACCCTTAGCTCGTGCACCGGTGACAGCGACGACTCGGTGACCATCTACTCGGGCCGGAACGAAGACCTGATGGCGCAGGTGCTGGAAGACTTCACCGCCGAAACCGGTATCGAAGTCCGAGTCCAATACAACGAGTCCGACGTGCTGGCGAGACTAATCGCCGAGGAGGGCGACCAGTCGCCGGCTGACTTGTTCCTCTCCCAAAGCCCTGGTGCCGTCGGCTTTCTTGATCAAGCAGGCCTGCTGACCGAGCTACCGGAAACCGTCCTCGGTCGCGTGGCGGACGGAACCCGCGATGACGACGGGCGTTGGGTCGGAATCAGCGGACGTCAACGAGTGCTGGTCTACAACCCAGATCTTGTCGACGAGTCCGAGCTGCCTGATTCTGTTCTGGATGTAGCTGATCGGGCATGGGCCGGCCGTCTTGGCATCGCTCCGGCCAACGGGTCGTTCCAGGACTTCGTAACCGCTATGAGGTTTGAGCTAGGTGAGGAACCAACAGCCCAGTGGTTGACTGACATCAACGCCAACGAGGCTCAGAGTTACGCCAAGAACAGCGCCATCGTGGAGGCTGTGGGTCGAGGTGAGGTAGCGGCCGGGCTCGTCAACCATTACTACAACTTTCGTGCTCAAGCGGAGGACCCGGACCATCCTGCGCTGAACCACCAGTTTGCAACCGACGACGTCGGCTCGGTGCTCATCGTCACCGCAGCGGCCAAACTTGTCAGTTCGGAGAGCGAAGCCGCCGACACACTGCTGGAGTGGCTGCTGTCGGAGCCTGCACAACGCTACTTTGCCGACGAAACCTTTGAATACCCATTGGCCTCTGGAATCGAACCGTCATCGGTCATCCCACCCGCCAGCTTTGGCGATGTTGGAGGCATCGACCTTGAGGAGCTGGAAGGTGGATTGACCGCCACACGCCAGCTCATAGTTGACGCCGGTTTTGAGGGCTGACCTGTGAGAGCCATCCAGACAGGATCTTTTCAATGGTTGGGAGCCGAACGGTCCCCATTGAAGATCTTTGTCGCCGGGGTGGCTGTGGCCTTTGCTATGCCGGCCCTTTACATCTTGTTGCGGACGTTTCAAGCGGGGGCGGTTGGTGGACTTGGCGAAACTCTGGCCCCGACTGGACGCAGCATCATTCTTGCCGTGACGGTTTCGGCGTCGGCGGCCGTTATCGGAACGTTCTTCGGCTGGGCTGTGACGTCCAGTGATGCCCCCTCGATCGGGGCCTTGCGCGCTGTGCTACCTCTTGCCCTGGTTCTTCCGTCGTTCGTTGGGGCAGCCGCCTATCTGGCGGCATTCGCCCCCGGCGGCATCTTGCACGGCGTGTTGTCGGCGGCCATGGATCTCAGAGTCGCCGTGATCGGCGGCGATCCGCTGGGGCCGATCCGTCTTCGGGGCTTTTGGCCATCATGGCTATTCCTTACTCTTTTCACGTTTCCGTACGTGCTACTCCCGGTCATGGCCCGGGCCCGTTCGCTGTCCGGGTCGCTCCATGAGTCAGCTCTGCTTCTTGGTCGGTCGCAGGTAGAAACGTTTTTCGCAGTGACGGTACCTCAGCTTCGACCAGCCATCTTGAGCGGAACCCTCTTGGTGTTCCTCTACACCCTGTCAGAGTTCGGTGCGGTGCAGTTGTTGGGATACGACACGCTTACCCGGGTCGTTTTTGCCTCGTTCCTCGCTGATCAAGGGGCGTCGTTCCTGGCGGCTGCCGTCTTGATGCTCTTGGCAGTGGTTGTCGTCCTTATCGAGCGATCAGTCGAGTCGAGTTTTCGTCCCGACTCTCGAGCCGATTCCAGTCGTGGTGCCTCAGTACGCCTCGGCCGCTTTCGTTGGCCGGTCGCCCTGGCCGGTTGGACCGTTGTGTTGTTCGCCCTCGTGGTTCCGGTAACAAGTTTCGCCGTCTGGGCGACAAGAGGCCTGGTAGATGGACGGGTCAACCTTGGGCGTCTACCGCCAGCCATCGTCAATACAGCGTTAGCCGGTCTAGTTACCGCCTTTTTCACCATTGTGGTGATGCTGCCGGTGGCCACGTTGTCGATCCGGTCCCGTTCGCGATTGACGGCGGTGTGTACCACCGCGGTGTTGACAGGGTTCGCCCTTCCCGGTGTGGTTTTGGCCTTGTCGATGGTGTTCTGGACGCTCAATACGCCGGGCTTCTCCTGGATGTACCAGACTCTTCCGGCTCTTATCGCCGTTTACATCGTCCACTTCGGAGCGCAAGCTCTGGGGTCGGCTGAGAATGCGGTGCGGGCTGTTCCGGCCAACGTCAGAGAGTCGGCTTCGCTTCTCGAACCGCAGTTGCTACGGCGCTTCGGGCGTGTGCAGTTTCCACTGATGAGGCCCGGCCTGATCTCCGGTGCCGGACTTGTTCTGTTGTCCACCGTCAAGGAGCTACCGGCCACACTTTTGCTGGCGCCAATCGGGTTCGATACGCTGGCGACGAGAATCTGGTCCGGTTACGCCGAAGGCTTTTATGCGGAGACGGCGGTGCCGGCGCTTGCGCTCCTGGCAGTGTCCGGAGTCCTAACCTGGTTGTTTGTGATTCGATCTGGATTTAGCCCCCGGACGGAAGGCCCCGGTCAGTAATGGCCAAACGAGATTCAAGCCGACAAGGCGCGACTGAAGGCAACGCGATGTTCGCCAAGGTTTCGCTGATCGATGTGTCAGTGGGTTACGAAACTGACGTCTCGGTGCTGCATCACGTTGATCTGAACATCGAGCCGGGGGAGATTCTTTCGCTCCTCGGGCCCTCGGGTTGTGGCAAGAGCACGCTGCTTCGAGCCATCGCAGGGCTTCAGCCGCCCAGCTCCGGCAGCATCGAGATTGGTGGGGTCACTGTTGACGGTCCGGGCATTCACTTCGAGCCGCATCGTAGGCGAGTAGGGATGGTCTTTCAGGATGGAGCGTTGTTCCCACACCTGTCGGTTAGCGAGAACATTGAGTTCGGGTTGCGTGGCGTGAGAGATGCCGAGTCCAGAGTTCGTGAGCTGCTGGGCATTGTCGAGTTGGAAGGCTCCGCCGATCGCCGACCCGATACGTTGTCGGGCGGCCAACGTCAGCGTGTTGCCCTGGCACGGGCGCTGGCCCCAAGGCCGTCGGTGCTCTTGTTGGACGAACCGTTCTCAGCGTTGGACCCTGGCATGCGGGTTCAATTGCGGCGTGATGTTCGACGTATTCTCTCTCAGGTCGGCATCACGGCCATCGTCGTCACTCATGACCAGGACGAGGCTTTTGTACTTGGCGATCGGGTTGCCGTTATGCGTGATGGCCGCGTCCGCCAGATCGGACCCTCGACGGAGCTCTACGACCGACCTGACGATCAGTGGGTGGCCGAGTTCGTTGGCGAGGCGAATCTGATTCGTGGCGTCCTTCGTGGGCCGAGGGAAGTCTCAACCGCATTCGGTCATCATTTGATTTATGGGTCGAAGCCCGGTGTCGAAGCCGATGGTGACGTTGATGTTCTGATCCGACCGGAGCACCTTGTGGTGTCGCCAGGGGACCGTACTGTCGCGTCGACGTCGTCTGATGACGTTGGGCAAGCCGACGGCCGTCCGCTTGTGGCGGTACACGTCGAGTCTGCCGAGTACTTCGGCCACGATGTCTTGTACGAGATGCGGGGCGCCGACGAGGTCTTCTCCGTCCGCAGTACCGATACCAGCCTCTCGCCCGGCGATGCGGCGGCAGTTCGCTATGTCGGCCCTCCCGTTCAGGTCTGGCCTCGCAGCAATAGGTGACGGGCAAAAATGGCTGTCGCCCCGTCGTTTGGACGGAGCGACAGCTAAAGAATTGTTGGCCTGAAGAAAGGCTCGATATTAGCTTTCGCCTTCGGCTGGCTGGGGTGCCGCTTCGGCGATGGCCTCGGACACCTGTGACTCGGTTCCGGCTGACTCGATGCCAAGCTGGGCCCGAATCTCGCTTAGTCGGGACTGGGCCTCGACGTTGAGTGAAGCCTGCTCGACCTCAAGCATGCGCCCTTCGACGGTGTTCTCGGAGAGCTCAGCTGCGCCCTGAGCCTTGGCGTAGCGTTGCTCGATCTTGTTCCGGACCTCTTCCATGGAAGGTGTGTCCTGGCCGACCTGTTCTGAGAGCGAATCCATGGCCGAGTTCAGCTGCTCTTGCATCTTGGCCTGGTCGAGTTGTGAGAGCAGCTTCTGGCGCTCGCTCAGCTTCTTCTGGAGCATGGCCGAGTTCTGGTTGACGGCTTGCTTTGCCTTGTCTGATGCGTCGCTGGCCTGCAGATGCAGAGACTTCAGGTCGTCGACCTCACGCTCCAGGGCAATCATCCGGTTGGCGAATGACTCGGCTGTTTGCGTGTACTGAACCATTTTGGTCTCGTCGCCACGCTTTTGGGCGTCATCGGCCATCATGACCGCTTGCCGTGCGTTGGCACTGACCTTTTCGTAGTCCTCCATCACACGGTTAAGTTTGATCTCAGTCTGCTTTTGGTGGGCAATGACGTTGGCAGCCTGCTCTTTAAGCTGACGATGCTGCGTCTGTGCTTCCTGGATGGCCTGCTCCAACTGAATCTTTGGATCAGCCCGGGCTTCGAAATCGCCCGAGAGCTTTGCGGCCATGTAGTTCCACCAGCGTTGAAACACCTTAATCATGGCTTCGATGCTAGTGCCGAAAGCGAGCGAACGCCGTACATCCAGAGGATTCCGGCGTAGACAGCCAGGCCGGCGGCGACGATGAGGATTGCGTCGACGGGTGAGGGCAGCTGCAACTGCCGGGCTGCAATCATCACCACGAATGCGCCAACTGACGCGCCTGTGATCTGACGAAGCCATCTGGAAGAGACGGCTTGAGCGCCCCGGCGGCCGAGCTTTGAACGAAGCCGAGCTCTGAGTAACGCCCATTCGACCCAAGCGGCGACAGCCGATGCCAGCCCGAGACCAACCACCCCAAGGTGTGGGATCTTCTGATCGACGTTGTCTTGCAGACGCCGAGCTTCGGGTACCCGCTCGAATGGCGGCCAGTGGGGGAAGTTGTCAAAGCGGACAACTTGGATGCCGTCGAAGGTCAACCAGTCGAGCTGAAGCATTAAGACCACGCTCAATACCGCGCTTATGGCAACTCGAATGACCGCTATGCGGGCTGGTCCCTTCACGTCGCCAATGCTGTACAAGGTGTTCTGGGTGACTCGAGCCGTCATGGCCGCCGGTAGGCCGAGAGCCATGGCCATAAGTAGGTAACCGAGCACCAAGATGTCGGACGCTCCGATCGATCGATCCAAAAGGCGCGACGGCCAGCCGTAAAGGGCGTCGACGAACACCGGGGCAGCGGCGATGTAGGCAACGGTTATGAATCCGGCGGGGAGCAGAACTCGACGCAGCGCCGGTGTCAGCCTGGCGGCCAGGGCATCCAGTCGATCCGAAGATCTGGACATTTCGGCCAGTTCGGAGGCTGCGACACTGAACCCGAAGAGCGAAATCGGGGTGATGTAGAGCGGCAGCGCCAAAGCGTAGAGCCCGACAGCTTTGACAACGATGGCTGCTAAAAGGAACTGATCGATGAAGCTTGAGAACTGGATGACGCCACGTGCTCCGACGGCGGGGATAAAGCGGCCGACAACATCTTTGACATCAGAGTCCTGCCTGAGGCCGAGGCGCAAGTTCGGCACGAGCGACCGCGTCGTTCGGAGTTGGACGGCAGTTTGCAGTATTCCGCCGCCGACAACGGCCCAAGCCAAGGCGACGACGGTGTCAAGATCGGTCCAGACCAAGACAGCGGCGAGGATCAGCACAGTGATTTGAGCGGCGTTCCAGGCGACGGGGGAAACGTAGGAAAGAAAGAACCGTCGATGGCTGTTGAGCACACCGAGGCACCATGCCGACACCACCAAGAAGCCGATGCCAACAGTTGTGATTCGAAATAGCCGAACCGTTAGATCAAACCGACTCGGATCGCCCTCCCAACTGGTCACCAGGGCAATGATTGGCTCTGCCGCCAGCACGGCCACCAAGACGATCAGGCCGGTGACGAGTACCAGCAGGGTTAGGACTGTTCCGGCTAGACGGCCCGCTCGTTCCTCCTCTCCGTCCTCAACCAGTTTGGCGTAGACCGGGATGAACGATGCTGACAGCGACCCTTCGCCCAGAAGGTTCTGGAGGAGGTTGGGGAGGCGCATAGCGAAGGCGAATGCGTCCAAAGGGGTGCCGACCCCGACCACGGCACCGAGAATGACGGTTCGAACTATCCCGGCGATTCGGGAAAGGAAAATGCCAGCCGCAACCGCGTTGGCACCACCGAGGCGCCGCTTGCCCGCCATCTAGGCTGTGTCGCCGTCGGTACTGGCTTTGCTTGGGCCCAGGGCCGACTCTCGGTCGGACTCTGTCGGCACGGCGGCGATGTCGGCCGCCTCAAGAGTGGTCAGGTCATCGTCGGTCGGTTCCTCAACATCAACCAGGCGTTGAGCGTGACGAGATACCGCTGCTTCGAACAGATTGCGGGCCAGTCGGCCGTTGCCGAATCCCCGCCCCCGGTCGTGAGCCCCGAACCAGACCGAAGCCGCCTCCATGGCGTCATCGGTCAGGTTGTACGTGCCGCCGGCGGCGATGATGAGGAGGATGTCGACAAGTTCCTCATCGGTGTAGTCGGGGAAGTAAATGGTCTTGGGAAAGCGACTCTGAAATCCGGGGTTGGTGGCAACGAGATCGGCCATTTCTTTGGGGTATCCGGCCAGGATGACCACCATGGTGTCCCGCCGGTCCTCCACGTTCTTGACCACGGCGTCGATGGCTTCTCGTCCGAAGTCCTTTTCGCCGCCGCGCGTCAACGAGTAGGCCTCGTCGATGAGCAGAACACCGCCGTCGGCGCGATCGAAGACTTCCGACACCTTGGTTGCCGTCTGCCCGACGAAACCTGCCACCAGGCCGCTGCGATCGACCTCGACCAGCTGGCCTTTGTCGACGACACCGAGCGAGCGATAGATACGCGATAGCAGGCGACCGACCGTTGTTTTGCCGGTGCCCGGATTTCCACTGAAGATCAGATGGTTGTTGCTGTCGACAATTGGAAGGTCGCGTTCCTCCCGCAGCTTCTGCACACGCAGGAGAGCGGAGAGAAGCCGGACCTCTTCTTTGACCTGATCGAGGCCGATGAGAGCGTCCAACTCGGCCAGTACGTCTTCTAACGGTTCCGGAGGCTCGGTCGGAGCTTCAGCCTCTATCGCTGCGTCGGCTGCTGCCTGCCCGGCGTTATCGGTTCCGGTTCCTGTTGCCGCTTGCGGGCCACCGGAGGCGGCTGGCGGGAGCGCAGCCATGAGTAGCCGCTGGAACTCGACTAAGGCTTTCAACTCCGCATCGGCGGTGTATTGATCGAGTGAGATGACCGTGTGAGCCAGCGTCATGGCTTCGTCGTAGTAGAGACGGGCGAACGTGGTGCGGCGGGTGGTGTCGACCTGACGGAGGGTCATGAACAAATCTGACGGCTTGGCCAGCCACTGTTGTTTGCCTGCCACCAGATCGTTGCGCCGCAACGCATCAGGGGTGGCCATGCCCGACAATAGATCGTGGTGAGCGAACGCGGCGACAATGGCCCACAGTTCGTCGTCGCTGTGACGCTGATCAGAGTCGACGAAGGCCAGGCTTATGTTGAAGGCCTCGACAATAGCGTCGCGCTTAAGTTTCTTCTGTTCCACGGTGGTGCCGGTTGCCGCTTGTCGGAGAGCTCCTCCGATAGTTTCGGCGAACCGGTCGACCGCTTTGGTCAAACCCCTGTCCATAACGTCTTAGATCGTAGTCGGCCCGGGAGTGGTTGGTTCTCCGGCAGCCCAGGTCGGCTGGAGCCAGTAGTGGAACGTGTGTGATGAGCACCTTGGTCCCATATGGGAAAACGGTTCTCTCCCGACCGTGCGTCTCGGGTACCGTATGGGCCATGACTTACCGTTTCGAATCGGTCGATACGGTCCGAGAGGGCCTTGAGAGTGTTGACTACCTGGCGGACGACTCGATCGCAGGCATCGCCTACCTGGCTGATCGCCTGGGCAAGCCCGTCCTGGTCGAGGGTCCCGCAGGCACAGGCAAGACCCAGTTGGCAAAGTCCGTTGCCGAGATGAGCGGAGCGCGTCTCATCCGACTGCAGTGCTACGAGGGCATCGACGAGTCGAAGGCACTGTATGAATGGAACTACAAGAAGCAGTTGCTTCGGATTCAGGTCGAGACGGCGGAGAGCGGCGGCGAGTGGACCGACATTCAAGACGACATCTTCTCCGATGAGTTCCTGCTGACCCGTCCCCTTCTGGAAGCCATCACCGCTGATGATCCGGTAGTGCTGCTCATCGACGAGGTTGACCGAGTCGAGCTTGAGACCGAGGCCTTGTTGCTGGAGATCCTCTCCGACTACCAGGTCTCCATTCCCGAGCTTGGAACAATCGAAGCCAAGCAGATCCCGTTGGTGTTCCTGACCTCGAACAACACGAGGGAGCTGTCCGAGGCGTTAAAGCGTCGTTGCCTGTTTCTACATCTCGACTACCCGACGATCGAGCGCGAAAAAGAGATCGTCCTGACCAAGGTGCCCGACATAACCGAGACGTTGGCCGACCAGGTGTCGCGCATCGTTCGCTCAATTCGGCAGCTCGAGTTGAAGAAACATCCTTCGATCTCCGAAACCCTCGACTGGGCTCGGACTCTCGTTCTGTTGGGAATCGACAACATCGAAGAGGACGATGCCGTCAACACAGTGCACATTCTCTTGAAGTACCGCTCCGACATCGAGAAGGCCATCAAAGACTTCACCGCCAACTCCGGCTCGCACTTCGAACCGGCCGCCGGCGGATAGCGGGCAGGTAACCGACACTATGACCGCACCGGTGGACGACACGACCGCCCCGGACCCTTCGGCCCAGGCGTCTGACCCGCTTTTTGATCTGCTTGAGGGTTTCGTTCACGAATTGCGCAACGCCGGGCTACCGGTTTCGCTATCGGAGAACATCGACGCCGCCGAGGCGGTTCGACACATCCCGATTGAGGACCGAAACGCCTTCAAATACGCAATGGCCGCCACCTTGGTCAAGCACCAGGCCCATTGGAAGACGTTCGAAACGCTGTTCGAGGTCTACTTCTCGCTGCGGGGTTCGGAATACATCATCGACCCCGATGCCCAGGATCCGTTCGAAGACATGGACTTCGATCCTGAGCTTGCGCAACAGCAGCAAGGCGAAGGAGGTCAGGGGTCAGGTGACGGGCTGTCGCCTGAAGAGCTGGCAGAGCTGCTGTATCAGGCATTGATGCAAGGCGATGACACTCTCATGCGGGCTATCGCCCGCCAGGCGGTGAAGCGCTACGCCGGGATGGAACCTGGACGTCCGGTCGGGGGAACGTATTACCTGTACCGCACGCTGCGAAATCTGGATCTTGACGGAGTCCTGGAACGGCTGATGGAAAAGGCCCGCGATCAGGCCTCCGAACAGGGACAGTCTCTCACGCCGTTCAAAGAGCGCCTGGAGCAGGACGAGTTCGAAACCAGAATCGACAAACTGCGCAAAGAGGTCGAAGCTGAAATCAGACGGCGGTTGGTTGCCGACAGGGGAGCGGAGGCCATGGCCAAGACGCTCCGCAAGCCTTTGCCGGAAGACGTCGACTTCATGCACGCCAGCCGCGAGGAGATGACCATGCTACGGCGTGCCATCTACCCGCTTACCCGGAAGCTAGCCGTCCGCTTGGCCCGCAAACGACGACACAAGCGCAAGGGCCCGCTTGACTTCCGTAACACGGTTCGCCATTCGCTCAGTTATGGCGGTGTTCCTGCCGAGCCCAAGTTCCGACACCCACGACCGGCCAAACCTGAAATTTTCGTCGTGGCTGACATTTCAGGGTCGGTAGCCGCCTTTGCCCGATTCACCCTGCACTTGGTGTACGCCATCTCCAGCCAGTTCAGCCGGGTACGCTCTTTTGTCTTCATCGACGGGCTCGACGAAGTCACATCGTTCTTTGAACGTGCCGACGACATCACCGAAGCCATACACCGGGTCAACACCGAGGCTGATGTGGTCTGGGTTGACGGTCACTCCGACTACGGTCATGCCTTCGAGATCTTCTGGGACCAGTACGGCAAAGAGGTCGGTCCGAAGACCACGGTCATCATCTTGGGTGATGCCCGTAACAACTATCACGCCTCGCAGTCGTGGATCATCAAGGAGATCCAGCACAAGGCGCGGAAGCTCTTCTGGTTGAATCCCGAACCTAAGGCGTACTGGAACACCGGGGACTCGATTGTCGGTGAATACGCCTCGCACTGTGACGGCGTGTTTGAGGTGCGGAATCTTCGCCAGCTGGAGCGGTTCGTCGACAATCTCGTATAGACGAGGCTGTCGAACTTGGGGCCACAAGGGGTGGGTTCAGTGGCCAAGCATGTCGTCCAGAATGCTCTGAACAGGGAGTATTTCAGGGGCCAAAATTTGCTCACCTAAAATACCGAATCGTTCCATCGTGGGCACTGACTGCTTGATTACGCTCAGTCGGGTGGGTACAACAATCGAAGACCGCCTCATCCTTGGAGACGTCTCGGTACTTGAGGACATGTACAGCAGAAGCGGAGCTTTGCTGCATGCGATCGCCGGGGTTCTAGACCCGGACAATAAGGACCGAATTACCGCCGCCGTCTTCTCTGACGCCTGGGGCAACCGCCGCGACTTTGATCCTTCTCGTGGAAGTGTTCGTGCTTGGCTGGTCCGTCAGGCACGTCTCTCGTATCCAATGGGGCCCGAGTCCGACAGGCGAGTCGACGAACTAGTGGTGGCCGCCACGGTGGCTGACATGGATGAGGTCCAACGGAAGATTCTCATCGAAGGTTCCGCAGCGAGTGGTCGCACCGAGGATCTGGCCGAGCATCTTGACCTGCCGGTCGGAACCGTTGAAAGTCATCTACGGCGGGGTATCCGAACCCTGCAGGCGGCGCTGGTTGACAGCCGTCTCGATGACGATGATTCCCGGTTGGCCGCAATCATCCGCTCGGGACGCCTCGAATCAGACTTGGTGGATCCGCCATCTGAGGTTTGGCTTGAGATTGTCGACCAGACGGGAGCGGACGAAACAACCCCGATGGATTCCTCGGATCTCGACGCTCAATCGGACTTCGGGCTGAGCGATTCCGATGATGCTCAGATGGACGCCATCGCTCAGGTCGGAGATCTCGACGACAGCGGCGAGATCGACAACAGAGGCTATGAAACCGAGGATGAGGCGGCATCTGGTCCTGCCCTTGGTCTTGTTGATGAGTTCTCGGCGACGGACTTCCCAGGGCGTAAGCCGCTTCAACCTGAGGTGCCGTCGGTGGGCGCCAAAGACAGCGAAGCGGCGACCGGTTTCGAGCCAGACGGCGCGTTCGCCGTCGACCATGGTGACGGCGAGTCCGATGAGTTCCCTGCGTGGGCTGAGCTCGACAGCGAGGATGCCGCGGTTGAAGGAGCCGGCGAAGAATGGGACGACGCGGAAGATCTCGGTGGCGGCGTCGTTGATCAAGACGGATCTCTCGGAAATGATGAGGTCGACGACGACGGAGTGCCGTACGTGCTGAGCGGACGTTACCGCCCGGGAGTTGACGAAGACCCCTACGCCGAGGATTCGGCGACCGGTGGACAGGCTGATGACGATGCTGACATCACCATCTCCGGGTTCGACGGCACCGATTCGGCCGATGCCGACCGAGAAGTCGGTGATCGACTGGCTGCAGCTGAAGCGACGTACTTTGGAGGCACTAGCGATGCCAGTGAACAAGACCTTGATTCACAAAGTCGCCCTTGGGCTCGAATTCTGATCGTTGCCGTTGCTATTGCCCTTTTGGTGGCAATCGTCTTGACGTTGGGCTAGCAGAGGGCCTGACATCTCTCCTGCCGTTATCTGCCGGCTGTTAAGCCTCTTGGTCGCCCGAGAGCAGCTCGGCAACCTCAAAGGCCAGATCCAGGGCTTGGCGGCCATTTAGCCTGGGGTCACACATGGTCTCGTAGCGTTTGCCGAGGTCTTGGGGCTCGACAGCTTCGCCGCCGCCCAGGCACTCGGTAACGTCTTCGCCGGTAAGCTCGACGTGAATGCCACCAGGGTGGGTGCCCGCTTGGCGGTGGGCCTCGAAGAACCCCTGTACCTCGGCTAAGACATCGTTGAAATGACGGGTCTTGTGACCGGTCTCCGACGTGAAAGTGTTTCCGTGCATCGGATCGCAGGCCCACACCACTGGAATGTCAGCAGCATCGACCGCTTCCAACACCGGTGGGAGTAGCTCGGTGACGTTCTTGGCGCCCATGCGGGTGATGAGCGTTAGGCGCCCGGGGATCTCGTCCGGATTCAGAGCCTGGCAGATTCCGACAACTTCGTCGGGAGTTGCACTGGGGCCGATCTTGCAGCCGATGGGGTTCTTCACGCCACTGAGGAACTCAACGTGCGCACCGTCCAGCTGGCGAGTTCGCTCACCGATCCAGAGCATGTGGGCGGAGCAGTCGTACCAGTCGCCGGTAAGGCTGTCTTCGCGGGTTAGCGCCTCTTCGTACTGCAAGATGAGGGCTTCGTGGCTGGTGTAGAGGTCTGCCTCGGCGATCTCTGGGTGCTGTGAGGAGATGCCCGACGCTTCCATGAATCGAAGGGCCCGACTAATCTCCGATGCCAGCTTTTGGTAACGCTGACCTTCATTGGATGAGGAGACAAACTCCTGATTCCAGGCTTGAACGCGGCGGAGGTCGGCGAAGCCACCTTTGGTGAAGGCCCGAAGCAGGTTCAGTGTCGAAGACGACTGGTTGTATGCCTGGAGGAGTCGCTGCGGGTCGGGGCGGCGGTCTCCTTCGGAGAAGGGGAGATCGTTGACCATGTGGCCGAGGAACGACGGCAGTTCGGTGTCGTTCTTGGTTTCGGTAGGACTCGATCGTGGTTTGGCGAATTGGCCGGCGATGCGACCTACTTTGACTACTGGTACGCCTGCCGAATAGGTCAGAACCACGGCCATCTGGAGAATGACTCTCAGTTTCTCCCGAATTGCCACGGCGTTGAAGCCGTCAAAGGACTCGGCGCAGTCGCCGGCCTGGAGGAGGAACGCATCACCTGTCGCCACCCGTCCCAAGCTTGCTCGCAGGTCTCGCGCCTCGCCAGCAAAGACTAGGGGTGGAACCGACGACAATTGCTTCTCGATGGTCTCAAGTTCTGCCTGGTCGGGCCAAGCCGGCTGGTGGGCGGCGTGCTTGCGCCTCCACGATTCAGGTGTCCACATACCTGTTCAGTGTCTCCAGTTTTGGTGGCATTGGCAATCGATTTAGCTTGACTACGCCGTATTGCCACGTGAGATCGGTTGCTTTCAGCCACGGAAGAACAAAACGAGCGATGGGCCGGCAATGCCGACCCATCACTTTCGTCTTACGTTTTTGAGTTGAGTGCCTGCTTAGGCGGCGTCGAAATCACTCATGACGTCGCCAGCCTGGTCACGTACGGCGCTCACAGCTCGCTTCACCAGTCGTCGAGCGGCTTCGGCTGTAACACCCAGTTCCTCGCCGACCTCGCGGTAGCTGCGCTTGCGGCCGTCATTGAGGCCGAATCGCTGTTCTACTGCGTACTTGGCACGAGGGTCGAGCACCTCAAGCAGGCCGGTGACCATGGTTTCTTCCGCCCGTGCCATGACCTCGATTTCGGGGCCGGGGTTGGCGTCGGGGAGAAGGTCGACAAGCTCATTGGAGTCGTCGTCACCGATGGTGCGGTCAAGAGAGGTTGGTGTGGTCAGCCGATGAAGTCGTGCGTGCTCATCGTCTAGCTCGTCACCGTCGCCCGATACCTGGCGGAGGGCGGCCCGAAGGCTTGCCGACCGGTCGCCGGGGAGACGAACAAGGCTGGCCTTCTGATCGAGGGCCCGGCCGATCGCCTGGCGAATCCAGAACGTGGCATAGGTGGAGAACTTGAAGCCTTTACGCCAGTCGAACTTGTCGACGGCGTGCTCAAGGCCGAGGTTCCCTTCCTGAATAAGGTCGAGGAGTTCCATTGAAGGAGGGAGGGGGTAGCGTCGTGCGACGCTAACAACCAACCTCAGGTTGGCTCGGATGAACCGATCTTTTGCTCGTGCAGCTGCACGGACGGCTCTACGGTTGGCCACCGAATTGTCTCCGGCGTCGATCATTTCCTGGGCCTCTCGGCCTTTCTCGATGATCTGGCTCAACTCGCGCTCCTCGTCCGCCGTCAGGAGGGGGACGAGTCCGATTTCGTTTAGATATTGTCCTACTGAATCACTCATGGCGCGTGCTTCTTTTCCGGGGTGTTATGCTTTAAGGGGCAGGGTGATGCTTGATCATCCTGAGGGTGGGGCTTGTTGCTCGTCGTCCGGCTGGTTTTCGGTTTAGATAGTTCCGTTGAGAATGTGCCGGCAGATGCGAGGCTGTTGTAGGCCCGATTACTCTTTCTAGTACGAATACGCTCTCAGATAAAGTGACATCGGTCACTTTGGGGGGATTTTTCCCAAATTTGCGCTAGACGAGACCTCTTATGGCTTTCGCAAAGAGCTCGTAGCGCCTGTGGATAACATTACCACAGAAACAATCGGCGTGCTTGGCGGAACCTTCGACCCTCCTCACCTGGGTCACCTGATCGTCGGCGATCAAGTACTGCACGCGTTGGGTTTGGACATGGTCTTGCTGGTTCCGGCCAACAATCCGTGGCAGAAGGCCGGCACCCGCAGTATCACGTCTGCTGAACGGCGTCTGGAAATGACTGAAGTTGCGGTCGGCGACGCCTACGGGCTCAGCGTCTCCGGGATCGAACTCGAAATGGGTGGACCGAGCTACACGTCGGTAACGCTCGATGCACTCTCGGAAAAATATCCGAAGGCGAGCTGGCGGGTAATAGTTGGCGCTGACGCCGCGCTCGGTCTCGACTCGTGGCACAACGTCGACAAGCTCAGAACGCAAGCTGAAATAGTGGTGGTAAACCGCCCAGGAGCTGACTTTCAACCCCCCACGGGCTGGCAATGGGATCTCGTTGAGATCCCGTCAGTGAACATTTCGGGTACCGGCCTGCGGCGCAGAGTGGAGCAAGGTCACTCAATACGATTTCTGACCCCAGAGCCGGTGGTCGAACGAATACTGAAGTGGAACCTCTATCGTGATTGACTGTGAGTCGGTCCGCCGCCCTACTCCCGCCTAACCCGCGATTTTTTCTCCTATTTGCCGCCGCCGAGCTCATGCTGGCGATGGCTGTTCCATTTTTGGCCATCAAGGGTTACCACACCATTCTCGGCTCCCAAGCCGGGGTGGTCGTTGACGAACCACAGCCCGGGGACGCCGGCTGGTCGGCACTGGTGGATCCAACGTCCGTCGTGGGTGTTGCCGAAGTTCTTGATGGGCGCCTAACCGGCTTGGCGATGGTCGTCGTGGACGACGTCGGTCAGGCATCGTCGGTTGTTCTCGGGTCGGGTGACACTGTTATCGGGGATCGACCGGTCAGCGACAGTAGCCCGGTGGAAGCGGTGGAGCGGGTAGCGGGCGAGCTTCGACTTCGCCTGGCGTCTATCGAGGTCGTGGACGGCGATGTTTGGGCCGAGGCGTTCGGTCCCTCAGTGGTGACCGTTGACAATCCAGACCCCGTAATCGAGGCGGACGGGGCGCCGCTGTTTGATGTTGGCACCGTCGAGGTCGCCGGGCCACAAGCGGCCAGGTTCATCGGTCTGCCGTCCGAAGGCGCCTCGCTGCTGTCACTTGGGCCCCGTCGTGACGAGTTCTGGTCCGCTGTGTCCGAAAACGGCTTAGCCGGTAGTGGGCCACTAGCTTCGATGTTCCCGCTTGATTCAGGCGGTACATCCAACGACGTCGCTGTGTTCGATCTCCCAACCGACGTGGCTGAATCCGGCGTCTCGCAGATAGATCAAGCGCAGGCCGAGCAGCTGCTGCGCACACTTATCTCGTTCCCGGCCGGTCGAGACGGAACCGACCGACTACGGATCCGCATCGTCGATGGGTATGGGCAGGCGGACTTGGAGAGCTTGGCCAGCCGAGTGGCGGCCCGTGGACTTGAAGTAGTGGAGATCTCAACGGCCACGATGCTCTCCCAGGACTCATCTCAACTGATCGTTCCGATTGAATTGTCGTCGGTTGTTCGCCAAGGCGGAGCCAGCCGGACGGCACTTGACGATTTGAACGACCTGGCGGCTGAACTCGATGTCGAACAGCTAGTAACTACCAGAAGTGATGATCAACGCACCGTGTCGTTGGTGGTCGGCCCTGATCTTGACTTGGTCGAGGTTCTCGGCAACTGAACAGCGATCCTGGCAACGACAAACAGCTGGTTAGTTGTCATCGCCCGCATCTACAATGATGACAGCGAAATTCGGCACGGCATAACAAGGAGAGCTTCTGAGCCTCGAATCACCAGGCGATGATCAAACCCAAGTCGACGTCAGCACAGTTCCTGACGACGAACTCACCAACTGGGTCCGCATCGCCTCCGACGCCGCCGACGACAAGCTCGGACAGAATACCGAAGCCTTCTTCGTTGGAGAGGTCATAGCAATCACCGACTGGTTTGTCATTACCTCGGGCCGCACGAACCGCCAAGTTCGGGCCATTGTCGACGCGGTCGAGGAAGCGTTGACTGAAGCTGGAGGGCCCAAACCCAACCGGATTGAAGGTCGGGAAACCATGAGCTGGGTGCTGATGGATTACGGCGCCATTGTGATTCACGTCTTCACCGAGGAAGCTCGCAGATACTACGAGCTGGAGCGTCTCTGGCGCGATGTCCCGCGGTTGGAGCGAACGGCCGAACGGCCCCGGTCGGCCTGACCCTGCTCGAACGAGGGCAATTACGTCACGATGTTGACTAGCTTCGGTGCCCGCACAATAGTCCTGCTTGGTTGTTTGTCGCCCAGCAGAGCTTGAATTCGGGGTGAGGATAGCGCCTCGGTTTGGGCCTCGGCGTCGGTGATCCCGACTGCAACATCGATGCGGCCCCGAACTTTGCCGTTGACCTGAATCACCATGGTGACGGTTGACTCCACCAGCTTCTCGGCATTGGCCTCAGGCCACTCGAGGGCGAGGATGTGTGGACCGTCGTGGCGCCTGGCCCACAGCTCAGCCGCGATGTGAGGGGCGGCGGGCGCCATCAGTTGAAGCAACGAGTCCACCGCCAACTCCAGGGTTGTAGCGTGCCCGCCTTCTTCCGACTGCACGTAGGCGTAGAGCGTGTTGGTGAACTCCATGAGACCGGCGACCGCAGTGTGGAAGGCCATCCGGTCGTATTCGGCGGTGATCCTACTAATCAGCCGATGAGCGGCAGCGTCGATGTTGTGGTCGGCCTTGTTTGGCTCACCGTGACGAATGTTCTTGATCTCACCGGTTGATGTGGCAGCTAGGCGCCATACTCGGTTGAGGAATCGTTCCGCCCCTTCCACTTGGAAGTCTTCGAAGTCGACGTCTTCGGCCGGCGATTTGGCCGCCAGGATGGCTACACGGAGCACATCGGCGCCATGGGCCTCGACGTAGTCCTCCGGTGCAAAGGCGTTGCCTTTGGACTTGGACATCTTGGTGCCGCCCAGCCGGACCATGCCTTGTGTGAACAGCTTGGCGAACGGCTCACGCAGATTGGCTGGGGCCAAGCCCAGGTCGGCCAATGCTTTGGTGAAGAACCGGGCGTACAACAGGTGCAAGATCGCATGCTCGACGCCGCCGATGTACTGACTGACCGGTAGGAACTTCTCGATGGCCTGTGTCGAAAACGGTTGGTCGTGATTCCAAGGGTCGGCGAAGCGCAGAAAGTGCCAGGAGGAGTCGACGAAGGTATCCATCGTGTCGGTTTCCCGAGTTGCTGGTCGGCTGCATGTTGGGCAAGTCGTGTTGAGGAAGTCTTCGTTGTATGCGAGTGGGGACTGACCGCTTGGACCGAAGGCGACGTCGTCGGGGCCAACAATCGGCAGGTCCGAATGCGGCACCGGCACCGTGCCGCAGATCTCGCAGTAGACGATGGGAATGGGACATCCCCAGAACCGTTGGCGGCTCACCAACCAGTCCCTCAGGCGGTAGTTGGTCTGTCTCTGCCCCAAGCCGTCGTCAACTAGCCATTGACCGGCCTTGGCTTTGGCCTCGATGACGGTGAGGCCGTTCAACCAGTCGCTGTTGATGACCGGTCCATCGCCCGTGTAGGCCTGACCATCGAAGCCGTCCGGGGGCTGCACGGTTCGGATGATGTCCAGCCCGTGGGCCGTAGCAAAGTCCCAATCCCTTTGGTCCTGACCGGGCACGGCCATTGTTGCCCCGGTGCCGTAGCCCATCAAGACGTAGTCGGCGACGTACAGCGGTATGACGGAGCTGTTGAACGGGTTGATGACGTGAGTGCCGGTAAACACCCCGCGCTTGTTGGCGTTGGCCACCGTGCTTAGACGATCGACCTCGCCTTTTTGGGCGACATCATGGCGGAAGGCGTCGACCGTGGCTCGTTGCTCGTCGGTGACGAACTCGGTCAGACGAGGATGCTCGGGGGATATGACGGCGAAGGTCATTCCGAAGCCGGTGTCGGGGCGAGTGGTGTAGACCGTCAACGGGTCCACCGCGGAATGGGCGTCGTCGCCGGAGGTGGTGTCGGCAGCGCTGCGGGCAGCGTTCTGCGCAGAACTGTGAGCACCGTTGTTGGCCCGGTGTAAGCCGAATTGCACGCCTTCGGAACGGCCGATCCAGTTTCGCTGCATGGTCTTGACCCGATCAGGCCAGTCCATGTTGTCCAGCTCGTCCAGCAACTCCTGGGCATAGTCGGTGATCCGGTAGAACCACTGGGACATCATGCGCCGGGCGACCACGTCACCCGAGCGTTCGCATCGCCCATCGATCACCTGCTCGTTGGCCAGCACGGTTTGGCAGCCTGGACACCAGTTGACCAGTGCCTCGTCTTTGTAGGCCAGGCCAGCTTCGTAGAACTTCAAGAAGAAGAACTGGTTCCACCGCATGTACTCCGGGTCGTGGCTCTTCGTGGTGCGGCGGTCGTCGTAGACAGCGCCGATTTGTCGCAGCGATGCCGTCAGTTCATCGATGCGTTCGTCGGTGAACGCTCGAGGGTGAACGTCGGATTTGATGGCGGCGTTCTCGGCGTTCAGCCCAAAGCTGTCGAACCCGATGGGGGACAGGACGCCGTAGCCCTTCATCGTGTGATAGCGGACCAGAAGATCGCCGTAGGTGTAGTTGCGGACGTGACCGATATGGGCTGGCCCAGAGGGGTAGGGGTACATGGAGAGGATGTACCGGATCTCGCGAGGGTCATCGTTGTCGATCTGGTAAAGGCCATCATCGAGCCAACGCTGTTGCCATCGGGGTTCGATTTCGGCCGGATCGTAACGGCGCGCTTCGTGTGCCGGTTGGTCGTCCATATGGCCATGTAACCAGACGCTCGGCTGAGATGAGACTGATATCGCACTCCCGTTTGAGGCAGACTGGATCTGTGCCTCCTCATGCTGAGTCCTCGAATCCGTCAACCGAGTCAGAGTCGTTCGAGTTGTTTGTGGATCCGGTGGACGGCGTCAACTGGGAGGTCGACGTCGAGTTCATGTCATCGAACTGGACGTGCATTTGGGGTCGTGGGTGCGAGGGGATTCTGGCCGAACCTGCGCCTCAGCTAGGCCAGGGCTGCTGTTCTGTTGGCGCCCAGATGCTCGATGACGATGAGGCTCGTAGTGTTGGAGCGTTAGGAGCCGTTCTCGACCCGGCCCGCTTCCAATTCCATGTCGAGGCCGCCACTGGCGGCGTCTTCGTTGATGAAGCCCGATCGGCTACCCGCTTGGTGGACGGGGCCTGCATTTTCTTGAACCGACCGGGCTTCGCCGGGGGAGAGGGTTGTGCCCTTCACCTGGGTGCGCTGGATGACAATGAGCGGCCGATCGACTGGAAGCCATCGGTCTGCTGGCAGGTGCCGTTTCGGGTGGAAAAAATCGGTCTGGGCCGCCGCCGTCTACGGCGTTGGACCAAGTCCGACTGGGGTTCAGCGCCCACCGCTTGGTGCTGCACTGATCGAGTTCACGAGGAGGACGGGATGGCTTCGGCGTTTGTCGGAGACGAGTCGGTTGCGGTCTCACTCGGAGAGGAGCTGGCCGCTTTGACCGGTCCGGAGGTGGCGGTTGAGATTCTCCGTCGGTGCGAGGATGAGCCGACAGACGATGACGGTTCCGACTCGATACCAAAATGAGTGTCAGCCGGATCGAATCTCGGTAAGATTCAAAGTCCCCCGGGGCTATAGCTCAGTTGGTAGAGCGCTTCCATGGCATGGAAGAGGTCAGGAGTTCAATTCTCCTTAGCTCCACACCCCAAGAAACCCGCCCACCGAGGCGGGTTTCGTCGTTCCTGGATGTTGGTCGAAATGGGGCTCTAACGCACTCTGATAGCCCAGCTGATAGCCACGCCGTGTTCGGAGTGCAACGACAATCTTCACGCCGATGTATGCCGTCCGGCGTTTGAGAGCGTTCGGCTAGGGTTGAACGCTGTGGAGTTCACGATCTCGATGACAGCCGATGGGCTTATCGGCGTGAATGTTGCTGGTGCAAGTCTCTTGAATCATGCGCTTGAGGATGCGATATCGAGCAGGGCACCAAGAGGTGCAGATCCTGGCCTGTCGGCCTTCTGGATCGAGAGAGCACTGTCGAGACTTCATCGACGAGATGAGGATCAATTGGCTCAGCTATTTGCTTCCGGTAACGTCACTTTTCTGCGGGTCGAAGGCGAGACCGTGACTGCTGGTTACGAATTCGATGCCGACGAGTCGGAGACTGAAGAGATCGCACGTGGCGAGATGATCGAGATTCTTGAGGCGTGGCGGGACGCAATTATTGCCGCAGGTGGAGCCCACGGGCCCGAATCGATGCCGCCGGATGCTCCACCGATTGTGGTTTAGCGGTCGAAACCGTAGTCGGGTGGCGGAAGTTCGCTGGTCTCCGCCAGCTTGTGGCGGTAGTGCTTGTAGATCATGCGCACCGAGGTGCCCGTGAGAAGGTCGACGGCTTCCGGATGTAGCAGAATCGTTCTTGTCGACTTCGCCGTCTTCGGATCGATCACTACGCTTAACGTGCCCTGGTTAGCCGAGAACAACACGGTCGAGGTCCTTTCCGAAGACGTCGTCGAATGACGGTGTGAGGTGGGCGGTTGCCGCCACTCGGGCAGTGACGTCGGCATCGGATACCCAGTGCGCTCGACCTCGGATCGGCTTGGCGGTGTCGGGTAGGCCGACGATCCACAGTCCGCCACGTTCGTTGGGGCCGATGGAGGTTGGTGCGCCGGTCTCGGCCGCGCCGTAGGCGATGGCGACGGGGTGACGTTGGCATTCTGATCGGCCGAGCTTGTTGTCGGCCAGGGCCAGCTCGTAGCCGACCTTCGACACGTATCGGCCGACGCACTTGGTGCCATCGGGCTTGACGGGAATGGTGTCGAGCCCGAACTCTTGCGATACGTCACGGCCCCACTTGGACGAGAAACGATGAATCCACCGCTCCTGAAAAGCTATTCGCAAGGCCCAGTACTCGTCATCAGAGTCGAGGGGCGAGAGCGGTTTGTCGGTGAAGACCAGGACGTGCAGGTGCGGGTGCCAGCCGTTCAGGCCGTGGGTGACCTCAACTGACTTGATCCAGCCGTCGATGCCGAATCGCTGGGTGTTCTCCTGCCACTGCTAGCCGCTGGTCATGTACGACCAGCCGCCGGTGAGAATGTCCCACACGTCGGCCAGGCGTTCACCTCGACGGTGCGACATGGTGAACGTCATGAACAACACGCCGCCGCCGTTGGCCAGGTGCCGGCTGGCGGCCTGGGCGATGTCGACCGCCCGCTTGGTGCGGATCTTGTACGAGCATGGCGGGCACGACCACACGCCGCCGCAGGTGGCGACCCCGGACGTGAACACGCCACCACGGTCCGACTGCTTGACCGTGACACCCTTGCTCGATCGCACCGTGCGGCCGCAGGCCGTCCATCGTTTGGCCGCCGCCAGGTAGGCGCACGTCTCGGCGATCAACCGTTGGGCTATGTCCATCGCCCGGCGTCGCTGCTGTCGAAGGCGTCTTGAATCGTCATCCTTTGGTGTCCGCCATTGACTCTTGGCTTCCGCCGAAGGATTACTCGCGGTTATTACCGAGCGACTTCTGGTTGGGCAAGCCCATTTTTCTTTACACAGCGAGCCTGCGCGACTAAGTTACGTCCGACTAGATGTGAACTCTAGCGACGGTCAATGATCAGGTTGGTTGGTGAGGAGTTCAGTAACAGGCGGAGTGTGTTGCAATGGTTGCTGTTGGTGGTTTGGGCCGACCGGTTCGTGTGTGGATGGTTGCCGTTCTTGCGGCGATGATGATCGCAGCGAGTCAGGTGGGTTTGCCGATATCGGCTGAAGCAGCTGGAGGTGACTTGAGCATTACGGGCCATGGTGTTGTCGATCTGTCGATCCTCAAGTCCGAGCCTTACCGTATTCGTTCGACGATCTATGACTATGGGAGCCCCTTTCTGGAAGCGTTCTCTGATGGGCAAGTCGGCGCCGGGTTTGTTGGAAAGAAGCGCCGGGGTGACGACGCCCTCAAGTGGAGCTTCGAGCCCCTAGGCGACGATGTCTACCGAATACGCGATCAGGAGAATGGTCGTCTCCTAACCCGAGTTCAAGGTGATTATCACAAGTGGGATCGGGTCGAAATTAGAACTGATGTCGATCCGGATGGCGGCGACCCTAACACTCAGTTGTGGCGGATCGAGCGGTCCAGCGCTGATGGCCTGTACTCAATTAGCAACACCGTTGGCACGAAAGCGTACCTGACCCTCTTCCAGGATCCGTATTGGGATCCGTTCTCGTATCGTGTGAAGCTCACCGACCAGGCTAAGCATGACGATCGGTCACAGCTTTGGGACCTTCGTCTGGTGAACAAGCCGGTGCTGATTGGCCGTGACACTCATGGGAATCGACTGTTCCGATTCGATCCTCTCAGGGATCCGTTGAACGCTTCGACGTTTGAGGGGTTCCGTATTGACGATCTGGCCACAATTGATGTCCGAGTGGACCGTCAACTGGTCGAGACCCTCGATTTGGACGAACTCTGGTCATTGGCCCGTCAGGAGGTGGTGCTCGACCGTCTCACCGGAGGTGCCACCGCGCAGCGCCAGGCCGAGGTGGCCGATGGGGTGGGTGACGGGGCGCAACTCGCATCACCCGCACCCGCCGAGTCTCTTGCAGAAGTGGTCGAAGCGGCGATTTCAGCAACGGAGGAACTAGGGGTAGGTGGGCCCGCCGGTGCCGACCAAAGTCTGCAAAGTGCTGACGTTAGCGATGATCTGTCGTCGGTGTCGATTTCGTCGACGCCGGATGAAGGGATCACTCTGGGGCTTGACGGTGGCACTCGTGTCGGGTTTCGTCTGCCGGAAGGAACCGGACAGGGAGAGGTGGCGTCCAGCGGAGACGCAGTCGCCTATCCGACCGGCGATTCGGACGTGGCACTTGCGGCCCAACTGACAAGTGGCGGCGGCGCTCGCGCCGTCGTGGTGATCGATGGGCCGTCGGCTCCGTCAACCTATGAGTTCGACTTGGCCCTTCCCGCTGGTGCTGTGGCGGTTCAGCATGACGACGGCTCGATTGAGATCGTCGATCATACGGGTATGGGGATTGCTGGTGTTGTGGCCCCTTGGGCGCTGGATGCCAATGGCGCCGAAGTTCGGACCCGATATGAGTTGGTCGGGAACACGATTGTCCAGCATGTTGATCACAGCGGGGCCGCCTATCCGGTGGTCGCCGACCCCGAGGTTGTGGATTGTTCGTTTGTGTTCATCTGCACCTTCCGCCTGGATCGAGGCGAAACGGAGGCTCTCGCCCAAGCTGCGGTGCTGGACGACGCACTGCAACTCATTTGCTCGCCGTTCGATGGCTTGGTGCGGACAGCCTGCGAAACGGGCCTCAGGGCTCTTCCGGCCGCCCAGCTGACCGGTCTGTTTGCTCAGGCCCGGACCTTCTTCGAAGACGGCGACTGTATTGCCGTGCGTCCTGGAATTGGCTTGGAGGTGACCCGGATCGAAGGCGGCACCTTCAACTGCGAGCTCCCTCCTCCTCCTCCTCCTCCTCCAACCACGACGACAAGTACGACCAATACGACGTTGCCGCCGCCCACACCCCCAACCTCAATTCCCCCAACGACGAGTCCGACTACGTCGCCTACTACTTCTCCGACTACGTCGCCGCCGACAACGACGCCGACTGGTGGGCCGGTGGGTTCAGTGGAAGAAGCGGTTGAACGACTGCAGCCGTCTCTGGACGCTGATGATCGAGTGATCTCCGATGCAGTAATAGCGGCCATTGGCACTGATCCGGCTTTAGCCGCTCAGTTCGTTACGAACTTCAATTCGATTGTGGCTGTGGTTCCGGCTCTGGCGCCGGCCGCCGCGCTCCTGGCCTTGGTTGTCGTGGTACTCGAGGTGTTGTTCTTCGTCTTAGTCGGGCTCGTGATTGGGATTCTGCTGTACTTGCTCGTCGACTATGTCGCTGACCAGCTCGAAGAAGAGAGCACAATCGTGGACTTCGATCCTGGCACTGCATTCTCCCGCGAGATCTTCGTGGAGCTGCCGAAAGACGACGATGGCCGACCCGCGCCCTTTGACATTCCTCGTCCGCCGAAGATTGACATCTCGACTAGGACTGATGAGTGCCCTCTCACTCGCGAGGAGTACTACGCAGGTTTAACGACGATTCCCAACTCTCTGTCAGGAGACGATGGGAACTATCAGACACAGGTTGCAGGCAATACCGAATACCGCATCGTCGGTGTCACGACCGCCGCTCGGTTCGCCATCGACGCCGACGGATTAGAAATACCTATCGACCGAGCGCTGGAGGCGAAATTCGTTGCCAATCCAGATAGCACGTTCTTCAGCCTCGACCTTCCTGGTGCTATTCAGGGTGAGATCTACTTCCAGTTCTTCAGGTACGGTGAGATCATTAGGGACCCATGCGTTCCGATCGCGTCGCTCCAGGTAAGGGTCTCCGACGAAGTAGCTGTTCCGTTCTTTGCCGATGCTTTGGCTCGGTTCGATGTTCCTGGGGATGTTGTGGTCATAGAGGCTGAGGATGGGTAACAAGATTCTGATTCTGCACAAGACCGATGATGCCAACGTCTATAGAGAACTTGAGTCAACGGCGTCGCTTGAGTCGCTTTGCGCCGTGCTGGAAGGTGTTGGTTTTGAGATACTGTCGGCCCACGCGTCTAGCTCGCTTTGGGGTGTCGAGTTTACGCGGTCAGATCTTGTTCGGAGCTACGAGTTGGCATTTATGCCTGAGCCGGTTGCGCTTCATATGGACTATGTGAGTGACCCGGCCTACTACGCATCGCTTTGTCGGTGGATTCGTGAGCAGTTGCCTGATCACTTGCCGGTCCACGTGTGGGGAGACAGCGGACATCCCCTGTTTGAGGTCGACTTTGACAACTTGGAGGAGCAGATCCGAGCTCAGGTGCCTCTCTGACGACAGTCGCTCAATCTGCCCAAATCCCGTCCGCCTGCAGGCGGACGTCTGGTTGGTTTGCTGACAAGGCTGACAAGGGTTGGCCACAAATCGCTGGTTGTACGCTTGGGTGCCACGTTCAGGTGTTGCTGAACCTTGGCCGGTTAATGCGTAGGACCGGTGATCCAGGTGGTGTCATTGTGATACCATTCGATGATGGCAATGACGTTGCGTCTGACTGACGAAGAACAGGCCGCTCTTCGCAAGCGAGCCGAGCTTGAAGGGATCTCGATGCAGGAGGCCGCTCGGCGGGCGGTTCGGGAGTTTGTGGCCAGGTCTGCTCACCGCGACCGGGTCTCGGAAGCGGCCGTGCTGATCACCGATCGTCACGCTGATGCGCTTCGCCGTCTCGGCGAGTGAGCGCGCGAGTCGAGTATCTCGACCTCGACGATCTGCTCATGTTGGCCGAGGTTGTTCTTGGTGAGAATCCACCGGTACGTGATCTTGGTTTGCTTGGGTCGGCGGCGGCTCGACCTCGGACCACGGCCTTTGGTTCCGATGCCTACCCTGATATCTGGACCAAGGCTGGTGCCTTGCTGCATTCGATTGTGAACAACCATGCCCTGGTCGATGGCAACAAGCGCCTCGGGTGGTTGGCCACGGCTGTGTTCCTTGAGCTCAATGGAGCAAGTGTTGCCACGGCGACTAACGATGAGGTGTACGAGCTTGTGATCGGCGTGGCGGCGACGGATGTCGCAGTAGACGATGTCGCTGCCAAACTCCGTCGACTTAGTAGTTGCGGCTGACCTTGAGCGGCCTGAATGGCACATCGATGGCACATCCGGCGCACGCCGCCCGGGGCGAACTGGCCGCCGTTGAAGATCTGGGCGTCGCCGGATCCAAGCGACTGGCCGATCGGGCGTCATGAGAGCGCCAGACGCGAGAATGTTTCATGTCTTCTCTCAGAGGTTCGCTTCTCACCGAGACGTTCCCCTTCGACGGTGGTCGCAGTGTCACCGTCTACGTGCCGCCCCAGCCGCCGGAGGAAGCTGTGTACGCTGCCGATGGCGGATGGCACACCGAGCGGCTTGCCCAAGTACTTGAGGCTTCAGCCGAAAGGCCGTCGACGATGGTCGTCGGTGTTCACGGGCTTGAGAATGATGACGAGCGCCTCCACGAGTACGTCGAAGGGTTCGGTGGCAAAGGTTTCGAGGCCTTCGAACGGTTCTTCGTTGGAGACGTGCGACGGTGGGTGACGACGGAACTGGATGTTAAGTTGCCTGTCGAACGCACGGCGGTATGGGGAGCCTCATTGGGTGGAGAGCTTGCGCTGGCCATGGGCCTGCGACACCTGGAGATCTACCAGGTCGTCCTCTACGCCTCGCCTGGTGGTGGCTTCACACCGGCGGACGCCAGCTTGTCGAGCGAGGCCCCACGCACCTACCTGGTGGGTGGAACGCAAGAACAGTGGTTTCTCGACAACGCGAGCCTGTGGGCGGGCGCACTCAGCGACGCGGGCGTGGATGTCGTGATCGAGAAACGAGATGGCGAACACGGCGACGCGTTCTGGTACGAGGAGTTTCCTCCAATGCTCACTTGGGCCTTCGGGCGCTGATTGAGCGAACCCCTCCCTTGAACCGGTTGGCTATCGGATGCCTCATGCGCTCGAAAACGTCGATGTCAGGCTTGAGGGCTCGCGCAGACGATCGTCGCGGCTGCGCTTAGTTGGCGGCCTGCACCACAAATCTCGGTAGGCTCCGGCGTCAGAATACACTCAAGCACTACTAGGCGATGCTGGGTGGAGCCTGCACGAGAATCCGCCCCACCGACGCAACCATCACAGAAGTCGCTAATGCGCCTCGTGGGAGAGACGGAACCGATGAGCCACAACAGAAATCCGTTCGGGGCCAAAGGTTGGACTCCCGACCGAATCGGATCGCTCGCCGGCGACACATTCGTGATCACCGGAGCGAACTCCGGTGTCGGCTTCGAGGCGACTAGGGCCTTGCTGGCCAAGGGGGCCAAGGTCGTCATGTTGAATCGAAGCGCCGAGAAGTCTGCCACCGCCATCGCAGAGCTCAAGAAAGAGTTCAGTGTCGATGCCCCGGTCTCGTTTGTCCGGATGGACCTTGCTGTCCTCGAGTCGGTGCGCGAAGCTGCCGCTGAGATCCTCGAGCAGGTACCCAGCGTCGCCGCGCTGATCTGCAACGCTGCCATCTCCCAGACCCCCACCCGGAAACTCACCGTGGATGGCTTCGAGAGCCAAATCGGGGTCAACCATATGGGTCATTTCCTGCTGTGCGGTCTGCTCTACGATCGCATCGAAACGTCCGGTGGCCGCATAGTGATGGTCGGCAGTATCGCCTACAAGATGGGCAAGAGGAAGATCCACTTCGACGACCTCAACTTCGATGAGGACTACAGCCCGTGGGATGCCTACAACCAGTCCAAGTTGGCCCAGATGATGTTTGGCTACGAGCTCCAACGGCGAGTCGTGGCCGCAGGCAAGGATGTTGTGGTCCAGGTGTGCCACCCAGGTGCCTCGCGGACCAATTTGATCTCGGGTGATGTGAGCGCTCTCAGCAAGGTTCTCGTCCGCTTGATAAAGCCCTTCTTCCAATCAGCCGAGAGAGGATCGTGGCCTGAAGTGCTCTGCGCCACCGAAGCCGGCGTCAAGTCGACGACGCTGTACGGGCCAACCAAACGAGCCGATACCGCCGGTCCTGTTGGTGAGTGCGCACTTGCCGACCACGCCCTAGATGTGGAAGCTGCGGCCAGACTCTGGGAGGTCTCGGCAAACAAGACCGGCCTGGCTTGGTCACCGTAGGGAACAAAGGCTGGCGCTAGCTATCGCCTTCGGTCTGTACTGGTAAGATCATAGGCTCCAACCGTCAGCGGGATGTTGAATGGATATGGCGACCGGACATTGCCTGAACGGTCGACTTGCCTCGGCTCGGTCGTGTCTGCTGGAGTCAACCCAAGGAGGCAGCAGTTTGGTCGAGACGTCAATGGTGGAGCAAAGCGAGATCGAAGCCTTTCGGCAAGACGGGGTGGTAAAGCTTCGCCAGAAGTTTGATCCAGAGTGGATCGACATGTTGCGGGACGCCATCGATCAGTCCTTTGTCGAACCGAGCGGCAATTTCACTCGCCACACCGAGGACCCCGACGCCCCCGGCTACTACGAAGACTTCTGGGCCTGGCGTGGCAACCCGGACTTTGAGCGTTTCGTTCGCCAATCACCCTGCGCTCCACTGGCAGCGGAGCTTCTTGGCGCCAAGTCAATCAACCTGGTGATGGACAACTGGTTCGTCCGTGAAGCGGGTTCGGCCTCGCGTCCTCCGTTTCACCATGACATCTCTTACTTCGATTTCGCCGGCACGATGTGCGTTCTTTGGCTGCCGTTGGAGCCAGCAGCCAAGCAAAATGGCATTACGTTCGTGAGGGGCTCGCACCTCTGGAACAAACTGTTTTTGAGGACGCGTTTCGCCGATGGCCACCAGAGTGGCGATGGCTCAACTGAAATCAACGGCGAACGCTACGAGCTTGCGCCCGATATCGAGGCCGAGCCAGATTTCTACGATCTTGTTCAATTCGATCTCGATCTCGGCGACTGCCTCTACTTCGATATGCGCACCTTGCATGGCGGCCGGTCAACCATCACACCAACAGAAAAGGTGCGGCGCTACACACTGCGAATGACGGCCGAAGACGGGATGATCCACTACCGCGGTGATTGGGCCAAGGAGGAACGCCGGATGTTCGAAGCCGAGGGCTATACCGACGGTGACCGGATCGACGGCCACTTCTTCCCCAAGCTTCGGCCCAGGTGACGCTCCTCAAACTCACACTGCTGCGGGATCATACTCCATAGCTAGCGCCGGGTTGCCGCCAGGGTCCTCGAAGCCGATGGTTGGAGCGTCATCGAGTAACTGGCGCCGCTGCTGTATCGCCCCCATCGGGGTTTCGCCGTCTTCATCCAGGATTTGAACGAATTCCGCCGGCCCGTAGTCCCGGAACTGCCAACCGAAGATCGTGCCGTAGAACGCCTGGGTTGTTTCGACGTCGTCGGTGTTGATGGCGAAGTGAGTAAGACGTGGAGTCATATACACATCGTGACACAAGGTCTCTGCTGCGATCTGGAAGCTTCTCTGTCCCAGGCAGCCGGGCCACTGCGGCTAGTCGATATCCCACCAATAGTTGACGTCGCCCAACGGCTTGCGGACCCCAGCCATGGACTCGTAGAGCGCTTGCGCCGCCTCGTTGTGCGCCCCCGTCGACAACCAGAACTTTGTTGAACCTCGACTGCGGCCCAGGGTCATCGCTTCAGAAACAAGAGCAAAGCCGATTCCCCGCCGTCGCCAATGTTCGTGTACTTCGAGTTGGTGAAGGTAGGAGGTCAGACGTCCAGTCGGTGAGCGCATTTGCAAACCCCATGCCAGCCCAACCGGTTCGTCATTAACATAGGCCCCGAGAACGAATGAGCTGGGATCCGCCAAAAAGGTCTGCGACCCACCAAGCGGATCGGCCAGACCTGTCGGAGGACTGGAAAGAACGGCGTTGTAGAGCTCCACCAGCCGGTCGCCTTCACCTGCTTGCAGCTCTCGCACTTCCACAGAGTGAGTATGGCAGCCCTTCGTGGTTGCCGCCGAAGAAGGCCTCGGATGCTCGGACGTTGATCGAAGCTGGGGGCGGCTATCGTTGGCCGCCGGAGGGATGTGAGTCTATGGATGATCCGGTGGAAGAGGCCGAGCTAGGCGCTGCCGCTGAGGTTGGGCACCAGCATCTCGATGCTGTCGAGTTGCCCGACGGGCCCACAATCTGGGGAGCGACGTTCCCCGCCGAGGACTATCGGCGGGAGCGGTTGCCGGACTTCGGGCTCTACATGGACCCTCGGTGGAAGCCGCCTTGGCCTCATGCCCATCTCGACTGGCCCGATTTGGGGCTTCCCGTCGACGGCGACGCATTCGCAGGAGCGCTAAACAACCTGTTGCGTCGGGTGCGTTCGGGGGCAATGGTCGAAATTGGTTGCCTGGGCGGACACGGACGGACCGGAACCGCCCTGGCCTGTATCGCCATCGAAGCTGGCCTCACGCAAGACCCGGTCGAATGGGTTCGCTCGGTCTACTGCCCTCGTGCCGTCGAGACCGAAGAGCAAGAGTCTTACGTCCGTCGGTTCTCAACCGCTCACTGACATGTCTGGATAGCCCAATTAGGGCGAGAGGCACCGGTGCCAAGATCCACGTCGCCACCGATCCATACGATCGTTACAGGGCATCTGCTGTGAGCTGCGGACTGCCAAATTAGATGTGGCAAACTGGCTGTGCCATTGACAGTCAGCGGAAGGTGATGAGTGTGGCGGCGAGACTAGAATTGATCGACCCCACTGGGAACGTCGACAGCCAGCTTGATGCCCTGGACCGAGCATGCCGATCGGTCGGCTTCTTTCGTATTCCGCACCAGGTGGTTGAAGAGGCGATACGAGAGCGGGCTTGGGCTGACGCTGCTGAGTTTTTTGCTTTGCCACCCGACACGAAAGCCGAGGTCGGGTTTCCCGAGGTCGGCTACCCCTATGGCTATTCGCCGTACGCCTTTGAGGCCTTGGCCGCCTCCACCTCCGACGGCCTGGGTGACAACACAGCCGTTGCTGACCTGAAAGAGTCGTTTTCGGTCGGCCCTGACTGCCTGGGTTCGGTGATTGACCTCACCGAACCAAACCCCATCGATGCAGGCTCCGGCAACGCCGACCAAGCCTGGCTTCGCTCACCGTCTCTGTGGCCCGACGAACCGGCCTCGATGAGAGCGTCGTGGACTGACGCCTTCCGGGCGTTTTCCGATGTTGCCGCCCAACTATTGTCAATGATGGCTTTAGCCCTCGACCTGCCCGCCGACTACTTCGAAACCATGATCGATCGCCACAGCAGCGCCATGCGAGTCAATCATTATCCAGCAGTCACCGGACCGGCTCCAGCCGGGGCGCTGAGGGCTGGACCTCACTCCGACTACGGCACTCTCACGATCCTGCGAACCGACGGGGTGCCGGGCTTGGAGGTTCAGCGCCCGGATGGATCCTGGATTCCTGTCGCCGATGAGCCCGACACCTTTGTGGTCAACCTGGGAGACTCGATCGCGCAGTGGACCAACGATCGTTGGCGGTCAACGGTGCACCGGGTGACACCAGTTGATCGAGAGCGGGCCCGAATGTCGATGGCGTTCTTTCATATGGCCAATTGGGACGCTCGAATCGAATGTCTGCCGACTTGTCGTGTGCCGGGGGAGGAGCCCAGCCATGAACCGGTCCTCGCCGGGCCATGGTTGATGTCAAAGTTCCAGCGAACGGTGGCCTGACCATAGGACGTGCCCTCAGTCGTGACTTGGTGTGACGAAGGCTACCGGACGTTGACCTTGTGATCATTCTGAGATCGTGAAATGATTCACAAGCAAGGGACGGCGTTCGGTGAACGAACACTGAGGAGGGTCGATCCATGCGACGGGAAACGATTGTTTTTCCGATCATTCGGCACATTCTGGCCAGGCCACGGCTGGCCGACGCGCTGTTCAAATGGGGCCGTTGGGGCAACCAGATGGGATCCGACCGGCATAGCTGGCCGTACCCGGGCTACGAACGAATGCGAGCAGACGGACCCGTCGCCTGGCATTGGTTGTACAACAGCTAGTTTGTCACTGGCTATGACGAAGCTCGCATGATCCTCGCATCTCCCTACGCTCGAGTGTCCAGCCAACTCGAGTTGCAGCTCACCGTGTCGCCCTACACCCGATTGAGCGACCGCTCGAAGGAAATCGTCCGGCTGTTCCTACTATTCGTCGACCCGCCAGCCCACACTCGGCTACGGGGCTTGGTTAGCCAAGCCTTCACCCCTCGTCAGGTCGCTCGCATGGAACCTGCCGTGACCGCTCTAGTGGCCGAACTGCTGGCCAAGGTAGAGGGTGAACCGGAGCCCGACCTAGTTGAAGCTTTGGCCAGACCGCTCCCGGTCCAGGTCATGTCCGAGCTGATCGGGGTTCCCCGTCATCGCTGGGCCTGGATGCAGCAGATGTCTGACGAGGTAGTCAAGCTGTTAAACCCGTTCGTCAACTTCGATCCCGGTGCCGCGAACACAGCGGTGGCCGAGTTCGAGTCCTACTTCATCGAACTGGCGGCCGAACGCCGGAAGAACCCAACTGAAGACTTGATCACGGCCTTGGCTCAGGTAGAAGACGAGAGTGGTGACCGCCTGAGCGAAATTGAATTGGTTTCGATGGTGGCGTTTCTTCTTTTTGCCGGTCACGAGACGACGACCGGCCTGATCGGCAACGCCCTTGTTGCTCTCGCCCGCTATCCAGAGCAGCGTCGACGCCTCTTGGACGAACCCTCGATGTGGGACACCGCTGTTGAAGAGCTGATTCGGTGGGACACGGCTGTTCATACCGATCCCCGCTCTATGACGGTCGATACCAAAATCGGAGATGTCACTATCAAAGCGGGAGACAGCGTGAACGTCATGTTGGGGGCGGCAAACCGTGACCCCAAGGTATTCGCCGACCCTCATACGCTCCGGCTGGATCGTGATCAAGGAGCCCCAATCTCGTTCGGTCACGGAATTCACTACTGCATCGGCGCTGCCTTGGCTCGAATGGAGTTGCGGGCAGCGGTCAGGGCCGTGCTGCACAGGTTTGGTCACTACACGATCGACGAATCGACCATCGTGTGGAAGGAATCACTCGTTACCCGCGGGCCGACGAGCTTGCCGGTTCGACATCCCCGGCCGGTCGACGCCGGCGCCAGCCAGCTGGGCATCGTCGAATGGGACCAAGCTGTTGGCTAGAGCGGCGAATCGCCGACCAACGCAAGGCTGGTGGCTGTTCGCCAACCCCGTCTAGGGTGAACGCATGGACATTGAATTCTGGGTTGACCCTATTTGACCGTGGTGTTGGGTGACAGCCCGTTGGGTTGTCGACGAGATTAAACCGGCACGTGATCTGAATATCACCTGGCAGCCGATTTCGCTACTCAAAAAGAACGACCCCGAGCCTGACAGCGACTACTACGAGCCCGTCCTTAAGACCCATCGGTTGCTGCGTGTCATGGAAGCCGTGCGAGCAGCTGAAGGCAACGATCGTGTAGTTGACCTGTACTGGGAGTACGGCCGTCGAATCCATCACGACCAGGACCGCGAGTTCGACGTGGTCGACGCTCTGACCTCGGCTGGATTGGATGCCGGGTTCGCCGACGCCTTTGACGATGAATCGTGGGACGCCGAGATCGACAAACGCATGAAGGTTGGCCTGGAACTAGCCGGCGACGACATCGGTACACCGATCATCGCTATGGACAATGCCGACGGCGAGCGGGTCGCCCTGTTCGGGCCGGTCATCACCCGTGTGCCACCAACCGACCTGTCGCTGCAACTTTGGGATGGCTTTATTGCTTGCGCCACCGTCCCGGGATTCTGGGAGCTGAAGCGTACGCGCACCGAGCGCCCGGAGTTCGGTCAACGCCCATAACATTCAACCTGCAGCGCCTACTCACGGCCGCTGCGGGTGTCATCGATGCCGAAAGGACGTGAAGTCGGATCGATGCGATTCGAGGTACCTCAGGTCACACTTAACCTTGAGCGCTTTCCCGAACCCGAGGTGAACCTACAGGCCTGGAACGCGGCAGACAGCTATCTGCTGGAGTGGCTGGCAGAAAACCGGATCACCAGTGGTGGGCCGAGCTGTGTGGTCAACGATTCGTTCGGGGCCTTGGCCCTTACGCTGGCAGCTTCGGGCGAAGCTGTGGTCTCGTGGTCTGATTCATTCATCGCGCACCAGGGAGCTAAGGCCAACGCTGTGGCCAACGGTATTGACGCCAACAACATCGAGTGGGTTCCGAGCACGGCCGTGCCTGAAGTTCCGGGGGTGTTGCCGACTTTCGGAGTCGTGGCGATCAGAGTGCCCAAGTCGCTCGAACGGCTAGAGAACCAACTTGCGACGCTGGCACCGTACATCGGACCCGAGACCACCGTCGTCGCCGGTGGTATGACCAAGCAGATCCATAACTCCACCATCAAGTGTTTCGAGAACGTCGTAGGGCCGAGCAACACCTCACTGGCCCGAAAAAAGGCCAGACTAATCTTCGCTCGGCCACAGGAGGTTGCAGCCAGCTCGGCCGACACTCAACCAAGGCTGTTCAACTCGTCGGCAGGTTTGGTGATATTCACCGATCCAGCGTTGTTCTCTTCCAGTCGGGTCGACCCGGCAAGCGCCTTGCTGCTCGATGCGTTGAAGCCGCTGATGCCCTCGATCGGTGCCGCCAACGTGGTCGACATGGGGTGCGGCACTGGGGTTATCGGCTTGTCGTTGCTTCACTTGCACCCAACGTTGGCAGTCACCTTCACTGACGAGTCGTACCTCGCGGTGCGAACGACCGAGCGATCCTTGCAGAGCAACATCGACAACCGAGTCATCGGGGGCGTCATCGAACAGCACCGATTCATCGTCGACGACTGCGGCTCGACCATTGCCGACGGCTCCATGGATCTAGTCGTTATCAATCCGCCGTTCCACGACGCCACCGCACAAACTGCCAACATCGCCAGACGCATGTTTGCCAGCGCAGCACGCATGCTGCGGCCCGACGGGACCGTCGTTGTGGTCGGAAATCGCCACCTCAAGCATCACACGACCCTGCGAAGCTGGTTCGACAGGCCAACTATCATCGCCTCAGACCGGCGCTTCGTTGTACTGCAAGCCCGGTTGAAATAGCGCCTCTAGCCCGAGATTGGCCGTTGCCTGCTCAAGAGTCGTCGATAGTGGTTTGCGTCCTCTCGAGAGAAGCAGTTGATGATGACCAGATCCAGTGCATCGGGATTGGATTCCAACCAGTCGGACACAGTGGATAAAGCAACCGACGCAGCGGCCTGTTTCGGGTAGGCGAAAGCGCCGGTCGAAATGCCACAGATAGCCACAGAGCGGATTGACCCAACCGAGGCCGCCACGTTCAGGCAGGAGCGGTAGCAGCCGGACAGGGCCGCCTGTTCCTGCGGCGTTGGCGCAAAGCCCGGTACTAGTTGAGGTCCAACGGTATGGAGGACAAAGCGACTGGGGAGTGCATAAGCCCGGGTCACCTTCGCTTGACCGATGGGCTCGAGATGACGCTGGCCAGCCATGATCGTGGCGCAATCGTCCCGCAGTCGGGGACCAGCTGCGCTGTGAATGGCGTTGTCGATGCATCGATGGTTGGGGATTCGACAACCGAGCAATTGGCCGTTGGCGGCGTTGGCGATGGCGTCGACCTCGAAGTCGGTGATGTTGCCGACAATAAGGCTCAGCCTGCGGCCGATGTCGGGTCGTTCGGCAAACCAGGGGGCGTTGTCCAGAGTCTCGGTTGAGGCCATCGAGCGCGTACCCCTCTCATGACTGACGGCAGCATAAATCGCCTCGATTCGATCCATCACCGGTGCAGGTAATGCGAACGGCTCGACTCCAGCCAGTCGTCCCCTAAGCAGATGAAGCGCCGCTTCGGCTGGAAGACCGTCAGGCGGTGCTTCGCCGACGTCTCGAAGCGCTTCGGCAATCGTGCTTCGCCAGTCAGGGTCGGGAGTAGATGACCATGGCCGGTCCAAATCGATGGCGTCTCGATAGGTCTCCACCGGAAGAGGATTCTAGATCCGTTCCAGTTCCTTGCCATCGAACAGGGGAGTGATGTCCAAGCGGTTCTGATCGGCAACAAGCGTCTCGTGAGACGGCGCCTTGGTATGAGCGCGGGCCGCCTCAACGATGAGTGGGAGAAGTCGAGCATCGGAGGAACTGTTGACAAAGAGGCGTTGCCCACCGCCTGTGTCATGACCCAACACGTAGCTGACGGCATTGGCGATGGCATCAGGCTCGGTGAGCGGCTCATACCACGCGAACTTCGGGCCGTCAGAAAGCCAGCGTCGGCGGGCGATCGACTTGATGGTCTGCAAGGCTACGCCACGGTCCTGGCACAACGAGACGAGAGCCTGTACATCGGCTCGATACGTGGGCAAGGACATCATGGAAAAATTGAACGGAAACAGAACGGAGTCGAATTCGAACTCAGCCAGGCTACGAAGGTGCATACCGGGAATGCGAACGCCATGACCGGTAACGCCGATGAAGCGACATAGTCCCTCGCTGCGAGCGTTGACCAAAGCTTCGACCGCGCCACCGAATCCAAAAGCTTCGGCCCATTCATCGTCTTCCACAAGATTGTGAAGCTGGATCAGGTCCACTGAGTCGACCCCCATTCGTTCCAGGCTTCGTTCCAGGCTGGCCCGCGCCGTCTCTCCGGAACGATCCCCGGTCTTGGTGGCCAGAAAGAAGTCGCTGCGATGGTCGGCCAAGAAGGGCTTCAGTCGATCTTCACTGTCGCCGTAAGATGCGGCGGTGTCGATATGGTTGACGCCCGCCGGGATCAACTGAGACAAGGTTGTCTCGGCCCGCTCCGGCGACATGGATCCGAGGGCGGCTGCTCCAAATAGCACTCGGCTGCTGCGATGTCCGGTTGACCCGAACGGCTCGGTGGGCATCGGACGTGCCTGGGATCGATCGTCGGACTGGCTGTTAGTCATGAGGCTCCTCGTTGGCTGCTTTGCGGATCGCCGATGGTGGAACCCAACAGTAGCCCGACCACCGAGGCTCGGCATCGGCCACTTTCAGCCGAAACAGCCGACAAACTATGATTACGCCCACGGTCGGCTCCCGTTTCTTCGCCGAGCTGTGGCCATCTAAGAGGTGCCGATGGACGCGGCCGTCAATGCATGCCAGTCGAGTAGGAGAGATATGTCGATGAACGAAACGCCGTTTCCTCTGACCGTTCCCACATTGAGTGATCAGGACCTGCTGGAGGTAGAAGAGCAGGTGCTCGTGGCGGTGAACACTCGCAGCGTCGATCATCTCAATGTGTTCGGTCTCGGGGAGATCAGCGTCGCTATCGGCTGGCCCACCGACGAGCCGGTTGCTGTGGTCAAGCGACTGATTCCGAACCCTGACCCGCAACGGACGCTCTCAGACATCGAACAGGTGCGCGGCTTTCGATCTAAGATCGAGGAGCGAGGGGGCGCAGTGCTTCCCACCGATCTACGCACGGTGACCCGAGACGACGGCCATGTCATCCCCTACATGGTGCAGCCTGCGGTACCCCGAGCCATGTTGGCAGAGACGGTGCTGGACAATGACCAACCAGTAGCGGAACATCCACTGCTGGTTGCTCTCTACGACTATGTGGAACGGGTTTCGACCGACCGGTTTAGCATCGACCCACAGATCCCGAACTTCGCTTGGCACGAAGGCGGGCTCTGGTTGTTCGACTTCTCGACTCCACAGCTCTACGACGCGGACGGCAACTTCGCCGCCAACTTCGACTCAGGGCTGTTGACTCTTCCGGCGCTGGTCCGCCCGGTGGCCAGCCGGCAAGTAAGCAAGATTTTCGAGTACTACCGTTCCCACACCGGCGCTCTAACGCAAACAATTGTGTTCTTGAAACGAATCGGTGCTGACAGGTGGGTTGAGCCGGCCCTCGAGACATTCAATGCCAGGTTGTCCGATCCGATCCATGCGGCAACGGTCGAGGAACGGTATCGAGCCCAGGTCAAAGAGTTCCCGCAACTAAAGCGGCTCGTCCAGATCCAACGGACTTGGATCGAGCGGGTCCGCCGCGAGCAATTCGAATTCATCATCACCGACAGTTTCGCTGGCACGATCCTGTAGCGGCGCAGCGACATCTCGATTCTCGCTTGAGCGGTGGAATGGTGGGACCGAGATGTAGGTTCTGGTGGTATGGCTGACACCACGCAACCCACGCCCCCTGATCGACAGCTTCGTCAAATCCCGGCCGGACTCATCGATCAGCGAATTGCCCTTCACCGTCTTGCCACCTACGTCGTTGGCCCAGCTAGATATCAACAAACCGAACGCTTCGGACTGCGAGCCACCGAAGGGGGATTTGGCACCCCGGAGTTCGGCGACCCTCCTATGAGAGTCCGAGTGGCCAACAAGGCAATTTTTGTTGAACAGAACAACGAAACTAGAACGGCGCCGATTACCTCGCTGCAAGCGGCAGCCGACTTCATTGGTTCGACAGTAGATCTTGAAACGGCTGCCGAACATGACTCGCCACTTGCCGGTGACTTGGATGCTGATCTTGGCGTGAGTGCTGAAGTCGTCGACTTTCTCGGCGACTGGTGGGCGCTGGGGACCGAAGCGCTTGAACGACTTCGAGCCGACGATGCGTCCGTCGATCCGAGCATCGTGCAGCTTTGGCCCGGACACTTCGATCCCGCTATCGAAGAAGGCGACGAGGCTCGCCGAGCGTCCTATGGAGCCTCGCCCGGTGACGGCACGTCCGATGAGCCATACCTGTATGTCAGTGTCTGGTGGCCCGACCGGTTGTCGATCGGTGACAACGACTACTGGAACGCTGAGGGTTTCGTCGGTGCACGCATGACCTACAGCGACTTGGCCGCCTTCGCTGATCCGCTCAGCGCCGGTGCAGACTTCTATCGCCAGGGACGAGATCTGCTGGCCGCTTCGCCCGATGCGTAAGCCCTAATCGACGGGCGGTGTGGCGCTACCCGGCAACGAATCTAGGATCGCCTAATGAGTGAATCGTCCGACACCTCCACGCCCGAAAACGATTCGGGTTCAGACCACCAGTGGCACAAGATACTGGAGGTCGACGAGCTAGCCGAAGGGCGGGTCACTACCGTTCATATCGGTCATCGCAGCTATGCCGTGACCAACCATGAAGGAAACTTCGGGGTCCTCGACAACCGCTGCCCACACCAAGGTGGCCCGCTCGGCGAGGGGTCGATTGAAAACGGCCATTTGCGCTGTCCTTGGCATGGATACGACTACGACCCGACGACTGGGCAGCCGCCGCCACCGTTCGATGATGCTCCCGTCTGCTTTGCCACTGAGGTCCGAGACGATGGACTGTACGCCGCGCTTCCCAACGATCCTGTGCGGGTTCGAACCACCAGTGATGTCATGGTCGAAACCATGGTCAATTGGGGTGTTGAAGCCGTCTTCGGAATGGTCGGGCACTCGAACCTCGGTGTTGCTGATGCCATGCGAGAAGCCGAGGACCGAGGTGACCTTCGGTTCTTCGGCATACGCCACGAGGGAGCGGCCGCATTTGCCGCCGATGCCTTCGGGAAACTTACCGGCCGCCCCGGGGCGTGCTTCGCCATCGCCGGACCCGGGTCCACCAACCTGCTAACCGGCCTGTACGACGCCAAGGTTGACGGCGCTCCGGTGCTGGCCATCAGCGGTCAAGTTCCATCGAAGAGCCGAGGGAGGGGTGCCTTTCAGGATCTTGATTTGAGCGCCACGTTCAACGATGTTGCCGGGTACAGCCAAACCCTGTTTCCCGATTCCGACCACGCTGAAATCACGAGCCTGGCGTGCAAGACCGCCATCGTCGGTCGTCAAGTCGGGCATCTGATCGTCCCCGACGACGTACAAATCATCGCCTCCGACGCCCCCGCAGGCGCACCCGAAGGGCGAGTAGGCAGCCGTCGCATCGCACCCCCCGAGGATGTGTTGGAGGTCGCAGCGAAACGCCTGACCGAGGCCGAGCAGCCCGCGTTTATTGTCGGCGCCGGGGCCCGAGACGACATGGCCGAGATCATTGCTTTGGCCGAACATGTTGGCGCTCCTGTGGCCACGACATTCAAAGCGAAAGGCCAAATTAGCGACACCCATCCGCTGGGCTGTGGCGTACTCGGCCGAAGCGGCACACCCATCGCCAGTTGGTTCATGAACGAGAGCGATCTGCTAGTGGTCTTTGGAGCCTCGTTCTCTAATCACACCGGCATCAGCGACTACAAGCCGATCATTCAGGTAGACGACGACCCGATGGCATTGGGTCGATTTCACTCTGTGGAGATTCCGGTTCACGGCAACGCAGCGGTTACCGCCGACATGCTGCGAGCTGCCGTCCCCGATGGCGCCTGCGGCGATCGACGCCCCGAAGTAGCCGATCGCTGGCGGATCTGGCGGGAAGAAAAAGCCAACCGCCGCAATGACGATCAAACTGGTGGGCTGTCAGCGGCTGCCGTCTTTGAAGCATTGGGCAATGCCGTCGACCCCGATGCCGCTATGTGTGTAGACGTTGGCAACAACGCCTACAGCTTCGGCCGCTACTTCGAGGTCACAAACCAGACTGTTCTGATGTCCGGATACCTCGGATCGATTGGGTTCGCGTTCCCTGCATCAATGGGGGCATGGGCCGCAGTGGGGGATCACCGTCAGGTCGTGTCAGTTTCGGGTGACGGAGGCTTCGGACAATACGCCATGGAGCTCAGCACCGTGTCCAAGTACAACATGAATTTGACGCATGTACTGCTGGACAACCAGGAGTTAGGCAAGATCAGCAAAGAGCAAAGATCGGCTGATGTTGATGTTTGGCAGACGAGCCTCCACAACCCTGACTTTGCCGCCATGGCAGAGTTGTTCGGCGTCGATGCCCATCGTGTGGACGAGCCCCAGCAACTGAGCAGCGCCCTTCGCTCAGCCCTTGACCACCAGGGCCCATCGTTGGTGACAATACGCAGCGACGTTGCGTTGTTGTAGCACCGAGGACTGTTAACTTCAGCGAAACTCGACGCGTTCCCACTCGTCGCGCCCCCAGTTCTTCGTATACTGCGCGTATGACTGCCGCTCTGTTGAGTCGCCACCGGCCCTTGGTCGCACTGCTGGCCGCGCTGAGTTTGATTGTCGGCGCCTGTGGGTCGTCGTCCGAAGACATCGCTGTTGTCGACGACGCCCCGGCTTCAGAAGCTGCCGAGGTGGTTGATGACGCCGAGGAAGCAGCCCCGGTTGAAGAAGAAGACGAAGTCGCTGAGCCTGCGGTGGAAGAAGCTCCTACTGACGAGGCGGCTTCCGGCCCGATCATCCCGACCGCGGACGGTGGCCAGATCGACTTTGGGTCCCTTGAAGGCCAAGACACTGTGCTGTGGTTCTGGGCTCCGTGGTGACCTACGTGCATCCGAGAAGCCCCTGCGGTCGCAGCGGTGCATGAGCAATACGGTGATCAGGTCAACTTCATTGGTATGGCCGGTCGAGACGACCTCGAACCCATTGGTCTTTTCATCGCCGAGCGAGGCGTCGGCGGATTCCAACACACTGTTGATGAAGACGGCTCCGTGTGGGCCAGCTACGGCGTCCAAAGCCAGCCGGCCTTTGTCTTCATCAACGATGACGGGACGATCGAGACAAACCAAGGCGCCATGGGAGAAGCCGGACTTTCCGAACGGCTTGAAAGCCTGATCGCTTCATAGCGCGACGGACAATCCGGCCACCGTGTAGTTTGATGGGCCGAGGTTGGCTTTTCACCGGTAGTCTTCGGCCATGTCGATGACGAAGGTGCCGATAGGCGAGATCGAGCAGACAACCCATCGAGCCCTGGTGGCCCATGGTGCCGACGACGACGTCGCGGCCGCCGTGGCCAAGGCGGTAGGTGTGGCCGAGAGCGTCGGAAACACGATCTGCGGCCTGTATTACGTGGAGAGCTACTGTTCCCAGCTGGTAACCGGCCGAGTAGACGGGCAGGCCCAACCTTCGGTCACTCAGCCGCGACCCGGCGCGGTCGTCGTTGACGGCCATATGGGATTCGCCCAACCGGCGTTTGACGCCGGCTTCGGCCAGGCATGCGATGCCGCCCGGACCAACGGGGTGTGTGGCTTTGCCGTTGCTCACACTCATACATGTACGTCGCTCGGTTACTTCACCGAGCAGTTCGCCAAAGCAGGTCTCCTGGCCATTGGTACAACCAACGCCAGCCCTAGAGTGGCGCCTCCGGGGGGCCACCGCCCACTGCTTGGCACCAATCCATTTGCTATGGCGGTTCCGGGTGAATCCGGGGAGGTGGCCTTCCAGTTCGACTTTGCCACCAGCGCAGTGGCTCTGGGAACCATCACCAAAGCCGCCGCGGTCGGCCAAGAGCTCCCACTGGGCTGGGCGGTCGATTCCGAAGGAACCCCGACAACCGACCCCCAGGCCGCGGTTGGAGGGTCGTTGGCTTCAGCCGCCGGCTACAAGGGATTTGGGATCGGGCTCCTGGTTGAGGTGTTGGCCGCTGGCCTGACCGGATCCAATCCGAGCGTCGATGTGCCCGCCCTTAAAGCCCCTGAGGGTCCGCCCCATGACCTCGGCCAGTTCTACCTAGTGATCGATCCTGACACCTACGGACGGGACAAGCTGTCTCGTATCATCTCGGTTCTCATGTCCGAGCTGGCCGATCAGCCTGATGCCCGATTGCCGGGGTCGAATCGGACGCCAGCCACCACCGTCGAGGTCGAGACAGACCTATGGGCGATGATCACGGCCCTCGGCAATCGGTAGCGCAGCAAACGACGCTCTAGTTTGGGCCGACGATACCGCCGTAGCTGATTCCGGTGAGGGCAGCCATGTCTCGATCGAACGTCGTTAGATCGTCGAGAGAGAACTCAGAAAGCGAGCTATGTCCGCATGCTCGTGCCATTACCTGCATCAACTCCGCCGTGGCTTCAAAGAAGCGGGCCAGACGTTGAGCGGCATCGTCAACCATCAGTCGGGAGCGAAGGTCCTTCTTCTGGGTGGCGATGCCGACCGGACAGTTGTCAGTATTGCATGCTCTCATGCCGATACAGCCAATGGCCTGCATCGGAGAATTGGACATGGCCACCGCATCAGCGCCCAAAGCCAGGGCTTTGATGATGTCCATGTGGCTTCGAAGCCCACCAGTGGCGACAAGGGTGACACCAGTCGCGCCGACGGCATCGAGGTGGCGGCGAGCTCGGGCCACTGCAGGAATGGTCGGGACTGAGATGTGGTCACGGAACATGGTGGGAGCAGCCCCGGTTCCTCCACCTCGACCGTCGAGAATCACGTAGTCGACACCGATTTCTAAAGCCGCGTCCAAATCGGCTTCGACATGCTGGGCCGACAGCTTTGCCCCAATCGGAACACCGCCCGAAGTGGCTCGCACCTCGGCTGCCAGCTCTCTGTAGTCATCGACGGATGTCAGGTCAGGGAAGGTTGGCGGTGAGATTGCGTCTTGGCCCTCGTCGAGGCCGCGGACTTCGGCGATCTTGCCGACGACTTTGGGTCCCGGCAGGTGGCCGCCAGTTCCCGTCTTTGCCCCCTGTCCAAACTTGAAATGGAAGGCTTGAACGTAGCGGACGTTGTCGATAGACCAGCCGAACTTGCCGGATGCAAGTTCGTAGAAGTAGCGGGAGTTCTCCGCCTTTTCCTCGGGCAGCATGCCACCTTCGCCGGAGCAGATGCCTGTGCCCGCCAACTCGGCCCCTCGACTGAGGGACACCTTGGCTTCTTCCGAAAGGGCGCCGAAGCTCATGTCGGACACGAACATGGGGATGTCAAGGGCGAGAGGCTTCGCTGCATTGGGGCCAATGACGACATTGGTGGAGACTGGGTCGTCATCCAACAGTGGGCGTCTGGCCAACTGGGCGGTGACCAATTGGATGTCGTCCCAGGCCGGAAGTTCCTGGCGGGCGACTCCCATCGCTCCAACCGGCCCGTGATGGCCCAAGGTACTGAGGCCTTCCGAAGCCAGCCGTCGGATGAAGCCGACGTGAGGCTCGTCATCGGTGCCATGCGGATCCTGATACTGACCCTGGTAGGCCGATCGATCGTAGGGCTGTGGGTTGTCTTTGACCCAGGCCAGTACGTCTTGTTCGTCAACGAGGAGGGTGTCGTCTTCAATCCACGAGGCGAAACGGTGCAAGCGCTCGCTGTTGTTGTAGGCGGATATGCCGGTGCTCATCCGGTAGTCCCAGCCGTGGAGGCCACAGATCAGGTCATCGCCGGACACGTGGCCGTCGGCCATTAACGCTCCACGATGGAGGCATCGGCCGTACATGACGGAGTGATTGTCATCCCAACGAACGATGACTAGGTCGACGCCGGCCACTTGGGCGCCAGTCGGTTGGCGATCGGGGACTTCGCTCCACGTGGCGATTTTGACCGATGTCATTTGGTAGTCGTCTCCTACTCAACAGGCGATGTTTCGACCGGCGTGCGCCAGGGTCGACTAGCTAGACCCTAGTCCCTTCTATACCCGTGCTTCGATAGCAATGCGAGCTACAAATGTGGGCCTGGGCTGTCCATCTGAAACCACTCAAGCAACGTGGTATTCCAGGAAGCCGGATCGACTGCTGTTTCCTCCACCTTCGCTGATCTGCGTACCTTCAGCCGATCGGACAGCAGGGTCACCCGGTCCGGACCACCTTCGAGCAGACGGGTGGCGAAGGGCTTCTGACTCCAGTGAAGGCTTCGGTCGGTCTGCAGTCGCTGTGAAGCAGCATCGAAGTCGGCCAACTCCAGATCCACCCGGCGGAATCGATACTGGGGAACGGGGAAGTCCTGGTCGTCGATAACCGCCAGCGTGACGCCTTCGGGACTGTCCAGAAATTGGAAGCGACCGCTGCCGCCGTCTTGGATCGATCGGTCGTTCAAGGCCAGCGGTTTGATGAAGCCATCTCCGAAACCGACGTCGACGAGGTAGGGCTGGTCATCCAAGGCGACCTCGATCGTCAGGTGATCGACAGTCTTGTTTGGTCCACCGAGAAGCACTGCGGCGCCCAGGCGGGCGACGCGGAACCCGAGCGTCTCCAGTAAAGCGGCAAAGGCTCCGTTCAGCTCGAAGCACCAACCGCCTCGACCCTTGCCGATGATCTTGTTCAGCGAATGCGGTAGGTCGGTCGTGACCGGCCGTTGGTGGTACACATCGAGATTCTCGAAGGCGGCGGCCGTTAGGTGAGCACGCTGTAACCGTTCCAATGTGTCAAGGTCGGGGGCGATCGGCCCGGCAAAGGCGATCCGCTGTAGGTATTGATCCACGTCGACGGGTGATCTTGCTTCGGTCATGTGGCAGTCAGCGTAGTCCGCCAGAGCGGTTGCTTTGCCTAACCATTACCGGACCAGCGGCTCTGGAAGCCGGACAGGTTGTCAACCAACCTTGGTCCAAGGGCGACAACCTCGGAGTAACAGTGATGAATCAAAGTGTGAACAGCAGTCAACGTGCAACCCGCCGTCTTGGTCCACGACTACTAAGCGTATTGGTGGTGGGTGGACTGCTGTTGGCGATGTCCTCACCGGTGGCGGCAGCTCCGCCGTCAGCCGAGCTTCAGGCCTCCTTGGCCGTTGAAGTCAGACAGTCTGGCGGTTCTGTTGACATAACCGTGAACGCTGAGGACTTGTCAGAGAGAACAGCCAAGGTCAGATTTTGGCGGCTTTCGCTGGTCGAGATTATTCCTGACGACGGCCGGGGCGGTGAAGGGGGATTGCAGGTCGATGCCGTTGACTTCGCCAGTCGCGAACTACCTGTCGACCACACCTTTGTGGTCGATGCCCGGTCTGTCGACTACTACGTGACGCTGGAGGCGATTGGGCGAACCAACGGTCGTAACCGTCCCGCCAGTCAACTGTTGTTGATCTCCGAACGAGTCTCGGTCGATTGCACTACAGCAAACGTGGATTGTTGATCGAGAGTCTTCGTTCGACCTACCAGTAGCTGAGGGCGCCCTCGTAAAGAGCGGTTAGCTGTTCTTCATGGATCTCAATCGGAGCGTTGTCTAGAAGTCGACGTTGCTTAATTGAACCGGCGACGAGATCTCCAACATCGTTTTGGTCATAGCCGACACCGTTGAGACCGTTTGGCATATCGGTCTGCTTCATCAAATGAATGATCTGATCGGCCAGCACGCCTCCGGCCTCGTTCGGGCCGACGTCGCTGACTTCGGCTCCGAGCCAGCGGGCACCGTCGAGGTGACGCTCCGGTGATTCGGTTGCCGTGGTGCGAAAAACCGACGGTGAGTTCACGATGACCGACATGCCGTGCGGAACAAGCGGAGCCTCGGTTGGGTAGCCGCCTGGTTGAAAGTCACGACAAAGCCCTGACACGGAGTAGGACATTCCGTGAGGGGCGTGGCATCCGGCATTACCGAAGGCAATACCAGCCAACGTCGATGCCCACATCAGTTGGTGACGGGCTTCGGTGTCGCCGGGGTCGGCGACTCCGCGTTCGAGGTAGATCCCGAGGAGACGCAAGGCTTCGGCACAGCCGAGATCGCTCCAGGGGTTTGAGCCTTGGCTTGAAGGTCGTAGAGACGGAGAGGCGGCCGCCGGGCGACGAGTGTACGGCCGAGCGGTGTAGGACTCGAGAGCGTGACTCAAAACATCGAATCCGCTGGCGGCAACCACGTTGGCCGGCAATGTCAACGTGCAGTCCGGGTCGATGAGCGCCCTGCTCGGTCGGAGCATTTTGGAGGCGATACCGGTTTTGGCCTTCATCTCCAGAAGGTCGAATACCGCTATACCGGTACATTCCGAACCGGTTCCCGATGTCGTAGGGCAGGCGATATGCGGCTTCAGTGGGCCTGGAACCGGCTTGCCCTGGCCGATCGGTGCATTCACGTAGTCGAGAAAGTCAGCCGGGTAGGTCGAGTACAGGTTCGCTGCCTTGGCCGTATCCATGACCGATCCGCCGCCGACGGAGATGAAACCGTCAACGTTGGCGTTAGTGGCAAATGTAGTTGCCTCGATGAATGACTGATCGGTCGGTTCGACCCGAACCGTGTCGTACAGCGCCACATCGATCCCGGCGTCTGACAGCGACCTCAGAACTATGGCCACATGCTCTGTCTTAGCCAAGTCAGCATCGGTCATGACCGCGACGCGGGTCATCCCCAAGCTCTTGGCTACATCGCCGGTTTCGGCCAAGGCCCCGGCCCCGAAGGTGACGCTGGAGGCATCAATGCTGAAGGCGCTGTCCGCCCCTTCCAATCCGAGTTCGTAATGTTGGCACTGCATGGGGTTCTGCCTCCTACGGGACTTCCATAGCGTCTGCTGATAGTCAAACGATGTAGATTCTGGATGTACGGTCAAAGCCACGATCGGCTGTCGACTTGGCACAACGTAGGGGACAACCTAGCGCTTCGCCAGTCGGCGCCGTCTTGGCCGTCTCAGGCGGCAGTGACGTACATCAGCCGTTGTCGGTCGGTCAACGGGTGGACGAGGAAAGATCGAGAGAATCACATGGTCAACGTCCCGGCGGCACTTTCACAGCTCGGCTTCGTACACGACGATGAAGCGAGCCGTGCTGTCTACGCCACCGACAATTCGATCTACCAGCGAATGCCTGTCGCTGTTGCTGTACCTACGTCTCAGGCAGAGCTGGTGGAAGTATTGGCGACGAATTTCGGCTCATCTCGGCGTCGACCGATCGTGGCCAGGGGCGGTGGCACCGGGACGAATGGTCAGAGTCTGACCGACGGGATCATGATCGACACGAAGCGAAAGCTTTGTCGCATCATTGAGATTGACGTCGATAATCGCCTGGCGGTAGTCGAGCCGGGAGTGGTAGCCGACGAGTTGAACCGGGCCTTGAGTCCTCACGGCCTGTTCTGGGCGCCTCATGCATCGACTGTCAGCCGAGCCACGGTCGGTGGCATGATCGCCACCGATGCCGCCGGAAAAGGCTCGATGGTCTACGGCCGAACTAGCCGCCATGTGAAATCGGTTGATCTCTTGCTGGCTGACGGATCGTTGTTCCGAGCCGAGCCGGTCACGGTGGAAGAAGCGGAACGGCGAGCAGGTGAAGGTGGCTCAGCGGGGCGGGTTTGGGAAGCGTTGCTGGCCGTCGAAGTGGGCGACGACAACGACTTGCGATTGCCGGAGCTGGCACGAGGATTCAGCGGGTACGGCATTGACCGAATGCGGCGGGACGGCCTCATTGACCCTGTTCCTCTAATCGCAGGCTCCGAAGGGACATTAGGTGTTGTAGCAGTCGCCACCTTGCGTCTGGAACCTCTGCCCGACGCCAAGCGAATGATCGCCGCCTGGTATGGCTCTTTCGATGATGCGTTGGCCGATTCCGTCGAGCTGCGTTCTACCGGTCCTACCGCCATTGAGACCTTTGATGAGCAGACACTGGAGGCTGGCAAGCGGTCGCCCGCCTGGTCGGCACTCGAGGACTTGGCCCCGGTCGAGGCCAAGTCTGTTCTGCTGATGGAGTTCTCAGCCTTCGGGGCAATTGCTGACGGTATTGACGTCACCGAAGCCCAGAACTCCATGGAACGAACCGGTCGGTCGTTGGCATCGGTCGTAGTTGATGACCTGGCCAAGCAGGCAGCAGCCTGGCGGGTGCGGGCCGACGCCGTGGGGCTGTTGGCCAAGGTTGAGGTAGGAGCCCCTGAGCGTTCGGCCCGACCTACCGCCTTTGTAGAGGATTGCGCCGTGCCGATCGACTCGATGCAAGCCTTCATCGCCGACTTTCGCGCCATTCTCGACGCTCACGGGTTGACCTACGCCATGTTCGGGCACGCTGACGTTGGTTGTGTCCATGTCCGCCCGGCATTGGACACAACCGATCCACAGCACCAGCAGCTGGTTTCGAGCATCACCACCCAGGTGATTGACGCCGTTGGTCGTCACGGCGGCCTGTTATGGGGCGAGCACGGACGCGGACTGCGCAGCGCAGCCGTTGAGGAGTTCCTTGAGCCCGCCGTGATCGCCGTTATGCGGCAGGTGAAGTCGGCTTTCGACCCCGACGATCTTCTCAATCCAGGCAAGCTGTACCGTCCGACGGCATCGACTGAGCCGATCTTAGCCGTGGACGATGTGCCCATGAGGGGAACCGTCAACCGGACGGTTCCAGTTGAGATTCGTCAGGTCTATGGGGACGCCTACGCATGCAACGGCAATGGAGTTTGTCACCATCATCACGAGAACGAGGTGATGTGCCCGTCGTACAAGGCGACACGTGATCCCGCGCTGTCGCCAAAGGGTCGAGCCGATCTGATCCGCTACTGGTTGGCCGGTGATAATGCACCGACGCGTCCGGCGGCCGATCAGGCCGTCTTGGAGGAGGCGGTGGCCGAGAACCTGGGACAGTGCCTTTCGTGTTCGGCTTGCACCGGGCGTTGCCCCGTAGAGGTTGACATTCCCGAGTTGAAGTCGCGATTCCTCGAGGAGTACTACATGACGAGGCGTCGACCGCTGGCCCATCTGGCCTTGTCGCAGTTCGAGCGCGGAGCGGCGATGGCCGCACGGGCCGCGCCAGTGGCCAACCTGGGACTTGGCCCCGCAGCACGGCTCCTTGGGCTGGTTGATTTGCCTCCTCTCCCAGCGTCCAGCGAGGTGGACGTGCCGCACTTCGACCGATCATCTACGAGCAGGCCGGACCTAGTCGTTGTTCCCGACGTGTTCAGTGCCGTTCTTGATCCGAGCGTTTTGGTCTCAGCTTGTCAGCTGCTCGTTGAGGTCGGCTACGAGATTTCGCTGGCTGATTTCGTTCCGTCGGGCAAGTTCGATCACGTGAAGGGCAGAAGAGACGCCTTTCGTCGCGCTGCCCGTCGCCAGGCTAAGTTGCTCCGCGGGATCGAGGCCGTTGGGGCTCGCGCCGTAGTTCTCGAACCGGCAACATCGCTTCTACATCAACACGAGTACCCGAACGTCGTGCCTGCCTATCCAACCCATGTGGCGGTCGGCCTGTCCACCGTCCTCGCTGAGCGAGTGAGTCGCATCCCGTCGCGGGAGTCACGGGGCAAGCTTCGCTTGCTTGGCCACTGCACTGAGCAGGCCAGCAGCCCATCGTGGCTGGCCGACTGGGCCAGCGTGCTTTCAGCTGCGGGGTTTGAGGTTGATGCGGGTCCAGTCGGTTGCTGCGGAATGGCGGGCATCTTCGGTCACGAGCGGTCGAACCAGGAGCTGTCTCGTGCGGTCTGGGATGCGGCGTGGGCCGGAGAGCTGGAACGGTCCGATAGCAGCGGAATCGAACCGCTGGTGGCAGCCACTGGTTACTCCTGCCGCTCGCAGTCGGGCCGCTTCGCCAGGTTGAAGCTGAAGCACCCCGTTGAGCTGCTGGTCTAACTAGGCCGATAGAGCTAGTTGCTTGGGTATTTTCCTTAAGTCAGCGTTGACGTGACCCTGGCCACAAATGTAGTATCACGTCATCACGAAGTCGTTAGGGGGTCTAACGCCTGGTGAAGAGGGGGAATCTCTCCCTGCATGCCTTTTCGATCTACGTGTGCCGTTATCGGAGGTCCCGAGCGGCTGACCGTCTGGCTGGCCCAGACAGACTAGGGAGTAGCAATGAAGACCGAAGATCTACAAACCGGCGAGCCGCGCCGGTGGCTCGCCCTTCTAGCCGGATTGCTGGCGTTGGCTATGGTCGCCGCTGCATGCACCGGTGACGCAATCAGCGATGAGGCGGCAACCGATGACGCAGCCGAAGAAGATGCCGGCGCCGAGAATTCCGAGGACGAGGCCGACGAATCAGACGACGCTGACGATGAAGAAACCGTCGAGCTGACTCAAGACGAAGCCGTCGAGTTCACCATTCAGACCGGTGTGCCCGCCACCTCGGTCTACCACGCCGTCATCGAAGACTTCGGCGAGCGCATCAGCGTCATGTCCAACGGTCGCCTTGACGCCACCGTCGTACCTTCCGGCGGCGTTGTTGGCGCCCTGGAAATTCTGGACGCCGTGAACGACGACGTGATCCCGGTCGGCTTTGCCTGGTCCAACTACTGGAACGGCAAGAACGCAGCAGCCGCATTGTTCTCCAACCCGCCGGTGGGCTCCACCGGCATGGACCAAAGCACCTCACTGGCCTGGATGTACGACGGTGGTGGCATCGAGCTGTACACCCGTCTGTATCAGGAAGAGATCGGCGTGAACGTCATGCCGATGCCGGTCTGCCCCATGGGTCCGGACCCGTTCGGTTGGTTCTCCAAGAAGATCTCTGGTCTCGAAGATCTGGAAGGCATCAAGTTCCGTTCACCTCCCGGCCTACCCGGTGACTCATTCAACAAGGTCGGCATGGAAGCTATCGCCATGCCCGGTTCCGAGATCATCCCCGCTGCCAACAGCGGGCTGATCGAAGGTGCCGAGTGGATTTCACCGGCCGACGACACCGCCCTGGGCTTCCAGGACGTGTGGAGCGACTACTACCTGCAGGGCCTGCATCAGTCCACCGACATCGGTGAGATGCTGTTTAACGTCGACTGGTTCGAGGGTCTGCCCGCCGATCTCCAAGAGATCATCCGGGTCGCCGCTCAGGCCGCCATCGTCGACTGTGACAACCTGTCGATCACCGTCAACGCCGAAGCCGTGGCTTCGCTCCAGGAGCAGGGTGTCAATATCTGGAACACCCCACCGGAGTTCTACGATGCGTTCGCCGGTGCATGGGACGAGGTTGCCGCCGAGTTGGAGGAGACCGATCCGTTCTTTGCCGAGGTTCGTGCCTCCCAGCAGGCCTACGCCGAGAAGGTCATGCCGTACCGCTTGACCATCACCGAGCTCTATCAGACCATCGGTGAGACCTACTTCCCGGAGAAGGTTGGCCAAGACCCCGGTGAGTGATCTTGAGACGCAGATCGCAGCCGAATACGGCGTAGAGATCGACGTCACAGACACTGAAATTGATGAACCCTGGAATACCGACCGAGGGGGCGTTGATGCCATCAACGCCCTCTCGGAAGGGACCGGGCGAGTCGTCGCATGGCTGGGACTGGCTCTCATGCTGGTCCTGGCCGCCGACGTCTTTTCTCGCCAGCTGTTCAACGATTCCATTTCGTGGGCCAACGACATGGCCTACTTCCTGTACTCGATTCACTTTATAATCGGAGCGGCGTTCACGCTGAAGCGAAGCGGACACATACGTACCGACTTCGTATACCGAAACTGGTCGGCGAAGCGTCAGGCTCTCACCGACGCCATCGTCTATGGATTCATGTTCATCCCGGCTTTGGCGCTTGCTCTTTGGATCGCAGCCGACAAAGGCTGGGCTTCGTTCCAGATCCGCGAGAAAGTCATCACCAGCACGTCTGGGCTGCCCCTGTGGGTGTTGAAGGTCACGCTGGCTGTTGGTTTGTTCCTGTGGCTGCTGCAGTCGATTTCTGAATTGGTGAAATCGGTTCGTACCGCCCGATCGGGGGAGTGGCAGTGATAGCAACCCTAACTACATTCATGCTGGCGCAAATAGACATCGGCATCGCACCGGAATGGCTTGGCATCATCATGTTGGCCTTTCTGTTCGGCGCTATCGTCATCGGCTTTCCGATAGCTCAGACCCTGATGGTGATGAGTTTTGCCTTCGGCTTCATTGGTTTTGGCTCAACGGCGTTCAACTTGTTCACCAACAAGACCTACGAGGTCATGACTGATGTGACCCTGGCCGCAGTTCCCCTGTTCTTGTTAATGGGCTACGTGCTTGAACAAGCGGGCCTGATGGATCGACTGTTCCGTGCCCTTCAGCTGGCGTTGGCCAACCTGAAGGGTTCGCTATATCTCGCTGTCATCGCTGCCGCCACGGTGTTTGCGGCGGCGACCGGCATTGTTGGTGCATCGGTGACGCTGATTGGCTTGATGGCGATTCCGTCGATGACCCGCAGTGGTTACGACACCAGGTTGGCCGCCGGCGCAATCACGGCTGGTGGAACACTGGGAATCTTGATCCCGCCGTCCATCATGTTGGTGGTCATGGCCCCGGTTGTCGGTGTCAAGGTCCTTGACTTGTTTGCAGCGGCAATCATCCCCGGATTTGTGCTCAGCGGTCTCTACACCGGGTATGCATTGATCCGAACGTTCCTTAAACCTGAGTTAGGCCCACCATTGGCTGAGGAGGACCGTGCGGAGAACGTCGGCGAAATCGTTCGCGAAATCGCTTTGGGAATTATCCCTCCCATGGTCCTCATCATCGCCACGTTAGGCTCGATTCTGTGGGGCTGGGCCACACCAACCGAGGCCTCGGCCATGGGTGCCCTCGGCGCCATGGTGTTGGCACTGGTTAGTGGCAAGTTCGGGGTCAAGAAACTCGATCGAGCACTTGTAGCCACCCTTGAAACCGGCTCGATGATCATGATTCTGATTGTCGCCTCGAACTTCTTCGGAGCAGTGTTCTCCCGGCTCGGTAGCGCCAACTTTGTCGCTGACGCGCTGGTGTCGCTGAGCTTGCATCCGGTGATCATGTTGATCTTGATTCTGATCTTCATCTTTGTACTGGGCTGGCCGTTGGAGTGGGTGCCGATCGTGTTGATCTTCGTCCCCATCTTGTTGCCGGTCGTGAACGAACTTGGGATCGACTTGGTCTGGTTCAGCATCCTGGTGGCGGTCACGCTCCAGACTGCGTGGCTTTCACCTCCAGTGGCCTTGTCGGCCTACTTCCTAAAGGGAGTGGCACCGCACTGGGACCTGAAAGACATTTACGCCGGCATGTTCCAGTTCATGGGGCTACAGCTGATTGGTTTGGCGCTGGTAATCCTCGTTCCGGCAACCGCTCTGTGGTTGCCGAGCGTGCTCAACTAGCGGTCGTCGGATTCTTCGCTGACGAACAATACGGGGCCCCGGCCATTTGGTCGGGGCTCCATCAACGTCTCGACTCTGACGGGCAATTACCGAACAGCCAGGGCCTGAACAGCTGCAGCCGGGCTCTAGGCCAAGGCGACCCAGAAGGAGTTGGCTTGGGCAACGAGGTTACCGTCGACGTCGAAGGCGGCCGAACAGGCGCGGCGCTTGCGACCGTCCCAGCCGGGCGAGCGGATGGGGTCATAGGCGACGAGGGTGTAGACGCCGGGTTCGAGCCGAGGGCGGGTGATCTGAACCTGGTACTGGGCGGTGACAACGGTTCGGGAGCCAGTCTCGTCCTTCGGTGAGTTGTCGACGAAGACCCCGGCGGTGCAGTCGAGAGCCATCCAGAAGACACCTGGATCGATGGATCCGTTGTCGGCGATCGTCCACTCGGGCGGGATGAAGTCGGTGGCGAAGCGGCCGTCTTGGAGCTGACCAGGGTGGACCCCCATCGAATTGTTGTTGAGTCCACATGAGATGCAGTTCACCGCTCCGTGGGTTTCGGCCTTGAGTGGGCTGCGGCCACGAGCCTCGCGTGCGGTCTCGACCCCGACCGATTCGGTGGCACTCGACTCGAAAGCCGTAGGGGTTCCCGAAAGGACGAGTATGTCGCCGTGATAGGCGGTGTAGACGCCATCCTCGCGACGGCTTGCGACTAGTTCGGCATCGAGGGGAATGGGTGCGTGGAGGCGAACGCTCAATTCGGCACCGGCGATCTGGCTAAGGCGATAGCTGGCCAGGCCGCCTTGGCCCTTGCCAATTGGGCCTTCCTCCCAGGGTTGAAGACGGAAGGTGTCGTAGCCTGAGCGCATCCTCGTAGTCGAGCAGACAGCTCGTTGCCTGGCAAGTGACGCAGCTCCGCCCGTGGACGGGCATGGGTTTGACTTGTATACATGCAGGTGTGGACTCCCTGGCCGTAGTTGACGTAAACGGTTGGCTCATCCCCGCCGTGGTCGCCGCTGTCGCAGTGTCCACCTCACTATTGAGCGCCATCGCCGGGCTGGGCGGCGGAGTCATCCTTCTGGGAGTACTCGCCCAGTTCTTTGCTCCGACAGTCGCGATCCCGATCCAGGGCGGCATCCAGCTGTTCGCCAACGGCTCCCGGGCGGTGTCGCTGCGGCGCGACATCTCCTGGTCGGTGGCAGGATGGGCGGCCCTTCTACTGCTGCCCGCCAGCATCCTGGGCGCCGCGGTGTCGACCGCGGTTCCCGTGTCCGCTACCCGAATCACCCTCGGAGTATTCCTGCTTGTAATGATATGGCGGCCGAAAGTGCTCCGATTTGAACCGACGAACGGTCCATCCCGTGTGGTTCTGGTCGGGGTTGGCGCTGTGTCGGGACTCATCAACTCGACCGTGGGGGCCAGCGGTCCGTTTACATCGCCTTTCTTCCGAGCCGCTACCGCTAGTCATGTGGCCTTCGTGGCCACCGCTGCGACGTCTCAGGTCACGGCAAACCCCTCCAAATTGGTGGCCTTTGGGCTATCGGGCTTTTCACCGATGGACTACATCGGTGTGATTGCAGCCGGGTCCAGTGGAGCCGTGCTTGGAACGATGATCGGCACCCGCCTGCTCGGCAATGTCAACGAGGTGGTCTTGGCCAGGATCTTCCGTACCGTTCTGACCCTGCTAGCGCTACGCCTCGTGCTTCGGGGACTCGGCGTGTTGTAGCGCGAGAGGGCGCTGAGAGCGACCGTGAGTACTTCTAACCGTCGACGAACAGCGACAAAAGAACAGCCGCCACCCCATCATCTTGGTGAGAAAGGGGGGTTACGGCGTCAGCTGCTTCGACGGTCAGGGGATGGGCATTGGCCATGGCATAGCCGACACCGGCCCAACGCAGCATCTCCAGGTCGTTCAGGTTGTCGCCGAAGGCCACAGAGTCCTTAGGGTCGACGTTGAGGCGGTGGGTCAGCCGCTCGAGCATCCATGCTTTGGTGACCGCCGGCGCTGTCGCCTCCAAGAACTCGGCGCCCGATGTGGTGATGCTCAAGTTGTTGGGGGCATGTGTAGGAATCTGGGCGGCCAGTTCGTGCTGGTCGAGATCCCGGTGGGCCAGATACAACTTCAGCATGTCTGCGGGAAGTTTGTCGTCGTCGGACACCCGCTGCCACTTGTCGGGTGGAAGTGACGATAGGTCTGCAAAGGCTTCGGTCCAGAAGAAACCGTCGTTAAGGCTCTCCCAGGCCCATGCCATACCGGGGAGCGACGATCTCAACGCTCCCACCACGTTGGTGGCCTGGTCACACTGGAGAACGTGACTTTCCACCACGTTGTCGTTGTCGAGGTCGTACAGCACCGCCCCGTTGTCACAAACCGCCCACCTGATTGCGTCGGTCGCAGATAGGCGCGGAGCGGCGGACCGGTGGCTTCTCCCGGTGGCGGCCACGAAGTGGCGGCCGGGTCGACTCAACTTGTCCAGTACCTCGATTGTGGTGATCGACAGTTGTGCGGTGGAGTCGAACAAGGTGCCGTCGAGGTCAAAGGCGGCCAGGGTGGCGCGAGCAGTCATCAACTGAAGCCTAGAAGCACCGGCCCATCTGACGCGAGCCTTTACCCCTGGCGGCTAGACTCCGCCACTGTGAACGTGGGAGAGACCGTGCGGGCGCTTTCGGATGAGCTTGTCGACATCCAACGGCCAATCCGGATCCTGAACGCTATCTCTTGGAGTGACGAGATCAAGGAAGGGTTCTTCCGGGCAGGCGCAGGTGCCCAGCCGAAGGTAGACCGGGACTACTACCACGATCACCGACCGCTGAAGTTTGACACCGGTGCTTGCGAGAGGGCCCTGATCGATCTCGACGCTCGAGTCCAAGCGAGCCTAGGTGGGCACCCCTGTGGCACTCTTCTGCGGTCCCGGGCGGCCGAGTACGGCGAGGTCATTCGCATGCTCAACGGCCGGGGAACGGCCGCCTTCGGGCGTATCTCGGGTGAACTCTACGGCCGAGCTGGAGACCCGGTATATCCGGGGAGTCCTACTCTGTCGAGCCTCGGTGCGATTATGAGCGAGGCCCTGGCGAACATCGCCGATGGGGAGTGGGAACCGCCGCCGGCTGAAACCTTTGACGCAGAGCAGTCACTCACCATCCTGGCCGATCGTTTGAGTGGAATGTTCGGACCTGGCGACGAGATCACGGTAAAGGTCGACGATGGGATCGTGGCCGATGCGGCCGCTGGAAGCGACTACATCAAGCTGCGGGAAGATGCTCGCTTCACCGAACGCGATCTTCGGATTCTTGAGGTGCATGAAGGTTGGGTGCATGTTGCTACCAGCCTGAATGGTAGGCGTCAGCCGATTTGCACGTTCTTGGGCAAGGGCGTGCCGTCGACCACTGTCACTCAGGAAGGGCTTGCTGTCTTCACCGAGATCACTACGTTGTCTTCAACGCCGAATCGGCTGCGACGGGTAACCAGGCGGATGCACGCCATTGCCATGGCCGAAGAAGGAGCGACGTTTCTCGATGTCTATCGGTGGCTTATCGGTGAGGGCCTCGGTGATGATGACGCATGGGTGTCGGCTGTCAGAGTGTTCCGGGGCAGCACCCCAGAGGGCAAGCCCTTCACTAAGGACCTGGTTTACAGTCGAGGATTTCTTGAGGTCTACAACCTGATCCGCCTGGCGGTGCGTAGGGGCCTGCTGGAAAGAATTCCCTGGCTGTTTGTCGGGAAGCTGGCTGTCGGGGAGTTGGGGGCCATTGCCCAACTGGCCGACGAAGGCTTGATTGATGCTCCCGGCTACCTACCGCCCCACATAGCCGATCTGGGTGCGTTGGCCTCGTGGATGGCGTACTCGAACATCTTGAATGAAGTGGATCTGGACACCATCCAACTTCATCTCGAAGATGCGCTTGCTCCCTAGCCCAAGACCAACAAAGGGTTCGAGCTAGGGAGCGATTGTGGCGATTGTGGCGTCGACCTACAGGTCGTAGATGCGTACGTAGTCGATGGCGAAGTTGGTGTTGCCCTCGGCGTCCAGCGTGGTCGGCCCAAGTGGTCCGGGCCAGTTGCCACCGAGAGCGAAGTTGAGCTTGATCTGCGTCACCGGCCGGGCGTTCGGTCCGAACGGACTGCCCTTGGCGCCGATGGCTTTGGGGTCGAGGCGCTGAACCTCTTCACCGTCGAGGTACCAAACCAGCTCGTCGGTCCAATCGAAGCCGATGGTGTGCCAGGTGTCAGAAAACTTCTCGTTCAAGTCGATGGCTTTGGAAACATGGCGATGCTTTCCCGTGCTGTCGGCGAAGTGGATGGCATGGTTGGCTCGGTTTGGTGTGGTGCCGACATATTCGAGCCAGTCGAACTCGCCGCCGGTGGGCCATCCACCGCCGTTCCAACTTGAGGCCCAAAGGGCGGGCCACAGGCCTCGCTGGTCGTCTTCGTCAGCTGGGTTGACCTTGACTCGGAACTCGATGCGCTGGCCGTACTCGAAGTGAACTGCTCCCCGGACCATTCCGGATGTGGCGTTGCGCACTGAACCATTGGGGCAGGTGTAGTTCTCTTTCTTGGCAGTGAGGACGAGCGAGCCGTCCTGTACAGAGACGTTCTGTGGTCGGTAGCACTGCAACTCGTTATTGCCGTCGCCGTAGGTGGAGTGTTCTGGTCGCCAGGTAGTGGTGTCGAGTGTGGTGAACTCGTCTTGCCAAACCAGCTGAGGTGCTGTCGGCTTGTCGACTGCCGGGTCTTGAACGATCGGCTTCTCGTCAACCGGATCGTTCACCTTTGGCTCCTCGACTATTGGATCTTGAGCACCCGGTTCGTCAGCCACCGGCTTCTCGTCAACCGGCTCGATCGTTGTGTCTCCGGTGGGTGGCATGGGCCTGATCGTGGTTGTTGTGTTTGTTGTGGGCAGGGGTGGATCCTCGTCAACCATAGCCAGGCGGTCAGGTGCGGTTCCAATGGGTGAATCGGTCACATCGGTACCGGGTCTGGTGGTCTTGGCGGCCCGTGGCGTTGCCGTGGTGCTCGGTGTTGCCAGCTGATTGCCGAGAAGACGTGACTGAGTCACGAATTCGTCCGACTGGGAGAAGTAGAGCGTGACGTCCGATCGGCTGGCCCGCTTGTTTAGACGGTCGCGCCAGTACTGTGATCCGGAAGTCTGTTGGTGACGGCCGAGAACATTGCAGTAGAGGAGTTCTACGAAGTCAGAGTCGGACAGTCGTCCATACCGGCGTGCGAACTCTTCGGAGTCGGCGAGGTGCCCGGCGACGGACTGCAGGTCGGTTCGTCCCGACTGAATCAGTTGTGTCCAGTAGCCCAAGCCTGCCTCTGTCGGTGACCGTAGGAAGAGGGCCCTGTACAGCCGTTCGACTGCGGCGGTGTTGCCGGTCAGGTTGCGATGGTCGGCCCTCGGCGCCACGACATCGCACGTCTGGCTGGCATGGAGTGATGATGTCGACTCGGCCGAAGCCGGCAGCACGGCGATGGACGTCAACGTGGATGCGAGAAGAAGAGTCGCCGCTACCGACGAGATCCGTCGTCGTGGCTTCGGTGCCGGGCTGTTGCTGTCGTGTGCTGTGCTCATGGTTCCTGTTGGCCGATGAGTCCCACTCTGGGATTGTCGACCTCTGCCCGCTCTACGGTCGGGTCCTGGCATTCCCTTAGGTCATCGAACCCGCCAGCCCACGGCCTCCAAGCAAGCATCCATCAGTGACTAGGTCGAATGACCCATTATCCGCATCGCCCGCTGGGCAACTGTGCTTTGCTAACGTCGGTAGCCGTGAGATCAGATGAGAATTCAATTCGTCAGGGGCGGAGATTTCGTCTGCTGGGCTTGTCTCGCTCCGCCGAGGTGGGTTCACCCGGTTCAAGTCCTGAGGTCAGCCAACAGGCTCGACCGCCGACTCCGCCGGCGGTTTCGGCAGCTAACCGTGGCCCTCTTCGCTCGTTGCCGGGCAGTCCGAACATGCGGGTGAGGAAAGACAACCTCGGTTGACGAGGCTCTAGACAGATCCGGTGACAACTGCTCCCAATTTCTTGTTTGTGATGAGCGACGATCACGCTTGTCACGCTATTTCGGCGTACGGGTCGGTTCTGAATCGGACACCCCATCTCGATCGGCTCGCCGCTGAGGGAATGCGATTCGATTCGGCGTTTTGCACGAATTCGATTTGCGCACCCAGTCGGGCCGCCATCTTGACCGGGACCTACAACCATCGAAACGGCGTGACCACCTTGGACACTCCGCTTGATAATCAGCTGTGGACGTTTCCTCAGGCCCTTCAGGCTGCCGGCTATCAAACTGCTCTATTTGGGAAGTGGCATCTCGGTCATGGCCCGGCAAATGATCCGGCAGGTTTCGATACGTGGCGGGTTCTGCCAGGACAGGGTCACTATCACAATCCGGTATTCCTAGAGGCCGACGGATTAGTCATCGAACGTGGTGGCTACGTAACTGACTTGCTGACCGAAGACTGCATTGACTATCTCGAGGGTCGAGATCGTTCGCAGCCATTTGCCTTGTTCTGTCATCACAAGGCACCACACCGCAGCTGGGAGCCCGCCTCTCGCCACTTCAATCTCTATGACGACATCGAGATGCCGTACCCAGCGACGTTTACCGACGATCTTGAGGGCCGAGCGGAAGTCGTTCAAGCAGTCAAGATGAGGATGATGGATCTCGACCCGATCGTCGATCTCAAATCGTCGGTCCCACCGGGACTTACGCAGGACGAGGAAATTCGTTGGCGCTACCAGCGGTACATCAAGGACTACCTCCGAGTAGTGGCCGCCATAGATGACAGCACCGGCCGACTGCTTGACTTTCTTGAACGCGATGGCATTGCCGATAACACTGTGGTGATCTACACCTCTGACCAAGGCTTCTTTCTTGGTGACCATGGCTGGTTCGACAAGAGGTTGATGTATGAGGAGTCGCTGGCCATGCCACTCCTTGTGCGCTATCCGAAGCTTGTCGCCCCGGATTCGGTTTGCGATGACATAGTGGTCAACGTCGACTTCGCTCCAACGATCCTTGAGTTGGCTGGGATTGAACCTCCAGACGACCTGCAGGGCATGTCGGTTGTACCGCTGATGGTCGGCGATCGACCCGAGCAGTGGCAGGATTCCATGTACTACCGCTATTGGATGCACAACGATCCGTCACACTCGTGCCCTGCACATTTCGGGATCCGTTCCCGAACCCACAAGTTGATTTGTTACTACAACGAGCCGCTCAGTCAACCCGGGGCCCGCGGTCCGGCGAACCTGGTGGAGTGGGAGCTCTTCGACTTGGTTGCCGACGAGCATGAAGTCGACAATCTGATTGGCACCAACGAAGGCCGTCAGTTGGCAGCAGAGCTGTACCAGGAACTCTTGGCCCATCGCCGACGAGTGGGTGACATTGACGAGACGATGGATCTGACGCCACCACTGCCCGACTAGCGCTGAGGTTTCGCCTTTGACTTGTTGAGTCGAGGGCCACGAGCTTTTGAGGTCAGACCCGCAGGTGTCGCCTTGGTCTTCGTTCTTGCTGAACGATCTGCCGCTACGCCCGATTTATTGCCTTGCTTCTTTCGCTGACCGGGAGGAAGATTTGTGTCGACAACCGTGGCTGCGACTTCAGGAGCCTCGGTGATCTCGATAGTGGACTCGTCTCCCTCTGCCTCTTGCCGGTAATCATCACCATCATCGAGGTCTTCTGCGTCCAGGTCCTGACTGTCCGGAGCTTCACCAGCGACGGCTTCGGTGTCTAGGACATTACTGGCGCCGATTTCGTTGTTCTCGGACTCAACTTGGGCCGGCTCCGGTGTGATGGGTCCAAGCTCGGTTGGGACTGGGATGGACTTGGGCGGGATTGGTTCGGTGTCAGTGTTTTCAGACTTGCCGGGTGCAGGCGTTGGGATCGGTTTCGGGTTTCGAGTCTCGACGGTTGTCAAACTGATGTCGTCGGTGAGGTCTCGATTCAGCTCGGAGTCGGCCCGGTCGTCGAGGTCGGGTTCGGTGGTAGGCACCGTCTTTGGGGTCTGCCTTGTGCTGCCCGATGTGTCGACCTTGATGTCTCGTGCGGGAGCACGATCTACTGTCGGTATCGACAGGACGTCTGATGGTTCCGGTTGTTTTGAGGTAGCTGGACTCTCAGGCTCATCGAGGGCCTTAGGTCGTAGCGGCTGTTGTCTCGGCTGGACGACGTCGGTGTCATCTTCTGGATAGGTGGCTGTCACGACGGTGCTATCGGTGGCGGCCTTGCCATCTGCTGTGACGTTGCTGTCTGTGGTGCCAAAGGGATCTGTGTCGGTGCCGGAATCGGCTCCGGTGTGTGTTGGCTCAACTGCCTGGGGGCTGGCTGCTTTCGACTTTCCCGTTTCAGACTCGCTCTCCGTCATGAGCTTGATCGGCCCACTCGAGCGCTGGTGACCTGGTCCGGATCCCATCGTAAGCATGACGATAAGAGCTGCTAAGGCGCTGAGAACGACGAGACCAATCACCTGGGCAACGCGAAAGGCTCGGATGGGAAGGTCCGTCGGCCGCCAAGACAGTCCGACAGTCGGTCGCAGCGACTCAGCGACAGCAAATCCCTGGCCGGAGACTTCGAACGGCATTGGGTCCAGCGGATCTTCACCTCGGGACCGGAATCGACCGACGCAGGCGCCGGGATCGAGATTCGAATGATCGGGCGCGGTAAGCGAGCGTGTGATCGGAGCCTCAAGAAATGGCTCAACGGGGATCTCGCCTGTTGTGGTGAAGTCAGTCGGCGACGGATCGGCTGACACGGTGACGACTCTGCCAGGTTGACTCGGCGTCAGCCGAGATGGAGGAACAACTACCCATCATCGGCCAGTTGTTGTAGGCCGACCGAATCTGGTCGCTGCCGGAATGAAGCTGGCGACCCAAGTCGTTTAGGGCCGGTTGGGTTGATTCGTTCTGGATTGATTGTTGAAGAAACGGTTCGCTTGTTGTGAGTGCGGCGGTCGCACGATTGACAGTCAGAACTAGGCGGAGCGTCGTTGCGGGACGACAAGGCGAGACAACACAGAACGGACACGGGCAGAACTGTCAGAAGTGGCTCTGCAAGTAGTCGTTTCTCGATTCGGTACGTGTTCGCGTTTGCCGTGGTGCTCGCGATGGGAACGGCTGCCGTCATGTCGGCGATGGCCATACGGGCCGACGTTGGTAGCCGACCAAAGTCATCCTCGACGATCACCTCTGAGCCCTCTCCGGCGTCGCCCGGACTTCGTGTGGCTCCCGCGCCAGCAGGCCCGCGACGTCCAAGAGCCCTGGTTGCTTCAACCGGAGGCATCACTGTGAACAATCTGCAAAGCCCGACGCTTCTCGACATGCTGCCTCTCTTTGGCCGAGTGCAGTCGGGAGAGCCAGCGGGTCTGGCGACCGAATCGCCAGAGCGGGTGATCGAACCGGTAGGGCAGGCAATCGAAGAGACTGATGGTCCTGGAGAACCATCATCCCCCGAACCAGTCGATGACGGATTCGAATCCGGCGGGGAGAGTCAAGGCCTGCGACAACGCCGGCCGATCTCGGAAGCCCGGTTTGCCAAGTATGTCAATAGCCGACAATTCACCCAGGTCGAGACTATCGCCCCCGGTGTCGCTCATGGAACCTACATCGAAGCGGGCCAGGTAATCAACGTCTTGCTCGTTCACCGCTCGGGTGGAGGCCGGGTGGCAGTTAGTCCGGGCACCGCAGACAAAGCCCCGGTTGGTCAGTGGGCGGCAGAGGTTGGTGCTGTGGCGGCCGTGAACGGCAACTGGTTCGAACCCTTTGATGGGCCGGCGGTCTCCGACGGGTCGGTTTATGGAGGACGTGACCATGGGTACACGGCTCTATTCGGGTTCACCGCCGACGGTGACCTGGTCACCGATCATCATCGACTTGAGCGGGGGCGTGTCGACAACCGGGTGGTCGAAGGCGTGGCCGGGCACCCGACCCTAATCTTGGACCGTGTCGTCACGACCGACTTTGGTGGCGACCCGACCTTTACCGCTCGTCATCCCCGAACGGCCATTGGTGTCACCGGGAGCATTGACGTTGTCATCCTCGTTGCTGTCGACGGACGCAGTTCCACCGCCACAGGAATGACCGGACTCGAGACCGCCCGCCTGCTGGAGCGGCTCGATGCTCACCACGGGGTCATGTTGGACGGCGGCGGGTCCACGGCCATGTGGATTTCTGGTCGTGGGCTGGCGAATTCCCCGTCGGACCCGGGCCGCAATGTAGGCAACCAGATCGCCGTATTCGGCGGAGGCAGTTAGTCATCGAGTGGTCCAAAGGTTCTGATTCGGCAAATGTTACTAGCGCGTAACCTCTGCAGTCGGTACCTTGTCTAACTGCTATGGAAACAATTGTGGGGCGGATTGAGCATGCCGCCAAGGGTGAACACAAGGTAACGTTTGTCACCGGAAACGAGCCGGTGACAAAGACATGGGCCGAACTGCACGAGGAAGCGCGGACGGTCGCTGCCGGACTGCAAGCCCGAGGTATCACCGAGGGCGATCATGTGGCGGTTCTCAGTCCGACAACCGCTGACCTTCTCACCGTGTTCCAGGCCATATGGTTGTGCCGGGCGACGTTGGTCGTGCTGCCCCTTCCTATGCGCCTCGCTTCCCTGGATGAGTTCACGACCGCCACCAAGGCAAGAGTGAACGCCGCCGACTGCGCTGCCGTCGTCGTCGACTCCGACCTGGCTCCGTTCGTAGAGGTCGGGCCAGAAGATCCACCGGTCTATGCTCTTGGCGAACTGGTCTCCGAGGGTCGCTCGTCAGCCGAGTTCATCCAGCCCGAGTATCACCGCGACGACGTCGCCGTTCTTCAATTCACCAGCGGGTCAACGTCGGAGCCCAAAGGCGTTGTACTCCCAAATCATGTACTGGCGGCAAACCTGGATGCCATTGTCTCCGCCGCTGAAGTTGACATCGATGTCGATGTGATGGTGTCGTGGCTTCCGCTCTACCACGACATGGGACTCGTCGGATTCTGTATTCTGCCGATGACAGCGGGGATCGACCTTGTGTTAGCCGCTCCGCAGGATTTTCTGGCGTCGCCCGGGCGGTGGATGGAGTGGATCTCGACCTACGGGGGAACGGCCACTGCCGGCCCGAACTTCAGTTGGGTGTTGGCCACCCGAGCACTGCGCCGCGGTGACCAGCTTGATCTTTCCAGCCTTCGCATTGGGCTAAACGGAGCCGAGCCGGTTGATCCGGATTCGGTTCGGGCGTACATCGAGGCGGGGGAGCGTCACGGGCTACGCCCCGGAGCGGTGTTCCCAGCGTTTGGGATGGCCGAGATTGCCATCGCCGGTTCGTTCCCGGTGCCCATGACCGGCCTGAACACCGACATCGTCAATTCGGCCGTGCTCGAGTCAGAACACAAGGCCGAACCGATCGAGGCCGGGCACCCCGACGCTCGAGAAATCGTAATCTTGGGTAAACCGGTCCCGGGCCTCGAGTTTCGCGTGGTGGACCCAGAATCACATGCCGTGCTCGACGATCGCCTCGTTGGTGAGCTTCAGATTCGTGGCACTTCGGTAACGCCCGGCTATTACCGGCGACCCGATGCCAATGCCGAGTTGTTTGACGGTGACTGGCTACGAACCGGTGACCTGTCGTACATGATTGATGGCCAGATGGTGATGTGCGGTCGGATCAAGGATCTCATCATTATCGGCGGCCGCAACGTTTACCCCCAAGATGTCGAGCGCTCCGTGGGCGACATCGAGGGCATTCGGGCCGGAAATGTGATTGCCTTCGGCTCGCCGGGACGTAACGGCAAAGAGCGACTTGTGGTTGTGGCCGAAACCCGCAGCGAAAGCGATCTTGAGTTGATCAGAACGCAGGTCTCGGAGAAGTCGGTCGAGAGTGTTGGTGTTCCGTGTCGAGAGGTTGTTCTGGTCAAGCCGAGCTCGCTGCCAAAGACAAGCTCGGGCAAGTTGCAGCGCTCCCTTTGTCGTCAGCAGTACGACAAAGGAACCCTTGAGCTGATCTAGTCAGCGTCGACGTCTCGGTCTTCAGATTCCGGTCCGTCGTCTGTCGCAGATTCACCAGGCGTCAAAGTTGTCTCCGCCGTCATCTCGGCCGCTGGCGTGGACACTTGGTTGGGAAGCTTCTGGACTTCGCTGTCGTCTGACAGGGAAATCAGTGGCGCCACCCATCTGGCCCCGGGGTCGGCGTCGATAAGTAGAGCCTTGGTCAACAGCGTCATTGGCACAGCCAACAATGCCCCGAGAGCACCCATCACCCATCCCCAGAAGATCAGCGATACGAACGTCAAGGTGGCTGAGAGACCAACGGCGTCTCCGACGATCTTCGGCTGGATAACCGACTGGACGATAGTGTTGATGGCGAAGTACACGACGATCACCCAAACAGAAAGCTGCCAGCCGCCTTCGAAGAATGCCAGGAAGGCTGGAGGTCCCAACCCGAGCACGAATCCGATGTTCGGGATGTAGTTGGTGATAAGCGCCAGTACACCCCAGACGAAAGGAAGTGGGACTCCGAGTATGAGGAGGGCGGTGACGTCAAGAGCCGACACGATGAGGCCAAAGATGGTTGAGACAACGAAGTACGCCCTCGTCTGTCGGGCAAAGGTTCGGAGTGCATCGGCAATGGCTGGTCTCGCCATCGCAACCCGGTCAAGAGTCTCGATCCACTTGCCGGTGTCCATGACCATGAACAACATGGTGATGAGCACGAGGATGATGGCGCTGCTGACGCTGAGCAAGCTGGATAGAGCGTTGGTCACCTGGCCGACCACCGAGGCCACGTCTATGCCGTCGACGACCTCGCCGATGTCCTCGTTGGTGAACCCGAAGCGGGACATCAACGACTCGACCTCGGTTTGCAGCTCACCGAAGCGGGATGTGTACTCGTCGCTTCGTAGCAGCAGCGCCAACTCCGTTCCGGTCCACACGAGAGCCATGAACATGATGCTCAACACGCCGAACGATGCCAGGAGCAGAGCTACCGCCGCCAGCCACGACGGTGAACCCCGACGGCACATCGAGGTGTAAATCGGGCTGACCACCACGACAACCACCAAGGCCAGAAAGATCGGCCCGATCGATGAAGCGAAGGCACGTATACCGGCAATGCCGATGAAGCCGGCCGCGACCGTCAACAAGATTGCCAATCCGCGCGGAAGCACAATGTCCATTGGTCGAGCAGCGGGCGTGGGTTCCACCGAGACGCCTCCTGTCTTTAGCCCGCTTGCAGGGCGCTGAACACGCCGCGCCAACGGTCCTGGTCGCTTTGGTATGGGGCATAGAACGAGATGCGATCGATACAGTCGCCGTACCGTCGGAGCAGCTCAGGGGCGATTTGCTCCGGTTCACCGACAACGGCGAATGTAGTCAAGATTTCATCGTCGATGAGAGCGCCCATCTCGGACCACTGGCCCTGCTTAGAGAGGACATTGAGCTCGTCTTGCAACTCACCCCAGCCGTGAATCTCCAGCACAGGCCGATAAGCGGGGGTTGAACCGTAGAAGGCGATCTGCTGACGGGTAGCGGTCGCTGCCGCGTCCATTTCTTCCTCGGTGTTGCCGGTGACAACAAACGAAGGGCCGGATATCTCGAACCCATCCATGGTCTTGCCCGCCAGCTCCCGTCCGGCAGCCAACGCCGGGAGTGTGACTTCACGCAGAAATCGCTCAGTGGTGAAACCATGGCAGATGAATCCATCGCAGACTTCGCCAGCGGCCTTGGTCATAAGCGGACCAACCCCGGCAAGGTAGATCTTCGGCAGCCCGTGGGGGTTCGGGCCGGGGTTGAAGAACGGAGTCATCAGAGTGTGTGAGTAGAAGTCGCCTCTGAAGTCCAACTTGGCGCCTGTATGCCAGCAGTCCCAAATTGCCCGAATGGCTTGGATCATCTCTCTCATGCGGGCCGCCGGTTTAGACCACTCCATCGAAAATCGCTTGTTGATGTGGGGTTTGATTTGCGACCCCAGACCGAGAATGAAACGGCCGGAGTAGGCGTGAAGGTCGTACGCAGTGTTGGCCAGCGTCATCGGATTGCGGGCGAACGCCACTGCGATCGACGTGCCAATCTCGATCGACTCGGTGTGTTCGGCTGCCAGCAAGAGCGGCAGGAACGGGTCATGACTTGTTTCAGCGGCCCAAAACCCGTTGTAGCCGGCATCCTCCTGCTCTTTAGCCAACCCAGGGATGGCTGTGAGATCGCCACCCAGACCTACTCCACCATCAACTTTCATGCCCGTACCTCTCGTTCCCAGTCACTCATTAGCCCGACTCGACCAGCGCCTTCGCTGCTCGAACATGTTTCCACCTGATCCTGTCGGCGCCTACCGGGTGCCCGCAACCTTAGTAGCTTGAAACCGATAGCGTGAAGGCAATGATGATCGATGTCCAGGACGCCACGTTCGAGGCCGAAGTACTCCAACGGTCAATGACCATCCCTGTGGTAATCGACCTGTGGGCGCCATGGTGTGGCCCGTGCAAGACACTTGGGCCCATGATCGAGAAAGTGGTGAACGAGACCAACGGCAAGGTTGTTCTGGCCAAGATCAACGTTGACGAAAACCCTCAGGCCTCGGCGGCGTTCAGAGTCCAGTCGATCCCAGCGGTCTACGCCATGAAAGACGGACAAATCGTTGACGGCTTCATGGGCGCTCAGCCCGAAGCCACTATTCGTGAGTTTGTGGCAAAGCTCGTCGACGACGATGACTCTGGGCCCTCAGCTGAGGTTCAAGCACTTGTGGCCCAAGGCGATGAGGAATCGCTTCGACAAGCCGTCGAATTGGACGGCGAGAGCGTCATCGCTGTTGGCTCATTGGCGGCCTTGTTGCTCAGTCAGGATCGGGCACGAGAAGCCGTAGAGGTTCTGTCCGCCGGACCCGAAGACGAGCAGTTGCTACCGTTGTTGGAAGCTGCCCGCGAGGTCGCGTTTCCCATCGATGCGCAAAGTCAGATGGAGCAACAGCTGACCGAGTTGTTGAGCAAAGTCAAAGACGACGAGGAGGCCAAAGCCAGCTACCTTGAAGTGCTTGATGAGCTTGCCGTCGGTAACCCTGAGTCAGCTGCCACTTGGCGTCGTAAGTTAGCCAGCCAGCTGTTCTAAACACCTCGGGGCATCGACCCCGCCTCATGTCGACTACCGAAGTGGGTGTCGGCCGATCGGTTCCGGCTAGCGCACTGTCGGTCCTAATCTTCCCCCTCAAAAGTCAACTGCGTTGATTCAAAGGGGGCAGTATGCCCGTCGATAACCATTCGCCTCAGGGCCCTGTTTCTGTTGGGCCGCCAGATCTTGGATCAAAGGTGGCGCTACTCCTGCATCAGGCAGATGGTCTTCGGGATCGTCCGCGGGTCGGGTCTGCGGTGGCCGTGGTCTGCCTAGTCGCCGCCGGTGCCCTCTGGTGGATCGGGCGGCCAACCGAGCCGACTCCTGTTGAGTTGGAGATTCCCATGGCCGCTGAAGGTGCTCATGAGACCTCGGTAGCCGACGGTGCCAATGGCGATGTAGAGCTAAACGAGCCGCCGACGACTGAGTCGCCACAACCTAGAGACGTCAAACCGCAAGACCAAACCAATGTGGCTGTTGTGCATGTCTCGGGAGCTGTTCGCCGTCAGGGTCTGGTGACCTTGCCGGCCTCAGCGAGAATTGCTGATGCGGTCGCCGCTGCGGGCGGTCCGGCCGACGACGCCGATCCTCATCGGCTTAACCTGGCGGCACGGATTGTTGATGGCCAACACATTCGCGTTCCTGCGGTTGGTGAGGAGCCGATCGGGCCACTGGTGGAGGGTGGCGACCACTCAGAAGCGGCCGTTGTAGGAACGGCGCCGACAAGACCCCAGGTCAATATTAATTCGGCTGACAAAACATTGTTGGAGACGCTGCCGGGTGTCGGTCCGGCGACCGCCACGGCGATCGTCCAGTGGCGAAACGAGAACGGACGATTCGAAACTGTCGATGACCTGTTATTGGTCTCGGGAATCGGCCCGGCCAAATTAGATTCCGTCCGCGACCTGGTTGTCACATGAATGCGACCGTTGTGTCGGCGCCCAGAGATGGAGGCGGCGCCGATTTTGGCTTGGCAGTGATGGCAGGCGCACTATGGCTGGGTAGTGTCGCAGGGCACCACAGTGGTCGGCTGACGTTTTTGGCCCTGCCAGTTGGTTACCAGATTGGTGTCCTGGTTGCTCTGGCGGTGGCAGCGGGAGCGAGTGTCCTCGACGCCGGTTTGCGCCGGATCCTTCTGATCTCAGCAGTGTCTGTCGTCGTTGGGTTTGGTCTGGGCATACGAGCCGATCAGGTCTACGAGGAAGTAGCCCCAGGCGCAGTTGACTCTCGGGCTGACGTCGTCGCCGACCCGGTTCGCCGTGGTGGCGGGACCTGGCTTGTTCTTCGGCTAGACGGCGGTACCCGCGTCGAGGCCGGGGCCTTCGGCCCTGTCGGACACCGTCTAAGTCGGATCTCGTTCGGCGACACGGTGAAGGTTGTCGGCAACGTTCGTCCGATCGGCGAACGGGCTTGGCTCAAGTCCCGCCACATCGAAGGAACACTGACAGTTGAGAGCTTCGATCGAATCTCGGGGCCGCCGTGGTATATGGCGCCAGCCTCGGAAGTCCGGAGCCTGATCGCCGAAGGTGCTGAACATCTCCCGGAGGGCCTCCGCCCGTTGTACAGCGGTCTTGTCACCGGCGACGACCGGGCTCAGGGCGTTGGTCGGCGAGCTGTGTTCCGGGCAGCCGGCCTGGGCCACCTCGTTGCTGTGTCCGGTCAGAATGTGGCTTTTGTGCTGGCAGTTGCCGGGCCGGCCACGAGATCGTTACCGCGTCGGCTTCGCCTTGCCTTTGTGCTCACCGTCTTAGTCGTATTTCTCGTAATCACTCGGATGGAACCGTCGGTGTTGCGAGCAGTTTCGTGTGCTGCCATCTCAACCTGGGCCGCTCTGAGTGGTCGAGAACGGTCAGGGGTCTCGGTGCTGGCCGCGGCCTGTGCCGGTTTGCTGGTCCTCGATCCATTTCTTGCCGTGGTGGTCGGCTTTCAACTATCGGTCGTGGCATCGCTCGGCATTTTGGCGATCACTCCGGTGCTGGTCGAACGTATTCCGGGTCCGAGCCTTGTCGTCCAGCCATTGTCGGTGACGTTGGGTGCACAGCTGGCCGTGTCACCCCTGCTGGTCATGTACTTTGATGCCATTCCTCTAGTTGCCCTACCGGCCAACCTTTTGGTTGGGTGGGCTGCCGGACTGGTCATGATGTTGGGCTTGAGCGCCGGGATCATCTCCGCGGTGCTAACAAGGCTGGCTGACGATCTCATTGTCGGCACGGCCCCGGCGGCTGGCCTGCCTCAGATCGACAGCGCTTCCGTCGTCGTTGGCCGTATCAGCACCCTGTTGGCCGACTGGCTTCAGCTGCCAACAGAAATCCTGCTGCGCTGGATTGATTGGGCGGCGAGACAAGCTGTGTTACTCCCGCTGCCGATCGTCGGGCGGGTGCCGGCCCTGGTCATCACGTTGTTGGCTGTCGCTTGGATGGTCCGGCCTAGATCCGGCCGGATAGTAAAGAGCCTCGAGTCCATCACGTTGGCCGCGGTCTTGGCTTTGGCTGTTCTGACGACACCGACTTCTCCCGATTCGGCTGCGGAGCTTGAACCGGGCTGCCTTTGGCTTGCCGACATTGAGACACTGATTGTCTACCAGCCGTGTGGCCCAGGACTGGTCGATGCCGTCATCGCAGCCCGAATTCGATCGGTTCAGTTGGTTGTCGTTGAGGGCGGGGGATCACATGTCGCAACCGTTGATGCTCTCCGCCAGGTGTCGACCGTTCGTGCCGTTCTTGCCCCTCCACTTCACAACGTGGTCGGTGCCAGGCGAGTCGCTGAGCCGATCGAGGTGGAGCTGTCGACGTGCATGCTTGGCTTGAGCGACGGTGGAACCGGTTGCGGCGAACTCGTCCTTCAGCTTCGGCCCACATACGATCGACGCCATCTGATCATCGATCTTTGTGGTTCCATCGAGGGATCGCGGGCCGAAGGCTGCAGCTAGTTGAGGAGTCTGGGGGGTGTTCCTGTCTTGTTGTCAAGCGGCAATTGGGAGTTCTTGGTGGCGGGCTGGGTCGTAGGCCGTGGAGGTTTTGAGCATGGCAAGGACGATTTCGCATCGGCGTCTGGCGACGCAGATCACTGCGGCGTTGTGTTTCTTTCCCTCGGTTCGTTTGCGTTGGTAGTAGGCCCGGGCGTCAGGATCGTGTTGTGTCGCGACGAAGGCTGCGAGGAACATGGCGTTCTTGAGGCGGTGGTTGCCGCCTCGGTGTTGGAACGCTCCGTTGATCGACCGACCGGACCGCCAGTCGGTTGGCGAGAGCCCGGCGTAGGACGCCAGCCTGGATCCGGTCTCGAACCGGGAGGGGTCACCGATCTCTGCGAGGGTTCTGGCTCCTGTCCTGGGCCCGAACCCGCACAGGGTCGCCAGGACTTGTCCGAGAGGGTGCGACAAGAACACCTCCTCAATCGTGGAAGCCAGTTGATCGCGACGAGTCTGGATCCGTTCCAGATCCGCGATGAGATCCCCGATCACTTCACCCCACGTCGCCTCCGCTGGAAGCATCACGGTCTGGGCGTCGAGCGCTGCCCAGATCTCATCGGTGACTTTCGAAGCGAGTCGTGGCGATCGTTTCTTGATCGCGTTGCGGATCTTGGTCTTGCCAGCTGGGCGCATAGCCGAGGGTGTCGACCACCGGCCGATCACGTCTCGGACACCGGCTTGTGTCAGCCGGTGCCCGATGGCCCGCTCCAGAGCTGGGGAAACAGCGACCAGAGCGTCCCGGCAACGGTTGATCACTCGGTTAGCGTCTGTGGCCAAGTCGGTGTCTCGGCCGTTCAACACCCGAAGCCGAACCAACAACTCATCCGACACCTCAAGCCAGGTGAGTCGATCCGCGTTGCGGCGGGCGAAATCGGCCAGCACCCACGCATCCCTGGGATCAGTCTTGGCCGACCCCGCATACAACTCAGCAGCCCGACGCATCTGCAGACCGGTCACATACGCCACCGGCACACCCCGTTCCGACGCGACCGCCAACAGCAACTGCGCGCCAGACGCCGTCATATCAATCACAAGCGCGACCGGGCCAGTAGTCGACGCGTCGTCGATCAATGCCTCGATAGCGGTCTGGTCATTGCTGATCGGTCGGTCGAACAACTCGGCGCCGCCGGCAGAGACCGCTTGGGCATAGTGCTCAGTCTTGGCCATATCAACACCAACGAACACGCCAATACTGGTGACGTCCATCCATCTCTCCTGTTGTCGTCGTTGATCGTCCAGGAACGAAGCCGCCGTCAACCACCTTACGAATCAGCCCCGAAGCGCATGTTCCTGTCAGAGGTCAGCCACGCTCGAACACGGCGGGTGGCAACACCCCCCAGGCCATCAAACGTGACAGGGGCACAAAGCCCTGCCCGCCATGCCGAACGATCAGCCCTGAATACTAATCAAGGCCTACAAAGAAGGTAAGGTGTTAGCAGCCGCCGCCGTTGAGACAGCGCTGGATTGATGGGCTGGGCGTCGGCGGAGCGATTGGGGGATCGTCGGCGCCACCACCCTGGGTTGTCACAAAGTTGGTTGGCTGGGTGGTCGGTGGGGTTGCAGCCACCGTGGTCACGTAGTTGTCCGGCTGGGTCGTCGGGGTGAGCAGGTCGGGAAATGTGATGGGCGGCTGGGTTGGTGTTTCCACTGGGTCAGCGCCCGGGCTGCAGGCGTTGCCAGAGCCCGCATAGGCGGAACAGCTCGTCGAGACCGGCACGCCGTTTCGGTAGGTGACCCGTTCCACCCGGTTGAGATACCGAGTGGTCACCGTCGTCTCAACGTCGCTTACGTTCGTGATCAAACCAAAGAAGGATGATCTCAATAAGCTTTACCAGCGTAGCCGTCGAAGCTCGTGGCTCAAATGTTGCTGTTGCGGCTTTGCTATCGTAGTCGGGGTTATGGTCGCGCTTCTCGGCGTCACAGCCACCTGCT
>CALKZY010000005.1 GCA_938002965.1 uncultured Acidimicrobiales bacterium | reverse complement strand
GCGTTGTCGGCGAAATTCAGCTCCACCGGTTTCCGTCCTCTGCCCAGGCCGATGGGAATGGAGCCCCAAGACGGGGAACCAGAACGAACCTGCATCATCGAGTCGTCCAACGTCACCACGTCTGGCAGTCCGAGCAGAGTCGGCTCGCGGGCAGCGATCCCGGCCGACCTCAACAATCGGGTCGAGTCCGCGGACAGCAGGTTCACGGCGTCAATCTGTTCCGCCGAAGTGATCGAGCCTCCCCCTCTGGCTCTACTCAGCACCGGGACCGCGGTCTGCATCTCAACCACTTGATCTACGAGACCGACCACCAGGGTTCGCCCCGGCGGCATCGCTGCCGTCGAGGGAGGCACCCGGATGTCGAGAGCGCGGTAGTCGTCGGCGGAGGTCATCCGCTGAACCAACCGCAAACCCACCGCAGCCAAGCATTGATGAGGAACGGCTGAGCGCTGATCGGCGGTCATGACCACATGTATTCCCAAGCCGGGCATGTCGCCCAGCAGCCTGGCAAAGTCGTCGGCGGCACGACCGAACTGGATCGATTGCAGTGTCGACCAGAACGAACCGAACCCATCGATCAGGACAATGAGCGATCGGTCTACTTGTTCGGTCTGAGCGGTAGCCATCCTGGTCCGCAGATGGTCCACCAACAAACCGACACGCTCCACATCGGTAGCCGGGATCACGTCACTGACTAGTGGGAGGTCCGCCAGGTCAGCAAGGGAACCGGCACCGTCGACCACCACGACATCCGGCCCTGACGTGCCGGCGTCTGCCGATTCGGCTGTAAGCGAACAGGCGAGAGCTCGTAGCAGCGTGGACTTGCCCGAACCCGAGGTGCCGTACACCGCCACATGTCCGCAGGCCGCCAGGTCCAGCATCATCGGAACCTGAGTTTGCCGATGTGGCAAGTCGAGCAGCCCGAGGGCGACCCGTCTCACCTCCTTTGATGCGTCAGCGTGTTGATGACCGTCACGGCCAGCTGGCGGATCGACGAACAGCAGGTCGGGCAGCGCCACCACCGCTGGAAGTTGCGGTAGCCAGGGCCGATGCAGTTCGCTGCCAACGTGGTGCTGGTCAGCTCCAACTTGACGCGCCTGATCGAGAATGGGGCCAGTGTCTCCGCCGAGTTTGGCCCATGCCGCCTCGGCCAGGGCGACCACAATTTCCAGTTCGCCGGCAACCGAGCAACCGTCGTCCAAGCCGCTCGATTGGCCTTCCTCTTTCTCGGAGGGTAGTTCAAGCCGACTGGCCCCCGAACAGTAACCGACACTGAACAGAGACGGTTGGCTCAGCCCCTCACCTAGAACCGGCCCGCCAACGAACGTGGACTGAAACTCCGTCACCCGGCTGCCCCCACCGATTTTCAGGAATGCCCTGCCCGGTCTGTCCGAGGTGATCTCAGCAGCCACCGACTCGCCGATAATGTCACTACTTTCATGTTCATTGGCTACGCGAAGGGCAACTCTGATAGTGGTGTTGGCGTCAATCTGGGGGGTTATCACTCCGGCCGGCTTCTGGGTGGCGAGAACCATGTGCACCCCCATGCTTCGTCCCCGCTGAGCGATGTCAACCAACCCGTCCACAAAGTCGGGAACCTCACTCTTCAACGCGGCGAACTCGTCGATCACCACGACCAACGAAGCGGGGACCGTCCGCTCGTCCGGACCGTGGCGATACGTTTGGGCCATCTGCTCAAGGTCGGACACACCGGCCGCCGCCAACACTTCCTCCCGCCTCCGCAACTCGGCTCGCAGCGAGACCAGAGCACGTTCGGCCAAGCGGTCGTCGAGGTCAGTGACAAATCCAACGGTGTGGGGAAGGAGCCGACACTGCCGGAACGCCGCTCCGCCCTTGTAGTCAATGAGGATGAAGTTCACGTCCCACGGCGAATAGTTGAACGCCAGCCCAGCCAACATGGCCTGTAAGAACTCGCTCTTGCCCGAACCGGTCGTGCCAGCGACTAGACCGTGAGGACCGTCACCCTTGAGGTCGAGCACGACCGGGCCACTCTCGGCCACCCCGACTACAGTCTGCAAGCCACGCCGGTCGGCCCTCCACCGCATGGCCAACGAGTCAGGGGTCACCGTATTGGCCGGTGGAGGATCGATGACCACCGTCGTTCCCGGCAGAACAAGCCCGTTGGCCTGTTGAAATCCGACCGATACCGGTACCTCGTTAGAAGCGGCAGCCGCGTTCAAGTCAACCAGGGGTGCCAGGTCGCGGGCTAAAGCGTCAGCCCGGGCAGGGTCCAAGAACCAAGGCCTGATCTGCCGTTCAACCTCGCCAGTGGACAAGTTGGTGACTTCCAGGCCGCTCTCAAGATCACCGGCTTCGACATGAACAGCGACCTCGGCCGGGAGTTGAACCCGATCGACGGCCAGAGTCAGCACCGAGAAACCATGATTCCCGGCGTCGCCCAAGAAGGCCGATAGTGCAGCCGGCGCTAAGGCCACCGGAGGCTGAACAACCACAACGATGCGAGGTTGCTCCACCGTCGATCCAAGCTGTGTGCTGGCCCGTTCCTTTCGATCGGCCAACACCGTTTCCAAGTGGCGGAACAATGTCTTGGCTTCTTCATCGGTACCGGCCACGTTGATCGGCCGGATCAAACTGTCGGGTACACCCTCGGCCCCGGCACGTTGGCCGTACCCGGCGTTGAGCGGAGCGCTGGCGTGGGGAAGCCACGTGGTCCAAGACCACGAATTCTCCCAGGAAGGGGCCAGCACAAACAGCTGCAGATCTTTCGGCGACCGAAGTCCGACCAACTGTGCGGTAATGGCCGAAGCCACCCCGGCCGCCGCCCCAGGTTGGCCGGTCACTCCAACGATCGGCGTTGCACCCAAATCGAGCGTTACCGGGGCCGATCGTTCCATTGCAGATTCGGCATCCACCCCCGGCCGAGGAGCAACCACACTTCGGGCATCAGCCCGAAGTTCGGCGGCACCCGGTCCCACAGGCGAGGAACCATCGGCGCCCACCGAGCGATCGGCTTGGCCGATGGCGACGGTCAAGAAATCATCGTGTTCGGGCCGCCGCGACCACAGCTCCTGCGCTCCGATTCGAACCCAGCCGGCAATTCGGGTGAGCGATGGGGTGCGTCGGCGACGCCAGGCGGCGACTTGATCGGCATAGTCGGCGGCGGCCAACCGGTGGACGGCCACGTCCTGGTGGTGCGCGGCCAGCGCCCGGGTGTAAGCCCGACGACCACTGCGGCGATCGTCGAGGTAGGTCCACACAACCATAAGCGGGCTCACGAGTACAAACAGGGCGTAAACCGGGGCCAGGACAACAGCCATGACGGCGCCCAACACCACCGGGAGCACCGCCGCAGCCAAGGGGAACCGCCGTTCCGGAGGCTCATCGGGCGGTATCGGGGACTCGCTCAGCGGACCGGGTTCGGGATCGATGACTCTCGGGGCTTGGAGGAACCCTAGTGATCCACCGTTGTAGATGAACGACCGGTCATGAATGTCTCGTCGAAGCGGTGGCCCCGAAACGAAGGCCAGGCTGACGCTGCCGGCCTCGATCACATCGCCGGATGCCACCTCGATTGGGACTCGCGGCACAGCGGTTCGACCGTTGACCACGGTTGGGTTGACTGCACCGCGATCCTCAACGGTAACTGCTCCACCTACGACATTGAAGCGAAACTGTTGGCGGGAAACCGACGGGTCGTCCAAGGCTTCGCTGCTGGACCGACCGATCGTGTCCCCCGGAGGCACATGAAGCTCGACACCGGGGTGGGGGCCGGTCAGGGTCCGCAACGTGATCCGGTCGGGGTTTCGGGAGGCCACTTCGGACTGCGGTGATGCCTCGGGCCGAGGTGGAGCGGCAGTCAGCCGATCGCCTGATATCAGGCCGGCGTTGATCAACGACACGTTGCGGGCCAACAATTCACCCGTTCGCTCCAGCGTCAGTAGCGGGAGTTGGCGTCCGGCCGCCCGACTGAGTAATCGGTACAGGTCTGCGCCGGTGGCCGGCTGGTCGGCCAACGTCGGCAGCCGCAGAAGAAGATCCCGTCCACCCGTGCCGTCATCGACGGTGATGACGGCCTCAAAGAGGCGCGAGGCCCCGCCTGGAATCGAGCCGACGTTGGCGTTAGACACGCTGCACCTCCACCGGTGACGGCTCCAGCGCTACCCGCAATGCCTGCAGGCCGCGGTAGGTCATGGCCCGAACTGCCTGTTCGGTCATGTCGAGGTCAGTGGCGCACTCGCCGACTGTACGGTCGTCGAAAAATCGGGCCATCAGAATCTGACGTTGACGGGCCGGAAGCTCGGCCAGGGCAACAAGAACTTCGGCCTCGTCGTCGCGTTGCTCGACGTGATTTTCAGGCGTGGCGGCAAGTCGGCTGTCGCCGGGGTTGAACACTGTTGGCCGGCCGGACGAGCGATAGTGCGAGGAGATGACGTTCCGGGCAATGGTGATCAGCCACGCCACCGCGGGTCGACCGCGATCACTAAACTGCTCAGCCGAGCGGAGAGCTCGGACGTAGGTGTCGGACACAAGGTCTTCGGTAACATCGACCGCAGTTCGGGAACCGATAAATCGAGAGATCAAGTCCACAGTGTCCAAATAGAATCGACGGAACGCGTCAGAATCACCGGCTGCAGCCGCAGCCAGCAGCACAGCATGGTCACTCGATTGATCCTGCACCGCTATCCGCCGAAACTCCCCTTGGTATTGCCCTGATCGGCCACAAGCCTAGCGCGCCCCGCCATCTGGTGCCGGTTGAGAGTTGGCGCTCGCGTCGCCATGCCCGAGACTTGCCTCATGGACTCAGAAGCCGACATTGTTCAGCCGGGAGACAAGGGCCTTCCCGATGACTTGGTCGGCCGTGCGCTGACCGATCTCATTGGCCGTTCGGTGGACGACGGCACGTTTCCCTCCCCCACCGTCATCGTCCGCCAGGAGGCGTTGAACCACAACATCGCCACGATGGCCCAATTCTGTCGTGATCACGGAGTGGAGTTGGCCCCCCACGGCAAGACCACAATGAGCGAGGGCCTCTTTCAACGCCAGTTGGCGGCCGGGGCTTGGGGTATCACTGTGGCTCACGCCGCTCAAGGCCGGGCGGCGGCCGCCATGGGCGTCGAGCGGATTCTGTTGGCCAATCAGGTGGTCGATCCGGCCGGTCTGGCCTGGCTGATCACCTGTGCCTCGACGGCCGACGTTCTTATCTTCGTCGACTCGGAGTCCGGGTTGGAACGGCTCCAAAAAGCCGTGGCCGACAGCGCCGACAAACCGGCGCGCCCGATTCAGGTTTTGGTGGAAGTCGGGGCCGTCGGGGCTCGAACCGGATTCCGCCAAGCCGATCAGGCTCTCGATGTCGCCCGGCGTATCGCCGGGAGCGCAGACCTAGTGTTGGCCGGGGTTGCAGGCTACGAGGGTGTGATCGAAGCCGGCGATGCCATGAATCGCTACCTCCACCAGCTCACGGATCTGTTCGACCAACTGGCAGAGCTCAAGCTGTTCGACCCTGGGGCGATCACCGGTGGCCGACCGATCCTGACCGCCGGCGGCAGCGCCTACTTTGACCGCGTTGTCGACGTGCTTGGCTCCTGTCGGGATCGACACCCCGACCTGTCACCGGCCGTCGTCTTACGCTCAGGGTGCTACGTCACCCACGACCACGGCATGTACGCCCGACTGTCACCAACCAAGCTGCAGCCGCCGTTACAACCGGCACTGGAGGTCAGAGCGGTCGTCCAGTCGAGGCCCGACCCCACGTTGGCCCTTGTCAACGTCGGACGTCGTGACGTGTCCGAGGACGTAGGCCTTCCAGTGGTTCTTCCCCCGAATCCTGGGCACTGGACGTTCCACCGGCTGATGGATCAGCACGGGTTCATGAGTGTCGACCCCGACGATGACATTGTCATCGGCCAACCGGTAGCGCTCGGCATCTCCCACCCGTGTACGACGTTCGACAAATGGCGCATCATGCCGGTTGTGGACAGCAACGGCATCGTAGTCGACGTGTTGACAACGTCGTTCTAACCTCTTAACCCAGTGACTATCGAAATAACCCAGTGACTATCGAACTTCCCAACGAGCCGAACCTCGACGATCTGTCTGCGCTGCATCGCTGGTTCGCCGTGCGGCTCAACAATCAAGTGTGGGACATTCTGGATGCCGAGTCGGTCACGGCTAGTAGCCCAGAGTCGGAACAGGCTCAAGTTATGTATGCCGCCCAGGCCGCGGCCCACCACTGGTATCAGGTGGGTAGTGCGGTCAACCATGCCAGGGCCGAATATCTGGTAGCCCGAACCTCAGTCGTCACCGGCAACCCACACGAAGCGTTACGCCACGCTGATCGAGCTATCAAGCTTTGCCAAGCCAACCCCGACTTGGTGTCCGACTGGGATGTGGCCATGGCGCACGAGGTGCTGGCCAGAGCACAAGCTGCCAACGGTCTGACGAACGAGGCGGCGGCAACGCTCGACACCGCTCGGGCACTAGCCGACGCCGTGGTCGACCCGCAGGACCGTGCGGTGGTCGAAGGCGAACTGGCCCGCCAACCGTGGTTCGGCCTGAGCCCCTGAAGCCGGCCATATCAGCCCGTCCAATTTCAGTCGCTTCAGTTTCAGTCACTCTGGTTTTCGATGATGACATGAGCAGCATTGCGCCCCGGGGCACCCCACACTCCGGCACCGGGGAAGGTTGCCGCCCCGGTCAAATAGAGACCCGAGATTGGAGTTTCGTAGCGTGTCAGTTCAGGGTGGCCGCCTCCGCCCATGCCAGCGGTGACCACTGCCAACGGGCCGCCGGAGAACGAGTCGGCGTAACCGGCAGGCATGGAGAAGTGGCGTTCATAGTCGAGTGGGGTAACCGATCGCCACTCGTCAACGATTGAGGTGAGCGCCGGTTCGAACAACGTGGAGGCAACCTCCAGCCATCGTTCCGGTTCGGTCGAGTGCTCCCACCCTCCCTGAAGCTCATAGGGGGTGAACAGCACCTCGATGCTGAGCACATGAGAGTTGGTGTCGGCCGGCCGGTCCAGAACCGACGGATCAAGAATCGATGGCACGTTGATGAAGAACATCGGTCGCTCGGCCACCCGGCCTTCGCTCATGAGAGCGTGAGCGGTATCGATGTCGTTCAGCGACGGCGCTACCAGCGTTGACGGCGACAGGTGGTCGGTCCACGACAGCTTGTCAGCCAAGGTGGCATAGCCCCGATGACGCCAGCGGGGAAGGGCGGAAGTCCGAGCGTCAATCTTGGCTTCATAACCCTTGCCTGGTTTGCGGTCTCGCCAGCGATCGACAAAGGCTGAAGCTTGCGGTGGCGGACAACGCAGGTACTTGACCACGGCTGCTGCGGGATTGGACGCCACCACCACCGTCGAAGCGGCAAGACTCCGGGTGCCACCGGGATCAGATCCGTCTTGCGAGGACGCCACCGTCACGCCACGCACCTCTGTGCCTTCACACCAGATGTCGGTGACTCGACACGACGTGACAATCGTGCCCCCGGCCTCAACGACAGCAGCGGCCAAGGCGTCGGTCAGTGCTCCGCTTCCACCCACTGGTCGGCCGACCGGGGCGACATGCTTAAATGCTGGCGCCAGTGCCCCAAGTCCGGTGCCGGGTGTGGTCGAAGCCAGCCCCCAAACAGCAGGTCCTCCGGCCATCGCCGGGCCGAGAATGGCGTCGCTTTCGAAGTACCGGCTCAGTACCTGCCGAACTGACTTGCGTGACCAGGCCAGGAGTCGGGCGGTAGCGCCGGGGGCTGTGCCGGCGCGGCCAATCATGTTTCGCCGCGACGGTGTTTGAGCCGCCGCTTCCAGAACCAGCCGGGCAACCGGCACCGCGTCGTTGACGTACCGCCGGTAGTTCTCAACTTCTCCGGGGACGGTGAGCGCCATCGCTTCCATAGTTGCGGCCGGGTCGCGAAAGAATGGGATTGGCCCTGCCGGTCGCCCCGACCCGCGGCCATCAGCGCCGGGCTCGCCACCGGTGGCGCCGTTCCAGCCCAGTGCAACCTGACCGGGATCGAGTTCGACGTAGTGAAGGCCATGCCGTTCGAGATCGAGATCATCGATAATCGGGGTGGTCCTGATCAGTGAGTGATCACAATTGCAAACGTTGACAGCTGCACCCATCACATGCTCAGAACCGGCGCAGCCTCCTACCGTCGGGCGGGCTTCAATAACGCAAACCGTCATGCCAGCCCGAGCAAGGTAGGCGGCGCAAACTAATCCGTTGTGACCTCCGCCAACGATCACCGCGTCGTAACGGTCGCCGGTCAACGCTTCTTTGTCTGTGTTATCGCTTGCCACTGTGTTATAGCTTGCCACTGTGCCTAGAGACTTGCGTTCCCAAGCGGACCGACGCAGACAACGATCCCAACGGCGAGCAAACCGAACCTCGACTGTGGCTACTGCCGACTACTCGGCTCCTTTGCGCAACCCATTCGAACCGATGCGGATTCTGTCCGACGATCAGATTGGAGACATCCACGACGCCGCCGTCCATTACTTGGCCGACCATGGCATCAAGGTTCTGCTCGAAGAAGCCCGCCGCACATTCGCCGATCACGGCGACGCCACCGTCGACGACGACTCCATTGTCCGGCTTGACCCCGACGTGGTGGCTCAAGCCTTGGATTCAGCGCCGTCGCAGTTCAACATGCGTGCCCCCAATCCGGCTCGGGATCTGCCAATCGGGGGCAACGCGCTAGCCCTGTTGCCGGCAGGTGGGCCACCGTTCGTGTCCGATTTAGACCACGGTCGGCGGCCCGGCACCATGGCCGACCAGGAAAACTTCCTGCGGTTAACTCAGACCTACGACGTATTGGCCGCTACCACTCCCTGCGCCGAACCAACCGACGTGGCGTTGAACATTCGCCACCGCCGTGGCCAGCCACTTGGCCGACTTCGTTGCTCGACACACTGTGGACGGCGGCGCAGCGCCCGATTAACAGCGGCGCAGTTTCTACTTGAGGGCCGGGTCGGAATTCGCCGAAGGCGACGGAAGGGCACAACTACACTCGCGGCCCATGGATAAAGCCATCACCGGCGCCGGAACGTACGACTGGCTGAACTTCAACAATCCGATCAGCGAATCGACTGCCGACGAACTAGTACGCCGGTTGGCCTGGAGCGACCCGGTCGAAATCCTCGACGTCGGCTGCGGGTGGGGTGAGATGCTACTGCGGCTCCTGGCCGCTTGCCCGCAGGCAACCGGACACGGAATCGACCACGACCGGGCACTTCTGGAGCGAGGTGAAGCCAACGCTGCTCACCGGTCACTCAATGACCGAGTCCGCTTCAGCCTCGACATCACCGCAGCTGAGCCTGCCGACCTGGTGCTCAACCTTGGCGCCGAGCACGTTTTCGGCGACCTCGACGATGCCCTCGAAGCGCTGTGGCACCTCGTCCGACCCGGGCGACTACTGCTGTTCAGCTACCAGTTCTGGCAGCAGCCACCCGATCCGGCGACCGAAGCCATGATCGGTCCGCTTCCCACCCTGGCGGAGCTGGTGGAAACAGCCGCCTCGAAAGGATGGAGGCCTCTCGGTCTCACAGTGGCATCACCCGAGGCGTGGGATCAGTTCGAGTTCGGCTTCCTAGCCGACTGGGAACAGGTGGTCATGGCTGGATCTGGCGGCCGTGACGAGGCCGGACCGTCCGCCGCTACCGAGGCCAAGGATGCGGCTGATGAGTGGCGCCAAGCGTTTATGGCCCGCCGAGGCGCCCTCGGAGCCGCCTTCTTGACGTTGGGACGTCCGGCGGGAAGTTAACCGATGACTACCTGGTCGGTGTCACAGCCGCCGGTTACGTTGAAACCATGACCGAGCGCAGCCCAGCGGAACCCCAACCAGCAGAACCCCAACCGGTGGACGTGGCCGCTGCCCTACGCAAAGGTTGGGGGCCGAATTCTTCAGCCGACGACCAGTGGAGTCCAGACAACCCGGCCAAAGGCCAGTGTGAATCAAGCAGCTTTGTGGCCTGGGAGTACCTAGGCGGGTCACTGGTTCTCGGGCAGGTCTTCATCGCCAACGAATTCAGCGAACACCACTACTGGAATCGCCTTGAGAGTGGGGACATCGACTTCACCGCCGAGCAGTTCGATGATCGCCACGAAATCAGAGAAAAGGTCGTGCTGTCAACCGAAGAGATCGAAGCACAGCGTCACAAGATGAGACCGGAAATCAAGAACCGCATCGATGCGTTGCGAACGGCTGTGGCGACCCACCTGGGCTAGGCCACCTACTTCCGCGCTAGCTTGGAGCGATGTCGGCCCAACGGCGTATTAGTGATCTACGAGCATCGGACTTCGGTCAATCGGTAAGCGACGAGTCCATCTTGGTGTTGCCAGTCGGAGCCGTCGAGCAGCATGGCCCTCACCTTCCGTTCAACACCGACCTGTTGATCGCGCAGGCCTGCGCCGCAGCCGTCATCTCATCCGTAGGCGAGGCTCTCGACCTGTGGCTGATGGAGCCGTTGGCCTACACCAAGTCCAACGAGCACGCCGGAACACCCGGCACCGTTTGGCTCGGGCCGGAGACCATGATGAACCTCATCGACGACATCGGCCGGTCCATCGCCGCCACTCCGGTTCGCAAGCTGGCTTTGTTGAACGGCCACGGTGGAAACTCGTCGCTGCTCAACGTCGCCTGTCGAGAACTGCGGCTGCATCACGGCCTGGAAACATTCCTGCTACACCCGAGCCTGCCCCCCGACCAGGGAGGTAGCAGTAGCCAACACGAAGACGACGAGCACGGCCCCGGGGAGCACAGCGCAGCTGATGAGCACAGCGCAGCTGATGAGCACAGCACGAGTGAATACGGCATGGGAGTTCACGCCGGATTCGCCGAAACGTCTCTCATGCTCCACCTTCGACCCGATCTGGTACGGATGAACCTGGCCGAGCGAAACGTACCCGAGCACCTGAGAGCCAACAACCACGTACGCTTCGGTGGTACCGTCACCTTCGGTTGGCTGGCCGCCGACTTCGGCACCTCCGGCGTCATCGGAGATCCAACCGGGGCAAACGCCGAGGCTGGCTCGCAACTGTTCAAACAGGCCGTCGAACAGCTGGCAGAAGCCTTCGGTGAAATCAAACGATTCTCCTTCGCCGCCGACAGCAACTTCCAAGGCTGAAACCATGAACGCCAAAGCAGCCGACACGGCAACTCATCCGCCAATCGTCAACACGGTTTCCACCGCCACAAAAGGAGCCATGTGGCTCGACCGGCTCGACCCGCCGGTGAAGGCTCGACCATCACTGACCGCCCTGGGAGCGGACGCCCCGACCGAAGTCGACGTAGCCATCGTCGGAGGCGGCTACAGCGGACTGTGGACCGCCTACTACCTGGCTAAGAACAACCCGGCGCTGTCGATTCTGGTCATCGAGCGAGAGTTCTGCGGATTCGGGGCATCCGGACGCAACGGCGGATGGTGCGAAGGCATGATCGCCGGCAGCGTCGAGAAGTACGCAGCCCGATCCAACATGAGCGAAGCCTTGCGGCTCAAGCGGGCCATGTTCGACACCGTCGACGAGGTAGCCCGAGTCTGCATCGAAGAAGGAATCGACTGCGACTACGCCAAAGGCGGCGTCATCCGCGTTGCCCGCAACCAGCCGCAAGCAGACCGCCAACGGGCCGAGGTTGAGCACGAGCGTTCCCAGGGATTCACCGAGGAAGACGTCCAACTGTTGGACGCCGAATCAGCCCACCAAATGCTGGGTGCCACCAATGTCCTGTCCGGTATCTTCACGCCCCACTGCGCTGCCATCGACCCGGCCAAACTAGTCCGAGGACTTGCTAGGACGGTTGAAGCGTTGGGCGTAACCATCGTGGAAGACACCGAGGTGACCTCGCTGGCGTCAGGCATCGTCACTGTAGGATCGGGCCGTAGCGAGCCGGACATGGTGGTGCGGGCTCACCACATCGTTCGAGCGACTGAGGCCTACACCCGGGATCTACCGGGAGCGAAGCGGGATTTCATTCCCGTGTACTCGCTAATGGTGGCCACCGAGCCGTTGGACGATTCCATCTTTGGTCAGATTGGGCTGGAGTCACGACCGACGTTCGCCGACGACCGCTACCTGGTCATCTACGGCCAACGCACCGAGGACAACCGGTTGGCCTTCGGCGGTCGCGGTGTCCCCTACCTATTCGGATCCCGCATCAACCGAGACACCGAACATGTGCTGGGAGCCCACGAACTGATTGCCGCTACCCTGTGCGAACTGTTCCCCGTGGTGTCCGATGTCCGAATCACCCACCGTTGGGGTGGCGTGCTGGCCATCCCCCGCAACTGGCTCCCCGGCGTCACCTATGACGCTGCTGGCGGGGTAGGCACCCTCGGTGGCTACGTTGGCGAGGGTGTTGCCGCCGCCAATCTAGCCGGCAGGACCATGGCCGACCTGGTCAGCGGCGCCACCACCGAACGGACGACCCTCCCGTGGGTCGGTGTTCAAGCCCGTAAGTGGGAACCTGAACCGCTCCGCTGGCTTGGGGTGCGGGGCAGCCGTCGCATTCTGGTCGGGGCTGACGACCGGGAAACGAAGAGCGACACCGAAGCCAAGATGGCTGTCCGAGTGGCCGAGTATCTCCGTGACGGCTCCTTCCTGGCTCGATAGACCAATCAATTAGGCGGCCACGGGCTGATTGAATAGTTCACTACTCATCATGGCCATGCCCTCCCACTGCTGATCGTCGAACTCAACCGTGACGCCGTCGAGTGTGCGTCGGCGCACCTGGCCACTCAGATACTGTTCTCTCCCCAGAGGCCCGACTTCGACCGTGATGGCGCTACCGATATGGGCCAAATCCACGGCGGGGCCGGTGACGATCGCTCCGGTCAATGAAGGAGCGTGAAGACTGGTTGCCCATCCACCGATGCTGGCCGCAACCTCGCTCCGGCGAAACCTTTTGGCCCCTCGCCGTTCCGTGCCGAACCGAACCGAGGATGCTCTGGCCAAGGCGAACACGATCAGCGCCACATTGCCAGCCAGGAAGACCAGCGCAACCACAGATGTCGTGCGGTCGGCATAAGAGATCGGAGTCAATCCCGACATGGTGGCGAGGAACCAGATCCAGGCGGCGAACGACAAAAGCACAAGGGCAACAAGCGAACGAGGTAGATCAGGAAGCAGCCGCTCGGTGCCCGATCGCCCCTTGGGCGTGACCTTGAACCGGACAGCCTGGGGGAACGTCAACTGCTGGAAGGCCCGCATGCTGGCAGGAACCCGGTACCAGTCGAACAGCAATCCGGGCAGAATCCGGTGTCGCCCCTGCGACAGTGTGCGCATTGCTAATTGCTGAGCAGCAAACACCAAGACGTAGAACACCGCAAACGTTCCCACCGGCGCCACCAGGGGAGAGACACCGGTGAACAACACGCTAATCGCCACCAACAGGTAGGCCACGGTCCGCCACCCTTCGGTCCAACCCGACAAGGTAGCGGCGTAAGCAAGCTTCTGGCGGCGATTGAGCAACCGACCGCGGAACGGGTTGTCGGTCCGAAGCACCTGCATGGCGCCGGCAGCCCAACGTTTTCGTTGCAGCCCGTATTCGTTGTAGTTCTGGGGGGCCAGGCCGCGGGCCAGCACCTCATTGTGGAACACCGTCTTCCAGCCGTCTCTGTGAAGCCGCAAAGCGGTGTGCAAATCCTCGGTCAGCGACTCAGTGGCCACCCCACCGACCGACCGCAAAGCAGCGGTTCGCAGAACAGCACTGGTCCCACACCAGAACGCCGCGTTCCAACGGTTCTTTCCTGGCTGAATCACCCGGTAGAAGAGCGACTCTTCCTGGTAGAGGTCGCCGACATGTTCGAACGAATCTTGGTTGTAGAACGCCTGCGGGGTCTGGACCAGAGCCAGGTCTGGGTCGTCGAAGTACGCGACAGTGTTGGCCAGGAAACGCTTCTCCGGCACATGGTCGGCATCGAGCACGGCCACAAGTTCAGCATCAATGCGTTGCAGGGCATAGTTGAGATTGCCCGCTTTGGCATGAGCGTTATCGGGACGGGTGAGATAGTTCGCTCCCAGCCTCAACGCCATCTCTTCCACCCACGGGCGATGCCCGTCATCCAGCACCCAGGTCTGGTGATGCAGGTCGAGGTCGACGGCGGCGGCCACGGTCGGCAACAGAATCTCCGGGTCCTCGTTATAGGTCGGGATGAGAACGGCGATTGAACGATCGGTCTTCGATACCGGGCTGGGTGGCTCGACCGATTCGGTATCCCAGACCGAGTACAGGAACAGCGCCAGGCTGACCAGCCCCGCCAACTCCAGCAGATAGAACGGGATGGACATCCACAGTGCCGAAGTGTTGAGCGTTCCAAGCCTCCACAGCAGGTAGGCGCCGGTGAGTAGCAGAGCGACGATGCCAGATGAGCGGCGGATAAAGGTGGTGATGTTGGGGGGCATAGACCTATCTGTAGACGCTGGATTGAAACCCGGGCATGAGTCCGCCAGCACAGGCTTGATAGGTTCGTTTCGGCCGACCGAATGAGTCTCGAACCCTACGGTAAGGTTTGGCCGAAGAACACCGATAACGGTTGTATGCGAATTCGGTCGTCGGTTGTTGCACTAATTGCAGTGTTCTTCGCGCTGACAGCAGGTAGTGCCTATGTGGTAGGCACATTGCCCGAACAAGCGGTGTCCCGTGACGATTGGAAACCGCCGACCCGCGCAGCCGGTGGCTTCGAAGCCACCGATCAAATCGGCGCAGCTCAAAGCAGCGACGCCAGCAGTGATGCAAGCAGCGAGATCGGCAACCTAGCATCGCAGACCGTAGAGCCCCTGACAGTGGTAGTCGGGCCCGACTACGACTTTCTCGATGACTACCCCTACGACCAACGAATCTACGGCGTCATGACCGCCGATGGTGAGGACGACGAGATCGCCGACTTCGTCACGTCAGCCGGTCGGGAACCGAACTTGATTGGGGTGACAGCCGGGTGGGCCCAGGACGGTTACAGCCGCTGGTACACCGAACGGTTGGCAATCAAGGGTGCCATGCCGATGATCTCCTGGGAACCGTGGGACGCTTCGAAAGAGAACTCGGTTGACCAACTCCGAAGCGAGCAGCCCGAATACGCCTCAGCGAGAATTCTGGCCGGCGACTTCGATGACTACATCGATGAGTGGGCTCAAGGCATCGCCGAGTGGGGAGAGCCGGTGATGATCCGCTTCGCTCACGAGATGAACGGCTACTGGTATCCGTGGGCCGACGGCCGAAACGGAAACGAGCCGGGCAGCTACGCTGCCACCTGGCGATACGTGCACGACCGATTCACCGATGCCGGAGCGACCAACGCCATGTGGGTTTGGTCCCCCAATGTGGCCTATACGGCTTCGACTCCTCTTCCCGGTCTCTACCCCGGAGACGACTATGTCGATTGGATCGGCGTCGTCGGCTACTTCGGTCACTTCTCGGAACCGCCGAGTTCCCAACCAGGTTTTGACGGTGTCTTCGGCACCACCCTCGCCCGGCTTGCCGCCATCACCGATAAACCGGTGTTCGTCACCGAGACCGGAGCTGGCCCATACGGCCAACTCAAGGCTGAATGGATCACCGATGCTCTCGACGCCTTCGCCTCTGACGACCGCGTGCACGGGTTCGTGTGGTTCAACGTCAACAAAGAGTTCGATTGGCGAATCAACAGTTCACCCGAGTCGCGTACCGCATTCGCTCGAGCAGTCAGCGATCCGGCCTTCGCCGATGTCGCCGACCCCTACGACCTAACTGACAACGACTAAACCATGTCTACGACGACGAGGAGGTGAACCGATTGCCCGACACTAAAGTCATCGAACTCATAGATCGACTCGCGGCCATGAGGGCGCTCATGTCAGCCTTGGCCGGCGCCCGCTCGGTTGACAGCGTCCTGGCCATCGCCGATCGCCATGTTCCCCATATCTTCCGTTCGGATCGCGCCAGTATGGGTCTCTACGACCCGGCCACCGACACCGTCAAAATCATTCCCCTGCTCGGACGAAGGACGGCGATCGCCAGCGACACCTCCGCTAAACAAGTCGAACCCATCGAGCGCGACAACACGCTGCTGGGGCGGGTAATCGACTTCAATCGACCTGACTATGTAGCGGACCTCCGGCTCGATGATCGACACAACTCCGAACAGCTTCTAAACAGGGGCTATCGCTCGACGCTGGCCGTTCCGCTGCGCGACGGCGAGGACTGTGTCGGCACGCTCAACCTGGCTTCGATCGAAGTCAACGGATTCAACGATGCCGACCGTGACGTTCTCGTGCTGGCGGCCGATGCTCTGTCGTTCGCCTTGCACACCGCCACCTTGATCGAGCAGCTGAGCGAGGTTGCAGCCAAAGCTGAAGCCGCCAGCCAAGCCAAGAGCCGCTTCCTGGCCACGATCAGCCATGAGCTCCGCACCCCGCTGAACGGTGTCCTCGGCATGACACAGATGTTGATGGCCACCGACCTCGACGAGGAGCAGTCGGAGTACGTCCAGATCGTCGAATCGAGCGGGCGCGGTCTGTTGGATCTTGTCGACCAGGTTCTGGGGTACACGAACTTGGAGAACGGAGGCGTTGAGACCGAGTCGCATGTGTTCAGACCCCGACAATTGGTGGAACGTGTGGTCAACCGGGCAACCGAACAAGCAGAAAGTAAAGACCTCTCCATCTCATGGAAGGCCGACGCCTCAGTGCCCGAGCTAGCAATCGGGGAAGCCACTCGCATCCACCGAATGCTAAACATTATCCTGGGCAACGCAGTCAAGTTCACCGAAGTAGGCGAAGTACTAATCCGAGTCGCCGCCACACCAGCTTCTACCTCTGACGGCCAGTCGCCGCATAGTAGCGACTCACCGGTCAACCGGCTTTGGACTCTCCGCTTTTCGGTTTCCGACACCGGCATCGGCATCGAGGCCGATGACCTCAACGCTCTGTTCGAACGGTTCGGACAACTCGACGACTCGACAACTCGACGCTTCGGCGGACTGGGTTTAGGTTTGGCCACCTGTAAGCAGTTGGCCGACCTCATCGGGGCCACCATCAACGTCGAATCCAAACCCGGTCAGGGCACGACAGTGACACTCGCCGCAGTGGTGGAAAGGGTCGACTCATCAGCGAAACAAACTCTCCAATAAACTCTCTCGACCAGCATCGCTGACGTCCTAGCCTGCGACAGAGTCAGCTCAACACGTTGCCGTACCGATGGAGGGTCCGGCTTACAGCCTGCTCGCGCAGATAGTGCAGGAGCTCTCGACGTCCATCAGCGGTAACCGGGTCGTCAGCTACATGCACGTTCTTTCGATTGGCCTGCACTCGCAAGCCCGGTTCAACCGGCCCGAGCACACGAACCCTGCCGACCCCGAGGTCGCTGATTCGAGCCAGAAACACATCCAACGATTCGTCGCCAACATGTGAAACCACGACTCGGCAGCCGCAAGTATCGGCCGCCGACGTCACACGCTGGACCACGTGGTTAGGTACGCCTTCGGCGACCCGGATCACGGCGTGAGCCAGTGGCCGGTAGCGGAAGGTATTCTCTTCGCAGAACAGCGCTGTCGGGTCATGGGAGAGCGAGAACTCTGTCGCCCAAGCGTGGCCGTCGGACTCTGAGGCCCGCCGCAACCAACCGCTGGGATCATTGTCCCAGCCTTGACCGACCGGATCACTCCAACGTCCAAGTTGATTCACGTAGTTCGGCCCGCCAGCTTTGGCCCCTGGACCGATAGACGATCGCTTCCAGCCGCCGAAGGGTTGCCGTTGAACGATTGCTCCGGTGATCACCCGATTGATGTACACGTTGCCGATCTCCGCTCGGTCGAGCCAGGTGTCGACTTCATCGTCGTCGAGGGTGTGAATACCACCGGTCAGACCAAACGCAGACGCGTTTTGAAAGGCGATTGCTTCGTCCAACGTCTCAGCCCGCATCACACCGAGCACGGGCCCGAAACACTCGGTGGCGAAATACCACGACTCGGGTGTCACTCCTGTTCGCACACCGGGCGTCCAGGTTTCGGCGTCCAAACGACGGGGTTCGATCAGCCACTGCTCGCCCGGTTCCAATGTGGTGAGCGCTCGAGCCAGCTTGCCCGACGGCTCCTCCACCAAAGGACCCATGTTGGTGGCCGGGTTGGTTGGCGGTCCGATTTCCATCGACTCAACTGCGTCCAACAGCTGGCGGCGGAACCGGGGCGAGTCGTACACGTCGCCGACGCAAATGGCCAGACTGGCGGCCGAACACTTCTGTCCGGCGTGCCCGAAGGCCGATGCAACCAGATCGGCAATGGCCAAATCGATGTCGGCATTCGGCGTAATAATCAACGAGTTCTTGCCCGAGGTCTCAGCGAAAATGCGGATGTCGGATCGCCAGGAACGGAACAGCTCAGCGGTTTCGAACGCTCCAGTGAGGATCACCGCCCCGACGTCGGGATGAGAGATCAGTCGTCGTCCGGCTGCCTCGGGGGACGGGTCGTCCTCGGTCCGGATGAACTGCAGCACATCGGCGGGGACACCGGCCTGCCAACAGCACTCAGCAATGATCTCGGCGCAACGGGCGGTCTGAGGAGCCGGTTTGACAATGGTGGCGTTGCCTGCCGCCAGCGACGACAACATCCCACCGGTCGGGATGGCCACCGGGAAATTCCACGGAGGCACGACAACGACAACCCCAAACGGCTCGAATACCGAGCCAGGGCCACTTGAGTGCCCGGCCATCGGTGCGGCTTCGAGACCGGGAATGTGATCGGCGTAGTAACGGGCGAAATCGATCGCTTCGGACACCTCGGGGTCGGCCTGGGCCAAAGTCTTGTTGCCTTCGAAGATCGCGGCCACAATCAGATCGCCTCGACGGCGGGTGAGTTCGTCGGCCACTCGGTGGAGGATTCGTCGTCGCTCGGCCGGGTCGGTGGCCAGCCACCCATGAGCGGCCGCTGCGGCTCGGGCCACCGCGGCGTCAACGTCAGCCGGGTCGTCGGTGATGACGGCGATGGCTGTTTGCGGAGCAACGGCATCGGTTAGAAGCTTGGCCGCCCACTCCCGATTGGCTGGGAGAACCGGGTCAGTGTCGGATTCGTTGGTGAATCGATAATCCGAGGCATCGGAGTCGACAGCCACCGGAGGCTCCAACCGGTTTTGGGTCCGGTTCGGCCCAAGCGGAGTGTCCCAGCGGTCCGCCACCGCGGCAGCGAACTTGTCGGCTTCGATGGTGAACCGTTCACTGCCCGGTTCAAGGTCGAACAGGTGGCGGATGAAGTTCTCGTCGGCGGCGTTCTCCTCCAACCGGCGGAACAGGTAGCTGATAGCCACATCAAAGTCAGTGGCTTTAACTGCCGGGGTATACAGCAACAGTTCCCCGGTCTCGCCCAGGGCAACCCGTGACAACGCCGAGGCCATGCCTTCCAGCATCTCCAACGAGACCCGGTCGGCCACTCCCCGCTCGGTGGCCAACTGTTGAGCGAACACCGAGTCGAACAGATTGTGACTGGCTAAACCAAGTCGAATAGCGCTCATGCGCTCGGGGGTGAGCAGCCAGTCGAGGCATCGCTTGTAGTTGGCGTCGGTACCGGCCTTCGAAAGGTAGGTGGCCAAATCCCATCCGTGGATAGCGGCATCCACCCGCTCCATGGCCAGGTTGGCGCCTTTGACCAGGCGAACCTTCACCTGGCCTCCAGAGCGTCCGCCGACCGTTGTGCGATGCCGCGCATCAGCCCACGCCACTAACTCTTGCAGCGCCGGGAACGAATCGGGCAGGTAGGCCTGAAGCACTATTCCGGCGTCCACATGGTGGAGTTCAGGTTCGCTCAACACCTCCATGAACACGTCCATCGTCAGCTCGAGGTCGTGGTACTCCTCCATGTCGAGGTTCACGAAAGTCGGCGGGCTGGTTTCAGCTGCCTTCAACATCAAAGGACGCAGCCGTTCAATGACCCGGGCCCGCGAACCTTCATGGTCCCAGTGATTCAACTGGGAGACGACAGACGACAGTTTCACCGACACGTAGTCGATCGACGGTTGAGACAGCAGCCACATAGCTTCATCAAAACGTCGTTGAGCTTCGCGCTCGCCCAGAACGGCCTCACCAAGGAGGTTGACGTTCAACCCGAAACCCTGTGATTGGCGGTGACCGAAGTGTTCGTTCATAGCCTGCGGATCGGCGTCAACCACGAGGTGTCCGACCAGGCTTCTCATTCGACGGTTTGCCAACGGCATGACAATGCCGGGCAGCAGCGGCCCTAGTCGGGCACCAGCCCGCAAGAGACCCTTGTCGACCGGTGACAGGAAGTCCGGCAGGCCGCTACCGCCGCGGCTTCTATCGGCTCCTGCTACCAAAGCCGCCAGCTGTCCGGCGGCAACACGGTGGTCTTCGGGACGGATGACCCGGTCAACGAACCGCATGGCGAAGGCCACCCCGGGGGCGTCGGCCACCACGCCCTGAAGACGTTTGGTGGTGGCCGCCTCATCCTTGGTGCGGATGCGAGCCGCCTCACGCAACCAGTGCTCCACTACACCAACAGTGTTGCTGGCGGCCCGATCAACCGACGACAAGTCGGGGCTAATTGGCTCATAGTGGGGGCGAAATTCGTTGCCGGTGGTCAGCTGGTCGGCCGATCCGGCTCTGTGGGCGTCAGATGCAGTCATAGGGAATCGTAGTCAACGGTAGTTGTCGCAATCGGTCCGTTTCTTGGGCTGTTGCACCGCAAAAAGCGGTTCGGCGATGCAAAGCCTTGAGCATGACTCACTAATCGGCCACCATGAGAGCCGATGAACCTTCGAGACCGTGACTCCCTGCCCATCGGTTTCGACTGTCAAACCGAGCTGATCGGACTGTTCGGGATCCTGGTTGACGTGATGTTCTGCGTCAAGGACCTGGATTGCCGCTACATCGAAGTCAACAGCGCCTTCGTTCGACGCACCGGGCGATCATCCAAGCGCGACGTTGTCGGCAAACGGGCCACCGACCTGTTTAAAGCCAACATGGCTGAACGCTATGAGCAACAGGACCATCAGCTGTTCACCTCCGGCCACGCCATACGCGACGAACTGGAACTGATTCGGCGGGAGGACGGGTCGCTCGGCTGGTATTCCACCACCAAACTCCCAGTGAACGATGACGATGGCACGGTCGTCGGGCTGGTCAGCGTCAGCCGCGACCTGCATGTGGCCGCTGCACCGGGCGCTCCCACCCAGTCGGATTCGGTGATGCAGTCGATGACCCTGGTGGCCGCCCATATCCGCGAGAACCTGACCGACCGGATTCGGGTGTCGGAACTGGCCGAAGTAGCCGGTTGCTCGAAGTCACAGTTGGAACGGCGAATGCGCAAGACTTTTGGCGTGCCCGCCACCAAGTACATTCTCCGCTGCCGAGTAGACCGGGCCGCCGATCTGTTAACCGGAACAGATATGCCGTTGGCTGAAGTGGCCACGGCAGCCGGGTTCTACGATCAAGCCGACTTCACCTTCCGATTCGCCCAGTTGACCAGTGAAACCCCCGCCCAGTTCCGAGCCAAATGGGGCTGAGTCCGTCGGACATCAACGCTTGGGTCGGCTGTTTCTGAGGACTATCGCCGGTTCGATAGAAGCCCTCGGCCCCGTTGATAGTCAAGACGTCACTCTGTCACAAGACGTCACTGCCGACGGTCTGTGGCCATCTGTCACCGTCTACTACGAATCTGCCACCAACAGATGAGGCTCGCTGACGAGCCCGATCAATCCCTGGCGTCGAGTTCTTTGATCAGCTTGTTTGGAGCGGTGGCCCGGTAGCTTTCCTCCACCAATTCGGCTACCTCGTCCCAGTCGGTGTCGGTGGTGGACAGGTCGAGGCCCCGCCAACCGTAGGGGCCCCAATAGGCAGGGGTGAAGAACCGCCCGTCCTGGTCGATGGCTGCGGCATCTTCATCCGAAGGCATGAATACCAGCGCCTGGTCGTAGCGGCCGGAGTGATGATCGCCTTTCAGGACGGCGCCGAACCCAGCAAAGATCTTCTTGGTGAAGAACGACGGGCGGCCGTGCGACACCTTCTCGTCGGCACCGGGCAGAGCCAGGCACACCTCGCGTAGTTGCGCCAGCACCGGATCATCGTCGTCGAACTGCTGCGGATGAGCCATGGGTGAATACTAGGCAAACAGGAGCGGGCAAGCAGTAAAAGGCAAGCAGCAGGCAGCAGTACTCGGGCTAGGTCTCGCGCAGGACAACCAAACGGTCCCCTGGACGTAGGCTCGCCTGGTCCACCTGGGCCACAGGCTGCCGGCGACCTTCGCGGATCACTGCCACGAGCGTTGCTCCAGGAGGCACAGTGCCGTCCGAGTCGACCTCAGCCAGCTCCAAACCTTTACCCGCATCAAGCAAGTCGTCGAGGACCCGAACCGCTCCCGGGGCGTAGGTGCCAAGGCCGAGCATGCGACCGACGGCAGCGGTGGCATCGATCACTTCGTTGGCGCCACCCTGCAGGAACAGGTGCATGTTCTCCTGTTCTTTGACGCCAGCCACGATGTGGGCAGTCGGGTTCATTTCTCTGGCCGTGAGGGTGACCAGCACAGCGGTGTCGTCCCTGTTGGGGGCGATGATCACTGCTTTCGCCCGACCGATGGCGGCTTGGCGCAGCACGGCCTGGACCGAGGCGTCGCCTTGCACAGCCACGAAACCGTCGTGGCCGGCTTGGTCGACCACGTCCTGGTTAACATCAACGGCCACAATCTCCGATGGGTCGACGCCGCGTCTCATGAGGTCGGCGGCGGCGCTATGGCCGGTGGCCCCGAACCCACAGATCACATAGTGGTTGTTCACTCGTTGCCTCCATCGTTTGGTCAGCAGCTCACGTCGAGACTGGTCGGTCAGCACTTCAACCGTGGTGCCGACCACCAGGATCAAGAACAGGATGCGAGCCGGTGTAATGAGAAAGACTGTGGCCATCCGGGCCCCGGAACTCACGGCGGTGATGTCTCCGTAGCCAGTGGTGGTCACCGTCACCGAGGCGTAGTAGAGGGCGTCGCCGAAGCTGATCGGATCGCCGGTAATGTCAACGTAGCCGCCGCGGCCGAGCCTGACGACCATCGCCACGAACAGCACCAAGGCCACGGCGAACACGATTCTTCGAGCCACTGCCTGGAACGGGGTGAGCCGTCGATCGGGAAGGCGGACAAGATCGTGCCTTGGCCCACCGGCGTCCGGGTTACTATCGTCGCTGGTCGCCATAGCTCACAAAACGCTAGCAGCGATTGAGGTTGGTGCCCGACCAACTGACGCGTCGCTGGTCCAGCACTGCTAGGCGAGCGACGCCACAACCGCCTCACCGGTGCGACGGCCAGAGAACATCGCTCCTTGCAACGACGATGTATCACGATGATCGCCGCAGACGAAAAGCCCGTCGCCCAGCGAGACCCGCCGCTTAGGCGAGAACGGTGGGTGCTGTCGAGGCTGTCCGTGGGCAATGGCGTCGGTCCGGAGGTGACGCAACTTGTCGGCCAGCGGACCAAACATGGTTCGAAGCTGATCCCGGGTGGCTGGCTCGGCGTCGGGCTCGTAGATGCCGGGACACGCAGCGGCGATCAAAGTCTGTCCGGCCGGAGCGTAGCCCGGGGCGACCACGCTCATCGGCACCACGTTCAGCGCCGGGCCGTCGGCCCGACGACACAAGATCACGTACGGCTTGTCCAGCGGTGACGGCAACGGGGATGCGTCAGCGGCGTACCACACACAAGTAGCCGGATTGGATTCGACCGACGGCAGGTCGAGCAGCTCAGCGGCGGCCGGCCCTTCGGTGGCCACTACGACTCGCTCGGCAGTGATGGTTCGTCCGTCGGTCAGGGCCACCGAGCCGGGGTCAACGGCGGCCACAGCGCAGTTCAGATAGATGGTGCCGTCGGGCAGGTAGTCGGCCATCTGGTCGGCCAAGCGACCCATGCCCTGGGCCGGCACGGCCACGTCGCCGTTGATCAGGCAGCGGAAGATCACGTCGAACATTCGTCGGCTGGTACCGAGCGACGGATCCAGTTGGATACCGCCGACCAGTGGCTCAAAGAACTGTTCAATAATGGTGTCGCTGAATCCCTCGTTGACCAGCGCCTGGCGGGTTGACCGATCTTCGGCCCGCAGCAGGTCGCGAGGGTGGGCTCGTTGCAGCCGCACCCGTTGGGCCAGGATCCGGGCCTTGTCAGCGATGCTGCCGATCGGGGCCAGCGCCGTGTCGTACAGAGTTTTCGGGCGTCGTAGTGGATCGCCCACCACCCGGAAGCGGTCCGGGGCGAAGCGCTCAGCGTTGTAAACCACGGCACCGGGTTCGAACCGTCGAAGGTCTAGGGCGTGCAAGTCCACTTGCGATTTCAACTCGGGATAGTCGGTCAGCAGAACCTGAAACCCTCGGTCCAACAAGAAGCCATCGACTTCATCGGTTCGCACTCGGCCGCCTACCCCGTCGGAGGCTTCGACTACCACAACGTCTCGGCCTGCTTCGGCCACGACTCTGGCGGCGGCCATGCCAGCCAAGCCGGCGCCGACCACTACGACATCAGCGCGTTCGGGTGGGCCTGCCGACCTAGGAACGGTCGAAAGTCTGGGTGAAGCTCCGTCAGATGCATGCTCAGACCTGGTGTCTCCCATGAAACGGACCCTATCTTGGAGAAGGTGAGTTCCGAAAAGCGGGCCGGTTTCCCGGCCGCGGTGACCGTAGTCGGAGCCGGAGCGGCGGCAGCACTGGCCTATTGGGGTCAGGGGGTGATGGCCAAACGGTGGGCCCAAAACCCCAACCCTCTGGCTGGCGAGTCGATGGAGTTCCCGTCAGGTCCGGCCTCGACGGTGACCACTGACGACCGCGCACGCATCTCCGTGCGGCGGGCCGGGTCAGGTCCGACTGTCGTTTTGTTGCATGGCCTGACCGGCAACCGAGATGACTGGGCGCCCGTCGGCCGTCGACTCATTCACGCTGGGTTCGAGGTCGTGGCTATCGAGCATCGGGGCCACGGGCAGTCCACGGTTGGATCCGAAGGCTACGGCGTTCCTCGTCTGGCCGCCGACGTGGTACAGGTGCTGAGTGCGCTGAACCTCCGAGGTATCACGTTGGTAGGCCACTCGATGGGGGCCATGACCGCGATGGCTGCCATGATCGAGCACCCTGAAGTGGCAGGCGAACGGATCGAGCGTCTGGCGGTAGTTTGCACCACCGGCAGTTTGTCAGACATCCGGTCGCAGGTGGGCCTGAGGGCGTTGTCGCTGAAGCTGACTGACTGGTTCGCCGTGTTCGATAAACGCATGCGGGTCGGTGCCGGGCTTATGGCCATGAGTCGCAACCCGAACCTGGAACTTGTGGATCACTTGATCGAATCGACCGGCCGCATCTCGAGTCAAACACGACGCCAAGCAACAGCGGCCCTCGCCGAGTATGACATCTCCAACTCGCTCTGCTTGCTCAACGTCGACACCATGATTGTGGCCGGGTCTCGGGACCGTCTTACTCCCCCTCGATTCTCCAAGGCGTTGGCTGACCGCATCCCAGGGGCACGGCTTCGGGTCATCGACGGCGGCGGACACATGTTGATGCTCGACCGAGCCGACGAGCTGGCGCGGCTACTTGTGGACTTCGCCCGGGTCCCTGGTTCGGTGTCGCACTAGCCGACGCCAAACGTCTCTCAGGTCAGAGCTCAGATCGAGGCGTAGCGCTTGCGCATTCGGGCGGCCGGTCGCTCCAAGCCGATGTGAAACATGTAGGCGATAGCCACCGAGATGACGCCGGCCACCACGATCACCGCTGGGGTGCCCAATTCTGGGCGCACGTTGCGCAGCGCCAGTATCACCACGAGGTGGACCAGGTACAGCGAGTAGCTGAGCACGCCGATGAAACGTACCCAGGCCAGGTTCAGCAGTCGGAAAGGTCCGTAGTCCGGTTGTTGGATGGCGGCGTAGAAGATCGGGGCTAGCGCCAGCGACTGGAGGCTGTAGCGGATCGTGTCTCGATAGAACTCGTGGCGGATGACCATAGTGGCCACGATGAACGCGGTGGAGGTCCCGGCCACAGCCAACGCTTTGCCGCCTGACCATCGGGGCGACTCACCGCTCATCGGGTTGAGGTACAAGCCCATGGCGCAGCCGAACAAGATGGCATCAATGCGGGTGTCAGTCGAAAAGAAGATCCGGCTCTCACTGACTTCGAAGAACGTCACGAGCACCATGCGCCATACGAGAGCGAGAGCGCACACCGCCAACAGTGCGACGGCTTGAGCCCGCGGCTGGTAGCGCCGCAACAAGAACAGGGCGCATACCGGGAAGATCAGGTAGAAGTGTTCTTCCACCGCCAACGACCAGAAGACGTGAGTGCCGAACGGCATGCCTTCGTTGAGTTGGGTGAGGCTGGCGTAGTTCGACAGATGCAAGGCTTGTGCAGCCACGGCCGGAACAGTTGGCATGCCGATCGTCAGCCCGGTGAGCGAGACGACAACAGCGAAAGCGAGAGCGGCGTACATCGGTGGGAAAATGCGCCACACCCGACGCCAATAGAAGTTGCGCAGGCTCACCGTGCCGTTGGTGTCGAATTCACGGTGCAGCAAGGTGGTGATCAGGTATCCGCTAAGGAAGAAGAAGACAGTGACACCAAAACCGCCGGGGATAGCCGTGTACCCGGCGTGGGAGATGAACACGATGGCGATTGATACCGCCCGCAGCCCATCCAGCGACGGGATGTAAAACGTCGGAGTCTTGCCGGTGTCTGCCGCCCTGGTTGAGCCGGTCGGCGCCGCGGCGAGCACCATGTCGGTCATGCCTACCCAGCCGCCTGTTTGCACCCTCCGCCGGTCCACCGAATTCAGAGTAGCCAGCTGCTTACGCAATGAACACCTCGCTTCTACCTGGTGACTCCCCAACTGGGAGTCACCAGGTATCGCGTGATCCGGACTGCGGCTACCAGCCGATGTTCACGTACTGATTTCGATAGTAAGTGTCATGACCACTGCCGCCCGGCTTGCACCAGTACAGCTGCAATCGCTTGTTGTTGAGGTTGACGTCTCCACCCTGAATATCCCAGCAGAGTTCACGATGGTGCCGATTATGAACCTGTGCGCTGAACCTGTCATTGCCCCAGGACGACAGCCCTTCGCCATACCACTCTTGGGTCTCTTTACCATTGCAATACCACTGCCAAACCAGACTCTTGCTAGTGGCGTTCGACCCGTTCTGAACCCCGAGGCACTTGCCGCTGGCTTTGTTGACAATGTTGAACATCCCGTTGGACTTGGCCACGAAGTGCCATTTGTTCCTGTCCTGATTGTTGCAAAGTCCCACTGCCACCTCGGCTCGCTCGCGGTTGGATGCAGGGAACAGCTCCTCGTTCAGGCAGCGGGTCGAGTGCTGGCCCCACATTGTCATTCGAGTGGATGAAATTCGCCAGTCCGACATGTCCAAGGCCAGTTCAAGCCAATTTCGGATTCTTCCATCTGATAAGTCAACGCCTTTGGCTCGGACAGCGGCCCCGTCGCTTTTCACTACTGAAACGTTTGTGCCGACCAGCTCCCAACGCGAGTTCCGCCATGTGACAATGGGGCCTCCGGAATCGCCCGACTCGATGACATTCTCCGACTCTTCGAAGAGGATCTGGGTTCCCGACTTGAAAGCTTTGGCATCATTCGCCTGAAGCCCACTACCACCAAACCCGAGCACTCGGGTTGTCTGCGAACCAACCAAGCTATTACCCAGAGTTGGCAACGGGATCGTGTTCTGGCTCGGCACGGAAGTCTTCAGTTTGACCAGGGCGACATCCCAGTGCGACAGAGTCGGCTTGATATTCGGATCGGTCGAGAACCCGCCTCGGTAGGCCTCCAGCGAGTACTGAGGATGCAGTATGTAGGTGGCGATGCGACGCTCGTAACCTCCACCACTGTTGGGGTCGTCCCGCCCGACAATTACTCTCGACCGCGCTTGGTTACGTGTTCCGACATGAAACGGCATGACGCAGTGGGCAGCGGTCAGAATCCAGTTCGATCCAATCGCCACGCCCGAACAAAAGGTATTCCCGGCGCCATCGGCGAAATAGGCGGCATAGGGGTAGGTGGATGCGCTGACCGAAGGGCCGATGACAGCCGAAGCCGGTCGCACCGGCGCTACAGCCAGCATGGCAACAGCAAGTAGTGGCCATAGCACTGCCTTGAAGAAGTCGAATCCCGACGCCGTTGCGGTTCTGGTATTGGTTCTATCTGTCGTAAGCCGGGCAAAGCTGCGATTCATTGTTCGCATGATTCAATAACCTCCTGATTCCCGAGAGTCTCGGTGTCGGCGAGATGCCGTCACAGAGAGAGACACCCGAGAGCATCAAGACCTGTCACCTAATTTGGGTAACCGCCCGCCGCGGGCACAAACCTCTTGCCAGAATCCGCGTACCTGCGGTGTCTCGGAGAGAAACCCGACCCGAGAAGAAAGATCACAAATGAGCAAAGCGACAACCAAGGCGATCGCCCGAATGGCGCGCCTGCTGGCCGCCATCGGAGTATTGGCGACTCTCGTGCTTCTACACTTGCAAGCACCGGCCTCTGCCGAACCACTCCCGGACTACAGCTGGTCGAGGCCGGAACGCATACACAGCGTCAAGTCCGGGAATTGTCTGGGCCTTGAAGGCCGGTCGACATCGAAGAGAACTCGCGTAGTTGCCGAACGCTGCGACGACAGCACGACGCAGATGTGGCGGAAGGGCTACTACTGGGACGGTCAAGGACGAGTTCGAGTCCAACTGAGAAACGAGCGAGCCGGCAAGTGCCTCGGTCTGGCACCCCCCTACTACGGGACCAGGTTCGCCCACATCTGGGATTGCGTGAATACCCAAGGCGGGGTCAACGACTCACAACTGTGGCGTATGAGTACCACGAGGTTCGGGGGTCACCAGTTGGCAAACGTCCAATTCGGCGAGTGTCTAGCGGCCCACGGCTACGGCGCCGGGTCAGCAGTACGGCTTGATCGCTGTGATCCCAATCTGAAAGCGGGGGCGTTCGGCTTCAATCGTTGGAAAGATCTGTACACCTTCCCCTGGACCGGTTGGATGCGTCTGTTCAACCACTGGCATTACGACGACTCAAGCCTTGACTTCGTTCCGATAGCCGGCACCGATGCCAATATCACCGCCATAGCCGATGGCTCCCTTGAGGTCTGGGGATGCGTCGACACCTCGCGAACTGACGGGGGTGTCACCCTGAAGGCGGACACCGGCGAGGAGTTCAGGTACACCCACCTCGATCTGACCGATGTTCGTAGGCTGCATCACGGTCAGCGGGTTACCAAAGGGCAATTCTTGGCCAACCTCTATCAAGAAACCTACGACACACAAGATTCCGCCCAGAACTTGGAATTCCTCGTCGACACCTGTGGATGGTCATCCGATCGTCCACATCTACATTTGACGACGTCCCACAAAGACCTGGACATCGACGGTACAAACCTCGACCAGATGGTCCCTGGACGGGACTACTGGGCGCACGGCTAGCCGCCTTCGACAACAAGAGAGCCCGGGTCGACGCAGATTCAACGCATCGACCCGGGCTTCATCGTATTCTCAATACCGAATCGTCCTTAAAGGCCGATTCTGGCAATCGTGCTTACAGACCGATTCCGTCGTCGATGAACTCGTTGGTTACGAGATCTTCGGCGGTCAGACCGTCGGGTACGGCGATGGAGGGAACCTGCTCGCCGGTGATCTTGATAACTTCGTTGACCCGGTCGAGATCGAAGTTGCCGATGGTGCCGTCGGGGCCGTTACCCACGATGTTGAGCGATCCCATCTGAACCACCGTCTCAGCCACAGAGTCGTCGGTGAGCTGCCAGAAGCTGTCGAGGTCGACCACGGCCTGCAAGATCGCTGCGTTGGTGGTGGACGGATCGTTCTGGAAGTCAACAACGGACTGCTGGAAGAGCGGTACGAACGCCGTCAGACAGGAACGGGCGGCATCATCGAGCTTGTCGTCGAGGATGGCCAGCGGACCCTGATAGAGCTCGTAGCCCGAATCGTGAATCAGCAGGAACTCGACCGGCTTGCCCCACTCTTCGAACGTGTTCTCATAGTTGTACGGCTCCTGGGTGGCGAAGCCCTGCTGAATGAGAGCGCCACCTTCGGCGATGAACCGGGTGGGCGCACCGTCGTAGGATCCGTCAAGCTGACCTGCGTCGACCAGGCCGGAACCGACCAGGAACTCGGTGTAGGAGGCGCCGGCGAAGTGGTTGACGACCGCCCCGGTGTCCTTCACATCATCCCATCCGGAGATGTCGTAGGTCTCGGGGTCCCACATGATGATCTGCGGGTTGACGTCCAGTGGTGCGGCCACCGCGGTGGTCGGGAACTGTTCGTAGTTGGCGATGGCTTCGTCGGTGTTGACATATCCGAGGAAGATGTCGTCGTCGGTGGCCATCAGGGCGACGGTGGGCTGGAAGCCGATGAACGGACCACCGGCTCGAACCTCGAGCGTGATGGACGGATCGGCGGCCAACGGTCCGGTGAACCGGCCGCTCTCCGGGTCGATCGATCCTTCACCGGCAGTCATGTTGTAGACGGCGCCGTGCTCGGGCTCGGGGAACCAGTCGGTCTGAATGACAAGCGGATTGGGGCAGTCGCTGAGACTGCCCGCCGCCGATTCGCCTGATTCGGCTGCTTCCGTTGACTCGCCGTCCGCGGTCTCGCTTTCGCTGTCGCCGCCACCACAAGCGGCGGCAACTAACGCAAGTGCCACAAGGCCGACGAGAAGCCGGAACCAGCTCCTCTGCTCGGTTGACTTGGATGTTGTCATGGTAGTTATCTCCCTTGGTACCAAGATCGTGTCAGCCGGTTTCGAGCCCAGCCGAAGAACTGAAAGAACGCGATGCCCAACAGGGCGGAAAGAATGACGGCGGCGATCAACTCACCGGGTCGCAACCGGCTGGAGTACAGCAGGATGCGGTTACCCAAATCTTTGGGTCCTCGCTGAAAGAAGAAACCGCCGACGATGGCGCCGATGACCGACAGGCCGGCGGAGATTTGAAAGCCGGTGAACATGGCCGGAAGCGATGCCGGCAGCTGCAACTTGGTCAGCCGCGTCCACTTATCGGCACCGTGCAGCGTGAACAGGTCGTGCTGGGCCTTCTCGGCCGACTTCAAACCGAACAACGTGTTGGTGATGATCGGGAACAGCGAGATGATCACGCACACCAGGATGCGGGCCGTGAACCCGAACCCGAACAGCAGGCCGATCAGTGGCACCAGAGCCAAGATGGGCACCGTCTGCAGGAAGATGGCGTACGGGTAGAAGGAGGTCTCCACCCATTCCGCCTGGCTCATCAGAACGGCGAACAGCACACCAAGAGCGATAGCGATCACCAGGCCGGTCAGGGCGACAACAAACGTGAGCCACGTGGCTGAGAGCAACTGGCCGGGTTGTGAACCGTCGGCTCCGCCACCGAAGAACGAGGTTAGAACCTGGTGTGGGTAGGGCAGGGCCGTCTTGCGGCCATTCTCGTCGAGGATGAACCGGGCGTACAGGTACCACAGGGCGATGAACCCGACGAAGACGGCGAATGGAGCGCCAAAGCGAGACACCAACGATTGGCGATTGCTCGTCGGAACGACCCGGACGCCGGGCGCTGCGACCTCAGCCGGATTGGCTGCGGAGAGTCCGGTCATGTATGGGCTCCCCGAAGGGCGGTGTTGATTTCGCCCGATAGTTCGGCGAAAGCCGGATCGAAGCGTAGTTCTGGTTTGCGTGGGTAGTCGAAGGGGATGTCGTAGCTGGCCACGATGGTGCCAGGTCGGTCCGACATCACATGCACTTTTGTGCTCATGAATACTGCTTCGGTGATCGAGTGCGTGATGAACAGACCGGCGAAGCCTTCAGCGGCGAACAACGCCAGCGTTTCTTCGTTGAGTCGTTCACGGGTGATTTCGTCCAGAGCTCCGAACGGCTCATCGAAGAGGAATACCGGCGGCCGCATCACCAGCGATCGGGCCAGCGAGACCCTCATTCGCATTCCACCCGAAAGCTGCCGCGGATGGTGGTTCTCAAAGCCGGAGAGGCCAACGAGCTCAATGGCGTCGCTAACCGCGGAATCTTTGGCGGAGCCGTCCATGTCGTGCAACTCTGCGAACAGCTCCACGTTGTGCTTGACGGTGCGCCACGGCAGGAGCGTGGCGTCTTGGAAGACATAGCCGATGTTGGCCCGGTCCACCTCGCAGCTGCCTTCGGTTTGGGTGTCCAGTCCTGATGCGATCCGCAGGAGTGTGGACTTGCCACACCCGGATGGACCAACGACGGTCACGAACTCACCTTTTGACACGCTGAAGGTAACGTCCCGCAACGCCTCGGTGCCGTCGGGAAACGTCTTCCCTAGGCCATCGAATCGGAGCGAAACCTGGGCGGCTTCTTTAACACTGTTCGCCTCTGCCACTGCTGCGCCTACTCCCACTTGCGCTTACGCGACCCAGGTTAAGGGATCGACGGCATCCGGACCATGGCACAAGAGGCAAAGACCAAGAATTTAACATTCGGCTCAGTTGACTCTGCGTTGTGCGGGAACGGTTGCCACACGAGTGCATTTATGCGAACATACGTTCTGATGAACATGCTGGACCCTGAGAATCAACCGGGCATTCTTCATGCCGACCTGGACGCGTTCTACGCCTCGGTTGAACAGCGGGACAATCCCGAACTGCGCGATCGGCCCATTGCGGTCGGCGGCGGAATTGTTCTGGCCGCTAGCTATGAGGCTCGGGCCTATGGAATCAAGACGCCGATGAACGAACGGGAGGCTCGGCGTCGGTGCCCTCGCCTCAAGGTTATTCCTCCTCGAATGGGCGCCTACGCCGAAGCCTCCCGGGCGGTATTCGACATTTTCCACGACGTCTCACCGGTGGTTGAGGGCCTGTCAATCGATGAAGCGTTCATCGATGTTTCAGGCCTGCGACGACTGGTTGGGCCCGCACACATGATCGCTGAAGACTTGCGGAGGCGGGTTCTCGATCAGGTTGGGTTGCCGCTAACTGTTGGCGGGGCGTCGACCAAGTTTCTGGCCAAGGTGGCCAGCGCGGCGGGCAAACCGGACGGGCTGCTGTTGGTCGCTCCGGGCGCTGAACTCGATTTTCTGCACCCTCTCCCGGTAGAAGCCTTGTGGGGAGTGGGCCCGAAGACCGCCGAACGACTCCACCAGCGAGGCCTCCATACGGTGGCCGAGGTTGCCGCGCTCGACCGGAACCAACTTGTTGCCATGGTCGGCCTTGGAGCGGGCAACCATCTTCACGCGTTGGCTCACAACCAAGATCCCCGCCATGTCGTGGTTGGGCGACGCAACCGTTCAATTGGCTCCCAGCGATCGTTCCCCCAGGGGCGGTTCAGTCGGACCGAAGTGGAGGCCATGCTGCTGGATACGTGCGACCGGGTCGGACGTCGACTTCGCCAGTCAAATCAGGTGGCCCGCACGGTCACCTTGCGGCTGCGGTTTGGCGACTTCAAACAAGCCACCCGCTCAACCACGTTCCCCCAGGCGACACATCACACCAAGGCCATCCACGACGCTGCTGGTGAGCTTTTGACGACCGTTTGGCCTCTGACCGAGCAGCGAGGCTTGACCAAGGTCGGCGTGGCCGTTTCAAACCTCGGGCCGGACGACGCCGTGCAGTTGGCGCTCCCCCTGTTCGCCCCGGACTCAGAGCCACTCGATACCGCAGTGGACCACATCCGGGAGTCCTTCGGTCACCGGTCGATCAGCCGGGCAGCCACCCTGACCCACATTTCAGACCATGTGCAGGTGACGCCATCTGCCGTTAGCACCCCTAGTGTCTCGCCTCGATAACCATTGACTGACACGCTCGGCAAAGCCCGGGCGCTATTGCCTACGGCCCTCTGGGTTAATTCTCGGCCTGGTTACGACACATGTTCCGTTAGTGTTTGGTTAACCGAGCGCCAACGACTGAAACCAGCGGTTTGGCGCCGGTTAGCCTGCTATGTGTGGCTGCTAAGCGGTTGGCGGCCAGGAGAGAACGCAGACGTGAACACGGTAAGGCAAGGTGTATATGTGGGCGTGTTGCTCGCGGCACTGGCTGGCCTCGTCGCGCTCACGATGACCGCCATGGTCAACCGCCCCGAGCCCTATGAGTTAAGCAGCACCGAAGTTGCTGGCCTACCGGTTCTCGGCTCCAGCGCCAGCCCGGCATGCGCGGTCGCCGACGCACAAGATCCGGACTGCGCTCGCATCGACAAGGCTAAAGACTTCGACATGAGTCGGGCGGCCGGCCTCATGCAACGAACCACGCCAGACCCGAGGGTCCAGACCGGTCGGGCCACCGATCGGGGTTCCAGCGACGATCAGGGCGCCGACGAGCAGTCAAACGGAAATTCAGTCGACACCGACACCGATGGTGATGTGGGCCGGCAAGGCGACGCCGACAGCCAGGGCAAGGATCCACAAACGTCGACTACGGCCAAGAAGCCGACGACGAAACCGCCGACCACCCGCCCGCCGACTACAAGCGGACGGCCCGAGCCGTCGACCACGACTTCCAATCCTGACGATAACAACCGCCAAAGCGCAGCTAGCGACTCCCGAGACGACGTTGACGACAGTGACGACGATCCAAGCTCGCAAGACCAGGGCGACGACGTAGCCGAGGCAAAAGCTGGGAAGGCAATGCAGCAGGTAGCCGCTCAGGCGAAGTCGAATGGCACCACGACCTCAACCGGCACCAGCTCCACTCCAACCACTTCATCGGGTTCGTCGCTTGATGTTGCCGATTTCGAGCAGTCAGTGATCGCTCTGACCAACAAACGTCGTAAGGACGAAGGTTGCGATCCGCTTGTCCCAAGTGAATCGCTGAACACCGCTTCCCGTTCCCATAGCAAGGACATGTGGGCAAAGGGGTACTTCGATCACGCCGGCCAAGATGGCTCATCTCCGGGTGACCGGGCCGTCGGCAACGGCTATTCATCGAAGTTCGTGGCCGAGAACATCGCATGGGGCTACCGGTCGCCTGAAGCCGTCGTCGAGGGCTGGATGGGAAGCAGCGGACATAGGGGCAACATGCTCGACTGCAAGTACGTCCACATCGGAGTTGGCTTCCACGACTTCTACTGGACTCAGACGTTCGGTGTGCCGGGCTAGTCCGTTCGACACAACAGTTCACGCCGGGCCCTACTAGTCCTGCCTTGCCTCGCTGATTCGCCCTACCTGCGACCAGACTGGGTAGGTCGACTTCCTAATGCGCCCACTATGGGCATCTTGACCCACTTTGCCATTTGTTTACTGTTTCTGAATGCCATCTAAGCTTCTTGTACGGTTGTTGATGCAACGGCATACATGCTGTTGGCAGTGCAGGCGAGGTGGAGTGAAGATGCGAGGTTTCAAGCGGAAGCGCTTCGGCGTTTTCGGGGCGTTCTTTCTAGTCGTCCAAGTGGTGGCCGTTACCGTTACCGGCGTCGGTGCTGCCGATGCTGCTACGGCGGGCCCGTTGGTTGCGACCCATTCGGGGCTGTGCCTCGAAGCGGAGGGCGGTTCAACCGCCGCCAACGTCCGGGTTGTTCAAGACGAGTGCGATGGTTCGGAGAATCAATCCTTCGAGATGCACGATGCCGGCGGCGGGCTCGTTGAGCTATACAACCGTGGCACCGGGATGTGCCTTCATGTGAAGTCCGCTTCAGCCGACCCGGCGGCCGAGCTTCTGCAGCACCCCTGCAACGGCAGTTCAAACTCGCTGTACACCGTCGACCAGGTGAGCGGCGGACTCCGCCTCACCGTGCAGCACACCGCTATGTGCCTCGATATTTTCGGCGCCTCAACCGCAGCTGGAGCCGCCTTGATTCAGTGGCCATGCCACGGTGGGACAAATCAGGTCTTTGGCTGGCAGTCCACCGACACCGGTGACGGCGATGATACCGGTGGTGGCGATACCGGTGGCGATGGAGATGAGACCGGTGGTAGCGGAACCTGCACCGCTGAACTAACCGTCGAAGCTGAGTCCGGAGCCCTGGCGGGCGCCATGACCATCGGCAGCGACGGAGCGGCATCGGGTGGCCAGTTCGTCCATACTCCTCAGGGCTCGGGCAACGACTGGAGCGGTCTGAGCGCCAGCAGCGCCTCATACTGTTTCAACATCGCCTCGGCCGGCGACTATCGAGTCGAAACCAAGATTCAAGGCCTGGACGGCCAATCGGATTCGTTCTTCGTGGCCGTGGACGGCCAGCCCGCTGACGGCTATCTGTTCGACGTTGGAGTCAACGGGTCGTTCATAACTCGAAGCGTGTCCAATCGCGGCGGCGCCAACCCGGTAGTCATCAATCTGACTGCTGGCGATCACACTATTTCGTTCCACAACCGCGAGGACGCCAGTCGTCTCGATTCGATCACCCTCGTCCCCATCGGTGGCAACACCGGAGGTGGTGGCGGGACGGGAGCGTGTGTCGCTTCACTGTCTGCCGAGGCCGAGTCCGGTGTCCTCACCGGCTTCATGGCTGTGGGCAGCGACGGCACCGCATCCGGCGGCAAGTACGTACACGTCCCGAACGGCGTCATCAACGAGTGGGGCGGCGCCACGTCGGCCAATACCGCCTCCTACTGCTTTGATGTGGCGAGTGCTGGCGAGTACCGGATCGAAACATCGATCCGGGGCCTCGACGGACAGTCCGACTCGTTCTATGTAACCGTCGACGGGCAACCCGCTGGCGGCAACCTCTTTGACCTCGGTGTGAGCGGCTCATACGTGACCCGCAACGTCTCCGATCGTGGTGGCGCCAACCCAGTTCTCGTTGATCTGAGTGCAGGCGAGCACACCGTGACCTTCCACAACCGCGAGGACGGCAGTCGCCTCGACACCGTCACCCTCGTGGCAACGAGCGGCGGCGAGAATGGCGGCGAGAACACCACGGGTTCGTGGGGACCGGTTGAGAATGTCGGCCTCGTGCCGGTTGCCATGGCCAACATTCCGAACGGCAATATCTTGATGTGGTCGGCTTACGCCAACATGACCTTTGGTGGCACCAACGGCTACACCCAGACCGTCATCTACGACCCCGACACCGGTGGCCTGTCGGCCCGTCAGGTCGGCAACACTCAGCACGACATGTTCTGTCCCGGTATCGCCAACATGCCTGATGGGCGAGTGATGGTGACCGGCGGTTCCGGCAATGCCGAAACCTCGATTTACAACCCGGCTACCGACACCTGGGAAGATACCAGCGACATGAATATCGGCCGTGGCTACCACGCCAACGTCACCTTGAGTGATGGTTCGGTGTTGGCCGTCGGTGGTTCGTGGTCCGGTGGAGTGCGGGTCAAAGACAGCGAGGTCTATCGCAACCGCTCCTGGACTACCCTCCCCGGCATGAAGGGCGGCGGAACGTTGCTGACCGCCGACACCCAGGGCCAGTACCGCTCTGACAACCACATGTGGTTGTTCACCTGGAAGAACAATCGGGTGTTCCACGCCGGTCCGGCCCGAACCATGCATTGGCTCGATCCCGCCGGTCAGGGATCCATTCAGCCGGTGGGCCCGCGCGGTGCTGATGCTGACGCCATGAACGGCAACGCCGTCATGTACGACGAAGGCAAGATCTTGACCACCGGTGGCGCTCCGAACTACATCACCGGTTCGAGCTCAGGTAACGCTCATGTGATCGACTTGAACACCGGTGGCTCGGTCCGCCAGGTCCAGAGCCTGTCTCGACCTCGGGCGCTTCATTCAAGCGTTGTCCTGCCTTCGGGTGAGGTTGTTGCAGTCGGCGGACAGAGCTTCGTCGAGCTGTTCCGAGACAGCAACGCCGTGATGGTTCCAGAACTGTTCGATCCTGATACCGAAACCTGGAGCCAATTGGCCCCGATGGCAGCTCCCCGCACGTACCACAGCTCTGCGTTGCTCCTCGCCGACGGTCGAGTTATGACCGGTGGCGGCGGGCTCTGCGGCAATTGCGTTGGCGACCCGTCCCGGAATCACCCGGACGTCCAGATTCTGACCCCGCCGTACCTGCTGGATGCGGCAGGCAATCTCAAGTCTCGCCCTATCATCAACTCGGTGCCAGGCTCAGCCGGTTACGGCCAGAGTGTGACAGTGAACGTGAGCGGCGGCGCTTCGGAGTTTGCTCTGATTCGCCTGGCCAACTCGACGCACGCGACCAACAACGGTCAGCGTCGCATTCCGGTCAGCTTCACGGCAACCGGTGGTGGCAACTACCAGGTGACTATGCCGGGAGATCCTGGCGTGGCTCCTCCGGGGTCGTACATGCTGTTCGCCCTTGACGCCAACGGCACCCCCAGCGTGTCGAAGAACATCGCGCTGGACTAGTATCAAATTGAAGTAGTGGGATATCCCTCAACCGGCGTCCCGCCGGTTGCTGCAGTACGCTAGATCTACAGGCTCGACCGGCACTTCCCTCCAGTCGGTCGGGCCTGTACCTTTTCTCCCGCTTGGGTTGACCGCCTCTAGTCTGAAACGGTGGAAAAGCCGACGGCAGACGGATTCGACCGCTTACCGGTGGAGGACGTCGTAGGGTCTCTACGGTCGGCGTTGATCGACCCGGGCACCGCATTGCTTGTGGCTCCTCCGGGGTCGGGCAAGTCGACTATCGTGCCACTCCGCTTGTTGGATGAACCGTGGCTGGATGGTCGGCGCATCATGGTCTTGGAACCCCGACGTCTTGCTACTCGGGCTGCTGCTCGCCGCATGTCTGACCTGCTGGGTGAGCGGGTGGGCGAAACCGTCGGCTACATAACCCGGGAAGAGCGGCGGGTCGGGTCGGCAACTCGGATCGAGGTGGTCACTGAAGGAATTTTGACCCGGCGACTCCAGAACGACCCTGAGCTTGCCGGTGTCGGCCTGGTGATCTTCGACGAGTTCCATGAACGAAACTTGCAGACTGATTTGGGTCTGGCGCTAACTCTCGACGTGAAGCAGTCTCTTCGCCCCGATCTTCGACTGTTGCTGATGTCAGCCACCATCGACGCCGACGCTATTGCCGACGCCTTGGAGTCGCAGGTCTCCATCCGACCGCCGGTCATCACTTCTGATTCAAGGCAGCATCCGATCGAGGTTCGCTATGCCGGGTCGGTCAGCAAAACCAAGGCAGGTTCGAAACGTCGGTCCGCTCAGCGTGGGCGGCCCAACTCATCCGACCCGGTGCCACGAGTTTGCCGTCTGATTCATCGAGCGCTGGATGAGGAAATCGGAGACGTGCTGGTTTTCTTGCCCGGTATGGGTGAGATTGTTCGGACTGAGCGTCAGCTTTCTGATGACGGAGTTCTGGCCGAGATTCATCGACTACACGGAAGCCTCTCTTTGGATGAGCAGGCCACCGCCCTCGCCCCGTCGAGGCGACGCAAGGTGGTGTTATCGACCGACATCGCCGAGACCAGCTTGACGGTGGAAGGTGTGCGGGTGGTGGTGGACTCCGGACTCACCCGAACACCGCGGTTCGACACCCGCACCGGGATGACCCGTCTGCAGACCGTCTCGATCTCCCAAGCGTCGGCCGACCAACGGGCGGGCCGGGCTGGGCGGACCGAAGACGGTGTGGCCTACCGGGCCTGGTCGAAGATGGAGCAGGCGGTTCGCAAACCCCAAACCCCACCGGAGATCACCGAGGTGGATCTGGCCGGGCTGGTAGTGGAACTGCGGGCCTGGGGTGTTCGCACCCCTGAGTCGCTGTTCTTCCTCGATCCCCCTCCTGAAAAGATTTGGGCGGAAGCCGAGGAGCTTCTAGCTGGGCTGGGGGTCCTGCAGGAGACCGGTGACCTGACCGACCTGGGCCGTCGGATGATCTCGGTCCCGAGTCACCCTCGATTGGCCCGCATGATTCTGGAGGCCGACAACGATCACGAGCAACGTTTGGCTTGTCTGTTGACCGCTCTGCTGGATGACCGGGACCTGCTGGCGGGCATGAACCGCGACGCCCCGGTTGACCTGGCGGTACGGGTCAACCTGGTCATCGATCCCGGCTCGGTGGAAGGACAGGTTTCCCGGCAGGCCAACCGGCGTAGTGTCGACCGGGTCCGCCGCAACGCTGGCGATTTGATGCGACGGGTGAGAGTCGGCGGTTCGGTCGATGATATTCCCCCGTCGCTGGTGGAGTCATCGGTGGGTCGAATGCTGGCATTGGCCTTCCCCGATCGACTGGCGATCGCCCGAGGCAGTCGGGGGCGCTACCAGTTGCGCACCAGGACAACGGCCTGGATGCGTGAACGTGACTCGCTGGCCTCCGAGCGATTTGTTGTCGCTGCCGATCTCGATGGCAAACGAAAGGACGCCCGTATTCGTTTGGCCGGAGCATTGGACGAGGTTGACGTGTTCGACCGGTTCGCCGATGCCATCGAAACTCAGGTGACGCTCGAGTTGGATAGTGGGCGGGTAATGGAGCGACGGGTGTCGCGCATCGGCGGTGTCGTCCTAGCGGAGGCAAAGCGGCGGGCCGAGCCGGGCGAGGAGGCGGCAGCGATTCTGACCGAAGCCATCCGACGCAAACCGGAGCTGCTCAATTGGGGCGGTGGGGCCGGAAGCCTGCGCTACCGGGTCAGATTGCTGCATGAACGTATGGGCGAACCGTGGCCCGATTGGGGCGACCGGGCGCTGGCCGCAGACCTGGACTCATGGCTGGGTCCAACGTTGTTGGCAGTCACCAGTATTGACGAGCTAAACGGCTTCGACCCGAACCGTTTGATCGAGCGCACCCTTGACCACTCGCTTCGCAGCCGGGTGGACGGTCTGGCCCCAGTGGAAGTCAAGCTGCCGTCAGGGCGGACCGTAAAGGTTGACTACGAGCGGGACTCGCCAACACTCTCGGCCAGGGCACAAGACTTCTACGGTATGACTGAGACGCCCACTATCGCCGGGGAACCGGTGGTGGTCGAACTGCTTTCGCCGGCTCAGCGCCCTATTCAGGTCACGACCGACCTGGCCGGCTTCTGGTCCGGTTCGTGGGCCGAGGTTCGCAAAGACATGGCAGGCCGATATCCAAAGCACGACTGGCCGAAAGACCCGGGAGCGGACGGTCGGGGCTAGAGAATCGCCGAATCCAAGCGTTCGGCGAAGGCGGCAGCCCATATCCGGTAGCCGGCGTCGTTCGGGTGAAACCAGTCGGCTGCCCGGTTCCCCCGCCAGGTGTTGAGACGGGTGTCGACGTCGGCCAACACGACATCGAGCCTGTCGGCCTCTCGTCGCACATGCCGGTTCAGGGCCTTGGCTAAAACGCTGCCTTTGGCCGGAACGGTGGCCATTACCGTCTGGTCCGGAAGTTGTTCTAACAGCCTGCTCATCGATCGGCGGGTACGGGACATCCTGGCCGAGCGGACGAGGTCGTTGCTCCCTACCGTGCACACCACCACAAAGGCACTGACCGAGGCTTTGCCGAGCGCCGGTAGTTGGATGGCCAAGACATCGTCGATTGTGGCCCCGGACTGCGATAGGTTCAGCACCGGGATCGGCCTTCCAGCGGCACTCAGTTCGGAGCGAATGCGCCCGACGTAGCCATGCTCAGGGGCCGAGGCTCCGACACCTTGGGCCAATGAATCACCGAGAGCGACGAGAACCGGGTCGGGAGACTGTAATGCGCGTTCGGCCGCAGCGCGCCAATAGGCGCTGTAGTTCTCGATCTGCTCGGCCGTCGCTGCGAGGCCGGGGAGAAACTTGGCGTACCGCAGCATCGGCCCTGGGGTTTTGGGCCAAAGAGCGGCCGCAATGTCAGCGTCCATTTCGTTCCATCGGCCTGGTGGCGACTACTTGAACTCGATCCGGTGAGATCTACGCCGTGACCCTTTGCGCCGCCGATACCCCTGTAGACGAGCCGATTGGCAGGCCGATCTTGTGGCCCCAGAATCCTCGCGGAGCCAACATCGCATCGATCAAGTATTCCATCTGAGCGTCGTACAGGCGGCGCAGTTGCAGCGTTTCCGCTCGAGCCTGCTCCAAGGGCAGAACGTCGAAACCATGGTCGGTCAACTGCCGATGGAGTGACACAAACAGCTCGTTGGCCTCGGCACTGTTTTGGGTGTTGTTGCTGTCTGTGTTGTTGCTGTCGGTGTCGTAGCCCTCGTCTAGGCGCGCCCGGTAGTCGCTCAAGTCGACGCCTTCGGTCAACTCGTTAAACAACGTGATGATACGACGCAAGGTCCAGTAGGGCGCCCGGTTTTCGAGCCCGACGATGATCTGGCACTGCAAGGCGGTGTCGGCGATCAGGCCGGCTGCCGTTATCCAATGTTGACCGGGATGTTTCGAGCGGAACATTCGCAACATGGCGAACGTCGTGTGGGTCTCGATGACCGACGACACCCATCCCTCCCACCCCTCAAAGAAGCTGATCACTTCTTCGAGGTCAGCGTTGGGCGACCGACTCAACAGGAGCGAGACCGGGCTGATGCGTTCTTCGGACCCGTCGTCGAGGGTCATAAGTTTGCGTTCCCGCTCGCTGAAGGCCGAATAGAGCGCCGGCAGGTAGCCGATCACCAGGGCGGTGGTGAGCACGCCGGAGAAAGCTTCAAGTAGCGCGCCAATCCGAGGGACGGCTGCGGAGGGAACGATCTCACCGAAGCCCAAGGTGAAGTAGACCACGCCGGAGAAGTAGATCGATTCGAACAGCGACCCGGCACCGTCGACCCCTCCCATCCCCCACCAAATAAGGCCGAATCCAACAACCTGTTGGATTACCCAGGCCGACAGCAACAAGATCACCGAGACCGGAGCGAAGAATCCAAGTAGTCGCTCGCGATGATTGTGGCCCCGATGACGGTCATCGTCAGCATCGGGATGGTCGTCGGGCAGCAGCCCGGTGACAATTCGCAGCAGCCGCCACGTGCGACGATAAAGAACCGAGGTCAACCAGAAGCGACCCATGTTGGTATTTGTGGCAACCAGCGTGTTGAGCATGTCAGCAGTGACACTCAGGCACGCCGCTAGGCCGAGGATGATCGCCAGCAACTCCATACCACCATGGTAGTCACTTCGACTTGGGGGGCAGCCCGTAGCCGAAACCCTAGACTCAAGCATCCACCCGAAACGCCGACGAGGGTTGCATGCGCCGTTTTCCCGTTGCCCGGAAACCATTCTCCGCTCTACTTGCTGTCACTGCACTGTTGGTCACCAGCCTGTCAGCTGGCCTGATCTCTACACCGGTTGCTGCGGCACCGGCCGTTCCAGCCGTCAACCCTCCTCGCCTCACCACCGCTGAGGTCGCTCCCGATGACCTGGCTGACATGTTCATTCGGGATGTGACTGGTCGGTTGTCGACCAAGGCCGAACGGGAGAAGTGGGGAACCAAGCTGGCTTCCGGCACCCCACCCCAGGTGGTGTTCGACTCGCTTATGGATTCGACTGATGTCGGTGGACCGTTCGTTCCCGTGGTCCGCCTCTACCGGGCCACCTTCCTGCGTCCACCGAAACAAGAGGGAGTGGCCTACTGGGTCAAGCAGGCCCGCTCCGGCGACTCTCTCGATGAAATCGCCACAGTGTTCGCCAAGTCGCCCGAATTCCAGAACCGCTACGGTCAGCTCTCCAACCGTCAGTTCGTGGATCAGATCTACCGCAACATCCTCGGCCGAGCCCCACAGGCAAGTGGCCTGGCCTACTGGGAGAACTTGCTAGCACGGGGAACGGCCCGCGGCAAGATGGTCGTGAACTTCTCCGAGGCATCGGAGAACGTCAACAAGACCTCGGTGTCGGCCCGCATGTCGCTGTTGACGGCCACTATGCTTCGCCGTCAGGCGACCACCGATGAGGTCGCGCGGTGGCGCTCGCTGTGGAGTGGGTTGTCGGACACCGAGCTGATCCGGCGGGTGATGAACTCGTCGGCTTATCAGCAGCGTCTGGCTCGGAACTTCACCAAGAAACACCCGTTGACCGGCCAATGGACCCGCAAGATCGAGCAGCGCCCGGCACTGGCGGTAAAGATCGACAATGTGGCCGCTGGCCGCCCCCAGTACGGGCTGAATCTGACTGACATCGTTTACGAGGTGAAGGTCGAAGGCAACCTGACCCGCCTGATCGGGGTGTTCCACAGCCAACAACCGGCAACCATCGGACCGGTTCGTTCCATTCGAACGTCTGACTTCAACGTCCTGGAACCATTCCGTCGGCCGCTATTGGCGGCCTCCGGGGCCAACAGCGCAGTGCTCAGCCAGCTTCGCAACGTCGGAGTGGTCAACGTCAACGCGCTGCGGGCGCCCGAAGCTTACTGGCGGCTGTCGTCCCGTTCGGCTCCCAACAACATGATGGCCACGGCTGAGAAGTTGTGGGCTCGTAGTCCGGCTGGGGCCGGGGCACCTCCGACCATGCTGCGAACCGGGCTTCCCGCCAGCAGCGGTCGTGCTACCGCCGGTATCAACATCGAGTTCGGTCGGGCCTCAGTGTCGTGGACGTGGAACAAGCAACAGCAGCAGTGGCGCCGAACGCAGAACGGCAAGCTCCATGTGGATCAGAACGGCGTGCCTGTCGGCGCCGAGAACGTCATTGTCATGTCCACCAAGTACACGCAGTCCAGCGCCGACCTCGCCTCCCCTCACGCCAAGACGGTCGGTACCGGTCGGGCCTTGATCTTCACCGACGGAACCGTTGTCGACGGAACATGGACTCGAGCGAGCGCAACCGAACCGATCAAGTATGTCGACGGCAACGGCAATCCGGTGACGATGCGGCCCGGTCAAACCTGGATCGAGCTGGCACCAGTCGGTTCCTTTTCGTTCCGAAAGCTCAACTAGTCGTGTAGCCAGGCGACCCCGAACCCGACCGATGTCGCGTCCGGGGCGCCCGCTAGATTCGTACGCCAAATTTTTCCTGCGCTAGATTTACGTGGCAATGGCGTTTACCTTCACCACCACATCCGCTGTATCCAAGTCGTCGGACGCGGACCGGTGAGTGACTCGGGCCGCCACCGTTCGACGGTCTCTGACCCAGCACCCGAGCACAGCAGGCGCAGATTTCTGGCCGGTTTGGTGGCCTTGGGTGCCGCTGGTGGTGCCGCCGTTTACAGCTGGCTGCGTCTACAGAGTGGCGGTCCGGCCGAAACCGTCGCCGGGCGGACCGCCACTGTGTCGAGCCTCCAATCCTCGGTGGTTGATGATGGTCAACTGATATTCGAACCCACCACCGAGTCCACGACTGATGCCCGTTCCGACTCTGTCGAGGAACCGGCGGACACCTCCGTCAGCGAGACCACCACCGGTGACACCACCACTCAGCCTCCGGCGGCGACACTGGTCGATGTTCCGGTCATCTGCAGGCAGGCGTGGGGCGCGGCCGAAGCCTCATCGGGTCTACAAGCTCACACCGTCCAGCGGCTAACCGTTCACCACACCGCCAGCTCGATTTCCCGAGTGGCCGACGGGCCGGGCAACATCCGAGGGCACCAGCGCTTCCACCAGACAAATCGGGGTTGGCCCGATATCGCCTATCACTTTCTGGTCGACCCAGCCGGCAACATCTATCAGGGTCGAGATCCGGAATTTCGGGGCGACACCGCCACCAATTACGATCCTTCCGGCCACTTCCTGGTCTGTCTTGAAGGGGACTATGACCGGGCAGGGGTGAACGACGCCCAGATCGCCTCTCTCGCCCTGGTGCTGGCCTGGGGTACCGCCACGTTCGGGGTCGGTGTTGACACCTTGGCCGGGCATCGGGACTATGCCGATACTCAGTGTCCCGGCGACTCGGTTTACAGTCTGCTGACCACCGGCAGTTTGGCCCAACGGATAGAGGCAGTTCTGGCTGAGGGCGAACCCACCCTGGTCGACGTTTGCGGAGCCGAGGGCGACAGCCTCATCGCTGAGGTCGAAGCGTCAACCGAACAGGTCTGAGGCGGCCGCAACCGGGAACTCAGCCGGCCAGCAGTTCGACCGCTGGTTCGGGTTGGCCGACAATTTGGCGGTACAACTCGACGTACCGGCCTGCTGGCTTGGCCCAAGACCAGTCGGCGGTCATACCACGACGCTGTACGGCTCCTCGGCGGCGGGAGTTGCTCCAGCCTCGCGACGCACGGTGCACGGCGTCGATTAAACCGAGCGACGTGGGCTCGTGAGCGACAAACCCTGTTCCCGACCGAGGGTTCTGGTCGGTATCACGAACGGTGTCCCGGAGGCCTCCGACGTTGGTAACTACCGGGATGGTGCCACAGGTCATGGCCTGCATTTGGGTCAGCCCGCACGGCTCGAATCGGCTGGGCACCATGAACAGGTCGCTTCCGGCTACCACCAGGTGGGCGAACTCCTCGTCATAGCCGGGGATGAAGGAGAAGACGTCGGGGTAGTCTCTGGCCACTTCGTCGGCCATGGCCGTCAGTGACGGTGAACCGGAACCGGTGAGGACAAAACGGGCTGGCATCGAGTCGAGGAACGGTACGACGTCGAGGGCCAAATCGATGCCCTTTTGGTGAACCATGCGGGCCACCATGCCGATCACGGGTCCACGTTCGGCCTCGAGACCAGCCATCCGAAGAAGTTCTTTGCGACACAGCTCTTTGCCGCTGAGATCGTCGCGGTCGAAGCCAAACGGCAGCAACGGGTCATCAGCCGGGTTCCACAGGCCGAGGTCAATTCCGTTGCGGATTCCGCTCAGATCGCTTCGACGCTCCATGAGACGGTTATGCAAGCCGCAGCCACCGGCCTCTACAACAACCTCCGAAGCGTATGCTTCCGACACCATGACAACGCGGTCGGCCAGCGTTACCGCTCCGGCCAACGGATTGAACTGGCCGTATTGGCGATAGGTCGCGCCTTTGTGACCAAAGCGGGACTCCCACCACGGTTCAGCCTGCCCTTGGTAGGCCAAGTTGTGAATGGTGAGTATCGAACCGACGTCTTCGGGCAACATGGCCAAGGCGGCACCGGTGTGCCAGTCGTTGCAGTGGGCGACGTCGTAGGGGCCCACAGGGCCGCTGTCGCTAACCTCGGCCGATGTGTGAACGCCGTCGTCAGCCAGAGCGGCCACGCCGGCGCTGAAGGTGAAGAACATCTCGGTGGTGTCGGGCCACGCCTCGCCTGTAGTGGGATTGTTGTAGGGGCTGGGTCGACATGAGCCCGGGAAGCGGAGCAACGTCAACTCGCCAACGCCGGGCACCCAACCTCGGCGGGCTACCATTCGAGGCGCCCAGTCTGGAAGCCCGAGCACTGGTAGCTCGGTGGGGTCGACCAACTCGATGGTGCCGTAGTCGGGCATGACGACATCCACCTCCACCCCTGATGCTCGAAGTCCGTTAACCAAGCCGCTTGACGCTTCGCCCAGCCCACCAACCTTTACCAATGGTGCATATTCAGCAGTGGCGAAGAGAACTCGAATGACATCTGAGGGCGGTCGAAGGTCAATGTCGGAACGCGGCGGCAGAACTGTCATGAGCCTTAAGTCGGAGGCGGCGGCGGGGACTTAATAACTCAAGCACTACGACAAGCAAAAAACCATGATCGAAGTCAGGTTTCATACTCCGGACATAAATCGCTCTACCCGCTGGGGTGGCACCCGACCAGCATCGCATCGTGCCGACTGTTGGACATCAGCTCCACAACTCCGGGCGCTCCCGGAACCACTCGACTTCCTCAGCCAGACCTTCGGCCAGGCCTATGGTCGGGCGCCAACCGGTCTGGGCTTGTAAGCGGGACGAGTCGATCTCGTGTTGTAGCGGTAGACGATTAGCCGGTCCGATGGTCGGTTGAATGTCGAGGGCCAGATGGTCGAGCACCAGCTGGGCTACTTCGCCGGTGGAGTACGTTCGGCCGGTGGCGATGTTGAGAACCGGGTCGCAAACCGCCGAGGCCGATCCACCCTCAGCGCTGCTGTCGCCTATCAGATGATTGGAGACAACGGCGGACACACCCGACGCCACGTCCCAAGCAGAGATGTAGTCTCGCCGGTCGTCGGCCACCTCAATCTTCGGTGCTTCACCGGCCAAGCCTCGACGAACGAAGTTCGGTACTGCTCGCGGGGCTGTCTCCCCCGGACCGAAGACGGTGACGATTCGAAGAGATGTGGCGTTGGCTGTCGTCGAGTCGTCGGACCATGAGGTCACCGCCTGTTCCACCGCCAGCTTGGCCAGTCCGTAGGCGGTATCACCGAGAGCGGGAACGTCTTCGTTGACGGGGCTGTCGTGCCCGTGGCCGTAGGCCAACCCACTACTGGCGAAGCAAAACGAGGCCACGTTCGAGCCGAGGTTTTGCAGCAGATCCAGACTGGGCAGGACGTTGAGTTGAAACTCGGCAGCCAGTTCCTCCACACCGGACAAACGTTGACTGGCTGAGGCGTGACGCGGCTTGTGGTAGGCGAAGTGCACGACAACATCAGCCTGGTCTAGCAACGGCAACAGCTCCTCAAACCGTTCCTCGGCTCCAAGGCCGCTCTGGGTTCGGTAGGGCCAGCGTTGCGGCGTCTCGACGTGGGTCACGTTGGGGTGGGTCAACACTTCAGTCAGGTGCGGTCGCAAACCTGGGTCCGGACCGTCCACCGCGTACACCCGAGCACCGTCTGCCACCAACCGAGCGAGGACGAACGACCCGACGAACCCGGTTGCTCCGGTCAACACAACGTTGACGCCGCCAAGGTCGGCCTGCGGTACCGATGGCACGACCATGGTCGATAATCTCAGCTGCGGTAGCCGGCGTTGATATCGATGTACCCGTGGGTCAAGTCACAGGTCCAGACGGTGGCTTTGCCGGATCCCACACCGACGTCGGCCGCCAACGTCACCTCAGGCAAACGGAGGTGCTCGGCGGCGCGTTCTTCGCTGTAGCCGGGAGCCAACCGACCTTGGGTCGCGGCCTGCTCGGGTCCGATCCAGATAGCTAGAGAATCGCGGTCGGCGGCCTGTCCGGCTTTGCCTACGGCCATCACGATGCGGCCCCAATTTGCGTCTTCGGCCGCTACGGCCGTCTTGACTAACGGCGAGTCGGCGATGGCTCTGGCGATCCGTTCGGCGGCAGCGTCGTCGGCGGCTCCAGTGACGGTCACTGTGACGAATTTGGTTGCCCCTTCACCGTCACGAACGATCTGGTGTGCCAGGTCCAAACAGACCTCATTTAGTGACTGCTGAAACCGCTCCATGTCGTCGGGCACCCCGGCGGTCCCAGTGCAGAACAACAAGACGGTGTCGCTGGTGGAGGTGTCGGAATCGACGGTCACTCGGTTGAAGCTGGCGTTGACTGCGCTCGACAGTGCGGCTTGGGCGTCAGCCGAGGGCAGCGCGGCGTCGGTGAAGACGAACGACAGCATCGTTGCCATGTCGGGGGCTATCATGCCGCTGCCTTTGGCGATGCCGACCACCGTGGCCGACCCTGTCTGTGACGATGCCCCTTTGGGGAAGGTGTCGGTTGTGCAGATCGCTTGAGCAGCGTCTTGCCAACGCACCGTGTCCGGTTGACCGAGAACCGAAGTGGCGTTGTTGACCGCTGAGACCAGCTGTTCATCGTCTAGCGGTTCGCCGATAACACCGGTGGACGCCACGAAGACCTGCTCGGGCGAGCAGGCCAGGGCTGTCGCCACTGTTTCGACGGTGGCGGAGACCGTCTGTTCACCGGCCTGGCCGGTAAAGGCATTGGCGTTGCCAGCGTTGCAGACCAGGGCCGTGGCCTGGCCGCCAGGGAGGATCTGGCGGCACCAGTCAACCGGGGCGGACGGACACAACGAGGACGTGAACACGCCTGCCACCGTGGTTCCAGGGGCCAGCTCGACCACCAGCACGTCCGGTCGACCGTGGTACCTCAATCCGGCTGCCACCGAACCCAGTCGAACACCGTCGACTACTGGCAGCAGTGGAAAAGAATCGGGAGCCAGAGGGCTTGTAGAGCTCACGGCCGGACCGCTTTCAACATTCGTCTTATCCTGCCGTTTACCCTGCTGTGTCGACGACGGTGTCGCCTGCCGTCACCACCACGGCCGAGGTTCCGTCTTGTCGAATGTCGAGTATTCCTTCGAATGCTGGACCGGTCACCGCAGGCGGGATGAGGTTAATCACATCACCGTCGGACTCGACCGAAACGAATTCCAAGCGAATTTCCGAGCGGCGAGGCTCCAGGTCGTCGGTCTTCGACTCTGTATCCGCGTCAGAGACGGCCTCTGCGGCGCTGTTGCTGATCAGCAACTTGGTCGCGCCGGGGGCCCGGGCCGCTGAGGCCAACATCTCTTGAGCCAAGCGCAGCACAACCAGCCGACGGGCAGATGAGTCAACGGCTTCAGCCTGCCAGTCAACGTCGATGAGGGCACCGACATCTTCGCGTAGAGCGGCCGCCTCTATCTCTATGGCCTGTCGGAGCGGGTTATCGGCCTCGTCAAGGGGGCTGTGATCACTGGTGGGATCGATGGCGACGCTATTACGCCAGAGCCGCTCTGTTCGGGCCAGCTCCAAGTTCCACAGCGTCTCGAACTCGGTTTCGAATTGGCTTTCGGTCCCGGTTCCAGCGACGGCTGCTGCCCCGGCCATGTCGCCGACAACCACACCTGGACGAGCGGCCATCGACGCAATCTTCTCTTCCGCTTGGCGCATCTCCTCCCGGAGATCGTCCCGCTCACCGCTCAAGGCATCGATTTGTAGCGCCTGGGCGTCGGCCAACTCGGTGCGCTTGCGCAAGGTGTCATTGGCGTCGTCGAGCCGGGCGGAGGTTCCGGTCAGTTCGCTCTCCAAACCTTCGGTCTTTGCCTGGAGGTTCTTCACTTCGCCCTTGGTCGAGTCGAGTTCGTCGTTCATCGACGCCACTTCGGACTTGGCCGCCGACAATTGGGTCTCGGCCCCGGACAGCTCGTCTCGTACCCCTCCCAGTTTTTGCTGTGTCGTCACCCACAGCGCCAGGAATGCCGCTGCAAGAACGCCGGCAATGATCAGGGGAACCACCATAGAAGCACGATACCGATAATGGCCGGGAGATGTCGAGCATGGGGCACCTCATCGTGGATCTACCCAGAAGCGAACTGAGTACCATGGCTCCATCATGAGCGGACCAGTCGCAGTGAATGTCGAAGAGGTGACCCCAGACAAGAGGGAGATTCTTGGCTGGCAAATGTACGACTGGGCCTGGTCTGCATTCACCACCACCGTGGTTACCGCCCTTCTCGGACCGTATCTTCAGGAACTTGCCGACGACGCCGGTGGCGTGGCCATCTTCGGCCTGCAGTTGGAGGGGGCGTCGTTCTTTTCGTTCACGGTGGCCGCAGCTGCCATCTGTCAGGTGGTCATACTGCCACTGATCGGGGCCGCCGCCGATCACACGGACCAGAAACGCAAGCTGCTATTGGCCCTGGCCTACGCCGCCAGCGCGGCCACTTCCGCATTGTTTGTGATCACCAGCTCGACCATCATTTTGGGTGGGGCGCTCTTCATTGTTGCCGCCGTCGGCTTCGCCGCCGCCGGGGTGGTGTACAACTCCTACCTGCCGGAGATAGCACCTCCGGAACAGCGGGACCGGGTCAGCGCCGGGGGCTATGCCTTGGGTTACGTCGGAGGCGGCGTGTACTTGGCCTTGAATTTTGCCATGATCGCGTTGATGGACGACACCGGATTGGCCGTTCGGTTGTCGCTTGGCGGCACCGGACTGTGGGTGGCGTTCTTCGTATGGGCCTTCACCCAACGGCGGCTCAAAGATCGACCGGCGTCAAGCCCCCGCCCCGACGGCCAAGGTTGGCTGTCGCTGGGGGTGTCGGGAACGCTGGCCACTGCTCGCCGTTTGAGGCGGGACTACCCGGTGACGTTCCGGTATCTGATGTCGTACCTGATTTTCAACGACGGAATCCAGACTGTCATTGCGATCTCCACCGTGTTCGCCGCCGACGAGTTGGGGGCCGAGCCGGAAACTCTTCTTCTGCTTGTGCTGATGATTCAGTTTGTGGCCACCCCGGGGGCCATTGGTTTCGGTCGTGCTGCCGAACGATTCGGGGCGAAACGCTCGCTGATCGTCAGCCTGGTCGCGTGGTCGATGCTGGTGATCTACGCTTACGCCGACTTGGACTCCATACCGAAGCTGTGGGCGATGGGCGTAGTTCTGGCTTTCATCCTCGGTGGTTCACAGTCGATCGCCCGTTCGTTGTTCTCTCAGATGATCCCGTCGGATTCAGAGGCCGAGTTCTTCGGCTTCTATGAGATCGCCTCACGGGGCACGACCTGGGTGGGTCCGCTGCTCTTCGGCATCGTCAACGAAGTGACCGCTTCGCAGCGTCAGGCCATCATCTCGCTGATTGTCTTCTTCGTAGTCGGCACTGCGTTACTGTTCACGGTTGATGTCCGCAAGGGCATGGTGGACGCTGGGCAGGACCCCACGCTGTTGACCATCTAGGGGCGACCAGCCCGCAGCTAGAATCGTGGTCGTGACGATACGACAGAGCGATGCGGCAAGAATGAATCCGGTTTTCATGGAGCGATGGTCTCCTCGATCCTTCAGCGACCAGCCGGTCGATGCCGACGATCTGGCCGCAGTGTTCGAGGCCGCCCGTTGGACGCCGTCGTGGATGAACAATCAGCCGTGGCACATCGTGTACGCCACAAAAGATGCCGACCGGCAAGCGATCGTTAACACCTTCATGGAGTTCAACCGAGAGTGGGCGTCAGCCGCTCCGGTAGCCGGTCTGGTGATAGCCAAAACAGAGCTTGAGGGGCGCATGGCCTCCACCCGCGATTACGACGTCGGCGCGGCCATGATGGCTCTCACCTTGCAGGCCACGATGTTGGGGCTATCGGTGCATCAACTCGGCGGCGTGGAGTTGGACGACGCCCATGAACTTCTCGGTCTCGACCCTGCGACGGGTTCGGTATTGACGGGTTTCGTGCTTGGTCACCGGGGCGATCCCAGCCAGTTGTCGGATAGTCAACAGGCTAAGGAACACCCCAGTGACCGCAAGCCGGTGACAGAGTTCGCCGCGGAAGGCACGACGTTCCCGTTTTAACCAACCGGGGGTCGGGGCGTTGCCCCATACACACCAAGTCCACACCCAGCTGGCGCAGCGGAATGTGGACCTATGGTGTGGCGAAGGCCAGTTGGGTTCCTCCAACACTGACCGCACCGTGTTGTAAAGTTGATGTCCGCGACCAGCGCTGGAAGGGGACTGTTGTGGATCCATTTACCCGTTTCTTTACCATTCGCTCTCCATATGCATGGACAGCTACGCAGGTGGCCAAGCGAAGAGATCACCGGAATCGGCCTGGCCGACGGCGTTCAGTTCACCGATACGCCGGTTTGACGGCCGTTTTGGGCCTTGCAGCCCTGTCGTGTGCTAGCTCGGATAACTCGGCGGATGAAGCGTCATCGGGCGATTCCACGTCGAGCACCGCTCAAATCATCGAGACGTCGACTAGTGAGGCACCGACTACCCAGACATCGACTACCCAGGCGTCGACTACCGGGCCCGACCCCGACAGCCCAGTCGATGAGGCCACCGACGATCTGTTCCCCGATGTGGTTGGCGTGGACGCACAACAGGCGACCGACGGAACGTGGCAGTTCAACGTGACCTTGAGTTCCCCCTACGATTCGCCCGAGCGGTATGCCGACGCCTGGAGGGTGGTTGGCCTCGACGGTGCTGTCTACGGCGAACGCATCCTGACTCACGACCACGCAAACGAGCAGCCCTTTACCCGTAGCGAATCGGGAATCGAGATACCGGGCGGGGTGACCGAGGTCTTGGTTGAAGGTCGGGACCAGCTCAGTGGTTGGGGCGGCGAAACGATGACCTACACCCTTCCTTGATACCCGAGCAGATACCGGCGCATCTCTGGGCAGAGTTGGGGCTTACCCCAGAGAGGGAACTTCACGGCGGGCACCAGTCAAGGTCTTTCTGGCCGTCGGCGCATCCGGCTCGGCGATCGTGAAACTCACGGTCGCCGCATCCGATGACGGCCGACTTCTTCGCCGCCGGCTCGCCGTCACCCGCCTCCTGGCTGACATCAACCCTGCGGTCGTAGGTCCGATTGGCACGACGCCCGATGCCATGCAGATCATCGATGGCTGGTGTGTCGTTTGTTATCTCTACATTGCCGGGACGAAGCCCGATGTTAGCGATCAAGGCCATGTCGAGCTGATGGCCGCGACCCTGGCCGGGCTGCATCGGTCAATGGCCGATTTGGGGCAGGTAGAACTGCCACGTGTCGCCGCCCTGAAGCTGACCGACGATGATCAACTGGCGAGGGGGCAGCTCATCCACGGGGACTTCGCCCCCGCCAACATCATCGCCACACCGCATGGTTTCAAGATCATCGACTTTGACGACTGTGGGCAGGGTTCAGTCGTGTTCGACGTCGGCAATACGCTCTACATGGTCCTCTTTGACGGGTGGCGCGCACAACGACCCGATATCTACCCACAGTTTCGATCGTGGTTCGTTCCGGCCTACCGGGCCGAGTCGGCCATCGACCTAGACGACAGTCTTCTGGACGCAGCCATCCTGCTTCGGGCTCAGGCGCTCAACCGGTGGTTGGCCGTGCCCGACGAAGCTCCTGCAGGACTTCGTAACTCGTCGCCCGAGTGGCGCGCCAAACTTCACTCGTTCGTCGACGAGATCTTGTCGTTGCTATAAGACGTCGGGCCCGGCGTCTACGGTCGATGCCCAAATCTGTCGCTAGATCCTTACAGGGTCTTTCGCCAGGCGTCCCAGGCTTCGAGGCTGGCATCAGCCATCAGGCGGTGCTCACGAGCCAACGCTCGTGCTTCGCTGCCTTTTTCCGCTCGACCCCCGATAGCAATTGCGCCAAATCGATTGCCTCTAAAGTAGGCACCGAAATCCGAAGGGCGAAAGAAGCGTGCCAGGTCGTCGGGAACGTCGACCCCAGGCTTCCATGCCTCGGGGCTCACGGCCGATAGTCCAAGTGCACCCAGTGCGTCAAAGATGTCATCGTCGTTGGTCCGGTCGGCGAAGTCCCGACCCTGGTAGCGATACACCTCATTGCCGTCGGGGTCGAACATCACCATGCCCGGCAGGGCAATCCCACCACGATCCTCGGGGTCGAACAGTCCCAAAGGTTGAAGCAGCTGCTCACCACCGGGGTCCGATACCAGCCTGGTGTGGGTCAAACGCCAGCGAGCGGACATGCCCGCCTGGCGAATCTCGTCGTCAACGCTGACCGCGGCAAACTCCGCGCCGGCAGTGTGGATGTCGTCGTACTTTGTGGCCAGCCGCACGAGCTGGGCGCAGCAGTACGGTCACCAATCCCCTCGGTAGGTCATCAGCAGTAACGCACCCGAGGTCCGGCGCAGATCGAGGGGATTCATCATCAACAAGGTCTCCGTGGCTTGTTCGTCAGACATCCAGCTGAATGCCAGACACCCGAACAAGGTGTCGGACCAGAGGTTAGAGCTATCGGCCGATGAAGGTGAAGCTGACCGTGCGTTCGGTGCTGGCCTCAGTGGCCGAAATCTCCCACACGGTGCCAGCCTGGTCGGGCAGGCACTGCCAGCGAATCGTGAGATTGCCGTCGGCATCGGCGGTACCAGGTCGCAACCCGGTGGCCTGGGCCGAGTCGAAATCGATTTGGGCTGACGGCAGGGCGCCTGTCAAGGTGGCGAAGTCCCGTGGCTCACCGTCGCAGTTGAACGGGTTCTCCGAGACGGTGACCTGTAGCGGCTCAAGGTCATCCACGTTGATCTCGCCGGCCTGCTCGGGCGAGACGGCAGCGGCCTCTTCGGCTGTAGCCACACCGAGGAAGCTGAAGGTGGCGTTCTTCCCGGAGACGGCGCCCGTCACCGTTATGAACCAATTGGTTCCGGTCTGACCGGCATCACACACCCAACGGAAACTGAGATTGCCCAGTTCGTCGGCCTGTCCAGGCCTGATGTTCGACGACTGTGGCGAGGTGAACAGAATCTCTTCGTTCGGGTCGGCCCCGGTGAGGGTGCCTAGGTTCTGAACCGTTCCGTCGCAGACAAACCCGTTGTTCAACAACGTGACCTGCAGACCGGGTGGAGGTGCCGCCGTCGTGGTAGTCGTCGGGATGGTGGTGCTAGTCGTGGTGAGTGCCGGATCAATAGTGGTGGTCGTGGCGGCGTCCAGTTCATCACTGGAATTGTTCAAGACCGTGTAGCCGGCATAGCCCGCACCGATGATGGCTACGGCAACCGCAGCGATCAGGAACCAGATTAAGGTTCGACCGTCACCGCCGCCGCGGCCACTTCCGCTGCGACCGCCTCTACCGCCGATGCCGCCTCGATCGAACCCGCCTTGGCCGTAACCACCGTCCTGTTCTTCTCGAACCCACTGCGAGGTTTCATCAGGTAGCAGGCCACCGCCGACCTGCTGGGGGCGCCGAACTTGCCCGTCGGGCCATGGCTGCTGAGGCGGAGCCTGACGGGGTGGGGGCTGCTGCGGATCGTCGTTAAAGAAAATCGACTCCGGGGATCGCTGGTCGGGACCGTCATCAAACGACCCGTCTCCCCAAAAACCTTCTCCTTGAGTCACATCTACAGAATACGCCATCGTCGGGTTCAACCCGACTCACCGACAAAGTTGGCTGCCAATCGGCACCGATCGTGCCTACGAGCGCCAACGACATTCCGCTCGGTTTGCAGGCCGAACGAACTAGTCGATAGCGAGGTTAAGCGTGCTCAAAAGCCCGCGGAAGAGCGAGTCTGTGGGTTCATCCGGCGGAAGCATTCCTTCAATCTCGGCCAGAATGAATCCGTTGACCGCAGCCAAGACGGTGATTCCGTCAACCTCCGACCCGGGTCCGACCAGCTTCTCGAAGGCGTTAGCCAATAGATCCCTCTGATGGCGGGCCAAGCCCACCTTCGAAGTCCCTGCTCCACCGGACCGAACAAACCGATACCGGCCGGGATAGGCAAGGCAGTAGCTCCGGTACGTGTCGGGAAGGCTCCCGCCGACTCTGGAGACTGCCCCAGTGTGGGTGTCCATGGCCAGCTCAGCCAGGGACTCCAGGCAACGGCCGAACATCGCGTCGACGAGGTTGTCGTGTGATCGGAAGAATGAGTAAATCGGCTGGATGGTTGTTCCTGCCCTGGACGCAATACGCCGATTCGTAAGCGCGGAAACGCCTTCTTCGGCGTACAGTGCTTCGGCTGCATCAAGGAGCTGGGTGGTCACCTCGGAGCTGTGCTCCTGACGCGACTTACCGGCCGACGGATGTCGTGACTTGGACATAGTTTGGTACTTCAGGTTTGCTGGTGGGTTTGGGGAGCCTCGCAGCGAGTTTTGGGCGGCATGTAGGCGACTTCAACTCAGGCTCTTAATGGTAATGTTACATATTGCCTAGGTTTAATATCCAAGTTGATTTGCCCATGCTTGTCGAAAGAGTGATGCGGACCTTTGTTGCGGCCTAACCAGACCGACGAACGTCGTGGCTCCACCAAGACCTCGGGCCTCTTCTACGGCTGGGCGGTGGTGGCTGTAACCGGCCTAGTGGTGATGATCACCGCCGGGTCCCGATCGGCACCGGGCGCGCTGCTGGTTGACATGGAACGAGATACAGGCTGGTCGACATCTGACCTGTCGTTGGCCGCCGCCCTAGGTCTCGTCGCCTACGGTTTCGGCGGCCCGATTGCCGGGACGCTGGCGCCCCGCCTCGGCATGAAGAACCTCACTCTCGCATCGGTGGCGTTGACTACCGTTTCGTTGCTGATGTCGAGTCGAATCGACAGCCTCTGGACGTTGAGTATTTGGTTTGGGCTGGTGGCCGGCTTGGCCGCAGGGCTGGTGGCTTCCTTCCTCGGGGCGGCGGTGGCCAACACCTGGTTCGTGCAACACCGAGGTCTGGTCACGGGGATTTTCGGTGCCTCTGTCAGCGCAGGACTGCTGATCTTCGTGCCGTTCTACACCTGGACGGCCACACAGGTCGGTTGGCGAAGTGCGCTTGTTTGGGGCGCAGCTATCACCGCGACCCTCGTTCCGTTGGTCATCATCGTGTTCAAAAACGCTCCATCGGACGTCGGGCTGGCGCCACTGGGGGGACGCCCCGAAGCACTAGTCCCTCCTGATACCGACATCATCCGCCGGGCTGTCCGCCGCCCGGAGTTCTGGCTCCTGGCGGCTACTTTCATGGTGTGCGGCGGAACCAGCAATGGACTGGTGGGCCAGCACTTCATCGCCCACGCATCAGATCACGGGTTTAACGAAGTGACCGCAGCCAACTGGCTGGCCGTCATGGGAGTGTTCAACTTCATCGGAACCATTACGTCAGGTTGGTTGACCGACCGCTACGACCCGCGCCGGCTTCTACTCATTTACTACGGCTTCCGCGGACTCTCGCTTATGGTGTTGCCGTTCATTCACGACAACATCTCGATGGCCGGGTTCGCCGTGCTGTTCGGCTTGGACTACATCGCAACTGTTCCGCCAACCATCATGCTCGGGGCCAAACTGTTTGGCCGGCACAATGCCGGCATCATCTACGCATGGGTATTCGGCGCCCACCAACTGGGGGCAGCGGTGGCCGCTTGGGGCGCTGGTCTGGTTCGTGATTCAGTGGGCAGCTACAGCTGGGCCTTCACAACCGCAGGCGCCATAGCCATCGCCGCCGGCTTCGGGGCCCTGCTTATTCTGAATCCTGATCAGCGGGATCCGGAGCAGGATCTCGTTCCAAGTCCGGCTGCGGCTGGAAGCTGACAAGATCGACCATCTCATCGATGATTGCCTGGCGTTCCTGTTCGCTGTACTCGTTCGACCGGTCCAAGACGTAGTCCTGCCGCTGTCCGTTGCCCTCGCCGGGGCGGAACGCGGTCCTGCCGTCTTCACCCACGGTCACCAACCCGGCTTCAGAGATCTTGAAGCGAGGGGAGTCTTGCTCGACAGCCCACATGACCGACGTTAGGTCCCACGATTTCATGTCGTAGTACGGCGGGACCTGCCGATGCCAGGTGAGGTTCTTGTACTCGTACGCCTCTCGAACCGGGTGCCGGTCAACCCAGTTGTAGTCGCTGGTGATGGAGGAGTACGGGTAGTGCAGCTGATCGCCGAGCTCAAACGGCGACAAGACCAGCTTGGTCGGCCACTTCCAGAACAAATAGCGGGCGCTGCCGATGTCGCGCTCGACGTTGAATTCGACCATGTTTCGCTCGATTGAACCTGCCATGATCGACAGCACCGACACCGCTTCAGCCACTAGATCGATGCCGTTGAGATCGGAGATGTCGTCAGCTTCGCTCTTTAACAGGTCAGCCAGGTTTCCAGAAAAGCCGGTTTGTACGACGATGACGTCTCGTTCGGCCTCCAACGCATCGGCAATGACGCGACGCTGAACCTTGAAGCCGTCTTCCAGACCGGCCGTATCCAACTCGTGTGACCAGCTGTCGGCTTTGGCGGTGAAGAGTGTTGAATCGTCGAACTTCACATAGGACGACTTGTGGATACCAATCGGAATGTCCGGGCGGCCGTAGAACGTGTTGACAACGTCGGCGTAGCGAGCGCCCGGTACGGAGTTTCGCGAGACGGTAATCGCTCCGATCTCGATAAGGCCCTGGCCGGCATAGTTGTGCAGTATGGCCAACGCCAATACATCGTCCACGTCAGGACCCATGTCGGTGTCGTAGATGACGATCGGCCGGGTGTCGACTGGAACGGTACTGACGGGAGCGAAACCGCCAACGTCCAATGACGGCAGTGTGGTCTCCACCACCGCGATGGTTTCAATGGTCGTTGTTGTTGTTGTTGTCGACGATGACGCTGAGGTCGGCGACTGTTGAACAAGAACCGGATCGCCACCGGTGCCGCACGCCGCAAGGAGAAAGCCAAGCAGAACAAAGGCCATAAGGCCCTTCAGAGGCACTGCGGCACTCTTCCACCGGCGGACGGGGGCGAACCTCACCGACTCACTCTACGGAGGCGAAGTGGAAGTTGTACGTGGCCGAAACGATCGTTTGACCGTCGTGTTGCGTCACTAGCCGAGAGCGTCGATTGCGGCTTGTACGCTCTGGTCGAAACGGGTGCCCTGAGCGGCCAGATTGCCTGAGCTATCGAGAAGCAACCAACCGGGGAACCGGTACAAGTCGTAGTGGAAGGCTACACCGTTGTCGTCGTCAACCATGCCCACCGGGGTGTTGAGGCCGTAGTCGGAGGCCCACTTCTGGGAGACGGCAAGATCGGCCCTGAATCCGATGCTGACTACTTTGGCTTTCCCACTATTTTGTTGAGCCAACTGCTCAACGAAAGGTGCTTCACGCACGCAAATACCTCAACCGGGTAACCAGAACCAGATCACTACCGGGCCCGAATTCGCCACTTGCGAAGAGAACGTAGCCTCGGCCCCCGAGGCCACCATAAGGACGTTGTCGTCGGGGAACGATGAGTTGCCTGGCGGCTGCGTGGTCGGGGGACTGGTCGTAGTCGTCGGGGCTGCTGTCGTCGGTGCCGCCGTCGTTGGGGCAGCTGTCGCCGGTGCTGCGGTTGTCGGGGCTGCCGTTGTCGCCGTCTGCCCAGTGGTGGCGACCGTTGCCTGAACCGTGGTTGATACCACCGACGAGGCCGTCGTTTCGCTTGACGTTGCCGCGGTTGTGCTGGTGGTAGTGGAAGTCTGATCCGCAGTTGAATCTTCGCTTAACGCCGCACCATTGGAGTCACCATCGGCCAATACGACTAAAACGCTCTGCTGGGTTGACTCCTGCGGTTCCGGCAGAGCCAGCGATTCAGGTTCGATCGTGTCGGCTTGCGTCGCCGCTTCGACCCCATCTGCTGCCACCTGGGCATCGGCCGACAGTTGCTCGGAGAAATCGTTAGCGACAACATCGCCGCTACCGGAACAGGCGGCGAAGAGAATCATCAAAGCGGCGAAGCCCGTGCCACTCAGTATTCTTGTCCGCCCTTGTGTCATCGCCCACAAACGCTACTCGCCGCTACGGCCAGTAGCCAGAGCCATTCGGGAATCTTGGAGAAACCTTTAAAGACCGGCGCGGTGGGAAAGAGATGAGTCATTAGATCTACCCATCGACAAGCTCGACGACCAGCTAACTACACCTGGCTAGAAGCCACTTACTAAGAGCTAGCAATGTTTAGTAGGCTCGTAACTACGACTTTGATCGCTTTCAACCCATGACGAAATCAACCGGTTCCAACGGCCAACGTAGTGCTATCGAACGCGACGAGCATGATAGCCACGCGTTGTCCGACGAGGTCTGTCGCGCCGTTGGCAGTCGGGTGCGACAACTTCGTCTGGCCCGGGCCATGACAATGGCTCGCTTCGCCGAGGAAGCGAATATCTCGCTCGGCATGTTGTCCAAGATCGAACACGCCCAGACCGCCCCCAGTCTCAACACCCTGGTCAACCTTGCTCGGGCGGCAGGCGTTCCGCTCACCGCTTTGTTTCGCGGGCTGGACGAAGAACATGACTTGGTTATCACCAAATCAGGCGCGGGCCAAGAAATCCTTCACGAAGGCAGCAGCCCGAACAGGATCTACCAGGATCTGGGCTCGCTACGAGGACCTACCCGGTCGATCGAAGCCATGCTGACAACGGTGACCGCCGACGATGAGCACTTCCCGCTCTATCAGCACCAAGGTGTTGAGTTTCTCCACGTGCTCGAAGGCTCGATGGAATACGGGTACGGCTCAGCCAGCTACAAGTTGGATGCCGGTGACACCATGCAAATCCACGGTGAAGTGGCCCACGGCCCGGTGGCCATCTTGTCCACACCGGTTCGGTTTCTCTCGATCAAGGTTTACCCCGAAAGTACGTAACCGACTCTGACGGGCTGCTAGTTCAGTCCGTCCAAAGCGCTTTGTACGCTGCCGTCGAACCTGCTGCCGCTGGTCACGAGATTGCCCGAGCTGTCGAGCAATATCCAGCCAGGGAACAAGCGAACACTGCCGTAATGGTTGACAACGCCATTGTCGTCGTCGACCATCCCGATGACGTTGTTCTGACCGTGATCTTGAGCCCACTTGCGGGATGCCTCAAGGTCGGACTGAAACCCGATGCTGACTACTTTGGCCTTGCTGGCGTTCTGTCGAGCGAACTGCTCGACTTGGGGCGCATCATAGACGCAGATGCCTCAACCGGGTAACCAGAACCAGACAACAACCGGAGTTGATCCCGCCACCTGCGCTGAGAACGTGGTCTGTGCTCCAGATGAGGCCATCACCACTTCATCGTCGGGGAACACGATGCTGGGCGGTCGTTGGGTCGTGGTCGTCGTACTCGCAGTCGTGGCCGGCGGTCTCGTTGTCGGCGCTGCCGTTGTCGGGGGCCTTGTAGTAGTTGTCTGCTTGGTGGTTGCTGGCCGGGCTGTCGTCGGCACAGCTGTTGTCGGCCGGACTGTCGTCGGTGCAGCCGTCGTCGGCTGGGCTGATGTTGGAGGCCGGGTCGTCGGCGCTTGCTCGGTTGTCCCCGCCTTTGCCGTGGTCGAAACCTGCTGGGTTGACGCCGCCGTCGTCGATGTTGGATCATCGCTGGAATCGGCGGCCGCTGTTGTCGGCGTATCAACTGTGGTTGCTGACGTCGTGTCCGCGTCGGTGCTAGCCGTGTCAGCATCGTCAGCATCGTCAGCGACGGCGACACCATCGGACAGCACTACCAAGACACTCTGCGGAGGGCTGCCTCCTGGTTCGACCGGGGCTAGGTCCACTGGAGCTGGCTCGCCGTCAAGGTCAGCCGACGCCTCAGGGACTTGTTCGTCGCCCGTAGCTTCTTCGGTAACTTCTGTGGCTGTCAGTTCTTGAGCTACGACATCGGCTTCATCAGACGAGCACCCGGCCGCCACGAACGACAGCACGGCCACGGCCACGGCCACGAGGCCGAGCTTGCGACGCTGCTCGGCCATCACCAGCCGGGAGGTCGTCTTCGCCACATCTGCGTCCACCGCCCAAGCGTTAGTCATCAGGATCTACTTCAAACCACAACCAACGGACTCTTGGAGAAACCTTAACTACGGGCGGAAGGCCGGGTTTTACTTTCCTCTGGCGGAGGGCATCACTACCTCGATTACCGCATTCCAATGATCGGCGCGACAATCGGAGCGGATAGTCAACAACAACCACACGGGCAGGCGGAGGCGCTAGATGACAATCGCTGGAGAACCACGGCTGCTGGTGCCCGGCATCCCCACACTTGGGATTGGGGTGGAGCGCTACCGGGTGAACGGACGGGCTGCCACCGTGATAGCCCTGGAGCCGGACGACACCCTGGAAGTCCGAAATGTCGAGGGCCGCCAAGTCTGCGAACTGGTGGTGTTCGACGCCACGGGCCGCCCAGCCCCCGCACTACTCGCTCAACCAGCAGACGGCCCGGCCACCGGCACTCAGGCAATCCTCGGCCACAACATCACCGATGCCCGACGGGTTCGAAAAGGATTGGAAATCGTCGGAATCGACCTGACCGACGCCATCAAGACCGACGTATTCGACTCCACCAGTCCGGCCGGAGAGTCGGCAACTTTCACCGCCTCAGATCGGGCCGTTGTGGTGGTAACCGCCCCCGGCCTGGCCATGGACCCCCACCAGCCAGACCCCGCCACCGCCCTACTAGCGTTCGTGACTCGGGCGACCAAACCGACTGCCGAAGAGTCTCCTCTGCTGCCGCTACCGCTGGGTGACATGGCACAGGATCTGTTTGTAGAGCGGCGAACCGCTCTGGCCTACGAGGTCAAAGCCGGACAATACATCCAAATCATCGACATCGAAGGCCGGGAGTGCTCTGACTTCCAGGCATTCGATGCCAGAGCATTACAGGGCGCATCGCTGGAACGATGCCTGGATGCCACGGTCACTCGCAGCCTGATGGGAGCCAGCTACCCGGGACCGGGCTTGTACTCCAAGTTCTACGACGGCTCCATGAACGCCCTGGTCGAAGTAGTTCAGGACACCGTTGGCCGCCACGACACCTTCAACCTGGCTTGTGCCGGCAAGTACTACGACGACATGGGTTATCCCGGTCACGTCAACTGCACCGACAACATGAACGCCGAGCTCAGCCCCTACGGCGTGGCCCCCCGTGCCGGATGGGAGGCAGTCAACTTCTTCTACAACACCAACATCGATGACAACAACCAGATCTACCTGGACGAGCCGTGGTCCCGCCCCGGCGACTATGTGCTCCTGCGGGCGCTTACCGACTTGGTATGCGTATCCACCGCGTGCCCGTGTGACATCGATGCCGCCAACGGCTGGGACCCGACCGATATTGCCGTGCGGGTCTACCCCGAGAAACAAACGTTCAAGAAAGCGATGGCCTTTCGCATGTCCGCCGATGCCGATCCCGAACTGACCCGAGAGACCGGGTTCCATCCCCGCTCGTCGGCCTTAACCCGCAACTTCAGCGAGTACCAGGGTTTCTGGCTGGCCAACTCGTTCACCAACTCCGGCGCCGTCGACGAATACTGGGCTTGCCGGGAAGCAGTGGCTGTCATCGACCTCTCACCGCTCCGCAAATATGAGGTGACCGGCCCCGACGCCGAAGAACTGGTTCAGACCTGCCTGACCCGCAATGTCCGCAAGCTCTCCGACGGGCAAGTGTCCTACACCGCCATGTGCTACGACACCGGCGGCATGATCGACGACGGCACCATCTTCCGCTTGGCCCGGGAGAACTTCCGCTGGATTGGTGGCAGCGACGCCTCGGGGCTGTGGCTTCGACAGCAGGCGGCCGAGCGGGGCCTGCGAGCCTGGGTCCGCAACAGCACTGACGAGCTGCACAACATTCAGGTCCAGGGGCCACTTAGCCGAGCCACCCTGACAGAGGTGGTTTGGACGCCGCCGCCCCAACCCACCATCGAAGAACTCGGCTGGTTCCGGTTCACCATCGGACGGATCGGCGGTCCCCAGGGAATCCCAATTGTTGTATCTCGAACCGGCTACACCGGCGAACTTGGCTTCGAGGTGTTCTGCCACCCAACCGCAGCATCGGAGGTGTGGGACGCCGTATTCGAGGCAGGTGCAGGCCACGGCATCAAACCAATGGGTCTGGACGCCCTGGACATCTTGCGCATTGAGGCCGGACTCATTTTCGCCGGTTACGAGTTCTGCGACCAGACCGACCCCTACGAGGCCGGCATCGGATTCACCGTGCCCCTCAAATCGAAACCCGATAACTTCATCGGCCGCGACGCCCTGGTCTCCCGCAAAGCCAATCCACACCGGACTTTGGTGGGGCTGGAATTGAACGGTGGCGAACCAGCGGCCAACGGCGATGGTGTGTTCATCGGTCGACAGCAGGTTGGGGAAGTCACTAGCGGGACAATCTCACCAACGCTGAGCAAGAACATCGCCCTGTGCCGAATAATGGTGCAACACAGTGAGCTGGGAAGCGAAGTAGAAGTCGGCAAGCTCGACGGCCACCAAAAGCGCATTCCGGCTGAGGTTGTCCGCTTCCCGTTCTACGATCCTGACAAAACGAGAGTTCGGGGCTGAGATCAGCGGCTAGTGCGTCATTAGGGCGCGGCGGGTTCTTCCGTCTGTGCCCCCTGCGCCGCCGTCGTAGTGGTGGCCTTGGCCGGTGCCCTAGTCGTTGCCGTCTTAACCGTCGTAGCGGTCGAGGCGCTCGTGGCCGGTTTCTCGGCGGATTCGGTGGTGGGCGTTGAATCGGTTGACGGAGCGGGAGTCGCCTTCGTGGAACCCGCCATGGTCGTTGTCGTGCTGCTCGACCCGGCCTTAGCCGGCTTGGTGGTGGATACCTTGGTACTTGCAACCTTGGAGGTCGTGATCGACCTCTTCGCCTTAGGTGCTGTCGACTTCGGGGCCGTAGCCGTCGTTTTCTGAACGGCCGCCGTAGTGGTTGGCGCCGGCACGGTGGAAGCCTGAGCCGTCGTCGACGTTGAACTAGCAGGCGCCGAGGTCGTGGAGGTCGAAGGAGCTGTTGTCGAGGTACTGACCGGCGAGCTCTCGGTCGTCGTTGACCTCTCCGGTTCTAGGGAAACGGAGACCTGAACGGTTCCCGGATCTCGGTTGGCCAATCGGTCCGGCGGGCCGTCTGACGAGACGAGCATGAAGAGCGCTGTGACGGCGGCCAACCCCACGACAGCGCCGCCGGGAGCCACGAAGCGTCTCATCTGCCACCAGGGGCGAGAGGCGCCACCATCACTACCCCGGCCGATGGAAACATTGCGGTAAGCGGCCAGCACGGATTTTGAGAACGTGGGTTCCTCAGCGGCGTCGACCATCGGTCGCCCGTTCTCGGTCCATTGCGTCCCGTCCCACCAGCGGGGGCGGCAGGCGTTCCATGGATCTTCATACCAGCCGGGCGCGGGCAGGTGATCGGCTATGTCGCTATCCATACCCATCTTGCTGTCCATACGGGGCACGCATCGGCCGACAACGGCTGGACTTGAGTGCACCGTCCAGTTAGATCCTGGTAGAGACCACGGTGAAGAGGCCTAGGTCAGACCAGCAAGAGTCTGTCCTTTTGAGTCACCGCCCAGGCCACCACTACTGTGTTGAAGCATTCATACACAGAGAGAGCGCTGGCCGGAGCGCACCTCAGTAACGGTTTCAAAAAGGGGACGCATATGACACGAGTAGCCGTCATCGGAGCAGGGCCTTGCGGGCTTTCGCAGCTACAAGCCTTTGCCACGGCCAAGGGCAAAGGTGCAGAGATACCGGAGGTCGTGTGCTACGAAAAGCAGTCGGACTTGGGCGGCCTGTGGAACTACACATGGCGGACTGGTGTTGATGAACACGGTGAACCGGTTCACGGTTCGATGTACCGATACTTGTGGTCGAACGGTCCAAAAGAGTGCCTCGAGTTTGCCGACTACACCTTTGACGAACACTTTGGTCGGCCGATTGGCTCGTTCCCGCCCCGGGCTGTGTTGTACGACTACATCGCCGGCCGAGCTGACAAGTTCGGACTACGGGACTACATCCAGTTCAATACCAGTGTCCAAAGCATCGTGCCCACGTCGACCGGCAGCTTCACCATCACCGTCGACAATTACGAGTCGGGGGAGCGGTCCTCGTCGGAGTTCGACCACGTCGTGGTGGCAACCGGACACTTCTCAACCCCAAACATGCCTCAGTATCCGGGATACGAGTCGTTCCCCGGCCGCATCCTGCACGCCCATGACTTCCGCGATGCGGTGGAGTTCGCCGACAAGGACGTGCTGATCATCGGCGGCAGCTATTCGGCCGAGGATGTCGGCTCGCAGTGCTGGAAGTACGGGGCCAAGTCGGTCACCTTCTCGGTGCGTCACGGTCCCATGGGATTCGACTGGCCCGAAGGCTGCCAGGAGAAGCCTGGAATCGACAGGGTTGAAGGTAAAACGTTGCACTTCACCGACGGCACCTCAACCACTATCGACGCCATCATCTCCTGTACCGGCTACCTGCACCACTTCCCGTTCATGGCACCCGAGCTTCAGCTGAAGACCGCCAACGTGCTGGCCTGTGACATGTTGTATCAGGGCATGGTGTTCCAGCCGAACAACAACGTGTTCTACCTGGGCATGCAGGATCAGTGGTACACGTTCAACATGTTCGACGCTCAAGCTTGGTATGCCCGAGATGTCATCATGGGCCGTATCCACCTGCCTTCAGCCGAAGAGCAAGCCAAGTGGATCGCCGAATTCGTGGCTCTTGAAGGCGAAGTCACCGATGACTACGGCCTGATCGACTTCCAAGGCGCCTACACCAAGGCTCTGGTGGAGGCCACCGACCACCCCGACATCGACACCGACATGATCGATCAGATGTTCAAGACCTGGAAGGGCCACAAGAAGGCCGACATCATGTCGTATCGCGACAACGGGCACGCATCGCCCTTTACCGGCACCGCGGCTCCTGCCCACCACACCCCGTGGCTGGAGGCCATGGACGACTCGCTTGAGGACTTCCTGACTGAGAAATAGCCCGGGCCCCTTGGGCCGGGTCAATACCTAAACTGCCCGGGCTTCAAGCCCGGGCAGTTCTCATTACCCGTAGCCTTCTAGTCAAGATCGATGGTGAATTCCATCCCAGGGCTCATGTCGTAGCCTTCGCTGATTTCAACTACGACAACAGTGTCAGAATCGACTCGAAGCGAAACCGACTCGTTGCTGCTGCTTGATCCGCTGATGCCGTGGGGCTCGGAGAACGTGAGGTAGTACCGGTCGAACTTCCCGGCTGGGAAGACACCGAACACGTTGACCCAGAACGGGTCGTCAGCCGTCGGGAGCAGGGCAAAGGTGATGCTGTCGGCATTGACGTTGATGTCGTACAGCCCGCTGATATCGCCCATTGGGGTGCCAGGCTGAGCAAGTGCCGCCGGGAACTCTGACGCGCTAAATGACACCGTTCCGTTCTCGTCGAATGCCTCATCGGGAAGTTCGAACAAGGCCGGGAACGCAATCTCGGGACCGTCCTCCTCCAGAGTATTCCTTAGGGTCACATCGGCCCCTTCGGGCACGACACCGCCACCACCGCAGGCGGCCAGCAGCGCTGCGGCCGCCACCACCAAACTGATTAGTCTCTTCATTTGAGTCTCCACTCTTGTTGATACTCGACCGGGCATAACGGTAGCGCCGTTGACCTCTTTGCGCTACACATTGTAGCTGAATGAACTAACCCGAGGGAGCGTTCGCCCAACGGCCACTGACCGGCTATCGCCGGTGACGTTGTCAATCAAGCACGGCGCCACGTCCACAAAGTTGAGCATTCACCTTTGACCGGAGTAACCTTCGCCAGCGTGGGACTGATGATGTTGTTCGGGCGAGAAGATGTCGGCATGCTTTGGCTGCTTCTCCTCTTGGCGCTTGGCCTGACCTTCACCGAATCCCGAGAACTCAAACTGGATTGGCGCCACACCGTGTGGTGGTTGTCTTTCGTTGCCATGACCCACGTGGTCGGCTACCTAATCATGAGAGGCTGGTCGTTTTGGCTGAAGCGCAATCAAGCGCAGACGGTGTAGGACCGGTCGACGACTCCAAACCGTCGGAAGCGGAGCAACCAACCTCGTTGGTAGGCCGAATCCGATCTATCAACCGCAGAGCGATAATCTTCCTGGTCACCTTCGCGTTCTTCATAGTCCTCGCTCTCACCGGGGTGTTCAACACCAGCAGCGACGTGAACATCACGCGCCAGCAGGCGATCAACATCGCACTCGAGTACGCCCAGTTCGAACCCGAAAGTGCGGACGCCCGGCTGGTTCGACAAGGATTCCGGTTAACCCCGGTGTGGGGGGTCTCAATGTCCATTTCCGACCCTGACGACCAGCAGGAATTCGAGCGTTTGAACACCGTCGAAATCGACGCTCAAACCGGTGAGGTTCTGCGGGTATCGGTCGACGATATCGACGCCATCGACGAGTCGGACGACGGCTAGAACCCACCTGAGCGGTCAGTTCTAGACAGCCTTTGGTGCCGTTACGACAATCTGAGTTCAAGGGCACATCCGACCGCTAACGTTCACGCGCGATCAGTCGCGTTTCCTCGGCGCCCGTGGCCTTGATCGATTGCCCGAATCGGCACCGAGGGACAGCAACGAGCAACAATCGGATTTCGGCGCGGTCAGTTCACCGCGGTTATGGGTCCATCCGGATCAGGAAAATTGACACTCATGTATTGCCAGTCGGGGCTCGACCGGTTTCGGTGACGTCGACGTCTCAACTCTCAGTGACCAGCAGCTCTTCCTGACGGAACTCGCCGTACCGCTTCCGACTACGATCTTTGGCATTCTTATGGGAATCGGCGGCACGGTTATCGGGATACGGGCTTTGCTTGACCCGACGACCATTCCCGACTTCGTTGAAAGCGCCAACAAGATGGGGATTGCCTGGGGCGGCCGCAACGCCGGCCTTGGTGTGGCAATGCTTGTAGCGGTTCTGCTTCGTCGGGCCGGCGGCTACGCCGCAGCTTTCGCTGGGGCAATGTTCCGGGCGATGAGCGACGTCATGGCCGGGCCTTCAGACGGAGGAAGTCATCCAAGACCCACCGTTTAGGGGCGGACACAACCCCATCAATTTGGACTGACATTCTTTCGACGATCTTCACTTTGATGAAAACTTCTTCACTGTGATAGGTTCTTGTCGCTGCTTGGCCGGGGGGCGTAAGCAGCACACCAGCCCAATTTTATTTAGTAAGGGGGAGCTACTTGTGTTAGCCCAAGAAACGGTCGATCTAACATCGACCGTATTCACTGAGGCGTACTACTTCTTCACCGTGGCCCTGATGTGGCTGCTGCACGTCGGTTTCATGACCTATGAAGCCGGAGTCAGCCGCCGAAAAAACGTCATGGCCACAGCGATCAAGAACATCTTGACGATCGCAGTAGTCACGCCAGTCTTCTACTACCTCGGTTGGTGGGTCTACTTCTGCATGCAAGAAGGCCTACTACCCACAACCACCGCCGACGGCAGCCATGCAGGCAGCGGCCTCTACTTCTGCGGCGACGGATACGGACTCCCGTGGACCGGCTCGGCCGGGCCCAACCTGGGTGACAACATTTCGGCCGTCTTCTGGGCCGCGTTCGTGTTGTTCTCCTGGACAACCGGTTCGATCATGTCTGGTTCAATCATCGAGCGGGTGCGAACATCGGCCTACTTGTGGTTGACCGCCCTGATGGGCGGCATCATCTGGGTGATCGCCGCTGCGTGGGGTTGGAGCTACGGCGGCTGGCTGACGGTGCACTTCGGCTACCACGACTTCGCCGCCTCGGGCGTTGTACACGGTATAGCCGGCATCTTCACCCTCGGTGTGCTGTTCAACCTCGGTCCACGCATTGGTAGATACGACCGCAATGGAAACGCCCGGTCGTTCAAGCCCCACAACCTGCACATGACCTTGCAGGGACTGATGCTGATCTTTACCGGGTTCTACGCCTTCTACGCCGCCTGTCTGGCCATTACGGCCGACTCAGTTCCCGGCTGGGCCAACATCTACTTCAGCCCGGCCACGCTCGGTGCCATCACATTGACCATCACCATGGGCTTCGCCGGTGGTTTCGCTGGCGGGTACTTCTTCTCCAAACGTGATCCGTTCTGGACCATCTCCGGCGGTCTTGCCGGTGTGGTGGCGGTTTCGTCTGGAGCGGATATCTACTCCCCCAACCTGGTGTTCATCCTTGCTTTCCTGATGGCGGGATTCGCCTACTACGTCGGCACCTATCTGGAACAGAAGATGCGACTGGACGATGCTGTCGGAGCGGTGGCCGTTCACGGTTTCACCGGCTTCATGGGCCCGATCCTGGTTGGCATCTTCGCCTCGGGTTACCCCACCGGGCCCGGCGGCGTCGAAACCAACCTGCTCGGCCAGGTGGTCGGCGTAGCCGCCCTGTTCCCGCTGGCCTTCCTCAGCGGCTACGGAGCTTCCTACATCCTGAAGAAGCTCAACATCTTGCGAGTACCGCCGGCTGTTGAACTCGAAGGGCTGGACATCGCCGAGTACGGCGAAGACTTCTTCCCCGAGCACGGAGTCCGAGGCGAAGTAATCGTCGAAGCCGACGGCACCGACGTCGAAGCCGAAGCCATCCTGCGCCAGGCAATGGCCGACATCATGGCGACATCAAGCGGACAAGAAATCGATCTCACAAAGGAGGAGGCCGGCGATGGACACGTTTCCGTATGAATCATGGGAAGAAGCAATAGCCGACGCTGACGGCACCACCGGGTACTTCACTTGGGCTCAATCGGACATGTCGGTGGTGCTGGCCATCTTGGGCATCATCCTGGCAGTCCTCTGGATGGTTTGGCTGACCCGCAACGAGTCACAACACCTAGCCCATTGTTCCATCGAACTCGACGAGAAGTGGGGTATCTGAAATGGCAGGAAAGCAGATCGAATTCCCCAAGAATCAAACCCACGACAAGGGTTTTGAGCGAGCGATGATCATCTTCTCGATCGCCTGCATCGTGTTTGTCATCATTGCCGTCAACACCGTCTCCGGAGGCACAATCAGCTAGCACCCATTGAGGTACCGCTGCGACAGCCTCTGAGTTAAGGGGGAGTTCGGCCCGGGTCAAGTTGAGATGATCCGGGTCGAACCGCGTTCAGCCACCTGTGTCGACTGAACTCATTTTCGGGCGACCTTCAACCGGCCGTAGAGGCAACCGGTACCCTCCCCTCATGTTGTGGGCGGCCTTTGTGGTCTCGGCGGTGATCGATTGGTTGGCGGTGGTGTCGAACCGTCCAAAGGTCGAACAGGTCTTCAAGCCGCTCACACTGATCATACTTTTAGCGGCTGCAGGCACGGCTGCGTTGGACCCGTCGAGGGTAAAACCGTTCCTGATGGCCGGCCTGGCCTTCGGACTGCTTGGCGACATCTTCCTGTTGCGAGCCGTGGATCGATTCAAGTCCGGGTTGGTGGCGTTTCTCATCGGGCATCTCGCCTACATCGGGGCCTTGGCTTTGACACTCGCTAGTTCCAACAATGCGGCTAGCGGCTGGACCGTAGCGGCGGTCGGAATCGTCTCGGCACTTCTGCTCTCGGCCCGCCTGCCTTCCTTGTTCTCTGCGCTGCGTCTTCACCACCCCAGGTTGACGGTCCCGGTAGTGGCGTACGCCATGGCCATCGTGGTCATGGTCGGACTGGCCGTCGCTTCCGGTCGGCCGCTGACCGCCCTTGGCTCTGTGCTGTTCTCCGGGTCGGATCGTCTGCTGGCCGAGGATCGTTTCGTTCAACCGGGGCCGGCAACGCGATGGCTGGTTCACGCCATGTACCACCTGGGTCAGGCCGCCATCGTTGCTGGCCTGCTGGCCTGAACCGGATTTGTCTCTCTCGGCCCGATCGGCCACCATTGCGGCCATGGTCAGCATCTCGTCATGCGGATGTGGGTCGACGCCGACTCAGTGGCACCCTATGCGCACCGTTTGTACGACCAACGGGTCGAGCCACTGGCCGACACCCTACTGGACTGAGGCACGTGAACATGATGACTGGGTTCGAAGTTGCGGTCGTGGGTGGTGGGCTGATGGGCAGCTCGGCCGCCCGCCACTTGGCCGAGGCCGGTGTCTCCACCGTGGTGATCGCCGCCCCCGAGCCCGACAACTGGGTAGCCGGCGCCGGGCCGTTTGCCAGCCACTACGATTCCGGTCGCATCACCCGGATCATCTCAGCTGATCCGGTGTGGGCCGAACTGGCGGTCCGCTCCATCGGACGCTACGACGATATTGCCCAACGGTCGGGCATCGAGTTCCACGATCCACGAGGCCTGGCCTGGCTCGGGCTAGGTATCGAAGCAGCGGTCCAGAACTCAAAGGGGCGGGGTGGTAGCGCGCTCATGGTGACGCCCGAGTGGCTGTACGACAACACGGGAATCAAAACTCCAGCGACAGCCGATATGCAGTGCGCCTTCGAGGCAGCCCCGGCTGGCGTGATTAATCCCCGCAACCTGGCGAAAGCACAGTTGGTGCTGGCGGAGATGGCTGGCGCCACCGTGATCACCGCAGCGGCTGATGCGGTGCAGCCGACCACTCGAGCCGACGACTCAAGCGGGGTCGGCATCAGCGGAGCGTTCGGTTCGGTCGCCGCCAGCCGAGTCCTGTTGGCTACCGGAGCTTATGCAGCCGACCTGGCCGGGATCGACCTGCAGGTGCGCCGTCAGTTGAGGACGACGGTAAGGATAGACCTTGGCCCAGCTCCGGAAATGCCGTCGCTGATCATCGAGCCGGTCGAACATCCCCATATCAACGACCTGTATTGGAATCCGCCGGTTCGCTATCCTGACGGTCGGGTGCTGTTCAAGGTGGGTTGCGAGATCGAGCACGCTCCCGAGGCAGACAATGCCGACGAGATAGCCGCCTGGTTCGCCGGTTCGGGCGACCCGGTTGAGGCCGACGCGCTGATAGAGACCACTCGCAGCCTTCTGCCCGATGCCCGCTTCGATCAGTTGGAGATCGTGCCGTGTGTCATTACCCGCACCACTCACAAGCACCCATACATCGGTTGGGTCGATGACCGGATCGCAGTGGCCCTCGGCGGCAACGGTTCGTCGGCCAAGTCCTGTGATGAACTCGGCCGCCTGGCGTCAACCCTGTTCTCCGACGACGGCTGGGACGATCCAATTCTGGACGCTGCCACCTTTGAGCCGCAGCTACTGTGATACCGCCTGGTGGGTGGATCTAGGCGGCTGGTCTAGCCGCTGACGTCATCGAGAGCCACGACTCGCGTCGGGTGCAACTCGACGACGACCTCGCCCTCGACCGAATTGCGCTCGCCGAACTCTTCAGCCCGGCTGGCCCCCATGTAACGTCCGCCGACCTTGGTCGCTACCTGGCGACACAGCTGCAGATCGTCATCAATAATGCGGGCCTCAACATCTATACGGACAAAGGCATAGGGCGGTTCCTCCAGGTCGACCAGGAGAGATGCTCTGGGTTCCAGCGCCAAGGCCTTGACCTTGGCCGACGTGCCCCATGTGTTCATCCTGATGACATCGTCGTCATCGTAGGTGAACCAAACCGGCGTCACGGTTGGCCGGCCGCTGGGTAGAACCAGTGCCAGCTTGCCGGTTCGCGTTCCGGCATTCACGAAGGCTTTCCACTCCGCCTCGGTCATTTCACGCATACCTGCTCCTATCCCGCCTACCGAAGCTTGTCCATAGTCCCGGTCGAGTTCGGCCACCTCTTTGCCGTCCAGGCGGCCCAAAACCTCGGCATCTAGGTCGCTCAGATGACTGCCAACGGCGGCTGTTGATTACTCAATCATATGGTGGACATTCGTTGATCTATCTCCCATCTACCGCGAGGTCCCTGTTATGACCGCCATCCCTGCTCGACGCCTAAATCACGCTGTCCTCTTCGTGTCCGACATAAACCGTTCGGTCAAATTCTGGACGTCGGCTCTGGACATGCGCGTCATCACACAACTACCTCAGGCACAAGCTGCTTTCCTCCGATTGACGCAAAGCGCCAACCATCACGACCTGGGGCTGTTCGGCTTGGGCGCTGAGATCCGCAAGACACCCGACGCCAGCATCGGCCTCTATCACCTGGCCTGGCAGGTAGACACTGTCGACGATCTGGCCGGCGCACGACAAACCCTCATTGACCTTGGGGCCTACGTCGGGGAGTCAAGCCACGGAGCGACCAAGAGCATCTACGCAAAAGACCCCGATGGCAACGAATTCGAAGTCATGTGGATGCTCCCTCACGAGGAGTGGGGAGACTTCGCCAACTCGGTAACAACCGAACGCTTGGACCTGGCCGCTGAGTTGGAACGTTGGGCTGGCGTCCCCACCGCGTAGAACACTCGGTCAGGATCGGCGCAGGATCTTCCGCGCCTGCGACATCAGGCCGAGCTTCGGCTCCGGCGATGACTCAGCGGCCTGGCGAGCTTCCATGTAGTCCTTGATCGAATCATGGGTTACACCTTCGATGATCTGTTCACCCGGCACGATCTGCTTAGGCTTCTTGACTTGTTTGTCGAAGTCGATGTCCTTGGCCACGTCCGGATTGTCACTGAACGCCTTCGAGTAGTCTCGATTGGCACCATGTCCTGCGCCTCCGGCCATGACAACTCCTAGTTGGGTTGAACCAACACTAGTTGCCGTCTAGTGAGGGGTGTCGTCGTCCCTGTCCAGATTGGCCAGCAGCTCGGGCTGAGAGGCAAGGCCGAGGGCAATCACAAGCAAGATGGCCCCTGCCCCGACGACGGTGGCCTGCGGGCCGATGGCGTCGGCCAACACTCCCTGAATTAGAGACCCTACGGGGAACGCCAGAGTGAACCCCATGATTCGAGTCGACATGACACGACCCCGCATCTCGTCGGCCACGATCACCTGAACGGCGGTGTTGGTCGTGGCCACCACTACCAGGAAGCTGGCGCCAAGACACAGTAACGCCACCAGACCGAGTGGCCATGACGGCGCCGCCCCGAAAGCAATCACGGCCAAGGCGTAAAAGGGCAGACCCCAGCGGACCATAGACGAACGCTCGAACCGGCCATCCCAGGTTGATAGCAGCGGAGCGATCATCACAGCGCCAACGCCAACCGCGGCCGCCAACAACCCGAACACTCGAGGACCAGCCTGATAGACCTGCTCGGCAAACACCACCGTGAACTGCACAATCGGGTTGCCGAAGAAGGCGACCAAAATGGCCGACAGAATGCCGATCATGATTCCTCGACGCTGACGGATGTAGCCGACGGCGGAGCGGAACCCGTCAATAATGCCGTCCGGAGCCTGACCGGAGCGTTCGGTGGGCGCCGGGCGGATCACCCAGATCATGGCGATGACGGCAAGGAACGACAGCGCATTGAGCAGGAAGGCCGGGCCGGCACCAACAGTTGCCAACAGTATTCCGGCCAAGGCAGGTCCGATAGCTCGAGACGCGTTGAACTGAGTCGAGTTCAAAGTGATAGCCGACGGCAGGTCCTCTTTGGGGACCAACCCGGCCACAAACGCCTGCCAGGCCGGGATCATCAACCCGGAGAAAACACCGGTCAGCACCACAAACGACAAGACCAACGTCGGACTGCGGAAACCAAGGGTCCATGTGACCCACAACAGAAGAGAAACTAGAGCCAGCGAGGCCTGCGAGAACAGCAGAACTTTGCGTCGGTCATACTGGTCGGCCAGGTTGCCGCCCAGTGGACCAAGTAGAAAAGCTGGGAAGAACTGGGCGAAGCCGGCCAAGCCAACCCAGAACGACCGACCTGTCAGCTCGAACAGCACAAACGGAATGGCGAGGTTCTGCAGCCAGGTACCGGAATTGGAGACCAAGGCTCCGACGAAGAACATTCGGAAGTTGCGGTGTTTGAGGGCCCGCATCCCGTGGCGAAGACTGGTCGGGACCATGGCCGCCGGGCCGGTGCCACCGGGACCACCAAGGTTGCGAAGCCCGTTCAGCCGTCGCCTAAGAACCTGCGGACCGCTTTCCCTGTCGACATTGGAGTCTTGGTCGCCGTGCCTTTCGGCTGTCAAGGTTTCACCACTCTTTCGACCCTACCAATCGGCCAAAGATGCGAAACCGATTAACAATTCGGATTAGTGATTCCTGGCACGGCACAACTTCGCCGTGTACCCGACGGTCTGGCAGGATGGACCGATGGGAGCGCTCACAACCGACTTGTGCCGACGACTGAACATCGAACATCCCGTGTTCGGATTCGCTCACGACATCACAACCGTGGCCGCCATTACCAATGCCGGCGGCATCGGCGTGTACGGTGCCACCCGACGATTTCCCCACGAGATCTCGGCCGAGTTGGACCAGATCCGCTCCCTGGTGGGTGACCGACCGTTCGGGGTTGATCTGGTACTGCCGGACGGTATGCCCGAACACAACAGCCGTGAGGCTATTGAAGCTCACATTCCTGACGAGCATCGGGCCTTCGTCGACGGGTTGGTTAGCAAGTATGACGTGCCGGAACCGAGCGGGCCCGGGATGCGCACCCGTTTCATCCGGTCGAAGGAGATCGAGCACGAACAGCTGGAGGCGGTGATGGCCAGCGACGTCGACCTGTTTGCCTGCGGTATCGGCGCCCCACGACCAGCGGTCGAACGGGCCCAAGAGAGAGGCAAGGTCACCGCCGCCTTGATCGGCAGCCCCCGCCACGTGGAGCGCTCGGTTCGGTCGGGGGTTGACATCATCGTGGCCCAGGGGGCCGAAGCCGGTGCCCACACCGGCACCATCGGAACCTTCACTCTGGTGCCACAGATCGTGGATGCCTGTGGCGACATCCCGGTTTTGGCCGCAGGCGGAGTGGCCACCGGCCGTCATGTCGCCGCCGCACTGGCCATGGGTGCTCAGGGCGTATGGACCGGCACAATCTGGTTGACCACCACCGAACACGCCGGACACATGCAACCGGCCCTGGTCGACAAACTGCTGGCCGCCACCTCAGCCGACACCGTGATCACCCGCTCGGAAAGCGGCAAAACGTTCCGCCAGATTCGATCGGCCTGGAGCGACGAGTGGTCGGCCGACAACGCCCCCGAGCCGTTGCGCATGCCATACCAGGATGTGCTGGTCGGCGATCTGCTGGGAGCAATCATCGAACACGGAGTGGAGCCGTTGCTGCATTCGGGGGCCGGACAGGGAATTGGCTACGCCGACCGGATCCGACCGGTCGGCGAGGTAATGGCTGGGCTCATTACCGAAGCCGAATCTGCGGTCGGGAGCTTGGGGACCAACCGGTGAGTGAACACGACGGGCATCACCTCCCGGTTTCGGTGAAAGGCGTTGTTCGCATCGACGGTCGAGTTCTCCTGTGTTTGAACGACCGTGATGAGTGGGAACTTCCGGGCGGCCGACTCGAACCAAGTGAACAGCCGAGGGATGCGTGTGCTCGTGAACTCATGGAGGAAACCGGCGTGGCGGTGGTGGTCGACGAGACTCCCCTGCTGACAGAGGTCCTTGAACCAGTGCCGGGACGGCAGGTCCTCATCACGGCCTACGCTTGCCAAGCGCTCTCGTCGGTCGACCCGGTTGCTTCACATGAGCACGTAGCTGTCAGACTCTTCGCTGACGACGAGATCGATGACCTCGCCAACCTCCCACAGTTGTACAAGGACGCCATCGCCCTCAGCGGCCGCTAGTCGAGCGAGGCCATCAGGCGGTCGACCAGGTGGTTCAGGAACGCTTCATCGATCGGCCCACCGGTTTGGCCAGCCCGGAAGTGGATGGGAGCCACCGTCAACTCCACCAGCAACGCCGCATCCTCGGGGGCCGAGCACTCACCCCTGCGAACTGCCCGGTCGATGATCTCGGTGGCGGCGGCGAAACGCTGCTTCCAGTATGTTGCCAGGCATTCGGCTCTTGATTTCGTACCCTTCAGTACGAAAGAGTAAAGTCTTTGCTACCCACAGAATTCCAAGCTTTACGACCTTCGATCGGAGGAATGTCACGTGCCGGCAGGACGACCGAAATCTCTTAACCAGGCCGATGCCATGCCAACGATCCTGCGCATGTTCTGGCGCCACGGATATCACGGGGCAACGCTCGAACAGGTGGCGACCGAACTCGGCGTCACCAAACCGACGTTGTGCCGGACGCTGGGTGAAAAAGAAGCCATCTTCATCGCCGCCCTCGAGGCCTATCACCACGAGCACATCGAGCCGGCCGAGCGCTACCTCGCCCAGGCGGAAACGCTGCGCGACGCACTCGAAGCTGTCTTTGTCCTCTTCGCCGAGCGCACCCTCTCGGGCGAACTCCCCGATGGCTGCTTCATGGGTGACAGTGGATCCTCAGGTGATTTCACCACTGGCCCTATCGCCGCCAAGCTGAACGCCCTTCAGAATCAACTCGCGTCATCGATACTCAGCCGAGTCGAGTCAGCACTCGGCAGCGGCGAACTCGAGCCGTCTGCCGAGCCCGCACCCGTTGTCCACTACCTCTTTGGCCAGTTCGCTGCGATCTCAGCCATCTCCCGAGCCCGACCCAGCCGGGCCGAACTCGACTCCATCGTCGGCTACATGCTCGACGGCCTTCCCTGGACGAAATCTCTTGACCATGAACAGACTGGACAAAACGTGACCAACCAGGCCAACAACAACCTCAAGGAAGAGGTTGAGGAAGACGTGACCCTCTTCAAAGGCGCGTCGAACAACACCTACTACGCCGTGTACTTCAACGCACTTCCAGAACCAGGCGTCGATGAACTCGAATGCGACAAGCTGACCATTGACCTCCGCCCGGAGCGAGACGTGACGCTCTATGCCGAGATCTACAACCCGAACGCCGACATACCCCTGATCGTGACACCGGGAGGAATGGGCGAGATCGACGGATTTGGTGGCTTCGCCCGGAATGTGGCGGCGGCAGCCCCAGACCTCAAGGTAATCATCTGGGATCGCCGAAACATGGGTCGCTCCTCGATCAACTTCGGTACTGAACCGCTCTCAATCGAGGAAGCCGAGGACCTCCACGTACTCATCGACCGCCTGGGCGTAGGGCCCGCGGCATTCTACGGGATGTCGTCGGGAGCGAGATCGAACATGGTCTTGGCCGAGCGCTACCCCGATGACATCGCGGCATTCGTGATAGCTCCGCTGACCGGTGGCCCAATGGCGGCATCGCAACTCCCAGGGGAGTACTACATGAAGTATGTGGAGGACGACAACCTCACCTCCATGGAGGAGGTGGCGAAGACTCCGCTTTGGAGTGCATACATCGACCGCAATGGGGCGAAGGGCCGTGAGCACCTGATGCAACAGGACGTTTCTGAGTTTCTGGCAGCGATGAAACGAGCGGGAGAACATCTCCAGTCGTACGCCCAGAAGACCACTCTCGGAATGACCGATGACCAACTGGCCGCACTAACCGTGCCGGCGACACTCATCCTCCACCACGGCCAAGAGGCCGACTACCTCCACCCGATACCGCATTCAAGGGCCGCGACCACCCTGCTCAAGAACTCGACGCTTGAGTTCGCTCCGACGCTTCAGCCGATTTTGGACCTGCTTCTACCTTTCGTCCGGGAACACACACCCGCTCTGAGGTGAGTCCCAGAGCACGAACATAGAAACCAACGGTGTGTCGCCGGCAACAGCAGCGTGAAGATCGTCGGGATGGTTATAGATGGCGGCCGGACTGTCCAGCGAGCGGAACTCGCTGCTCCCGCCGTACCGCCACTCCGACTGGCCTGACAAGAGCAGGTAGGCCTCCTGAGGTGGATGATGGTGAAGCGCCGTACGCGCCCCAGGCGCCAAGTACATGAGACCCAGCCGCAGTGACCCGACATCGACCACCAGGTCAAGCGGACTGACAGCGATCAGGGCCGTGTCGGTTCCGGCCTGCGAAGCCTGATGCCAGGGCAACAGCGGGGCGATCCGAACGAACTCGTCGGCCAACTCCGATCCGCCCACCATGTCCACCGTGTCCAAGGCAGGCAACCATCCCGACTCGTACCGGTCCGGGGTGTGTGTCGCGCCAACCATGGAAGACGTCAGGGCCTCCGCCCCACGTCGGGTCCCGTCATCATGGGCGGCATCGGACAAAGCACGGGCGCAGAGTCTGACGAAGTCGACCATCATGTCGGCAGTATCCCACGGGCACCGGTCAAGCACCTAGCCCCGGCCCTTACCTGGAAACGACCCGGTGGGCTACGATGCGGCTGTGTCGAAGACAGCGCCCCCTCAGTCCGTGGCTATCACCAACGTCACCATTTATGACGGGGCGGGGGGCGATGGATTCCTCGGCGACATCATTATTGAAGACGGTGTTATTGGTGCCGTCACGCTTTCCAATTCGACTCACGCGGCCAATTCGGCTCACGCTGCCGATTCGGCTCACGCGGTGCCGCTGGCCAAACAGATCATCGACGGCACCGGGTTGGCGGCGACGCCCGGCTTCATCGACGCCCACACCCACGATGACTTCGCCGCCATGACCCACCCTGCCATGGCATTCAAGAACCGGGGCGGAGTGACCACCTGCATCGTCGGCAACTGCGGATTCTCAGCCGCCCCCAGAGACCCACGGCTGACGTTCGCCTCGTCGATGCATCCCGGTCACGACATTCCCGAGTTCGACGGCTTCGCCGGTTATGTCAGTCACCTGGAGGCCAATCCTCCAGGCGTGAACATCGGGGTGCTGGCCGGGCACGGTTCAATCCGAGCCGGGGTGATGGGCGACGCGGCGTCCGAGCCCGAGCGTCGCCCAACGGCCAGTGAATCCGCAGCGATGGCCAAAATCTTAACCCAGGCGCTCAACGCCGGAGCGCTCGGACTGTCATCCGGCCTGGTCTATCAGCCGGGCAAGAACGCCACTACCGACGAACTGGCCGCTCTGGCCGCCGTCATGGCCGGAACCGGGGCACTGTACGCATCGCACATTCGCGACGAGGGTGACCGGTTGGTGGAAGCGGTGGCCGAAGCGATCGAGATTGGCCGCAGGGCCGGTGTAGCCGTCCAAATCTCGCATCACAAAGCCGCCGGTTCAGCCAACTGGGGCAAGGTGGCTGAAACCCTGGCTCTCATCGAACAGGCCCAGGCCGACGGGATGACCGTCCACGCTGACCAGTACCCGTACACCGCAGGCAGCACCATGTTGGGCTCGGTGCTCGATAACTACAGCATCGTTGATGACGGGCTAGAGGACGCCTGCGGAGGTCAGCCCGAGGGGCCACCAGTCGAAACCGACGGAGCCACGCTGACCGGATCGTCTCTGGTGGTGGCCAGCGCAGAAGGGCATCCGGAGTGGGAAGGTCGATCGATGGGCGAGCTGGCGGCTGGCTTCGACACAACAGCAGCTGAGGCGGCTAGGCGAGTGCTGGCGGGAGCCCCGACCAGCACCGTCATTCTCCACATGATGAGCGAAGACGACGTCCAAACCGTAATGCGCCACCCCAGCACCATCATCGGTTCCGATGGTCTACCTACCATCGAAGGCAAACCCCATCCTCGGCTGTACAACACGTTCGCTCGGGTTCTCGGCCACTACTCCCGTGAACTCGGGCTGCTGCCGTTGGGGGAAGCGGTAGCTCGGATGACAGGGCGGTCAGCCGACATCTTTGGGTTGACCGACCGTGGCTACCTTCGGCCCGGGCTGGCCGCCGACATCGTGGTATTCGACCCTGACGTCATCATCGACCGTGGGACCTTCGCCGAACCAAACCAACATCCCGACGGCATTGCTCATGTATTGGTAAACGGTATTGCGGTGGTGAGCGACGGCAGTCCCACTGGGGCACGCCCTGGCCGAGTCTTGCGCCGTGCAAGCTGATTCAGGTCAGCTCAGGTCGATCTCTTTGACCGAAGTTCTTGTTCTTGTTCTTTCTCTTCTTGGGGTGGAAGACTTCGGATGCTCCCATTAGTCCGTAGCTGCGGATCTTGATTCGCATGGTGGGCGCCCCGTCTGGTGGGTCAACCGCCGTCGTGCTCGCTCCCATGAAGAAGAAGCCGCCGTCGTCGACGAGAGCCCCCCCTGGGGACGGTAATCTCCAGCCCGCCCATCACGGTGAATGCCAAGATCTCGATATCGGTGGCCTCCACCGCCGTGAGGTCGATCTCCTGTCCGCCCATCACGGTTATCACCATGTTTTGTTTCGCTGGGCGCCACGATCCCCTCCACTCACGACCGCTCATCCCCGCCAGCATCCAACGACGATCCACCGCAGGCCGCGTCGCCGGGGTCGTTGCAGCGGCAACCGGAAGATCGTTCACTACCGTCTCAAGGTCATGTTCGAAGCGAGCGTTGTACACCAGGGCGCTTCGCTCTTCGAACTCGCCCATCTCGATGCGTCCTTCCGCTACTGCGTGGCGTAGACGTTCGATGACTGCGTCGCGCTCAGCGTCGGAGACTCGTATCGCCCGGAGTGCTCGCTCTGACGATTCCGACGGCTCCGGGACGGGCAGATCATCGCTTTCCATGGCGTTACGGTAGCCCATCTCCTACCTACGGTGCCCGTCGGATCCGGACGCAGCATCCCCCGGGCCGGGGAGCTACAGGCGACGTTGGTTAGGCTGTTCGCCGTGACGACAACCACGGTTTCGGTTATGGGATCTACAGGGTCGATCGGAACTCAAACGCTCGACATTGTCCGCCGTTCCGAGGGCCGATTTTCGGTTCAGGCTCTGGCGGCCGGATCCAACATCTCGCTGCTGGCCAAGCAGGTAGCCGAGTTTCAACCGGATGTCGTCGTCGTGGCCGACCCCGAACGACGACTTGAAGCCGCCGATGCCGTGGGTCCGGCCACACCGGTGCTTTCCGGCCAAGAAGGCCTGGCTGAAGCGTCCGCTTCCGCCGATGTGGTGATCAACGGAGTAATGGGTTTCGCCGGGTTGGCCGTAACCCTTTCAGCATTGGAGAACGGTCGGCGACTTGGCCTGGCCAACAAGGAGTCGTTGATCGCTGCCGGGCCGCTAGTTCAGGAGGCCCGGCGAACACCGGGCGCTGAGCTCTTGCCAGTCGATTCCGAACACTGCGCGCTCCATCAGTGCCTGCGAGCCACGGAGAACGAGCAAGGCGTCGACCGCTTGGTATTGACCGCTTCGGGCGGGCCGTTCCGCGGCCGGACCGCCAGCGAGCTCAAGACCGTCACCGTCGATGCAGCGTTGGCTCATCCGACCTGGTCAATGGGTCCGAAGATCACCATCGACTCCTCGACCTTGATGAACAAGGGCCTGGAGGTCATCGAGGCCCACGAATTGTACGGCGTTGACTACGACCGGATCGAGGTGGTCGTTCATCCCCAGTCGATCGTGCATTCGATGGTGGCCTACACCGATGGGTCCACCATCGCCCAGCTGTCACAGCCGGACATGCGCCTGTGCATCGCCTATGCCCTCTCGTTTCCGGACCGTTTTGATCTTCCGTTCGGCGAGATGCGATGGGACGAAGCGCTGTCGTTGACGTTCGAGCCGCCGGATCGGGGCGCCTTTCGTTGCCTGGACTTGGCCTACGAAGCGGGCAGGCAAGGCGGTACTGCTCCAGCCTGGCTCAGCGCAACCAACGAGGTGTCGGTGCAGGCATTCCTGGACGGACTGCTTAGCTGGCCGGCTATCGCTGAGGTAAACGATGCGGTGTTGCAGCAACATGATGGCGGCAAGGCGGACAGCCTAGACGCCGTCCTCGATGCCGATCACCGTTCCCGTCTAGCCGCCAACACTGTCATACAACAACGTTGCGACTTGATGTGAGCGCTCCCCGGGCTGAGTCACCTGACCTACATCGAACGCCCCCAGGTTCCATACCAAGTCAACCTTGATGCTTAGGTCCAACCCAGTGGTGCCGATTCAGTTGTTATGTCATGGCGCAATCGAAGTTCCCATGCAACTGCGCACTGGGACGAACTGGGCGGGTTTCCAGGCGCAGTAAAAGGCGGCGATCCGCTTGCCACCTTCATCTCGCAGTTACTTCCGCTTCCCCTGGTCGCACCGCTGCTGTTCTATTTGGCGTCCAGGGAGGGGCGGGCGATCCAGTTGGCGTTGTCCTGGGGTCTGGGGGTACTCATTCTTCAGTACATCTGGATCAAACACCTCCAACGAGACGAGCTGCCTCGACCGACTCTGGTGCAGAACTTTATTTCCGGCACTGTCGCACTGACCACTCTTGTGCTGCCGATCCTCTGGTTGCCAGTCATGAGTCTGGTCGTGATGAACCTGGCGCTCGTGGCTGCATCGGCTCATAAGAAGTCGACCATCTTTCATCTCTTGTGCGCGGCGGTCGTGGCCGTCAACGGCGTGGAGTTCGCTTCCGGTGATCTTCTTGACTCGTGGATCTGGGTGCTGATGCTGCCCATCTTGGCCGGAACTGCTGTTTCCACCGTTACCTCTCATGTGGAGTGGCAGGAACGCCAGGTTGGGACATCGCTGAGGGTGGCAGGAGCCACCGCCTGGGATTTGGATTCCGACGGCAAGGTTCTCAGCGTTCTCGGTGCGCCGATCGGCAATGTTAAACCAGGAGACCGACTCGACGACTTGATCCACCCTGACGATCAGCGTTCCTCCGAGGTGCAGCCCGGTGCTGTCTTCGAGTACCGCATCACCAACGGTCAGAATGGTTGGCTATGGATCCGCGAAACGGTTGAAGCCGGAGTAGCCGCCGGCGCAATGATTCGAAGCGGAGTCTCAGACATCACCGAGAAGCGAAGCACCGATGCGCTTACAGAACGCATGGCCCGAGTTGATCAACTGACCGAGCGGCCAAACCGCTCCGCTCACGTTGAAGAAGCCAACAAATGGGCGGAGCGAGGCGGCGGCCACTTGTTGCTGCTCGACCTTGACGGGTTCAAACGGGTCAACGACTCGGTTGGCCACTCGATCGGCGACGAGGTACTTCGAGTAGTGGCCGAACGTTTCGCCAGGGTTGACGGCGTCGAGCAGCTGGCTCGCCTCGGCGGCGATGAGTTCGCCGCTCTCGTCGCCGGCGACAAGGCCAGCACCGAGGCTGTGGCCAAGAGCTTGATGGCCTGCACCGGCGAACCTCTCACCCTCGGCGGCATCGTCGTTTCGGTTGGAACCAGCATTGGTTCCGCCAGTTTCGAAGACGGTCTCGATGCTGACGAAGTTCGGCGCCGAGCCGACGTGGCCCTCGGCCACGCCAAACAAGGCACCACTCGACTTGTCGACTACGACGAGTCGCTGGAACGAACCAGCAAACGTCGGATCGGTTTCGCCAAACGGCTGCCGACGGCTCTAGTCAACGGCGAGATCTTCGTCCACCATCAACCAAAGGTTGATCTGCAAACGGGGGCCGTCACCGGCAGCGAAGCGTTGGTTCGTTGGCTTCACCCCGATGAGGGGCTGATCCCGCCAGCCGACTTTCTTGACCTAGTGGTGCTTGGTGGCCACATCACGACCTTGACCCGGGTAGTACTGGAAGCGGCACTGGCCGACGTCGCATCGTCAGTGCGTTCCGGTCACGATTGGGCGGTGGCTGTCAACGTCGACGGTCGAAACCTGCGCGAGCCGGGCTTCGCCGCTTCGGTGTTGAAAGAGCTTGAGTTGGCCGGTCTGACGGCTCGTAACTTGGTTGTAGAACTGACTGAAGAAGCATTGATCGACGAGGACCCGGTGGTCGACCAAACCCTTCTGGACCTGAGCTCGGCCGGCCTTCGGTTGAGTGTCGATGATTTCGGCACAGGCTTCTCGTCGTTGGCCTACCTCGGCCGCCTGCCGGTTTCCGAAATCAAGCTCGATCGTGCCTTGATCTATGGGATCAGCCAGTCGGAACGAAACCGGGCCATTGTCGAGTCAACACTGAACTTGGCCGCAGAGCTGGGCATGCACGTGGTGGCTGAAGGTATTGAGGACGCTGAGACCTTGAACCTGCTGGCCGAACTCGGCTGCCCGACGGCCCAGGGTTTCCACATCGCCCGACCGATGCCCTACAACGACTTCGTCGCGTGGGAAACCGGCCGAGCGATGCCCTCTACATCAGTCAACTAGTCTTAGTAGCCGTTCACCGGCTAGTTGAGGCGGAAGCGAGCCAGTAGCGGCTCGTGGTCGGACCCGAAGTCGTCGCTAACCCGGGCGAAGTCGACGTTGACGTGAACGACGTCGAATCTGGTCGAACCGTCAAGCAGCGAATCGCTGACAAACATGTGGTCGAGCAATTGCGAGTTGCCATCGAACACGAACGAGTACAGGTCGTCTGAGTCGTTGCCGTTGAGCGAGGTGAAGGCCAAGTTGGTCAGCACCGGCTCTGATCCGGGCAGGTCTTCTAAGAGTTCATCGGTCCACTGGAAGGTGTTGAGATCCCCGACCACGGCGATGTTGGCATCACCGTCTGCGGCCAACAACACGTCGGTCACCTCGTTGAGTGCTGTGGCCTGAGCTTCACGTTCATCCTCTCCGGCCTGCACAAAAGGCTGTGGTCCACCGAAGATCGGTGTGGATCCGAAGCGGGAGCTGAAGTGGTTGTTGATGACCGTGATCTGTTCGCCGCTTCCATCAGCCGGGAAGTCGAAGACGCCCAGTAGCGGGATGCGACTGCCGTCGAAGGCGGTCGGGTCGCTCACCCCGTAGGTGTCGGCCAAGACTGTGGAGTTGAGGTCCTGCAGTTCGACCAGCGACACCCGCTCGGGATTGTAGAGGAACGCATTGCGGATGTTGCCACCGGGAACACCACCCTGGGTGTTGTCGGCGGGGGTCACGTCCACGCCCACGTAGGTCGGTCCACCGGCAGCCTCGATGGCGGCGATCAACGCGGTCAACGTTTGGGCGGAGGAGGTCGTTCCGTCGTTGTTCTCGCCGCTGTCGTCCTGGATTTCCTGGAGCGCAACGATGTCAGGGCCGGCCAGGTTGGCGGCGATGTGTGCACCGACGGTAGCCATCTGACCGACGTCGCTTCCGTCACCCGACAGGTTCAACACGTTGTAGCTGGCCAGCGTGAGCTGATCGTTCAACGGCTTGAACGGTGTGGTCTCCGTCTTGAGCTTGCTGTCGTTGACCACTCGTATCTCTTCGATGGCGTTGACCTCGAAGTTACCGAAGCTGTAGCCGACCACGCCAAGCACGTCGTCAAGTCGGGTGTCGATGTTCAAAGCCGGAGCCTCGGCCGGGTAAAGGGTTCCGTCGAACTGGATCTGGATCCGCTCGGGGTTCTGATCACCGGTGTTCTGTAGATCGGCTTGCAGCTCGATGCCACCACGATTGGTGCGGGCGTTGTTGGGAGCGACTGCACCTTGTCCCCAGCTGGCCAAGGTGAAGAACTCGCTGGAGAAAGCATTGAACGTCCGAGTAGCCGAAACGGTGACTGGACGATCAACTTCGACCAGCATGCCCTCAAGTGACTCCCAGAAGTCGATGGTATCGGTCTCGGGGTTGAAGACAGCGGGATCGGTTTGCAGATTGGTCGGCAACTCAGAGTTGCTGATCACCGTGGTTGGGCTGGCTTGGCGCCCGCCTTTGCCGATTTCGACCGGGCTGGGCAGTGAGCCTGCGCCCAAGACCTCAAGGTCGATGACTGACAGCTGAGTGATCGACAGATTTCCAGTTCCGGCCCCACCGGGGATGAACTCCGACACGACACCGGTGACGGACACAGAATCGCCAGCGTCGGGAGAATCCGAACCGGCGAACACGAAGACGGCGTCGGACGTGTTGTCGTCGCCGTCACCGACTGGATCCTGCAGGTAGAAGCCATTGAAGGCGACCGCGGTCACGACACCGGTGGTCGCCACCAACGCGCCATTTAAAGGCGAAAGATGGGCGCCACCTTGAATCTCCATGATGGTGGCGGCGGTGGGCTCAGCAACCTCACCGCCGGCAGTTGGGGTGTTGTCCGATCCGATGAAGAAGTCACCGATAGCCCAATCAGCTGCGGTGTCGGTATCGACACCATTGGCCAGGCGGCCGGCGCCGGCCGGGAAGAACGACCCGTCCGGACCGACCGAAGGGGCACCAAAGAATGATGGGTCGAGGTCGTCGTCGGTCAAGTGAACCGAGTCGAGCACGTCACCATCAGCGGGCAGGCTTCCGTCACCGGGCAGAGCCGTGGTGGGCACAAGGGCGTAGGTGGACGACGAGTTCTCAAGGCTGTTTGTGTCAATAGCCGTGTCGGGCTGGACGGCGTAGGCACCGAACACCAACTCGTTGCCGACAAGGTGGAAACCGTTCGAGCCGATGACGTCGAACAGTCCAAAGTCGAATCGGAAGTCGATGTTGCCTCGAGATGATTGATCGTCGGCTTCGACCCCGATAAGGCTCAAACCGTCAAGCGAGAACCCCGGCGTTCCAAACAGTTCGATGTACTCGACATCGCTTCCCGTGGTGCTGGCCAGTACTTCGTTGATAAGAACGTCGTCTCCAGTGGCGGCGCTGGATGGCGCAGTGCCTAGGGCGACAAGGGCGGTTGAAACCAGCGCGAAGACGGCAAGAAGCCGACTCACGTAGTTCCTTGGTGCGTGACTCAAGGGTTTTCCTCCATGGCGGTGGGTCGCCCGACTTGCGGCATCGGACTTCAGCTAACGACAGTAATCGCCCGTGCTGAAATGTGCATGTTGACGAAGCTAAACCCCTGGCTATGCCAAAGGGAGTGTCTGGTGGTGGCGATCCACCAGCGTCAGAAACGTGATGGCACATACCGCAGCCACAGCCGACAACGCCACGGGCCCAGTGATGCCAAACAGCCCGTACAGCGAGCCACTTGCCATCACGCCGGCACCACGACCGACGGTTCCCACCGCCACATTGGCGGCCAGAATTCGACCGCGAGCCGCTGGCAGCGACTCGCTGACAATGGCAAACGAGGTGACGATGGAAAACTCGAAACCGAGAAAGAACAGCACCAATCCGAGAGCAGCAATTGGCAGCGACGATCCGGCCTGCGTAATCACTCCAAGGCCGACTAGAACAATGACCATGGCGGCCCGGGTCGAACGGCGAGGGCCGAGTCGATCGGCGACCGCGGCCGAACCCCCTGAGGCCATCAGCTCAGCCGCACCGAAGGCGACGGCCACCACGCCAATACCGGCGGTCGACACCGACAACACCTCATCCAACCAGGTCCCTATGATCACCACCGTCGTCAATCCGCACAACGCAATCGAGGCCGATGCACCCAACGATAGCCAGGCCAGCGGAGTGAACGGTACACGCCCGGTTCCGGCCACTGCATCTTCCAAGACTTCAGCTTCGTCCGGTGCCACCGCCAACATGAGTCCGATAACAGTGGCTATCGCTGCGAAGGCCACAAACGGACCCCTCCAGCCGAACAACGAGATCAGCAGCGCAGCTGCCGGGACTCCGACTAGCAGGGCGGAGGCCCACGACATCTCGAAGATGCCGATTACTCGGGCCCGACGCTCGTAGCGGACTCTTCTTGCCAGGTATGTGTGGCCGGCAACAGTGACCCAGGCGATGCCCATAAGCATGGCGAAATAGCCGATGCCGAAGGCCGCCACGTTGCCAACCGTGGCCAACAGCGAACCGCAGATGGCCACTGTCAAACCGAACAGCATCGCCGGGCGTTCCCGACCGTTGTCCAACTGACGTCCGGTGGCGAGACTGGTCAAGCCGGCCATCTGGCCGATACCCATGACGGCAGTCATCTGCCCGGTTGAGGCGCCAAATGCCCGCTGGAGTACAGGCAGAAAAAACGGCACCCAACGGAACATCCAGTTGTTGATGGCTTTGACCGCTGTGAGCAGGGCCAAGGCGGCGTTACTCACATTGGGGTCAGCAGCCGCTATCCGATTGGTACCCAGCACCCGGCAAGGGTAGCGGCCGGTTGGGTTCAACCCCTGGGCCGGGTTGCCGAGGTCGAACGCTTGATGGTCGCCTGACCTAGGCGTACTGGGCGAGACCGTTGCCCAACGACCAATCCTCGGGCGACACCTCGATCAGACTCACCACGACATCCTCAGGTCGCACGGCAAGGTCTTGCTCTAGCTGCTTGGCTATCGCTGCGTACAGTGCTTTCTTCGCGTCGACCGTTCGGCCGGCGTTCAAAGTGATCTGAATGAAAACTACGTTGTCGGTCCGTTCGACTCCCGCGTAGTTGCCACTGCTAGTGAAGTTGCCCTCCTCGAGCTCGACGATCGTGGCGAAGCGGTCGTCTTCTGGGATGCCGATCGACTCACGCATCGCGAGGTAGATGCTCTCCATCATCGTGGCGCGGAAGTCCGCCGTGGTGCCCTTCTTTAGGGAGATCTGAGTAAATGGCATCGAGCAGCTTCCTTCGGTTGGCCAGTGCAGCAGAACCAACCCATTGTTTCACGGTTTGTCGGCGTTCATACCCATTGCGAATTGCCAGCGACGACGGCGACCGGGTTCAATCAGGGGGTGCTCGTTGAATCACTACTTCCGCTTGGAAAGCTTGACCCCGGAATGCGGGAGCCTGAGACCCCACTTGACATTCGGCAGTTTCCGACGCTGGCAGCGTTGGCCGAAGACGTCGGCTTGGACGCCGTACTGGTGGAGGAAACCAAGGACGACCCGTTCCAGCTGTTGACGTTGGGGGCCACAACCACCTCGCGCCTACAACTGGGAACATCGGTGGCGATGGCCTTCCCCCGCTCCCCCACAGTCACCGCCATGTCGGCCTGGTCGCTGCAAAAGCTCTCCGGCGGACGGTTCGTGCTGGGCCTCGGGACCCAGGTTCGAGCTCATGTGACCCGGCGATTCGGATTCGACTGGTCGGCCCCAGCTCCGTGGATGCGGGACTATGTGAACGCCATGCGAGCAGTATGGCGTTGCTGGCAGACCGGCGAGCCGCTTGAGTTTGAGAGCGATCACTACAACCTCAACCTGATGGTGCCGTTGTTCAACCCCGGGCCAATCGACCACCCTGACATTCCAATTCACGTTGCCGCCATTGGCCCCAACATGTGTGCCGTGGCCGGAGAGGTAGCGAACGGCGTGCGCCTGCACCCAGTGTGCACCCCGGAGTTCATTGATGCCGAAGTGCTACCCAACCTGGCGCGCGGTGCCGCTCGCACCAACCGAGCAGTGGACGACGTCGAGGTTTGCATGAAACCCCTGATCGGCACCGCACCCGATGAGGCCAAACTGGAATCGGTGGCTGAGACCGTGCGAGCCCGTGTCGGCTTCTACCTGTCGACCCCCTCATATCGCCGTACCTTCGAGCTGCACGGGTGGGGAGATGTCGCCCGCGAGGCCTCAGAGTACAGCCGGTCGGGCCGTTGGGAGGAGCTACCAACGCTGGTGCACGACGAGATGCTGCACACCGTGGCCACCGTCGGCACCTACAACGAAATTGGGGACAAGCTGGTCAAACGCTACGACTCCAGAGTGGACCGGATCGAATTCTCCATCCCGGTCAACAACCCAGCCGACGCCGAGAAACTGACTGCCATCGTCGATCAGCTCCGGCAGACCGATGGCCCAACCACCTCGGCGGCATCGCGATGAGCGCACTGTCAAGGCCTGTCCGGGTTGGCGTCATCGGCGTAGGCGGGATGGGAACCTTTCACGCTCGAACCATCAATGCCATGGCGGACGCCACTGTTGCCGCCCTGGCCGATCCGTTCGCTTCGAACCTCAGCCACCTGGCCACTGAGCTTGCCACAACAGCCGAGACCGACCCTTCAACGATTATCGCCGACAACAACATCGATGCCGTCATCATCGCCTCGCCCGACGAGACCCACGCCGAGCTCACGTTGGCCTGTCTCGAGCGGGACAAGCCGGTCCTGTGCGAGAAGCCGTTGGCCACATCGGCGACCGATGCCAAACGGGTAGCCCAAGCCGAAGCAGCCAAAGGCAGACGCTTCATTCAGCTGGGTTTCATGCGGGAGTACGATCCTGCTCACCTGCAGTTGGCTGCAGCCCTGGAGCCACTCGGGGCCATCCATCACCTGCACTGCACCCACCGCAACGCCCCAGCACCGAACCGTCCGATCGAGGTCATCGTCGGCCAATCAGTGGTGCATGACATTCATAGCGTCCGGTACCTGACCGGCGCCGAAGTAGCCGAAGTGTCGGCCAACGTGACCCGTCAACCTTTGGGGAGTCCGGCCGGCAAGATCCGCCACATCATGGTTCTTTGTCGTCTCACCAACGGCGCTCACGCCACCCTTGAGTTCGACAACGCCGCCTATGCCTACGAGGTGACGGTCGAGGTGACAGCGGCCGACGGTCGGGCTATGACCGGGCGCCAACTTCGGGCCGAGGTGCACACTGACGGTCAGCGTCGCGTCGAAACCGGAGCCGACTGGTTCGCCCGCTTCGCCGAGGCCTACCGGCTACAAGACCGGGCATGGGTGGATTCAGTACTGGCCGGCACACCCCCAACAGGGCCCTCCGCCGCCGACGGTGTAGCCGCCCAAACCGTGGTCGAGGCCATCGTTGCTGCTGTTGACGCCGGACGAACAGTTGCCGTCGACTATGGGGCTACGAAGTAGTCGTAAACCGTCCAAGGTCGGCGTCACCGTCACGCTCGCCCGGAAGGTAGGTCACCCGTTCGTGGCTGAACCTATTGTCAGCTGCCAAGTCCGTATCTGCTTCCCCATGCACGGCAACCTAGACCAGTTCGGGTAATCGTCAATCCTGGAAAGAGCCAATGATTGGTCAACGTCGACAGCCGGTTCGAACCCGACGCAGCCATCAAATGACTCGACATGGCCGCTGGCAGCGGCTGGACTGGTGGCGTGGCTAGCCATACGACCGAGTCCAAGATTGACATAATCCAGGTAACCCCCGGCGATGAGGAGGCCTTTGCCATCGCCTTGGCCGCAATCCGGGCTGACGACGCCATCCGAAACCCTGGTGACCCGCAGATCGGGCCCGAAGAGATGTCGGCCTGGTATTTTCATACTCCGCCCGATCGTCAACAGCTGGCTTTCGTCGCCACCCTCAACGGAGAACCGGCCGGTGTGGTCAACGCCAACACCGAGTCAGACCCCGACGACGAGTTACAGGTGGCCAACATCGAAGCCATGGTTCTTCCCGAAGCCAGGCGCTACGGCGTAGCCACTGCGTTGGTCGAAGCCGTCGTTCCACCGCTTAAGGAGATGGGCCAGCAATCGATCATGGCCTGGCCGTGTATCGAGATCTCGCGTGACGCCAGCACGACCATGTGCCAGAAATACGACATGACCCAACGCCAAGAGGAGCGGTGCTCCCGGGTCGCCGTAGCCGACATCGACGAAGGCCTGATGGCATCGTGGGTCGACAGTGCCGCGTCGGCCGCTCCCGGCTACCGGTTGGCATCGTGGATCGGTCACGTACCCGATGACATGACCAGCCTGTGGTCCACCGCCATGAAAGGCATGGCCGACGCCCCCATGGACGACCTTGACTTCAACTACCCCACCCGTGACGCCGAGGCCCAGCGTGAGGCCGATGAGATGTTTATCGGTGCCGGATTCTCGCTGTTGCGGACTGTGGCCATCGGTCCCGACGGCGACGCCGCCGGGCTGTCGGAGATCTTCGTGCATCGAGAGCGACCACAAATCGGCCATCAAAGCGACACCACTGTTTTGGAGTCCCACCGCGGCCATCGTCTCGGCAAATGGCTGAAGGCCGCCAACTACCAACACACCCGAGGCAACGTGCCCGAGCTGTCTGTTCTGGAAACCTACAACGCCCAGTCGAACGCCCACATGTTGGACATCAATGTGGCCATGGGGTTTCGTCCGCACCGGACCTATCAGGCCTGGCAGGCTCCCATCGACGACGTGCTCAATCGAATCGGCTGAATCAGCCCGCTATCAGCTCTTCCACGTCACCGGGAAGATTCCCGTAAGTACCAATCCGGCTGGTGCCGTCATCGTTCAAGAAAACGTAAGTTCGCTGCTGGGTCACGCCAAAGCGGTCCCAGAGGACACCGTCAGGATCAGGAATATGGGCGATGACGCCGGTACCGGTGTCATCGACAAAGGCGGCCATGCCTTGCACGTCGCTACTGAGACCGGGAATACCAATGATCTGGACCTGATCACCAAATTGCTGCTGTACCTCTACGACCGTAGGGGCTTCCGCACGTCAAAACGGTCACCACGGGGCCCAGAACCACAGCACCACATCCTGACCGTCGAAATCGGCCAGGTTGATCGAGGAACCATCGACGGTGTCGAACTGCCCGGACAGGCCCGAGCCAGAGGACTCGGCGGCGGTGGCGGACTCATCCGCTACTGCCTCTTCCACCGCTACATCGCCCGCCCCGCATGCGGCGGCGGTCAACGTCGCACCCAAGACCAACGCAGCGGCCATCCTGGTCCAACTTCGTCGACGGGTTGATCGCATGGAAGGTTCAACCCGACTCACCGTTCGACCATTCCCCGCCTCAGCGAGGGCTACCTAAACCAGCACTGCGGCAGCGACCATACAGCCACTCAGCTCCGCCAGTTGCTGGGTGGCACCGAGACAATCTCCGGTGTAGCCGCCGAGCCTGGCCCGAAGGTATCTGACTGCAGCCAGCACGACCACGACCATGGCCGCCACCATGGCAAATGCGGTGAAGGAGTCGATGACGGCCAGAACCACTAAGCCCGGCACAGCCCACGCCACCCCGGCCAAACGTTGACCGCCGGTCAAGGGGTGGTCGGCGATCGGTTTGATCTTGCTGGAACCATCGGCCGATGTTTCGCGATCCAACGTCCTGGCGTAGGGCAGAAGGTCGGCCACGGTCGAGGCGGCCAGCCGGCTGAGCGTATGGGCGTTGACAACGATTATCGCCGCCGTCGACACCGAGAAACCGGTAAGGGTCACCAGCGAGGCGTACTTGGCCAACAACACCAACACCATGCCGACCAGGCCGAAGCTTCCGACCCGCGAGTCCTTCATGATCTGCAGTATTCGTTGCGGATCACGACTGGCCCCGAACCCGTCAAAGGAGTCGGCCAGCCCGTCTTCGTGAAACGCCCCCGTCACCAGCACTGAAGCGGCCATCGATGGAACAACGGCAATGCCAACGGTGAACAGCGCTTCGGCGCCGGCCAACACCAGAGCAGCGATGCCGCCTACCAGCACACCGATGGCAGGAAAGTACTGCCGGGATCGGTTCAGGATCTCATCGGAATGGCGTGCCCCCGAAGGGACCGGCAGTCGGGTGTAGAACATGACGGCGGCCCAAAAGAAGTCCCACTGCCGACCGGGAGCAGAACCTTCCAACGGCTCGGTCACTGCTCGCTGACACCTGCTTCACCGAACGTGGCCATCCCGGAATGCAAAGCGACTGCCGACTGCATGAGGGGAATAACCAGAGCCGCCCCGCTTCCTTCACCCAACCGCATGCCAAAGTCGACCAGAGGATCGGCGTTGAGATGACGTAGCACGGTCACGTGAGCTGGCTCGGCCGATCGGTGGCTGAAGCACAGCCAAAGGGAAACACTGGGATTGATGGTGGTAGCGGCAATGGCCGCCGCTGAGGTGATGAATCCATCAACCAGCACCGGGATGCCCTGCTGAGCGCAGGCGATATAGGCACCAACCAGACCGGCGATCTCCAGGCCACCGAGTCGTGCCAGTGCATCGACAGCGTCGAGAACGTCATCCCGGTGGTGTTCAAGTGCCTCCTGCACGATTTTCCGCTTGGCCGCCAACGCCTCACCGGTCACACCAGTACCCGGTCCAACAGTGTCCGAGGGTGGAAGATCAAGGAGCAACGAACAGAGGGCTGAAGCTGCGGTTGTGTTGCCGATACCCATCTCACCACCAATGAAGATCGACGGCCCATCGTCAGCGACGGCGGAGACCTGATCCCGGCCGGCGGCCATCGCCGCCTGACAAACCATCGGGGGCATGGCCGGGCCGTCGACGAAGTCATCGGTTCCGGGCATCAATTGGAGGTCGGTGTACCGCGCCCCGGTGGACCCTTTGCCATCGCTAACGAGACCGGCGTAAATCGGAGGTCCGGACTGGGGCTGCACCATTCCCATGTTGACCACGCCAAGGTCGGCGCCCGTCTGTTCGGCCAAGACCGAGATAGCGGCACCGCCGGCCAGAAAGTTGGCAACCATCTGGGCCGTTACTTCTTGGGGGTAGGCCGAGACATTGCGTCGACATACACCATGGTCTCCGGCGAAAACTCGAATGACTGGCTTGGGGATTGTCGGGCGATCGGTGCCCTGCCAACCGGCGAAGTCTATAGCGATCGACTCCAGGCGGCCGAGCGACCCTGCCGGTTTGGTCAGCTGCTGATTGCGCGCCTCGGCGGCGGTTCTGGCGGCATGATCGATCGGTCGGGCGAGGTCCCGATACCAGGTTTGGTCGCTCATGTGACGCGTAACCCTATCGCTACAGTAGAAAGGTGGCTCACCATAGACGGCTCGGTGGCTTCCAGGCGGTGAATGCCGACCAGGTGCCGTGGTTGTCCGAACGGCAGATGATCGAAGTCGACCGCATCATGATCGACGATCTGAACATCGGTCTCATCCAAATGATGGAAAATGCCGGGCGCCATCTTGCCCGAGTCGCCGTCGATGTGTACCAGCCGTCCGCCGTACTAGTCATGGCCGGCACTGGCGGCAACGGGGGCGGTGGACTGGTAGCTGCCCGCAATTTGGCCAACTGGCTCGGGTCACAGTCGGTCGAAGTTCAGCTGACCAGGGAGCCGGCCGAGGATTCGGTGCCGGGGCGGCAACTGGACATCCTCCGGCGCATGGACGTGAGCTGTCGGACCGATGCCACCAAGCCCGACGGATTCGACAACTCGGGCAGGCAGGGCAACAGCAATCAGACGGTGGTGATCGATGCCGTCATCGGCTACAGCCTGCGGGGCGCTCCCACCGGCAAGGCCGAATCGATGATCGCCTGGATGAATGCCACCAAGATGCCAGTCCTGGCCCTCGACACTCCGTCTGGCCTGAACGTCACCGACGGCTCAGTCCCCGGCGTCGCTGTCAACGCCGATGCCACAGTCACGCTGGCGGCCCCCAAAGTTGGCCTTCGATCCAGCTCACTGGTCGGGCGGTTGTTCATGGCCGACATCTCGGTTCCGCCAACTGTCTATCCGCAGCTTGGAGCCGCAGAGCATCCTGGTTTTGCCCGAGGGCCTATTCTGCAAGTTAATCGTCGCTGATCGGCCGACTGTCCACGTCAATTACCGTGCCCGGCGCTGGAGGCGGCGATGTCGGTGACGACATGTCATCGGATCCAGGGCGGCGTGCTCGCAGCGGTCCCCGGTTCCCGAACAATACCGACAGAGGGTTTGCATCGCCGCTACCGGGCTGACCGGCCATCTGAGCGTGCAGCTTCTCCTGCCACAGTTCCAACCGGGCTCGGGTCCCTTCCGCTTTGGCGGTGGAGGCCACGAACCAGCCGATGAAGGCAGTCCACAAGCCGCTTCCGGTCGTAGCGAACTGAATCAGCCCTAGGGCCACGATGACCCAACCGATCCGCCCGCCCCACCGAGCGGCTGTGACGGTGGCCGGTAGCCGTTGGCCGCCCCGCTTCCAAAGGGCAGCCTGCAGTACCCGGCCACCGTCAAGAGGCAGAGCGGGGATCATGTTAAATACGGCAAGAGCAAGGTTGATGAAACCCAACCAGGTGAGCGAAGCCGTGACCAGCGCCGGAGCGCCGAGCGTTCCCAACGCATACGACAGCGCCAACGAGCCTGCGCCGACGGCAACGCTGACCAGCGGTCCGGCAATGGCGATTCGGGCGGCGGCTCCGGCGTCGTCGGGATTGCGTTCGAGAGCAGCCACACCACCGAGACCGAACAGGGTGATACCGAGAACGTTGATGTCGTTGCGTTGGGCCACAATCGAGTGACCGAGCTCGTGAGCCACAATCGAGCCCAGGAACATGACGGCCGTGGCCGCAGCAGCCAACAGATACCCCGCCTGGGCATATCCAGGAGCGGAGGCCGGCAGCACGCTGCCGGTGAGGGTGGTGACCAGCAAGAATGCGATCAACCCGATAGTCCAGTGGAGACCGATGTCGATCCCCGAAACCTTGCCCAACCTGACGGAGGGACGCATGGTCGGAGTCCTTTCTTAGCAGCAACCGCTGCTTTCAGCAGTACAACAGCGCCGGGTGGCGCGTACTCAAGTGGTTGTAATGCTGTAATTACCTCTGGTATTCCATTGTGACAGGTCCGCTTAAAGGAGGGCGAAAACGCGTGTCAAAACGGTACGGCCTCTAGCGGCAAAACTGCTGATGTGAGGCGACAACGAGCACGCGATCGTCGACTCTGCGCACCCAGCTGACGGGCTCCTCGGTCTCGACTTCGATGATTTCGCCGTCAGCGGGCTGCACCCAAAAGCGACCGTCGAAGCCGGCGACAAAGATCTCGTCGTCGACATGATGGCGAGAGCCCCATCCCGCACCGTAACCCTCGGCCGCATCGAGTAGATCGGGCACATCACCCTCATCGCTGATGACTAAAAACTCAAGCGGCACGTCAGTCGACTCAACGGCGAATACCAAGTCGTCACCGGCCATGCCGAGAAAGCCGTTGCCCCCGATCTCGTTGACAGTTAGCTCGGTTGACCACACGACCTCATCCGGGTCGTCTCCATCCACCAGATAGAGGTCGCGGGTGCTGACGGCATCAACCGGCTCGTCATTCCGCTTGTCGTAGAGAATGTCGTCGCCGGCCACCGCACCGGCCCGAGTGTCTTCAATCGACCACTTGAGCGTGCCGTCTGAACCGTCGAAGACGGCCAGCCGGGTATTGGGCCCGACGGGCGATCCTATGACCACCAAGATGAGATCATCACTGGCTTGGATCGGATCACCCGGTGACGAGCTGGATCCAAGGTCATCGAAACCGTCGCCGAATGGTATGCGATCACCGGTGATCGTCGCTCCGTCGGCCACGGTTCGAATGTCAATTCGACTGCCATCGGGCCCACCGCCGTATACCTGGGCAACCACCTGGCCGTCGGTCAAGACATCGGCCACGTTGGACGTCAGGTGATAACCGGCTCCTAGCTGTATTGCCGGATCAAACGGTCGATTGCGATCAAACTGCACAAGTGAGGCATCGGCGACCTGACCACCAGCATCAACTGCCACGGTAACCACATCATCGAGTTCGGTGGCAGCAGTTCCTTCCATAACCAACTCGCTCTCGCTCTGTGCCGACCGGAACACTTGCCCCATCTCCAAGAAGTGCTGCCAAGCGAGCTGACCGGTCGCGATGTCGATGGCTCTAACGCTGGGCGGCACCTCGCCTACCTGGCCGTCTATCTGCACCAGCACAGCATCGTCGCCGTCGCTGGCGAGTACATACCACTCTCCGAAGAAGCCCGAGGACGGGCTGGGCACCGTCTGCTCCCATGCAAGGGAACCGTCGGATACGTCCACGGCAAAGATCTGGGTCGACAACTGGGGGCACTCCTCGTTGCCCCATGCCGCGCCGACCAGAAACTCCGCCGGTTCGAAGACCGGTCCCGGAGGCTGATTCTCGAAGGCCTCTTCCAGCGCGGTCAGCCGCGGACGAACCGACAACCACCAGGCGGCCGCGACCCCGACGGCGACTACTGCTATCACGGCCAACATGATGTAGGCCGGCCTCGAGTCCGCCGTTGATCGAGGTCGGTCGGTTCGAACCCCGTCCGCCTCAGAGGCCGTCACGACGAGTCCTTCAGAACCAAGGGGAGACCGGCGGCCACAAGCGTCACGTGAGTGCAGACCGAGGCCAACGCCTGATGCAGCCGACCGACTTCATCAACGAACCACCTGGTTTCAGAGCCGAGGGGGACAACGCCTAGGCCGACCTCGTTACTGACCATGACAACATCAGCAGCGCTCTCCGACACCGCCGACACAAAGGCCGCTCGGGTGTCCGACCACTCGGATTGCAGGCCGGCGCCCTGAACGTTGGCGAGCCATAAGGTGAGGCAGTCGATAAGGATAGCTTGGTTGGCCGTGGCAGTTCGCAGCACCTCAGCAACGTGAAGCGGTTCCTCGACCAGGGTCCAAGCGACGCCGGATCGCTGCTGCTGATGGTGTTCGATCCGTTCGGCCATTTCGCCGTCGCCAGCCTGACCGGTGGCCAAATACACTTGTTCTCGCCCAACAGCGTCCGCTAGTTCGGACACAAGGCGCTCGGCGAACCGGCTCTTGCCGCTGCGGGCCCCACCCAACACCAGATGACGCGTCAACACAGCTCAACTCTAGCTGTCCGTGGTCACCGGGTTAGCTCGTCTACTGATAGGTGACGAGTACCGGCAACGGAGTCACCTGATTGACCTGGTCCGGGGTGGCCACCGGCGTGTCCTCGTCATAGAAGTTCTTCCAGCCCCACCACAGCGTCTGCTCGGCGCCGGTGGGCTGACCGAGCATGTCATCCCACGTTCCATACTTGGAGCCCAGCGGCCCTTGACCGTCGACGTGAACCACCACCGCCAACTCCGGCGGTGTGCGAATCAACTCTCGATCAGGCAGCATCGAACGTTTGAACTGATGCAGCACCAAAATCTTCTGTGGCAAGACCTCCTGGTGGACCAAGTCAACCAAGTAGTCCACGACGGCGTTCACTTCGGCGGCCTCTACCGATCCGATACGACGCAAGTGCACCTCGTCCGGACCGATGCGCCACTCTGGGTCAAGGGCGAGGCCAACATGCGGTTGGCGTAAAAACTCTTCGAACCACTTGGCCTGAGTGACAAAGTCGGTCCGGCCGGGTTGAAGGTCCAAGATGACAAACACACCGGCTTCCGCTGCGGCATCAACCCAGCGACGAACCCTGTATTTGGCCAGGTACTTCGAGTAGTCGCCATCGCCCCCGGCTTCTGCGGTGGCCACGCTGACAATTATCTCCAGCGACGGCAACACCGGCGCGGGCTCCGAGCCGACGGGAACCGCCACCTCATATTGCTCGGCCAGACTCAACAAGTCAGCAGCGTTGCCGTCGAAGGACCGCTCGCCCAGCACGCCCAGCAGCCTGGTGGCTGGGCTGCCATAGTTGGCCACCAACCGCCGACCGGGGAATACCTCAACCCCGCCACCGGGCAGCTCGAGCCCAGAAGCAGCCAAGGCTTGGCGCCACTCTTCTGTTGTTTCTGGCGCCGGGCCCGAGGCGGCAACGGTGGATGGCGGGCTCTCAGCCGCCTGCTGTTGGGCATCCGTTTCGGCCGCGGCCGAATCGTCCGAGCCTTCCAGCTGGACAACAACCGTCGACGAGGGCAAGCTCTCGGCCACCGAAGACTGGAGTTCTGTAGGCGCAGTCGATTCGGACACTTCGGCCGGAGTCAGGTTGGGGACAGCGAAGTCAGCGCAACCAGCGAGCGCGACAACCAATGCCAGATTCACAGTCACTCTGGCCAACCGAACCCCGAGGTTTCTGAAACCGTCTGGTTTCATCACAGTCTGTTTGACTTCCCATCCGCCGAACTACTGCCAGAGTACAGCTACTGCACTCCAGGCGGTTCCGCTACTGTCAAACCCATGGCCGCAGAACTACTTTCAGCCGACGAACAACAGAGCCGCCTGGCCGAAACCCCCGGCTGGACGCTGGAGGACCCGCCCGGGGACACGGCCATTACGCGAACGTTCACCTTCGACAGCTTTGTGGTGGCGTTCGGATTCATGACGTCGGCTGCCATTGTGGCTGAAAAGATGAACCATCATCCGGAGTGGTCAAACGTCTACAACCGGGTCACCGTTCGACTCACCACCCACGATGCTGGCGGCTTGACGGCACAGGATTTTGACCTGGCATCCAAGATGAACGCCTTGGCTTCCTCCGCAGCGAGCTAAGCCTGCCAGACTGCTGTTGTGCCCCTGGATCTGGTTCGGGTCGACCATCGGCCGGGCGCGACCGAGCCGGGCCGTGGAGCCCGAAGGCTCGGAGGGGGAACGGCCCGACTCGATGGTGTGATGGCTGCCGTTGGAACCCGCCGATAGGGGGGGTGCCGGCAATCTCCTACTTGGAGGGGGAACGCCGGTTACTCGACGGCGACAGCCTCTTCCGCAGTGGCGGCCTCGGGGGTGGGTTCCGAGACTGTGGGCACTGTGGAAGTATTTACGGTGATCTTGCGGGGCTTGGCCCGCTCCGCCACGGGGACCCGCAGCGTTAGAACACCGTCGTGATAGTCGGCCTCGATTGCTTCGGTGTCGAGGCCTTGTCCGAGCTGCAGCTGGCGGCGAAACGTGCCCTGCTTACGCTCGGATCGGTAAACCTGGTCGTCTTCAACCGGCATCCACTTGCGTTCTGCGGTGACGGTCAGAACGTTGCGCTCCACGTCGATGTCGATGCTGTCAGCGGCCACACCGGGGAGGTCGACGTGAATCCAGACATCCTCGCCTCGGCGATAGACGTCGAGGGGAGCGCCTCCCGATCCAAGACGGGGGCTACCAAGAGCCTCCAGGAAGGTCTCGAATCCGGCAAACGGCATGTTAAAGGGGTCGGTGTGAGTAGGCATATGGCGTGGCTCCTCCAGATCTGTCATCGGGTCAGTCGCTAACGGGTCAACTGATACAACACACGTTTTAGTGAAACTATTTCAGCAAGATCAAAATTTGTTGCCCAACCCTGAATACATCCCGACTCTGCTCTACCCTGGTCTTCCATGCCTCGCACTCGGATCGACCTCGACAGCGTGATCGCCGCCGCTATCGAACTGGTTGACACCGGAGGACTCGAATCGTTGACGCTGTCGAAGGTGGCCGAGGCATTAGAGGTTCGGCCCTCAGCGCTCTACACCCACGTGGACGGTGCTGGCCACCTTCATTACGTCGTGGCGGTGGCGGCCACCGATAATCTCACAGCTGCCGTTCGCAACGCCGCCATTGGGGTGGCCGGGCGGGACGCCGTTATCGCCGTCGCCAACGCCTATCACGGATTCGCTCGACAATACCCGGGCCAATATGCTGCTACCTTCGCTCCCCCGTCAGCCGACGATGCCGGGCTCGACGAAGCCTGCGCCGGCCTTCTCGACGTACTGGGGTTGGTCTTCCGAAGTCTCGGTCTTTCCGACGGGCAAGCATCAAGTGCAGCGATGTCGCTGCGAAGCGCGTTGCACGGATTTTTGGCCCTACAGTCGGCCGTCGGGACGGCAGGGCAGCCGTCGACTCAAGTCGACTTGATTCTCGATGCCCTCCTTCACGGGCTGATGCCCCAGCGGGTCGACTAGACGTGCGGCCTCGGCTCTAGAGTTCTCTCATGCAGATCCGGGGCACCATCCTGCAAACGCCGGACGCCAACTCGCTCCAGGTTTTGGAGGATCACGTCGTCACCGTCGACGCTGGTGTCATAACCGACATAATCCCGGCTCGGGCGGATGGCGCCACCCGCGAGACTCTCGCCAATGACACGGCGGAAGCCGCCAACGACACGGCGGAAGCCGCTAATGACACAGCGGAAGCCGCCAATGACACAGTCGAAACGCTGCCGGACGGCGTGGTACTCATACCCGGACTAGTCGACACCCACATTCACGCCTCCCAGTGGCCGCAGCTGGGCACCGGATTGGACCTGCCGTTAGATGAATGGCTGTTCGCCTACACCTTCCCGCTGGAGGCTCGCTACGCCGACATCAACTTCGCCCGACGAACGTGGGCCGACATGGTCCCCCGTCTGTTGTCACACGGCACCACTACCGCTGTCTACTACACCTCGGTTCACTCCGCAGCCACCACAGCGCTGGCTGAGGCCTGCGTGCAACACGGTCAGCGTGCCTTCGTCGGGCGGGTGGCCATGGACCATCCGGAGGGAACACCGCAGTGGTACCGCGACGCCAACGCCACCGAAGCACTAGAAGCCAGCGCCAGGTCCATCGACGCCGTCCGGTCGGTCTCCGGCAACAACGGCTTGGTGGAGCCGATCATCACCCCGCGCTTCATTCCGGCCTGCACCGACGAACTACTCACCAGCCTCGGTCGGCTGGCCGACGAAACCGGCGTTGCGGTGCAAACCCACTGCTCGGAAAATCAGTGGGAGCACGACTATGTCCTCGAACGTCACGGTTGCACCGATACTCATGCCCTGGAGCGGTTCGGTCTACTGCGGCCAAGAACCGTGTTGGCTCATGCCACTCACCTCACCGACGATGACCGGGCCACCATTGCCGCCTCGGGGGCTGGTGTCTCCCACTGCCCGCTGTCCAACATCTACTTCTCGGAACGGGTCTTCGCCGCCCGCCTAGCACTCGGTGCCGGGATCCCCGTCGGGTTGGGTACCGACATCGCCGGTGGCCCCGAGCCCAGCCTGTTGGCGCAGTGCGGTCATGCCGTAGGATCATCTCGTTTACTCGAGCGATCCGCCACTTCAAGCATTCAGCGCATCGACATCGTCAGTGCGTTCTGGATGGCCACAATGGGGGGCGCCCGAATGTTGGATCTACCGGTGGGCCTGTTGGCCGAAGGAAACCGTTTCGATGCTGTTGCCGTTGATCTGCGCTCGGTGGGGGTCGACGCCCACGGCGATCAAACCGGGACCGTCGACTGGTCACGAATGTTCGAACAACTGGTCCGCCGAGCTCGGCCAGCCGACGTGTCAGCGGTTTGGGTGGACGGCCGTCGGATACTGGTGCCGTGAGGGCCGCCCGGTAGCGTATCCGGGTGTCTGACAACCTACGAGGAGCGGGGTGGATGACGCTGGCCATGGCCGGCTACGTCGTCAACGATGCTTTCATCAAGCTGGTGGCCGAGGAACTCCCCCTCTTCCAGGCGATCTTCATCCGTGGGCTGATCATCACCGTGCTGGTTCTGGCCTTGGTAACCGTCCGCGGTGAGGCCGACCGCATTCACCGGATCGTTGACGGGCGGGTGCTGGCCAGAGTCGCCCTTGAGGCCGTGGCCACCGCCGCCTATCTCACGGCATTGACCCAACTTCCGTTGGCCAGCCTGAGCGCGGTACTTCAGGTAGTACCCGTGGCGGTGACATTCATTGCTGCCAGGTTGCTTCGCGAACCGGTGAGCGCAATTCGGGTGACCGCCGTCGGCGTTGGATTCGTCGGGGTTCTACTGGTGATTCAGCCGTGGTCCGATTCGTTCAGCCCATGGTTCCTGCTAGGGCTGGTCGGCGTGGTGTTGGTGGTGGTTCGAGAGATCGTCACCCGAGAACTGAACGACGACATCCCGTCGATGGTGGTGGCCTTAGGCACGGCGATAACAATCACGGTGATGGGTCTGGTGGTTTCGGTCGTTCAAGGTTGGGCCGGCGTGACCGGCACCCAGCTGGCGCTGTTGGCCGCCGCCGCTGCATTCTTGTCTGTCGGCTACATCGGCTCGATCGTCACGGTGAGGATCGGCGACTTGAGTTACAGTGCTCCGTTTCGGTACACCGCGCTCGTCTTCTCCATCATTCTTCAAGTGGTGATCTTCAACGACGTCCCAGATCAGTTGACCCTGCTGGGTGCCGCCATCGTGACCGCCGCCGGTTTGTGGGTAGTCGGCTCCGAACGGCCGAGGATGTCAACTGGAAGCAGCCGGCAATCGGTCGGGTGAACGCAGCGCAGCGACAATCTCGGTTACCGCCAGAACCAGGAAGAACTGAGCCACGCTCATGCCGGCCATCGTCGCTCCCCCGGCCGTGTCGGCGTAAAAGCTAACCAACAATCCGGCCACCACAGCGGTGGAGCCGAACAACACCGACGTCACCATCATCAACGGGATACGGCTGGTAATTAACGAGGCCGTTGCCGGGGGGCCGACCAGGAGGCCGAACACCAACAGCGTCCCCACTGCACGGAAGCTGGCCACAATGCTGAGAGCCAACAGAACCATCATGGCCAGATGAGCCAGGCGAGGCCGCATGCCAAGACTCTGAGCTTTGAGCGAGTTGAACGTTAGGGCCAGGAAGGGACGGTAAAGAATCAGTCCGAGCACCAGCACGATGCCGGTGGCAATCAGCTGACTAGAAATATCGGAGCGGGTAACGGCAAGCACGTCGCCGAACAGCAGCGCCGTCACTTCCGTGGCGAATGACCGGGCTTTCGAGATGATCACAATGCCCAACGACAACATGCCGACGAACAACAGACCTATGCCGGTGTCCTCGCGAACCGCGGTTCGCGAGGACACCAGGGTCACCATGGCAGCCATGACAGCGGCAGCCACCAACGCCCCGCCGATTGGGCTCAATCCCCACAACACGGCAACGGCGATGCCCGGTATAACCCCGTGGGCCAGAGCGTCGCCAAGGAAGGCCAGCCCTCGCAAAACCACCCAGGTGCCAACCACCGAGGTGGCAACCACCGCCAACAACCCGGCTACCAGTGCCCGCTGCATGAAGGCCGGTTCGAAGGCTTCGATCACAGCCCTACTGTAGTAGAGCGATGGCAATAATCAGAATGATTCTCGATATCGGAATGACGCCATCATTGCCTATCATTAGATTGTGTCCGGCCCGCTTCGTCTCAACTCTCTGTGCGTTCGCTACAGCGACGAACCTGCGCTCGACGCCGTCACCGCCGACATCCCAGCAGGCACGTCCGTGGCCATCATCGGGCCCAACGGATCGGGAAAGTCAACCCTGCTAAAGGCGATCGCAGGCTTAATCCGCCCCGACTCCGGCAGCATTGATCGCGGAGGACAGTCGATCTCCATTGTCCTGCAGTCGACCGAGGTCGATCGCAGCGTTCCCCTTACCGTCGGCGACACCGTGGCTATGGCTCGGTACCCTCACATCGGCCTGCTTGGCCGATTCGGTGCTGACGATCGTCGAGCCGTCGAAGTCGCTCTCAACCAGCTGGACCTGGGCTCGCTGGTCAACCGCCAAACCCATCATCTCTCCGGTGGGCAACGACAACGCGCCTTCGTGGCCCAGGGCTTAGCCCAAGAGGCCGACGTGTTGTTGCTGGATGAGCCGTTGACGGGCTTAGACGTCGTGTCGCGGTCGCTGATCGCCGAAGCGCTGCAACAGACCAGCGACGCCGGCCGCACGGTGATGATCACCACTCACAGTTTCGATGAGGCCGAGGAGTGCGACCTGGTGATGCTGCTGGCTACCCGTTGCATCGCCATCGGACCCCCCGGCAACGTTCTCACCGAAGACAATCTACGTCAGGCCTTTGGCGGGCGGATCGCCAAGGTCGGCGACACCCTGATCCTGGACGACCCTCATCACGAGCACCAACATGCCCACTGACGACCAGGAGTCGGACACCCACAAACTGGCAGCCGATTCACTCAAAGCCAACGGCCACCGGTACAGCTCAGCTCGGCGACGAATTGTCGAGGCCCTGCTGACGATCGACGGACCGGTCACCATCCCCCAACTGGTCGAGGTCGGTGAAGGTTTGGCGCTGTCGAGCGCCTACCGAAACCTTGCGGTACTGGAGGAATCGGGGGTGGCGGCCAGGGTTGTCACCCCTGATGACCACGCCCGCTTCGAACTGGCCGAGCGGGTCACTCGACGTCACCACCACCACATGATCTGCACCAGTTGCGGCGACGTACTCGATTTCGAGCTACCGGAAACCTTCGAGCAGTCGTTGGATCGCGAGCTTCACCGGGCCGGGCGTTCGGCCACGTTCAGCATCGACCGCCACCATTTGGATCTGCTCGGCACCTGCTCGTCCTGCGCCTAAGGTCGAATTCGCACTAGCCCAACGCATCAGCGATGCGAGTGGCGTTGGCCCGAACCATGCCCAGGTAGGTGCCACCATCGGAGTCGGCGTCACCTAGTGACTCGCTGTACAGCTCGACCACGGCGACCTCGCCCACCTCGGCAGCCAGAGTGTCAGCCAAGTCGGATGACGATGACGTGTCGGCGAAGATGGCGGGCACACCCTCCGCTTCGATGAGTTCGGCCAGGTCGGCCATCTCACCGGCGCTGGCGCTCTCCACCGTCGTCCCGCCGGGCAGAACGGTGCCCACGATCTCGAAGCCATAGCGGTCGGCGAAGTAGCCGAATACCTCGTGGTTGGTCAGTAGGATCCGTCGCTCCTCGGGAATGGTCGCCACCAGCTCCTCTACCTCCGCATCAAGCTCGTTCAGTTGAGCCAGATAGTCCTCGGAGGCG
>CALKZY010000004.1 GCA_938002965.1 uncultured Acidimicrobiales bacterium | reverse complement strand
CGGTATTGATGAAGGTTCGATTGACCCCGGTGATCTGGAGTCGGTGTCCCGAGCGATGATGTTGCCCACCGAGCGGGCGGCCGAGCGTGGACTAGCTGTAGGTGACAGCGTTGACATGACGTTTGCCGACGGTCGAACCGCGTCGTTCGAGTTGGTGGCCACCTTTACCGATCAGTCGATCGTGGAGGGCGGCTGGTTGGATTGGTCGGCCGCTGCACCGCTGGTCGACATTGACGGTGTTGAGTGGGTTGCCGCCCAGGTGGCCGATGGCTACACCGCTGCTCAGGCTGAGACGGCTATGGCCACCATCGTTGACCAGTACCCCCAGCTCGTACTTCAGAGTTCGGCTGAGTATCGGGAGTCGGTCGAGGCCGAAATCGATTCGCTCATTAACATCATCTCTCTGATGCTGGCGCTGGCCATCGTGATTGCCCTGTTGGGTATCGGCCTCAACCTCGCCCTGTCGGTGGTGGAGCGAACCAGAGAAATCGGTCTGCTGCGTGCAGTGGGGATGACCCGCTCACAAACCCGGCGGATGATCCGGTGGGAGGCGGCTGCCATTGCCATGTTTGGTGCGGTACTCGGCGTGGCCACCGGTTTGTTGTTCGGTTGGGGAGCGGTTGAAGCCATCCCCGACACGTTCCTGACCACAGTGACCATCCCGGTTGGCCGGTTGGCCGTCATGGTGGCAATAGCCGGTGTCGCCGGAGTGGTGGCCGCCATCCTGCCCGCTCGTCGAGCCGGGAGGCTGAACGTGCTGGACGCTATCTCTGTGAGACAATAACCATCAACAACGGTCGTCGTCCGGCCGTCAAACAACTCACTTAGATCGACCTCGGTCCGTGCCAATGTTCCCCTTTCCCTCCATGGAGCCTGCACGGGCCGAGGTTTGTTTTGCTAGCCCTCGGGCCTCTTGCCAGGCTGCAGTTCAACGGCAGAGGTGGTCGTCGGATGCTCTTCGTTCAGGATCCGGAGGTTGTAGGCCGCGTCAGGGTTGCCTGCGTCGGCCGCTTTCGACCACCAGTGCTCGGCTGAGTCGTCGCCCCGGTAGCGCTCCTGAGCTTGACGGACGGCGCCAAGGTTGCAGGCCGCGTCGGCACTGCCGCTATCGGCCGCCATCCGCCACCACGACTCGGCTGAGTCGTCGCCCAGAATCCGATTCTGCTCGTAGCGGAGCAGACCGAGGTTCATTTGCGCTTCAGTGTGATCCTGTTTGGCCGCTTGAATCCACCAGGTTTCGGCTGAGTCGGTACCGACCAGTTGGCCCTGTTGGTAGCAGAGGATCCCCATGTTGTACATGGCGTCGGTGTTGCCGACCTTGGCCGCTGAGCGCCACGCCTCCGCTTCCTCGGAAGTGGGAGGGCCCCGAAATTCATCTTCGGAAAAGTTGTCTTGGGGTTCTTTCGCCGCAGTGTTCACAGTCACCTCGTTGAGATGTTACGCGAATCGATGCTGGAGGTCCAAGACCTCGGGCAGGCCGACCATGTCAGTGAAGTCGCTGAACTCCGGTAATGGAACCTCGATCTTGTCGGCGACGTCGGCCGGGGTGCCCTCAGCTTTGAGTTGTTCCAGTACGGCGGTCATGGCTCCGGTTGCGGCCAGCAACGTGGTGATGGGCATGATGACGATGGCGAACCCCAGCTCGGTTAGCTCCGAGTAGTTCAGCTGCGGGGTTTTGCCCCCTTCGACCCAGTTGAACAGCAGCGGGGTTCCACGGTAGGCGTCGGCCACGGTTTGGATCTCGTCCGGAGTTTGTAGCGCCTCGATGAACAACACGTCGGCACCGGCTTCTAACGCCATGTCGGCCCGGCGGCGGGCTTCGTCCATGCCGTGCGGGGCTTTGGCGTCGGTTCGGGCCACGATGAGAAAGTCGTCGCTCGCCCGGGCTTCGGTGGCGGCCCGGATTTTGGCCGCAAACTCGTTGGCCGCTACTACCTCTTTGCCGTCCATGTGTCCGCAGCGTTTGGGGTGAATCTGGTCTTCGAGGTGGATGGCGGCCACGCCAGCCTGCTCGTACTGGCGGACGGTGTGTATGACGTTGATGGCGTTGCCGTAGCCGGTGTCGGCATCGGCCAGCACCGGAAGGTTGACCGCAGCGGCGATGCGTCGAGCGTTGTCGATCATCTCGGCGCCGCCTAGCAGGCCGACGTCGGGTCGTCCTAACAGCGAAGCCGCTGTCCCAAATCCGGTCATGTAGACGCCGTCGAATCCGGCCAGCTCGATGAGGCGAGCGCCGAGGGCGTCGTAGCAACCGGGCATGACGATGGGACCGTTGCCTTCCGACATCAGTCGTCGGAGGCCACCTGGATCGGGTGGGGATGAGAGAAGATCGGCCATGGTTCAACTCTACGAGGCCAACTACCATCGAGGTTCATGAGTTCTTCCGATGACGGCTTAGCCGCTCTTACGGCCGACTACGATCAGGCGGGGTTTAGCCAAACGCTCGGCCCGGGGCGACGGCCAGCGCTGTTGGTGGTTGATGTCTGCCAGGCCTACACCAGGCCTGGTTCGCCATTGTTCGCCGACTGCCAACCGGCCATTGACGCCTGCAGCACGCTGGTTGACACCGCCAGGGCTAACGACGTGCCGGTGGTGTGGACTCGCGTTCGCTACCAGCCCGGTGGTGCTGATGGCGGTTTCTTCTATCGCAAGGTGGCGGCGTTGGCCAGTTTCGATGAGGGCAATCCGCTGGGCGACTGGGTGGAAGGACTAGATCCGTCTGAGAACGAAGTGGTGGTCACCAAGCAGTATGCGTCCGCCTTCTTCGGCACCAGCCTGGCATCCACGTTGGCTGCTGATGGGGTCGACAGCGTGATGGTCTGTGGGGTGTCGACATCAGGCTGCGTCCGGGCTTCGGCCACTGATGCTCTGCAACACGGGTTCAGGCCTTTGGTGGTTGGCGATGCCTGCGGCGACCGCGACGCCAGTGTCCACGAGGCCAACCTCTTCGACCTCAACGCCAAGTACGCCGACGTCGTTAGTTTGGACGATGCGCTGGCCTTGTTGATTGCGACGGTTCCAAAGTAGAGGGGGTTCGCGTAGGTTACAGAGCCCGAACCACGGCGGTGACCAGGGCGGCCGCTATCACGACAACGCCAAGCGGGGCTCGGCGCCACACCAGCAAACCGGCCATCGCCAGTCCGGCGGCACGGGCGTCCAGCACCAGCCGGCCGGCCTCGGCCACCGTGAGCTGCACGATTACGCCAGCTACTACGGCAGCCGGGAGCAAGTCAGCCAGGCGGGCCAGGATGGGTCGCCTGGCCAATAGCGGACCGGCCAGGAACATGCCGATCAGGCGCTGGGCCGCCACACCGACGGCTAGGGCGATGATGACCGTCCAGCTCATCGATCGGCCCCGCTATCGGGCTTTGAGACGGCCACACCCAGGGCCAATACCGCCCCGACGGCGCTAGCGAGAATAGGCACGCCCCCAGGGGTGATCGGAATGAGGATGGCGCAGATGGCGGCTCCGGCCACGGCCGCGGTCAGGCCGTCTCGACGTCGAAGCGATGACCCGATGATGGCCAGCAGCGCGGCGGGGAAAACGGCGTCTAGGCCTAGGGCGTCGGAGTTCTCCAAGACGTTGCCGAGCAGAACACCCACAACCGTGCCGATCCACCAGCCGATCATGAGGGCGGCGGTGACCCGCCAGAACACTCGGCGGACGCCGACTGCTTCATCCTGCTGCATGGCCAACGCAACGTTCGGGTCAAACGAGTTGATGGCGGCAGCAGCCCGTTCCAACTCCGATGCCTCATATCGGGCTCCCAGGCTGGAGGCCAGAATGCCGAATCGAGATGCTACCAGCCAGCCGGACAGAACACCGATGATGGCCGACCCGCCAGCCGCTTTGACCGCCAGGAACGCCAGCTGAGGGGTGGCCGAGTACACCACGAAGGCAGCAGTCAACGTGCGAGGAATTGAAACCCCGGCGTCCAACATGGCCACGCTCACCGTCACGCCAACGGCGAAGTAGGCGAACGTTAGGGTGGCGTAGTCGGCCACCCCCGGCGCACCGCTATCAGCAGTCGTGGCGGTCGTACTCACTCTGGCGTCTCGTCGATCACCGGGTTGGACAACGTTCCGACACCGGCGATCTCGACGGTGACCTCATCGCCGGGCTCCAGCCAGCGGGGCGGGGTTCTGGCGTATCCGACACCGCCTGGGGTGCCGGTGGCGATGACGTCACCCGGTTGGAGGGTGGTGAACATCGAGCAGTAGGAAATGATGGATTCAATGTCGAAGATGAGCTGCCGGGTGGAGGCCGCCTGCATCTCTTCGCCGCTCACCACGGTTCGCAGATGTAATTCGGAAGGATCGCCCACCTCGTCGGCCGTTGTGATCCACGGCCCCCACGCTCCGGAACGGTCGAAGTTCTTACCGGGGGTGAACTGGGAGGTGTGTCGCTGGTAGTCGCGCAGCGTGCCGTCCATGAGACAGGCGTATCCGGCGATGGCATCCAAGGCTTCGTGGTGATCGACCCGGTGGGCTGGGCGTCCGATCACGGCAGCCAGCTCGCCCTCATAATCGAAGTTGGAGCTGACCTGCGGTCGGACAATCAGTTCGCCGTGCCCCACGAGTGACGCGGGAAAACGGGTGAAGATCATGGGATGATCGGTCGCTTGTTGAACCCGATCCGATTCGGCTACATGGTCGGCGTAGTTGGTGCCTACACACAGAATGCGTCCAGGCGACGGCAGCGGTGGTAGAAGCTGGAGCTCCTTCAGCCTGACCGCAGGTGCCCGTTCAGCTGCGACGGCGATTTGAGCCTTGCCGGTGTCGGTGAACGAGGCGCTGAGTAGGTCAAGCGCAGAGTCGAAGGTGGCAGTGTGGTCGTGGAGCACGTTGTCCACGATCACACCGAATAGGTTGCGGCCGTTATGGCGGCCCGATGCTATGCGCATTTCTGAAGTACGCTCCCGGATCGAAGCCCGCCGATTCTGACGCCCACCTTTAGCCAGCCGTCAGTTTGGTAGACAGTCAGTTTGGTAGGCCGTCAGTTTGGTCGGCAGTCGAGTGACGGTTCTACTGTTGGGTATGAAGATCGTTCGGTCAAGTCCCAATGTCGGTGCCGAGATTCTGGGTGTCGACCTCCGGTTGTTGACCGATGGTGAGTTCGAGGCTATTCGTGAGGCGTTCACCGATCACGGCGTCATCTTCTTTCGGGATCAGGACTTGGCCCCCGACGAGCACATTGAGTTCGCTCAACGGTGGGGTGACATAAACGTCAATCGCTTCTTCACTGCGGTTGACGGTCACCCTCAGGTTGCCGAGGTACGCAAAGAGCCCGGCCAACTGGCGAACATCGGTGGGGTGTGGCACACCGACCACTCCTACGACCAGATTCCCGCTCTGGGCTCCATCCTCTATGCCCGCGAGGTTCCCCCGGTTGGCGGCGACACGATGTTCGCCAGCCAGTACGCCGCTTTCGATGCGTTGACCGACGGGATGAAGGAGACGCTGCTCAACTTGTGGGCCGATCACTCCAGCCGACATGTCTTTGGTCAAGACGGCGACAACAACGGCCTGTACAACAACCCGAGCTCCGCGACCCAGGATGCCGTCCATCCGGTGGTCATCGAACACCCGCTATCGGGGCGCGCCGCCTTGTACGTCAACGTCGGCTTCACTCTTCGCTTACACGGTTGGAGCCACCACGAGTCGGCCCCGCTGCTGGGGTGGCTGTATGAGCATTGTGGGCGGGCCGAGTTCAGCACTCGGTTCACTTGGCGTCCAGGCTCGATAGCTATGTGGGATAACAGGGCTGTTCAGCACTATGCACTCAACGACTACTTTGGCCACCGGCGGTTGATGCATCGCATCACCATTGAAGGGACACCGATAGGCCCGGCTCGACGCCAGCCCCGGCCAGTGGCGGCTGCCGCTTAAGCGCTGGCGCCGGAGTAGCGGCGGGTGCCGAACCGCCAGACCAACCGGGTAGCGGTGAACAACACTACGGTGAAGCCGATCATGATGAGCGCCCAATTCAGGGTGGCTCGCCTCGTCAACGCCTCGGATGGAAACGTCACCGCAAACCCGATGGGCAGCACAAAGGTCAGGATCATCCGCAGCCAGCCGGGATAGATGGTTACCGGATACTGCCCGGCTCGGTAGATGCCCTGGAACAGTTCCTGCACCATCTCCATCCGCACGAACCAGAATGCTCCGGTGGTGATCAGAAGCCACACGCAATAGATCATCACGGCACCGGCGCCAAGGAAGACCACGAAGCCAAGGGCGTCGACCGCCCGCACCGTGGTCGACATGGACGCCAAGCCCCAGGCCCCGACGATGGCGCCGACCACCACATCGGTTAGCGCCCACAGGCGGAACTGGCGGACACTAACCAGCAATTGTGAGTCGGCCGGTTTGGTTAACAGGTAGTCGAATGTTCCCATTCGGATGTCTTGCATCAACTGACCCATGTTGGGTTCGATGATGAATCCGACGATGCCGCCGACGATGGTGTATACCCCCATCACCACTAACAGCTCGGGTTGTGTCCAACCGGCGAGATCTGTGGTTTGACTGAAAATCAGGGCGAGAACGACCAGTCCGGTTCCCACCGCTAGTAGCGACTGCACAAGCTGGATGACCAGGTTGGTCCGATACTGGCACTCGTTCATCACTCCGATACGTAGAAAGATTAGGAACAGTCTCACAGCTACTAACCCTCTATCCCGCCACCGACGTGAAGACCCTGGTGGCCCGGCGCCACATGATGGCGACACCGACGGCACCGGCCACGATCCAAACTGCCTGTCGGATTAGGCCCTCAACCAACTCTGTATCGCTGATAGGCCCGACCAACGCTGTGATGGGAAACCCAAAGGTCGACTCGAACGGTAGGTATCGGGCCAGAGTCTGAACCCACTCGGGCATGAGCCTCATCGGCACCACTCGGCCAGAGAGCAGCAGCTCGGCGGTGAAGAAGAAGTCGAAGGCTGCCCCCACCCTTGTTGTCCAGAACGTGACCATGCCCAACATCCACAGCAACATCGACCGGATGAGATACGCCCCCCAAATGGCGATGGCGAACACCGCCACTTGGCTGAGTCGAGGGTCGAGTTCCGGGCGGAACAGCCAGGCCAGCACGGCGGCGATGGGCAGCCACATCACGATGACCACCACCTTCCAGCCGGCGAAGAAGGCCAGGTCATAGTGGATGGGGTGCAGCGGGCGCAGTAGCTGGCCCGATAGCTGGCCTTCGCGTATCCGCTGCTCCCAGCCGAACGGGGTGAACACGATGTTCATGTTCCGCACCAGTGTCCACACGATGTAATAGGCGGCGATGGTACGCGGGGTAAGGCCGCCGACTTCGCCTCCCTGTTGCGTGGCCACCACCGACCACACCACCAGGTACACCACTGGTTCGGCCACCATGCCGATCATGTACATGTAGTTGGCGGCCCGGTACTGAAACTGCTCAATGATGGCCAGCCGGGCCATGGTCAAGTACAGGTCGCCGTACCACCGTAGAGTCGTCATGGGGCGGTCTGGCCGGCCCCAAATGCCCGCTCGATCACATCATCGATTGGCGGTTGCTCGATGGTGAGATCGAGCACCGGCTGCTCGGCCAGCAACCGAGCCGTGACGGTTGCCGCCTCGTCACCGCCGATGCGGATGGTAGGTCGACTGGGAGTGGAGTCATCGACCACCTCGCCGTAGGCCGACAGATCAGCTGGCTCCGACAGTGTTACCACCAGCGTTCGATGTCCCCCGAAGCGTTCACTGAGCGCATCCAAGTCGCCGTCGAACACCAGCGAACCGTCATTGATGACCATCACCCGTCGACACAACGCCTCAACGTCGGCCATGTAGTGGCTGGTCAAAAGCACGGTGGCATTGTGGCGGCGGTTGTAGTCGGCCAGGAATGCCCGAATTCGGCGCTGCATCGTGATATCGAGGCCCAATGTCGGTTCGTCGAGAAACAGTACCGATGGACGGTGGAGGAGGGAGTTGGCGATCTCGGCCTTCATCCGCTTACCCAACGACAAGTTGCGAACCGGCTTGGAGATCAACTCGCCGAGATCCAACAACTCGATTAGCTCGTCGCGTTGTTCGAGAAACTCCGACCGTGGGATGCGGTAGACGGCCCGACTCATCTCGAAGCTGTCAAGGGCTGGCAGGTCCCATTGCAGCTGATTGCGGTTGCCCATCACCAGGGTGATTTGGCGAAGAAAGTCCTTGTCGCGATCAAACGGGGTGTAGCCAAGAACCTCGGCCCGGCCGTCGCTGGGGTGCAGCAGACCCGACAGCATCTTCAAGGTGGTTGTCTTGCCTGCCCCGTTGGGCCCGAGAAAGCCTACGATCTCCCCGGCCTTGATGGTGAAGCTGACGTCGTCAACGGCCACCACGTCGTTGGTCTTGCGGTTAAAAAGGCTTGTTAGCGCTGAGCGCAGACCTGGCTCTCTCACCGGAACCTTGAACGTTTTTCCCAGGCCGGCGACGACAATGCTCTCCCCGCCAGTCTGCCGGTTGTCGCCACTCTGTTTACTGAGACTTTGCTCGCCAGGCTCCACAGGCCAAGCCTACTTGGTCGATCAGATCAGGCTTCGAGCATTGTCGGTGTCAGCAAACCCATCTCTTTTGGGTTCTCGTTCGAGGGTCGTGCTACAACGGGGGAGTTAACATCAGCGAGCACAACCAACGGCCTCAGGGAGACACATCAAATGGATATGGGAATTTTCATTCCAATCGGAAACAACGGTTGGATGATGTCCAAGAACGCACCGCAGTACATGCCGAGCTTTGAACTCAACCGAACAACGGCTGAGCGAGCGGAGGAAGCGGGGTTCGAGTTCCTGCTGTCCATGGTGAAGCTACGCGGCTTTGGTGGTGACACTGAGTTCTGGGACCACAACATGGAGTCGTTCAACCTGATGGCCGGACTGGCCGCGGTCACCTCTGACATCAATCTGTTCGCCTCGGTTGCCTTGCCTACCATGAACCCGGCCATGGTGGCCCGCATGGCCTCCACCATCGACGACATCTCCGGTGGTCGATTTGGTATCAACATCGTGTCGGGCTGGAATCAGATCGAATACTCCCAGATGGGGGAGTGGCCGGGCGATTGGTACTACGAAAAGCGCTATGACTACGCCACCGAGTACGTCAAGATCATGCAGGAGCTGTGGTCGACTGGGGTCAGCGACTTCAAGGGTGAACACTTCCAGATGGACGACTGTCGCTTGTCGCCTCCACCGAAGGACGGCGGCGTTCCCCTGGTCTGTGCCGGCCAGTCAGATCGAGGCATGGAGTTCTGCGCCACCTACGGCGACTACCAGTTCATCATTGGCACCGCCGATCTTGACGTGGTCCGCAACGATGCCGGGCGGCTGATGTCTGCCGCCGCCACCTCCGGCCGGGACGTCGGCGTGTACGTGTTGTTCCAAATCACCATGGGCGACACCGATGAGGCGGCCCAGGCCAAGTGGGATCACTACCGCGAAGGTGCTGATCTGGAGGCCATCAAGTTCATGACCGGCCAGGCCGAATTGGACACTGCCGGCGCAACCGCCGAGAAGATCACTGAGATGCAGGGGGCGTTCAACCTCAACATCGGCCCCATTGTTGGCTCACACGCCAGCGTCGCCGCCAAGCTGGACGAGGTTTCGGCCATCAACGGTGTTAAGGGTGTCATGTGCGTGTTTGATGACTACCCGGTCGCAACCAAGGAGTTCGGCGAGAAGGTCATGCCGCTCATGGAGTGCCGCAAATAGCTCTGCCTGAACGCGGTTGAAGCCCGGACGATCGGGTCCGGGCTTCAACCAATGCCACCTCGCATCGATTCACGAATCGCACGATGCGATTTCGGCCCGTGTAACCGGGCCATTGCCTGTAAAGCCGTGAACCAACACAAAGTGTCACATCAATCTGGAATAAATTCAAAATGGGACAGAAACCGCTGAGAACAGGCTGAACTAGCGGTGGAAATCCGGTTGGCGTTTCTCGAGGAAGGCGCCAACACCCTCATCAGCGGCTGGCGTGCCGAAAATGGCGTAGTAGAGCTGCCGCTCGAAGGCCAGGCCGGCTTCGAGGGAACTCGATTCGGCCTGAAGCACTGCGGAACGAGCGGCGGCAGTCGTCGTCTTGGCGTACGAAGCCACAACGTTGGCAGCCTCAAGGGCTTCGGTCATCGCTCGGCCCTCCGACACAACACGGGCCACAAGCCCAGCTTCGAGCGCCCGTCGAGCGTCGATCATTCGCCCTGTCAGGATCATGTCCATGGCCAGTTGTTTGCCTACCGCTCGGGTCAGCCGCTGGCTTCCTCCCATACCGGGAATCAGGCCGAGCTTCACTTCCGGCTGCCCGAACCGTGCGGTTTCGTCGGCAATGATGAAGTCGCACATCATGGCCAGCTCACATCCTCCACCCAGGGCGTACCCGGCGACCGCGGCGATCTTTGGGGTTCGTAGCGCGGCAAACCGGTCCCAGGCGGCCAGAAACTTTCGCCGGTGGGCGGTGTCGAAGTCGAGATCGGTCATCTCGGTGATGTCGGCACCGGCGGCGAAGGCCCGCCCTGCGCCGGTCAGCACAAGACATCCGACCCCGGGGTCGTCATCCAGTCGTTCAGCCAACTCGACCAAGTTGATCATGATTTCACCGTTGAGAGCGTTACGTACCTCGGGCCGATCGAGGCATATCACTACCACGCGCCCAGCTTGGCTCCATTTGAAACCGGCCGGGTCGTGGTTCTCCGTGGCCGTGGCGTCGTTCGTCGTTGTCGTCGTCACTATGAATCCCAGATGGCGCCGTAGGCCGGGATGCCTCGTTGTTCGACGCCTTCGACCACTTTCCAGGTCAGCTTCGAGTTTGAGATGCAGATGACCGCCTCGGCACCGGTGGCCAGGGCCGCCTCGTAGGCCAGCTCAACCATGTCGGGCTTGCCGTGGGCGTCGGTGTCCCAGATCAGGGCGTCAGGTTGCACGGCCATGATCTCGTCCACCAGTTTGTCGCCGTAGGTTCGACGAGGATTGCGGGTGGCCCAGATCAAATGAGCGGGGACTTCCTGAGCAAACAGGTGTGGTAGACACGGCCCTATTCCACTGCCGGTGGCAACGTAGATCACTTTGGAGAACAACACCTCGATGTTGGCCACCCCTGCTGTGGCGATTCCCTTGACCCACACCTGTTCGGGTTTGTCATCGATGAAATCACCGGTCCAGTCCCCGGCGCGGGAGATCGTCAGCTTGAAGCCTTCCTGGCCCGGAATGGGGACGTTGGCGAACGAGTGCCATTCGCGAAGCGGATCTCTACTGACCGCGGTCGACGACCCGGCGAAGGGCGTATAGCCGTAGTCGAAGGTCGTGAGCGCAACGTGGTTGGACGGCGACTCGATATCGATCTCAACCTTCTTGAGCCGCAACCAAGGAAGCGCCACGCTGAAGGTGGCCAGGGTCAGCGCCCAAACAGCCGGGTAGGTCAGAATCGATCCGACCCGGTTGGCCTGCACCAGGGTGAGAATCCAAAACAGAGCCAGCGCCGTCCAGCCACCCCAACGGTGGGTCTTTTCGAATCGGTCGTGGTGTTTTTGGCGGACGAATGGCATCGCTGTGTACAAGATGGTCAGCAGCAGCAAGGCCAGTTGGAACGAAAGGATGTATTCCCACACGGTGATCATCGTCTCGCCGCTGCCCATGGCGGCCGTAGTGGTCGCCAGCTGCACTAGGAACCAGACCACGGCCGCCGTGGCGGCTGCGCTGTGGATGCCGCCGAAGTGGTAGACCTTGCCCAGCGTCCAACGGATGGCTAAAGGCCACGACGTCGGTGCCCGGGTGGCCAACCAGAACAGGGCGTTGACGACGTACTGTTGGCGAAAGAGTACGGCCAACGTCAAATTGATGACCACCAGGTTGGCTGGCCCCGCTGGGTCGACCGTGTTGGCGTCGCCCAAGTTCCAGCCTGCGATCATGCGGGCCGCGGCGGACAGGTTGACGGCCGCCACGAGCCACACCAGTCGGTTGTAGTGTTTCAGCTTCCGTGACTTGAACAGACGACGAACGGCGCTGGGAGGGTTGGGAGCGCTGCGGCGTTGGCCTGGCTCGACCGCCCAAGTGTGTTCCGAGTCCGGGGTTGGTGCGGGCTCTACGGGATTGGACACCGATAGCTCCGGTTCGGCGAGGATAGGAGACTTGTTCGACGCCAGATGTGGCGGGTTCTGGACGACGGTCATCGCAGATCTCCCAACTCGGCGTCTGCCAATTGGCGGAGCGCGGCCTTGTCGATCTTGCCTCTGTCGGTGCGGGGCAACGCCTCCATGGTGAAGACCTTGACCGGCACGCAGTAGTAGGGGAGCGTCCGACCCACCGCCTCGGCGGCTGCATCGCCGTCAACGGCAGCCGGTTCGGCGAAGGCCACCAGGTGCCGGTCGTCGTATTTGAGGGTGGCTGCACGGTTGCACTCCAGCTCGGCTTCAAGCACTGCTGAGACCGAGTCCAATTCCACCCGGAACCCTCGCACCTTGACCTGATCGTCGGTCCGTCCGTAGTGTTCAAGCTGTCCGTCTTCGTTCCAGCGGCCGAGGTCTCGGGTGCGGAACATCCGGCGGCGGTTTCCGAGGAAAGGGTCGGGGCGATAGCGGTCGGCGTTCAGAGCGTTGGTTCTGTCGTCGTGGCCCAGGTATCCAGCCGTTACGCAGTCACCGCCGGCCCACATCTCGCCGACCTCACCGATTGGTAGCGGCTGAAGATTTTCGTCGAGTACATAGACGGTGTTGTTTGGAGTGGGGGTGCCAATGGTGAGCCGGTCGTGTGAACCCCGATAGCGCTTCACCGTGTTCACGATGGTTGTTTCGGTCGGTCCGCATGAGTTGTGGAACCGGGAGAAGGCGCTCCAGGTGTCGGCCAGGGATTGGGGGCATGGCTCACCGGCCACGGCCACCACCTGGGTCCCTTGGCATCGAGTGGCATCGATCGAGGCCAGGATTGACGGCGTGGCGATGATGACATCAGCAGTTGCCGCCGTCTCCGTCATGTCCTTGCCCCGAATCACGAGGGTTGCGCCGTGGCTCAGGGCCCCATGGATCTCCCATTGGGCCATGTCGAAGGCGATGCTCAGTAGTTGACCCACCCGCATTCCGGGCTCGATACCCAGGTTGCCGGGTTTGGTGAGGACGATGTTGGCCACGTTGCGGTGAGTGACGACAACGCCATTGGGCGGTCCAGTGGTTCCGGAGGTGAAGAGGACAAAGCATGGATCGTCGGGGCTGGCATCCATTGCTGACGCCGCCCGTTCGTCGGAGTCGGTCACAGTTTGCCGGTCGTAGTCGAAGTCGGTGTCTAGGCCTAGCGTCGTAACTCCCGGGATGGTGGGAACGTGCTCGGCCAGGTGCGACAAGGTCAACACCACCGACATGTTCGTCTGGTCGATGATGTGAAAGAGCTGCCGTTGCGGAGCGACGCCAGCGTGCTGGGGGACGTAGGCCGCCCCGACCTTTAGAACGCCCATCATGGCTGCCACCATCAAGACCGATCGCTCGGCGAAGACTCCCACCTTGGCGCCCGGTCCGATGCCGCGCTTGGCCAAGTCGTTGGCGATGATGTTCGCTTGGTGATCTAACTGGCCATAGGTGGCCTTCTGCCCGAGGTGTTCGATTGCAACGGCCCGCGGCCGGGCTCGGGCTTGGGTTTCGAACGCCCGGTGAAGGAATAGCGCTGTCGGGGGATCATCTGGACCCCACCCGTAGCGGAAGAAGAGCTCACGGTCGGTGTCGGACAGGTGAGCGAAAAGCTCGCCGGCGGCCGTACTTGGAGCCTTGCTGGGAACCAGTTGGATCTGGTTGAAGACGGTGGATTCGGTGATGGCCAAGGTGTACTCCTCCGGTCGCGGCGTGGAATCGAAACAATCCGCTGAAAGGATCGCTTCGACGAGCCGGTGATCTTCCGGAAGTCAGTGGAGTTTTGAATCATATTAGAATTGTTCGCGTCCGTTTATACTTATTGAAAACAGGCGCGAAACAAGCGCGAAACCGATGCTAAATTCGCGGTCGGCTCGGCTCAGCTCGACCTCGCTCCGACCAGAGCCGTTGTGGTGCCGGGTCGTGATCGTTTTACTTTTCTTGCTGGCCTTAACACGTCACTAACGTTGAGCTGGCAGATTGGATGCATGTCTAAAGGCATTCAATGGAAGTTGATCCGTCTGATCGTCTGTCTCGCCGCCGTCTCGGTATTCACCACTGCCTGCAGTGGCGAGGCGGAGTCGGCCGCACCGGAAGTGGCAACTCTCGACACCGAAGACTCAGCAGTGGGTGATGCAGCTGACGCCGCCATCGTCGGAGACAACCCGGAGCTAGCCCCGGACGAAGCAGCGCTGGAGTTTTCTGCCTGTATGCGAGAACAGGGCCTCGACTTTCCTGACTTGGCGGTCGATGCTGAAGGCAACATCGATCTTAGAGCAGCGTTTCAGACCGTCGATCGCCAGTCGGAAGACTTCCCTGCTGCCATGGATGCCTGTCGAGAGGTTCTGGCCGACACCGGATTCGGTGGAGGCGCTCGACAAGCACTGCAGTCGCCGGAGTTGCAAGACGCCTTTGTCGACTTCTCAGCCTGTGTGCGCGATGGCGGCTTTGATGTGGGTGACCTGACGCTACCGGGTCGCGGAGGACCGGGAGCGCCGGCAGACGGTGAGGACGCCGATGCCCGCAACGACGGCGTCGGCGACGAGAGCGAAGAAGACCGGGCGGGTCAGACTCCCGGGGCCGGTCAGCGTCGAGGTGGTTTCGGCACTATCAACGAGCGACTGGCCGCCGGACTGGGTCTCGACTACGAGGACGAGAATGTGCAAGCAACCGTCGATGAATGTGCCGTAATCATCGAAGAAGCCTTGACAGCCGTCGGTCTTGGCGGAGCAGTTGGCGGAGCGAGCGATCAGCAGGACGAGGCTGGAGAGTAGCGTGTCGCTCGGGGAGAGAGCTACCACGCAAAATTCGACTCCGGCCGAAACCATGAGACGGGTGGGCGCGAGTCGCACTGACAACGATGCGGTCATGGAGGCGCTGCGCTCAGCCGATCTGGCTTCGAGCCGTCGTCGGTGGCCATTGTTTGTTCTGGGCTTACTGGCCGGTGGAGTTGGTGCCTGGATCGCCAACGACTACTTGGGTGACACCGACGAAACCGAGGTGGCGGCCGGGGAGACGACGGAGTTGGCTGAGGCGGCGGTCACCGTGGAGACACTGTTGGAAGAGATCGAATGGAGCGGAACGCTCGGTTACGGGGATCCCGTCTCCGTGCGTGGAAGCGGCGGCATTGTGACCGCAACTATCCCGGTGGGAGAGACCGTCAACCGAGGCGACACTGTCGTGACCATCGACAATGTTCCAATGGTGGCGTTCTTTGGTGATACGCCAATGTGGCGGTCGCTATCGGAGGGGGCCGAAGGCCCTGATGTCCGTCAGCTTGAGGCCAACTTGGCGTTGATGGGCTACGACCCCGATGCCACGGTGGACGTTGACAGCGACTTCACGGCCAATACTGCAGCCATGGTGGAACGGTGGCAAGAAGATCTCGGGGTTGAGATCACCGGTCGGGTCACTCAAAACGACATCGCCTTGCTGGAAGGCCCGGCGTCGGTTGTATCGGTGGCCGAAGTCGGCTCATCCGGGTCTGGTGTCGTAGCCACGCTTGGTCCCCGGCAGGGAACCCTAGACGTTGTCAGCAGCCTTGATGGTCTCGTCACTAACTTGGCCGAGATCGGATCGGAGGTCGAGGCCGGCACTGTCCTCTATCGGTTGGACGACGTCGATGTCGCTGCTATCCCACAAGACGACCCTGTTGCCGAAATGATGGTCAGCGACACGTTCACCAACCTCGAATTGGAACGGGCGCTTTCGGACAACGGCTTTGATCCCGACGGTGAGATGACTGTCGATGGTTCGATTACCGACACAACGGTCGACGCCGTCGAGCGCTGGCAGCAAGCGGTAGGTCTGCCCGTCACCGGAGCCACCGATCCGGGATACTACGCAGTGGTACCCGACGACCACGTGGTGGAGTCACATCTGGTGCAGTCCGGTGACTCGGTTGTCACCGGGCCAATCATGACCACCGCCGTGTCTCGCTTGTCGGTTGAAGTCGTGGTTGACGTGGCTGACGCTGATGAGTTCGAAACCGGTGACTCGGTGACTATTGAACTGGCCGACGACACCACAGTAGATGGCGTCGTGGGTGACGTCGGTGCCGTTGTCCCGGGTTCCAACCCGCAGGAAGCATCGACCGTGACGATCACCATTGATATCGTGCTCAACGCTGAGGCCGGTGGTGACGAGAGCTCGTTGGTGGAAGGTCCGGTCACGGTGGTCAGCATCGGGGACAGTGTCGTTGACGCCACCGTCGTTCCCACTCGTTCGCTCGTTGCGTTGGCCGAGGGTGGATTCGCCGTCGAGAAGCTAGACGGCGATGGGAACACGCAACTTACAGGAGTCACTCTCGGCGTGTTCGGTGACGGCGTGGTGGAAGTCACCGACGGTGATCTGGAGCCAGGTGATCAAGTAGTGGTGCCCGGATGAGCGGGCCTTCAGCGGCCCTTGAGCTGGTCGATGTCGTTAAGGAGTACGACGGCGCACCTCCCGTCCGTGCCCTCGACGGCGTCAGCCTACGAATCGACCACGGTGAGCTGGCGGCCATAGTGGGGCCGTCGGGGTCGGGGAAATCGACCATGCTGCATGTAATGGGCACTCTCGACCTGCCGTCGACTGGTGATGTATACGTAGACGGCCGCGAGGTGTCGTCATTCAGCGACCGCCGTCTGTCGGCCGTCCGCTCCCAACTAATCGGGTTCGTGTTTCAGCAGTTCTTCCTGCTCGACGGGACAACTGCTCTGGAGAACGTGGCCAATGGGCTGTTGTACAGCGGCCTACCCTCATCTAAGCGACGTTACCGGGCGGCTGAAGCCTTGGTCGCCGTCGGGCTGGGGCGTCGCCTCACTCACGTTCCCAGCCAGCTGTCCGGTGGCGAACGACAGCGGGTGGCTGTGGCCCGAGCCATCGTGCACCGTCCCGCCATCGTGCTGGCCGACGAGCCCACCGGCAATCTTGATTCCAGTTCCAGTGCGGCGATTCTTGACCTAATTGGCGAGCTGAACGCCAACGGCTCCACCATCATCGTCATCACCCACGACCGCGATGTGGCCTCTTCGCTGCCAAGGCAGATTATGGTGCGCGACGGCCGTATCGAGCGGGACACCTCCGTCGGTGTCCAGGCGGCTACTCGATGACCACCACCGGCGTGGCGGCCCGTCGCAATCGGCTGTCAGGTGAAGGCTCGACTGGCAGGCTTCAGCCGAGTCGACTCCGCGCATCCGATGTTTTTAGCGTCGGCGGCTCGGGCTTGCGGACTCGGCCGATGCGTACCGCGTTGTCGGCGCTCGGGATCACGATCGGTATTGCGGCAGTTGTCGGCGTTCTGGGAATCTCGGAATCCAGCCGAGCGGACCTCAGGGCACAAATCGCCGCGTTGGGCACCAACTTGCTGACAGTAACCCCGTCGGAGGGCTTTGGCGGTGGTGACGGAACGCTTCCAAGTGAAGCGGTGTCGATGGTGTCACGCATTGGTCCGGTTGAGCAGGTGGCCGATGTCGTGCAGCTCGACGTACCGGTACTCCGCAATGACGTGGTCAACGCCAACGAAACAGGTGGCATCACCGCTATGGCCGCTGATCGCAGCCTGCTGGCCACGTTGAACGGCGAGATCGCCTTCGGGTCATGGCTCACTGAGGCCACCGCCCAGGTGCCGACGGTGGTGTTGGGTTCAGTGAGCGCGGCACGACTTGGAATTCGCCAAGTCGACCAGGGCATGATGATCCTCATCGATGATGAGTGGTTCACGGTGATTGGGGTTCTTGAGCCGTTCCCGTTGGCCGCCGACCTCGACCGAGCAGCTCTTATCGGCAAGCCGGTGGCCGAGTCCCTGTTTGCTAGCGATCTCAATCCTTCGACCATCTATCTGCGGACGCACCCCGACTCAGTCGACGATGTACGTGGTGTTCTCGGCTCCACAGTCGACCCTCAAAGCCCCGAAGAAGTGTCGATTTCCAGGCCGTCAGAGCTGCTGGAGGCCCAGGAAGCTACCGAAACTGCGTTCACCAATCTGTTTCTTGGTTTGGGTGCCGTTTCGCTGTTGGTCGGTGGTGTTGGAATCGCCAACGTTATGGTGATCGCCGTCATCGAGCGGCGCAACGAAATTGGCTTGCGGCGAGCACTTGGGGCCACACGGGCTCATATCAGACGCCAGTTCCTGACCGAGGCCCTCTTGTTATCAACTCTCGGCGGACTGGCTGGGGCGGCATTGGGTGCGGCCGTCACCGCCGCCTACGCCTGGTCGCAGGACTGGCAGATCGTCGTTCCCGTGATCGCACTCGTTGGGGCATTCGCCGCCGCCATCATCATCGGTGTGGTCGCCGGTCTGTATCCGGCGGCAAGAGCCGCCCGCCTGGCTCCGACAGAAGCGCTGAGGTCCACATGACCCGTCGACTAGTGGTCCTCGGCCTTGTTGGTCTTGCCGTGGTCGTTGCGTGGTTGGTCTTCAATCCGATTGGTGAGCTTCAGTCGTTGGTCGGCGGTACCGGCGACGAGTCATCGGGTGCCGCTCCCAGAGGTCGATCCGAGGTGGCCATTCGCGACCTGTCAAGGACGGTGGAGAGCGAAGGAACGTTGGAGTTGTCGGCCGGGCGGATCGTTTCGACGTCAGCTGGCGGAACCATCACCGGCCTACCAACGGTTGGGACGGCCATCGACCGGTCGATGACCCTGTTCGAGGTCGACGGTTATCCGACAGTTGCCTTGGTCGGCGATGTGCCGGCCTGGCGGGAATTGTCGGTCGACAGTGTCGGATCGGACGTCGAACAGTTGGAGAGCAACCTGTTGGCCATGGGCTATGACTCCACCGGTGACTTGAGCGTCGACGACACCTACACCGATTTCACTGCCGCGTTGGTAGAGCAGTGGCAAACCGATCTGGGGGTTGATGTGAGCGGCTCGATTCCAGAAGGATTCTTGGTCTTTGTCCCTGAGGACTCAAAAGTGGTTGACGTACCGGTTGCCGTCGGAGATTTGCTAGTGGGCGGTGGCGACACTGGTGTACTGGTGACTGCTTCATCGGCTCGCACCCTTGAGGTTGTCGTACCTGCCTCAGAGTTGGAGTCGATTGCTCTGGATGATGAGGTGACGGCAACGCTTCCCGACGGCTCCACCGTGACCGGTGTCGTTGCCGAGTTATCGTCGGCCGGTGACGGAAGCTGGGTTGCCTCAGTCCCGGTTGACGAAGTTGACGCCGACGGTGATGAGCTGCCCGACGGTGAGTCGGTACCAGTGTCTGTGTCTTGGACTGATCAGTTGGCCAGCGACGCCAAGACGGTGCCCGCCAACTCTCTGAGTCGCCTCGACACCGGGTCCTACGTCGTCGAAGTGGTGGTCGATGGCGGCACCAGCTTCGTAGAAGTCGAACTTGGCCAACAGGTCGGTTCGAACGTTGAAGTCGACACCGACCTTGAACCGGGGACGGTCATCGTCACCCCGTAGCTCTCTGTCATCTGACCCGCTGCTGGCTTGCCGCCACCGGGCGGGCTACCGTGCCTCCATGGAGAGCTTCGAGGACAAGGTGGCAGTGGTAACGGGAGCTGGTTCGGGTATTGGTCGGGAGCTGGCCATACAGCTGGCGTCGCGCGGCGCTCACCTTGCGCTGTGTGATCTGGACTCATCAAGTCTGGTTGAGACGGCCGAACGCTGCTTGGCTCAGGACCGACCGTCGGGCCCGGCCCGAGTTTCCCACTCGGTGTGTGACGTGACCGACGAAGCCCAGCTGGAGCAGTTTCGTGATCGGGCGCTGACTGGTTTGGGGGTCGACTCGGTCAACCTGTTGTTCAACAACGCCGGTATCGGGATGGTTGAGAGCTTCATAAACGGGGACCGCTCGCTATGGGAGAAAACGTTCGACGTCTGTTGGCAGGGTGTCTATCTTTCAAGTCGAGTCTTCATACCCTTGGTTGTGGCATCCGATGAGGGGCATGTCGTCAACGTGTCGAGCATCAACGGCTTTTGGGCCTCGCTCGGGCCAAATCGGACGCACACCTCATATGCCGCGGCCAAGTTCGCCGTCAAAGGTTTCTCCGAGGCGTTGATAGCAGAGTTCCGAGTACACGCTCCTCATGTTGGCGTCTCGGTGGTTATGCCCGGCCACATCGGGACCGGCATTGTCGCCAACTCCCGAATGATCGCCACCGGCGACCCGGCGGTAGGGGCCTTGCCGGAAGTTGCCGAACGGGCCGCCGCGTTCCGCAACGAGGCGCCGACGTCGGCGGCCCAGGCCGCCTCCATCATTCTCGATGGTGTGCTCGCTGGCCAGTGGCGAATCCTTGTCGGCGACGACGCCCAGCTGCTGGATCAAATGGTCCGCGACGACCCCGAAGCGGCCTACGAGCCTGAGTTCATCGAACGAATCCATCAGGCCGGCGTACTGCAACACTTGGTCGAATGAGCGGTGCAGCCATCGCCTCAGGCGATATCACACCGGCCATGATCGAGGATGAGATTCGGACTCTCCACGTTGAGTTCGAGCGCTGGTTCTGGGGCCGCTCCACGTCACTGGAACGGGTAGAGAACGCCCTAGCCGACGAGTTTCTGTTTATCGGAACTAACGGCCGGGTGGTTCCACGCCACGATTTGATGGAAGGGATCCGAGCCGCCGCCGGGTCGTATGAGGGTCCCGAGTCATTTGCCATCGAGGTGGCAGAGGTGAAGGTGGTGTGGCACCGGGGCAGGCTGGTCTCGGCCTCCTATCTGGAGATTCACCGTGACGCGTCGAACACCACGACTCGACAGTCGAGCGTGGTGTTCGAGGTTGACTCAACCGCTCCCGACGGGTTGCGGTGGATGTCGGTCCATGAGACATGGCTTGAGCTCCCGCCCGACTCTCCTCGGACGGGCGCTGACTCCAGCCGTTAGCCGCCCGCCAGACCCAAATCGAAGCTCAAGTCGCCGTTGCCCCGCCAAAGATTGTGAACCTCGACGGCCACAGTATTGGTGCCGTCGACCAGAGCATTCCCGTTCACTGTGTAGTTTTTGAGTCGCTCGTCGGCTCCCCCGACCCAAGTCAAAGGTCGGGTGTTGGGACCAATCGGACCGTCAGGCATGTTGACCCGCAGGACCTCGGTTCCGTTGATGTACACGACGGCACCGTCGTCGGCTGCCAACTGGAGGTCGAGCTGTCCGGCCTGACCGGCGTTGGCGACCTCAAATGATTGAGTGAAGTAGTAGCTGATCTGTCCAGAGGCCAATGTCGTAGCCTCATTTCCGTCACCAAACCCGAGCTCGGCTGAGCCGGTCTGTCCGTTGGCAATGCCCTGGGTCCAGTTGACCGGTTCGCCGTTGGCAGAGTCGGTGTAGGTCCACTCCGAGCCTGTCTCGATGTAGGCTCCGGCCCCGTGGCCTCCGCCTCCGTTGTTGGGGGCGAAGTCGTTGGGGCAGAAACGGCCGAATCCACCGAGCCAGCGGTTCTGGCCGGAGTCGACGCCGCCAACGTGGAAGTCGCCGCCAACCCATAGACAACCGTGATTAGTGTCAGCCTCGATGGCCCAGGTGCCGTCACGTGGGCTGTAGAAGTCGGGCTTGAACGGTTCGTAAAGTCGACCGGAGCGGGCGTTGTAGGCCATGACGAGGCGATGATCGGTTCGCTGATTGGTCACCGACGAGTGGTGGGAAGGCACCCCGTTTCGCACCGAGTAGGTGCAGTGGCAGCCTGCGAAGACCCAGTCTCCGATTCGCTCACCGGCTTGGTAGGCACCTCCGGCGAATCCTCCAGAGTAGGCAAAGGTGTTGGATGTGTAGCCGGTTGAGTTGTAGGCGATCATCGAATGATTGTTGGCATCTAGGGTTTGCACCACGTGCTGCTCGCCGATGGCCCATACCGTGTTGTCGCCAGTGACGACATCGAAGAATTCGGGTTGGGATGCCGGGAAGTTGCGGGGGATATCGATCTTGCCGGCTTTGGTGGCACCGGTGGTGTCGGTGACGGTGTGGAAGTTGCCGGTGCTGGCCTCGCCGTTGACAGCATCGAAGTAGCCGACCAGGTGGACTTCACCGCGAGCACGATCGATGTCAACGCCCCAAACTCCTGAACCGGTGACCGCCGGTTTCCAGTTGACGTCGACCTGGCCGTTGGCGCCGTTGAAGCGAGCAGCTTTGTAGGCCCGGGTTCGGATGTTGCCTGCCCCGTTTGCATGAGAGAAGTTGCCGACAGCGTAGAGCCGGGATCCGTCAACCTGAAGGTCTCGGACCATGGCCCGCTTGTCCGACCACGGTCGTTCCATCCGACCGGCGAAAGAGTTGACGGTCGCTCCTGTGGTCGGGTCGAGGGCCACCAGCGCCTCCCGAGGGGCGCCATTGACGTTGGTGAATTCGCCACCGACGATCAGCATGCCGTTGAACGACTCCAGCGAGTAGACGGCTCGATCTAGTTGAGGACGCCAGGTGCTGATCCAGTCGCCGGTGGTCACGTCGAAGGCGGCCACATATGGCTGGCTGATAGGAGCCGAGTATTTGGACTCCTGGACGTTCAGAAAGGCACCGCCGACAAACATGCGGTTGCCGATCTGGGCGAAGTCCCAGACCAGAACGTCAAGCGATGAGGTTTGCGTCTCCAGTGGTGTTTGATCGGCGACGCCCCAACCTCGCTCAGGAACCATGTTCAGGTTCGTGATGTCGAAGTTGGCCTGGGCGCTGGAAGCTGTGGGCGCCAATGAGAACGCCAACGTTGCCAACAGGGTGACGAGCGCAGCCGTGATGGCCGTCAGCTTCTTCGGACGCTGGTGTTGCGGTCGAGGGGCGAGCCTCGACAGGGCCGGGTTGTCTGCCGGTGAAGCGTCGAGCTCCTTCGTGAGACTCGTGTGGTGATTTGTGGTCATGCCCCAAGTGGTATCGGGTTGCCGATGGTGGGGCGAGAGGTCAAGTGACCGCCGCGGTTCTTGGGTCGCTGGAACCAGGTCAGGTGCGGCCGACCCACCTGCGGGGCGACTGATTGGGCTGAACCGGTCACCGAGGGTGGGGATTCACCCAGTCGGTGGTCGTGTCGGAGTGCTCAGCCCGCTGTGTTGCCGTCGATTGACTGGCGGATTAGGTCGGCGTGTCCGCAGTGCCGGGCATACTCTTCGATCATATGAATGAGGATCCAACGCATGCTCCAACCTTCGCCTTCCTGGTTGGTTCGCTCCGAGAGTTGGTCGAGATCGTCGACTGCTGAGAGACGGGTCCGGGAGTTGTCGACCGACCCGTCAAATTGGGTCAAGAGCTCCTCGACGGTCATGGCCTCGGCGGCCGACATTTCAGCGTCGGGATCAGCTTCCCAGTCAAGTGACGACCATGGCTCGGGCATCTCGTCACCATCGAAACGGACCTGGAACCAGATTCGTTCCACTAACGCCATGTGAGCCAGCAGCTTGCCGAGCGACAGGTCCGACGGCGGGAGCTGGATCTGGAGTTGAGCATGGGTCAAACCCCAGGCCCGGTCGACCAACGCCGCGCGGTAGTAGTCGAGGAACTCGTCCAACATCTGTCGTTCGGGTGCGGCGGTTGCCAGTGGTGGCGGTTCGGGTCGAGTCGAGGGCCACGGCGCAATAGTCGTCTGTTGAGTCACGTGGCAACGGTAGTGGCGTCAAGTCGACGCTGCTTCTAATTCCGCGCTGGTGGGGGAGCCGGGCTGACCGGGTTGACTACAGGGGCTAGCATGGCCTTGCAGCCGCATGTACCGGTTGACCAGTCGTAGTGAGGTGTGTGGTGGAACAGCCCGATGGCAAGCCGTTAGGTCACGAGTCGGACTCCCCGGCTGCCGGTTGGTACCCGGCAGGTGACGACCTGGTCAGGTATTGGGACGGCGAGGTCTGGACCGAACAGACCGCTCCAGCGCCCCCGTGCGGAGCCGGGTCGATGCAGGCTGTCGGCGGACAGGTTTCGTCTGCTGCTTCGTCAATATCCGATCAGCAGATGGCGATGTTCGCCCACTTTGGTCAGCTACTGGGTTTGGTTTCTGGAATCGGCGGATTTCTGGTGCCGCTGATAATCATGTTGACCAAGGGTCGAGAGTCGGACTTCGTTCGCCGGGCTTCCGTCGAGTCGCTGAATTTCTGGATCACCGGACTATTGGCCAGCATCGTGGCGTTCATCTTGATCTTCGTACTGGTCGGCATTTTCCTATTCTTCATTGTTGCCGTCGTTTGGCTGGTGATGCCGATCTACGCCGGTATCAAAGCCAATGATGGTGTCGATTACCGGTATCCGTTCAACATTCGCTTCATCAGGTAGCGTCGCCGGCGAACCGGAAGCCGGTCAACTGAGAAACCTGTCGATGGTTTCGATAAGTGCTTCACGCTTGGCCGGATCTTCGGCGTCGGGGTGCGGTGGAACGAAGGCCGCCGTTACGACTAACGGTGGGTAGGCGCGGACCACTTCCAACTATCCTCGAATCATGGTTGAACCCGACTTCCTTCGTTTCGACACGCTGAGCCTGCACGCTGGGCAACAGCCTGATCCGACGACGGGAGCTCGGGCCGTCCCGATCTACTACACAACCAGCTACTCGTTCCCCGACACCGAAGAGGCGGCAGCGTTATTCAACCTGGAGGTTCCAGGTCATATCTACAGCCGCATTTCAAATCCCACGGTGGCAGTGTTGGAAGAGCGGTTGGCGGCACTCGAAGGGGGAGTGGGGGCGGTGTGCACAGCCAGTGGCCAGGCGGCATTCCACCTGGCCGTCTCGGCTCTGGTGGATGGGGGCGATCACATCGTGGCCTCCAAGAACATTTACGGCGGCTCGTACAACATGTTGAGCCTGACGCTGCCGCGCTATGGCATCGAAACCACGTTCGTTGACCCCCGCGACCCGGCAGCGTTTGAGGCCGCCGTTCAGGACAACACCAAGGTGGTGTTCGCTGAGACCTTGGGCAACCCCGGCATCGAAGTGCTCGACATCGAAGCGGTGGCCGACGTGGCCCACCGGAACGGTCTGCCTCTCATGGTGGACTCAACCTTCTCCACCCCGTACCTAATGCGCCCAATCGAGCATGGCGCTGACATCGTTATGCACTCAGTCACCAAATTCATCGGCGGCCACGGTGTGGCTCTCGGTGGCGTGATCGTCGACGGCGGCCGTTTCGATTGGCTGGCCTCAGGTAAGCATCCAACGCTGATCGAGCCCTACGCCGGCTATCACGGCTTGACGTTCGCTGAAGAGTTCGGGCCTGCGGCGCTGGGCATGCGAGCCCGCGCCGAAGGCCTACGAGACTTCGGGGCCTGCATGAGCCCGCCGAACGCCTTTCAAATCTTGCAGGGAGTCGAGACGCTGCCGTTACGGATGGAGCGCCACGTCGACAACACCGACGCCGTGTTGGCCATGCTGCAGACCAACGACGCTGTGGCCTGGGTCCGCCACCCCCGAGTTCCCTCCCATCCCGATCATGAGCTGGCGGCCAGGCTCTACCCGAAGGGCGCCGGAGCGATACTCAGCTTTGGGGTGAAGGGTGGGCGAGACGCCGGTCGCAAATTCATCGAAGGGGTGAAACTATCTTCGCACCTGGCCAACGTAGGCGATGCCAAGACGCTGGTTATTCACCCGGCTTCCACCACCCATCAACAGATGTCGGCTGAGCAACTGGAGGCGGCCGGCATTGGCGAAGATCTGATCCGGCTGTCGGTCGGTCTGGAGGATCCTGCCGATATTGTCGAGGACCTTGAGCGAGCTCTCAAGGCCAGCCAGCGATAGGGGCGTCGACATGCAACTTGAACTTGATGGACAGATTGTTCACGCCGCCACCGGAGGGGTTGATGTGACCGGGCCAAAGATGGTCGAGCGCCCGGCCGTACTCCTACTTCATGGGGCCGGTATGGACGGCACAATCTGGCAGAACCAAACCCGCTTTCTGGCCCACCGCGATCTGCGGGCGCTAGCGGTTGATTTGCCTGGACATGGGCGAAGCGGTGGTGAGCCGCTGAAGTCCATAGCCGACATGGCCGATTGGATCGCTCGCTTCGCCACAGCCGCCGGGCTTGACAACCGGCCCGGTGGACTGCATCTGGCCGGTCATTCGATGGGTTCGATGATTGCCCTTGAAGCGGCCCGCCGTCACCGGCAGTTGGTGCGTTCGATGGTCTTGATGGGTACGGCCGACGCTATGCCCGTCCACCCTGAGTTAATCTCGTCGTCGGAAGACGAACTGGGTCGGGCTGCGGCCCTGATGGCTGCGTGGGGTCACGGCCGAGCGGCCCACGTCGGCTTGAACCCGGTCCCCGGCATGTGGATGCTGGGAAGCGCCCGGGCTTTAGTCGAGAACAGCCGCCCAGGTGCGCTCACCGCCGACTTCAATGCCTGCGCCAACTACGACGAGGCAACCGCTGCGATGGCGACAGTGGTTGTACCGACCCTCATTCTGATGGGCACCGAAGACAAGATGACTTCTCCTAAGGGGACCGCCGAGCTGGCGGCGGCGGCGGATCCCGGGTGGGTGACTGTCCAGACGTTGCCGGGGGTCGGCCATTCGATGATGACCGAAGACCCCCGGGTGGTTCGACGAGCGATTCTCGATGCCGTAAAAGCAGCTGAAGCAGGCCCTGTGTCGACGTCGGTCTAGCCTGCGCCGACGCAGAGTTCCCACACGTCTTCTGGAATGGTTTCGCCGTCACTGCTGCCGCCGCCATCTCCACTGTCACCGTCGGTGGGGCCAAGTTCTCGGTCGAGGCACTCGGCTTGTTCATCAGTGATTTCGATGTAGTCGCCGTCGGCCTCTGAATCATCGGCGCCCACGTAACCGCTATCGCCTTCGTCTTCGGCGAATGGGCTTGGCTCAGTGGCGGCGGTCTCCGCGGCTTCAGCTGCCAGTGCAGCCAGTTCGTTTTCAGCGTCGTAGACGGACTGGGCTTCGGCCACGAGTTCGGCGACGTCGGCGTCGGTGACACCAAGCGTCTCGGCCAAGAGCTCGGCTGGTGGTCGACCGGACTGTTCAGTAAGCACGTCGGGTTTGTGGCCTAGGAGGTCCAACAACCGATACATCGCCGCGCCGGTGCTGTAGAACCGACCGAACCCGTAGTTGTCCTTGACCTCGTACGCCTCGGTGGGGGACGGCACGAGCTCACGGTCGAAGTTGCCGTTGTGGTAGCTATAGGCAGTATCGTCGCCGCCCAGAAGGTGTTCTATGTAGCGCGCCGCGCCTTCGACCAACTCCTGATCCTGGTCCAGTATGACCCGAGCATCGGATTGCAGGCGTGCGGCGCGGATGGCGGCAACGTGTCGAGCGGCTGTGGTTCGATCGTCGTTGTTGTCAGCGGCCAATGCGGCCAATAGGGCTCGGTCCTCTAGGGCCGCCATCTTGATGTTGTCGGCCGTGTAGGCGTAGCCGTCGACGTCTTGAAAGCCCTCTCCGCTGTAGATATCCGGATTCAGACCCTGATAGCGGTGGAACATCTCATGCAGCAGGGTTGAGCCGTAGTCGAGCGTCGTAGGGTCGAAGAAGTCGTCATCGGTGTCGGCCTCCATCAGAAAGGAGCTTGCACCCCCGATCTCGGTGTCGAACTCGAAGTTGACCAGGTCACTGAGTCGATCGGCTACTTCGGGCTCGAGGTCGGTGAGCATGTGTACGCTGCCCAGGCTTGAACCTCCGTGGTCGACCTGTTGGGCCCGGCCGAGAGCTTCAGGGTCTGGGTGATTTATGGCAACGGCAACCAGTAGGTCATCGCCGTTCTTCCAGGCGAGAACGACCGGGTGGGACGAGGCATCGAATCCCTCCCACGCACCGTCGATTCTGCTGTAAGCCTCATCGAGCAGGTTAAGGGCCTCGTCGACTGTCTGATTGTCGGGCGTTTCACTGTCGGCTGTCGGGTTGGTGACCGTTTCACTGTCGGCTGTCGGGCTGGCGAGCGTTTCACTGTCGGGTGGCAGCGAGGCGTTTTCGACGCCACCAGTACAGGCTGTGACAATCATCGTAATTGCGGCCACCAGCATCATCAAAGAAAGTGATGCCGCAAGCCGGGCTTTGAACGTGGTGCTAGTCATAATCCGAGCAAATCATGCCGGCTCTGTGATCCGTCTAAGACCGACCTCCGGATTAGGCCTCCAGAGCTGCCGCGGCCGCTGGTTGGTCGCAGATCAACGTATCAATGAGGCGGGCTCGTAGTGCAGCGGCGATCGGCTGACCCTTCTGTGCCCCGGCGGCGATTCCGGTGACGGCCGGGATACGCCGCAGGTCCTCCAGATCGAGTGCAATGGCCCGGCGGGACAGGGGAGTGTCCAGTTCATTGCCATCTCGGTCTAGTAGACGTGCCGCGACATTGGCCATCGGTTGGTCGCCGTCGCCGAGGGCATCTCGAATCGTCGACTGATCGAAGGTGTCGCCCGGTCGACCGATACCGATCAGGGCGGCATCGGCAAGGCGGGCTCGTCGGAGATGATCCGCTACCTGTTGATCGGCCAACAGTTCAGATGCGACCAGTTCACTTTCGACTAGAGCCGGGGCGTGGAGAAAGCGAGGGGTTCCGCCGGTGGCTGAAGCCAAGCGTTGCGTCAACTCATGACCCGATGCCGATGGGGGAACAGAGAGGTCACCGCCGATCTGAATGATCTCTATTGCCCGGGGGGCCAGGACTGCGACCTGGTCCACCGCCGCCTCGACGCTGCGACCCCAGCCGATGGCCAAGCGACCCGACCTCGTCGCCAACCATCGGCCGCCATAGCTGCCGGTCAGTTGTAGTTGGGGGTCGGAGCCTGCGACGACCACGGCCTCACTCACGTCGAAAGTGCGTTGGAGTTGGCGCTCAAGGACCTCGTGTCGTTGTAGAGGGTGGCTGACCACAAACCGGACCACATTGGCCCTGCGGGCAGCGTCCAACAACCGGGACACGTTTGATCGGCTGATCTCAAAAGCGTCAGCAATGCTCTGCTGCGACTCCTGCTTGAGGTAGTAGCGTTCGGCTACTTCGGCCAGCAAGGCCTTCCGTTGGATGCTCAAACCGGTACCGGCCGGGTCGGCCCAGTCGGTCATCGCATGGGTAGCGACAGCGGTTTGCCTGGGTTCATTTCGCTTGCTCCACCAGGTCGGCGAACGTGTCGAGGAACCGAGCCCCGTCGGCCCCGTCGGCTGCTCGATGGTCAACGGTCAGGCCAACTTCACATGTCAGCGCGGCACGGATCGCTCCGCCTCCCGTGGCCACGGCTCTCATGGCAATGATTCCAACCGAAACGATGGCCGGCTGTTGCGGCACTAATAGAGCGTTGAACCGATCGACGCCGAGGCCGCCAAGGTTCGACAGCGTCACACCGGCCGGGGCGAGATCGTCGGGTACGGCCTTGGAGGACCGGGCACGGTCGATGACCTGTCGTACGGCTCGGTCGGCGGCTGCTCGATCCCCGTGGTCGGGGTTGGCCACTGCAGCCGTTGTCAGCCCAACGCCCGGTCGGTCCACGGCAATTCCAACCCGGACGACGTCTAGGGGTGCGGCCCTCCCAATGTCATCTGACCAGTTGGTGTTGAAGGCGGGGTGCTGGCGCAGAGTCATGGCCAAAGCCCGCACGAAGATAGTGGTCCAGCTCTCGGCCAACTTCTCGGCCTTGGCGTGGGTTAGGTCCAGTTGTCGATACAAGGTGAATTGTGGGATAGCGGCTGAGCGTTCCACCACTGCGATGGTCGCTTGCCTTCTCGCCGCTGGGGCTGCCGGGCCCGGAGAGGGCGGTGGTTGAGCCCAGTCCAGCCGAGTCTTAACGTCGTTGACCGTCACCTCCCCCCGGTTTCCGCTTGGGTCCAGGTTGGTGAGATCAAGGTCGTTTTCCCGAGCCAGGCGCCGGGCTGCAGGGGCGGCCTTCACGATCTCCGAAGCCGGTCGGGTTGGAATCGGCTCGGCTGAAGTCGCCGGGGTTGCGGCCGCCTCAGTTGAGATAACCGAAGCCGAGTTGTCGAGGAAGCCCAGGAGGTCCTCGTTGTCGGAGGCTACGGTCGCCATCACCCCGCCAACGGTCAACTGATCACCCGGTCCGAGTTCGAGCGAGACAACGGTGCCGGGGAACGGCGCCTCGACCTCCATGTCGACCTTGTCAGTTTCGACCTCGGCGATGGCTTGGCCTTCGGTAATAGTCTCGCCGGGGTGCACCCGCCATTCGATCAACGTGGCGGTCTCCATGGTGGCTGACAGTGCCGGCAGACGGATATCTCGGGTTGAGGCGCTCATAACGAATCCCTAGGCTTTCACCAGTCGTTCGGCCGCTTGGACCACATCGTCCACCTGCGGGATGACCGCCCGTTCCAACTCTCGGGCATAGGGCATTGGGGCCTCCAGGCCGCATACTCGTTCGATCGGTGCCAGCAGGTAGTCGAGGGCATCCGATTCGACCACGCCCGCTACCACCTCGGCGCCGACTCCGGCCGATTTCGGCGCCTCATGGGTTACCAGCAGCCGTCCCGTCCGGCGAACGGACTCCCGAACCGTGTTGTGATCGATTGGTCGAACAGATCGAAGGTCGATCACATCGGCCTCGATGCCCTGTTCAGCCAGATGCCCAGCTGCCTCGAGAGCGCGGGCGGCCATGATCGAATAGCCGACGATGGTCAAGTCGTCGCCTTGACGGGTCACTCGTGCTTGCCCCAGCGCCTCGATCACGCTGTTCGGTTGTGTTGGGCGGATGAACGAACCCTCGGTCTTGTAGAGAAGTTTGTGTTCCAGAACGATCACCGGATTGGGGTCGGCGGCCGCTGCCAACAGGAGATCGCAGGCATCCTGCACGGTCGCCGGGACGGCAACTTTGAGTCCGGGCACGTGAGCAAACCAGGCTTCGAGGCTTTGGCTGTGTTGGGCCGCAGCGCCGGTTCCGCCACCACCAGGGGCTCGCAGAACCATTGGAACTTCGACCTTGCCGCCGTACATGAAGTGCAGCTTTGCCGCCTGGTTGACGATGGGGTCCATGGCGTTGACTACAAAGTCTGAGAACTGCATTTCGACGATCGGTCGTAGGCCGGTCATGGCTGCACCGACCGCCATTCCGGCGATCGCATCTTCGGAGATGGGCGTGTCCCGGACCCGCTGCTCTCCGTAGGTGGCGAGGAGACCGTCAGTGACTCCGAAGGCGCCGCCGTAGACCCCGATGTCCTCACCGGCCAAGAAGACCCGGTTGTCATGGCTCAACAGCAGATCGAGAGCAGTTCGAACAGCGGCAGCGTAGGTCAGCGTCTCTGGAGTTAGGGTCTCTGGAGTTAGGGTCTCGGGAGTTAGGGTCTCGGCCGTCAGTGTCTCAGCGGCGAGCGTCTCAGGCGGGCGGGTCTCAGGCATAGACGGACTCCAACAGGTCGGTGGCGGTGGCATCGGGCTGTTGCAACGCTGCTTGTACAGCGGTTCGAATCTCAGCCGCCGCTTGCTGGCGGTACTGTCCGATCTGATCGCTAGTTAGTAGCCCGTCGGTTTCAAGGTGATGCTCAAAGCGGATGATTGGGTCTTGTTCGTCGCGCCATTGATCGATTTCGGTTTGGGTTCGATACAGATTGCGGTCCGACTTGGAATGACCGCGGTACCGGTAGGTGGTGGACTCGACGATGGTGGGCCCTCCACCGGATCGGGCCTTGGCTGCGGCGGCCGCCACAGCATCGTGAACCGCCAATACATCGTTGCCGTCAACGGCGACGCCGTCGATCCCGTAGGCGGAAGCTCGGGCGGCCACCGATCCCCCCGCGGTCGAGAGTTCCTGGGCCATCGACATTCCGTACTGGTTGTTCTCACACAACCAGACGACGGGCAGGCGCCAGATAGCTGACAGGTTGACCGCCTCATGAAACGACCCTTCGTTGGCTGCGCCGTCGCCGAAGAAGCAGTTGACGACTCTGCCGGTTCTGTTCATGACCTGGGTGAGTGCGGCTCCAGCAGCGATAGTCATAGATCCGGCCACGATGCCGTTAGCCCCCAGGTTGCCGTTAGCCACATCGGCGATGTGCATAGACCCGCCGCGTCCTCGGCAATAGCCGGTGTCTTTCATCAACAGCTCGGCCATCATCAGCATCGGGTCGCCGCCATGGGCGATAGTGTGGCCGTGGCCACGGTGGGTGGATGTGATGTAGTCACCGTGACGGAGAGCGCCGCAAGTTCCTTCGGCCGTGGCTTCCTGGCCAATCGAAAGGTGCATCGTCCCGTGCAACATCCCCCGGGCGAACAGCTCTTCCAGGGCCTCTTCGAAGTTGCGTATCCGCCACATGTTGGCGAGCACGTGGCCGGGTTCGGAGCGTGGATCTCGTCGAACATCGCTCATGGGCGTACCTTCCGCAGTCCCTCTTACAGGTAGTGAAGGCCACCCTAAATTGGGGTTGCACATTTGTGTAGCAATCTCACATATGTGACTCACGAAGTTGAGCGCGGCGAAGTCGCGGTTCAACGACCGCTGGTCTCGGCGCTGATGGCTCTAGGTGACCTAGTTGGTCGAAGAGTCGTCGCTTGAAGCGCTGTCCGTCGGGGCGCTGTCGGGGGTCGTAACCTCAGGCGAGGTGCCAGCGGTGACAGCCGACGCCGCCTTGACGACCGTGGGTTGACCGGACACCCACCGGGTGAGCTGTCCGACAATGGGAACAGCAGCCGCAATGTGCATCACGTTGAGCCAGATTCCGGTGGATTGGCTGTCGGCTGCACTCCAGGCGAACAGCCCGTATAGAACCAGGCCGACCACACAGATCAGTAGGAAGATGGCGGTCGAGCGTTTCATCCTGGAGGTGATGTAGGCCAAGACGATGGCCACCACTCCGGCGATGACGGTACCCACCACGGCTCCACCGAGGGGAACTTCTTGAGGGCCATCGGCTCCAGGCTGAGATGCCAGCAGCGGACCGCTGACCACGTCGGCGATGAAGAACGTGATGACGACGGCGCCAACGGCGGCCACTATTCCGACGAAGCCGCTACGAAGCAAGGAAGCAAATGCCATGGGTGCACACTAGCGGCAATATCGTTGTCCATTGAAAGAGGACGGCGACTAGCGTTGGCACGTGGCAAAAAACGTAGCCAATCGCTTCCTCCAAGGTTTGATGACGGCAATGGAACTCCCGCCGGAGCTGCTTGACCGCCCGGGTACGACCGTTGTCGGTCGCCCCGATCGGGCCGATACCGGCATGGCGCTGTGTTACCGAGTCGGATCGTCGGCCGTTATCTGGACCGATCCCGTTCTCGAAGACCGGTTTTCGTCACTGGCCAGCTCGTCGTCCACTGTCCCGGCCGATCACTTTGTCGCTCATGCCACCGCGGTGGGCCTGTCCCACCTGGCTGACGCCGCCATGCGAGTGCTGCCCACGGGCCATATCGACCTTCCGTCGGTACCGGCGGATTACGACCACATGAGGTTGACCAACGATGACGTTGACCGGGTGCGAGGCCTGACCGAGCAATGCACGGTCGAAGACGTCGAGGAAGCATCGCTTGAGGAACTGGACGAGTTTGATGAGGCGGCCATCAACGTCCTAACGCTCAATGGCGACGACGCCCTGGTGGCCTACGCTTCCGGCGGGGCCTGGGACTGGGACGACGGGTTCTGCGACATGGGAGTACTCGTGCACCCAGCGCATCGACAACGCGGGCTCGGCCGATGGGTTGTCGCCCAAGCGGCCCGGGACTTGTTGGAGGCCGACATGCTTCCGCTGTATCGCCATGACCTGGCTAACATCGGTTCGGCCGCACTATCGGCCAGTCTCGGTTTCGAGCTGGTCACCTGGCTGCAGGCCTACAAGATCGCCGACTGAAGTTGCCGGGACCCCCGCTAGCAGGAGCTTTGTTCCCGGAATCTGATGATCTGGCCGTTCCCGTCGAACGTCAGGCCTACAAACGTGTACTTGGACAGAAACTCTTCCAGGTTCATCGTCTGGTACCTGGCCTCGGGCTGGTCGACCTGGCTGCAGGCTTCAACCAGCCAGGTCGGATCGAGGGCCAGAGCCTCGACGGCCGGTGAAACAACATAGGTGCGTAGCTTCGGATTCTCGTTTCGCCAGATGAGATCTGTGGCTCCGGCCAGCTGCACCTCTGTTGTGAGCGTTGGGCCGTAGCGCCCATCATCCATCTGGTAGCGGTCGAATCGGATGGTTACTTGCTCAGCTCCGAGACCGCTCCAACTTTCAACTGTTCCAAAGTCGAACTGTAGGCCGACTTCGGCATCGCCCGAATCCGTGGGTGGAGCTGTGGCAACTGTCGTTTCTTTGCCTGTCGTCACCGTTGTTGTGCTCTCGGTGGTAGCGCTCGATTCGGATGTGCCCGATTCGGAGGTGCCCGATTCGGATTCGGGCTCTGAGATGGTGGATGTAGCGTCTTCGTCCTGGACATCTTCACCCGGTGTGGATGGCAGCGACGATGTCGAGGTGGTGGTTGTAGTCTCGCCGACAGTGCCATTCGATGCTTGACTGTCCTCGTCGCCAACGAGGTCGATTGTTTCATTGACGTTGAGGTCTTCAGACACGGCGGATTCGATCCCAAAACTGCAGCCGGTGACGACGGCAGTCAAGGCCAATCCACTAAACAACAGGCAACTGAGACGAACTCTCATGAAAACACTCTGGCACACGGCAGGTGACAGTGTCCGGCGGCAATAGAAACGAGCATCAACTTGATGCTGAAGAGCGGGCAAGAACCTGCCGATAGGACGACACCGAGGAGTATGAGGCTCCGTTCGGGTTCCTAGCCGTGTCGGTGGAGTTGCGATGAGTACGAGTCAGTCGGTCGAAGACGAGTTGGACGAGTCCTTTCGCTCCGGTGACGCCGTCGTGGCGTCTCCGCCACCTCCAGCCGCTCCACCGGCCCCACCTCCACCGCCACCTCCATCTCCATCTCCATCTGGGCCACTAGTTAATGAGTCCGGCGGACCGCAGCGGCGATCCGATGATCCTCCGCCACCTCCCGCAGCCCCTGAGTCCGCCGGCCAAGGCGATGCCGACTTGGCCGGCCCTTCCGGCCCGCCGCCACTGCCCCCTCGACCGGCGCCACCCATGGTGGAGCGCAGGAAACCCCTTGACGACGAAGTCGATGGTGACGAAAGGGATGACGACGCCGTCAATTCAGGACCCGGTAGCACGAGCTACGAACTGGACCTGTTAGAGCGAAAAGCAGACCATGCTGCTGCTCGGATGGGTGCCCATCGCTCGCAACTTGAAGTCATCAGGTCGGGTTCAGCGATCAGATTCCGAAACGAGTTCCAGCGCTACGTCGACGGCTGCCGCCGTGGCGACACCGGCGTCGACGCTGACGACACCCCTGTGCGATTTCCAACCCCGAACAAGATCAGTCCGAATCACCACGACCTGTTGTGTGCGGCTGCGCTGATGGTCCGATCCGGCTGGGTGTCACCCAAAATGCTGGACGAACTTGATCAGCTCCAGGCGGAGTTGCACCAGGGGGTATGTGATCTTCGGCAAGAGCGCAGCTACGCCCGCCGTCGCAATTGGGACGGGTCGCCGGAGATTGAACGCCAAGCCGAGCGGCTTAGCGAGCGGGTCCACGCTCCTCGCTTGGAGCGAGTTGAACGACGAGCCCGCAGGGTCCTAGCCCGGGCTGCCATACCCGGTGACTTCGAGACGTTGGCCAAAGAGTACCGACGGGACTTCACCGACTACTCGGCAACGTTGGCCGACATCGTGGCAGAAATCGGCGGCGTCGATTCAGACGAGTAAACCCGGTGTGGTTGACGGGTCCCTAGCGTCAGCCGGGCAAGCTGGCCAACCGGTAGCCGAAGCGGTGTAAGAACCGTGCCGTGCGTTTTGAACCAGCGGTGGATGGGACCGGAAAGTCGAAGGCGTCGGCAAACCGATTCAGCGCGTCGAAGACGAAACCTACGTAGAGGGCTTCGGCAATAGCTTCGTCGTCTACGCCTGCGGCCCGAAGTGGAGTGATGTCGCCGGTCCCGACATCGTCTGGGCGCATCGCTACTTTCTCAAGGAAACCCAATGTCGCTCGGAGACGTTCACTAACATCGGCGGTCCGCCAATCGGCCAGTACGTCGGCTATTTGGTTTGGATTGAGCAGACCGGATGAGGCGGCAGCTGCGTGGTCACCGATGCAGGGTTGGCAGCCGTTGAGATGGGAAACGAAAGCCGCCATCAGCTCAAGTTCGGCCATTGACCAGTGGCGGGCTTCCCGCATTGCTTCTTGAGCGCATCCGGCCATGTGCTTGCCGAAGAAGCGGCGACGGTACGACAATGTGGACATTGGTCCCGGAGCGTGATCGTCTGGTGACAGTGCCCGCGCCAGTCGAAGTCCGACTTTCTGCAGGGGCCGATGCCCCTCGTCGAGAATTCGAAGCCGCATTACTCCACCGGACCGGCATCGTGCAGGGCGCGCAAACCGGCCTCGAATCGACCGAGGGCGGCACCCACGCCAGCACACAACGTGAGCTCAAAGATGTGATCTTCGGACAGGCCGGCCTGACGGAGCCGAGCGACATCATCGTCAGTAACCGCGTCGGCCTGATCGATGACTTTGTCAACGTACGGCCGAGTGTCGGCCGATACTGCGGCGGCCAGATCGAGGTCCTCAGGGGACATGGCATAGTCGATCACGTTTCGGCGGGTCCGGAAGTCGGTACGGCCAGGCTCAGAAAGCAGAGCATACACAGCCCGGCGGGCGCGGTCAGGCACAAGATCGTCCCATCGCAACCGATGGGGGCCCTTATGTCCTTGTCGGGGCGATTCAGATTTAGCCGGAACCGGATCGGTCACGTCAAGCCACCTTTGAGTCACAACGAGGGTACTTCCTTGGCGGGCGGTGAACGCTCACCGGGCTTTTTGACGCAGGTAGGTGTTTGTGGGTCGCGAATCGTAGGCAAGAAGCGGGCAGGCGCTTACTGAGATTGGGTGAATGCACCTAGACCCTTGTTGCGAGTGATTGCAGCGTTGGCGGCCGTTAGGGCGTGCGCAGCTCCATCTGCTGTCGCACCTCGGCCGGGCCGAGCACGTTGGTGTTCATTGCTTCGAGCACCTGAACTGCCCGCCCAACAAGTTGAGCGTTGGTGGCCAGCTGTCCTCGCGACAGGTACAGATTGTCTTCCAGGCCGACTCTGACGTTGCCGCCGACGAGTGGAGCGGCGGCTGCGTACCGTAGCTGGTCCCGGCCAATGGAGAAGGCGGAGAACGTCCAGTGCTCAGGCAGGTTGTTGACGAAAGCCATTAGCGAATTCATGTCATTGGGTGCACCCCAGGGGATGCCCATGCAAAGTTGCACCATTACCGGGTCGTCGATGACGCCTTGTTCCACCATGCTCTTGGCGAACATCAGGTGGCCGAGGTCGAACAGTTCCAGCTCAGGTCGAACACCAAGAGCCTGGACCTGGCGAGCCATTTCCACCAGCGTCGTTGGTGAGTTGACCATGATGTAGTCGCCGGCACCGAAGTTCATCGTGCCACAGTCGAGCGTGCAGATTTCCGGTAGGAGTTCACGGACGTGATCGAGTCGTTCGGTTGCGCCGGCCATATCGGTCCCGGCCTCATCGACCGGGAACGGCTGCTCGGCTGAGCCGAGTGTGAGGTCGCCGCCCATGCCTGCGGTCAGATTCAAGATGACATCGGTGTCGGAGGCCCGAACCCGTTCGACGACCTCACGGTAGTAGTCGACCTGGCGATCGGCGTCACCGGTGATGGGGTCCCGCACGTGGACGTGTGCAATGGCGGCCCCGGCTTCCGCCGCGGCGATGCAGTTGTTGGCGATGTCCTCTGGCGTGTACGGCACATACTCAGACTTATTCACGGTGTCGCCACCGCCGGTCACGGCACAGGTGATGAAGGCACTGCTCAGTGGTGCACGGGTCATGCGGAAACTCCTTCGAAGAACGATTGATGTTGCGATTCGTGGTGGCGGGTCAGCACTCTCAGCCGGGAGTAGACCTCGTCGTGGTCGATGTAGCTGCCCCGAAGATGGCGTACGCCGACGCCGGGGTCAAATGCGTCCCGGCCATGCAGAACCCGACGATTGTCGAACGCCACTAGATCGCCGGCCCGGAACGGGTACCCGATCTCGAATCGAGGATCAGCCCCCAATTGGTGGAAGCGCTTGGCCGCCCGGTAGGCCCGAGGCACGTCGACCGGGTCCATGTCCGGGAAGGCTCGAACCGGATAGAAGGCTCGAATGGTCAGCGGCGACCCGGGTAAGCCGAGGTCGATCATAGGGCCGGACCAGCGATGATCGTGTTCTCGGGATCGATTGAAGAAGACCCAATTTAGCGTAGTAAGCGCCTGGTAGACGTCGGGCTCCTCGGCCTTTAGGTAAGCGACAACGGCGGCGCCGTCGCTCATTCGACTCCAGCCGCCAGGCACCGAGTTCTCCCAGCAGTGCAGTAGTTGAAATCCGGGAGGCGTTTCCCGGGTCGGAAGATCAGTGTGTGGCCCCAGCCGCAATCCGCTGTTGGCAGACGAGTTCTCGGAATTGTCACGAATCTCTGCTTTCACGTTCCAAATGTCACCGAAGTTGGTGGAACGTCGCACCCCAATCCGATCGGTCACCGAGGCCAAACCTTCGGGAACCGAGCCCGAGCCTTCACCGGGAACTTTGGTTAACCGGGCGATTCCGTATGAGCAGACGGCATCCAGAAAGGCTTTGAGTTCTTCGTCGCCCGAGAGGACGGCTCGTCCATTGAAGGTAGGTGGCTCGGAGAACGTTGAGGCGGTCCACACCTTGATTGGCGGGAGATGTGAATCGACCCGATGGCGATGGGTGGCCACGTGGTGTAGCCATCCGGGATGAATGCGACCTGCGGTGCCATCGGAGAAGGCCACGGCGAGGGCGCCGTCGCTGTCGAGCTCGACTGACGTGACTTGAAGGTCGTCGGCGATGTCGGCCGGATCAAGGGTGCCTTCGCGCGTGGTTGGGTCGCAGGCACCGTCTGTCACCACTGATTCTCGTAGCCACCAGTCGTGGGCTTGTAGTCGGCTGCCATCTTTGAAGTCGAGCGTGATGAACTCGCCGCTGCGCTCCACGTATTCAATCGTGGCCCAGGGGTAAGTGTAGAAGTCGGGTGTGTCCACTGTGTTCGTCATGTTTTCACCGGAGAACTCGTGCGCTGTAGTCTTCTGTGTCCCGCCTGATGTCCCGCCTGATGGGACGTCCCACTTGAAGTGCTAGCGTGCAATATATGACCAAACCGTCAGGCCAGTCAATAGCGGATTCCGCAGTGACGTCAACGGTGACAGCAACCGAGTTAGCGGCAGCGTCGACAAGTGCAACATCGGCCGTCGAGCGGGCGTTTGTACTGTTGCAGGCCGTGGTTGGAGCCGGCAGCCCGATCGGGGTTAGAGAACTGGCCCGGCGTACCGGTTTGCCACGATCGACCACGGCTCGTTTGGCCTCCACGCTGGTCGACATCGCCATGATCGAGAAAGCTGCCGACGGTTCGTTGGTGCCAGGTGCAGCGTTGGCCACCATCTCGGTTGACGGCGGCCCGGCGCCACTACTGCGCGACCGCCTCCGGCCCTTGCTTGCCGCACTGGCCGAACACCTGGACGAAAGCGTTGCGATGGCCGTCGATGACGGCGATGCCGTGCTGTATTTGGCCCAGATCGAGGCGGTCAGCCCGGTCCGAGCCCGTAGTGTCGAGGCTGAGCGGCATCCCTTTCATGTGGTAGCCCACGGTCTGGTGTTGATGGCTCACTGGCCAGCCGAAAGGCTGGAGCGGTACCTGGCGGCGCCGCTGGCCGCTTCAACGTCGAACTCAGTCACCGATCCTGATGTGATCCGCGCCCGCCTGGAGCGCATCCGCGTCGAGGGGTACGCCTGGACCGAAGAAGAATTCGATTTGGACATCAACGGCCTGGCCGTGGCCGTACCCGTGCCAACCGACGGCGCTAGTACCGTCTCAGACGCCCCGTCCGCTGCGATCGGCTATTACGGTCCGACATATCGCCTGTCACCCAATCGACAACCATCGCTTGCCAGCGACATCTTAACGATTGTTGAATCGCGTGGCGGAGCGATGTCCGGTACAATCTGCTGATCACTAACGGGGAGGTAATTCGTAGTGGTTAGTTCAACAAAATCTATGTTCAAGTTCCTGGGGCTGTTGGTTGCCCTGATGTTTGCCCTGGCGGCATGTGGTGGCGACGACGCCGAAACAGCTGCTGAAGGCGACGATGCCATGGAAGAGGATTCCATGGAAGAGACGGATCATGGTGATCTCGGTCTGGTGACCGACGGAACCCTGACGGTCTGCACCGACGTGCCCTATCCGCCGATGGAGTTTGAGGACGCCGATTCACCTGGTGGCTACACCGGATTTGATATCGAGCTGATGCGAGCCATCGCTGCCGATCACGGTCTTGAGCTGGCTGTAGCCACTCCTGGCTGGGACGCCATCACCTCCGGTCTGGCTATGGAAGCAGGCGACTGCGACATTTCAGCCGCCTCCATCACCATCACCGAAGAGCGTGAAGAGAACGTTGACTTCTCCGATCCGTATTTCACCGCCGAGCAGTCGCTCATGGCGCTTGAAGACAGCGCGGCCTCGGGTCTCGCTGACATGGCCACCGTTGGTGTCCAGAGCGGAACGACCGGCGAGCTGTACCTGAACGACAACGCCGGTGACGTCGAAGTCGTGGCTTTCAGTGAGATTGCCGACATGAACCTGGCCCTTGAGGCTGGCGACGTCGAAGGTGTCGTGACCGACCTAGTCGGCAACCAGGGCTACATCGACGAGAACGGCGGCGCCAAGGTCCTCGAGACCTACGCCACCGACGAGGTCTACGGCCTGGCTGTGAAGGAAGAAGGCTCCGAGGATCTCCTCGCCGCCGTCAACGCTTCGCTGGCCAAGATCCAAGGTGACGGAACCTACGACGAGATCTTCGGCGAATGGTTCTCGGGCTGATTCCGAAACCTGATCGCACACTAGATCAATGACGACAGCGGAGCGGGCCGAGGCCGGCGACGGATCATCCAACGATGTGAAGTCGACGGCTAAAGCCCGCTCTGTCGCGTCCAGCGGGCAACGGGCCAGCGGAGGTCCGCCGAAAAAGCGGCTAACCCCAACCCAGCGCGAACGACTGTTCCAGGTCATAATGTACGGCTTGGCCGCGGTCGTAACCCTGGTCATTGCGTTGGCCGTGGACTGGCCCACGGTTCAGAGAAACTTCTTCCAAGTTGACGTGATGCGGGAGATGTTCCCGGACCTGGTGGTCATTGCGGCCCGCAACACGGTTATCTACACCGCACTGGCCTTCGGATTCGGCTTCATCCTGGCCTTGGGCTTGGCCCTCATGAAAATGTCGACCGTGGCGCCGTTTCGAGCGTTCGCCACCGCCTACATCGAGCTTTTCCGAGGCCTACCCGCCCTGGTAACCCTGATCCTCATAGGCTTCGGACTCCCAATCGCCTTCGAAGGTTTCAGCCTGGGGCCAACCCTGGTTGAGGGGTCGGTTGCGTTGGCCATCGTGGCCTCGGCCTATATGGCCGAAACCATTCGGGCCGGCGTGGAGGCGGTTCCCAGAGGTCAAGCCGAGGCAGCACGATCCCTCGGTATGTCCAAGAACCGCACGATGTTCACCATCGTGTTGCCGCAGGCGTTTCGCATCATCATTCCGCCTCTAACCAACGAACTGGTGTTGCTGATCAAGGACACCTCACTGTTCTTCGTGTTGGGCACCACGATCGGTTCCAAAGAACTGACCAAGTTCGCTCGTGACTTCATGGTCACGTCCCGAAACGCCACACCGCTGACGGTGGTGGCCATCGCCTACCTGGCCATCACCTTGCCGTTGACTTTCCTGGTCCGACGCATGGAACGAAACGCCGGGAGATCCCGTTGACGGAAGCCCAGCAAACAGTCGGCGCCGCCATCGACGTGCGAAATCTTCACAAGTACTTCGGTGAGCTTGAAGTGCTGAAGGGCATCGACTTCAACGTCGACCACGGTGAAGTGGTCTGCGTCATCGGGCCGTCGGGCTCGGGCAAGTCAACACTTCTTCGCTGCATCAACCGCCTTGAGGAATCGACATCGGGGACGATTCTGATCGAAGGCGACGACATCACCGACCCCGACGCCGACGTCGATCTGCTGAGGACCCGCATCGGGATGGTCTTCCAGCAGTTCAACCTGTTCCCTCACCTCACGGTGTTGAGCAACCTGACCGTCGGCCAAACGAAAGTGCTGAAACGCTCGAAGGGTGATGCGGTTCAGATCGCCGAAGAAATGCTGGAACGGGTTGGCTTGAGCGACAAGCGCGACGAATACCCGATCCGCCTGTCCGGTGGTCAACAGCAGCGGGTGGCGATCGCCCGGTCGCTGTGCATGAAGCCGGACATGATGTTGTTTGACGAGCCGACATCGGCTCTCGACCCGGAACTGGTCGGTGAAGTGCTCGAAGTCATGCGGACCCTGGCCGACGAAGGCATGACCATGATGGTTGTCACCCATGAGATGGGTTTCGCCTCCGAAGTGGCCGACCGAGTGGTGTTCATGGACGAGGGCATCGTGGTCGAAGAGGGGCCGCCGGCTCAGCTGCTGAAAGATCCCCAAACCGAGCGGGCCCAGAAGTTCCTCAAGATGATCGATCACGTCTAAGCGTGGCCGACAGCTCAATCTCGTCGCTGGCCTGGCGAACATTGGCCGTGACTTCGGTGGTCGGCTTCATGGTCAGCCTGGAGATCACCGTGATCTCTCTGGCACTCCCCGATATTCGGGCTGCCTTTCCCGAGGCCTCGGAATCGACGCTTTCGTGGATCATCACCGCCTACAACATCGGGGTGGCATCGCTGTTGTTGGTGGCTGGTTGGGCCGCCGACCGCTTCGGCCGCAAACGCATTTTCCTGGCCGGCCTTGCCGTGTTCGCATTTGGTTCGCTGGCGTCGGGTTTGGCTCCTAACGCCGAGTCTCTCATCGTCGCTCGAGTGGTTCAGTCGCTGGGTGGGGCGTTTCAGTTCCCGTCGGGTCTGGCGTTGTTGCTGCCAGCGTTCCCGTTTGAACGACGGCAGATGGCAATTGGCACTTGGGGCGCCATGGGCGGCCTGGCCGCTGCTCTTGGCCCACCTCTCGGTGGATTCCTCGTCGGAGCGTTCGGTTGGCCTTCGGTGTTCTTGGTGAACGTTCCGGTGGCCTTGATCACGTTGGTGCTCAGCTTGCTTTGGCTGGAGGAGAGCCGTAGCGACGACATTCCGTCGAGGGTGGACCTGATTTCCATCCCGGCAGCCAGTATTGGTGTTGGTGCCATCATCTTGGCCATCGTGCAGAGCGAGGCATGGGGGTGGCTGGGCATCGAGACCCTCGCCACGGTCGTCGTTGGTATGGTCTTAATCGGCCTGTTTGTCGTGAGATCTCGCAGTCACCCGGCGCCGCTGTTTGATCTGAGCTTGTTTGCGATTCGCAGCTATTGGCTGGGCCTGGTCGGCACAGTTGGTTTTGTAGTGGGCTTCTTCGCCTTCTTTGTACCGTTTCCATCGTTCCTTCAGCAGACGTGGGAGTGGTCGACGATCCGTACGGGTCTGGCTATCGTGCCCGGCCCGGCATTGGCTGCGGTGATTTCACCGGTGGTCGGGCGTCTGGCCGACCGGATTGGGAACGGCCCGATTCTGGCGGTCGGTGGGCTGTCAGGGATGACGGCGATGGTTCTACATTTGCTGCTCACCGATCTTGAACCGTCGTTGTTCTTAGGCGTGATTCTGCCCGGATTGTTTCTGGGCTTCGCCGCCGGTTGCAGTTTCGCCATGTCGGTTGGAGCGGTGATGCGCGATGTTCCGGCTCGGCGCTTCGGTATGGGTGGGGCCGGGCGCACGACCCTGTTCCAACTCGGTGTTGCCTTGGCTATCGCATTGGCCGTTGCGCTGGTCGGCGATCCGGTCGACGGTGCAGCCCATCTGAGTGGTCTACGCAACACGTGGTTCTTGTGCCTCGGTGCCTTTGCGATCCAGGCTGTTGTCTTTGGCCTGCTGTTCCCTCGGGGTAACCCGGCCGCTCAGGCCGAGTAACTGAATCAGCCGCTCTACATCGACAGCGCAGCGTGCAAGGTAATGGCCCGCTTGACTGTTTCGACTACAAACTCTGAGTCGCGTGCCACCCGGTGGTCTGAACTGAGTTCGTCCAAGTTGATGGACATCTCATCTGGTTTCGCTTCGTCCCGGAGGCTGATTAATGACTGGGCGAATACCATCTCACCTGGCTGAAACCTGATCTCGAATGGAGCGGTGGATTTTGCCGCCGCTACTAACACCGGGAGGTTCCCGGCTCCGACCAGGTCGGCAACCCGAGCATCTGACATGGCATACAGGCCGTTGAGGTCGGCTAGGCCATCGTCGAATTTGTCGATGGGGCGGTGCATGGGACGACAGGCGAGTGGTTCCCCGGCGATGAGCGAACCCTGCACCGGCTCCTCGCTTTCGTCTTCGCCCTCGTTGTGAAACGGGAGAATGACGATCGTCTCCTGGTGGGCCAGCGGGAATACGTTGTTGCTCCAATCGAGCACCTCAACTGGAAGCCCGCCGATTTGACCGGTGTACCGGGTGCGAACCTGGCTTGCCTGCAGCGCAGTGGGACGTAACCGGCGGATCCCCGGTATTCGGGCGTTGCGTTCGTCGCGACTGTCGTTTGACCGAGCTAGGCCCAACTGGTTTGCGGCGGTACCGAACACGTTTCGATGATGTTTGACGAAGCGCAGAGCTGGGTTGTAGCCCAGCCGGGCGCGTACGAGGCGGATCAGAACCAGGCAGGTCACAACGGCGGTGAGCACGAGGAACTGCGCTCCGATCAGAAACTGACCGTCTTCCATGTCAACAAGGATAACGAGTGGGGTAGACCGGTTGGACGCGCCCCTGGTAGGTGACTTATACCGGTGAAAGCAATTCGGGTGATCGGATCCCGGAGTGCGACTCGGCGCTTAGGTTCGGTTAGACGCGAAGTCTTCGAATCCGGCCAAGATCTCAGCTGTGGTTCGCCGGGCGCCGGTCTGCAGGTACTCCATCGCTCGGAGCGCGCCGTCGTGAGCCTCGATGCTCGACCCGGCAACGCAGTCCTCGACGACGCGGCAGAAGTAGTCGTGTTGATGGGCGTCAACAAAGGTGTAGTGCACGCAGACGTCTGTGTGTCCGCCGATGAGAATCAGTGTCTCGGCCTTCAGACCTTTCAACAGGATTTCGAGTTCGGTGCCGAAGAAGCAGGAGTACCGCCGCTTGCGTATGAAGTAGTCGTCGTCACGCATGCCGAGCGCCGGGTCGACAGCAGTGCCGGGGTCGTCTTCAAGGAGGTGCACGCCTTCCACTCCGTCGAGCTCCCGGCCGAAGTCAATGAGGTTTCGTCGGTGAGCTTCTTGAAAGAAGATGATCGGCACCTGGCATTGGCGGGCCTTAGCAACGAGATCCGGAGCTGATGCCAGTCGTTCGTCGTAGTCCTCCATCAGCGGGATCGAAGGTTCTGCTCCATCGTCGCTCTGTGCTTGCTCGCCGCCTTGGATATCGATGACCAAAAGGACCGGCTGGCCCTCAATCATTTGACGTGGTGTTTCCGACATCGTTTCCTCGGGTCTGGTGCGGGCGAGGGCGGAGCGCACCTCACTGGCCTGCTGTACCACCGGGCTTCTGGATCGAACAATATAAGCATCCACGGGCAAATCATGCAGCGGCCACGATGGTGAAGCGGGCCTCAGCGGTTGACGCTGCGGTAGATACCCTGACCACGTGAGTGATGCATTGATCGATTTCAACGAGTCCGAGGCAGGCCTGGAGCTTCGCATCTCGGATACGACTGAACCGGTTACCGTCTCGTGGCGTTGGTTGCGCGACCACGGCGAGGACGAGGCCAGCCGGGACCCGGAGACGCTACAGAGACGAGTCGACACGTTCGCAATCGACTCCTCCGCCAGCGGGCAGATTGAACGCCACGACGGGAACCCGGGGTGGTTCTCAATTCGATGGCCCGATGGTGCGGTCACCGACCACTCGCATACGCTGCTGGCCGATGTAATTAGTGCCTATGTTGCCACCGATTGGTCACGGGCGCTGCCCTCTGACTTTGCCATGCCAGCCGACGCGGTGTTGTGGGGCGATCCGGCAACCGCCGCACCGGACGAAGTCAAGTTAGACGCCTTCCTCGGCACTGATGAGGTCTTAACCCATGGGGTTGATCAGCTATCCCGCTACGGCTACCTGGTCTTGCGGGCCAATCGACACCATCCCAAACTCGATCGGGCTCGGGCCGAAGCGTTCGCCGAGCGGTTGGGCTACATCCGCCACACCATCTTCGGTGGAATGTGGGATCTGGCCCCCGACCTAACCGAGCACGCCGACACCGCCTACAGCAGCGTCTACCTTGGGCCGCACACCGATGCGACGTACAGTCACGATGCGCCGGGTCTTCAATATTTTCTGTGTGTGCAGCCAGCTGAAAGCGGAGGCGAGAGTTTGGTGGTCGACGGCTTCGCCATCGCCGACGAATTGGCTCGCACCGAACCGGAAGCGGCGGCAACGCTGGCGTCAGTTTCGGTTCCCGGACGTTACATCGAGCCCGGTGTGCATCTGCAGGCCGAGCGGCCAGTCTTTCGCTCCGATGCCAGGGGTGTGCTGCGCCAGGTCAGCTTCAACAACTACGACCGAGCCCCGTTCCTACTTCCAGCCGAACGCGAGCAACAGTTCTACTCGGCGTACGCTCGCTTCGCCGAACTGGCAAATGACCCTAGTCGCCGGGCGGCCGTCAGCCTTCAACCAGGCGACGTCTTCGTGATTGACAACTGGCGGGCCATGCATGGTCGCAACGCCTTCTCCGGTTACCGCCATTACATCGGTGCTTACCTGAACCACGAGGATTTGGAAAGCAAACGACGGGTTTTGACCAGCGCATAAGCCGGACCGGACCATGGAGGTTCCGGACCGGCTCTGCGAACCTTCCCGGCCTACTGGGCGCCGGTTATCCGAACGTTGTCAACTAGGTTGCCGTAGCCGCCGGTGTCGATGGCTTGGAAGCTTATGGTCAGTTGATTGTCGGTTGGCGTGTAGGTGCCGGTGTGGGTTGTCCATGATCCGGGTTGAGCTGTGAACTGACCTTGTGATTGGCCGTTGATAGTGACTTCCATGGTGTCGGTGTCCCGCCGGCCCCGGTGGTCAATCGACCATGTGTAGTTCTTTCCGGCGGTGACGGTCACTGTTTGGGTGACGGTGTCGGGCCCGTTGCCATTGAGCTCAGCCAGCTGTCGGCCTTCGGTTGGGGCTACTCCATTGTGTCCGGTTCCCCAGACTTCAATCGAGTCGCCGGGACGGTTGGTGTCCCAACCTGGTACCGCTGGTACGCCCCAGGCGCCATCAGCCACTGTGTTGGCCTCAAAGCCACCATTGGACAGCAGATTGTCAGCGCTACCGGGTGGAGACGGATCAGTCGGGGGTGGACCGACAACGCCGTCGTAGTTGAGCCACACCATCTCGGCGTCTGACGGTACGCCGTCGGCATCGAGGGCGTACAGCATGTAGAGACCGGGCGTCGCCACGTTCGGCTCGCCCGGTGCCGTGATGGACAAGGTGCCTCCCGACTGGGTGAACGACAGCTCCTGGAAGATCTGGGAGTTGATTGAGTGAGTGGCGTTGTTGGTCTTGATGAACGTGACCCGGTCGACCGTGCCGTTCACATTCACGGTGAAATCGTCGCCGTGAGAAACGGCACTGGGTGCGTTGGTGACATCTAACTTGACCGCTCGCGACCCGTCACCTTCGAACAAGTAAGGCGGGTAGAACACATCGGCGTTCTTATTGGTGAACGGGCCTGGCGCCCCGCCGCCGCCGGTGAATACCGAACCGTCGGGCATCAGCACTGCGGTGGAGTGATAGAGCCTGGCGGTGGTGTTGGCCTCAAGCACGGTCCAGGTATCGGTAACTGGATCCCACAGTTCGGGAGCATAGGCCACCTCGCTGTTCGTGTTATTGACTCCTGAACCGCCGGCCACCAGCACCTTGCCGTCGGGTAGAACAATGGCGTTGTGCCAGTGACGGCCGAAGTTCATGTCGGCTGCTGGACGTAGCTGCGGCGGGTCGAAATTGAGGTCCACAATGGTGGCTTTCTTCGAGCCTGCGAAGCGAGCTTCGTCGCTGCCTCGCTCGCCGCCGCCGACCTGAAGAACCAGCCCACTGTCGTACATGACTGAAGCCGACGTTGCTCCTCGATTGTCGGTCGGGAGCCGACCGAGGCGGGTGATGCTGCCTGCACCGTCAGGGTCGATGTAGAACATCTCATCCCAGGCCAGGCTCCAGATCTTGCCTTGAGGGGTCAGATGAGCTCTTGGGTACCACCAGCCGTAGTTGGGTGTCGCCCAAACTCCCGGGTCGCGGGTGCCCTCCATGGTTTGCCATCCGCTGCCGGGCGTGTACATCTCGGCCACGGTGATCGGTGTGCTTCGTCCACCGAAGCCATCGGGAATGCCGCCCTGGAGGACGATGCGTCCGTCGCCGAGGGTGGTGGCCGTCGGGTACCAGCGGGGTTCGGCCAGATCATCAGCGTCGGCCAGCACGTTGTTGTCGAACTGGGCAGAAAACGTGTTCTTCGTTGTGCCCGTGGTTTGGCCGCCAAGGAGGAATGATCGCTGCCCCGGCGCGTCGGAAACTGAGATAGAACAGAACAGATTCGTGCCCAGTTGATTAGCGATTGTGGTGTGTGATGCCGGGCCGAATCCGAGGCTCGGGTCCCACAGGTCAACCTCGTAGCCACCTTGTCCACCGGCTCGGGTTCCGCCGTAGGTCACTAGTTTGCCCGTCTCGTCCACAAAGGCGTGGATAGGGATAAAGGCCCAGTCTGCCAACTCCGACCATTCGCCCTCATCAGCCGGTGCGGCCGATGCCGGACTAGCGGTCAGCACGCCGACCACCATCAAAAACGCGAACGCCACCGAAAGTTTTGCTCGCCAATCACGCCTGAATACAGCACGTTTGAGCTGTCGCCGTGAGCCACCTCGCTCAATCATTTTCTTCATCCTTGTCGATCTATGGATGTGTTTCCACCAGCTGCAGAGTGTAGCTCAACCGGCCCGGAGCGAGTCGCCAGGCCTCCTAGGTAACTTGACCATGAGGTCTACCAGAGAGCGGAGGGCAAGTTTGGGCGTGCGGTACGGCCACCGTCGATGGTGATGACCTGACCGGTTACAAACGCCGAATCAGGACCGGCCAGCCATGTGACGACGTCGGCCACGTCTGTTGGATCGCCGATGCGGCCGATCGGATGCAGTTTGGCTAATGCGTCCACAATCTTGTCCCGGTCGGGGTGTGAGTCGATGTAGGAAGCGTTCAGTTCGGTGTCGATCCAACCCGGGGCTACCGCGTTGCAGCGAATACCCATCGGCCCGAGGTCCACAGCCAATGCCTTGGTCAGGCCGTGTACTCCACCTTTCGTAGCGGCATAGGCGGCGTGGTTGGGATTGCAGGCGTAGCCTTCAATCGAGCCGATATTGACGACAATCCCCTGCCGGGCTGCCAGGTGTTCGGCGGCGTGCTTGGCCATGAGAAACGGCCCGGTCAGGTTCACGGCCAATGCCTTGGTCCATCGGTCGACCGAGTGACCGACCACCGGTTCTTCGAACATGATGCCGGCGTTGTTGACCACAATGTCGAGGTTGCCGTGGCTGGCCACCACCTCACTGATGAAGGTGACTACCGAGTCTTCGGTGGCCACGTCGAGGTGAGCACAGGTGATGCTTCCACCGTCATCCAAATCCGACGGCTCGTTGAGGTCGCCGATGACCACAGTGGCCCCTGCCCGGGCCAAGTGTTGAACGATCGCCCGGCCGATTCCCCGCGAACCGCCGGTGACAACGGCTACTCGGCCATCCAACACATCTCGATGATCGCTCATTGCGCCAGATAACCTCCGTCGATCGGAATGGCGGTTCCGGTGATGTGGCTCGACCGGTCCGAGGCCAGAAAGGCTACCAGTTCGGCGATCTCGTGGGCTTCAGCCACCCGGCCCTGCGGTATCAGCTGTTCGTTTGTCGCCATGATGTCGGCTTCGGTCATCTTGCCTGCAGCAATCGCCGCCTCTCGTTCGAGGCGAAGCATCGGCGTATCAACCGCTCCGGGACACACTGCGTTTACCCGAATGGCTTCGGCTGCGTGTTCCAGCGCCATCGACTGGGTGAGCAACACAACCGCACCTTTAGAGGCGCAGTAGGCGGCCAACCCGGCTGCGCCAACCAGACCGACGTTGGAGGCGATATTGATGATCGACCCGCCCCCTCGTTGCCGAAGCGCCGGTACCGCGGCGCGGGATAAGAAGAAGGTGCCGTCGACGTTGACGGCCATGACTCGGCGGTAGTCGTCGTCTGAGGTTTCCTCAGCCGTAGAACGGGTTATGGTCCCGGCGGCGTTGACCACAATGTCCAAGCCTCCGAAGGTGGCGATGGCGGTGTCGACAAGTGCGCTGCCATAGGCGGGGTCGGTGATGTCGCCCAGCAAGATGGCCGCTTTGCCACCGGCGGTGGCTACGGCATCGGCTGCTCCGTCGGCTCCTGATTGGTTGCGGCCTCCGATCACCACGTCGGCTCCCAGCTCTGCCAGACAGATTGCGGTGGCCCTACCGATGCCGGAGGTGGCGCCGCTGACGGCGGCCACCCGTCCGCTGAGGTCACGAGCAGCCGCCATCAGGAAACCAACTCGGGGATCTCGGCGCGGCGACGGTCGACGAAGTCTCGCAATTCGGCTCCGACATCATCGGGAAGAGCTGGCGGTTCGTAGCGGGCCAATTGGGAGCGAACCTTCTCGGCCGCCCGCACGGCAGCGTCCTTCGAGCCGTCAATGGTCCACTGTTCGTAGGAGTCGGTATTCATCAGGTCAGGCATCATAAACGCTGTCTGAAAGTTGGCCAACGTGTGAGCCGTGCCTAGGTAGTGGTCGCCGGGGGAGATGGTGCGAACCGCGCTCATCGCTTCGTCGAGTTCATCGAAGTTGATGCCCGAGGCCAGCTTGTGCATCATGGCCAACTGTTCGCCGTCCAAGGCCACCTTGGCGTAGCTCTGACACAAGGCGCCTTCCAGGTAACCGGTGCTCGACAGTACGAAGTTGGCGCCGGCCATCACAACGCCGTAGAGGTTGCGGGCCGCCTCGTACCCGGCTTGGGCGTCTACTGTCTTGGAGCTGGAACAGCCGCCGCTGCACCGCCATGGCAGCTTGTAGTGTCGGGCCAACTGGCCGACCAGCATGTTCATGTGGCAGATCTCCGGGGTCCCGGCCTGGGGTGCGCCGGAGCGCATCGATACCGTCGACAGCCACTGGCCGTAAACGGCCGGGGCACCGGGGCGTACTAGCTGGCTGAATGCCACACCGGCCAGTGCTTCGGCCGATAGTTGAACCACTGAACCGATAGTGGACGCCGGCGTGGACGCTCCACCCAACACGAACGGGCTGAACAGCACCGCTTGGTTATGCGACGAATACACCTTGACAGAGTCCAACATGGTGGCATCCCACACCAATGGTGAGTTTGCGTTGGCCAACGACGTCATCACCGTGGTGTCCTTGACCACATCGTGGCCGAACACGATTCCGGCCATGTGCATGGTTTCTTCCGCCCGCTCCTGCGAGGTCACCGCTCCCATGAACGGCTTGTCGGAATGGGCCAGCAAGGAATAGACCATCTCCAGGTGTCGGTGGGGGACCGGCACGTCCATGGGTTCGCAGACCACACCACCGGTCATGTGTAGGTAGGGCTCCAGGTAAGCCAGTTTGGCGAAGTTGTGAAAGTCGTCCAACGTGGCGTTGCGGCGGGTGCCGTCAAGATCGAGTACAAACGGCGCTCCGTATGACGGGGTGAATGCCGTCCTTCGGCCTCCGATGGTGACCGCCCGGTCGGGGTTACGGGCCAACATGGTGTAGTCGGCCGGAGCGGTGGAGATCAGCTCCATTAGATGTTCGCGGTCGATGCGTACCCGGTAGCCGTCGACGTCCGCGCCGGCTGCGGCCCACATGGCCGCGGACTCGTCGTCGCGGAATTCGCAGCCGATCTCCTCCAGCAGCTTCATGGTCTCATCGTGGACCCGCTCGACCTGCTCGGTTGACAGCAGGTCGATGTAGGGGATGCCGCGTTCCAGCGGCGCCACCCAGTCCGGCCCGGTGTCGGTCAAGCGGCTGTCCCGGCGACTTGATCGTCCACGTCTACGACTCATCGATGCTCTTCATGTCTTCCCGGTGTCTCCCGTTTTGGGGGTGATCCAGTTCGGCTGCCAATTCGTCGGCTAGCAGATTCAGTAGTTCTCGTTGTGCGTCGTCGTGGTTGCCGGTGCTCGGCTCGGCAACTCGAATCAGCTGGCTGACGTCGGGCAGCCGGAGGCGATTGTCCTCGTCGCTGTCGTTGGCCCACGACTCCATGGTGTTATCGCTGATGAACGGATTGAGCGCACTGACGCCAAGTCCAGCACGGACAGCGGCTTGGACGCCGGCGAGACTCGGACACTCAAGTACTTCGCGCCAAGGGCCACCCCAGTTGTTTAAGGCCGTCTCAACGTGCGGTCCGATGGCCCAGCCGGGACCGAAACCGATAACGGGCAGCGGCTGCCCGATTTCGGCATCAACGGCTTTCATGAATCGAACCGGTTCTCGCCAGAGTTCGGTGTCGCCGGGCTCGATCTCGTCGATCGGCAGTTGAAGGAGAGCGAGATCAACCTCGTCATCGTCCAACCACTGTCGAACATGGCCGCTCAGTCCGATACGAACCTTGAGATGAACTTTGGGAAACACCCGATTGAACCGAGCCACGATCTTGGCCAGCTCGGGGGCGTGCAGATCCTCATTCGAGCCGAGGCGTACCGTTCCTGCCACTTCCGAGCGGGTCAGGCGGTCGACAGCTGCATCGTGTGCCTCGATGATGACCTCGGCATAAGCCAGCAAGTCCTCGCCGTCGGCGGTGGGCTCGATTGTGGTTCCCCGCTGGACCAGTTCCGCACCGACCCGCTCCTCGAGCCGCTTGACCTTCCAGCTGACGGCGCTTTGGGTCATGCCCAACCGAGCGGCCGCCTCGGTGAAGGCCCCGGCATCGACCACTTCCCGCAGCGTGCGAAGCGATTCAACGTCAAGTTTCATGTGGAAGCCGTTCCCATACGAGATCCGAGTATGACAAACTCGACTCCATCACGCTACTCTCATGACGAAATCAACTGGAGACAGATGAGAAACACGAACTCAACCGGGTGCGGTGAGTACCAGGAGGCGGAGCATGACTAGTCCCGGGATAAAGGGCGTCTGCGTGGCAATGTGCACGCCACTGGACACGACCGGCGAACAACTGGAGCAGGGGCGTCTCGGCGACTACATCGACGAATTGATCGATGCCGGAGTGCACTCGATCCTTGTCCTGGCCGGGACCGGCGAGTACGCCTATCTGACCGAAGCGGAGAAACGCCGCATCATCGAAATCTGCGGCAAAAGAATCAACGGACGCATCCCGTACTGCACCCAGACCTCGGCCATGTCCACCACCGACACCATCGAGGCTTCCAAGTTTGCCGCCGATCACGGTGCCGAAGCAGCGATGATCCTGCCCCCATGGCTGGAAAGTCCATTCGAGCGGGGAGTGCTGTACCACTACGAGCAGGTGGCCCGTCACGTACCGATCGACATCATCTTGTACAACACGCCGCAGGCCTCGGGTGTTGAGATCACCCCGGCCATGTACCGGCGGCTGATTCAGATTGACAACATCGCCTACATGAAAGACTCCGAAGGAGATCTGGCCAAGCTCCAGAAGTTTGTGGCCGTCGGAGGCAAGGTGCTTTGCGGTGCCGATCCCATTGCCCCGTATGCCCTGATGGCCGGAGCTGTCGGGTGGATTTGGGGAGCGGCCAACATCATGCCGCACGAATGTGTACAGCTTTACGAGCACATCACTGCTGGCCGGCTGAATGAAGGTCTGGAGCTTTGGTCCAAGATGCATCCCACCAACGCCTTCTTATGGGAGAACGATTTCGACGTTGAGTACTTGGTGGGAGCCAAGAGCGGGGCCAACATGATGGGCCGCAACCTCGGCCCCAACCGGCGACCACAGCTGCCCATGTCGGGCGAAGCCCGAGTAGCGCTACAAACGGCGATGTCGACACTGCCGATCAATCGCAGTAACCGAGACCGCCTGGTCTACCGCTCGTGGGAAGAGGAAAAGGACTGGCTGGTCGGAGCCGTCGATCGAGCATCGACCCGCTCGGCCGACGCCACCGCGGTCAAGGGGGCTGACAAATGACTGATACCACTCGAAGCCAAGCTGACTGGCAGACCATTGCCGAAGGCCTCAACCTGATCGACGGCGGAACCAAGATCACCGCCAGCGCCGTGATCGGCAACAAGTTGGTCGGTGCCCGAAGCAAAGCAACCTTCGACACCGTCAACCCGGCCACTGGCGAGGTGCTCGCCCAGATTCCAGATTGCAACGCCGATGACGTTGATGCTGCCGTCGCTGCCGCCCGTCGAGCGGCTGATGAAGGTCCATGGGCGCGGATGACCCCAGCCGAGCGACGCCGGTTGATGATCAGATTCTGCAACGTGTTGGATGCTCACTCGGACGAGTTGGCCCTGCTTGAGACATTGGAAGCAGGCAAACCAATTGCCGACACCTCCGGCATCGACGTACCCGAAGCGATTGAGGCCATCCGTTGGCACGCCGAAGCATCGGACAAGATCTACGGTCAGCTCTCTCCCTCCGGGCCGGGTGTCGTCTCCATGATTGAACGAGAGCCCATCGGCGTGGTGGCTGCAGTCTTGCCCTGGAACTTCCCGCTGATGATGGCGGCATGGAAGATCGGTCCGGCCCTGGCTGCCGGCAACACGATGGTTCTGAAACCAGCCGAACAAACCAGCCTCAGCACACTTCGCATGGCTGAGCTGGCCTTGGAAGCGGGTTTACCGGACGGGGTGATCAACGCTGTGCCTGGCGACGGCGTTCAGGTGGGTGAACCCCTCGGGCGTCATCTCGACGTCGATGCTGTTGCCTTCACCGGCTCAACCGAAACCGGGCGACGTTTCCTCAACTACTCGGCCGATTCCAACTTGAAGCGGGTTCTACTTGAGTGCGGAGGCAAGAACCCGGCGGTGGTCATGGCCGATGCCGACAACCTCGAGAGCGTTGCCGCTCACATCGCCACATCGGTGTTTTGGAACGCCGGTCAGAACTGCTCATCCAACTCGCGCCTCATCGTGCACTCCTCGTTGGCTGATGAGTTGCTGGAGCTGATCGGTCGTCAGGTGGGGGAGTGGGTCGTCGGTGACCCACTCGAACCGACAACCAAGATCGGCGCCATCATTGAACAGGCCCACTTGGAGAAAATCCTCGACAACATTTCCGCTGCCAACAAAGAAGGGGCCGACCTGGTTCTCGGCGGCAAGCGGGTCCGAAAGCAGAGTGGCGGTTGGTTTGTGGAGCCGACGATCTTCGCCGGTGTAACCGCTGACATGCGAGTGGCCCGAGAAGAAGTGTTCGGCCCGGTATTAGCCGTCAGCACCTTCGACCAACCGGAGGACGCCATCAAGTTGGCCAACGACACCGACTATGGGTTGGCCGCCAGCGTCTTCACCACCGATGTTCGAACCGCCCACCTGGCGTCGCTGCGGATCAAGGCTGGAACGATAACCGTCAACTGCTACGGCGAGGGCGACATCTCCACCCCGTTCGGTGGGTACAAGCTGTCGGGCTTCGGCGGGCGAGACAATTCGCTGGCCGCCCACGACCAATACACCGAACAGAAAACCATCTGGTTGGATCTGTCATGAGTCTTCCCGGAATGCCTGGGATGGCCCCCGCTCAGGCGCACACATTCAAAGGTCTCGATGGTCGGACTGTCGACATTGAGCTGCTTCCCAACTACGACAATCGCAACGCTTGGCACGAGATTCTGCCCGAGCCCGATCCGCCGAATGTGGTTAGTGGAGCGCTCGACTTCGATTATGTGGTGGTCGGAGCGGGCTATGGCGGCTTGGCCTGCGCACGTCGCCTGGCCGAACTCGCTCCCGACTCATCGATTGCCCTGGTCGAAGCGGACCGCATTGGCAACAACGCCGCCGGACGTTCCTCGGGGTTTGCCATCGATCACGCCCACAACCTTCGGGCCAAGTCCTTCGCCGAAGACCCGACTTCGGCCAAGAAGGCCATTGCTCTCAACCGGGCGGGCCTGGATGAACTGGAACGGGTGGTCACCGAAAACGGCATCGACTGCGATTTCCGGCGGGAAGGGAAGATTCACGCCGCTTGCACCGACAAAGGGGCCGAGATGTTGGCCGGGTTCGCCGAAAGCCTGGAGGCCATCGACGAGGACTACACCCGGTTCGGCGCCGCTGAGCTGACCGAACGTTTCGGAACCGACTTCTACAGCGTCGGTATCTGGTGTCCGCACAGCATCACGGTGCAACCGGCCGCCATGGTTCGAGGAATGGCTGCAACCATGCCGTCCAACGTCACCGTCTTTGAGTCGTCGCCGGTGCGTTCGGTCAGCTACGCCCGAAGCATCTCGCAGTTGTCGCACCGGCTGGAGACTCCGGGCGGCAGCATCGCCACCCCCAACTTGATTTTGGCCGTCAACGGGTTTGCCGCCGGATGGGGTTTGTACAGCAAACACCTCATTCCGCTTATCACCTGGGGGTCGATGACCAGAGAGTTGACCGACCGTGAAGTGGCCAGACTTGGTGGGCTCAACAACTACGCCATCATCCCGGCGCACCCGGCCGGGACCACTGTGCGGCGTTTGCCGACCAACCGAATCTTGATTCGCAACCAGTACACACTGTCCAAGGACAACACGGCGCTGGAACCCGAACTGGGGAAGATCACCAAGGTGCATCGTCGGTCGTTCGAGCACCGCTATCCGATGCTGTCCGACGTTCCCTTCGACTACTCCTGGGGCGGTCCACTGTCGCTGTCTCGCAACGGCGAAGGGGTGTTTGGGGACATCGGCGAGCGGTTGTGGGCCACTTTGGCCTATCAAGGAGTCGGATTAGCGCGGGGAACGATTTCGGGGAAGCTGCTTGCCGAACATATATTGGGAGAGGATTCCGCGTTGTTGAGTGAGATGAGGGCCAAGGGGCGACCCAGTCGCAACTTCCCTGATCCGTTCAACTCTTGGGGAATCCGGGCCAATGCGTGGGCCCGAAGACGAACAGCAGGTCTAGAGGAGTAGTCCCACAGGGCACTCCTGCCCATAACCTTCGTGGGGATGGAACTTTGCGTGTAGTTCTTCTTAGTTGTAGTCGATCCCCTCTTCCTTCAGGATATGAACATGCTTGAACAGCGGCCGCTAAGGCTCCGGCAGGTTGTGTGGGTAGCCCACGACCATGAATCAGCGGCTGCCACCATCAACGGGTTGTTAGGGTTGCGTCCGGCGTTTCGTGACCCGTCGGTAGCCCAGTTTGGTCTTGAGAACGTCGTGATGCCATGTGGGGACCAGTTCGTAGAAGTGGTCGCACCCATGGAGGAGGAGACCGCGGCCGGTCGTTTGCTCGACCGTCGTTTCGGTGATGGGGGCTACATGGTGATTCTCGAAACCGACGACCTGGAGTGGGTCGAGTCAAGCGCCGATGAACTTAAGATGCGGATTGCCTTTCGAGCCGAAGGCGAGGGCATCGTCGGACTGCACTTTCACCCTGCCGACATCGGTGGCACCATCTTGTCGGTTGACGCCGGGCCGAAATCGGCCGAGTGGCCATGGGCTGGCCCCGACTGGCGTCAACACGTTGACGCCTCGGTCATCGAGGCAATTGTGGCCATCGAGATTCAGGCCACCGAACCAGAGAATCTGGCCAAGCAGTGGTCCGACCTATTGGGTCGTCCGTTCGACCGTCGAAGCTTCGCCCAGCCGGATAAGTACGACGGCCGGGTCCACGTCCGTCTCACCCCGGTTATCGAACTGGACAACGCCGACATCCGTTTTGTTCGCGCAGCTGACGGCAGAGGCGACGGGCTGCGCTCGGTTGACTTTCGCGCCGCCGCGGGCTCTCGCCATGGCGAACAGCGAATGATCCACGGGGTCGAAGTCAACCTCATCTAGCAGCAAACTTGTCGGCTGTGGCGGGTGCTGGAGGTTGGCTTCTGTATGAGCTGGATGCGTAGATCATCCCGGTGGGGGAGACGCTAAGACGGGTCTATCATGGCCGCTTGACGTCACTGGCCGCCGCACCTCGTGATCTGACCGACGCTGCCCAGAATGAGGAAGTGCTAGCTCTAGCCTCTTCTCATCTGGAGGAGCGATGCATTGAGCTGCGTGGACCCGAGCCACCGTCGGCCCTCGAGTTGGAGGCCGAGCGACTGGTGCAGTCCCGTCGACGGTTGCAAGCTGCGCCTGGTCCGGCCCACCTCACTGTTGTCTGGGCCATGTACGGCGAAACCGGACGGATGGCTCGCCGGTCCGAACATGAGCACGGCGAAGACTTCGTACGAGCCAAGGTCGCCCAGCTCGACTGGCTGTTTGATGGCCTCGACCCCGACAAGACCTGGAGCATCCTCGCCTGCGACGACGGTTGCCCTGACAACCCGTCCAGCGCCGAAGCCATGCGGGCCGTCATCGCTGAGGAGAGTTATCCCCGTGACGGCCACCGATCGGTCAACGTGATTGAGCTGGCTGAGGTGCTTGGTCGCAAGGAGACCTTTCACCCGGTTTTAGATGGCTTGGAGTCACCCGATGATTCTCGCAAGGGTGGCTCGATCATCGCAGCCATGGCTTCGGCGGTGAAGGGCGGCTCGCGTCTTGACGCTCTCGAGCGGGGTGGCTGTCACGTTGTGGCCTACACCGACGCCGACCTGTCGGCCAATGTGGCCCAGTTGGGACTGCTGGTCAGCCCGATCTTGGAGCGTCGTGCCCGAGCCTGCCTCGGTCAACGCTACGGCGTCCCCGGGGCCGTGCTGGTGAAGCCTGACGGCCCAATGTCGGAGCCGGAGAGCACAGGCACCAAGCCGGACAAGATCATCATCTTGTTCCGCCACTTCGTTCGGGCCATGTTGATTCCCGGTTTGAGTCATGTAATCGACACCCAAGCCGGGTTCAAGGCGTTTGACGCTCAAACGTTGGAGGCCGTGCTCCCGAAGACCAACTCGTACAACGAGAGCTTCGACGTTGAACTGCTAATTCACACCGCCACCCGCTTCGGGGCACACAGCGTCGGAGTGGAGCCGATGGTCTTTGTAGAAGACTTTGCCGCCACCAACTTTCCGTCGGTCGACCCCGGCGAACGTCACCTGACAATGATCCGCCAGATCGTCGAGGTGTACGACCAATACATTGCCGCCGACGCTCCGGTCCACGGGCAGGCTGCCCGACTATTGGCTGTGCTGCGCCAGCTGGACCTTGATGGCTACGTTCGCATCATCGATCGGCTCAAAGAATTGGATGACGGTGACTCGACGTTGTTTGAGCGCCGTTGGGCGGTCGAGGAAATCGTCAACGCGGTAAGTAGCCGTGCCGGTTTCGGCCGATCCTAAATTGCGAGACGTTGTATGGCGCCCGGCACGCGCTGGTGTTGGCGACTGAACGGCTGCACCAAAATCGTTGGGGCAGCGAGATAGAGTGTCGGGCCTGAGTGACTTGAGCCGCAAACTGCGAGACCCGGTGGTTGCCGCCATGACCGGGTTGTTCTCACACGGCCCGACGCCGCTGGCCAACACGTTGGACTTCGCCGACGACCCGGGACTTCTCGGCCCTGACTCGGTGTCGTGGCGGGTGATCGGCGACGCTTCGGTGTTCGCCGGAGGTATTCGGGCTCTGGTGGTGCAGGCCGCTCACGCCGAGGTTGTGGCCGGAGTCGAAGACCATTCGACGTATCGGACCGATCCGCTCGGCCGGTTGTCCCGTACTTCGGTGTACGTCACCGAGACCACCTACGGTGCGATGCCCGAAGTTCAAGCAGCGGTCGATGTTGTGCGGCAAGCTCACCGTCCGGTCAGGGGAACCTCGGAACGAAATCTTCCTTACAGTGCCGCTCGGCCGGAGATGGCGGCTTGGGTCCACAACGTGCTGACCGACTCGTTCCTCAGTTGCTACCAGGCGTTCGGGCCGAAGCGGCTTACGGTGGCCGAGGCCGACCGGTTTGTTGCCGAGCAAACCAGGGTTGGTCAACTCCTCGGTGCCGAACCCCTTCCGGAAACGGCACAAGAACTGACAGACTGGATTGTTGATCACCCCGATCGGGTGGCGACCGAAGCACAGGCCAACGCCATCTCGTTTCTTCGGAGTCCGCCCCTGAACCCTCCGGTAAAGATCGGCTACCGACTGCTGTACGAAGCGGCGTTGACCACGATTCCCGTCGATATCCGAACCCAGCTGGGTGTCGAGCCGGGGAAGCGAGCGGCCGGCACTGGCGAGAAAGCCACTGCAGCACTCAGGTGGGCTCTGGGTGCGTCACCGGCATGGCAAGTGTCCTTGGTGCGATGCAATGCTCCAATTCCTGCCGGCCTATTCCGCCAGCCGCTTCCAACATCGGCGTCCGAGTAGCCGCGTTCGAGTATCCGGGCCTAAGCGGCCGGTCTTACTGCTGGCGAAGCGGCCGCCGGGCGCGACTGCCTCACGTTCTGTCCCGTTCGCCGAACGGTCCGTGGCTGTTTGGGGAGATGGTCCACTCGCACCAAGCCAAGGCTGCTGCTTTTCTAGCGTCGGCCGACTGGCTAGTCGGTCTGGGTGGGCTGGTCAGGGAGCCGGGTGATCATGGCGCGCTGGGCCGAGGTGAGATGGGCCGACATGGCTGCTTGGGCCTTGGCGGTCCGTCCGGCGATGAGGTGCCCGACGATGTCGGTATGGTCACCGGCGGCGGCCTGTACCTCTGGCGCGACTTCAGCCAGTTCGGTCATCAGCAGCAACGTTTGGTCGGCCAGCCGTTCCCACGCCGTGGCCAGACGGGAATGGCCCGCTTTGTCGATAATCATGCGGTGCAGGGCCATGTCGGCGTCGGCAACCTTGCGGCGGTCGCCTGCCCGTTCGGCATTGCGAAGCTCGTTTAGTGCAAGGTTCAACTCGGCCAGGTCGTCAGAGTCGCATCGCTCGATGGCCAGGCCGATGGCCAGGCTTTCCAGTGAGCGGCGCAGCGAATAGATCTCGCCGATGTCATCTGTGGTCAGCTGGGCAACGAAGGAACCACGACGGGGGAGCGTCACTACCAGCCCGCTTAGCTCGAGCTGGCCTAGACCGTCACGGACCGGGCCTCGACTGGTACCGAACATGTCGGCTAATTCGGTTTCGACTAGGCGCTCGCCCGGGGCGAAGGTGCCATCCAAGATGCGGTCTCGCAACGACATGGCTACCGCTTCGCCGAGGTCGGAGGGCATGCCCAGAGTGCCGTTGCCAGTCGGGTGCCTGGAGTTCGCAGCCATAGGGAAAGAATACTCGAATCGAGTTGACAGTCAACTGTTAACAGTCAACAATATAACCCATGGTTGTTAATCGTCCTAACACTGCCGCTGACCACCCATACGTTGAACGATCCGGCTTGCTGGTAGGAGAGCCGCTGGCTGACTTCGTTGAAAGCGAAGCCGTCCCGGGCGCAGGCTTGAGTGCCCAACAGGTGTGGGACGGTTTGGCGGCAATCGTGGCCGACTTCGGTCCGCGCAATGCTGAACTCTTACAGGTCCGAGTCGACATTCAGGCCGCCATCGATCGATGGCACAAGAACCATCCGGTGCCGTTCGACGCTGGCGAGTACCGAGCTTTCCTGGAAGACATCGGTTACCTGGTGCCCGAAGGGCCTGACTTCTCAATAACCACAGAAGGAGTCGACCCGGAGATGGCGTCAGTGCCCGGACCCCAGCTAGTCGTCCCCATCATGAACGCCCGCTACGCCATAAACGCCGCCAACGCTCGGTGGGGCTCAATGTACGACGCCCTTTACGGCACCGACGCGCTTGGTGACACCGCCGCACCCGGGCCATACGACCCGGCTCGTGGAGAACGGGTCATCGCTTGGGCCCGCAAGTTTCTCGACCAAGCGGTGCCGCTGTCCTCTGGGTCGCACGCCGACGCCGATCACTACACCATTGTCGACGGAGCGCTGAACCCTCCGCTGCGAGATCACACCCAGCTTGTCGGATGGCAAGGCGACGCCGCCGAGCCGACCAGCGTCTTGATGGTCAACAACGGACTACATATCGAAATCCAAGTCGATCGTCAGCATCCGATTGGGGCATCCGACCGTGCCGGAGTGAGCGACGTGGTCATCGAATCGGCCATGACCGCCATCATGGACTGCGAAGATTCTGTGGCCGCGGTTGACGCCGAGGACAAGGCCCTGGCCTATCGAAACTGGCTTGGCCTCAACCGGGGAGACCTTACCGAAGAGGTAACCAAAGGCGCTACCACCTTCACTCGAAGCTTGGCCGCCGACCGCACCTATACCAGTCCGGATGGCACCGGTTACACACTGCCAGGTCGAGCCGTCATGTTGGTCCGCAACGTCGGTCACCTCATGACGACACCGGCGGTACTCGACGGCAACGGCAACGAGATTCCCGAAGGCTTGTTGGATGCGCTACTCACCGTCTTGGGAGCCAAACAAGGTCTGGCATTACAAACCAACTCACGTACCGGGTCCATCTATGTGGTCAAACCAAAAATGCATGGGCCGGACGAAGTGACGTTTGCCGACCAAGTGTTCACCAGAGTTGAGGAGATCCTCGGGTTGGCGCCCAACACCGTCAAAGTCGGTGTCATGGACGAGGAACGCCGCACCACTGTCAACCTCAAAGAGTGCATTCGGGCTGTTTCCGGCCGGGTGGTCTTCATCAACACCGGTTTCCTCGACCGAACCGGCGACGAAATCCATACCTCGATGGCGGCTGGGCCGGTGGTTCGCAAAGGCGAGATGAAATCCGAAGCGTGGATCGGCGCTTACGAGGATTGGAACGTCGATGTCGGCCTGGCCTGCGGGCTGAGGGGCAAAGCCCAGATCGGCAAAGGAATGTGGGCCGCCCCTGATCGGATGGCCGAAATGTTGGAACAAAAAGTCGGTCACCCGCAATCCGGTGCCAACTGCGCTTGGGTCCCCTCGCCGACGGCAGCCACGTTGCACGCCACTCACTACCACCAGGTTGACGTGCTAGCCCGACTCGACGAACTGGCCGCTGCTGGGCCAAGAGCCAAACTGGAAGACCTGCTTGTCATACCATTGGCCGACCAGCACACCCGAGCGGCCTGGACCGAGTCCGACATTCAGGCTGAACTTGATAACAACGCCCAAGGAATACTGGGCTACGTCGTGCGCTGGGTCGATCAGGGTGTGGGCTGTTCCAAAGTGCCCGACATCAACGATGTCGGCCTGATGGAAGACCGAGCCACCTGTAGGATTTCCTCGCAGCACATGGCCAATTGGCTCCACCACGGAGTTGTGACCCATGATCAGGTGATGGAGACCATGCGGCGCATGGCCGCAGTGGTTGATCGCCAGAACGAAGACGACAGTGCCTACAGCCCCATGGCTCCCAGTTACGACGGGCCGGCGTTCGCCGCAGCTTGCGCCCTGGTTACCTCAGGCACCGAACAGCCCTCGGGCTACACCGAACCCATTCTTCACGCCCACCGCCACCTGGCCAAGGCCGCAACCCGGTAGATCGGAAACGACATGAATCTCAACCAAGCCCAGACAATCATCGACGGCGCCTTCGCTGCCGCCGCCGAAGCGGCCATGACACCGTTGTGCGTCGTGGTTCTTGATGCTGGCGGTCACATCAAAGCACTGAGTCGCCAAGACGGAGCCTCCTTCGGCCGGGTCGATGTGGCCAGAGGCAAGGCTTACGGAGCGTTGAGCTTCGGTCTCAACTCGCGTCAGGTCGAACAGCTGGCCATCGATCGGCCATACTTCATAAACGGTGCCGCCGGTGCGGTCGGGGGTGACCTGGTGCCGGTGGCCGGAGGCGTCATCGTGGTCGATACCGACGGCAATCAGGTCGGGGCCGTCGGCATCAGCGGCGACACCTCCGACAACGATGAACTAGCGGCGATGGCCGGTATCAACGCCGCCGGCCTGCAAGCCAAAGGCTAGGAGGCGCATCGCATGGCTGGATTTCTCAGTTCGGTTCGCAAACGGATAACCCCTCAATCTGTTCGAGCCGCCCAAGACGATGGCGCAGCCGACCCGGTCGTCAAGTTGTTAGCCGACGCACTCAGCCGAGACCGGGTTCGGGTTGACGGAGCGCACCGCTCGCTTCACGGCCACGACGCCTCGGTCTTCGACGGGGGAGTGTCCGGACCGGTCTGCTACCCGACCTCAACCGAAGAGGTGCAGGCGGTCATGCGGATCGCTAAGGAGTACCAGCGAAACATCGTTCCACGGGGAGCTGGCACCGGCCTGGCCGGTGGTGCCATTCCATTGGGAGCCCCCATTGTGGTGGCGGTTACCAAGATGAACCGGATCCTCGACATCGACGTCGACAACCGGGTTGCTTGGGTTGAGCCGGGCGTCGTCAACCTCGATCTGACCAAGCACCTTCAGCCTCTCGGCTTCCACTTCGCCCCCGACCCGTCCAGCCAGCAGGTCTGTACCATCGGTGGCAACGTGGCCAACAACTCCGGGGGCCCTCACTGCTTGGCATACGGGGTGACCAACTCTCATGTGTTGGCTATCGAAGTGGTGTTGCCATCCGGCGACGTGGTCATGCTCGGCGGGGTTGAAGCTGAACCGGCCGGCCTCGACCTTCGAGGTGCCTTCATCGGCAGTGAAGGAACCCTGGGGATCGCCACCCGAGTCTGCGTGCGGCTGACCCCGAATCCGCCTGCGGTCAAGACGTTGTTGTTGTCCTTCGCCTCGATCCGTGACGCTGCGTCCACCGTTAGTTCGATCATCGCCGATGGCATTGTGCCCGCCGCCCTTGAAGTAATGGATCAGCGCATCACCCAGGCGGTCGAGAACTACGTCAAGGCCGGATACCCCACCGACGCCGGGGCCGTACTACTGGCAGAAGTTGACGGCCTGGCCGAATCGATCGAGGTCGACGCCGACCGCATCGCCGAAATCGGCCGGGAACATGGCGCCCTGGAGATACGGATCGCCGCCGACGACGCCGAACGGGCCGCGCTGTGGAAAGGGCGGAAGACGGCGTTCGGAGCTGTAGCCCAGATCGCCCCCGACTACTACCTGCACGACACCGTCGTTCCACGCTCGGCCCTGGCCGACGTCTTAGAGAAGGTGTATGAGATCGCCGAGCGACATGATTTGATCGTGGTTAACGTCTTCCACGCCGGGGACGGCAACCTGCACCCCTTGTTGGCTTTCGACGCCCGTAAAGAAGGAGTGCTTGACCGGGTTCACGCTGCCGGCGCCGACATACTGCGTGTCTGCCTGGACGCCGGGGGAGTACTCTCGGGAGAGCACGGCATCGGGTTGGAGAAACAGAAGTTCATGGACGAGTTCTTCACCGACGACGACCTGGAGCACCAGAATCGTCTTCGACAGTCATTTGATCCGGGTTGTCGAACCAACCCCGGCAAAGTCATCCCCACCGGCCACAGTTGCGCCGACATCGCCGCTCTCAAACGAGTCTCAAGCGAGGTTTGGGTATGAGCACGGCAACCCGGGCGCTCGAAGTGAACGATCCGGTGTTGTTGGCGTTCGCTGAAGAAGTCGGTGAACGTGATTCGGGACTGGTGGCTGTTTCCGGCGGGCGCACCCGCTGGGATGTTGGCGGGGCGCTGGACCCGGCGGCCAGAATCATCTCCGCCCCTACCGGCGTTGTCGACTATGTTCCCGACGAAATGACGGTCCGGGTTCGAGCCGGTACAACTGTCGGGGAGCTCCACGCCGCGTTGGCCGAACAGGGTCAGCGAACCGGACTGCCCGAACGGGGTGGCACAGTTGGCGGAGCCGTTGCGGTAGGTGAGAACAGCGCGTTTGTGATCGGCCGAGGCCGAGTGCGCGAAGCCGTTCTCCAGGTTCGTTACATCTCCGACCAGGGGCGAATCATCACCGGAGGCGGTCCGACAGTTAAGAACGTCACCGGCTTTGACATTCCTCGCTTGATGGTCGGTGCGCTTGGCACTCTTGGGTGCCTCGTCGAGTTCATCCTTCGCACCAATCCCATCCCTGCGACCACCCGGTGGTTGGTATCCGACGATGTTGACCCATTCGCGGTAGCCGACACCGTTCTCAAGCCGGGCGGGATCTTTTGGAACGGCGAGCGGACCTGGGTGCAGCTCGAAGGCCACCCCCAGGGCGTGGACGCGGAGCAACAACGCCTTGGTGTCATCGGTTCATTCGCCGAGACCGACGAGGTTCCGGACTTCCCTCCTTTCCGCTGGTCGTTAACTCCAAGCGGATTGGCCGACACGAGCCAATACGGCTCCGGCCCGTGGTTGGCCTCGATCGGGGTCGGCACGGCTTGGGCGTCGCAGCGGCAACAACGTGAACCGCTGGAGGCCGCAGTGCAGGCCCTCACCGAGAGCGTCAAAGAACAGTTCGACCCGGCCCGTCGACTCAACCCCGGCAGAACCCCGGGTGGAGGTCTCTAGTGGATTTGAAACTTGACGACGACGAACTCAGCAGCTGTGTGCAGTGCGGACTGTGCCTGCCGCACTGCCCGACGTTCCGGGTTACTGGTGATGAGACGATGTCACCCCGGGGGCGCATTCAGCTCATGCGGGAAGTGCAGTACAACGACGCTCCCGTAACCGCCGAGGTCGTCGACGCTTTCGCCACCTGTGTCCAGTGCCGAGGGTGTGAACCGGCTTGCCCTAGCGGCGTGCCCTACGGACACCTGATGGAGCAGACGCGCGAGACGCTTGTCGATGCCGGGGAAATGACCCCACGATGGCAACAATTGGCACTCAAGCCGCTGGCCAACCCTCGTCTGCTCCAGGCCGGATCGGCGGCGCTGGCGGTGGTGGCCAAGACCGGTCTGGTGCCGAAGCGGCTTGGACTGCCCAGCGAACTACCGCTCCGTCAAGAACCGCTTGAGGCTTCGGGAACCGACGTGTTGATGTTCACCGGTTGTGTAATGGACGCCTGGCAACGTGACGTCCACCGGGCGACTCAGCGGGTGCTGGAAGCGGCCGGATTCGGGGTCACTCCAACCAGCGACCTGGCCCCATGCTGCGGTGCCCTGCAAACCCACGCCGGCATGACCGGTGACGCCCGTTCACTGGCCGAGGCCATGATGGCGTCGCTGGGCAAAGCCCCGTTCGCCGACGCGCCCATCGTGGTCAACTCGGCCGGTTGCGGTGCTGCAATGAAGGACTACGGCCACCTACTTGGCACCGCCGAGGCCGCTCGCTTCGCTGACCGAGTGTTCGACATCAGCGAGTTCTTGGCCGATCACGTCGACAAACTCGAAGCCGCTTTTGAGGCATCGGGCGGCAGTCCGGTAGACATGCGCGTGGCGGTCCAGGACCCATGCCATTTGCGCCACGTTCAGCGGGTGCACGAAGCCACTCGTGTGGTGTTGAAGCCGTTTGTGCGGGAACTGGTCGAACTGAACGACGATGGTTTGTGCTGTGGGGCCGGAGGCGCCTACTCGGTACTTCAAACTGAGCTGGCCGGCCAAATTCGGGATCGTAAGGTGGAGGCCATTGATCGGGCCGCCTCTGACGTGGTGGCCAGTGCCAACCCCGGATGTTCCATGCATCTGGCTCAAGCCGAGGTGGCCACCATTCACCCAATTGAGTTGGTTGACCGGGCTCTGACCGGCGAGCACTGAGGCCGGCTCCAGCCCGCTACCGCAGTTCGAGTTGGACTACCACGGGCTGACAGGGCGCTGCAGCCATGGTGGCCGAGATGTTCGGAGCAGCCCCTAGTCGTAGCACTGGTACCGGTGATGGCTGGGGAGGTCAAAGAAAGCTAGTCTTCAGCCTGGAGATGAGCAGGGCTTTGATCGGGTAGGGCGGAATGGGAAAGCAAGTCGACGCTGACATTTTCCGGGAGATCTACCCCGGATTGCGCGCCTATGCCGCCGTCGTTGGGCCCAGCGAGGACGAGCCCGATGACCTGGTCCAAGAAGCGCTGGCCAAGGTCTTGAAGTCGACGTCGTTGTCTACGTTGGACTATCCCGGGGCTTACCTTCGTCGAACAATCGCCAACCTGGCGGCCAACCGCCGCCGCAAGCTCAGTCGGTGGCGGGGCGTTGTTGTAAAGATCCGTCCCGACATAGAGATTGATCAGGCCTACCCCAGCGATGTCTCTTTTCTTGAGATACTGAACCCAACCGATCGGGCCATCATCTTCATGACCGAAGTCGAGGGTCGAGCCGGCAGCGAAGTAGCCAATATCCTGGATTTGACCGAGAACGCCGTCCACCTCCGACTATCGCGCAGTCGAGCAAGGCTGCGAGAGCATCTCAGCGGAGAGGCCGTGTAGTGAGCAGCGAATCAGCCAAGATTACCCACGAACTGAACAAGCTTCAGCACCGCGGTGAGACGCGTGGAGCTGATGCCGTCTTCGATGCTGCCTGGGGCGAAGCCACCGATACTCGAGCCGTCGGCCCGGCCGATGGCGGTCGACAGAGCTTTTGGTTGGTGGCTGCCGGGCTGCTTGTGCTGCTCATCGGTGGCGGAGCATTGTTTGCACTGTCGGGTGAGGAGGGTGACGACGAAACCGTGATTGCCCCTGCGGCGTGTGCCGTCCTAGTCGACCCGTCGACCGGCCTGGCCGACGGAGCTCAAGGCGCCCTGGCCGACGACCCGGTTTCAATGTTGTGCCCGGTTGACGGCGCCAGCGATGGTCGTTCGCTACGCGACCTTGACGTGATGACCTACGGTGGAGTCGAAGCCCGAGTCATCGAGATCACCGAAGGCGAACGCGAGCCTTGGTGGGTGGCTGAGATCATCCCGTTCCCGGCCGAAACCGGTCCGCTACCCGTTGATCCGGAACCCCGTTCTGGCGGTGCTGTCTTTGCTCTTGCTGAGCAAGCCCGCTTCAATGACGGGATACTGCGGGTCGAAACTGAACTAGTAGGCGGACACGCTGAGCGCTCTGGCAATGAAGCGGCTGGTGAGGGTCACTGGGTGATCGTCACCGCGGCATCTGACAGTCGCCAGATCCTGGAACGGGCGTCGTCCCCGCCGGAGGTCTTCGCCGGGGAGTACAGCTTGTCGTGCAGTATTACCGAAGGTGGTGTGGCCGGATGCCGTTTGGTGAACCCCGATGGAGACACGGACTGGAAGACGACCTTCTTTACCGAGGATCTATCCACGCCGCCCGAAGGCGGAGTGGATGCCGACGGCACCGTCTTCGCCCAATGCGATGTCACCGACGAGTCCGTAGCCTGCTTCAACCAAGTCACGTTCGAGTTTGCCGAAACGTCGATGACAATTTTTGTTGACGGCCAGCAGTTTTTCCGTCAAACCGACCTCCCGCCGCTTCCCGAGGAGCTGCTGGACGCCGAGCTGAACGTGTGGTGGGGTGTAAGTACCGTGCACAGCGAGATCAATCAGATTCGCTTCCACGGCCGGTCAAACTAGCTGCGCCTGGAGATAGCCAGTGCTGCAGAAGCAGCGGTGGCAGGCTCGGCGTTACGACCGGGCGAACCATCGCCGCCCTTTTGATGCGAGCAGGTACCCTTAAACGTTGTTCCACGTCGCGCTGCCTCAGGACGGCTCCGGCATTCTTCACGGGCTTTCGCGCCCCGATCCTTAGCTGAACCGAGGCAGAGTCATGGCCCAACGAGAAGACCTGCGCAACGTCGCCATTGTGGCCCACGTTGATCACGGCAAGACCACGCTGGTCGATGCCATGCTGCAGCAGACCGGCGTTTTTCGCGCCAACGAGGACGTGGCCGAGCGCGTCATGGACTCCAACGATCTGGAGCGTGAAAAGGGCATCACCATCCTGGCCAAGAACACCTCTGTGCGTTGGAAGGATCTGACCCTCAATATTGTCGATACCCCTGGCCACGCCGACTTCGGTGGCGAGGTTGAGCGGGCGTTGACCATGGTTGACGGTGTGGTGCTGTTGGTCGACGCCGCTGAAGGCCCGCTGCCCCAGACTCGGTTTGTCTTGCGCAAGGCCCTCGCCCGTCAGCTTCCCGTCGTGCTGGTGATCAACAAGGTTGATCGCCCGGATGCCCGCAGCGCCGAAGTGGTAGATGAGGTTTACGAGCTGTTTATGGACCTCCTCTTGGAGGTCGAAGCCGACGACGACCAAATCGACTTCCCGATCCTGTACTGCGCGGCCCGGGACGGCTGGGCTTCGCTGGAAGACGGCGCAGTCGGCACTGATCTGAACCCCCTGTTCGAGACGATCGTCTCGTCGGTCCCGGCCCCGACGTTTGAGGTTGACCATCCCCTTCAGGCGTGGGTGACCAACCTGGATGTCAGCCCGTACCTAGGTCGCCTAGCGCTGTGCCGGGTCATGAACGGAACCCTCCGCAAAGGTGCCTCAGTCGGGCTAAGCCGAGTTGACGGGTCGATCGACCGGGTCAAGATCAGCGAAATGTACTTGACCGAGGCTCTCGATCGTGTGCCTGCCGACGAAGCTGGACCGGGTGATCTGGTTGCCGTCGCCGGTATTGAAGACATCCTTATCGGCGAGACGCTGGTGGATGTTGACACGCCAAAGCCGATGCCGGTGATCTCGGTTGACGAACCGTCGTTGTCCATGACCATTGGCGTGAACTCGTCGCCTCTGGCCGGCAAATCAGGACCCAAACTCACTGCTCGGCTGGTGAAAGGTCGTCTGGACTCTGAACTGGTTGGCAACATGAGCCTTCGAGTCTTCAACACCGAAAAGCCCGATGTCTGGGAAGTTCAGGCCCGAGGTGAACTGCAACTGGCGGTGCTGGTCGAAACTATGCGTCGAGAAGGCTTCGAGCTGACTGTGGGCAAGCCGCAGGTTGTCACGCGAGAGATAGACGGCAAGACTCACGAGCCGGTCGAGCAGGTGGTCATCGACGTTCCTGAAGATCACCTTGGAGCGGTCACCCAGCTGATGGCCGAACGCAAAGGCCGGTTGGAGAACATGATCAATCCTGGCACCGGTTGGGTACGGATTGACTTTTTGGTTCCAGCCCGGGGCCTCATCGGTTTTCGCACAGAGTTCCTCACCACTACTCGCGGAACGGGTGTGATTAACCAGTCAATGGCTGGTTTCGAGCCCTGGTTCGGCCCTATTCGGACCCGCCAAACTGGCTCGCTGGTGGCCGATCGGCAAGGTCCCGCCACCACCTATGCCATGATTGGTTTGCAGGAGCGGGCACAGATGTTGGTAAAGCCCGGCACCGTTGTGTATTGCGGCATGATCGTTGGCGAGAACAGCCGTTCCGAGGACATGGACGTAAATGTCTGCAAGGAAAAGCAGCTGACCAACCACCGTGCCGCCGCCTCCGATGCCACAGTAAAATTGACTCCAGCAAAGGATCTCTCGCTGGAGCAGGCACTCGAATTCATCGCTGAAGACGAGGCAGTCGAGGTGACACCGGAAGCCATCCGACTCCGCAAGGTTGATCTGGATCCGATCGCTCGCGCCAGGGTTGTCAAGGCCCGCAAAGCGGCTGCGGCTGCATCGTAGGCTCGGCGCTTCACCCCGCTGACCCAGGCGAACTAGATCTTTCGCTAACGTTGTTACGGGCGCAATTCGACGTGTCGTCCACTGGGGGAAACGGCAACTGGGTTGAACTGCAGTCGGGGCTCACAAACATTGAAGCCGGAGTTCATGTCAATCGGCTGGAGATCATCAACGGCGGCAAATTTGGCATCAACTGGTTCGCCATCCGGTCGGCCTAGTGGCTGTGATTCTTGCCTAGCTGTAGCCGAGGAAGTCTGATGACTCCCAGGTTCTGTTGGCCTTGATCTCGTTGAGCCGAGTGATGTAGTCAACGGCCGGTTCGGTGTACCACCGACCTGAGAACCAGACTCCCAAACACCCGTCGGCGTCTCCGCCCCGGTAGTCACGCCCTCGCTCTACGTCGTTGAGCCAGTCGAGTCGACCTTCGAAGCACTCCCGCCAGACGGCGTAGGTGTAGTCGGCGTTGTAGGCGGTAGATCGGATGGCGTTTGAGTCTTCGAAGGCGTCGCCGTGGTAAAGATAACGAACTTGGAGCAGCCCGATTGACTCCGGGCAGTCACCGCTGGGACGTCGAAGATCCGGGTGGCAGGCCGACTGGTCGCCGGTGCGATCTCCGCCGGTGTTCATATCCCACCACGACTCGATCACCGCTTGCGCTCGCACGATGTTCTCGTCGATTCCCCACTTGCACGCCACCCATTGGAGGATCTCGTCGGTGGTCCCGGTGAAGTTCCCATCAACCCGGGCGAACTCATCGTGTGAGTCGGACCCTCTTGTTTGGTTGAAGCGGGCATTGCCCGGGCGGGTTTCGGGTGCTGAGCGGACCCGCTCGGAGCATTCGGCTCCGCTGGGCAACCGACTTCCTGGCGCCAATGTGGCGAACCTCTCACCGACCGGCCGCGGTTTACTACCGGTCGTCGATGTTGGTTTGGTCACGGCGGTCGTCGGTGTCGGGATTGTTGATGCTGTCGTGGTAGTAGTTGCGTTGTTCTTGCTATCCGACCGACTGCTTGGTGACCCATCGCTGCTTGACGTGCTGGAGTTCGTCTTCGGCTTGGTTGTGGATGTTGTTGTTGTGGATGTTGTTGTTGAACCGGTTGTTGACATGTCCGGATCGGTTGGTGTCTCCGGCGCTGTTGATGTCGCAGACGTTGGAGCGGTGTCAGGATTGCTCTGGACAGCAACGACAAGGTCGCCGGTCGGTTCGTCTTCCATCGGTGACGGATCAGCCGCCGATTGCTCGACATCAGGAGATTCAGGTTCGTTCAGGTCGGCGTTGACCACATTCGACGACAGATCCGATGTGGGCTCGTTGTCGCCACCGGTGCAGCTGATAAGGATCACGCTGGCCAACATCAGGCCGGATAGCTCTCTGAGCGTGGACAACGACGGGCGTGCCATGCCTCGAACCGTAGCTAGCGGTAGCGAGTCGATCGCCGGGCTTAACCCAATGCTTACGATGTAGGTTTAGCGGTCGGCGGCGGCCCGAACTGCCATCAACGACAAGATCTCAAACATCATCTGTGCCGCCACATGCGCCGTGTTGGTCGACGGGTCGTACTGTGGAGCGACCTCGACCACGTCACCGCCAACCACATCCATCCCGGCTACACCGTGCAGTAGCGCTTGAACTTCGCGGGGAGTGAGGCCACCGACTTCGGGAGTGCCGGTGCCGGGGGTGAAGGCCGGGTCGATGCCGTCAACGTCGATGGAAACGTAGACCGGCCCGTCGCCTAGCACCTCTTTGCACTGCTCGATGACACTGTTGACACCGCGGGCAGCGAAGTCCTCGATGTGAACGACGGTCATTCCGGACTCGTAGGAGAACTCCCAGGCGAACTCGGCACTACCGCGAATGCCGACCTGGATGGTCCTGTCGGGGTCCAGCACACCAGCCAGGGTGGCCAGGCGGAACGGCGCTCCGTGGTGGAACTTTGAACCGTCGAAGGCCCCCTGAGTGTCGCAGTGGGCGTCGATGTGTAACATGCCGACCGGGCCCAGGGCGTCCTCAGCTCCGAGCGCCTTGAGAATCGGGTAGCTGATCGAATGGTCGCCGCCGGCAGTCAAGGGCTTGGCCCCGGCGGCCACCACCTCAGCAATGAAGTTCTCGATGTCGTTGATGGATTGCTCCAGGCTGAATCGAGACTTGAACGGCACATCACCAATGTCACCGCAGCGAAGTTCACCTATGGGGACGACATCGAGCACATGGTTGTACGGTCCGACTCGTTCGATGGACCGCATGGCCCTGGGACCAAAGCGGGCTCCGGGGCGGTTGGTCACCCCGAGGTCCATTGGTGCGCCAAGCAGAGCAACATCGAGGTCCTCAGCGCTCTCGGATACCGGGGTGTCGAGCAGGGTGGGGATACCGACGTATGGGAGGCTTCGTTCGCCGGGGGCGGTGTAGACGGCATCAATCACCTTCTTGAACTTGCCCGAGACGTTGTCGCCCGCTGTGTCTTCAAACTTGGCCCGTAGGGCTGCCAACTTCTCGTAATCCATAGTCGGCCACAGTATCGGACGCCTGCCCTGGGCGGCGAACGGCCCAGGGCAAAGGGGTCCTAGCTGCGGTTGCGGAGCTTCGAGCCGGAGCGGGAAAGCTGGTCGGCCGCTGCTCGAACCTTTCCGACGCGTTCGGCGGTGAGTCCCTTGGTAACCCGGTCGGGGAGCTTGGCGACGTGTTCTTTGGTGATCCGGTCGGGCCCGACTCCGCCACGGATGTCGAAGTCCTCGGTTTCGACCCGGGCGGCCCCCAGCCTGTTGGCCGCCTTGCTCATCGACTTCACCAGGCCGGTCGGCCCACATAGGGCCACGTGATAACCCTTCAACCCGCCAGGGAACAAACGGTCGAGTTCTTCGGTAGACAGGCGTCCGGTGTCGGGCGTGAACAAGTTCAGCCTGATGCGACCTTCTTTGTCGGCCCGCTTCAGTTCGTCGATGATTGGATCGGGGCTGATAGCACGCTCGGCCTCGGTGCTTCGGGTGGCGTACAACAGAACGGGAGCGGAGGCCGCAGCGACTCCAGGTGTCGCCGGGGCAAGGCTGTCGATGGCGGCCAGGAACGGGGTGATACCCACCCCGCCTGCGACCCACAACACTGGTTCGTCCCGTCCGCCTAGAGGTTCGAACATTCCGTACGGACCTTCGACGTGAGCGGAGGCGCCGACAAGGTCAGTGTCAGGGAGCTTGGCTGACCAGTCACCCAGGTGGCGGATGTAGAACTCAAGATTGTCGTTGTTAGGTGATGAAGCGATGGTGAATGGGTGCGGCTCGGACATGCCGGGCACATCCAATTTCATAAAGGCGAACTGGCCGGCGTGTTGATTTAGGGGCCTGCCCACTGGCTCAAGGATGAGCCTGGTAGTGCCTGGTCCAGCATCGGCTGACCGGTAGTGTTCGGCCACAGCGACCCGATACCGGTGTCCCTTGTCCACCATGTCCTTGCCGACGACTCTGGCCAAGAAGGCAACGACGCCGACGACCATCCAGGTGCCGAACCACCATCCCCACGATGAGTTGTTGGCGTACGGCTTCTCGGCGGTGAAGAAGTGGAAGCAGGCGAAGGCAAACGGGATGCCCAAGAGTTTGTGGGTCAAGCGCCACCATCGGTAAGGGAACAGGCGCAGCACACTCAAACCTATGAGCACATAGATCATGACTTCGCCGACACCGGCCAGCTCCTCAGCCGACTCGGCTAGCGAGCGGGCTGCGCCTCTGATTCCGCCGTCGATCTCGGGTTCGATGCTGGTGTGCAGGAACATGAAGGCGACTGACACCGCCCCCGCCCAGCGGTGGACTTTGTACATCGAGTCCAGTCCGCCGAACAGTGGCTCCAGGACTTTAGGCCGAAGAGCGAGCAGGAAGCTCCAGCTCATCAACAGAATGGAGGCAGCGCCGACCCAAAGGCCGAACGCTACGTTGCCGTCTTCGCCGGTAGCGCCGGCGAATGCCGGCCAGGAAACGATTAATGAGCCGACTACGGCCAATGGGCCGATCTTGGTCAGGAGGTGGCGAAAGGCGCCGCCTGATCCGGCCCTAGCCGTTGAGGAAACGGGAGGGGTAGAAGTAGTAGAACTGGTCATGGGTTGATTGTGGATTATCAAACCTGACTCGTTGCTGAACGCCTACCTCCAGGTGCTGGGATGCTCGGTCGTCAGTCGGCGGCGCCGTGGCTTCGGAACAGATCGGCCATGGTAAAGGCCAACGTCGTTGTTGCCGCAGGAGCGTCGGCGTCGATAGTCAGCGTGATGCGTACCGGAACGGCCGCCTGCTGTAATTCGTAGATAACAACTGTTCCGGCCTGGGTACGCCATTCCCACGACAACCGTTCCTGCATCTCGACGAAGACGTCGGCAATCGAGCCTTGATCGGGTGTGGCCCATCGGGCGACCTGGTCGGCCAAGAAGTCGAGCTGCTCACCGCTCGACGGTCCGTCGTTCTCTCCGGCCGAAGCCAAGGGCTCGATTTCGACCAAGGCGCCACCGTCGGCTGATGTGATGGTGACCGCACCGATGGTGGGGTCGACCACTGCTTGCCACTCGTCGGGAAGCAGGTAGTCGTAGCCGGTGTCCAACATAGACTGCCACGAGCCGACCTTGTCGGCCAGCGGCACGATGACGCCGGTTTCAGTGTCGAACATGACCAGATCGAGGTTGTTGATGCCGGCGTTGCCGTCGACAGCCCACCCGGCCAACACGTCTCCCCACCAGCCGATCTCCGACCTGGAGAAGTCCATCGTCCAAGGGTCGCCTAGCTGGAACGCACGAATAGTTGGTGGTGTGTCAGCGCCGACGGAGCTGGCGATCAAAATCTCTTCGATCGACTCTTCGCATGACACGATGAAGGCGTCCTGGCCCCTGGGTCCAGATTGGTGGCGAGCGAAACCGAGCGTGCCCAGATCTTCATAGATATGAATGTCGCCTTGATCGTTCAGTCGAAAGCCGAGCTGTCCGGCCGAGCATTCGGCGTCGGGATTGGACACCGGTTCCTGAAGGTAGACAAACTCGCCCACACCACCGGCTGCGGGGCCTAGGAACGCAATCTCCTCGGTGGCCGCGTCTGAGGATTGCTGTGCGTCATCGCCACCATTGGTTGTCGTGGTTGTGGTGGCCATCTCGTTGTTCACTATGGCGGTGGTGTTCGGCCCGGGCGAGGTAGTGGAGGTTGACGGCTCGGCGTCGTCTAATTGCAGGCCAATGGTGGACGAAACATCCACCCGAAACTCAGCGGCTTCACTGGATGCCTGAGACTCAGTTGCATCCGATTGTTGATCAGCAACCCCGGCGGCATCGACCAATTCCGGCGACTGCGTGGTGCAGGCGGCCAGAAGCAAGACGACGGGAGCAACGATGAGGCTTCGACGCCGGTCGGTCCGTCCAAAAGGGTGTTTCTTCGCCACGGTGAGATCGTCGGAGGAAGTGACCTCGGGCTTTAGTTCGAACGTCCCAGGTCGCCGACTGCTGTCTGTCTTGATGCGGGGATCCACGGGCCGATAGGTTCGACATGGGCGAAGAAGTGGCTGAGGTCGAAACCGGTACGCCACTTCGATGGACCTCTCACCGCAAGAGCGCCTTTGTCCTTCGATGGCTGGTGCGGCTGGCGCCAATGGTTGCCGCCACGATCGTGGTCTTTATCCTGTTGCAACTGCTTCCCCAGGCCGAAGGTTTGACGGGGCGGGTGGCCCGGAACTCGGTGGCCGTTGTCGCCGGGTTTGCCGTGTCGTTTGTTGTGGCTCGGTTCGCCACCCGGTTCATCCCCCTGGCCGGTCTGCTGCGACTGTCATTGGTCTTCCCTGACGAAGCGCCGTCGCGGTTCAAGGTGGCGATGAAAGCCTCGTCCAGTCGCCAACTGGAACGCGATCTGGCCGAAGCCAAGTCGCAGGGTTTCGTCCACGACCACCAGTCGGCAGCTGAACAGATTCTGGCCATGGCCACCGCCATCGGTACTCACGATCGTCGAACCCGAGGCCACTCTGAGCGGGTTCGCGTCTACTCCCGCATGATCGGTGAGGAAATGGGCCTGAGCGGCGACGACTTGGAGAAGTTGCAGTGGGGAGCCCTTCTGCATGACATGGGCAAGATCCATGTTTCGCCCGCCATCCTCAACAAGCCGGGCCGCCCAGACCAGGAAGAGTGGGCCGAACTGCAAACTCACCCCGAGGAAGGCCGCCATCTTCTGGCCCCACTGGATCATTTCCTGGGGGAGTGGGCATCGGCATCGTGGGGCCACCACGAAAAGTGGGATGGCAGCGGCTATCCGGCTGGGCTTACCGGTAGCGAGATTCCGTTGGCCGCTCGCATTGTGGCGGTGGCCGATGCCTACGAGGTCATGACCGCCACCAGAGCCTACAAGACGCCGATGTCAGCCGAAGATGCCCGACGCGAGCTAGCGCTGTCAGCGGGAACACACTTTGATCCCGAGGTTGTGCGGGCCACGCTGGCGTTGTCGGTCGGTCGCCTCCAGTTTGCCGCTGGACCAATGTCTTTCATTCTTGGCCTGCCGTTTGCTGCGCCGCTGGCATCGTTGGCCCGCACCTTCGCCCGTCTTCCCGATTTGGCGGCGGCAACCTCGGCCGTCGGCGCGGCTGTGGTGTCAATGGCGTTGGCCGGTGCCGCCATCGCACAAGGACCGTCCGATGGCGCTTCGGCCGATGGAGTAGCGATGGCTGCCGTTGACGGTGTCAAGGTCGAAGATGGTGCCATGGTCGGAGACGGTGCCATGGTCGGAGACGGTGTAAAGGTCGTAGACGGTGTAAAGGTCGGAGACGGTGTCAAGACCGCAGGTGAGGGCGAACCCGTAGCTGCTGGGGAGCTTGACCAGGTCGAACCCGACGCGACTGCTCCGGTGTCGCCGACGACAACCGTGCTTGCCGCCACCGCTCCCGACCTTGCTCCTCCGCCGGGCGGGCTCACCGCCCCCGAGGCAGCAAGCGACAGGACGACAAGTTCTGCCGATGGTGCGCCTTCGGCCCCGCCGTCCAGCGCGAACTCTTCCGCCACGACGGCGTTGGTGGCGACCTCGAAGCCTCGACCAAGTCCGTCCAGCCGGAGTGCGCCGACATCGGCCACCGACCCTCCATCGTCCACCGTGACCAACAACAACATGTTGCCATCGACGGCGGCACCTGCCGGGCAAACAACCATGGCAACGACTCCGCCCGTAACGGAACCTCCGGCGACCGGGCCGGTGGCGTCCGCCGGTGACATCACCATCGTGGGACAGCTGGAGGTTGGAGCGAACCTCAGCAAACGGGGCCCGTACTTTGAGACGGCAACGCTGTTGTTGTGGGAGGAGCAAACCAGCGTCCTGGTCGAGGACCTCACCCTGGGTGGCGTCACCATCTCAGCCGGGACAACCGTGACGACCTACTACTTCTCCTACTCTCCCACCGAAGACTCGCTACTGGCCGCAGTTGTCGACCTGGGTCGGCCGGTACTGGCTGTGGCCGGAAGCTCAAGTGGTCTACGAACAACCGATGACCTCGGACCGGCGGACGTGGTCTATGAGGGTTCACGCAAACTCGGACGGTCCGACGCGGTCATCGTCTCCGGCTCAACCGTTGAGATCACCCTGGAAACCTCCGGTGGAGCCATGGACCAGTTCCGGGTTCTGGTCGCAGGCTAGGAGCACCGGGCGGCCGATCGCTTGGGCAGTGCCGTTCAGGGTCCCGTAGCATCGGAGGATGACCGGCAAGGAGCATGATGGCATTTCGCAGGCCGATGGGCGCTGGCAATTCTGGGTCGATCGAGGTGGCACGTTCACCGACGTCGTGGCCCTCCGCCCTGATGGCACGACGGTCACGCACAAGCTGCTGTCGGAGAATTCCCGTCGCTACGATGATGCCGCCATTCAGGGGATTCGGGACGTTCTGGGTGTATCGGCCGACGATCCTCTGCCGGCCGAGCTAATTCAGTCGGTCAAAATGGGCACAACCGTGGCCACCAATGCCCTGCTGGAACGTCAGGGCGAGCCGACTGTCCTGGTCACCACGAAGGGTTTCGCCGACGCGTTGCCAATCGGCTATCAGGCCCGCCCCGACATCTTCGCCTTAGACATTGTGTTGCCGGAAATGCTCTACACGAACGTCGTCGAGGTCGACGAACGGGTGAACGCCGAAGGAAAGGTGCTTACCCCGCTCGACTTGGCTGACGCCCGAACCGCTCTTGAGACCTGTCGAGCCGAAGGCTTCGATTCGGTCGCCATCTGCTTGGTTCACGGGTACCGCTACACCGAGCACGAAGCGGCGCTGGGGGCCTTGGCCCGCCAGCTCGGATTCGGCCAGGTTTCGGTGAGTCACGAAGTGTCACCGCTGATGAAGATGGTGTCACGGGGTGATACGACCGTCGTCGACGCCTACCTTTCACCGATCTTGCGCAGGTACGTGGAGCAGGTTGATGATCGGCTCCGCCGTAGCGACGCCCGTCCGAACGGTACCCAGCCCGGTAGCGAGACTCGACTGATGTTCATGCAGTCCAACGGTGGACTAACCGACGCTTTCAGCTTTCAAGGAAAAGACGCATTGCTTTCGGGCCCGGCTGGGGGAGTGGTCGGCATGATCCGTACCGCTCAAGCCGCAGGCTTCGACAAACTGATCGGCTTCGACATGGGTGGCACGTCAACCGATGTCTCTCACTTCTCCGGTGAACTCGAGCGGACCTATGAAACCGAGGTGGCAGGGGTCCGGGTCCGGGCACCCATGATCGACATCCACACCGTGGCTGCCGGAGGCGGATCGATCCTGCACTACGACGGAGCTCGCATGCGGGTGGGGCCTGACTCGGCAGGGGCCGACCCTGGACCGGTCGCCTACCGCAACGGAGGGCCACTGGCTGTCACCGACTGCAACGTCCTGTTGGGCAAGTTGCGGCCCGAATTCTTCCCCAACGTCTTCGGCCCCGATGGCGATCAGCCTTTGGATGCCGACGCGGTTGATGTGGCATTCGGCCGTTTGGCCGACGAGATCGGCCGTAGCCCAACCGACGTAGCCGAAGGCTTTCTTTCCATTGCCGTTGACAATATGGCCAACGCCATCAAGAAGATCTCGGTGCAGCGTGGGCACGACGTCACTGGAGGGTACACCCTCGTGTGTTTTGGTGGCGCCGGTGGGCAGCACGCCTGCCTGGTGGCCGACCGCCTTGGCATCACCCGGGTTCACATTCACCCTCATGCCGGAGTGCTCTCCGCCCTCGGTATCGGGTTGGCTGACACTCGCCACGTCGAAGATCGGGCGGTCGAACAAGTTCTGGGCGACGAGCTGCTGGCCGCCCTCGCTCCTGAGTTCGATGTGCTGCAGTCGACGGCCACCGGGGCTGTGGTCGATCAGGGAATTCCGGCGAACTCAGTGCAGCCTCACCATCGCTTGGCCCTCCGCTACCACGGGTCCGATACCGCCTTTCACGTTACCCGCGCCGGCCTACCAGAACTGGTCGCTTCGTTTGAAGAGGTGCATCGCTCCCGGTTCGGGTTTATCAGCCCGGATAAGGACCTTGTTGTCGAATCCATCCAGGTCGAAGCGATCGGACTGGAAGCTGTCGACCTCACCGGCATCGGTGACTCCGAATCGAATGTCAGCGACGGTTCCGCCGAGCCGACGAGGCCCGTCGTATTCAACGGGGTCGAGGTGGACACCCCATTTGTCACCCGCTCGACCCTGGCCTCCGGCTCAACCGTCGACGGCCCGGCTGTCATATTGGAAGACACGGCCACCACCGTTGTCGAGCCTGGTTGGCAGGCCTCAGTCAACAGCCTGGGCGACTTAGTCATGGAACGGGTGGAGGCCTTGGTCGAGTCCACGGCGGTGGGAACGTCGGTAGACCCGGTGCAGTTGGAGATCTTCAACAACCTGTTCATGAACATCGCCGAGCAGATGGGCGTGGTGCTTGAGAACACTGCAGCGTCGGTGAACATCAAGGAGCGCCTGGACTTCAGCTGTGCCATCTTCGACCCCGACGGCGACCTCATCGCCAACGCTCCACACATGCCCGTACATCTGGGTTCAATGAGCGAGTCAATCAAATCGATCATTCGGCAGAACCCAGACATGAGGCGGGGCGACGTGTTCGTGATGAACGCCCCCTACAACGGTGGTACCCACCTGCCCGATATCACCGTCATAAAGCCGGTGTTCGACTCCGAGTCGCCGAATGATCTTCGCCCCATCTTTTATGTGGCGTCTCGCGGTCACCACGCCGACATTGGTGGGACAGTGCCCGGATCTGCCCCGGCCGATTCAACCACTGTTGATGAAGAAGGTGTCCTAATCGACAACTTCCTGTTGGTGAGCGAAGATCGCTTCCGCCACGAGGAAATCCATTCGTTGCTGACCGAGGCCCGCTACCCGTGTCGCAACGCCGCCCAGAACATTGCCGATCTTCAAGCCCAGGTGGCAGCATGCGAAAAAGGGACGAGCGAGCTTCGGCGGGTTATCGACCACTACGGGCTTAGTGTCGTCCACGCCTACATGGGCCACGTCCAGGACAACGCCGAAGAGTCGGTTCGGCGAGTGATCGATGCCCTGAGCGATTCGACCTTCACCTACGCGATGGATGACGGCTATCAGGTTTCGGTCGAGATCACTGTTGATCGGGCTGACCGCTCAGCGGTGGTCGACTTTACCGGCACCAGCGGACTGCACCCCGGCAACTTCAACGCGCCGTCTGCCATCGCCCATGCCGCCGTGCTGTACGTCTTCCGAACCATGGTGGCCGATGACATTCCCCTCAACGCCGGGTGCATGAAGCCGTTGCAGCTAGTTCTTCCCGATGACTGCATGATCAATCCTTCGTACCCGGCGGCCGTCATCGCTGGCAACGTTGAAACCAGCCAGCTCATCGTCGACACGCTCTACGGTGCGCTTGGTGTTATGGGGGCGGCCCAAGGAACCATGAACAACTTCATCTGGGGCAACGACCGCATCCAGTACTACGAGACGATCTGCGGGGGAGCGGGGGCAACAGCCAACGCCGACGGCTCTTCAGCGGTGCACACCCACATGACCAACAGCAGACTCACCGACCCCGAAGTGCTGGAATGGAGGTTTCCTGTCGTACTGGAGGAATTCAAGATTCGAACCGGCTCAGGTGGCTTCGGCCTCCACCGCGGTGGGGACGGAACGGTGCGGCGGGTCCGATTCGAGGAAGCGGTTGAACTCAACGTTCTTTCTGGACATCGAGTTGTCGCTCCCTACGGGGCGGCCGGCGGCTCACCGGGCTCGGTTGGACGCAACCGGAAGATAGCCACCGACGGCACGGTCACCGAGTTCGGAGCCGTGTTCAAAACAACGCTTGATGTCGGCGACGTCTTCGAAATAGAAACTCCCGGTGGCGGTGGGTACGGCCCGAGAGCGACGAGCGAAATCGATAGAGCGCTCTCTGTCGCTGACTAGAACGACCAGGCGCGTCCGCGTCCAAGGGCAGGAAGCATCCCCACTGTCAAGATGACAGCGGTGGCGATGATGATGGCGATCTCGGCGTTCAGGATTGGCCACAGTTGCACACCGGTTGCCGTCCAGAGGTAGGCGGCAACGGTTGACACGGCGTAAATTCGCAGGCTGCGACCACCGGCCGGAAGTAATACCCGGTCAAACGGCGTGCGGTGTCGACAGAGCAGGTACGCGGCTGGACCCACACCAAGGATCAGGCCGAGGCGGGCAGGTGCCAGCGAATTCTTGCCCAGCCAGGCGGTCTCAAGAGCATCACGCTGGGCGCTGAGCCCCATTGGGTCAATGCCACGTTCGGCAATGTTGAAACCCATGCGAAGAGAGAAAATGACGGCCACTGCGGTTCCGGCCACCAACCAAACAGACCGCTGGTTCACATCGAGAACTCGTCGGATTTCGTTCCAGCGTGTTCCCGCCAGAAGGCCGACTACGAACAGGATCTGCCATGCCGCCAAGTTCCAGGTCGGTGACTGGCCCGGTACGGCTGTCGGGCCGAACGTGAAGTCGAATTGGGAGTACACGTAGAGGCCGACTGACCCAGCCAGCGCGGCGAGCGGGTGGGCCAGGATTACTCGCCCGAGCAGAGCAAGTGCAATCAGGAAGGCGGCGTACATCCACATGACATCGGCGAACAGTAGCGACCATTGGGCGGTGACGACGGCAGAGGCCGTTGGCTCAGCCGGTGGGTACCACCGAGGTGGGCCAATGAGACGGAACCATGCGATACCAATGACATTCAGCGAGATGGCCAGGACAGCTAGGAACACACCGCGCTTGAGGGCCCACTTGCGGTTCTCAACTGAGTGGCCTCCACGCGCCATCCAGAACAGGCCGATTGACGTTCCGGAGAGAAACACGAATCCGGCGGCACCGGAGACCCAAACGGGAAGGTGAACCAAGTCGTCCACCACCGAGGAGTGGTCGGCGGCTTGGGCGAGGTGAGCCACAGTCATTGAAACCAGGCAGAGCGCTCGAAGCCGGTCGACGGCCCAGTCTCGTTTGGAGCCCTGATCGACTGCTGGCGGCCTCCGCAGCGCAACACGTCGGGAACGGTCGGCGACAAACGGAGGGCGTAGTCTGCGCTCGCCCGGCAGCTGATCTTCCGATTCGGCGAGCTCCATCGCCTTCAAGGTACGGCTGCATCTTCGGAACAGATTTCAACTAGATGGAGTCTTAGTACTTCCTTGTCGTCCCGCTGACGTGAGGAGCCGCGTCAGCCCTACGCTGGCTCCATGGCCGGCACAGATTCCCACCCTCACCACCCCACGCCCGATCTTGATCTTGAGTTCATCAGATCACAGTTTCCGGCATTCTCGGAATCAAGCCTGGAGGGCTGGGCGTTCTTCGAGAACGCTGGCGGATCCTACACCTGTGGCCAGGTGATCGACCGGCTCACCACCTACTACCGCCGCCTCAAAGTGCAGCCGTACAGCCCGTATCCTGCGTCCTCGGAGGCCGGTGACTGGATGGATGAGTCGTACCGAACAATTGCCGGCTATCTGAACGTCGACTCCGACGAGATGCACTTTGGCCCGTCGACGTCTCAGAACACTTATGTGTTGGCCAACGCTTTTGCCGCCCCGGGCCCGCTGGCCACCGGCGGTGAGATCATTGTTTCCAACCAAGATCATGAAGCCAACGCCGGAGTCTGGCGCCGGATGGCCGACCGGTCAGGCCTGGTTTTGCACGAGTGGGAGGTCGACCCCGAAACGGGACGCTTGTCGCTTGACGATCTGGACGCTTTGTTGTCTGAGCGGACCCGTCTGGTGGTCTTTCCCCACGCCTCGAATGTGGTTGCTCACGTCAACCCGGTGTCCGAGATTTCGGCCCGGGCCCATGCCGTGGGCGCCTGGACGGTAGTCGACGGTGTTTCGTACGCTCCTCACGGACTGCCCGATGTCACCGGTCTGGGAGCCGATGTCTACCTCTTCTCCATGTACAAGACCTGGGGGCCTCATCTGGGGGCCATGGTGGTTCGTCAACCGTTGTGGGAGCAACTGGCGAATCAGGGCCACTACTTCAACGAGGGTCAACCTCATTACACGCTGGTTCCGGCTGGACCCGATCACGCCCAGATTGCATCGGCCGCCGGCGTCGCCCACTACCTCGATGCCGTCTACGGACATCACTTTGGACCGGCGTCGGATGCCGATGCGGCCGAGCGTGGTCGGCGGGTGCACGATCTGTTCCGTGAGTACGAAGAGCAGTTGCTGGCCCCGTTACTGGCTTGGCTTCGGGATCGCAACGATCTGCGCATCGTTGGTCCAGCCGATCCGTCGCTTCGAGCCCCGACCGTGGCCGTGGTGTCAGCCGACAAGCCGGTGGCGGACATACAAGCTGTGCTTACCGAGAAGAAGCTGATGGTCGGGACCGGTGACTTCTACGCCGTCAGGCCTTTGATCGGTATGGACATCCCAACCAAACCCGGCGTGCTTCGACTTTCCTTCGTTCACTACACCACGATGGACGAGGTCGACCGGTTGATCGCAGGCTTGAGCGAAGCCTTGGGCTGATAGGCGGCTCTAGCTCAACAGGTTTAGATCAAAAATCTAGTTGTGGGACTTCAACCGCTCGACGGCGGCGTGGTCGCCATCGAAGGTGAGTGTGCCTACGGTGGGCCGATCCCAGGCCCAGGCGAAGAGGTCCGCTATCGCGCCGTTGACGGTCACTTGTACCTGATCGGGATCGATGGTGGGGGTCGACCGACACGAGGTCTCATCGAACAACGCCGTCCATCGGCCGTCATGGTCGCTCGGACGGAAGCCGACTGAGGTTGCGATTTTGGATCGAGGCCCTCGGTTAGGTCGGGTCCAGAAGCCGGTTAGCAGCTCATCGAGTCCGTCGGCGGCCGCAGCCGGGCCGAAGCCGGTCAGTTGGCTGGCCACGACTTCGGCGTCAACTCGATGGATGGCTGTTTCGTGCGCCTGACGTCGAGCCCAAAAGTGGAGTGGTGATTCGACGTCGGCCATGAAAGCCCAACAGTCGAGATCATCTGGCGCTTCGTTGAGAGCATCGGCCAGACGATTGGCGCCTTCGGTAAACCAGCCGACCAGGTCATCGTCGTCTGGCAGATCGTAGTTGTCGAGTTCCATCCAGTGTGTATGGGTGAGCGCGTCGGCAACGATGTCGGTCGCCCACCGCTGAGTGCAGCTCAGATGATGAACCAGGTCCCGGACGTTCCAGCCGGGGCAGGTCTCCACGTTTGCTTCAGGGTCGAGGTGGACGAGAACCTCGCGGACCCGGGCCGAGTTGTTCTCCAGTGCTGCGATGAGGGCGACGGTGTCCATGTGGGCGACTGTAACACGACGCTGCTACGGCCCTTTGACCTACCCGGCGGTAGTCTCAGTCGTCCGACCCATCGGCGAATCGTCCAACCAACTCGGCGATGTGATCGGGGTAGATGTCGCAGCAGCCCCCGACAATGGTGGCACCGGTGTCCACCCACTGAGCGACCATGTCGGCGTATCGTTCCACGGTCAAGTCGTCTCGGCGTTCTAGGACCACGGTGTTTGCTGCGTATTCCTCGCCTTCCAACACTTCGGTTTGGAATGCATTGGCGTAGCCACCGAATCGATAGCCCGGATCGGTCGCTGCCAGTTCGGCCAAGGCCTGGCTGATGACCTCCGGCTGTGAACAGTTGAACAGCACAGCCTCGGGTTGATGGGGAGCGACGGCCTTAGCCAACTCGGTCACCGACTCGCCCGATCGGAGAACGGCCCGCCCGTCGCTCAACAGGTCAGACAAACAGAACGAGGCCCAGAACGGTCGGGAATCTCCCGGCGCCCCGTCGATCTGGTGGACAAGGTTCTTGAGCACCTCGAACTCGGCTACCGAAGACATCGTCTCGCCGATCCAGAAGTCGACGTAGGGGGCCTGCTCTTCGATGAAGGCTGTCCAAAGCGGGACGGCGGCATCGGCATCGAAAGACTCCGGCTCATACGAGCCGAACAGCGGTGGTAGGGAACCTGCAACTTGAATCGACCGATCGGCTTTGTCAGCGGCTTCACGTGCCAGTTGACCGCCGAGAGTCAACAACTCTTGACCGCGAGCGGCGAATCGCTCGGCGCCGATGTGGAAGGGCACCAAGGCGTACACATTGGTTATGAGGACCTCGGCTCCGGCCGCGACGAAGTTGTCGTGGGCTTGGCGAACGAAGTCAGGCGCTTCCAACATGGCCAACGCCGACCACTCTGGTTGTCGAAACGGCGCCCCGATCCGGCGCAGCTCCTTGCCCATTCCGCCGTCCAAAATCGTTGTAGTTCCCATAGGGCATAGTCTCGCGGGCCATGCTCGGTGTCCACACCCGGTGGGTCATTTTTCCGATGGTGTCGGTCCTGCAATGATGAGTGGGTGTCCGACGAACGATTCTTTGACCGCCTCTACGACCTCGACGACGGTGACGATGTGCGACGGCACTACCAGCGGTTCGCTGCCGACTACGATGCCGAACTGACCAGCCGAGGATACGCACAGCCGGACAGAGTAGCCGACGCTCTCGTCGCTGCCGGGGTGCCCGGTGATGCCCGGATTCTCGATGTCGGTTGCGGATCGGGTTTATCAGGGGTGGCCTTGGCCAAGCGCGGCTTTAGTCAGATCGACGGCTGCGACTACTCATCGGAAATGCTGGCTCGGGCCAGGGCCACCGACGTGTACCGCCACTTGTATGAAGTCGACTTGAACGCTGGCGAGTTGGCGATAACGGGTTCTCCGTTTGACGTGGTGACTGCCGTGGGCGTCTTGGGCCACGGTCATGTAGCTGGATTGGCTCTCCGGTCGTTGGCTTTGCTGCTTGAATCGGGTGGATGGTTGGTGTTTGCCATCAACGAGCTGGCTTGGCCTGACGGCGATGCCAAGCCGGCGTTGGATCAACTGGTCGAGGACGAGACGATCGACAGCTACGAGGCTCAAATCGGTGAGCACATTCCAGGGTTGGGAAGCCGTGGCTGGGTGGTGATCGCTCGCGCTCGGTGACTGTCGATTGGCAGGTCGCCCAGCTCAAGTCGGAGAACGAGTCACCGGTTCTAGGCGGATGTGGGATTGACCGGGGTTGTGACTCGAGAGAAATGTGAGAGGTTGAGCTTGATGTATCGGTGCTTAGTTCAGAGCGTGAGGTTATGCCGTCTGGCCCCTAACAGGTCCCGTAGCCCGAGTCTGAGAACTGGGCTCCTGAGGTTCGCCTGAAATCCCAGTTGTACGATCCGTCGCGCAGGTCGAACTCGACCACACCCCAAGTGGTGTTGTTGCGAACCACCGAGCCGTTGTGGTTGATCTGGAACGGCCGCTGATATGTTCCACCGGTCCCGACGACGAAGGAGCGGATACCGGTACTGGTGACGCTGTTGTCGGCGTCCATCCGGTGGAAGCGTTCGTAGTTGTGTGAATGACCGGTAAGAAGAATGTCGGCGCCTTCGTTGTCGAGTAACTCGTAATAGGGCTTCATGTAGGTGGCGTCACCGGTTAGGCTCTCAGAGGTGTAGTAGGCCTGATGCCAGGCGGTGAGAATGCACGCCTTGTCGTTGGAGGCCAGGTCCTGTTGCAGCCACCGGTATTGCGGGTCACCTGTTCCGCAGCCTCCGACACGCCAGCACTCGCCGTTCAAAACCACGATGTGCCAGTCGCCCAAGTCCCGGCTGTAGTAGAGCTTGTCGGCTGGCCCAGCAGATGAACCGAAGTAGTCCACGTAACCGGCGGCGCCGCTGGTGTAGTACTCGTGATTGCCCACAACTGGTAGCGTCCGGTCCTTGGCGTCGCGAAAGTGCGGGTCATAGCAGCGATCGAAGTCTGACGTTGAGCCATCGGGGTAGGCCAGATCGCCGAGGGCCAAGAACCAGGCATCGGTCCTTGATTCGACGTAGGACCCGACTGGCGCAAGATGTGGACTGTCACATCGACCAATGTCGCCGGCCGCCAACAGCGAAATTGCACCATTGACCGGAGCGCCGCCTCCGCCGCCGCCGTTGTTGTTGGTGCAGGTGGTTGTGGTGAAGTCTGTGCCGTTGCCGAAGGCGACGATTTTGTAGGTGTTGCCGGGTGTGGTGTCGGTGTAGGTGGTGGTTGTGGTCCAGCGTTTGGGTTGGTTGTCTTCGATGAGGTCGTAGCCGCGTGCGCCGATGTTGTTCCAGGTGATGGTGGCGGTTCCGTTGTTGTTGGTGATGGTGCAGGCGAAGGTGTCTTGGGCCGCTGCCGGCTGAACGCCCACGACCAGTGCAGCCACCAGACCCAAGACCGCCGCCATCAGCGTCCCCCGGTACAAATCCCTACCCGTGAACTGGTTCCCAGACATGGGATCGAAGGTAGAACAACGTCGGCGGACCAATGTCAAAGGAACGGTTAAGGCCATGGTGGCAGGGGAACATTGATTGGGGGCAGTGGGTAGTCGGGCACTAACGACGAAGGGCATCGACACCCAAGCCGTCGTGGCGAACCAGGCCGGGCAGACCGTTCGATTCGCCTGGCCATGCGGCACAGAAATGCGGCTAGCCTGGTCAGGCCAATGAAGTGCTACCTGCACGTCGGCGTCGAAAAAACCGGCACCACTACTGTGCAGGAGTTTCTCCACACCAACCGAGAACTCCTAGCCCGCCGCGGCTGCCTGTTCACCCCCGCCGCCGGTGAACGAAACAACTGGAAGCTACCTGTCGCCGCTTACGACTCAGACCAGCGGGACGACTTGACGCGGGCGGCAAAGGTTCGCACCGCAGACGATCTCGCTCGGTTTCGTGACCGCTTAATCAACGAGCTTTCCGTCGCGGTCGAACATGGTCGCCGTAAAGGCTGCGAGTTGATTGTCTTGTCGTCAGAGCATCTGCAGTCCCGTCTCCGAACCGATACATCGGTTAAGCGCCTGGCCTCTGTTCTCGAAGCGGTCGGGGTCACCGAAGTTGTGGTTGCCGTATACCTACGGGATCCTGCGGCGCTCGTCAGTTCGCTGTACTCGACAATGGTCAAGAACGGTTCCACCGGTTGGCGGCCACCCGGTCCGGACCATCCGTACTTCAGTCGTGTGTGCGGTCACCAGCACACTCTCCAACAGTTCGGATCGGTCTTCGGACCCGACAACATCGTGCCTCGGGTCTTTCAGACCGACACGTTGGTTGGAGGCTCGATTGTCGATGACCTGCTCGACCTGGTTGGACTTGACGGGAGCGAAACGATTAGGCCCGCCGCGCTGAACGAGAGTCTCTCAACAACAGCAGTTGAACTACTGCGCAGGGTCAACAAGTACATCCCGCTGGTAGTCGACGACGTCGTGAATCCGGCCCGGGTGGGGTTAGTCGAGATCATCGAGCGGAACAACTGGGGTTCTAAATATCGGGTGGATGTTGAAACTGCGACCGCCTATCACGAGGCTTTCGCCGCTTCCAACGAGTGGGTTCGGCAACAGTACTTCCCTGAGCGACAACGGCTATTTACGACCTCAGTTGGTGCTGCGGATGGCAGGGGTGGCGAAGAGGCCGTGCCGTCGGCAGCTGAGCTTGATGCATTGGCCGCGCTGGTGACCGATCTGTGGGTTGAACGACAGCGAGCTGCAGGAGTGCATGTCGACTCCACAGAGTTGGATACCCGTCGCCTAGTCGAACGATCCGGCATGTTCGACCCCGGTTTCTACCTGGCGACCTATCCTGGCGTTGCCGCCGCAGGCGTCGACCCACTAACCCATTTCTTGCGGCGCGGTGGCATCGAAGGTCGTCGGCCGTCCGCTTCGTTCGACACCAGAGGCTACTTGGACGAGAACCCCGAATTGCGGGCAACCGGGCAGAACCCCTTAGTCCACTTCTTGTTGGGCTAGTACGGCGACTCGTACGGGTCTTTGCGGGCACCGGGTTGTGGAGTCACCGCGATGGCATCGGCGTCGACGATGACGACGGCACCCGCCTCGGAATACGGCACATCCGGCTCTCGCCAGATGACGTCAGCCACTACCCATGTGTCATCTTCGAGCGGTTGATCTACTCCACGGACCGCTACTTGTAACGGCAGCCCGTCAGCGGCGCAGCAGCTGACCATGAACTTGGTCAGCAGAAAACCGTCAGGCACCTCGGGGTCGTTGACCACCAAGCCTTCGAGTCTGACGGGCGTCTCACGCAGAGACTCGTTGGGGTCCCAAAGGGCTCGATCCAAGAAATCGAACACCCGCATTTCGGCCGGCCCAGCCGATGTGTCCAAAGCCGGGAAGGCTTCAGTTTGTTCGATCGGGTTGAACGCATCGACTCGATTAGCCGCTGCCGCACCGAGAGCGCTCGGTGCCACTGCGAACAGAACCACCAGTGGAAGCACCATCAGCCAGCCGACGCCAGGGCCGAACGACCACCAGCGAGCGTCGGGGTCCACCTTTTCCTCCTTCAGAGCGCCGTAAACCTCATGGCCGCTGAAGGCGAGCAGCACAATGGCCGCCAGAACGAGAGGAATGAACATCCGCTGTTGGACGAACGCTCCGTAGCCGCCGTTTATCAGGAGTGATCCGGTGACGATTCCAAGCATGGCAAGCACCGATGCCCGGCTTAGGCGGTTCACAGAAGCACCTGCCCGGCGATGACTCCGCTAATGATGGCCACGACCAGCGTGACCGGAGCGAAGCGGAGGGCGAAAGCTCGGCCGAAGACACCTGCGTGCATGGCTACAAGCTTAATGTCGATTACCGGTCCGACGACCAGGAAGACCAGCCGTGAGGTCAGTGAGAACTGGGGGAGGCCGGCAGCTACGAAGGCGTCGGCCTCGGAGCAAATCGACAACACGACAGCCAATGAGGCAAGGACGAGAATGGACAGAAGTTCGTTGGACGCTACGGAGTCCAGGACCGATCGTGGAACTACGAGTTGCAGTGTGGCTGCGGCCAAGGCTCCAAGCACCAGGTATCCACCGGCGTGGACCAGGTCCCGCGACGCCACGTCGATGAATCGTTCCATCTTCGAGTCGTGGTGTTGATGAACATCAGACACCGAATCGAGTAGATTCTCGCCAGACCGTCGAGCCCACCATGAGCCGACGGCGATGGCGGCAGCAAAGGATGCGGCGAAACGGGCGACCACCATCATCCGGTCATTGGGGAAGGCCACGGCGGTCGAGACCATCACCACCGGGTTGATCGCCGGAGCGGCAAGCAAGAAGGTGAGAGCGGCCGCCGGTGGTGTACCCGTGGCCACTAACCGCCCGGCTATCGGAACGGATCCACACTCACAGCCCGGTAGTGCCAGACCGGCTAGTCCGGCGGAGGGTACAGCGAAGATCGTCCGTTTCGGGACCAAGCGGCGGACAAGATCGGGAGAGACATAGGCGGCGATCAACCCGCTGAAACAACACCGAGAACCAGGAAAGGCAGCGCCTGAAAGCAGATTGAGACGAACAACGTGGCCCACAACCGGACGTCGTCATTGGCCAGAAAGTCAATGCGTCCTCTGGCCAACAGCACCATGACGACCAAGATGGCCAAAACGATCGGGTCAATAGGCCTGCGAACCCGGGACCGGCCATGGTAGGCGTGATCATGATCGGCGTGGTCATGATCGCTATGCGAATTGGTGTCTATGTGAGCATCATCGAGCGGCTCCAAACCGTCGACGACTGTCGATACGTTGTCCGGGATCTCCGTGCTCACACCACAGAAGATACCCCGAGCAAGTGCAGATACCCAAGCCTCTTGGGACGATCTTGGACAGCTTCTTGATCGCGTTAGGTCGACCCGAGCGAATCGGCTAAAGGTTTCGGGTTGCCGCGTCGATGTCGTTGGCGGATGAGGGTCGTCCTGGCCCTCGCCGAACTACGTTGCTGAACAATTACCCAGGCCGCCTCAATCTCACCCGAATCGGATCTGGCTATGTTCGGTGCTATCGCCTTAGGGCGCCGGAATCCGACCGACGCCTGCCCCCAAGAGCCGCCGATTCATAGTGGTGCCATCGCCCGGTGCCGCCCTGCTTTGACGCGGTCAAAAACAAAGGAGTCTCAGTCTTGAGACGCTATTTCGCCTTCCTCCTCCCACCACTGATCATGGCTATTGGCCTTTTGACCCCGGTTGGATCCGCCACCGCCCAGTCACCGCCAGGCGATCCCGGGCCACCGATGGTGGCCGGCCAGCGTGCTCTGGAGCGCCTTGGGGGTCAGCTCGGCAACGTGGCCGCCAGCAACGGACTGACAGCGGCCGAACTTCGCCTGCAGTTGGTTCACGACAAGACGCTGCACGTCGACCGGGGTCAACGTCTGGCCTACGTAGATGAACCTGAGCCGGGCCTGGCCGCGGCGACATTGGTATCAGGTGATGTGGTTCAGTCAGCGCCTCCGACCGATGGCCCGCAGTTCCAATTGGCCAGCTTGCCCAGCGCTACCAAGACCATCTATCTCGATTTCGACGGTCACGTCACCACTGGCACAACGTGGAACTCGAACTTCGGTGTCCAGTCCATCGTCTCCCCGGCGTACGACACCAACGGTAGTCCCGATGCCTGGTCGACTCAGGAGCTCCAGGTCATAGAGGACTCGTGGAAGGTTGTGGCTGAGGACTTTGCTCCGTTCAACGTCAATGTGACCACGGTTGATCCCGGAGAGGCCGCGCTCACCCGGTCCGGTTCCGGAGACGACCAGTGGGGTATCCGGGTAGTCATCACTGACAACACCGGTGAACTCTGCGGCAGCTGCGGCGGCATTGCCTACATCAACTCGTTTGGCGACAGTGTGGATGAGCCGACCTTCGTCTACAACTCCTCGTTCAAGGGTGTTTCTGAAGCTATCAGTCACGAAGTCGGCCACACCGTTGGGTTGGCTCACGACGGCACCGATTCCGCCGGGTACTACACCGGCCACGGTGATGGAGCAACGTCATGGGCTCCCATCATGGGCGTGGCCTACTACGTGGATGTCGGCCAGTGGAGCCGCCAAGAGTACGTGGGGGCCAACAACACCGGCTCATCGGCCAACTTCGGTCGCGGAGCCGACGACCTTGCCATCATCTCCTCGCTGGGGGGTGTAAACGATTTTGGCTACCGAGATGACGACCACGGCAACGGCGTAGGCAACAGTACGCCGCTCGATCTGTCGACCCTGACCGCCTCGGGCATCATCGAGCGGACCGGCGACACCGACGCCTTTAGCTTCACCACTGAAGGCGGGGAAGCGACGTTTGATGCCTCACCGGCCGCCCTCGGGCCCAATCTCGACATCTCACTTTCGATCGTCAACGCCGACGGCATCGAGGTGGCGACCGCCACCGACCCGGCGATGTTGTCTGCCAGCTTGGTTACCAATCTGGCTGCCGGTTCCTACGTCGTGGTGATTGATGGTGTTGGCGTGGGAGACCCATCGGTCAGTCCACCCACGGGCTATAGCGACTACGGCAGCCTCGGGGCCTACACCCTGACAGCTTCGTTTGATTCTGCGCCGCCGCCTCCTCCTCCGCCTCCACCTCCGGGTGGCTCGAGTGTGGCCAACGGTGACACAGCAGTGGCTGCAACGGTAAGCGGGGCTTACACGACCACTCATCTTGAAGACGGAATAAGCCAGGTCATCGGCGAAGTCGACAGCGGAGGACGTAAAAGTCGTCGACACGATACAGCAGAACATCGGTGGAGCTTCGATGCCCCCGGTGGGGTGCAAACCTTGGTGATGAAGGCCACCGTCACCGACGGCGGTGACGCCGACACCGGATTCGCCGTCGAATGGTCCAGCGACGGGGAAACCTGGGCGCCACTGGGAGTTGCCACAGGAACCGTAGATAAATCGTGGTTGATCGGCAGTCCTCAAGGAACGGTCTGGGTGCGAGTGGTCGATACCGACTCAAGCGCTGGGGAACGCCGCTATGACTCCATAGCCGTAGACCTGCTACGTGTCGACGGCGAAGAGGCAGGTGAGCCCACTATGGCTTTAGTATCCGGCTTGTCGACCTCGGCAGTGTCAACCGGTCGAGGCCAAAGTGCCGGGACGGCCACAGTGATGGTCAGCAACGAATTGGGACAGCCAGTGGCCGGAGCCTTGGTCACCGTTCAGTTCTCCGGCTCGTTCTCGGATCTGCTTACGCTGCCTACCGATGCCAACGGCATCGCTCGCTTCACCACCTCGTCGTCGGCTCGCAAGCCGACTGTTGCGGTGTGTGTTACTGATGTTGACGCCGCTGGACTGACCTACACCAGCGGAAACGTGTGCAGCTAGTGGCTCAAGGCCGCATCGAGGTCCTCCCACAGGTCCTCGACGTCTTCCAACCCGACTGACAGCCGAACCATCCCGTCACCGATCCCAACCTCCGCTCGGGCCTGCGGCCCTAAGCGGCGGTGGGTGGTGGTGGCGGGATGGGTGGCCAAGCTCTTCGAGTCGCCGACGTTGTTGGAGATGTCGAAGAGCCCAAGCGAATCCATGAAACCGAACGCTCGCTCCTTAGAGGAGACATCAACTGTGAGGATTGTCCCTCCGGCCGACATCTGCCGGGCGGCCAGTTTGTACTGGGGATGAGATTCCAGTCCCGGGTAACGAACGGTCACCGCTCTGGAATCCTCAAGTCGGCTGGCCAGAGTTAAAGCCGCCGCCGACGCCGCTTCCACCCGAAGTCGGAGCGTCTCCAGGCCCTTCACCAGGACCCAGGCGTTGAATGGACTCAGACTTGGTCCAGTGTGTCGGGTAAACGGCATGACGTGATCAGCCTTGAAGCTCTGGCTGCACAAAATGGCACCGCCAAGGACCCGACCCTGGCCATCGATGTGCTTGGTGGCGGAATACACCACCACATCTGCGCCCAGTTCGAGCGGATGCTGAAGCACAGGAGAGGCGAACACATTGTCGACAATGACCAGAGCTCCGGCTCGGTGAGCCATTTCGGATACGGCGGCGAGGTCGATGACCTCCAAACCAGGGTTTGACGGGGACTCCAGAAACACTGCCTTCGTGCCGTGGGTCAGCGCTGCTTCCCATTCGTCCACCGACGTTCCGTCAACCAGCTCGGTCACCACTCCCATCCGGGGGAGAATGTCGGTCAAGATCACATGGCAGGATCCAAATAGAGCACGGGAGGCGACAACCCGGTCACCAGCACCGACGTAGCAGGCCAGCGATGCGAAGACCGCCGCCATTCCTGAGCCGGTGGCCATGGCCGCTTCCGCTCCTTCCAGCAGGCGAAGACGTTCCTCGAACATCGACACTGTCGGGTTGGCGTAGCGGGAGTAGATATAGCGATCGTGCTCGCCAGCAAAGGCAGCCTCGGCCTCGGCCGCTGAGGAGTACACATAGCCCGATGTTAGGTAAGCGGCTTCGGCGGTCTCGTCGAAGTGCGATCGCTGTAGCCCACCTCGGACCAGGTTGGTGGCTTCTCGGTTCATGTCTCTCGGTTCATGTGAAGGATCCCAGGCGATCTAGCCGACGACCGGTGACGGCAGCGGTAACTATCACCATTTCGGGCAACAATATCGGCGGGTGCTCTTTCTGGCGCCACCAATCTGGCAGCGGAGGAACATTGGGCAACGGCTGGTCCGACTGCTGATGGTTGTCTAAGGTTGGTGTGAGTTATACCGCCCACCGCCTAGCACCTGGAGAATCCATGTTTTCGCCGGCACTGTCGACATCGAGGCCTTTGGCGCCCCACCGGGTTTGCCTCCGGCGGTGCTATCGCCGCTGGCGGCCTTCCTGCCCAACTGGGGCCTCGACGCTTCCAATGAGGATGCGGTAATCGACGCTATTGTGGCCTCCGTGGAGGAGTCCCTGCAGGAAGACATCGAAGCAATCGGAGGTAACGACCAGTTCGATATCCAGATCCTGAACAGCAGGGATCATGGTGACCAGTCAGGTCCGTTGGTCAGCCGAATCGTCGTCGGTGGCACCATCGCCGAGTTCGGCATCCCAACGGTTGGTATCGCCCAGTCGATTGACGTCGGCAACTTCGAGACCGAAGAAGTTGCGCTGGTGCTGCTCGATCTATTGAGCGCCCCCGAAGGCTCGCCGGACTTCATCCCGACACTCAGCTTAAACAGCTACCCGCTGGCAGCTGGGACCGACATCATTGACATCATCGGAACCGGCGTGGGCAACATTACGGCTCACGAGGCCGGTCGCTTCTTCGCTAACTGGCACACCGACCAGTTCAACGACAGTCCCAACATCATGGACCAGGGAGGCAACTTCCCGAACACGATCGGTGTCGGTGAAGACCTTGTCTTCGGCTCCGAAGATGATGTCGATGTCGACTTCGGTGAAGACGTGTACGTGCCGAACGAAGGCTTCCGAGGCACTGAAGCACCTTGACCAGCATCGGCTACGGCCTCTGGTCCCTCGACGGCTGAGCTTGGCGGCTCCAGCCCAAATCTAAACAAACCTCAGTTCCGGGGTGGTCGACCAAGCTGGTTGGCCGCCCCGGCGGAGGTCTAATCTGGTGACGTGTCCGAACAATCGAGCGACAACACCCATCACATCACGTCCATGGATCAGCTCCGCGCGTTGTATCGAGAGCCCAGCCAGCGAGTGCAAGAAAAGAAGGGTGGGGCAATCACCGGAGCCGCCGCCGACTTCCTGGCGTCCTCGCCGTTCTTTTGTCTGGCCACCTCCGATGGGGCCGGACGGTGCGATGTCTCCCCTCGTGGCGGACCGACCGGCCAACTGAAACTCCTCGGGGGCGGTTCGGCCGTGGCCTTCCCCGACCTTTCGGGCAACAACCTCATCGACTCGTTGACCAACATCGTGGCCAACGCTCAGGCCGGACTGCTGGTGTTGGTTCCCGGCTATGACGAGACTCTGCGCATTGATGGTCGAGCCGTTATCACCACCGACCCCGATGTGCTCTCGCTTTGGGCTGGTGAGCTGCGCACGCCCAAAGTGGCCGTGGTGATCGAGATTGACTCAGCGTTCTTTCACTGCGCCAAAGCCTTTCGTCGTGGTTCGCTGTGGAACCCCGAGTCGTGGCCCGATATGGCCGACACCGCTGGGCCGGAAATGTTCAACGCCATCGCTGGTACGGACATGGACCCGACGCTGTTCCGAGAAGCGCTGGAATCGGACTATGCGGCGTCGCTGTCCGAAGAGTAGGCCAACTAGGCAAAGGGCGTTTCCCCGAGGGTCGAAATTCGTAGAACCCGGTCAGGCTGCTGTCGTACTGTTGCTTTATGACGTCTCGTCACTCCAACATCAGTCGGTCAGCCGGAGGACGTCGTGGCCATTGAGGTTGACGACCTAACCCGTAGCTTCGCGGCACCTAGGCGGCGACTCTGGTGGGGGCGCCGCTCGCGCGACGACGCCGACCGCTCCGATCTGGAGGCGGTGTCCGGGATTACGTTCAAAGTCGACGCCGGGGAGCGGGTGGCCTTTGTCGGGCCGAACGGTGCCGGTAAGTCGACGTCCATCAAAATGTTGACGGGGATTTTGTACCCGACGTCGGGTACGGCGACCGTACTCGGCTACACACCGTGGCTTCAACGCAAAGAGTTGGCCCGCCACATCGGCAGCCTGTTTGGTCAACGCTCGCAGTTGTGGTCCCAGCTGGAACCGATGAAGTCGTTCGCCATGTTGGCGTCGATCTTCGGACTCACCGATCGTGAGATGACAACCAGGGTGGGGGAGCTTGGCGAGCTGCTTGGCGCCACCGATCTCTACCGGCGGCCGCTCCGTGACCTGTCTTTGGGGCAGCGCATGCGCTGCGAACTCACGGCAACACTGCTTCACCGGCCGCGCCTACTGTTCCTCGATGAGCCAAGTATCGGGTTAGACCTCGTGGCCAAGCAGGCGTTTCGCTGCCTGCTAGCTGACCTGAATCGTGACTTGAGCACCACGATCTTCCTCACCAGCCACGACGCAGCCGACATCGAGCAGGTGGCCGAACGAGTCATCGTGATCAACCACGGAACCATACGGTTCGATGGGCCGGTGTCCGATCTTGGCGATGCCGAAGGCCGAGTCGAAAGTCGCCTTGGCGAGTTGTACGCCGAGGATCTTCCCGGCCAACTTGGGCGGGAACCGACATGACAGCTGCCACCGAGCTGGTTGCCCCACCACAGCGCTCGACACTACAGGCTGTGCTGTGGCACAGCTTTTCTACCGGTGTTGGTGTGGCACTGGCCGACCGTTCGGCTTTGGTGGCCAGGGCGTGGTTCTACGCTGTGGTTACGGCGGTCCTCGGCTCGATGTGGCGCGTTGCTATTTCGGTCAACGGCGATTCGACCGCTACCGGCACCGTGGCTGGGTATTCAGCGGTTGCCATCTTCTGGTACATCGCTACCGCTGAGGCCGCTCTCGTGCCGGTTCCCAACAATCTGATAGAGCAGGTAACTCGGCGTATTGTCGACGAGTCGATCGAAGCCTGGTTCAGTCGGCCGGTGTTCGCCGGTCTGCCCATGGTTCTGTTCAGCTTCGGTCATATCGTGCCGGGTGTCGTCGCCTGCGCCGCTACCGGTGTGGGTTTGTCAATCGCAGTGGTGGGGGCGCCGGTCAGCACGCTGGCGTTGATTGTGGCCGCTCCGGCCTTGCTTCTTGCCGTGTTGCTGTCGATAGTCCTTCAACACGCGATTGGCACAATGGCGTTCTGGCTTGGTGACATCTCCGGGCTGTGGCTCGTCTACCACCGGTTGGTGTTCCTGGTCGGCGGACTAATCATTCCGCTGGAGGCGTTACCCGAGTGGCTGGAACCGTTTGCTCGAGCGCTGCCGTTCATGGCCACGGTGTATGTCCCCGGGCGCCTGGCGGCCGGACATCTGGAACTGGAGCTGGTCGGTCGTCAGCTGATGTGGCTGGCCGTGTTCCTGGTTGTACTGGCCGTTGTCGATCGGCGGGGAGAGGAGCGGATGTGTCGGCGGGGCCAATGAGGCTGAGGGCGTACGGTCGGGTACTGGCTACTTCTTTCGCCGAGGCCTACTCCCATCGCGCCGCGTTTTGGGTCGGGGTGGTGACGATGCTTACGAACAACATCGCCTGGCTGATCATCTGGGCGTTCTTCTTTGACCAGGTCGGCACTGTGAGGGGGTGGGACGGCGATCGGATCCGGCTGCTGTTGGCCATTTTGGCCACCGCTACCGGGCTGGTCATAGGTTTCTTCAACAACGCCCGCCGCCTGGCCGAGATGGCGGGCACCGGCGAGTTGGACGCAGCCCTGGCCCTGCCGGTGCCGACGCTGCCGTTCCTGTTGTGCCGCCGAGTTAGACCCGGTGGCGTGGGGGATTTTGTCTTCGGCCCGTTGCTCTTTATGTTGGCGGGCAACCCGACGTTGAGTCGGACGGCCATGTACGTGCTCGGGTCGTTGAGTGGAGCCCTTGTCTTCCTTGGCTTCCTTGTTCTGATCGGTTCGATTGGGCTCCGCTACGGCAACGAGGTGGTCAGTGAGCAGGGCTTCCAGACCGTCTTGTTATTTGCCTTCTATCCGGCAGACATCTTCGGTCCGTTGGCCCGCTTTGTTATGTATTTCGTCGTGCCGGCCGGATTCGTTTCGGCCATACCGGTGCGGCTGGTCGACGATTTCAGCCTGGGCCTGTTGGCCGGGCAACTAGCTGCCGCCTTGGTCGCCGTGTTGGCTGGGTGGTTTGCTTTCCGCTGGGCCATGGAGCACTACACGTCTGGCGCCGCTTGGACCCAAGCCTGAGTCGACGGCCCGTCATCTAGCAGGCGGATAGCAGTTCGCGATGCTCACCGTCGCCGACATGGTTGAGCGACCGACTGGCGTTCATTTGCTGACGCTCGCGAAGGTGAAGGCCGAGGAAGATTCCGGGGATGGCTACCAAACTCAACCACGCTCCCGATGAGAGCATGACCAGCGCCGGGGCCGGACAGGTTCCGGCTATCGCCCAACCAAGGCCGAATAGGGCACCACCTTTGAAGTGGTGAGCTTGCGGCTTCGATCGGGATAGCGCGAGTTCGCCACCGAATGGGGTGTTCATGCCCCGCTGTTCCAACAGCCATAGGAGTGGAGCCGAGACTGCAATAGCCGACCCCATCATCAGGTAGACGTAGTAGTCGTCGAGCCGAAGCATTGAATGGATGGTGTCGTACTCGTGAAGTTGGGCTCCTGCCAACAGGCCCCCGAAAGTCATACCGAAGAGCAGGCCGATCACGTTGAGCTTTCCAACCGACTTCACAGCGCACCTCCGGTAAGCAGCCGAAGAACGAAAGTAGTGGCGATGGCAGTGGCCATGAACGTGGCGGTAACCGTCACGCTGGCCGGCGATCGCTGCGCCGTTCCGCATAGACCGTGGCCAGATGTGCAACCACCGGCCAACGCCGCCCCGTAGCCCAACAGCGTGGCTCCGGCAAACACCATCGGGATGGTTGCGGCCAACGGGAACACAGCGTTCAACGAGTCGTAGCCGGGCCGAATCTCCCAGCCGGAACGTAAAACGCTGGTCACCAGTAGCCCACCGAGGAACATCCCGAGGAAATACCAAACCCGCCACATGGCGATGCCGTCACGCCTTCGAAGTAGACCTGACGTTTGTACATAGGCGCCGCTGGCCCCCAGCGGTTGGTTGGCCAGCATGAACAGGCCGACGATGAGGAGCCCCAAACCTGGTCCAACGATGAACCACGGAACTTGGTCCGGTAGTAGATCAAACATCTGTCAATTCTTCCCTGATTGGTTGATTGGTTGATTGGCTGTGGCTTGGTTGGGTCGATTGGTTGTGTCGATTCAAGGGTATCGATGGCGCCGCTTGCATGGCGTAGCTGAACTCGGCCAACCCCCTGCATTCGTATATACGAATGTACGGTCATTATGATCGGCGGTCAAGTACCTGGCTGTCTCTAGATGGTCAATCATCCGATGCTGACCACCTTGACGAGTAGTGGCCATGACTGCTGCTGGCGTAGTGCGGCGGGAAGATGGTTGGCGCCGAGACCAGGAGGGAAGTTGGCCCCGGCGCCAGAACTTGCACGCGCGGGGCGATCGCCCTTAGCACGCTTACGCGAATGTACGGTTATTTGTCCCGGACGGCAACCTTTTCTTTGGCGTTGCCCTTACTGGCCTCGATCAGGCGATGATGTTGACTAGGCGGCCGGGTACGACGATCACCTTGCGGATCTCGGCCCCGTCCAGCACCTCTTGAATTCGGGCATCAGCCAAGGCCGCGGCTTCCAGCGCCGCATCGTCGACATTTGCCGGGACGGTAATGCGCGATCGCACTTTGCCTTTGACCTGAACCGGGATCTCCACCTCGTCATCCACTAGCAGGGCGGCGTCAGCCTCGGGGAAGTCGGCGTACACCACTGAGCCTTCTCGACCCATGCGATGCCACAACTCCTCGGCCACATGAGGTACCAGGGGAGCGATCATGCGGATCAGTGGATCGGCCACCTCGGTTGGCGTCGGTCCGTCCAGCTTGGTGATCTCGTTGTTCAACTCAGTGATGCGGGCAATGGCAGTGTTAAAGCTGAGTGAGTCCATGTCGGAGCGCACCGCGTCGATAGCCCGATGCAGAGCCCTGCGCAGGTCATCGGAAGCCGGGTCGTCGGCCACCGTGATCTCGCCCGTGCTTTCGTCAATCAAGTTTCGCCAGATTCGTTGCAGTAGACGCTGTGAGCCGATTACCGACTTGGTCTCCCACGGTCGATCCTGATCGATGGGCCCCATGAACATCTCGTACAGCCGCAGCGTGTCGGCCCCGAACTGTTCGTACATGTCATCGGGCGTTACGGCATTCTTTAGGCTCTTGCCCATCTTGCCGTACTCCCGGGAAACCGATTCGCCGTTGTGCCGGTAACCACCGTCGCTGGTTTCGGTCACCTCGGAGGCCTCAACGTAGATGCCTCGTGCGTCTTTGAAGGCGTAGGCCTGAATGTACCCCTGGTTGATGAGGCGCTTGAACGGCTCGGCCGTGGTGACGTGCCCCAGATCGAACAGAACCTTGTGCCAGAACCGGGCATACAGCAGATGCAACACAGCGTGCTCAACGCCGCCTACGTACAGGTCGACGCCACCGGCAACCGGATTGTCTCCCCCCATCCAGTAGCGCTCGGAGGTCGGGTCGGCCACCACGTTGTCACTGGCGGGGTCGATGTAGCGCAGGTAGTACCAGCACGACCCGGCCCATTGGGGCATGACGTTGAGGTCACGCTTGTACGTTTGCGGACCCTCGCCCACGTCGAGCTCGACTGTTGTCCATTCGGTGGCTCGGCCCAATGGAGGTTCGGGCTCAGAGTCCTCGTCTAGCGTGCGGGGCGCCCAGTCGATCAGCTCGGGCAGGTTTACCGGCAGTTCGCTGTCTGGCACCGAGATGGGGTTGGCGTCATCGTCAAAGACAATGGGGATAGGTTCGCCCCAGTATCGCTGGCGGGCGAACAGCCAGTCCCGCAGCTTGGTGGTCACGGTGCCTTCGCCGGTTCCCGTGTTCTCCAAGTGCCTGATCATGGCCGACTTGGCATCGTCTACTTCCATGCCGTTCAGGAAGCCGGAGTTTATGGCTGGGCCGTCGCCGATGTACGCCTTGCCTTCAGAGTCGGGGCCGTCGAAACCCTCCGGCGGTTGGACGGTGCGGATGATGTCGAGTTCGAATGCTTCGGCGAACTCCCAATCTCGCTCGTCCTGGCCGGGCACGGCCATGATCGCTCCGGTGCCATAACCCATCAGGACATAGTCAGCGATAAACACCGGGATTGAACGGCCATCAGCCGGGTTGATGGCGTAGGCGCCGGTGAATACACCGGTCTTGGTCTTGTTCTCCTGGCGGTCGAGATCGCTCTTTTGTGAGGTCTCATGCCGGTACGCGGCGACCGCATCGGCCGGGTTGGCTGCCCCACCGGTCCACGCATCAGATGTACCTGACGGCCAAGCGTCGGTGGTTATGGCGTCGACCAGTTCATGTTCGGGGGCCAGAACCATGTAGGTGGCTCCGAACAGCGTGTCGGGGCGGGTGGTAAACACTCTGATTTTGGGCTCGGTCGTTCCGCTTTCAACCGCCTCATCGGAAATCACAAAGTCAATGTGGGCGCCTTCGGATCGGCCGATCCAGTTGCGCTGCATGGTCTTGATGCTGTCGGTCCAATCCAACAGGTCCAGATCGTTCAGCAGGCGGTCGGAGTAGGCCGTGATACGCATCATCCACTGTTTGAGTGGGCGACGAAAGACCGGAAAGTTGCCGCGGTCGCTGCGACCCTCGGCCGTGACTTCCTCATTGGCCAACACAGTTCCCAGGCCCGGGCACCAATTGACTGGGGCCTCGGAGACATAGGCTAGGCGATGCTCGTGCAATGCGGCGCGCTGCTCACCGATCGACAGCGTCGCCCACGGTCGACCGTCCGGGGTGGGTCGAGAGCCGTCGGCAAACTGGGCTTCCAACTCGGCGATCGGTCGGGCTTTCTGTTGCTCGGGGTCGAACCAGGCGTTGAAGATCTGATTGAAGATCCACTGAGTCCACCGGTAGTAGCCGACATCGGTGGTGGCAATGGCCCGGCGGTCATCGTGGCCTAGGCCAAGGCGAGCCAGCTGGCGGCTCATGTTGGAAATGTTGGCTTCAGTATTCTCTCTGGGATGGACGCCGGTCTGGCGGGCGTGCTCCTCAGCCGGGAGACCGAAGGCGTCGTAGCCCATGGTGTGTAGCACGTTGTGGCCGGTCATGCGCTTGTAGCGGGCGTAGACGTCGGTGCTGATGTAGCCCAGTGGGTGTCCCACGTGCAGACCAGAACCCGATGGGTACGGGAACATGTCCATGATGAACAGCTTGGGCCGCTCAGCTAAGTCAGTTGGCCCGTCGCTGGGGCCGTCGGTGAGCGAACCGGCCGGATTGGGCGTGTGATACGTGCCTGCTTGTTTCCAAGCGGCCTGCCATTTGGTCTCAATCTCGTCAGCCAGGGCAGCGTCGTATCGCTGGGGTGGTATGTCATCGGTGTTGGTGCCTGGGTCGACCGGGCTGGTTGTGCTCACAAGTACAGATTCTATGGGACCTGGCAGGTAGTGGCATCGGGTTATTGGCCATCGACTTACTCCCGTTGCATCGGTTGAGGCGCCGGTGCGGGCGTTTCGCTCGGCGTAGCCGGGCGGGTGGTCCAGATGCGTCTGCGTTTGTCAGTCGACCAAGACCATTGCAGCGTGTGATTCCGGTGGTGTAGATCGCCGTGGCACCGTTGGCAGACAAGGGCCAGGTTGTCGAGATCGGTTTGGCCTTTCCCCGGAGCTGTCCAGGGGATCAGATGATGAGCGTCGCAGCGACTGATGGACGCCGAGTACAGAACGCATCCCCTATCTCGAACCGCCAACGCCAGGAACTGATGGGCTGTTCCGTTGCGTCGAGAGCGACCCATCCATAGAGGTGTCTGGTCAAGGCCGACGATCATGCCCACAAGATCTGAAGAGGCCGCCCATTGCGTCAGCTGGCGTTCGCTTACTGGTCCACCGTCGATCATAGTTCCGTGGTGCGGCTTGTCTGCGTCGGCTAATCCGGCGGCACCCACGGTGATCACAACCGTCGGCCGTGAGCTTGCTGGCTGGCCGATCGTGGCGCCGCCTGCTAGACGCTGTATCGCGGCATCAAACCGCCGATGATCGACCGAGTCGTGCTTTGGTCCTGGACGGCTCCGTCCGCCAGCAGCTCGGTAGGCGTTGTCGGCATCGGCATTCAGCTCGATCCACAAACGATCTATCACCTCGTCGGGCCCTTCGATGCCAATACCAGTCAGTTCCGGCCTAGCGCCCTCATCCGTCACTCGATAGCGACGTAGGCGCCGAGCCTTGTGTTGCCGCTCGTGACGCTCGTCAACTGCGGCCGACTCGATCTGATCCTCCAGATAGGCATCAACCATTCTCTTGGTTTGGTCCGGTGGTAAACCCCTGGCCGCGTCGATGGGGTCGGCAGGTATTTCTCCGGTCTGACTGTCAGCCGCTCTAAAGAGAGCATCGACGCCCTCGCCGGTTATGCGCCCCGCTGAAACGTGATCGCCCAGCAGGTCGTTGCTAGCTACAGCGGCGGCCCGCCGAGCGTCACCACCGATCGATCGAGCGGACCGTTTCGAGTCTTGCAGGGCAGTTCGGGCCCGTCGCCGATCGACGGAGAGATCGCCGCTGGATCCAGCTACGCGCGCTGTCGCCAGAATGCGGGCGCTGGCCAGCCGTCGCTCAAATCGCCCGATTGTTCTGACCATGTCCTGGTGAGGCAAACGTTCAATAGCAGTTAGGACTTGCTCGAACAGATCATCGACCTCGATCCCGCCTTTGAGTACTTCCACATTGCCAACATTAGCCAGTCAGTGTGACAGTAAACGAACACCAGTTCTATCCACGCGAGAAAGAAGGTCGATTCCCAATGTCGGGGTCTGACACTCATACTGTCTGTGTCCTTGGCCCTGGCCGGGTCTGACCCTGGGTCTGACTGGTCGCTTTGTGCCTTTTCCTCGATCAGTCGACCCGATCCTGGGCTGGGGATGTGGCACCGACCGTTCGGACGAACGTGACCCAATAGGAGCTTTGACCAGCATCGTCGACTCGGATCTGACGAAGCGCTCCTGCCGATCCCGGAATCTACCGGATCAGTTCATCCAGCAGGAGTACATCATGACAGCAAACGTGGCGGGAATCGACCCGCATCAAGACAGCTTCACCGTCGGCATCGTTGACAGCAACGGGATCGAGATTCATGTCGAGGTGTTCACGAACGCGGGCAGCGGGTATGTCGCTGCGATTGAGGTGATGCGTTCGCATCGTGTCGAACGGGCCGGGGTTGAAGGCTCGGCGAGTTGGGGGTGACATGTTGCTGTCGCCGTCGTGGCTGCCGGGTTTGATGCTCGTGAGGTTCCGCCGCAGCGTTCGGCGGCTCAACGTCGAGGACGGCGACTGGATAAGACCGACCATGTTGACGCTGTCGCTACGGCGCGAGCGCTGTTGGCTGAACCGTCGTTGGGTCCGGTGCAGGCTCTGGATGCCTATGATCCGCTGGTTGCCAAGATAGAGGCCGTGCTTGATCACCGTCGTTGTTTGGTCGAAACCCGGCAACTTCAGCTGCATTTCGTGAATGACCAGCTGGCAAAACTCCCGCCAGCCATCCGGGATCAGCTCTCGATCGGCACCAGGATCGAAGTTCGCCTTCGCGAACTCGAAGCGATTGGATCGTCGCGAACGACTGATGCCGGCGATTACCGCTTCGGCTGGCCGGTTGAACTCGCTGTGTCGGACCGGGCCGCCCTGGTCCAGATCCGGCGACTTGAACGAGAACTCGACGCGCACGACGGCCGTGAAAAAGTGTCACTTCACTGTCGACTGGTGGCAAGGAAAGGTCAACTCCAGTAACAGCAGCGAGATCAATCT
>CALKZY010000003.1 GCA_938002965.1 uncultured Acidimicrobiales bacterium | reverse complement strand
TGAGCAGGGTCGTTGTGAGCAGGGTCGTAGGCACCCACGTCGAGGCGGTCAACGAGCGCCTCTATTGCCGTCCACACCTCCGGGGCTGACTCACGGCTCATTGGGATACCGCGACGGTCGGCCTCGGCAAGAGTTGAGCTCGACGGGATGACGACATCGAGCGGGACGTCGTGCTCGCCACACATTTCTTCCAAGGCCTGCCTGGCGTCATCGTCTTCAACCCGGTTGCCAACACCGACGCAGCGTTTGATGCCCAACTCTTTGGCCAGACCGATTGTGCGTTGGGCGGTGATGATGGCCTTGCGACTGGGCTCCATCATGAGCACGAGGACATCGGCATGAGCTAGCGTTCCCCCGGACCGACTGAGGTGTTCGATCCCGGCTTCCATGTCGACGATCGTGTCGTCGGTTTCAGAATGCAGGGCCTCCCCCAGCAAGCTCCGAACGCTGGCATGACCTCCACAGGTGCAGCCCGCGCCTGCCTCGCTCACCCGAAGGGCCGACATTAGGGTTACCCCTTCTGGCGTGAGGACGGCGAAGTCTTCCATTAGTTCCGACACCGTCATATCGCCCCGGCGGCCGACGACCATCGAACGAGGAATCGGTTCGAGGGATTCGGTGGCGTCAGGGCTCAGCCCTAGCGAGAGCCCTAGGTTCGGGTTGGAGTCAGTGTCAACAGCGAGCACACGTCGACCTCGGTCGACCAAGACACGGGCCAATAGCGACGAGGTAGTCGTCTTGCCTACGCCCCCTTTGCCTACGATTCCGATCTTCATGCCATCCCCTGAATTCGTTTCGCCACACTTTACCTGTGCTGTGTTTACCTGCGCTGTGCTTATGTCATTGGCCACTGGCAAGGGCGGCGCGGCCGATGGCGACCTGCCCCAGCGAAATGCCGCCGTCATTCGGGGGGATCACCTTGTGTTGCAACACATGCAATCCAGCGTTCCGCAGCATTGGTAGAGCCCGCTCAACCAGCAGTCCGTTCTGGAACACTCCGCCGCTCAACGCAACAGTGTCGAGCCCAGTCTCGCCCGCTATTTGCGAACAAGTGTCCACAACAAAGGTGGCGACAGATCGGTGAAAGCGAAGGGCGACAGTTGCCCGGTCCACTCCAGAATCGAGATCGCCGATGACGCCTCGCACTACGTCGGACGGGTCGGTGCCTCTCCAGGCGTAGCCCGGTTCGGTTCCCGCCGCACCGGCGGCGAGAGACTCGAGAGCCATGGCAGCCTCGCCCTCATAGGAGACAGCGTCGGAAAGGCCACACAACGCGGCGACAGCGTCGAATAGGCGGCCGATCGACGACGTTTGCAGCGTTGCCGGATCGGCACACAGTTGGATGACCGCATCGACCGGGCGTTCACCAAACAGTGCGCGAACCGGCGCAGGCACGTCTCCGAAGGTGGCGACGCAGTGGGCAACTGCCATCCGCCACGGCTCACGGACCGCTGCTGGCCCGCCGGGCATGGCCACTGGCCTCAAGAAGCTGGCCCGGTCGTACCGATGAGCATCACCAACCAGGAATTCGCCGCCCCAGGCCGTCCCATCTTCGCCCCAACCCAGCCCATCAAACACGACGCCGATAGCCGGCCCCTCGTACCGGTTCTCGACCAGGCACGAGACCAAGTGGGCATGGTGATGCTGCACGGCCAGCGACGGAGCAATGTCCTGGCTTGCGGCGAACTTCGACGACAGATACTCCGGATGAAGATCGTGCACCACGAGGGCAACATCGGCGGCGGAGAAGGCAATCTGATCAGCAACTGTGGCCTCAAACGCCGCCAGCGTCGCCGGACTCTCGAGGTCACCCAGGTGCACCGAGAGCGACGCCCGGTCGCCTACGGCGAGACAAGTCGTGTTCTTCAGCTCGGCCCCTACACCGAGCACTGTCGGCCCAGCGCTCGACAGCGGTACCGACCGGGGAGCGTAACCCCGTGCCCTACGAAGAAGCCGGAACTCCCCGGCGACAACTTGCCCGACAGAGTCATCGGCCCGTCGTTCTATGGGTCGCTCGTGTTTCAACACGAGATCGGCGATACCGGTGAACGATTCAGCGGCACGAGCGTCGTCGATTACGATCGGCTCGTTTGACCGATTCCCGCTGGTACAAACCAGGGGAACCCCAACCCTGGTTGCCACCATGGCGTGCAGATTCGAGGCAGGCAGCATCAGGCCCAACAGCGAGGTCTGGGGGGCGACGGCTGCCGCGACACCGTTCGATGGGAGTGCTCGGGCAAGCACAATTGGGGCTTCGGGTGACTCCAGAGCTGCTCGCCCAGCTTCTTGCAATTCCACTAGCTGCTCAGCCATCTCTATCGAGTCGACCAGCAAGGCAAACGGTTTGCTTGGTCGGTGCTTGCGGTCACGAAGCCGTTGCACCGTCTCGGCATCATCGGCTCGGCAGAGAAGCTGGTAGCCGCCGAGCCCCTTCACCGCAACGATCGAACCAGCCAGCAGCGCCCCAACCGTTTGGTCGACCGTGGGTCCGGTGAGCCGCGGCCCACAGCTGACACATGATGTCGCTTGGGCGTGAAAGCGGCGGTCAAGAGGGTCCTCATACTCAGCCCGGCATTGAGGGCAAAGGTTGAACGCGGCCATCGACGTGTTGGACCGGTCATAGGGAAGGTCACGGACAACGCTGTATCGAGGACCACAGGCGGTGCAACAGATGAAGGGGTAGTCGTGGCGCCGATCGGCAGGGTCCTGGGCCTCTTCAAGGCACGGCGGACAAGTGGCCACATCAGGCGGGATCGCCATCGACCGCTGCTGATCCACCTGTTGACTCTCCACGATCACAAACCCACTTGCGCCCTGGGGTTCAGAGGCTGTGACGCTGACATGGTGAACATCGGCAAGGCTGGGGACGTCGTCTTGGACTCGTCGAACGAAGGTCTGGCATGCCGCCTCATCGCCTTCGACAACGCAGAGCACTCGTGCCCCGGCGTTGGTTACGTGTCCAGCGAGACCCAGCGATGAAGCCACACCGAACACGAACGGCCGAAATCCCACTCCCTGAACGGTCCCCGTGATCTCAACCGTCAGGCGTGTCGTCTCGCTCACCAAGCCAGTGTGCACCCCTCTGCGAGGGTCAGCTAGCTCTGGGGGCAATTAGTTGCATCGTTCGCTCTAATCGTCAATTGTAGTGAGGTGCGAAAACTGGTCTTCTTCTGCAGTGCCGACCCTCGAACCGATACCGGCGCGTTCTTCCGTGCCTACCACTTTGCAAACGTGGCGGCCTCGAGCGGAATTGAGGCGGAGGTGCGTCTGGCTGGACCGGCCGTCGACCTGACCGATACCGACACCCTTCCGGCAGACGAAGCAGGGGATCTGATACGAAACAAAATTCGTGAATCGCTCGATGCCCCCTTTGAAGTCTCTCTTTGACCATTCTCCAGCGACGCCCGTGGGGTGTCATCCGAAGACGCAGCTCAAATCGGTGGCTATTTCCGAACGCTGGCCGAGATTCTGACCGAGACGGCTCAAGGTACGTCCGAGTTCATCTACGTCGGATGATCAGGATCGCGTTCGCAGGCAAGGGTGGATCAGGCAAGTCGACGATCTCGGGAAGTTTCGCTCGTTTACTGGCGCGGCGAGATCGACCGGTGCTTGCCGTTGACTCCGACCCATTACCAGGCATGGCCTACTCACTCGGCATCGCTGTTACCGACCGACCGACCCCTGACGATGTGGTCGTTGAGGGACCCGATGGTGGACCGCGCTGGATTTTGCGGCCCGGCTTGGACGCCGGTCAATTCATTAGCGACTACGCAACACGGGGCCCCGACGGAGTGCGATATCTACAGTTCGGCAACAGCTGGGGTCACTGGTCGACACTGCAGCGCGGTCAACACGCCTGGAGTCAGGTTGTCCGAGAAATGGATCCGACAGCATGGAACGTGATCGGAGACCTTCCGGGCGGGACGCGGCAAGCAATGTTTGGTTGGGCGAAATATGCCGATGTCCTTGCCCTGGTCGTTGAGCCGACCCCCAAGTCCATCCAGGTGGCCAAGCGATTGCGCAACATCACCAAGGCCGATTGGGCGCCCGAGCATGTCGTGGTCGTGGCGAACCGAGTCACCGATGGAGATGACATCCACAGAATTCAACAAGCCTTAGACCGTCCGTTGATTGGTGCCATTCCTGACGATGCTGCCATCGCTGCAGCAGACAAACGGGCGGTGGCACCGCTAGACGAAGGTCCCGGCCCATTCGCAGATGCGGTGGAACGACTCGTCGAAGAGGTCGAATCGACCTACGATGCAGAGAGCTGAAGGTCGACAGACAGGATCGTATGAGAGTCGCAGTTGTTGGAAAAGGAGGGTCGGGCAAGACCTCGGTAAGTGGCGTTTTGGCTCGCACCCTCGCCCAGGCAGGCCACCGTGTAGTCGGCTTGGACTGCGATACAAACCCGAATCTAGGACTGTCGCTAGGCGTCGGTGACCTGGAAACCGAACGTCTGTTGTCGTTGCGCGACCAGATCGACGAAGGCGAACAAGCACATGCCCACACGTGGGCGGACATTCTCGACAGCTACGGCGTCGATGCTCCAGATGGCGTTCGGCTCACGGTTGTCAACCGCATCGACAACCCCGAACCCGATTGACCTTGATGTGGACTTTCCGCTGAGCAGTTGCTCAGCTCCGTACCTCACACAGAGACAATCATCGTGGCTGACCTCGAAGCCGGGATCGGCACCCTGACTCGTTTGCCAGAACAAGCGGTCGAACAAACGCTCGTGATCGTAGAACCGACCCCACGCTCGATGGACGTAGGGATGCGAGCCGTTCGCGTCGCCACCGAACAAGAGCAGGGTGAAATCACCATCGTGGCGAACAAGATTGCCAACGGTGACGATGACGCGCGAGTGCGGTCGACGTTCTCTGAGTTCAATGTGGTAACGATTCCCGCTGACCCGGTCGTGACCGACGCCGATCGGAAGGGCATGTCTCCAATCGATCTCGACCCTGAGGCTCCGGCGATTGCCGCCATAGCAGAACTCGGCCGCAGGCTGTTCAGCTGACCATGGCCCGGAAGCGAATCATGGTTCGACCACCCTGGTCGAAGCCCTAAAACTCAGGCAGCTGGTTCAGCAACGCTTGGGCCAGCGGGGCAAGGTCTTACCTGAGCTTCTCGACGCCCGCGCCGCACAAGCGAACCGCCCCTCGTGTCAGGCCTCCTGCCAGCGGGCGAGGCTATGGTGCCACATGGAGGAAAGCCCGCTTCCATCGCACGATGCTGCGCTAGAGCCGCCAAGGCGTCAACGTGAGCAGCGCTGAGCTCGCTGTGGTGACCGTCGCAGCCATCGTCTCTGCTTTCATAAAGGCCGTGACTGGTACCGGCTTTCCGATGCTGGTCGTGCCGGTGATGGCCCTCTTCGTCGATGTCGCCGACGCCATCGCCGTGGCCGCGATACCGAACGTAACGGTGAATGCTTCGATCTTCTGGTCGTTGCGGCAGGCGCGTCGAGAATCGCCGACCCTGCCTCGCTTCCTGGTCGCAACAACAATTGGCGCGGTCGTTGGCACCGCACTGCTGTCGGTGCTGTCCGAGACGATGCTGCGAATCGGGTTGATGGCGGTGATCATCTTGTTTGTCGCCAACCGGCTCAGTGCGAAGCGTTTCGATCTGCCCCACGATCGAGCCGTTCGCCTCGCTCCACTGGCTGGCGGCATGAGTGGCCTGGTATTTGGAGCGTAGGATCACTACGAGAGGGGCCGAACTATGGCCGACGGAATGAAAGATAATGTAGCGGTAATCACTGGCGGAAGTCGTGGGATCGGCCGAGCGATTGCGCTCGACTTCGCGAAGCAAGGATGCGACAGCCTCCTCATCGCCCGCACGGAGAGTGACCTCGCAGATACAGCTGCCGAGATCGGCAATTCGACCGGTCGCCGCATCGAAACGGCAGCGCTCGACCTCACCTCACTCGAAGCCTGCGAATCCGTAGCCTCGATCGTGCAGGACACGTTCGGTCGAGGCCTGGCAGTCTGGATTCGATCTAAAATTCTGGGCCGCTGTCCGTCTTTCTCGAGCTTTGTGGCCTGCGCTCGTTGAAAGCCAGGGCTCAGTACTCAACATCAACGGTGGCTTCGCTCGCACCCCCGCACCCGACGCAATGATCGGCGGTGCGGTCAATGCGGCGATGTCGAACTTCAGCAAGGGTCTGGCGGGCCTCGGCATGAAAGATGGGGTCACGGTGAACTCGATTCTCCCCGGCCCAACGTTGACCGATCGAATGAAAACGATGTTCGAAAACCGCGGAGCGGCCGCCGGAATGTCTGCTGACGAGTTCCAGCAACAGCTCATGGCCAAGCAAGGCGTAAGCCGATTCGGCGAACCTGAAGACGTAGCGGCGATGGCTACCTTCCTGTGTTCTCAACAGGCCCGCCACATCCAAGGTGTCAACATCGCTGTTGACGGCGGAGCCACTAAGGGCCTGTTCTAGAACGCGCAGCTCCCTCGCTCCGAGGAGCATAACGTAACGTTCGATGGGGAAGCCTACGATGCTACTAGGTCGGATGTGATCTCGCCGAGGGTGCTAACCCCACATAGCCCCATCGTCCTGACGAGTTCCCCCCGCAAGTGATTGAGGACTTGCGTAACTCCGTTCCCGCCTCCAACCGCTAGACCCCACAGTGCCGGGCGGCCGACAAGCACGGCGTCAGCGCCCAGCGCAAGCGCCTTGAAGACATCGGTACCACGCCGGATACCACCGTCGACGTAGATCTCGACGTCCGCGTTCACAGCTTCAGCGATCTCGGGCAGCGCATCGGCTGTGGCAATCACCGTGTCGAGGTGACGGCCGCCGTGATTCGATACGACGATGCCTCTCGCTCCGACTTCCGCGCATCGGACTGCGTCGTCGGCACGGAGAATGCCTTTCACAACGACATCCATCGACGTGTGACCGACGAGCCATTCGAGGTCCGCAATTGTGGCCGGATAGCTGAGGCCGTCGAGCATCGATGGGTCATAGCTCGTCCGCGCTACGGGACTTCCGGGGAGGTTGACATGACGAATGTGTTCGGACGGTTCGATCGGGGTACCTGCTGCTCGGGGACTCCAGCCGGACATCGACTGATCGACAGTGAGGACGACGGTAGAAAAGCCAGCCTCCTCGGCGCGACCAATCATCATTGAAAAACCCGCACGCTCAGGAGAGATGTAGAGCTGGAACCACTGCGGTGCGGACTTTCGCTGAGCGGCAACATCTTCGATGCTCACCGTGGAGTTAGTGGCCAGAGCAAACACGGCGTCAGCTTCGGCTGCTCCTGCGGCTGTTGCCTCCTCTCCATGGTCATGGAACAGCATGTGCCGACCCATTGGCGCGACCATGATTGGCAAAGAGCAGAGGTGTCCGAGGATTCTGGTGGAGGGGTCGATATTGCTGACATCGCGCAACGCGTGGGGTCGAAGCCGCAGGTCCTGCCAAGACCGTTGATTGTCGCTGACAGTAATCTCGTCGTCAGCCCCGCAAGCGCAAAAAGCTGCGGCGCCAGGAGACATCACTTGGTAGGCGTCTGCTTCAAGCGTCTCGAAGTCGATTGCCTCCATGTCGGAAAGTCCTTCAGCTGGCCGGTGTTGTCTATGCTATGGACATGGCGGCTACTGGTAACATTGCCGCGAAATAGACCGCTGCTCTCATCACAACGTCACTCTGCGACCGCACAACGGCCTGATCGGCATTCTCGTCATTCTCGTCATTGGCTAACCGATACTCGTGGTCTCGCCGTGCACTAGCCGAAGCTCCTAGTCTGGAAGTCATGTGCCGCAACATCCGAACCCTGCACAACTACCAGCCCCCAGCCACCGTTGAGGAAATTGAGGCTGCTGCGGTTCAATACGTCCGCAAGGTGAGCGGATCGCGGGACCCATCACAGGTGAACCGCGAAGCATTCGACCAAGCGATTGCCTCCGTGGCCGAAGCCACCCGCGAGCTGTTGGAGCAGTTGGTGACCAAGGCCCCGCCCAAGAACCGAGAGGAAGAGGCGGCCAAAGCCCGGGCTCGGTCGGCCAAGCGTTTCGCCAATCAACGATGATGGCGGCCGCAACCGACCAGCTCGCCCGCCAACGGGTCGCCGTAGTCGGTGTCGGTGGTGTCGGCGGAGTTTTCGCCGCCCACCTGTCAGCGGTACACGACGTGGTGGCTTGTGTTCGTCGGCCGTTCACCAGCTACAAGATCGAGTCGGACGACATTCCGTTCGACGGCCCGGCCAACGCCGTCACCTCACCGGACGCCATTGGCTGGGACGCCCCGGCGGACGTCGTGTTAGTCGGTTTGAAAGCGCAACACACGGCGGCGGCCGCACACTGGTTTGAACCGCTGTGCGGTCCCGACACGTTAGTGGTTGTCATGCAGAATGGCATCGAGGGCCAGGACCGCCTCGGCCCGTTGGTGGGTGACGCCACCGTGCTGCCCAGCGTTGTCTACTGCGGGGCTGAGCTGATCGCTCCCGGCCATGTTCGCCACGGCCGCCACTCTCGACTCATTGTCGCCGACAATCCCGCCGGCGACCGGGCACGCCGGTTGATGGAAGGCGCACCACTGACGGTCGAACTGTCAGATGGAGCCGAAGTTTCGGCCTGGGTGAAGCTGGCTATCAACTCAGCGGCCAACGGACTCACCGCCCTAACCGGTCGACCGATGACTGTCATGGCCGACGCTGGGGTTGCCGCTCTCGCCACCCAGCTCATTACCGAATGCTGGACCGTAGGCCTCGCCGCCGGTGCCGATCTTGACATGTCCCGGGTAGCAGGGCTAGTTGATGGGATGTCGCGCCCAGGGGGTGAGGGACGAACATCGATGCTGCAAGACATTGAGGGTGGCCGACCAACCGAGCACGACGCCATCCACGGTGCTGTTCTGCGCCAAGCAGACAAACACGGCATCGATGTTCCGACAACTCGCATCGTGCATGACCTGCTGGCCGCATCAAACGTCAACCATTCAGAACGGCAGGCCTAAGACGATGGGATTCCTTGACTGGCTGAATCGCTTCGGCAACGAAGTGACGGTAGACGTTGACGGAGACGAGTACATCGAGCTGGACATCGTGGCACCGTACGAGCTGCCCATGATCGATCAGGTTCTGGTTGACGGTGGAATCGCCGTCCGCCAGATTCCCACCTACGACGCCGCCATCGGGCTTGATCGAATTCAACTACTGGTGACCCGCGACGATCTGCAAAGATCATCGGACATTCTTCGCCGACTTCGGGGCGGCAAAGACCCAGAGTGAGTCGCTAAAGGTCGAGCGTCCAGGGATAGTTTTGGCGCTGTCCGTAGTCGGTGTCGCCGTCGAGGAGGCGCTGCCTGGTGGCGGAATCGAGAGCGGCGTCCACGGTGGTCCAGGCCATGGCAACCGCTCCATCCAGCAGCGCCTGATCGGCCTCATCTGTTCGGCACAACTCGGCGAACTCCACCTGGTGGTTGACGGCATCACCAGCGGTAAGTCCGAGCATGGGGTGGATGGTCGGCATCAGCAGTGACAGGTTGGCCATGTCGGTCGACCCTCCACCGCCCGGGCTGGGTTCAGCGAACGTCCGTTCCAGCGTTTCGCCGTTGGCCTTGTACATGGTGGTTAGCGTGACGTCAGCCTCGAACTCGGTATAAGGGATTCGGGTGGGCTCAATGGTTAAGGTGGCACCGGTGGCCAACGCCCCCGCTTCGAAACAGGCATGGACCCGTGGCACCAGATCTTGGAGTCGGGCGATGTTCGGAGACCGGACCTGGAACTGGCCGCTGTGCGATGGGGAATGATGTTGGTGGCGTCACCGCCGTCGAGAACGATGCCGTGAACCTGATCGCCTGGTGGAAGCTGTTGGCGGAGCAAAGCGATTGCCACCTGGGCGATGGTGATGGCATCAGCAGCGTTGATGCCCTTTTCCGGCGCCGCGCTGGCGTGAGCCGGATGACCGCTGAAGTGGTACTCAAATGATGTCGTGGCCAACGTGTTGAATTCGGCCCGTTCGGTCGGCGAAGGATGAACCATCATCGAAAAGTGGACGCCGTCGAAGATACCGCGCTCCAACAGGATGATCTTGCCTCCGCCGCCTTCTTCAGCCGGTGTTCCGACCACTCGGATGGTCAGATCGAGTTCGTCGGCTACCTCAGTCAAGCCGATTCCGGCGCCGACTCCCGAAGCGGCGATCATGTTGTGTCCGCAGGCGTGGCCGACACCGGGCAATGCATCAAGCTCAGAGCAAATGCCCACGGTCAACGAGCCGGAGCCGTACTCGGCCGTAAACGCCGTTGGCAGGTCACCTACGCCCAAGGTGACGTTGAATCCGGCGTTGCCCAGAACCTTGGCACAGGCCTCGGCCGCGTGATGTTCTTCAAACGCCAACTCAGGGTGGGCCCAGATGTCGTGGGAGAGCTCGGTTAGCTCGGCGTTGGCAGCGTCAACCCGGGCCTTGACCCTGGCCTTGATCTGTTCCGCCGTGCCCGTCCCAATATCTGTCGCTGAGTCTGCCATGGACACAGCTAATCACAGCCGTTGCTCAGTCTCCGAATTGACCTGGCCGATTGGCAACGTCGGTGTAGTGTCGGGTCGCAACATCGGGGTGAGACCGCAACCGGATCTTGAGGTTGTTCTCACCGAACAAGGTGTACACCGGGTCATCGAACATGCCCTGGCCGGCTCCCGGTGCTTCCGCTGCCAATTTCGGCGGCAACGACACCGGGTCAAAGCGGCTCTCGAAGCGGGGGTTGAAGAAGTAGGCGATGGATAGGCGCTGCCGTCCGGCCGGTGGGCTTTGAACTCGATGAGGTGTCGCCCGGAGGTAACCCGAGGTCGCCGTTTGCAACATCTCCCCCAAGTTCATCACGTAGGCGCCGTCGATGGGCTCGACGTCAACCAACCGATCGCCAAGCTGAACCTGTAGACCTCCAACGTCGTCTTGAAGAATGAACGTCAACAGGCCCGAGTCATGGTGAAGCCCGACGCCTTGACCGGTGTCGGTGTCACCGTGGGGAGACGGGTAGCGAATAATCTTGACATGAGCATCAGAGTTGGGCTCGAACCCGTGGTCGAAGCGGTCCGACGGCTGACCCAATCCGATGGCCAATGCCCGCAGCGCAGTCAACCCCAGTACTTCCATCTGGTCCATCCAGGTCGTGACCGTCGCCTGCATTCGAGGCAGCGAAGTTGGCCACTGATTCGGGCCTCGAAGTCGCAGCCATGGCGGCTGGGCATCGGGCGCTGGCGCGGCCTGCTCGGGGCCCAGGTCGAGTTGATCGCGCCAGTCGGAGACGCCGCCGGTTCGCTCATCGCCCAAGATGGTGTAGCCCCGAAATGCTGGTGAGTTGCCAATGGCCAGCGCCTGCCGCTCGTCATCAGGCAAGTCGAAAAACGCCCGACTGACTGCCCACAATTCTTTCTCTACATCAGGGTCAACGTCGTGGCCCGTCAGATAAGCGAAGCCCGGCCCATGACACGCCTCACGCAGTTGTCCGGCCACGCTGGCCGCAGCTACAGACGCCGGGTCCCGTCGAATAGGCGTCAGATCAATGGTGGGTATGTCGACCATTCACTCCTCCTCTGTGGCTATGTCAGGGGGCAATGTCAGGGGGCAACGTCAGTGGGCAATGTCGGCGGCAACGGCAATGACGAATGCCTGCCCGGTGGTTTCGTCAGACCCGACCGGCGACCGTTTCGTGACTGATCGGACATGAAACAAAGCGTCCTTCAGGCCCTGGCAGACAACGTCGACATCGTGACGGAACAGGGTCAGGTCAATAGGGGTTCCGTAGGCGTTTGGTCGGTCAGCTCGCTCGCCGTGACCTGACTGAAACCCCAGCAGAACTGGTCCACCGGCCCGTACGACACGACGGAGTTCGGCCCACACTGTGGGGAGGTGGTCGGGTGGGGTCGTGATAATCGAATACCAGGCCGAGACAGCGGCGAAGCTGTCAGCGTCGAACGGCAGCGACGTCAAGTTGGCCACATGAAACTCAAGGTCGGGGTGCGCCATGCGAGCCTGTTCGATCATCCCGGGGGCAATATCGACCCCGACAACATCAAGGTGGCGGTCGGCCAGGTGTCGGGTGATCCGTCCCGGACCGCAACCGGCGTCGAGCACCCGGCCGTGTTGTTCGACGGCCAGTTCGGCGAAGGCCTCCAGCGCTGCTCGATCCTCCGCCGCCTCAAACCTGGTCGACACCTCGGTCCCAATCACCTTGACGTACAGCTCGGCCGACTGGCCGTAAACGGCCCGAGAACGTTCCACATGGTCTGCTGGCTCCACACCATCGATCATAAGCGCAGATCAGGTTCGGCGATTTCTCCTTGACACTAAACACTTCGAAATAGAATACTTATCGAGCGGGCCTTATTGGTTGGAGGCTCAAAATGGGTTCCATAGTCAAACGGTCAAGCCAAATTGCCGTAGCCGTCCTCTTTGGACTGACGGTGCTCATGGCTGGGGCCGCCGACGCTCACATTTCCTCAAACTACGGGGGTACGCATTCGTTCAGCAAGACGGCCACCGGGGTGTGGGCCAGCGCTGACGACAACGTTTCGGACGGGCACTGTACCTACGCCGCCGTCTGGGACGGCCAGGCATGGCGTGAGGGTCCAAGGTCATGCGGCTCGAAACAGTGGAAGTGGCACGACACTCTCGACAACACTTCCATCGGCCTCGGCTACGGCTGCATTACCGGTCACTGGCAGTGCAAGTTCAAGGCAAATTGGGTCTAGCAATCAGACTGTTCAAGCGTGGGGTCAGAGTGGCTGTTGCTACGGCAGCAACTCTGACCCTGGTCAGCGGGTGCGCGGCGGGGATCCCATCCCAGCCGAGTGCTGACGAAACAACCGCCGAGCCCAAGTCCGATGCTGCGGCTGAGGCATCAGTCGCGGACGACGATCTGCCGTCGTCGAACCGTGCCCGCTACCTGGCGCTCGACTCCGAAGAACAAGACAACTATCTGCGCGCCGTCATCATCGAACAGCGTCTCGTGTGGGGAACCCATGACAACGACACCGCTGTGGCCGAGGTCGAGCGCGACCGGCATCGCATAGCCCAAGTCGAAGAGGCTGTGGCCGCATGCATGATCGCTCAAGGGTTCGACTACTTCCCGGAACCGGCCGATCAACAGAGGGCTCCAGGTACCGACCCCGAATTTGACGGTGGCACGCGGGAATGGACGGAGCACTTCGGTTTCGGCATATCAACATTCATCGTGTTTGATAACGGACAACTCCCAGACGGGGTACACGGCTACCGAGGAGAGTTTCTCAACGTCAGAGATTTCGATGAAGCCCCAAACGAACAGTATTTAGCATCACTCTCCGAACAGGTCGCCTACGACTATCAAGTCGCCCTAGCCGGCCCGCCGCCCGACGAGGGCGGCGCGGTGGAAGACTACGATCCGGCCACCGCCCCAGGGTGTTACGCCGAGGCGGAGCGTGCTGTTCCCCAGACGCCATCGGTGTACGAACAGCCTGCCGACATTTCAGAAGACTTGCGACAACGTTCACTCGCCGACCGGGCCTGGGTGGACTACGAACAGTCTCTCAGCGAATGCGTCTCCGAACTCGGCTATCAGCCGTTCCCCGGGTTCGACGCCGTCGCCCCGATGTTTCTAGATGAACTTGAAGCAGAGCGGGTCATACCTTCCAACGAGATACCTTCCAACGAGATACCTTCCAGCGTTGAGGACGACGACAACCTCAGTCTGCTGATTCCAGACAGCCCTGAGTACTACTCGGCGCTGCGGCGGGTCCAAGAGTTAGAGCGCGAGTACGCCGTTGCCGTCTATGACTGCGGCGGCGATCGGCAGGCGCAGCAGAAGCTACTCGCTGAGATCATCCACCGACTAATTCAGGCAGAGGGCTAACAAGTAGGCTTGCCCTCCCCGGCCTCGCTCTGGCACGCTGATGGCATGTCCGACACGACTCTGTCACGCAACACACCGGCGGCGGTGCCGTTTCCAGAGGCCCTGCCCACCGGCTACGAATGGTTCGACGATGAGCCGACTTTCGACCCCGAGCGGCATCTGGCTCTGCAGGAACCGGCGGAAATCACGACGCTCAAAGACCTGGGCTACAGCGATGCCGATATCGCTGACAAGGCCACCCCCATCGCCGTTTCGTCGCCGTTCCGGGTGTTGTCCGACGAAGGTGCCGAGACCATGCTGGCGGTGGCCCGACGACTCAAGCAGTATCACCGTCCTGCCGGAGACCGCATCGAACGAATGACCAGGGGTGGCTGCTACCGCTCAAGATGGCTGCGAGACCTGTGCATCAGCCCCGAGGTCAACGATCACCTGGCCAAGATCTACGGGATCGACATCGCCCCCCACCCGATGCCGGTGCATCTCGGCCACCTCAACTACGAGCCAACAACAATCCGCACCGCGGTCGACAAATGGCACCATGACACGCTCCCCTTAGATTACGTCATGGCGGTTACCGACCTGGCCAACACCCCCGGCGGTGGGTTCGAAGTCTTCACCGGAACCAAATATGAAGCTGCCGAACTGGCGGCCGCAGGCCAGCGGCCACCAATCGACCGAGTGGTCGCCCCCGCTCTCGGGCCGGGCTATGTAGTAGCTCTACACGGCGACATGGTGGTGCATCGCGGCGCCCCGATGACCGAGCAAGCCGAGCGGATCACCATGGTCAACGGCTACGTATCAATTGACCCCAATAAGGACGAACAGAGCCGGACGAAGGATCTGATCGTGGTTGATGACCACGAAACGTTGTGGACCGAGTGGGCCAAGTTCGCGGCGTGGCGGGCTCGTGGCCGCCTAACCCATCTAATCGACCAGCTCGATTTCAACAGCGACATGGAATCGGTCGCCGCACAGCTGGAAGCGGCGGTGGCCGACGTCAACCAGGCCGTGACCGAAATGCGGGCTGGGCAGCAGGAAATCTCGCACTACGAATAGCTGCTGCCGAACCGGCTCACATCCTCTGCGAAACCTTTTCCGGCTGGCATTCGGTAGTACCCATAGCGCAGGGCACCCCCTGTGTGACGAACTTTGGGCACTACGAACGGTGCGAGGTGGCAGCGATGAGTCGAGTGGTGGAACGCGTTGGGGTTTTGGCGCAGCAGGTGGGTCGCGGTGACCTGTCTGGCGCAGCCGATGATGTGAAGGGGTGGGTGAAATCGGAAACGGTGTCCTACGGGTTCCGCCACGAGTTCACCCAAACCTACGGCTCCCCGTCGCCGTCCGAGGTGCCGCTGCATGTGATACCGCTCGATGAAACCATCGCCCCGAAGGTCTTCGACCTTGACGGCCTGAACGATCGCAACCGAGCTCTGCTTGAGCGACGACGGGCGATCTGGGAGGCCGGCTTCGAAGGCGGCCACGTGGCCGTAGCCGACGACGGTGACCCGGCGTATCTCCAGTGGTTCATTCCGCCTCATCAAAGCGAGAAGGTTCGTGACTACTGGGGGCCACTGTTCCCCGACCTCAACGGTGACAGCGCGCTGGTGGAGGGTGCCTGGGTTCCCCCGGCCTACCGCAAGCGCAATGTCATGTCTCAAGCGCTGGCCATGATGAGCGAAGTGGTCGGCAAGACATCGCACGAAGACGTTCGATACGCCATTGCCTTCGTGCAGAGCGACAACCGCGGCGCCATGATTGGCACCATGGGCGCCGGCTACGAGCTGTACCTGACCCGAACCGAACGATGGCGGGTTGGCCGACGCTCGGTTGACTTTCAGGCCACCGCCCACGACGCCGTCATTCTTAGCTGAGGCCGGGATCTAGCGTCAGCCGCCCAGCATGTCGGCTACCACGTCGAGCCACAGCTCTGTGGTGAGCCGCAACGACTCCACGTCAATTCGTTCGTTGTGTCCATGGAATCGGCGAGCGAAATCTCCCGGGTCGATTTCAGGGCTGAACAACCCGGCGCCGTAGGCCACTGCCCCAAGGTCCCGGTACACCCGAGCATCGGTGAAGCCCACGGTCATTGCCGGTGCCATGGTGGAGCCGGGAAAGTGCTTCGACACCGAGCGGGCCAAAGAATCCCACAACGGAGTGTCTATGCGCGACATCGACGACTCGTTGGTGATGATCGGTTCGATCTCAACCGACTGGTACAGCTCCTCCCCCAGCGCCTCCCGAAGGTGGGCGTCGACGTCGTCGGAGGTCTCGCCAGGCAAGGTGCGCATGTCGACGTGCAGCTCAACAGCTCCGGGAATCACGTTGGTCTTCATTTGCCCGCCGTCGACCAGGTTTGGTGACAGCGTCGTGTGGGAACAGGCATGCAGGAACGACGCCGAGCCGGCGTTGGGAATGGCAGCGAGGATTTCGTCGACGGCGGCAGGGTCGCGCATCAGATCTTTGGTGGCATCGTCTACGTCGAGTGACTCCACCACCGACGGCCACAACTCGGTCAGCCGGGCCGGGGGGCTGTATTGGGCCAACCGATCGACCACGCCGGCCGCTTTGATCAGCGCGTTGTCGGCACGAAACGGCATGGAGCCGTGGCCCGGCTGGCCGTGCACCTTAATCCGACGCCAGGCCACCCCTTTCTCGCCGATATTCATCCGGATGCTCGGCTCGGACCCGGCGCCGTGCAGACCACCATTTTCGGTGAGGACGTAGTCTGCGTACATGGCGTCGCGGTGGTTGTCAGCCATCCACTGGGCGCCGTAGACCGAGCCTGCTTCCTCGTCGGCTACGGCGAAGAAGATCAGATCGCCTTTCGGCTTCCTACCGGAAGCCACGATCTCGGCGTAGGCCACCGCCATCGAAGACGTGATGTTCAACATGTCAACCGCACCACGGCCCCACACTTCGCCGTCCACCAGTTCGCCGCCGAACGGGTCGCGCTCCCAACCCGACTCTTCTACCGGTACGACGTCAGTGTGACCCATCAAACAAAGCGATGGAGCGTCGGGATCAGAGCCTTCAATACGAGACACCAGCGACACGCGACCCGGCGCTGCTTCGTAGGTCTCGTAGGGAGCGGAAACGGCGTCGAGGACCGACTTCAAGGTTTCGACATTGCGCACCTCTTCGCCCGACTCCTCGGTCCCGTGGTTGACACAGGCGTTCTGGATGAGAGTTTGTAGCAGTTCGACCGTGCGGCCCGTTCGTTGGTCAGTTCTGGCGTCCATGGCAGCTCACTGTTGCACGAGCCTCGCATCACCGCAACAATCGGGCTGCACCATTCGGCTTCGCAGTTTCAAAAGTTCTGATATCACGCTTGACTCTCCCGCTACGGGAGGTTGCACGATGACCACCATGCTGTTTCGCATAGGGGAGTTTGCCCGCCTAGTCGGATTGCCGGTGAAGACAATCCGGTTCTACGGCGACATCGGTCTGATTCCACCGGCTGAGGTTGACCTACGCACCGGCTATCGCCGGTACAAACTCAACCAGGTCGAGCAGGTCCATCGGATCAAGACCCTCAAGGAGCTCGGCCTGTCGCTAGACGAGATCAGCGTGATTCTCAACGACGGCTTGTCGGACGAACAGTTCCGTAACTTGCTATCGGTTCGAATCACCGAGTTGAACGAGCGATCGAACGCCCTACGCCGGCAGCTGGATCGGGCTACGGCCCACCTCAACAATCTCAACCGGAGACTGGAGCACACTATGCCTGACGTATCCGTCAAGACCACCGAACCAATCACCATCGCCTACGTCCGAGACCGGATCGGCGGCATCGAGGAACTACCGCCATTGTTCGGCCGTCTGTTCAGCGCCGTTGACCCTAAAGCGGGCGTCGGCGCGGCAGGCAACATCTGCCACTACTTCGCCGAGGACGGCAGCGACATCGACGCCGAAGCCGCCGTTCCCATTGCCGCTGACTACACCCCGGCATCGGGTGCAGAGGTTCGCACATTGCCTGCGAAACAGGTCGCCACTCTGACCCATCACGGCGCCTTCAACCGGCTTCATGAGGCACACACCGCCCTACTCGAATGGGTGGCCGCCAACGGCTACCGGGTCGCAGGGCCCTCGTACGAATGGAACCTGGTCTGCACGCCGCCGGTAACCCAAGACAACGAAAGCTACGTAACCGAGGTCCAGGTGGAGATCACAGCGGTGTAGAGGCGGCGCCTCACGGTCCCCGGTTCGCTCCCGCACTTCTCGACAAGCCGTGCCGTAGTCCGAGAACGTCAATCGTGTAGGGCTTTTGGCGCTACCTGACGCCGACGCTAACGAGCGATCAAGCGGTCACCGAAAGGCACCGCGTGGCGAATTCGGACCAGGCAGATCAACCAACACCAGATGAAACTTCGGGGGCGATTGTTCGATGGTTTCTGGTGTTGGCTGTTCTGGCCTCGGTGACAGCGTTGACACAAACGCAGTCACCGGCTGCCGCCGACTCGACCCAGCGATCGGAGCCCGCACCATTCGTCGACACAGTCGGGCAACTAGCGCATCTTGAGGCCTCGATGTCAAAGGCAGCGGCCCGAGCAGCCCAACCCGAGCTCCAACGAATTCGTCGAGGCGTTACCTACACCGTGGATGCCGGGCCGGACAGGCCTGACGTGTTCTTTACCTTCGACGATGGGCCCGATCACCTGGGCGTAACCGACAAAATTCTTGACCTACTAGACCACTACGACGCTGCGGCCACGTTCTTTGTTGTTGGTCGAGCGGCCGAAGCGTTCCCTGACCAGATCGACCGAATTGTCGACGAAGGCCACGCCCTCGGTAATCACACCTACAGTCACCCACGTCTGACCTCGCTGTCGCACGCCGAGGTCAGAAGAGAACTGACCCGGGCCAACGAGGTCTTGGAGGAGCTGAGTGGTCATGAAATCTCTTGCTATCGGCCGCCCGAAGCGAAGGTGAACGACGACATTCACGCCATCGCCGTCGAACTGGGAATCGGAAACGAAACGTGGCACGCCACGTGGGGCGGGCAATGGGGCCTGTGGGACGTCGACTCGTGGGATTGGCGCGGCGGCCACGAACGGACCCTCGACGCCTTGAATACTGTGAGCGAAGGCGATGTGGTTTTGATGCACAGTCTCAGCAGCTTCTCGGCCGACATCTTCGACGAGTGGATGGAATCAAACCACGACCGTTTCGACTTCAAGGTGCTTCCAGGCTGTATGACAAGTGGCGCTTGACGGTACTCATTCGGCTTTACTGAAGGGGTGAGCCCCTCGTCCTCGCCTAGCAGTCAACGACGCCAAAGAACGAATAAGCTGTTGCTCGACTGGGTGGCCGATCGAGTTGGAGTGGATGTGGTCAGCAGTCAACGACTGGTGGGCGGCATGTCGTCGCTTATTTTGCGTTGTGACCTGGCCGACGACCGATCGGTTGTCGTTCGCCAGATAGAGGACGAAGAGTGGCTCAAGCGAGAGCCGACACTCATCGCCCAGGAGGCAACAGCGCTTCGCCTACTAGAGCAAGGCCCTCTGAGAGCACCCCGCCTGATTGCCAGCGACATCGACGCCGGACGCCTCATCATGTCTTTCCTGCCCGGTGCTATGTACACGACCGTCGCCCAGCTCTCGGCCCCCGGACAGGCCGAGTCAATGGCAGCCACAGCGGCCGCCATCGCCGCCACCCCGTTGCCCGAGAACCACCCGCTACCGGCCTTTCGACCGTGGATCCCCGATGACCCCCAGCCACCATCGTGGGGCGACCACGGCTTGTGGTCAGCAGCCATCGACTTCTATCACGCCCGGGTCGCCGAGCTGGAGATCAACCGTCTCGGGTGGATCCTCGACTGCGCTCAACCGGTGTTGTTGCACCGCGACCTGCACCCTCTCAACATGCTGTGGTCCGGCTCCCACACATCTATGCCCGCCGTCGTGGATTGGCTCAACGCCTGCGTTGGCCACCCGCACGCCGAACTGGGCCACTGCCGGTGGAATCTCACGGTGCTGGCCGGGATCGAGTCGGCCGACCGTTTCTTGCAGCACTATCTCCAGTTGGCCAGCGCTCCTCCCACCCCGACCTACGACTCCCAAACCTACGACTCCCAAACCTACGACTCACTGTGGGACGTGGTGGCCGTGTTGGACGTCGGGAGCAGTGACGGAGTACTGGAGGGCGTCGGCTGGCAAGCGGTTGGGCGAGAGGATCTGACCGGCCCGATCATCGCCGCCGCGTCGGACGCCATCCTTCGAGCAGCGCTCGAGTGAACCACTGGGTTACTCTCGATCTGTGCATGAGGTCGTAGCTTCCCTAGCAACACTGATCCGACCTGGCCGCACGATGCTGATCGGCGAGTGGCACGGCACCAACGAGTTCCCACTCCTTATCGACACCCTGGTTGACCAAGCGGCCGAGCTCGGCCACCCGGCAATCGTCGGCCTAGAGGTTCCGTGCTCGGAACAACCGGCGATCGACAACCTGACGAAATCCCAATCGCAATCCAACTCCGGCTCTGACTCTGACTCCGGCTCTGACTCTGACTCTGAGCAAATCGACGGCCCATGGTGGCGACGAGACGAACGGTTTCAAGACGGCCGGTCCAGTCAGGCAATGGCCCGGCTGGTAGAGAATCTGGCCGTGCGGAAGTCAGCGACAATCGTAGCCATGGACGGTCCATGGGTGGCGCCAGGTTCGCCTATCCCTATGGACTACCTCCATCTGCTGGAAGCACCGAGAGACGAGACCATGGCCCGCCACCTGCTCGATGTCATGGACCGAAACCCCAAGGCTGTCACCTTTGTACTCGCAGGGTCAGAACATGTCGCCGTCGGATCGGACGGCGACGGCCGACCGACATTGGGTCGATACGTAACCCAATGGCATCCCAACGCTGTCAGTCTTCTCGGCCGGTCCTGCGGTGGGGAGGCGTGGGGACTTCGGGTCGATGGCGACCTGTCCGCCGGATCGTATCCCGTTCCCGACGACGCCGAGCTGGCACCAGGGGCCCAATGGACCGACCGGGTCGGACCCGACGGATACCACGGATACGTTCACATCGGGCCGGTAACCCCGTCATCGCCCGCTCGCCAAGGAGAGCCAACATGAGTTTGACCGCCAGCGGCATTCCGCCCACTCCCAACATCTGGGAGGACCCGGAACTCGTGGCCGTGAACCGGCTACCTATGCACGTCAATCACGTGCCGTTTGACAGTGTGGATGAGGCGCTGGCCCGGCCGTTGAACAGCGGCTCGGTTGCCGACCGTCAGGCTTGCCCAAACTGGCGATCGCTCAACGGTGATTGGGACTTCGCCTACTTCGAGAGCCCTGGTCACGCTCCGGGCGGACAGCACGTTGACATCGCTCAGCTGGTCTACGACAACACACCGCTCGCCGTGCCGGGCAACTGGACGGTGCAGGGGTACGACAAGCCGATCTACACCAACGTCAAGATGCCGATCCCCACCGATCCTCCCTTCGTTCCGGTCGACGACAACCCCACCGGCTTCTACCATCGAAGCTTCGACGTTCCTCACACCTGGGTAGCTGCCGAAAAGCGAATCGTGCTGCGCTTCGACGGAGTCGAAACCGTGTTCGACGTTTGGATCAACGGCCATCATGTGGGCTACAGCACCGACTCCCGTCTACCGGCCGAGTTCGACATCACCGACCGGGTCCGTCAGGGCGACAACGACGTAGTGCTGCGAGTCATCCGCTGGTCGGCCCACAGCTATGTCGAGGATCAGGACCACTGGTGGATGGCCGGCATACACCGTGACGTTTCCCTCTACGCCAGACCAAAGACCTTCATCGAAGATTTCACGGTGCAAACGGTCTTCGATGATGACGACTACACCGATGCCAGGCTTCGGGTTCAGGCCATCATCGGGGGTGAGCGGCCCGATGCGTCAGGTGACGCTTCGCTCGAACTTCGCCTCCTCGACCCAAACGGCGACGAGGTGCTCCGGACCTCAGCCGATGTCGAGGTCGACTTGCGCTCACAGGTGATCGTTGACATTGACAGCGCTGTGGCCGCCCCGGCCAAATGGACAGCTGAAACCCCGGACCTGTACACCATCATTCTGGCGCTCGGTCACCGCGACCAAGCCGGCGAGATAACCGATGGGGTGACACAAGTGGCCCGCCACCGAATCGGGTTTCGCCAAGTGGATATCCAAGGACGCGAAGTCCTAATCAACGGGCAACCGGTGTTGATGCGGGGAGTCAATCGTCACGAGCACGACGACGTGCACGGCAAGGTGGTATCGGAAGCCTCGATGCTGGCCGACATCGCGCTGATGAAACAGTCGAACATCAACGCGGTACGCAACAGCCACTACCCCTGTACCGACCGCTGGTATGAACTGTGTGACGAGCACGGCCTCTACGTGATCGACGAAGCCAACATCGAATGCCACGGCGTCTACTACCGGCTGTGCAGCGACCCTCGCTGGACCAACAACTGGGTGGAGCGAGGCAAGCGCATGGTGCAACGAACCCGCAACCACGTCTCGATCATCATGTGGTCCCTCGGCAACGAGAGCGGCTACGGCAGCAACCACGACACACTGGCCGGATGGATCCGGGCCTCAGACCCCACCCGACCCCTCCACTACGAGGGCTGTGTGAGTCGCTCCGAAGGCGACGGCGACTGGGAAGCAGGCAAAGCATCCACAGACGTGACCTGCCCCATGTATCCCAGCGTCGAGGAGATCGTCGACTACGCCAACGACCCGGCCGCCAGCCGACCGTTGATCATGTGCGAATATGCCCACTCCATGGGCAACAGCACCGGCAACCTGGCTGACTACTGGCAGGCCATCGAATCCCATCACGGACTCCAGGGCGGATTCATTTGGGACTGGGTCGACCAGGGACTCCGCACGACGGCAGTCGATAGCGCCAACAACAAAATCGAATACTGGGGCTACGGAGGCGACTTCGGCGACAAGATCAACGATGCCCAGTTCTGCATCAACGGACTCCTATGGCCGGACCGCACCCCCCACCCGGCCTTGGAGGAATGCCGCCGCCTCTTCCAACCAGTCGATGTCGTTCGAGATGATGTCGTTCGAGACGGCGTCAATCAGCTAGGCGCCAGCTTCACCATTACTAACAAGAGATACTTCCGAGACCTGTCCGATCTCGACATCAACTGGACGGTCTACGGCGACGGTGAACCGCTGGAATCGGGAACGCTCGAACCGTTGGCCACCGCTCCCCAGTCATCGCAATCGGTGACGCTTGAACTGCCCGAACCAAACGATGACATCGCCGAGCAGTACCTCACCTTCCGCTTCACCCTGAACCGCAACGACACACTGGTCGACGTCGGACACGAAGTGGGCTGGGTTCAACTGTGGCAGAAGGAACGACCGGTGCAATCAGCTCAGTTCAATCTCGCTGACGAAACGAACGGGTCAGGCGGCCCAAACAATGAAGGTGTCGCCGTCTTGGAGAGCGGCCCGTTTCGAGCCGACTTCGATGCCTCAGCCGGGGGTTTGGTCGGCCTATCGCTCAACGGCCGTCAACAGCTAGCAGGTCCGTTGACGCTGAACATCTGGCGGGCCCCGACCGACAATGATGAAGCGCTCATCTACACCGGTGACCTGCAGTTGGCCCAGCGGTGGAAAGATGCGGGGCTGGATGACCTCTCGCTACTCGTCACCGGGTTCTCCGCCGACGACAAATCGGTGTCGGTCACCACCGAAGCTCGTGCCGACGGTGACCTGCGGTTTGTACACCGGCATCGTTACTCGCTGACCGCTGACACTCTGAGAGTTGAAAACACTATTGAGCCGATCGGCGACCTGCCGCCGCTCCCCCGCCTTGGAGTCAGCACCCGTTTGACTTCCGCCCATCCGCAGGTCCGCTATTTCGGTCGCGGACCGCACGAGAACTACGTTGACCGCAACACCGGGGCGGCCGTAGGAATCTACGAAGCCGCAGTCGACGACTTTCATGTGCCCTACATCTACCCCCAGGAGAACGGGAACCGCACGGATCTGCGGTGGCTCCGGCTGACCGGTGACAACAGAACCGGTCTCCACATCACCGGCGATCAACCATTCGAGGCCAGCCTGTCCCGCTTCGACGCCCATCAGCTGACGACGGCCACCGCCACCTGGCAGCTGACCGCCGACGACCACGTGACGCTGTATCTCGATCATCGTCATTCCGGTTTGGGTGGCGGCAGCTGCGGTCCAATGACTTTGGACCGTTACCTGGTCCACCCAGAACCGGTCAGCTTCGCCTTTCTCTTTGCCGGCATGGGCGTAACGACCTGACCTGAATCCAATGGTGAGCACCGTTGCCCTAGAATTGGATCATGGTTGGACGCATGATTCGAGAGGCAATCGAAACCGTCGCCGACGAGGTATCGAGCAGCTTGGCGGAAATGGAACCCAAGAGGACGGTGGCACCGCCTCCCATGCCTCCGCCACCGACACAACCGGCTTCTTCGACCAGCCCTGCTCCGCCCCGCCCACCTCAGCAAGTTCAACATCCGGCCCCGCTGCAGAAACCGGTAGCCATGGTGGTACAAGCCGAGTCCCCTCCCATGGCCGAGGACAACGTCGGCGTTGAGGCCGACGACAAACCTGAGCTGCAACCAACGACCAGCACGAAGAAACCACCGGCCAAAGCCAAGAGAGTTCCGCGCCCCAAGCCTCGGAAGCCGTCGCCCGATGCCATCAACGAACCCGACAACCTGAAGAGGCCCAACGTTGTCAAAGAGGTTGAAGTCGCCGAGTCCGATTCTTATCCCCAACCCAGTGACGGGCTTAACGTCAATCAGCTTGAGGTCGACGTGGCCGAAGCTCGACTGCTGTTGCTGGACACCAAACGGGATCTGCGATTAGCCCGTCGAGCCGAACGCGCCACCCGCCGTCTAGAGCGGCGTGAACACCGCCGGGACCGTCACCTGGGCTAGCTCAACCGCCCGCTGTTATCCGAAGTTTGGGTCGATCATCTGGTCGACCGGGGCAAAGTCGTCGGTCAGTGTCAACGTGTCACCGATGAAGCGATCCAGTTGAGCGCCAGTCCAAACCTCTGATTCGGAGTCACGATCTCGGAGAGCCGATTCAATAGCGGCCGAGTCGAATGCGGTATCGGTGGCCAACACGACCACATTCCCTCCATCCAGCCTGACCGTGTCAACACTGGCTGTATCAACACTGTCACTGTCACTGTCACTGTCAACACTGTCACTGTCAACACTGTCACTGTCAACACTGTCACTGTCAACACTGTCACTGTCAACACTGTCACTGTCAACACTGTCACTGTTAGCGCTGTCACGGTTAGCACTGTCGCCGGGTAGCACAGGCGCCATGATGGCCACGTTGTCGAACACCTGCTGCAGCGTCGTCAACTCAGCCCGGAGAAACTCAAACTCCGGGTAGTCAATGATGTTCATCACATAGACGCCGTCAGCCGACATCGACCGCTTCATCATTTCGAGAAACTCGAGAGTGGTCAGATGCCAGGGAACCGACACCCCGGCAAACGCATCCCCGATGACAACATCGAACTTGCCACCAACCACTTGCTCCAGCTCTGGGTCGCCACCATCTAGCCTGGCGAGGGCCAGCCTGGCGTCAGTGGCCTCAACTGTCAGGTTGGCCTCAACCAAGTCGAGTCCCAGTTCTTGCACTCCGATGTCAACTAAAGCGTCGTCGATTTCGAAAACAGTGTTGGTCGAGCCCGGGCGCGTGGCGGCGAAGTGCCGGGGCATGGTGAAGCCCCCTCCACCTATCCCAAGCGTCACTAGTGGACCTTCGGGCATAGTGGCGTCGACCACAGCGGCGAATTCGCGGATGTAGCGGAACTCAAGGTTGGTGGGATCGTCAAGATCGATGTAGCTATGTGAGAGCACGTCAAGCTGCAACGTACGACCGGACGGATTCTCAGGATCGACCTCGACGTTGGCACACGAGTAGGTCGTTTCCCATTCACAAGGACCGGGAACGATTATGAGCGCGAGCGCAGCGAGGCCCGCCCCTCCCACCGTGCGGCCGAGATCGGGACCCGAGTCGTCCGTATCATCACCGTCCTCAGGGCTACCAGCGTCCTCAGCTCGAAGCCGCATGGTCAGCCATATCCCGATGGCCACCAACACAACACCCACTGCCAATACCACCGGTCGGGTGGGCAGGGTGGCCAGCAGAACAAACCCGGTGACAAAGGTGCCCACCAGCGCACCGGCGGTGCCAACGGCCGACAACGATCCGACCACTTCACCGGTCTGGTCCAGAGATGCCAGACGGAGCTTGACCACCAGCGGTGTTACCGCCGAGAGGACAGCACTGGGAGCGAAGAACGCTGCGGCGGTCAAGATGATCACCGCCGGTGCCCCACCGCCTCGCAGACCAGCACCAAGGAAGGCGATCAGCGTCGGGGCCAATAGAGCCAAGAAGCCGCCGAGCACGAAGGCTCGCCCGATCAGGGGAGCCGGATTCTGACGATCAGCGAGGCGACCTCCGGCCCACGACCCTATGGCGATGGCGGCCAAAACGGTTCCGATGATCCCGGTGAAGGTCTCCAGGCTGATACCCACGTAGGGGGCCATCAACCTCCCGGCCAGGATCTCCAGAACAAGTACGGCCGCCGATGAAACGAACACTAGGACCCGGGCGACAAACTGTGACACCGTTTCAGGCTATAGATCGGCCAACGCCGAACGGGCCTACGTGAAGCAGGCCCTTGCTGAGCGATAAGAATGACTACTGCCGAACGCTCACCGGCGTTCCGTTGGGCAGCAGCTGGGGCAAGTACTCGGCAATGTGCATTGGCACTCGCACACAGCCGTGACTGGCTGGGTAGGAGGGCACCGATCGGCTGCCGTGAAAAGCGATGCCGCTGTTGGTGAAGTACAACGGGTTGTACAGACTGCCGATACCAAGGCTTGATTGTCGCCAGCCACTAATTCGACGGAAGATGGTGAATTCGCCGACGGGGGTAATGGAACGGCCGCTGTATCGTCCCTGCCTCCAGGGAATACCGTTTCCGCTGGACACGTGGCTGACCAGCACCGGTTCGGTGCGACCAGGGTCGTAGACCATCAACAACTGTTGGGAGAGGTCCACCTCCACCCAACGTCGACCGTAGCTCTGCTTCGGTCCTCCGATGGTGCCGTTCATCACTTGATCGAGAGCGGATTGGTCGGCATCGCTCCACGTGCCATTCATCGGGAGTCCGGCCAGCTTCTCCAGTGCCCAGATGGCGTTCTTGGTTTTGGTTCCGTAGTTGCCGTCGGCAGCTCCCGGGTCGAAGGGTCCGGCGGCCAACTGACGTTGAACTCCCGCCAGCCCGGTTGCCCGGGAATCTGCTGGTGTATCTGACTGGGTATCCGCTGGCGCATCTGGCTGTGTTTCGGCGGTGCCGGTGAAGTCGTTGAGCGCTCTGGCCGTGGCGGCGTCGATATCCCCGGTTACCGGAATGCCGACGTGACGTTGGAAGGCTTCGAGGCCAGAGCGCGTCTTGCGTCCGTACTTGCCGTCGACCGGACCGGGGTTGAAGCCGATGTCAACCAGTCGTTGCTGGGCCTGGCGAACCGACATAGTCGGGACGGGCTCGGGTTCCTCGGTAGAGCTATCAGCCGGTGGACTGTAGCTGGCCAACGTGTCGGCTGTGGCCTGGTCGTAGATCCCGGTGACCGGCAGCCCGACCGCGTTTTGGAAGGCCGAGACCGCTGCGGCAGTCCGACGGCCGTAGTCGCCGTCAATCGGGCCGGGTGGGAACTTGGCGCCCGCCAGTTTCGTTTGCAGGTCGCGAACCGTTGAGCCTTCATCACCTCGTTGCGCCACCACGTCGCCGGTTTGAGCAGGCGCGGCTACGACGCTGGCAATGGTGGCCGTCGACGGCGCAGCCGAAGCCGCCTCGGTCACCGGTGCGAGGACCGTGGGGGTCAGGGATATGGCGAGAGCGACTCCCGCCATCGGGATGATTGCCATGACTCCGCTCCATGACTGGTCGACACTTGGTCCGCTGGGAACCGTTCTGTCGATCCGGATCTGCCCACCCGCTTGTAGACGATTGTTTCACATAATCTCTCTACACACCTAGTTGCCTTGCTCCATGTACCCCCGGCTCACCTGTGCCGGTCTTGAGGGTCACGGTGCGGAGCGCACCGAAACGGTGATTCACGACGGTTGCTACGGCAGTACTATTCGCCCATGACGTCATTCGGTCGCACGATGTTGTCGGAGTGGTACCTCGACCCCGGCTACGCATACTTGAACCACGGCACGGTGGGGGCAACACCAAAGCGGGTGCTGGCCCGACAGCGGGCCATCATCGATGAGATCGAACGGCACCCCGCCGAGTTCATGCTCCGCCGTATGGCCAATCCGATGGCTGCCGATTGGGATGGTGAGCCGCCGTTACTACGTCAGGTGGCCACTCAGGTCGCCGAGTACGTAGGAGCAGGCGACGCAGACGGAAACGCCGACGGCCTGGCTCTGGTCGACAACATCACCACCGGAGCCAACGCTGTGCTGGGTTCACTTCACATTGAGCCCGGCGACACCTTGGCGGTAACCAACCACGGGTACGGCGGAGTCACCAACGCAGTGCGCCGCGTCGCCGAACTGGCCGGCGCGTCGGTGCAGACCATCACGCTTCCTTCTGCCGGCGCTCCGATGGCCGACTTCGTTGACGCCTTTGTCGCCCAAGTGCAGCCGGGACTGCGGCTGATGGTGATGGATCACATCACGTCGTTCTCCGCCCTCATCATGCCGATCGTCGAAATGGTCAATCATTGCCGAGCCAAGGACGTGCCGATTCTGGTCGACGGAGCCCACGTTCCCGCCCAGCTGCCGCTCGACGTGAGCGCAATAGGGGCTGACTGGTACTCAGCCAACCTCCACAAATGGGCGTGGACGCCTCGAAGCTCCGGTTTCTTATGGGTAGCCCCGCACCACCGCAAAGCCATCCACGCCCCCATTGTCTCGTGGGGTGTAGGCAACGGCCTGGCCGCTGAGTTCGACCTTCCCGGCACTCGTGACCCCTCGGGCTTCTTAGCCGTCAACGAGGCATTGACGTTCCGAACCGAACTTGGGGAGGACGCCATTCGTGACTACAACCATGACCTGGCCTGGGCATCGGCCCAACGGTTGAGCGCTGCCTGGGGTACCGAGTTCTCAACACCGCAGGAGATGGTGGGTTCGATGGTGATTGTTCGCCTACCGCAGACGCTTGGAACAAGTACCGACGATGCCGAGCGGGTCCGTCGACACTTGTACGACGTTGCCCTGACCGAAGCGCCGGTATTTTCATCCGAGACCGAAAGCGGAGCGTCGGCATCACCTGACGGGCTGGCCCTACGGCTGTCAATCCAGATCTACAACGACGCCTCCGACATTGATCGTCTGGAACAAGCAGTGCTTGACCTGGCCACCAAGGGAGTTTGATGAGCGCCGCCAACACGACTGGAAAGACCCGTAGTCGGATCGCTCTCGTAACCGGAGCTTCCAGCGGTATCGGGGCGGCAACCGCCGTTCGCTTGCGAGCCGACGGCTACACCGTGCACGCCTTGGCCCGACGTGTCGACCGACTCGACTCCCTGGCCTCGGCCACCGGGTGCATCCCCCACGCCCTCGATGTGCGAGACCACGATGCCCTACTTACGTTGGCCGAATCGATCGGACCGGTGGACGTGTTGGTCAACAATGCCGGGCTGGCCCGAATGGACGCTCGATTGGCCGAATCCTCCATCGAGGATCTGGTCACCACTATCGATACCAACGTGACGTCAGCAATGGTGGCCGCCAGGGCCGTCCTGCCTGCCATGATCGAACGCAACCAGGGTCACATCGTGAACATTGGTTCCATGGCCGGGCTCTACCCGTTGCCTGCCGCGTCGTACGGCACGTCGAAAGGCGCCGTCCACCTGCTGTCGCTGAACCTGAGGTTGGAGTTGACGGGAACCGGTGTGCGAGTCACCGAGATCAACCCCGGTCGGGTGTCAACCGAGTTCTACGACGTGGCGGTGACCGACCCAGACAGACGCTCGAAGTTCAAAGACTCCGGAGTTGACGAGGTCACCGCCGACGAGGTGGCCGATGCCATCATGTACGCCGTCGATGTTCCCCGCCACGTGAATATCAACCGCATCGAACTTCAACCCACCGAGCAAACCTATGGTGGCAGTCAGTTTGACCGAGTCGATTGGAACGACTGATGCCTGACACTGGAACCCAGTTCACCGACCGCTCCGTGGTTATCACCGGTGGAGCCTCTGGCATGGGCGCCGCCACCGCCCGTGAGTTCACCGCCCGAGGTGCCACCGTTGTTATTGTCGATGTCAATACCGATGGGGCAAACAGGGTGGCCGACGAATGTGCGTCCATCGGCATTCGTCCGACAGTACTGAGCGGCGACATCAGCGATTCGGCTTTCTGTACTCAAGCGGCAGACGCCGTCGTCGAGCAACACGACTCGATCGACGTACTGGTCAACGCGGCGGGAACCATTCACCGAGCCGACTCCCTTGGCACCAATGACGACGATTGGCGTCGAGTAATGGGGGTCAACATCGACGGCATGTTCTACCTGTGTCGGGCAGCGCTTCGACACATGACAGCAGCCGGCAGCGGCGCCATCGTCAACTTCGGATCGATTTGGGGTGGTGTCGGCTCGGCGGGATCAACCGCATATTGCGTCTCCAAAGGAGCGGTCCACCAACTGACCAGAGCACTGGCGCTCGATCATGTCGAACAAGGCATTCGGGTCAACGCCGTTGCACCCGGTGAAGTCAACACACCGATGTTGTCTTCGCAACGACAACACGCGCCTACCCCTGCCGACTTGCAGGAACTCGCCGACGCCACCATCCCGATGAAGAGACTGGCGGATCCAACCGAGATTGCCAAGGTCGTGGTGTTCTTGGCTTCCGACGACGCCAGCTATATGACCGGCGAGATCGTACACGTGGACGCCGGCTACACGGCCCGCTAACCCATTCGGCGTCGAGCAGTGACCGTTGGTTTCAGGTGGTTCCCTGCACGACAGGCTGGGCTGAGCACCCAACGAGCCGTTCCACCTTTGAACATAGACAAGATTGTTTAACTAGATCGCAAAGACTTCGAGTGGCCATGACTCATCCGAGGCCTTGCCGGAAATAGACCTTTCATTGAGACCCTTCGCTGGCGGTGCGTTCCGGCGAGGGGCGTCCAGTGGAGAGCGACGGCAGATGACAAGACGACAGAATCAGACGTTGGTGGCGCTACTGCCAGCGATTAGCCTTCTGGTGGTCGGAGCGTGGTGGGTTCTCACCGGGAACGCATCGAGCCAAGTAGCCACGGACGCACAACACAGCTCTCTCGCCACCTTGACGACGTCGACCACCACCTCGACTCCAGTGACGAGGGCAGCAGGCACGTTCGCCTCTCCGGCCAACGACGGTCAAATCCGAGTCGATCCGCTGGTCATCGCGCTCTCCGACGACGCGGCAGCTGGCTCCGAGGAGACCGCCCTGACCTCGACCACGCTGACTTCGACCACATCACCGTCGACCACATCACCGTCGACCTCTTCGACGACGAGTTCGCCCACATCATCAACGACATCACCTGAAACGTCGACCACGACGAAGAACACCACAACTACCACCGACACCACGACAACTACCACGACCAGGCCGACGACAACCACCACGACAAAGCCGACGACACGACCGACAACACCCCCTTCGGGTCTGTGTGACGTTGTCATCTTGGAAGCCGAATCGCTTCCCATCAACGGAGCCTGGCGGATCGCCAACGACGGGCGAGCCAGTGGGGGCCGATACATCACCTGGGAGGGTCTGTCACGCGAGCGGAACAACAGCAAGCCTGCCGATGCCATGTCGACGTCAATCAAAATCGGCAAGCCGGGCGAATACCGATTTACCTGGGCTATGCGTCAACCCGACAATGTCGCGGGTGACAAGGCCAATGACAGTTGGCTGAACTTCCCCGACGCCGACCGCTTCGGACCCGTCGACGGCGGGAGGTACGGCGGATTCATCAAGGTCTTCGGCCGCAGTACAGGCGAGTTCAAGTACGCCGGCACCGCCGATGTCAGTCACCAGAAATCCAAGGTCGCCATCTTGTTCAACAATTCCGGCACCTACACACTCCAGATCGCCGGCCGCTCCCACGGTCACCAGATCGACCGGATTATAATTCACCACGACACCATCAGTGCCAAGGACGCCATCGATGGAAAGGGCAAGACCTGCTGATCCGTTCACCTCGTCTGGTAGCGTGGCCCACCCTGGCGGGATCGGCTACGCCAGAAGTCATAGGGGTCGGCTTGTCGCTTGAAGCCTATGGATTCGGCCATCGCCGATGCGTCGACAAAGCCGTGGCCGACGGCACCCGGGGTGTGGGCATCGGACCCGAATGACACCGCCTGGCCCCCGACCTCGTGCCACCACTGGACGATGATGGCGTCGAGTGGGATGCGAGTGTTGATCTCAAGGACCCGTTCGGATTGGGCCAGCGCCCGGAGCGTCTCCCGGTATTCTTCTTCGAACTCTGTCGGGTCGTGCTTGCGATCGGCGGCACTAATTTGACGTGTCAGGTAGTCGATATGAGCGAAGACCTGGAAGTCGCCATCGGACTCGATCAATTTGATGGCTCCGCTAGGTAGTCCCGCACGGCCACGGCCTCTCGGTGCCCGGCCTCGTCGCCTTCACCGTCACTGTGGATGCCCTCGGTACGGAACCACTCGTCGATGAGGCGGGGTTGGCCGTCGATGGTCATCGAGTGCAGCGAACCGAGCACTCGTTCGAAACGCCCACTGTTTAGTAGTTCTGCCACTTTGTCCGGGAACCAGTGGGGTTCGCCGATCTCCATTCCGGTCAGGATTCGCAGATCACCGCCGAAGCGGCTGCGGCATTGCTCGATGCTGTCGAAGTAGCCGTCGAAGTCGATCTCGGGTGCGTGCAGACAGGAGTCGTGACCTACATGAGCCGCCATGTCGTCAGGCATCTCGACCTTGGCCGCCTCAGGTATGTACCACGGCGTCATGTCCAGATGCTCAGTGAAGGCGATCGACGGCAGGCCCAGCTCGACAGCCCGCTCGCAGGTTCTGATCATCGACCCACTACCAACGGCGTCGTAGGAGTATTCGGTGTGAACGTGATTGTCGGGCGGCAATCCATGATCGTGCTGGTGTGAATGGGGGCGAGAATGGCCGGTCACGACGATCTCCTTGACCGGCCACGGCGGGGCGGGCCGCCAGTCTCACGGGGAACGCCCAGCGCGTCCAGACGGGACTCGATTTCGTCACATGCCTGGTCGAACGCCTCGACCGGCCGGTTGGTCGACCCCTGAGCAGCCCATGCAGTCAGCGTTGCAGCCAGGTCTTCGAAGCGCACGGCCACCCCCAGGAGGGGTATGGCCACCCGCTCCTCTTCACCCAAGGGCTCGATGCCCTCGACCGCTGCATAGCTCGAGACAAGACTGTCGGCGGCGAAGCCGGATTCGACCATCCGGGCCAGGTCGGCGGTTCGAACGCCTGGATAGTGACCCGACGCCTCTGGCGGGGGATCGATGACGGCACCAGCCAACCTTGAAGCCGGCCGCAAGCAATAAGCACCGTGGCGCTCAAGGGCCCGCTGGGCATGATGCAGCACAACTTCGAGCCGACGAGTGGACTCCAAAACACGCCCGACCCTAACCGGCTCGGGTTGGGCAAGTCGACAAAGAGCCGAGCGCAACGACCAATCGTCGTCATAGGCAACTTCAGAGAAATTGAGAAGCGACCGACTGCGGTCGGCTGCTACCCGAGCGCCACCTCTAGGAGCCAGAGCCTTATGGCGTTCGGCCAGGAGTCGGCCGGCCTCGGAGTCATTCATGGAATCGGAGGCATTCATGGAATCGGAACCTCAGAGCCGTTCATCGGGCAGGACCGTCCTTTGCTCACTACCGCTCTTGTCGCACTACCCCTCATGTCGCAATAGTAGGGGACAGGCTGAATCTGGGCACCGTTGTTTGGGGGCAGAACACATCGACCGGACATCGTTGACGCGGGGCATACCGGGGACACTATGCTCGTGCCGTGACCAGCTCGGACTCAGGAAACCTCTCGGTGGAGAATCCCCAACCGGCGCTCAACTGGGTCCACGTGGAAACGATCCGGCACTCGATCGGTTCCGATGATTCGGACGCAGCCGACGACGAGCGCCCGGCAAGGGCGATAAGTGTCGGGTCGTTTGCTATCGCCATCCTCGCCGTCGACAAGTTCACCGATTTCACCCAACAGACCGGGTACCGGACGACGGCCGAGGACGAAGGCGGAGGCTTTCTACGCCACGGTGGCGAACCGGTGACCGGAGCCGTCTGGCAGACACCGCTTGGTGACGGCAAGCCGGGCGACTCCCAAAGCCCGGTGGGCCAGGTCAGCTGGTTCGATGCTCGGGCCTATTGCCACTGGAGTGGGCATCGGCTTCCCACCGAGGCCGAATGGGAGACCGCCGCCCGGCTTGGGTCCATCAACTCCGCCCAGCAGGTTTGGTGCGAGGACTGGTACCACCCTGACTTCCACCGCGACGAACAACGGGTCAACCCGACTGGACCGACCAGTGGAACCGAACGGGTGGCTAGAGGGGCCGGAGTCCGTGTGACCCAACGATTCCATTGGCTGCCAGATTTCTGCCTGGCCGACCTGAGCATCGCCGTCGTCCGGGCCCGCCAACGCTGACACCTGGGCTAGCTGCAGTATTGAACTGTCCGGAAGGCTGACCGAAAGGCCGTGACATCGCCGGCCACTGTCTCGGGTTCGTCAGTCAATGCTCGGGTGATCAGCTCGGCCAGCGGCCCCATGTCCTCGTCGCCCATTCCCCATCGGACGGCTTCAGGCGTGCCAAAGCGAAGACCCTCACCGTTGGGTAGTCCGATCGCGCAAGCCAACAGGTTGGCCCGTTCCAGTCGCAATGCCATGGCATGGCCTGCGCCTTCGCCGCCAGCGGCTGTCAACGCAAACTGGTGGGAGTCGGTGAACGCCCCCTCCGGTTCCGGGCGATAGACGTCGACCCCACAGCGAGCCAACTCTTCGGCCAATCGCATCGAGGCCGATCGCATGTCAGCCCCGTACTGTGCACCGTGGTCGATCCAATCCAGCAGGGTCAGAGCCAAGGCGGTGGATCGCCCAGCATCAAAGTTGGCGGTAAGACCAGGGTAGGCAATGGCATCGACTCTCTCGGCCATCTCCGCGTTGTCGCTGACGATCAGACCACCGGCAGGTCCACCCAAACTCTTGTAGGTACTCATGGTCATCAGGTGGGCGCCCTGCTCAATCGGGTTTGGCCACTGCCCTCCGGCAATCATCCCGCTTGCGTGGGCGGCGTCGAACAGCAACGCTGCACCCACCTCATCAGCCACCTCCCGCATAGCCGACACCGGATGGGCGAATAGGTTCAAGCTGGTACCCACCGTGATCAGTTTGGGCTTGACCTCAGCGGCCAATGATCGAAGCCCGGCAACGTCGGTCGTGTGGCCGGCGGGGTCGATGGGGCCCTCCACGATGTTCAGGCCGTACATCCCGGCGGTGCCTGCAGTGTTGTGGGTGACGTGTCCGCCGATAGATGGCGGAGGAACAATGATGGTGTCACCGGCGGAGCAGGTGGCCATGAAGGCATACAGATTGGCCATTGCTCCCGAGGCCACCCGAAACTCGGCGTAGCGGGCGCCGAACACCCGACAAGCGAGGTCATAGGTCATCACCTCAAGCTCTTCGATGGCCTGCAACCCGGTTTCGTACTTGTGTCCAGGGTGGCCTAGTGACGGCCGACTTCCCAGCCCGGCCGACAGCGCGGCCTCCGCTCGTGGGCTCATGACGTTGGTAGCAGGATTCAAGTTGACGCAACGTAAAGCGTGAGTGACCTCGTTGGCCTCTAGTAGCTGGTCGACTCGGTCTCGAAGTCCATCGCTGGTGGCCTGCCGGTGGTCGGCCTGAAGCTCGGCCACCCGCCGCTGGGCAGTCTCGTTCATCCAGGGCCTTTCAGCGCCCTGCTCGGGTTTCGACATGACGCCCACGGTACTGGCGGGCATTAGAGTGAGCGCTATGAGTGCTGACTTTACGCAGACGAAGCCGTTCAGTCTCCCGGTAGAGATGCAGGCTTACCTGACCGAGCGAAACTCGCCACCGAGCGAGCACCTGCAGTCGCTTCGGCAGATCGCCGCCGAGATGCCTCAGGGCGGGATGCGATTGGGTACTGAGGCCGGCACCTTCCTGTCCGTGCTGGTTCAGACAATGCAGCCGACGCGGGCACTAGAGGTTGGCACCTTCATCGGCTACTCGTCGCTGAGTATCGCCGCCGCCATGCCACCGAGCGGTCGGCTGTTGTGCTGCGACGTCAACGACACCTGGACGGCTGTGGCCCGTGAACATTGGCAGGCCGCCGGAGTGGCCGATCGTATTGAGTTGGTGTTGGCACCGGCGCTGGAAACCATTAACGATCAGCCAAGCGAACCCCATCTTGACCTGGTGTTCATCGACGCCGACAAGACCAACTACATCAACTACTACGATGCGCTGCTGCCTCGGCTCAAGCCCAATGGCATGATGATTGTGGACAACACTATGTGGTCGGCCCATGTCCTCGACCTCGACGACACCAGTGACGACACGGTGGCCATCAGGGCCTTCAACGACTACGTCGCCGCCGATCAGTCCACCACCAACGTCACCGTTCCAATGGGCGACGGACTCACGCTGATCACCCACGCCCGGTGACCCAACAGCGGCTGAGCTGCTCACCGCAGTCGAGAGTAGAATCGGATCCATGGCAAAGACCTTCATGGAATCCGTGCAAGAAGCCAAGGCTCAGGTGGACGCAGTAGCTCCCGCCGACGTACCGGAGGGGGCGCTGGTCATCGACGTACGTGACGCTGCTGATATCAAAGCAGGCGGCATCATTCCCGGGGCCGTTCCTATCTCATTGGGAACCCTCGGTTTCAAGGGTGACGTGACCATGCCGGCCGAGATGCAGCACCCCGAGTTGGGCGACCACGATCGGGAAATCGTCGTCACCTGCGCGCTCGGCGCGATGGCGTCCCTGGGAGGCAAGTTGCTGGAGGACATGGGTTACAACAATGTCCGCTACGTCGAAGGCGGAACCGAAGGCTGGAAGCAAGCCGGCCTCGACGTCGATAGTTTCGAAGACTGACACCAGCTCCGTTACAGCCCCAGCACTCCAGCGGGGTTCAGACCTACAACTGATCAGGGCTGACACCGCTGGCCGACCCCAGGTTCAACCAAGCCGCAGCCTCCGGTTCAAGAGTCTCGTACTCCTGCTCGATTCGGGCGGTGATATGTGTCGGCAACAACTCGGCACCACGACCCAATCCACCTTTGTAGAAGAACGAGTCTGCGCCGTGTTGAAACGAGATGTTGAGGCCGGGAGCGCTGACTCTCGCCGCCTCACGCATGGAGTCAAGGCTGCAGCGTTCGACCATGTCACGCCAACATTCCTCAGGCACCTCGAACTCGAGGAAGTCGGCCAGTCGACGCATACCGGCCTCGAGGTTGGCGTACAGATCGGCGTAATGTACCAACAAGACGTTGTTGTCGACTCGCCGCGGCCACCAGCCGGCCAGGTACTCAAAAGGACTCCAGTACCGCGTCCACTCTTCGAAGAGATACTCGTAGTCTTCGCCGTCATAGGCTTCTCGAAGCGGGGGAAGATCGTCTTCAGCCGCGTCGTTTAACATGGCCACCCGGTCCGGGAACATGGCCGCCCGGTGATTGCTCCACGACGCCAACGTGTCCCCGGGATTGCGGAACACGGCGATATACCGGATCGACTCCGACCACGGAAGGGCGGTGGCGGGAAGGTGGGCCTTGAGCTGACGTCGACCGGGCAATGCCTCCACCTTGACCAACATCTCTTCCAGCGGCGTGGATCGCAGGTCGGGCCAAACTGACAGCGGGCCACGATCCGCCGGGGCATCACCCCGAGGCCACTGGAGTGACCTGACGATGCCTTGTGTCCAGGTGGTGCCCGATTTCGGCGGAGTGGCGATCACGATGTCATCAGGGCGGAGAGCCACATGCTCCCAGCGACGACTGTCTTCAACGATGGTCACATGATGTTGGGCTGCTGGAGTTACGTTCATGGGTTCACCACTAGCGATGCCGCCGGCCAGCTGACCTCAGCCGTGGACAGACATTGACGAGTCATGGTTGATCTCCCGGTTACGGCTATAGGCCGATAGATCGATCTGCAGGCCGGTGTAGCGCCCGGCAACCTGAACTGGTTCGGCGTCATGATCGTGGCCGCCTTCAACCGCTTCGATCAAATCGGCCATGGCCTGGCCGACGGCCCCGGCGTTCTTGTACTGGTTGCCGCTGGTGCCGATGGCCACGTAGAAGCCATCCACCGCAGTGCGGTCATAGATGGGCAACCAGTCGTCACTGACGTCATACAGGTCTACGATCCCTTTGGCCTCGTGGTCGGGTGGCACACCCATCCCCGGCATCCGGCGAGTGGCTCGCAGCACCTGTGTTTTCCACTGTTCCCGGTCGATGCTGGTGTCGTAGTCGTCGGGGTGGACGAATTCACTTGGGTCGCAATCAGCGTCGACGCTGCCCAGCAGCACGTTGTTGCCGACCTCAGGCCGAAAGTAGAAGCCGATGTCGTCATCGGCGCCCACGGTTCCCGCCGACATGAAGTCGATCCCGTCGGGCGAGGGAACGTGATGGACCTCGTGTCGCAAGGCTTTGGTCTTGATGTTCATCTCGTCGTAGACCCCGGCCATCTGGTTGATCAGATAGCTGTGCGGTCCGGCGACGTTGATGACCACAGGGGCGGCCACATCGGAGAACGCTCCTGCACCGTCGGACAAGCGCACCCCGACTACCGAGCCGTCGTTGGTGAGTACATCGGTGACTTCGGTGCGGAAGCGGAATTCGCCACCGTCGGCTTCAGCTCCGCGCTGGAGGTTGTGGCACGAGAGCTGCGGGTCGGAGACATACCCGGCGTCCGGGCTCCACAGTGCTCCTTTCACCGGACCTTCGGCATCCTTCCAGAACGCCGGGTCTTCCGGCCGGGTCGGCGGACCGTACCAACCGAAGTCCATGAACGGAAAACGGTCCTGCAGGTCTTCAGGACCCCAATATTCGTAGGGAATGCCAACTTCGTCCCACAGCTTGTGAACCTTGGTGAGACGCTCTGCGTCATCGGTGAACAGGTTCAGCTGGCCGACTTGGTGGTAGTCGATGAGTCCAAGTTCGTCGTCGGTGCCGATGTAGTTGGCCCAGTCCTTCCAGTACTGACCGCCCTCCCAAGAGAAGGCCACCCCGACCTTGGTCGAGTAGGTGAACCGTACGATGGCACACGAGTTGCTGGTCGAGCCGGATCCGGCAGCCGGTGCCTTGTCGACGTTTAAGGTCCGCTTGCCCCGGCGGGACAGTTCCAGGGCGACAGCGCAACCAAGCACCCCTGCTCCGATGATGACGGCGTCATAGTGCTGCTTATCGTTCACGAGTGTTTCCTAGCTGACCTGGGGCCTACCGATTGAGCCAACTAGCTCTTCGATAACTGCCATTGTGGCCATAACACCCGCTTCGTCAAAGTGTCGGCCGATGAGCTATAACCCTATGGGCAGGCCTTGGCCGTCGGTTCCAGCTCGGCCGACGCAGACTGACCCGGTCGGATGGCGCGTCATGTTCAATCCGAAGGTGAACTGCACCCACCCCAGGTCGGCGTCATCGCCCTGCAACTCTTCGAGAGAGGGCGGCATACGGGCGGTGGCCGGAGTCAAGAGGGCGTCGGCATCATGCTTCTCCATAAGGCCTGAGACCTCATAGTTGCGAGCGGACATGCGGTCGATGGCGTCGGCGGCCTGACCTCCGGTTACCTCGGCACCCATCTCCACCATGGGGCGTAGCGATTCGCTGACCTTGTCCCACTCCGGCGTTCCCTTGTGGTGGCCTAGCAGATTGTTGAAGTAGACAAACCAGTTGATGATCCAGCCCCGCAGCGGCTCAACATCGAACACGCTGTCGTCAAGGATGACTTCGGTCCCCGCTGCCTCCAGTTTCTCCACCGCCGCAGCACATCGCGCCGCCACGTCAGGGGCCACGTCGGAGAAGCCCATGGTCGGCGCCCACACCACTCGCCTTGGCGGCTCGGCTCGGCCTACCTGATCGTGCCACGAGGTGACGTCAGGCGGCAGCGAGAAGATGTCGGCCCAGTGCGGACCTTTGGTGGCATCCAGGGCCAGCGCGGTGTCGGCCGCCGTCCGCGCCATTGGACCGGCGATGCTCAACAGCATGGAAGGACGCTTACCTGTACGTTCGGTACCGATGCGGCCCTGCTGACACTTGATGGCGCTCAGGCCGCACAACGCGGCCGGGATGCGGATGGACCCTCCGCCATCGGAGCCGGTGGCCAGCGGCACCATACCTGAGGCCAACGCTGCACCGGTGCCCCCTGATGATCCTCCCGGCGTTTGGGTTGGATCCCACGGGTTGGCCGTGGTCGGAAACACGTTGTTGTCACTGGTGGCCTTGTGCCCGAACTCCGGGGTGTTGGTCTTGCCCAACACCACGCAGCCTGCCGCCTTGAGGCGAGCAACCAACACCGAGTCAGCGGTAGCCGGTGAGTCCTCGGCGTGTAACGCCGAGCCGTAGGTGGTCACAAAGCCGGCGGCATCTTCCAGATCCTTGACCCCGATGGGGATACCGGCCAATGGGCCCGGGTCGTCACCGGCGGCCACCGTGCGGTCGACCTGGTCGGCGGCGACCAGTGCGGCTTCACCGTCGACGGCCACAAACGCATTGAGAGCGGGGTTCAGATCCTCAATGCGGGACAGGGCATGTTCGGTTAACGAACGGGCTGTGATGCTGCCGGCTTTCACCGAGGCAGCCAGGTCGGCAACCGACGTTTCCAGAAAATCCATGCCCCAGAGTACGGCTGACGCCCTGTCGTACACAATCGGGGCCGGAACCGAGGATTGAGCGGTGCGTTGATGCAGAAGCGACAGAGGTCACGGCGTTGTTCCTTGCCTACACGCACCACCATGCCTAGTGTCGTCGTCAGATGCAGTAACGTAACTGCGTCAAAACGCAGAGGTCAACGATGATCGACACAGTACGCGCCGCTCCGCTTTCCCGGCCACGTTGGCTGCTGGTGCTGATGGCTCTACTGGCGGTGCCGAATCTGATAGCCGGTGGCTGGGCCATCGTTTCACCCCGAAGCTGGTTTGATAACTTTCCCGGTTGGGCCCCGCAGGTGGTTGCCGCCCATCCGCCTTACAACGATCATCTGTCCTTCGATGCCGGTGCCGGTCTTTTCGCTTCGGGCGTCGTGATGGCACTGGCCATGTTCTGGCCCAAACGCGAAGTGGCCGTGACAGCAGCGATCGCCTACGCGTCGTTCGCTCTTCCCCACGCCTTGTGGCATCTGGCCAATCCCGCTGCTGCACTGTCCACCGCTGACAATGCCAACACTGCCATCTCACTGCTGTTGGCAGTCGTGGGAGCGGCGGTTGTGTTGTACTGGCATACGTCCAGCAGAGGCAACGCACAATGAGCACCATGTCGGTGATGAAAGTGCTGGGCCGCAAGCGTGGCCTGCCCGGGCCCTACAAGACCAGCCTTGCCCATCCCCCGACCCTGTTCGGCAAGTTGGCCATGGAACGCTGGGTCACCTGGAGTCGCTCGGTTGACGACAGGCTAAAGACACTGGCCGAATTGCGGGTGTCATCGATCATCGGCTGCATGTGGTGACACGATTTCGGTAGCGCCGTCGGCCGTGAGCTGGGCATCGATCAAGACACCATAGACGCCGTCGCCAATTGGCGGCTTTCCGACAATCTGACCGAGACCGAGAAGCTGGTCATCGAATACGCCGAAGCCTTGACTGTCACTCCGTCCACCGCCGACGACGACCTACGGGCCAGAGTCAGCGTCACCTTCACCAAACGGCAAACGGTTGAGTTGACACAGCTCATCGCCTGGGAGAACGCCCGGGCTCGCTTCAACCGAGGATTCGACATTCAATCCGACGGCTACTCAGGCTCCTGATCTTCACTTCTCCGTAGCTAGATCCCAGGATCTACGTCCCGGTATCTAAAGTCACAGTGTGAGGCGCCACCCATGATGGTTTGGGTTCGAGTGAACTCGACGTCCGGGTTGAAGCCTTCCATCAAGGCGCCGTCTCGATTGCACGACAGCGTCGCTCCGAGCTCTGCCAGGCCCAACTCCCGATACAACTCGGCGTACCGGCAACGAGTGACGTTGAAAGCGAACACTTCGTCAGTCTGCTCCAGCACCTCGATCTCCAGTGCGCCTCCGGCGGTCCAAGCGGACAACGAATCGGCCATGGCCCCCAGTCCGTTGTCTCCGGCTGCTTCAGCCAAGGCGGCTCCCTGCGTGCGGGCGATGTCCACAATCACTTCACCGGCGAGCTCGTAGACCTGGTCGCTGTCGAACTCCTCAGCCAACCGCGCCAGTATCGGCCCGATCATTCGAGCCTCGACCTCGCGCCGTTTCAGAACACCTATGTCGTTGAGGGTGTCCGGCTTTGCGTCAGGAACATTTCCGTCAGTGTCCATGGCGCCACTGTAGGTCCGAAGGCCGACGGCTGTCAGCGCCGGACAGCGGCTCCGCTACGCATCAACTTCAACCGGTACCCGACGCCAGGTCACCCCGACGTTAGTCATCAAGAGAGTGTCCGCTTCCTCGGCCGACGAGAATTGCTCGAGGAACGCTGATGACAGTTCGGTCAAACTGACCGTCTCGGCTCGAAGGTTGAAGGGCTGCATATCAGCCCCCTCCAGGCAGTCTCGACGGTTCGGCGACAAACCGAGGTATGAGCCGATGACAATGTCGGCCACTTCTGACCGGGCTTCGGTCGAGTCGCGTCTTGAGGCAACAGCATGTATGGCGAACGCGTCATCTCCGGAACCGCCTGCGGGCTGAACCTTCCAGGCAACCGACTCTGTATCGCACGACGACGAAATGGTCGACCGCTGATGGACACCGGGAACTATGCGGCCGCCGACTAGCACCGTGACACGCGAATCGGTGTGACGCATCGGCACGTACACGCCGCTCGTCGGTTCCGACTCCGGGCCGGCTTCGATGGAGATCCGGTGGGCGGCGGCGTGAACCGAACGGCCGACGAACGCCGACGCGGGCCAGGGGCGAATGCCATCAAGCGCGATCAAGCAACAGCCAGCAACTACCCCGCCGTTTGAGCCGATTCGCGGCCGCACCCCATCGGGTAGGAGTGGGGAAACCTCGTCTGGGTCGACCCAACGATTAATCAATAGGCGGTGGCGAATTTCCCCTACCAGGTCTCCCAGACCAAGTTGTTCGATGGCGGGCTCGGAAACAGCGGGGGTCTGCATATCGCCAGAGTAGGCCATCGCGCTGCCCTGTTAGTCTCGACTAGGAACCTGGTTGGCGGCTATCCCTTGGGTAGCTGAATGTCGAACGCCTCTCGAATCCGAGCGTCGATCTCAGCTGGAAGATGGTCGGGGACATGAGTGGCCAGCGTCTTGACCACGTAGTCGTGGGCCCGGTCGGTGGCCACCTCGGCGCCGGCATCGACCCAGTCATCGGGACTCAAACGATCACCAACTTCGGGGTAGACGTATTCCGACTGCATCATCGACAGCGTCTGAGCGTGACCGAGGAAGTGGCCCGGCTCCTTCACCACTTGCTTGATGGTTTCAGTCGAAAGTGTCTCCGGCGTAATCTCGATGCCTCGCACGGTCCGGTTGATGGCCCCGAGCATGTCGTTGTCAACCACCATCGCTTCCAGCGAGCAGGCCATCAGGCTGGCCAGCATGCCCGCCGACTCGTACACCAGGTTGGCACCTGCCTGAGCGGCCAATGCGACGGCCAACCCCTTCTCGTGACCGGCCTGGTTGTCGGCCAGCTTGGAGTCGGCCATGCCGGCGGCCACCCCGGTTGGCAGTCCTAGATAGTTCGACACCTGAGCGGCGGCGGCGTTCAATACCGCCTCCTCCCCCGACCCACCGGACATGGCCCCTGTTCGCAGATCGGACACAAACGGCCACAAGCCCATGATGCACGGGTGGCCGGGCGACATAAGGTTCACGCAGGTCAACGCTGCCAGACATTCGGCCAGAGCCTGTGCCAGTGACCCGGCCAGTGCAGCGGGCGACGTTGCTCCGGCTTGCCCGGCGGATAGCAGGTTGATGGGCATGCCTACCCGGACCTGCTCAGCCATGCATAGCGCCGAGTCCACGGCGAAGCGAAGTGGCGGCACCACAAAGGTGTTGTTGGCGATCATGAACGGTCGCTTGGCAAACTCGCCTTCTCCGCCGAGAGCCATGTCGTACATGGCCACCACGTCGTGAACGTGTTGGGGTTCGAAGAACGAGGTTCCCTGAGGCTTCTTGGTGCCGACCATCATGGCGTAGGCGGTGTTGATGTCGACGTCTTTTGACGTCGCCATGTCGCGGGCCACCACAGTGCGGACCACCATGTGGATATTGTCTAACGTGTCGGCCAGCCTGGCGGTGTCGTAGACATCAGCCAGGGTCGATTCCCGGAAGCGCTGGGTCTCGTGGTCCAGCATCAACACGGCTGCACCGGCGGTGCTGAAGTGAACCTTGTCGCCACCCAGTTCGACCCCTTCGTCGTCCGAGCCGAAGGCGTGAATGCGGAACGTTTTGGCCGCCATCTCGATTCCTCGGTGGATAAGGGCCCGTGGGAAGTGAAGACGATCGTTGTCATCCATGTGACCACCGGCGGCGACCACCAGATCGATGAACTCAGGTATGGCCTGACCCATGCCCACATCTTCCAGCAGTTCGAGCGCGGCGTCTATCACCTGGTCGCACTCGTTGTCTGTCAACGGTTTGTAGCGGCCGCCGGGCATTCCCGGCCAGACCGCTCTGGCGTCTTCAGCCAGCGGGGCCTGACGCAGGGCGACTCGCGCCGCCCTGCCTCCGGCTCGGCGGGTCCGACGCTTCGAAGATGAATTCGACTCGCTCATGGGTGCCTCCATAACTCCAGTGTTATGTCCGGATCAGTGCTGCCGGCTGTGGGTGTCTAGGCCCTCGGCTTTTCGTTCTTGGGATCGTATGCCGATTCAGCCAGAACCGTCGCCGGTCGCCGATCATCCTGGAGTCGGATTTCCAGTTTGGTTCCTGGTTCTCGATACTTCGGCTGGACGTAGGCGAACGTCAGACTCTTGCCCACTGAGTGTCCGTAGGTTCCCGAGGTGGTGATTCCGATGATCTCATCAGACCCGGCGGCGTACACCGGCTCGTTGCCCCGACAGTCGTTGTCGGTGGCGTCAACCTCGCAATACACACAGAACATTTCGAGCTCGTCGACCTTGGCTGAGCGGGCTTCGACCACGTCCTTGCCGGTGAAGTCGGTGTCCATGGCGATGAAGCGTCCGATGTCGGCTTCCACCGGTGTGATCTCGGTGGTCAACTCGGACCCCATAGCTTTGTAAGCTTTTTCAATGCGCATGCAGTTCATGGCGTACGCCCCGTAGTGGATCATGCCGTGAGGTTCGCCAGCAGCGACGATGGCGTCGTACAACTCCGCCATGCGGTCCATGGGACAGTGGAGTTCCCAGCCCAGCTCGCCTACATAAGAGACTCGCAATGCCAAGCAGGGCACGCCGGCGATGTCGATCTCCTGGCCGGTCAACCAGCGGAACGACTCGTTACTTAGATCGGCATCGGTGAGTGGGGTCAACACGTCCCGAGCCCGGGGCCCGGAGAGTCCGAGAATGGCTCGATCTTCGGTGACATCCGTGACGGTCACGTCTTCGCCCACATGGTCTCCCTGACCAATCTGGAAGGTCAACCAATCCCGGTCATGGAACTGCGAGGTGATACCGGAGTTCAGGTAGAACCGGTCCGAAGCCAAACGAGTGATGGTCATCTCCGACTCGATGCCACCGGATGTGGTCAAGAAATGCGACAACCGCATGCCACCGTCAACGGTCGGCATCTTATTAGCAGCCAACCGGTCGAGAAAGGCAAAGGCATCAGCGCCAGTCACTTCGAACTTGGAAAAGGCCGTGAGGTCAACCAGGCCGACGCGCTCGCGGGTGCCCCGCACCTCTTCGCCGACGATGTCGAAGGCGTTGGACCGCAGGAACGAATGCTCCTCGGCTTCACCGAAGTACTGTGGGCGCTCCCAGCCGAAGACCTCCTGCCACTGGGCGCCCAGTGCATCGAGGCGGTCGTAGATGGGATCGGCCTTCTGGGGACGACCAGCGAAGCGCTCTTCACCCGGAAGGCGGGTGGCGTACATTTCGTGGAACTCGTCGATGGCTTTGTCGATGGCGTACCGACCGGTTGGCCCGGCGTGATCACCGAAGCGTCGAGGATCCATACCGGCCACGTTGATCTCAGTTTGGCCGTGAACCATCCACTGGGCCAGATACTTGCCGGCGCCGGGACCTTGAGTAATACCGATGGAAGCTCCAGCGCACATCCAGTAGTTGTCCACACCGGGGGCGGGACCCATCAGGTAACCCGAGTCGGGTGTGTGAGTGATCGGACCGGAGACAACGGTCTTGATTCCGGCGTTCTGGAAGGCCGGAATGCGCTCGCCGGCCTCAATTAGCCACGGCATCAGTGCGTCAAGATCAGGCGGCGTCAGGTAGAAGTGCAAGTCGTTGTCGATGCCGTCGACACCGTAGATCTGAGCGTTCTCCCGTTCGTAGGGACCGACGAGGAGCGAGTCGATTTCCCGCCGATAGTACGACGAGGCTCGCGGGTCTCGCATGACCGGAAGGTCTCGATCGCCGAGCGCCTTGATTTCGTCCATCGGCTCGGTGATCAGGTACTGGTGGATGACCGACACGATCGGCACCTCGACACCGGCCATGGCACCCACCTGCGGGGAATAGCAACCGGCGGCGTTGACCACGTGGTCGGCCACGATGCGACCCTTGTCGGTGATGACTTCCCAACGACCGTCGGCCATCTTGTTGGTTTCAGTCACCAGCGTGTGCTTGGCCACCGTCGCGCCCAACTGACGGGCACCGGCCACCATGGCTGCGGTCACGCTGGATGGGTCGGTCCAACCGTCGTTCGGTGTCCACATGCCGAGTTTGACGTCGGACACGTCGACGAACGGCCAGTGCTCCAAGATCTCGTCGGGGGAGATGATGTGATTTTCGAGACCGACTACATCCAACACGCCACCGACGTGCTTGAACCAATTGATTTGATCGTCGTCGAGGGCCAGGCGGATGGAGCCGGTGTCATGCCAGCCCGACGCCATACCGGTCTCCTCCTCGATCTTGCGGTACAGATCGGGGGCTACAGCATGGCACTTGGCCATGTTGAGGTCGCCGATGAAGTGAGGGATCAGTCCGGCGGCATGCCAGGTCGAACCGGAACTCAGCTCACCTTTCTCGATGAGAACAATGTCGGTCCAGCCTTCGTGGGCCAGATGGTAGAACAACCCGGCGCCCATTGCGCCGCCGCCGATGATGACTGCCTGTGCTTCTTCTTGCATGCTCTCTTTGCTATCTCTTCGTTGAGTGAGTTCTTCAGTGAATTCTTGAGTGAGTTCTTGAGTGAGCCGCCCGCTTACATGCGGACTCGTTCGTTCTTTGGATCGTAGAAGGATCGGAGCGATGGTGTGGCCGCGATGGCAACGGTGGCTACTTCGATGGTCCATTCACCGCCGTCGAGCCACTCCTTATCTACGCCTGTGTCGCAGTTCAGGTATCCCATGGCCAGGCATCGGTTCTCGGTGTAGCTCCACATGCCTGATGACGTGCGGCCAACAATTTCGCCGTTACGGAGGATCGGGTCGTCGTGATACACCAACCGGTCGGCGTCTTCCAGGCGGAACTGAACCAGTCGCTTGGTGCGAGGCTGCCCTCGCTGAGCTTCGACCGCTTCCTTGCCACGGAACCCTCCGGGCTTGTCCCAAGCGCAGGCGAAGGCCAGCCCGGCTTCAACCGGCGTGTCTTCATCGGTGATGTCATGACCCCAATGCCGGTAGCCCGATTCAAGCCGCAGCGTGTTCATAGCGTGATAACCGGCGTGCTTGAGTCCGTGGTCGGATCCGGCTGCCACCAGGACATCGTGCAGTTCGGCCGCTTGGTTCCAGGGTACGTACAGCTCGTAGCCCAGCTCGCCAACGTAGGTCATGCGCAGGGCGGTAACCGGAATGACGCCGCCTCCAGGACTTGAGATATCGGTCTTGATCTCAAGATCTTGGAACCATGCGAAGCCATGATTCTCGCTGGACAAGTCGGCGTCAGTGAGCTGCTGCAGCACGGCTCGACTATTGGGGCCCATGAGCCCGAGCATGGCGAGTTCGCTGGTGACGTCGTTGATTTCGACGTCTTTGCCTTCGCATGCCCGACGCAGCCAGGTCCAGTCTCTTGTGCCGGCCGCCGCCGCGGTCACCACCAAGAAGTCGTCGTCGCCCCGTCGTTGGATAGTGAGGTCGGCTTCGATGCCACCGTGATCGTTGAGCCACTGGGTGTACACGGCCCGCCCAGCGGGAACGTCGATGTCGTTGTTGGAGATCCAGTTGAGGACCGACAGCGCGTCCGGGCCTTTGACTTCGAACTTGGGAAACGAGGTTTGATCGAACAGGCCGACAGCGTTGCGGACAGCGTGGCATTCCCGCCCGGAGGCGTCCACCCAATTCTGTTTACCCCAGGAGTATTCGTATTCTGGGTTTTCGCCGCCGTCAGCGAACCAGTTGGGCCGCTCCCAACCGGCGGTTTCGCCGAACACAGCTCCGGCGGCGGCGAACTGCTCGTGCACCGGGGAAAGGCGAACGTTGCGAGCGCTTTCGTACTGGCGGAACGGCCAGTGCATGGCGTACAGCAGTCCGAGGCTTTCGGAGATTCGGTCGTTGAGGTAGTCGTCGGCCGCCTGGAAGGGATACGCGCGGCGGAGATCAACAGCGGACAGATCCATGGGAGCATGACCGTCGGCGATCCAGTCGGCCAGAACCCAGCCGACGCCTCCGGCTGATTGGATACCCACCGAGTTGAACCCGGCGGCAACAAAACAGCGGTCCACTTCGGGGGACTCGCCCAAGTAGTAGACACCGTCAGGGGTGAAGGCTTCAGGTCCGTTGAAGAACAGTTGCAACCCGGCTTCACCCAGGGCCGGCATGCGATGGATGGACCGCTCGAAGATGGGGCCGACGTGATCCCAGTCTTCGCCGAGGGTTCCGAACATGAAGTCTCGGGGGATACCGTCAAGCTTCCAGATCTTGCCTCGGGGTTCAAAGAAGCCAGCCATGATTTTGCCAGTTTCTTCTTTGAAGTAGGTGTAGTTCCCGGGATCCCGCACCGTTGGCATGCCGGGCTCGACACCTTCGATGGGCTCGGTGACGATATAGAAGTGCTCGCAGGCTTGCAAGGGCACGTTGATACCGGCCGTCTTGGCCAGTTGACGGGTCCACATGCCCGCGGCCAGCACTACGGTTTCAGCTTCGATGGTGCCTTGTTCGGTGACAACGCCGGTGATTTGGGTTCCACCATTGGGACTTGTGCCGGTTAGCAGGTCGGTGACCGCCACGCCTTCGATGACCTTGGCCCCTTTGGCTTTAGCTCCTTTGGCCAGCGCCACCGTGGTGTCGACCGGCGAGGTCTGACCGTCCCACGGTATATAGAGTGCGCCAACCAAATCGTCGGTCCGAAGCAGAGGGCACATCTCCAGCGCTTCGTCGAAGTCGATTTGGCGAATATCGACGCCGACGGTCTTGGCCATCGACATGCCGCGGAGGAGTTCTTCCCACCGTTCGTCGTTGTCGGCCACCGAGATTGAGCCTGGGGTCCGGTAGCCAGTAGCTTGTCCGGTTTCGGCCTCCAACTCTTCAAACAACCGAGCCGAATAGGTGGCCAGTGTGGTGAGACTGTGCGAGGACTTGAGCTGGCTGACCAACCCGGCGGCATGCCACGTAGTTCCGCCGGTCAATTGGCCTTGTTCCAGTACAACCACATCGGTAATGTCTCGCCGGGTCAAATGGTAGGCAATCGACGCTCCGACGATGCCGCCTCCGACGATCACCACCTGCGCCCGGTCCGGAAGGTTGGTCTGCATCCGCTAGACGGTATCACTAACTCCGTAGAGTGTCTAAGGTCTCGTTCTCGAGTGCTAGTTTTCGCCTATGTGCCCTCGTCCAGCTAGTCCTTCGGTCCTGTTCTTGCATGGTCTGGCCGGCTACGGCGGTGAGTGGCGAGACGTTGCAAGCCTCCTTGGCGTCGAGAGCGAGTGCCCCGATCTTCCCGGCCATGGGAGCAGTTTCGATCCACTGGTGCTGGGTGATGGCTCTAGCACTCTGGTCGATGACATCATCGATGCCGCGGTAGCGGCGACGACTAGGTTGGCTGCCGGCGCCGGCGCGCCGGTGGCCGTAGTGGGCCAGTCGATGGGTGGATTGGTTGCCTTGCGTGTGGCTCATCGTGTCCCCGAGTTGGTTTCGCATGTAGTCCTCGTTGAGGCTGACACCGGTGCGATGTCGAGCGATTCGTTGACTTCGCTGAGCCAGTGGTTCGACCGGTGGCCCGATGCGTTTGCCACCGCCGATGAGGCCACACAGTTTTTCGGCTCCGAGCGTCCGTCGACGCCAGCGTGGGTGGCTGGCCTACGCCCCACCCCCGATGGGCTGGTTCGACGGTTTGACGCCGAGGCGCTGGTCACCTTGATGGCCGATCTGGCTGGAGGCGGTTCGGCCGATATCTGGCAGGAGCTGACGGTTCCCGCCACCCTCATTTTGGCTGAGCATGGCGTGACCTCCGACCTCGAAGTTGCTGCAATGTTGGATGCCCAGCCCGACACGACGATGGTCCGGGTGGCCGGTGCTGGCCATGACGTCCACCTTGATCAACCGGCGGCGGTGGCTGAAGCGATCGCTAGCACCTTGGGCATCCAGGCAATGTGATTCTCACCAGTCGGCTTGGTGTTATTCTCGCTGCCGGTACCGGGGTTTCGGGGCGGGGGTTTCCTCCGGTGTCGCCGGGCGAGTCGACCAGAGCCGCTGGCTGTGAGCCGAGTGGGTGAACTCAAGGGTGTGATTGCGGTGATGCAGATCCCGGTGGCACTGCTGGCAGAGCAAGGCCAGTTGATCGATGTCTGTGCGCCCACGGCCGGGGGAGCTCCACGGGATCACGTGATGGGCCTGGCAACGATCTAACCCAGCTCGACACAGCACACAGCCTCGGTCTCGTACAGCCAAGGCCAGGAACTGAGAGTGCGAGGCCGGTCTGCGGGACCGCCCCAACCACAGCGGCGAACCGTCACAGTGGGTCAGCAAGACGGCTATCGACCCAGATCCGGCGTAGTCGGCCAGCAGCGACTCTGGGATCGGGCCGGAGCCAACTTGGGTCGCCACTACTGCCTGGCCTGGATCACCAAACAATGCCTCGGCATCGACGGTCACGACAATCGACGGCCGACCAAAACCCGAGTTCTCTCCCCTGCCGTCAAGTGCTGCGACTAGCGCATCGTAGAGGCGGTTATCCAGAGACTTGTGGTCGACGGCTGAACGGGTTCTGCCACCGGCCGCCTGATAGGCAGCATCGGCTGAAGCCGAAATCTGAGCCCACAATCGAGCAATGTCTGCTTTCGGGCCTTCGAGGGCGATACCTGACAGGGCCGGACGTCCAACCCCAGGCGAGCTCTCGTAGCGATAGGCCCGCCTCGCCCGACGCTGTCGGCGATACTGACGCTCGACATCGTTGGGATCGACGTCGGCCTCCAATCGATCTTGCACCGTGCGAGCCGCTTGGTCGGGCGACATGTTAAGGATGGCGTCAACCAACTCAACCGGTATCTCGCCGGTTGATTCATCGGCCACTTTCGTCAGGACGTCGATGGATTCCGGGGCAATAGCGCCATCCGACAGTTGCTGGCCGAGCCGGTCATTGGCTGCCACTGCGGCGGCCCGCCGAGCATCTCGGTTGATTGAGCGTCCGAAACTGTTTTGCTGTTGACCGCCTGCCTGCGAGCCCAAGTTAGTGAGTGTGTTGCGGGCACGTCGACGGTCTATCGCCACGTTGCCGGTTGAGCCCGACATGCGGGCAACAGTCAACAGCCGTTCGGTCATCAGATGCCGCTCAAAGTTGGCGCACTGCTCAACAACTAGACCATCAGGCATGTCTCGCAGCACAGTCATGAGCGACTGGAACGCGTCATCGGCCGCTCGCTGAGCCGCCTCACTTTCAGTTCTTGTTTCGGTCTCAAGCTCGGTCTCGACCAAGCTTTCGTCAACCACCGCCATGCCAGTACTCTAACATCGATTGTCGAAAACACGAACACCAGTTCGATTCACCCACCACGAGCATCGACTCGCTGGCCGAACTTGAGCCCGCAATCAGAACCTGTCCAACCCGCAATCAGAACCTGTCCAACCTTGTAGCGAGTTGGCCGCTCGGTCAGCGGGTGTTGCTGTGGGGTATGCGGATCGAGATGATCGGGTTTGATAGGGGAGGCGGTTTGTGAGAGAGCGAGTTCGACCTTGGCGCATAGCTGTGCTGTCTAGATTCAACCGATCGACGCACCGTTCGCCACCGGTGCGGTTCGTCTGGCACAATCGAAGCCATGAAACGTCCTCCGATTCGCATCCTCGATCTCAGCGGCAGTCCCGAGCAGATGGGGTTCACCCACGGAGCGACCTACCGTGACGAGATTCGGGCTTACACCGACGAGCGGGTGGCCCTCGCCGCCTCCGACTTGTGGACCGGCCAGGCGATCGGTCGCGACGGCGTGCTGGCCTTGGCTGATTCCATGGTGGCCGCTCATCAAGCTCACTCGCCTGCTTTGGCCACCGAAATGCTGGCCATGGCGGACGCAGCCGGGATCACTCCGGCCGAGGCGGTGATCGTTGGTGGCTTCACCGATTTCGTCGACACCGTCCGGGCCCACAAGGGTGGCCCGCATCCCGATGAGGTTATGGAAGATGATTGCACCGCCTTCATCGTTCCCGACGACATGGCCGCTGATGGCACCGGCTTCTACGGCCAGACGTGGGACATGCACGACACCGCAACCGAGTATGTGGTCTTGTTGCGCTTGGCCCCTGACGATGCGCCTAACGCCGTCGTATTCACCACCACCGGGGCGCTGGGCCAGATCGGCATGAACGAGTTGGGCGTATGCGTTGGCATCAACAACTTGACCGCCACCGACGGCAAGCCGGGTGTGACGTGGCCTCAGGTTGTCCGCCATGCGTTGACCACCGAATCGGCAGCCGAAGCCAAGGACGTGATTATGGACGCTGACTTGGCTGGCGGGCACAGTTTCTTGGTGTTAGACGCCAACGGGGAGGGCTTCAGCATTGAGGCTATGCCATCGGCCCGCCCGTTTGATCAGCTCAATGGCCAGGCTCTGGTCCACACCAATCACACTGTTCACCCGGAGGCTCAAGCTGTACAGGGTGACCGTTCACCCATGCTCATGGATTCGTCGATGCGCCGGCTGGATATCGCCACCAAGATCCTCGGTGACAGTGATGGCAACCTGACTGCCGACGACATGATGGAACTGACCCGTGAGCCCACCGCTGTCTGCCAGGTGGCGGTTGAGCCGTATCATGTCGAGTCCAGTGGGGCCGCCATAATGCGACCGCGAACGCTGGACTTCTGGGCGTGTTGGGGCCTGCCGTCGCACAACGAGTTCACCTCGGTGGCGATACCGCCGAGCAACTAAAGAGAGTCAGTGAACCAGCAAGCGAACAGCAAGCAAACGAGATCATGACCAACCTGGTATACACCAATCTGACTGTGGAGCGCATCGAGGACGCCCACCGTCTTGAACACAACACGTTCGACACCGTCGCTACCGAAGATCTCTACGCCGTGGACGAAATGGTGAACGTGGCCCGAGCGTTCCCCGACGGAAACTTCATGGTCTTGGACCGTGACGATGATGACAAGCTCATAGGGCTGGGCATGGGCATCTTGATCGACTTCGACTTCGATCACTCGGACCACGGACTGACCGAGGTCCACGGTGAGGGCGGCGTCGGCAACCACTCGATGGACAACCCGTGGTACTACGGCACGACCATCGCCGTTGACCCGGCCTACCGCGGCCAAGGTGTCGGACGCCAGCTTTACGCCCTGCGTAAAGGCTGCGTCACGAAACACAACAAGGCTGGAATTGTGGCTGGCGGTGTGTTGCCCGGCTACAGAGACCACATCAAAACGATGACGGCTGACGAGTACATCGAAAAAGTCAAAGCTGGGGAGCTGTACGACCCGACATTGTCATTCCAAATCTCCGAGGGTTTCCGGGCGGTCCAAGCCATCCCGAACTACATGCGGGATGAAACGGTCGACAGCTACGCCGTTCTCATCGTCTGGGACAATCCAGACTACAAGCCGTCGTAGTCGCCGGCCATCACGTCCAAACCACTGCCTTCTCCAGGGCGAGATCGCGACCGGACACAGATCTTCCTTTACTCCGACAGCCAGCGTGTCGATAGAAATCGCACGCAATTGTGGCTTCGGCTACTTCAGACCGCGGACCTGGAACCTTGGATCGACTCTTCTATCGCGAACTCACCGTCCAGCCGTCGCCACCGGAGCAGATCAACACTTGAGAAACTTCGTGCTCGGCACTGCGCTGGCTTGGCCGGGAGAACCTAGAATTCGGACCATGCGAGGTTCGCGCTTTACGCCATCCCGCCTGGCCGCCGCTGTGGTCATGGCCCTATCGCTCGGACTGGCCGCCTGCGCCGGCGACGATGCGTCCACGACCACCGGCTCTGGTAGCAACTCTGGCGGCTCTGATAGCAGTGAGATTCAGCCCCTGGCGTTGACAGCTGAGACCACCGATGGTGGGCAGTTCGAGTTCGGCTCGCTGGAAGGCCAGGACGCAGTGCTGTGGTTCTGGGCTCCGTGGTGACCCACCTGTATCCGAGAAGCCCCTGCGGTCGCAGCGGCGCACGATGAATACGGAGACCAGGTGACCTTCGTCGGCATGGCCGGCAAGGACGACCTGTCGGCGGTCAAAGGCTTCCTTGGCGGCAACGGCGTCAATCGCTTCACGCACACCCTGGACGCAGACGGTTCACTGTGGGCGGCCTTCGGAGTCGGCAGTCAGCCGGCAGTGGCGTTCATCAACGATGACGGCACCATCGACATCCGTCAGGGCGCCATCAGCCCCGAAGAACTGGCCGAACGCATCGAGGATCTGCTGGCCACCTAGGCCTTTGCGCCGTGATGGGCGGCTGAGAGCACGGCGACCACGAACATCATCCACCCAGCGATGCCGTTGCTCATTCCAGACTCGGTGATGGACACCAAGATGGCCGAGGAAATGAATACCAGCGGCCACAGTCCTGCCGCTCCCGGCAGCGCGGCAACCGTGCGAACTGATCGCGGCAGAGCCCGTCCAAGCGATGCGAGATACAGCCCGAGCCCAACGAGACCAACTTGTAGCCATAGGTTCAGCAGTTCGTTGTGGGCATGTGACGGATTCCAATTCTCCATGACCCACACCTCGTGGACCGGCCCGAAGTAGCCGGTGAAAGACCGCCTTGTAGCCGTACCCGAGCAGCGGTTCGGCGAGGGCGATCGGCCACAGCAACTGCCACAACGGAATGCGCCCGGTGAAGCTGACGTCTTTGTCCAGCAGTTCGGTTAGCGCTTCGATGTTCGTGAAGGTCAAGGTGACAGTCACTCCCACAGCGGTGACCAGACCGAGGTAGGCGACGCCGCGCATTGTCTTGCGGCCACGAAACAGCAGATAGATCATCATCAGCCCGACCGACCCGCTGGTCGACAGAGCATCGTCTTGGACTCAGAGCCGATTAGAAGCACTACAAAGGCTGCGGCAGCCGGGTAGTAAAGCACCCGAAACCGCGGCGTGGCCCGACCGGCCGACAACAACACCGGAATGCCGACCAGCGCCATCCAGCCCAAGGCGTTCTTCTGGGTGTAAACCCCATCCCACTGTCCGGCCACCGACTGCCCATAGACCGGAAGGCGAAAGATGAAATACAGATTGGCGACAGCCGATGCGGTGAACACCAACGCCCAGATTTGAAGAATCTCAGGCAGCGAAAACCTGAGAACCAGGTACACAGCGAAGAGGGTGACGGTAATGAAGATGATTGACTGCCGCATAGTCTCGCCGGGATCGGTCGACCAGAACGTCGAGGCCAAGGTCATCCCCACGAAACCGAACATGGCGGCGTCAAGCCGGATCGCTCGAAGCAGCCAATCGAAACTGCCGGCAACCCGGGCGATCCCCACACCCATGAGCGCCATCTGAACGATCACCATGCGTAGGTTTCCTTCGACCGCCAGGGCCTCCTGTCGGGTTTGAAACCAGTCCATTGGCAGCCCGTGAAACAGAGAAAAGCAAGCGGCCCAAACCACCAGGCTCTCCAAGATTCCCGGCAAACCAACAAGGCTCTCCGATTGTGTGGGCTCGGCCTGGACCTGCGCTACCTGTGCGACCTCAATAGGAGTAGTGGTCACGGCGTTTGAAGAACCCTCGGCGTTTGAACTTCTGCCGGTTCATGACCGAGCCCAAGATGGTTGAGCCACTGCGTTGCAGATCGGCTCGGACTCGGAGCAGGTCGGAGGTGTCGGTCCGCTCGGTGTCAACGACCACCAGAACGCCGTCAACAAAGCGGGCGGCGGACACCGCATCAGCAGTGCTAAGCACCGGCGGAGTATCGACCACAACAAAATCAACCCCTTCTCGATCGAGCTCTTTCATCAGCTGCTCGAAACGATCGGAATTTAGCAGTTCGCCAGGGTTTGTCGGCTGTGTGCCGGCCCGGATGAACCACAAGTTCTCAATATTGGGGGTGCGTTCGACGTTAATGTCGGCGGTGAAGTTGAGATAGTCGGCCAGGCCCGGCCGGTTGGCCTCCATACCGAACATTTTTTCGAGCGTTGGGCGGCGCATGTCGGCGTTGACCAACACCACCCGAGACCCGTTTTGCGCCAGCGCCACAGACAGGTTGGCCGATGTGAGACTCTTACCTTCCCCTGGGGTCGAGCTGGTGACCAGAATCGAACTCACGCCGCTCGACGTGTTCAGAAACTGCACGGAGCTGCGGAGCCGACGGAAGGCTTCGCGGGCTGCGTGGAATCGAGCCGACCCCCCGCTCGACAGCATGACCAGCCCACCCGTTCCGCCTCGCACACCGACACCAAGTGTTGGTACCGATCCGAGCACGGCGGATCCAAGCGCCAAGGCTACGTCTTCGTCGTCGCGGGCCGTGGTATCGAGTCGCTGCAACAAGAAGGCGCCAACCACACCGAGTAGCGCTCCGAGTAACAGGCCGGCCAGAGTCAACAGTCCGGCTCCAAACCCGTTGGGTGAACCCGGGGTCAGTGCCCCTTTGAGGAGCTCAGCGGCCGGAAAGCGGGCGTCGTTCTGCTTTTGCAGGTCATTCAGTTCCTCTTCGGCATCTTGCATTTGCCGCGACATGCTTGAGGCATTCGAGTTGGCCACAGCGATGGCGGCATCGATGGAAGACACATCGCCTCCAGCGTCGTCGACCACCGAACGCTCCACTTCGAGCGCTTCTTTCTCGGCGTAGGCCGCTTGGAGGGCGGCCCGGGTCGATGTGACGTCGTCGTTGGTGGAGCCCAGCAGCGACGAGAAGAATCCGGCCGCCTCGCCTTCACGTAGAGCGGCGTACTCGGCGGCGAACGCGTTAGCCACTTGCGCTGCCTCCTCGGCATCCTCGGAGGTGTAGCGAACGAGAAGAACATCGGATTCGGGCCGAAAGTCAACACTCAGGTTTCGCTGCAGGTCCTGAGCGGTTCTGCCGTTTCCGAGAGTGAGCGCTGCGGCTTCAGCCACCCGGTTCCCTTGCAGTACTTCGCGCTCGCGTTCCAGGTTTGCCAGCTCGTATTGGCCTTGCACTCTGGCCCCTACCGGGGACGCACGCACCAGGACCGAAGCGGTTGCCGTGTAGTTCGAATCCCGACTCGTTGCGTACAGGTACCCAAGGATCAACCCGGCAAGAGTTGCGGCCAGAACCAACCATTTGCGCAGCTGAACTGCTCGGATGTAGTCCTCCAGGCGGGCGACGTCGGTGCGCTGGGCACCGTGTTGTTGCATCATCGGTCGAACATTTCTGGAAAGAGTGACGTGGGTTCACCGTCTCGATGCGAGCCGTTTCGACTGCCGTTGCCCTGGTTTCCGTTCTGGCCATTGGCGCGGGCCCGACGGCTGTCGCCGCCAGCTTGATAGTCGTCGAGGTCGCCCAGTCTCAAAACCTCGCCGCTGCCGTTCATGATGGGCGTCGGCGGTCCGCTTCGAGCCGAATCGTGCTCGCCGGCCCCTAGGTGTCCGGCTATGCCCGGGCCCGTGTCATGGGTACGCAGGTTGGTGCGGCCGGTGTTGTACACGATCGACAGGTCATCGGCGACCTGTATCTGCCCGCTGGGTCGGCGTCGCCGCCCGCTGCGACGGGGTTCACCCGCGCCGGAGGTTATGGCGGCGGGGAGTTGACCGGTGTGTTCAGTGGCGTAGTAACGGCCGCCGTATGTTTCGGACTCTTTGGCCCCGATCATGACCACGCCGAGGACGTTGGCCTCCACCTGGGCCAAGACGGTGATGACTTCGGAGAGCTCAGACCGAGTGGTGGTTCCCGCTCGGACAGTGAGAACAACACCGTCGACGTTGCGAGCCATGGTGTAGGTGTCGGATACCGCCAGGAGCGGAGGAGCGTCGAGTATCACGGTGTTGACTTGGCGGGCCACACCGTTCAGAGCGGCGGCAAAGCCCGGGAGGCCGACGAAGGCTGCCGGGTTGGGTGGAGCGGTGCCGGTCGGAATGACGTACAGACCCTCGGCCCCCTCCACTCGACGGGCGACCCGCCCGAGTTCCAGATGGCCCAGTACGTGATCCGACAACCCCGGGCTGCGGGAGATGCTGTAAATCTGATGGACCCGACCTCGCCGGGGTAGTAGCCCGACGACGGATCGGTCAACATCGTGCGGATCACCTGCGTTCCACCTTGACCGGCACCGAACACGATCGTCCGGCGGCGACCGTCGGCCAACGGGCGATGCTGATGTTCCCAGTGAAAGCGCCAAACCAGGCGACTTAAGACCATTGCCGCCAAGGCGCCGGCTGCCCAGGCCACCAGCGGGAAGAACTGCAGCGTTGAGCCATCGGGGGCAAGGAATCTCACTGCAGCCAACGCACTGGCGGCAGACACCCCCCAGGTCCAAAGAAGGCATGTAACCTCAGCGAACGACGTGACGCGCCATCGACCGGCGTACAGCCCGTTGAACGCGCCCAACAGCCACTGCGCCGCAACGGCACAACCGGCAAAAATCGTGCCGTCGTCGAACCCCACATGCTGCGGGAGCAGCAAGAAGCCAACGCCGACAGCCACCCACGACGACAAGTCGGACGCCAGGGGGAACACCCTCGGGTGCTTATAGATCCATGTCAGCAATCGAGACGAAGACAAGACAGCCCCACTACCCGGTCAAGCAGTTTGGTGGAATGGGAGCGCAAAGGCGAATACAGCACAGGACCCGGTTCGAATCACGCACAGCGGAATCAAACCACTTTTGTTTATCTATCGCCCTGTACATACCTAACACTTTCATCTTGCACCGACAGGCACCATCCTTTGTGCAACAAACGGCAAAGGCTTGGTCAAAACGTTGCCTTACAGTTGCTCAGCCGACGTACCAGCCAGTCGATGTCTAGCATCAAAGACATAGTCGCCACGTGGTAGCACCAAGTCATAGTCGACATCATCATGATCAGTAATCAAGATGATGGCGTCGGCTGAGGCCACTTCGTCAGCTGACAGGTTCACCCGTGCGGCCACATCGTCCATTTCGTAGGCCCCGACGTGAGAATCATGAATCCTCACGTCAGCCCCTAACTTGACCAGATCTCGAATCACTCCGGTAGCCGGAGTCTCCCGAGCGTCGTTGGAGTTCTTCTTGTATGCCACGCCCAGCACGAGAACTCTCGAACCCTTCACCGGCTTCAGCCGATCGTTGAGTCCTGCCTGCACACGCTGCACCACATAACCCGGCATACCTTCGTTCACGTCATTAGCAATCTTGACGAAGCGGGAAATCGCACCCAACTGGCGTTCGAACTGCCACGAAAGATACGACGGATCAACCGGCAGGCAGTGCCCGCCCGTACCCGGCCCGGGGTAGAACGGCATGAAACCGAACGGCTTCGTCTTGGCGGCATCAATGACATTCCAAATGTCTATATCAAGACCCTTGGCGTGCATTGCCAGTTCGTTCACCAGTGCGATATTGACGTGCCGGAACGTGTTCTCCAGCAGCTTCGTCATCTCGGCCTCACGGGTACCAGCCACCGGAACCGTTGTATCCACCAGCGTCTGATAGAAGCCATCAACAGCCTCAAGGGACGACGCGTTCAGCCCGGAGACAGGGGCACACCCATCGGGTCTACTAGGCGAATGGTGTCTGGGCCCACCGTCGAATCTGCTCCTCCGCCTCATCGAGTCGGCGACCTCCAACCAGCTCGACGTTGACGTCCACGGCGATGACTTCGATACTCCCGACGGAACAGGGGTTCGAGACTACGTTCACGTTATGGTCGTCGCCGAAGCGCACCTGCGAGCGCTCAACCTCCTCGGCGGGTTACCCGAAGCACGGTTCCAAGCCATCAATATCGGTCGAGGCGAAGGTGTGTCGGTTAAACAACTGATTGCAGCAGTATCCAAAGCCTCCGGCAAAGAGCTGCGACTTAAGGTCGGCCCACGACGACCGGGGGATGTCTCCGCCCTCTACGGCGACACCACTCTGGCGGCAAAGACTCTGGGAATGACCGACTACCGATCTCTCCAAGACATCTGCGATGACGCTTGGCGCTTCCGGGTCAAGAACCCCGACGGATACACCTGATCGCTAGGCTGCCCCGAAAGCCCGACACGGGCGAAGTCCTCGACCGATCCGGAACCACCTGTCATCATGACCGTCCAGCTGAACGCAGCAAAACAGACGCTCCGCAGACTCCTCCCAGCGCCGATTCGCCGACGCCTGCGGGCAACCCACCGAGACTTGACATTCCGAATCACAATGGCTGACTTCAGGCGACGGCCCGATGAGTACCGGAACCCGGACAACCCCAAGCTGGCCAAACTCATCTACGGATGGGGTAACGCCGGATGGTCCGGCTGGGAAGACTTCCTGGCTGGCTGCGTCGATGAGGCCCTCAACCTCGAAGACGGCGCCGTAGTCGAATGCGGAACCGGGCTGTCGACACTGCTGGTGGGCTCTATCGTCACCTCCCGCCAAGTGCCCCACATTGCCCTTGAGCACCACGCTGAATGGGCCGACAACATCCAGACCTGGTGTGACCGCTATGGCCTAAGCACCCAGGTCCTTCACGCCCCCCTGATGGACGGCCCCGACTATGACTGGTACGACACCACGAATATCGCACTGCTGGCAACGGCGACACTCGTACTCTGCGACGGACCCCCCGGTGACACAAAAGGCGGCCGGTCCGGCGTAATGGACAAGCTCGCCCCAATGGTGACAAGCGGGACTCGGGTGCTGATGGACGACGTCGACCGACCAGCCGAGTTGGAACTCACAAGAGTCTGGGCTGATCGGCTTGGCTCCGACTACGAAGTAGTCGGGAGAAAGAAACCTTTCGCACGAATCGTCGTTCGATGATAGGCCCAGCCAGATGAGACGCATGATGTGGCGGCGGTACCACGGGCGCAAGTCGGCAGCCAGGGCCATCATCCGCAACCCAAACCTTTCCACGCTCGATCGGACACGACGCCTCGGGCGGTTGTTGTACCCGTGGGCGCAGTCGCAGATTGTGGTGGTCGCAGCCGGAATGCGAACGGGGAGCACCGTCTTCTGCGAGCTCGCCCAGGCGCTACCAGAAGTCGAGACAACCTATGAGGCACTCAACCCCATCGCGTACGGGTGGATGAACCTGACCGACGCTGCCGAGGCCGCCGACCTCACCCGCGATCTCAGCCTGCGAGGACCGGTGACCGTCACAAAGGTGTTTCGCAACCACCTCAAGGCGGTCAACACCGACTGGGATGGCTACGCCGCAGCCTTACCCGAAGCGCGGTGGATCCAGCTCTACCGTCACGATGTCGTAGCCCAGTATGTGAGTCTCCAACAAGCCAAGACATCAGACCAGTGGCTGAACACCAGCGGAACGAGCGACGGGCGACCCCAGGTAGACCTCGACCTCGATCACCTGCGGAAACACTATGTCGAGGTAGTCGAAGGCGACCGAGCGGCATTCGACGCACTCAGTCAGACCGAAGGATTCCGCCAAGTTCGATACGAGGACTTCGCCGACGACCCAGCAAGGTGGGCCGGGCAGACCATGCCCGAATTACTCGGTGTTGCCGGCGGCACTTTCACTCACGAGCTGCGACGGCAGGACGGTCGCAGCCTGTCGCAGCGCCTGGTTAACCCCGAGACGCTGGCCGAGGCCGAACGCCTTGGACTTCGCTGGCATCCAGCCGCGGCGGACTGGTAGCAGGCACACGACGACACAAGCACCTGCAATCAACGGATGCACGGACGGGCGCAGGCAAGCCACTCCGACTGGGAACCGTCCCACGAGGCCAAGCGGGAACGTGTCAACTGGACGAGCCCGTCAACCAGACCTCGGGCCGTCGGGCTGAACGATCTGGCCCGCACCGCTCGCCTGACAGTCTTTACAGCCGAACGTCTGAAGTGGGGGGAGTCCACCACATGAAGGCCGAAAAGAAACCCTGCACCACGTTCGTAGCGGCGCTCAACGTCGGCGGCCTCTGATGAGGTTCGCCAGTCCTGGTGGAACACCCGAAGAGTTGGTAGGTATGCCATCTCCCGCCCAGACGACAGCCACCGGTAGGCAAAGTCAGCATCCTGAGCGGTGCCGCGAAACCTCTCGTCGAACCCACCCACGGCCAAAAAGGCGACCCTGTCCACCACCATGTTTCCGGTATAGAGGCGCCAGCAATCGGGAATGGGCTTGACCAGCGTCTCCTCATCCGTCAGTGAAATCGTCGAAGGAGTCTTGTCGTCGTCGCCGGTACTGATGACCTGACCGGTTGCAATACGCTCGGGATGGCGAGCCGCTCCGATGTGGAGTGCCCCAATCCAATCGGGATCGGCTACGCAGTCATCGTCTATGAAGGCAACCATTCCACCGATAGCGTGCGCCACACCGTGATTGCGGTTGATCGAAGCTCCGACGGTATCGCTGTGATGGACTGAGATGCGAAGACTGGAGTCCAGGTCATCAGCGGCAACATCGCCGCTTTGGTCAGCGACGATCAACTCAACCTCGTCGGTCAATCCGGCGCGTTCAGCCGACTCAGTGACTGAGCGCACCGTGTCGGCAAGCAACGACCTCCCGACCGTGGGGACCACAACTGAGAGTTCGACCATCTACACCGTCCGAAGTTGTACCTACCGTCTGGCGACCAAGACGCCGCTCTCGCGGTCAACGACCGATCGCCCGACAAGAAGCCTACCCGGGTCCGATCAAGGCCCCCGTCGCGTCAAACTGACCGCGGCCACCCTCCGCCTGGCTAGCCAACAACCTCGTACAGACTCTGATAGTCAACCTTGCCGGTCGCCGTGGTCGGCAGAGAAGACAGCGGCGTCACCACAACCGTCCTTGGCGGCACCTCAAGACGGCGCTCCAGTTCGGCCACCACCTTGCGTGCCCGTGCCGTGGCCGAATCGTCACTGGCTGCCCGGTGACGCCGAGCCACGAGCGACGAGCGCTCCTGCCATGCCGTCGGTGTCAGATCCGGATCGGCGACGAACACATGAATACGCTCCCCGCCGGCCACCGCAGCGGAGTCAGTATCAAGTCCAAGAATACGCTCCACATCATCAAGGTCGACTCGATGACCAAACACCTTGGCCACCCGACTCATCCGACCTGTCACCGTCAATCGACCATCATCATTCGCGTGGCCGAGATCCCCGGTGGCCAATTCGCCTTCAACGGTGCGAACACCGACATCGCCACGACCCCCGGCGTAGCCCAACATCACGTTCGGTCCCGAATACATGATCTGGCCAACGCCATCGTCGTCAGGTGAATCAATGCGGAACGAACCGTCGCTCAACGCGTAACCCACTGACCGACCGTGATCAGCCACCTCTTCCGACGACAATACAGACATGCGAGCCGTGGCTTCGGTCTGCCCGTACATCAACAACAGTTGCTTGCCTGTCGCCTCCAGGAAGCGGTGGAACTCCCCCACTGTCTCCTCTGACACCGGGCCACCAGCCTGACACACGTAACGCAGATGCGGCAGCTTCATATCCAACATGCCCACCCGCTTGAACATCTGGAACGAATACGGAACCGCCGGAACCGACGTGACCGCATGGCGGCCCATCAGGCCCCAGAAACCAGCTTGAACCGGGCTGAGCCCTGTGAGCACCGTGGTCGCTCCAGCCTCAAGATGACTGTTCAGAACCGACAACCCGAACGAGTAGAACAATGGGAGGCAGGCCAAACCACGCTCCTCGGGGGAGATACCAAGAGCATCAACGATGGCCCGGGCATTGTGGTTCAGGTTCTCTTCGCTCAGCTGAACCATCTTCGGGTTGCCCGTGCTGGCCGACGTCGGCATCAAGAGCGCAACGTCGGAATCCAGTTGCACCGGCGGAACCGACACCGTCGGGCGGAACATGTCGAAGCTGTTGTTCACCGGGCTGTAGCCCAACGGGGGAACCGGTGAGCGCAGAATCAAGGTCGGCTGATAGCGCTCGGACAGGCGGTTGATGGTCTCGGTTGAGGTTCGAGGATCAAGCAGCATCGTCGGCGCTCCCACCGCTCGAACCGCCAGATAGTCGACGATGGCTTCGACGGTCGGCAAGAAACTTAAGAACACCAACTCACCGCACCGGGCCCCGCCGTCGGAACCGAATGTCGTTTCGAGACCGAGCCGTTTCACCCTGGCCTCGACCAAGTCGAATAGCTGACCGTACGAAACCGAGACGTTGTTGTCCCCGTCGATCAAAGCCGTCTTGTCGCTGTTGCCGGAGAGCCGCATGTTCTCTCGCCCTTTCACTAGTTCGCCTTAGTTGCCTTGACACCGGGAACGCAAGCGCGACAAATCAACGCAGCCAATCGCCAGCCGCAAAAACAAGCACACCCGAATCAGTGCAAACCGAACAGCACAAAGCGCAACCCAGAGCAGGCCCTGGGGGACTGCGAGACCCGAGATGGAGGACCGATGCGGCGTTACGGCGGTGGATCACTCCCTATGTCGTTAGCGATGCTAGCCGGACAACGACGACTAACGGATGACCTCGGGTGATTTTTCATATACCGCGAGTTGATCCTTCGACAAGTCAATGACCACGTTGTCGCTGGCGGACATCGAACCCGACACTTCCTCGATGGCCCTGGCGAGATCAACCTGCTGTTGCTTGTATCTACGTTGATTCACGATCGACCAGATGGTCTTGACAATAATCTGCACGTCGCCCCAGAGCGACCACTGATCGATGTACAGGTTGTCGTATTTGACCCGCTCGGAAATCGGCGTGTCGCCCACCAGTCCAACCACTTGAGCAAGACCGGTCAAACCCACCGGCATCCGGTGGCGGTCATCGTAGTCATCGTGGACGCTGCGGAACTCTTCGACGAACGCCGGACGCTCAGGGCGAGGTCCGACCAGACTCATGTCGCCCCTCAGAATCGACAACAACTGCGGCAACTCATCAATCGCCGTCCGCCGCAGCACCGAACCAACCAGCGTCACCCTGGACTCTGATGTCCACTCGTTGTCGGGGTCACCAGAAATGGTCATGGAACGAAACTTGCTGATCGTGATCGGCTCGCCGTTCAAACCAATGCGCTCCTGCCGGAAGAGAATCGGGCCAGGACTGGAAACCCTTACCGCCAAGGCCGCCAACAACAGAATCGGAGACAATACGAACAGGCCGGTGGCCGACACCAAAACATCAAACAGGCGCTTGATCTTCAACGCCAGGAACGGGTGGGCCGAACGCTGGACACGAACCAACGGATAGCCCCGCACCCGATCAGGGGACAGCGAATCCAGGCCGACACCAGTCTCATACAGCCGGGGCACAACATAGACGGCCAATCCTTCAGCCGCCGCCCACCGGGCGACTCGGAGCACCGCATTCGACTCCTCGGTGAACGGAGCGACAATGAGCCGAGAGGCGTCGGTACGTCCGACGATGTCAGCCACGCGCTCTCGCAGAACCAATCCAGTAGGAGGGAACTCGTCGCTGTTGATGACCGAAGCCACATCAACCCCGTTCGAGGGCCGCACCGTCAACTCAGCCGCCAACTCCGAAGCCAGTCCCGTAGAACCAACCACGATCGCTTTCGAGCGGAGCGAGCCCGTAGCCCACAAGCGCTTCAACAAATACGACGCAGCCATAATGCCGACCGTCATGCCTGCCACCGAAGCGACAAACAAACCAACCCACGCGCTCAGGTCCAGGCCACCGTCAGCCGAACGGCGGACAACGGCTGCTGCGGCAACACCCCACAAAACTGACGTTGTGATCCGACCCAACTGGGAAGCCACGTCGGGAACCATACGCGTTCGAAACAGGCCAGCGGTAACGCCACAGACCAGCGACGCCAAAACAGCCACCAGAGCTGACAACCAGTCCACGATCCCAATGGCAGCAGCGGCCAAACCAGCAACGGCGAGCACCAACGACGTGATCGCGCCCTGCAAGAGCGCAGCAAGCTTAGACTCACCCAACTTCGTCAAGCCTCGAAGTCCCTTTCCCGCCCGCATTCGCTCAGAGGATGCAGCGGCTGCCTACTCAACAAAGGTACCAGCGACGGTGAATCCAATTACTAAGCAAACATGCCTCAACCTGCTTGTCAACCCATCGAGGAAATCCACGCGAAGCGGCGCGCGCCGTTCGACTAACGTCAGCAACTGTGACATGTAGCGAAACCGAGATGGCGTACACCCGCACCTCAACACCCACTCGAGGCGGCGAACTAGTAATGGGCCGCTGGGGAACCGGCGACCACATTGTCGTCGCCTCGCACGGAATCACGGCCAACCACATGTCATGGGATCTCGTGGGCCGCAAGTTGGTCGAGTCCACTGAAGGCGATGTCTCCTTGGTGGCTCTCGACCACCGGGGTCGAGCGGGCAGTGCCGACATCCCGGGCCCATTCGGTCTAGGGGCTCACGCCGACGATCTGATGTCGGTCCTCGACTCACTCGGGTTGGCCTCAGCCCACCTGGCCGGACACTCGATGGGAGGGTTTGTGGTGGCCTTGGCTGCCGAGCGTCATCTGGACCGAGTGGAACAGTTGGTCCTGGTTGACGGCGGACTCCCATTCGAAATCGACCTGCCACCTGACATCGACCCCGAGCAGGCCGTAGGCGCCGTCATCGGCCCCGCCCTGGCCCGTCTCGACCAACGATGGGGCAACGAGGACGAGTACGTCGACTTCTTCGTCCAGCACCCAGCCTTCCAGCCCCCCGCCAACCAGTGGTGGCCAGCGGCCGAAGCCTACGTGCGATACGACGCGGCACACGACAGCGACGGACAGGTCCGGTCGAGTGTGAACAAAGACGCAGTCATCGCAGACGGTGGCGCAGCCATCATTGACCCGGAGTCGTCATCGGCTATCGACCGCATCGCCAACCCCACCACCCTGTTGTGGTCGCCACGGGGCCTTGTCGACCAGACACCAGGCCTGTACCCCAAAGCTCAGATCGTCGAAGCCACGGCCAGGTTGCCCCACCTCTGCCCTGAACTGGTTGACGACACCAACCACTACACGATCCTCGTCGGCGATGGTGGGGCAGACGCCGTGGCCTCGGCCCTGGCCGCTCTGTTCGTCTAAGGCTTCGTCGAGTTAGCCGGAGTGACCAACATGTCGGGCAACGGTTCGGCGTGAACGGCCAAGAGTCGCTTTGTAGCCCGGGTACAAGCCACATACAACGAGCGGGCCGGTTGCGGTTCCTCCGCCAAGATGGCGGCGGGTTCAACTACGACAGCCACATCGACTTCAAGGCCCTTGACCACATTCACGGGAACAACCGTGATCGGATAGGACAAGCCATCACGTGGCGCACGGCCGGCGATGACGCCAGCATCGGCGAAACCCTGGTGAACGGTGTCAACCATCGACCGGGGCACAATGACCGCAACGTTGCCTGCCTGACCTTCGCCTGACTCTCGAACCGCTTCGCGAACCGTGCCGGCAACCAAGTCCGACGTGGAGACAAACTTCGGCTCGTCGCCTTCGGAGCGCACCGACACCGGTGGTTTCAAGTTGGGAGCGGCATGAACGAGAACGCGGGCGGCCAGATCCATCGAAGGACCGGGAATCCGGTAGCCCACCGTGAGTTCAGTACGGCGCGGCTCCCGCTTTTCGGGAAGATGCTCAAGAATCTCGTCCCAGTCGGCATGAGGCCACGCTCCAGTTGACTGAGCGATGTCGCCGACAATGGTCATCGACCCGTTCAACGAGCGACGAGTCAACATCCGAAGCTGCATCGGGGAGAGATCCTGCGCCTCATCAACCACGATGTGCCCGAACGTGCGAATCTCGTCGTCCACCTTGCGCTTCGGTCGAGAACCGACGCGCTCCAACGCTTCGTCCAACACCGGAACATCGTCGACCGACCACACAAACCCGTCGACCACTTTGTCCGGTTGCCACGGACGATACAGCGCCTTCTGCTCGGCGTCCGACAGCGCAAACTTGCCTGACGAACCGGACGCTGAACGAATCAAGCCCGGTGAACCGTACAGGTCGTGCACCAGCTGGGCCGGTGTCAACACCGGCCACATCCACATCAGCGCCTCACGAACCTCAATCGAATGACCAACCTGGTCGGCCACCATGTCGGCCGAAACCCCGTCGGGATGATTGGCCGCCAGCGCCTCGAATACCTCGCTGACCACAAACTCGCGGGCCGCGTTGTGTGTGCGGAAACGGCGACGGGCTTCTTTGATGATCCGCTCCGACTCAGCCGCCGGAACCCGAATCTTGCGGGCCCCCATCGGCACGATCAAGTCGGCTCGCCACGGTCGCTCACGGTCCCGTACCGCTCGACGAATCAGGTTGACCATCCGCAAGTCACCTTTGATGCGAGCAGCCGCGCTGTCATCTCGACCAGCCACTCGGACCGACGGAATTAGGTCAGCCAGGACGGCCAGATCCACGCCGGCTTCGCCCAACGACGGCAACACCTGCTCGATGTAACCGAGAAACAGTTTGTTGGGCCCAATGACCAGCACGCCCTGGCCCTCAAGCGGAAAGCGGTGGGTGTACAAAAGGTACGCGGCGCGATGCAGGGCAACCACCGTTTTGCCCGTGCCAGGGCCTCCTTGGACTACCAACACGCCGTGGAGGCCCGAACGGATAATCTCGTCCTGCTCGGCCTGGATGGTACCAACGATGTCGGACAGCTGGCCGGTGCGATTCTCGCCCAACGCGTGCACCAGGGCTCCGGCGCCACGTAGCTCACGACCGTTAACCGTCACCCTCCCCTGAACTGCGGCCTCCCCGAAGAACTCGTCCTCCAGATCCAACACGGTTCGGCCCCGGCTGGTGAAGTGCCGTCGCCGAACAAGACCCTGGTGATCGCTGCCGGTGGCCCGATAAAACGACTCAGCAACAGGAGCCCGCCAATCGACGATCAGAGGCTCACGGTCCTCGCTGGCGACGGCAATGCGGCCAATGTGATAGCTGCCTGCTCCGGCATCGTCGGATTGGTCAATACGGCCGAAACACAACGACCGATCGCCAAGATCCAGCTCGCGCAGACGGTTAGCGATGTTCTCGTAGAAGACCTCGCGTTCCCAGCGGGCCTGATAGGTACCGCCTCGACCAACCTGAATTGTGTCTTTCAGGCGTACCGCTTCCTGTCGGGTCTCCTCCAACCGCTCGTAGGCCCGGTCAACATGGGCCTGCTCGGCTTCCACTTCAGGATGTCTGTCTGTCACCGCGATCCGGATAATCCTCGCTCGAGATTTTAGGGGACTACCTATTCTATCGGAGCCGTTCACGGGACCTACGGGCCCGGCTGGGCCACACCAGGGCCGGATACGCTCAAGAGGTGCAAGAAGCGCAGTCCAGCCCCGTCCTTCCGCTCCTGCGAGCAGCAGCCCAACAACCTGGCCGGCGGGTACCTGTTTGGTTTCAACGTCAGGCCGGGCGTTCACTCCCGGAATACAAAGCTGTTCGGGGCGAAGGCTCAATTCTCAACGCCATAGCCGACCCTGATCGAGCCACCGAGATCACGCTGCAACCGGTCCGACGCTACGGGGTGGACGCCGCCATCTTGTTCAGCGACATCGTGACCCCATTGTGGGCGGCTGGATTCGGGGTGGACATTACCCCAGGCATCGGGCCCACCGTTGAGCAACCGTTCGCCTCGGCCAATGACCTGAAGCGCCTCCGTCCCCTCGACCCCGACGCCGATCTTCCGTTTCAGGCCCAAACCATCAAGAACCTGGTGTCCGAGCTGGCCACCGCAGGACACGACGATGCAGGAAGCCCCGGTCACCCGGTTCCCGTCATTGGCTTCGCCGGAGCGCCATTCACATTGGCCGCCTACCTGATCGAAGGCCGGCCGTCGCGCAATTACACGAAAGTCAAAGGCCTGATGGTCGGCGACACCGAGTTGTGGCACCAACTGTGTGACCGCCTGGCCGATCTTGCCATCGCCACCCTCACCGCCCAGGTTAAAGCAGGCGCCTCGGCCGTTCAACTGTTTGACTCGTGGGCCGGGATAGTGCGACCCGAACACTACCGGGAATGGGTAGCCCCCCACAGCGCTAAGATCATGTCCGCCATGGCCGACCTCGATGTTCCTCGATTCCACTTCGGGGTGAACACCGGCGAGCTGCTCGACCAGATGGCCGACGTCGGCGCCGACGTCGTCGGCGTCGACTGGCGCACCCCTCTCGCTGTAGCCAGAGAACGAACCGGCGGCCGAGTAGCCCTGCAGGGAAACCTGGATCCCGCCCTGTGCTCTTCTTCATGGGAAGCGGTTGAACCAGAAGTCCGACGAGTGCTGGCTGACAACGACGGACACCCCGGACACATCTTCAACCTAGGACACGGTGTACTGCCCGAGTCCGATCCTAACATCCTCGCCAAAGTGGTCGAACTGGTACACGCCGTAGGTACTGCCGGAGGCAGCGAGAGTACTGCCGGAGGCAGCGAAAGTCCTGCCGCCCGGTGAAGCGAGCGCTAGTCGTTGGAGGAGGTATCGCTGGGCTGAGCGCGGCGTTTGAGTTCCAACAAGCCGGATGGTTGGTGGATGTCCACGAAGCCTCCAACCGTTGGGGCGGCAAGATCTTCACCTCCACCGTCGGCGAGGACGCAAATGCAAGGCCAGTTGACGCTGGCCCCGACGCCATCTTGGCCAGGGCGGCCGCCGGGATGGACATGGTTCGTACCCTCGGACTGGCCGACGAAGTTGTTCACCCGGCGTCGAAAATCCCGGCCTACATCTGCTTCGACGGCCGGTTGCACGAACTGCCACCTGGAACCGTATTCGGCATCCCCACCGACCCAGCGGTTCTCGACCGATCCGAACTGCTATCGGAGCAAGGCAAACAGCGAGCAGCCGATGACCTCGACATGGGTGTTAATCCAGAACTGAGTGAAGGCCGCCACGACCCATCGGTCGGCGAAGTATGCAGACAGCGCCTGGGCGACGAACTAACCGACCGCCTCATCGCTCCTCTCATCGGAGGGATCAACGCCTCCAACATCGACCGCCTCAGCCTCCGGTCGGCAGCCCCCCAACTGGCGACTGCCCTAATCGAACACGGTTCGCTGATCCGAGGAGTGGCCGCCCTCCGCAATCGGAGCGGCCCAACCTTGGGTACCGAGCGGGCCGCCCCGGTGTTCTTCAGCCTGCCCGGAGGAGTGCAACGCCTCGTTGACGCCCTGGTGAATCGGCTGACAGTACCCAGCGAAGATTCGGGCTTCGTTCCTGCAGCGCTGCACCTCAACAGTCGATTCGACCTCAACAGCCATGCCGGCCTCAGCACGGCGACCCATTCCCATGATGCGGTGGTCATGGCTGCCGCCCCGATCGTCGACATGGCGTACGCCAGCGTGTCGCAGGTAACCATTGAAGTAGCCAAGAGCGCCCTCGAAGCCGAACTCGACACCTCCGGTATTCTCTTCCCGGCGGCAGGCGGTACCCACCTCACAGCCTGCACATGGCTCAGCTCCAAATGGGATCACTATCGAAACCCCGACACCGTGCTGTTGCGTTTGACCTCCGGCCGTTACGGTGACGATCGCGCCAACCGGTTGGACGACGAAACGCTGGTGAGCACGCTGCTGGACGAGCTGGGCGCAGTAGTCCCGATCGCCGGACGGCCGGTGCGAACCAGGGTCCACCGTTGGGACCATGCGCTACCGCAATACGAACCAGGACATCGATCGAAAGTCGACGCCATCAGAACCGAGATGCAAGAACAACACCCGAATGTGGCACTCGTCGGCGCCGCCTATGACGGCATTGGGATCCCGGCTTGTATCGACAGCGGACGTCAAGGTGCCCGGCAGCTGATTACTCAACTCCAACCTCAAGGCGCCGGACTATGAGCGCAGTACCAAAGACCACCACCTCGATGTCAGCAGCGGGGTCCGGTGCATACTCCGCCGATACGTCGGATCGTTCGTCTCGCCCGCGCACCCTGGCCACCGCCATTTTGGCCGGCCTTTGCCTAGCAGGCTCGGTGCCACCGTGGGGATGGTGGCCACTGGCCTTCGTCGGCATGGCACTGCTCGACCGTCTCCTAAACATCAACTCGGCCCGCAGTCGATTCACACGAATGTGGGTTGCAACCATGGCATGGCTCTACCCGGCCATGCTGTGGATGTGGGACCTCACCGCACCGGGCTATGTCGTAGCCGGTGCCTTCTACGCTGCCTACTTTGGCCTGATCGGAGCGGTTACCGCACCCCGGCTACGCCGCTTCGTCCTGCCCGGCACGTTCGCGCTGGCCGAGTGGGCTCGCTGGAGTTGGCCCTTCGGTGGCGTGCCGCTGGCAAACGTCGCACTCAGTCAAGTCGACTCGCCTCTCATCTACCCGGCCCGGGTCGGTGGACCGTTGCTGGTTGTGGTCGCCGTGGTCGTCGCTGGTCAAGCGCTGTCAGCCGCCGCCGATCGGCGATGGCGTACAGCCGGGATCGGAATCGCCGTAGTCTCGGCGATGACCATCGCCGGGTTCGCCCACCCCAGGTCCGACGTTGTCGACCAGGTTGAGGCCTTGCTGGTCCAGGGCGGCGGACCGCAGCAGACACGCGCCTCCTCCAGCCAGGAGCCCGTTGTCCTGGCCCGACACATCGAAGCCACCCTGGCCGCCATCAATTCCGACGCCGACCCCGATCTGGTGATCTGGCCGGAGAATGTCGTCAACCCCGGCCGCTACCTCAATCAAGACGCCGCATTCAAACAGGTGGTTCAGTTGGCGGCCGATATCAACGCTCCCATTCTTGCCGGCTGGTTCGAGCCGGTGTCTGACACCGTGTCGGCCAACTACCACTCGGTCATCACCCCTGACGGCCAGGAAACCGACGTCTACGACAAGGTCCAGATCGTCCCGTTCGGTGAGTACGTACCCCTCCGAAGCCTGATCGAGTCATTGGCCCCCGACTCCGGACTCCCGGCGCGAGATCTTCGCCGCGGCGTGGTCGAACCGGTTCTCGACACCGACCGTGGCCCGGTCGGCGTGTCCATCTCCTGGGAAGGCTATTTCGAGCATCGCGCCCGTCACTCGGTTCGCGAAGGTGCTCAACTGCTGACCAACCCAACCAACGGGTCGTCGTACTGGCTCACTCAGGTACAGACTCAGCAGGTGGCATCCAACCAGCTCCGTGCAATGGAGAACGACCGATGGGTCCTCCAAGTCGCACCAACCGGGCTGACCGCAGTCATCGACCCGGACGGCAACCTTCGGCAACGCACCGGAGTCAGCGAGCGAGCCACCCTTTCCGCAATGGTCGAAATGCGGGACGGGCGCACGCTGGCCAGCTACGTCGGCCCATGGCCGGTTGTCATCTATGGTCTACTGGCGACCGGGTACAGCAGCTACGTGTCAGCCGGTTCCAGGGTTGGGCGACGCAAACAGAACGACCCGGCCTCATAGCGACCTGGACTTTCGGTGCTCTAGCAGTCGGCCAGCAATGCCTGGCGTGAAGCTCGTAGCTTGTCGAAGATAATCCGCATGGCCTGTTCGACTTCGGCCACCGACATCTGAACGAAGTCGGCCAGCTCAGCGGTGCCATGATTTCGAGCAACAAGCTGAACGATGCGACGTTCCTGGGAATCAAGTGCGTGCTCGGAGTCCTCAGTCTGGCCGTGAAAGGAGCGGAAGTGAGACAGGATCAATCCGGCAAGCGGCGGGTTTACCACCGGTTCGCCGATGATGGCTTTGGCAATGGCCATTCGAGTCGCTTCAATGTCGTTGGTCCGCACCAGGTAACCGCTCGCCCCCTCTGCCACAGCATCAAGAACGTCCTCGCGGCCGTGATTGAACGTGGCCACCAATACCGCAACGTCAACCACGCTGTTGTTCAGCCGTCGGCAGAGTTCCACCGCTCCCCCACCGACCAGGTCAGCGTCGGCCACGACCAAATCCGGGCCGACTTCTCTCTCGTGCTGCTGGGCAGACTCCAAGTAGCCAACAGTCTCATCAATCGAGAACGTCGTCGGGGCGAGTTGATAGCCAAAGCGAAGATCCTGTCCAAGCCGTTCCGGCCAGGCGCTGCCATCGGCAATCAGAATGGTTGACGTTCGAGCGGTCACCGCCGATACTTCGGCTCTTCGGCAGGCGCCCTTGATGCCAAAAGGCAAGCCTGGGTCCTACGGCCCAGGTGCTGAAGCCCGGTGACTCACAGTCCCACTGCCCGAAGCACCCAAAAGAGCACCAGGCCGACAACCAACATCACCGGCAGCTTGCCTGTTCGCCACATCACCAGCGCCGCCACGGCCGCAGCTACGAACCGAGCATCCAGAACCGTCTCGCCTAATGCGGACAACACACCGGACGAGCCGGACCCGGCGGCAACAATTCTCGGAGCGGCAATGGCGGCGAATGCTGCAGGGGCCACATAGCGCAGCGCCCGCTGAACCTGCGTGGGCAACAACTGATGGGCGGCACGTTCACTTAGCCAGAAGAACAAGCTGCGCTGCGAAAACGTAACGAATCCGGCCAAGGCAAAGGCCACCCACACCGCTCCACTGCTCATGGCCCGACCTCTTCGCTCGGCGGACGGACATCTACGTCACGTCCGATCAACGCCTGATCTAGCAGGCCGGCGACTGCGACACCGAGGACGGCTCCTGCCAGCAGCCCCAAGCCGTTGGGCCAGTCTCTCCCGACTACCGCCACCGTGCCCCCGATTACCGCAGCCACAATTGAGGGCACGTTGAACAGCGACATCACCATTAAGCCAAGGAACATTAGAGGAATGGCGAAGTCGACCTCCCAGGAGGCGGGGATGACGTCACCCAGCGCCAGTCCGGCTGCGGCACCAACCACCCACACCCCCAACATCGGAATGGCAGTACCCACATAGTGCGACATCCGATAACCGAGTTCGTCATCGAGATCGGCGCCAGCAGACGACGGGGGCACAAGGTTGACGTTCAAGGCAAAGACCTGATCAATCAGCAGATACCCACCGACGAATCTGAACCAAACCGGCGCCCGCGAGAACCGACCACAGATCGCCGCTCCGTACATCAAATGCCGAGCATTGATCATGAACACCGCGGCGACCACCGCCCAAACACCGGCACCACCATCTATCAATTCCACCGCTGCGAACTGCGCCGCGCCGGCGAAGATCATGAACGACGACGTCCAGCCTGCAAGGTTGCTGATCACCACGGACTCTCGAATGGCGACACCAATCAGCAGCCCGATGGGCAGCGCAGGCAACGCCAGGGGAATAGCGGCCCGAGACCCGGCTAGCAAGCCCGACCGCTGCAACCATGGACCGACGCCAACGTGTGAACCAGATTGTGTCCCGGCCACTCGGCTAGGACCTGGGGTCCAGCCCGCCCAGGTCAGCGTACAACCGGGCCATCGCCGAAGAATAGAAGATTTGATACAGCAAGAACGCAATCATGTACAACAGCGCCATCACGCCGAAAGCAGTCGCCAGCGGCTCCAGGAAATCCCTAGGTGTGACCAACTCAGGGTCAAGTTCTTCCAACGCCTGAGCGTCAACCAGATTGGGAAAAAATGAGAAGACGGCGAACTGGAACGGAAGGATGATCAGGTAACTCAGCAGGCCTACAAGCATCACACGACCCAGCACGGCCAGGAACCGGCCCTTCGTCGCAGCCAGGGTGGCCGAAAGGGCACTCGATCCCGACGGTGCCACCGCACAGGCGACAGGCAGCATCACCAGGCGAACCCCCAGCCAGGTACCGACAACAAGCAAAGCAATATAGAGCAGAGCGCCGACGGCAACCGCCAGTCCGCTACTCAACTGGGCGGCCAAAATCACCAGCCCGACCCCGGCAGCCATGGCGGCGGATATGGCGAAATATAAGACGACATACCAGCCAAGAAGCCGCCACCCTTTCCTCAGGCCGGCACCCAGCGCCCGCCCGAAACCAGTCGGTTCACCGACATGAGCCCCGTGCAACAAGTGGGATAGCCCAACCTGGACAACGGCCAGCAGAATCAAACCAACCACGACCGACACGCCCATGACCGCCAGGCTGGAGAAGTCAAAGTTGCTGGTGAAGAACGACTCGGTGGTGGCCAGACCATCGTTGAATGCCTCATCAGCCACGTCGGACGCGCTGCTGACCACTCGAAACATCATGACTACCGCTATCAGGAACGGGATCAGGGGGAGCAGCAAAAGAGCAACGCTTGGAACCAGGTTGGACACGGCAACTCGAAACGACGAACGAAGCCACTCACCGATGTCGTTGACCGAGCCGTCATGGGGCCCGACCCGGCGAGCGGCAATCGGTGCCGGAACCGGTGGCGCAAACGGGACTTGATCGTGCACGTACTCGGTCCAGGTCGAACCGTCCCAGTAACGCAACCGCTGCGGTTCATGCGGGTCGGCGTACCAACCTTCCGCCGGGCCGCTGACAACAGGGCCGCTGACTACAGGGTCGTTGACAACAGGGCCGGAGTCTGGGGGCTCGCCGTCGACCTGCGCCGGTTCGGTTGGTGGGTTTGATTGATTGAATTCGCCTGGCTGATCGCTCATCCGCCGTTACACCTCAAGAATGATTGTGACGGGGCCGTCGTTGACCAGCTCCACGTCCATGTCGGCCCGGAACCTGCCGGTCTCAACTTTGGCCCCTAGCGACCTAAGTTCGGCCACAGCCCGCTCGATGAGTGGCTCAGCCACTTCCGGGCGGGCGGCGTCCACATACGAGGGGCGATTCCCTTTGCGAGCGTCGGCGTACAAGGTGAACTGACTGACGATCAACAGTGATCCACCCACGTCGTTCACCGATCGATTCATCTTGTCTTCGTCGTCGCTGAAGATGCGAAGCTTCCACAGGCGCTGCGCCAGCTTGACCGCCTGAGCCTCGGTGTCATCATGCGTGACCCCCACGAGCACACAAAGTCCGTGCCCGATCTCACCGGTAACTTCGGCGCCAGCGGTCTCGGAGCCCAGACCATCTGGGGGGCCGACGGTTACTCGAGCTCTCGCTACTCGTTGCACGACGGCTTTCACCTTGAAAAGGCTAGCGCTGAGAGACGAAAAGGCTAGCGCTGACAAGGCAGTAGCGTCGTTAAGACGGTGGCGTTGCCGATTGGCTACAGACTGCCGGTCGGCCACCATCGACAAGGGCTGCAACGGGCGAAGCGGTAGCCTGTTAGCGGCGACCGTTTTGTTACCCATGGGTTACTTGCCCAGCTGGAATTCAATGGGGACACGGTCTCAAACAGTCAGGAAGCCATATGGACAACATCAACAGCCCGGCCGTCAACACCGACCTGCCGCTGCGTCTGGCCTACCTGTCGTACCGGTCGAAACCGACTGTCGGCGGCCAAGGCATTTACACCCGGCACCTGACCAAGGCACTGTCCGACCTCGGCCACACCGTTGAAGTCTTCTCCGGCCAGCCGTACCCCGTACTCGACGAACGAGTGGCGCTTACCAAACTTCCCAGCCTCGACATCTTCAACGATCACTTCCCCGGCCGAGCCCCCGGTTTCTGGGAGCTCAAATCCAAAGCCGACCTGTTGGAGGTCACCGCCTTCTCCGCCGGGCAGTTCCCCGAACCTCTGGCCTTCAGCTATCGGGCCTACGAAGAACTCAAGAAGCGAACGTCAGAATTCGATCTGGTCCACGACAACCAGTGCCTGGGCTACGGCATTCTGGCCATTGACCGGATCCTGCCCACGCTCGTCACCCTGCACCACCCCATCACCGTCGACCGGCGGCTCGAATTAGAGGCGGCCAAGAGCAGGTTCAAGAAGTTCAGCGTCGGACGCTGGTATTCATTTGTCAACATGCAGGGCCGGGTGGCCAAACGCATGCCCAGAGTGGTGGTCGTGTCGGAGAACTCCATTGACGACATCCACCGTGACATGGGCGTGCCCAGAGAGACCATGCGCCTGGTACACGTCGGAGTCGACCCCGACCTTTTCAAACCCATGCCCGGCGTGCAGCGCACCCCCGGGCGACTGATCACCACCGCCAGCGCCGACGTGGAAATGAAAGGTCTGAAGTTCCTCCTCGAAGCGGTGGCCAAACTGCGTACCGAACGAGACGTCAGCCTCACCGTCATCGGCAAGGCCAAAGAAGGCGGTGAGTCCGCTCGGCGTATCGCCGACCTGGGCCTGGCCGACTCAATCGAGTTCGTAACCGGCGTACCCGACGAGCGAATCGTCGAGCTCTACGCCGAATCGGAAGTGGCCGTCGTTCCCTCGCTGTACGAAGGGTTCTCCCTGCCCGCCGTAGAAGCGATGGCGACCTCAACTCCACTGGTGGCCACCACCGGCGGAGCCCTCCTCGAAGTAACCGGGACCGACGGCGAAACCGTGTTGCAGTGCCCGCCGGGCGACGCTGACGCGTTAGCCGATGCCATCGGACGTTTCCTGGACGACGCTGAACTGTGCCAACGCATCGGGGCCGCTGGCAGAGAGCGAGTGTCGAGCCTGTACACCTGGCGCCAAACCGCCATTCGCACCGTGGAGCAGTACCGCGAAGTGCTCGCCATGAGAGCCGAGCAGCAAGCGACAGCAGCCTCCAACAGTGGAGCCGCCTGATGCTGACCGTCGACTACGACCGCCTCGAACTGGAAGCGGGTATGCGAGTACTCGACCTGGGAGCCGGCTTCGGACGCCACGCCTTCGAAACAGCCCGCCACGGCGCTCACGTGGTGGCTGTCGACTTGGCCTTCGAGGAACTCGAGGCAACCAAAGAGACCTTCGTGGCCATGTATATGGCGGGTGAACTGCCAGAGACACTCAGCACCACGTGCGCTCAAGGCGACGGCTTAAAGCTGCCGTTCGCCGACGCCAGCTTTGATCGCATCATCGCCTCCGAGGTATTGGAGCATGTTCCCGACGACCTTGGCGTCATGGCCGAACTGTTCCGGGTTCTTAAACCCGGCGGACGACTGGCAGCCACCGTGCCTTCGATGCTGCCCGAGCAGGTCTGCTGGTGGCTGAACTCCGACTATCACGCCCCGGCATCGGTGGGTGGACACGTCCGCATCTACGGCCTCCCCGAGCTTCGCATGAAGTTGGAGTCAGCCGGGTTCCGGCCGGGGGACCAACATCGAGCCCACGCGTTACACAGCCCTTACTGGTGGCTCAAGTGCGCCGTGGGCCTGGAGAACGACGACAACCCGGCAGTCAAGGCCTACCTCAAGTTCCTTACTTGGGACATCACCGACGCTCCGACGGTGACGAGGACCCTCGACCGCGTTCTGAATCCCGTGTTGGGCAAGAGTCTCGTCATTTACGCCGACCGACCCGTCGCCCTGCGATCAGTCCCCGCAGCCTGAAGTGGCAGTATCAGAAGTACTAGCGTGATTGTTCCCTCCGTTCCCGACATCGTTAGCGTTGACGACATCGCCGCCACCGCTGAGTCGATCGCCCGCCTGCAGCTGCCCTCGGGCATGATCGAGTGGTACCCGAACGGCCACGCCGACCCGTGGAATCATGTCGAGACCGCCATGGCCCTGGCCACTGCCGGACGCACGACCGAGGCCGAACACGCCTACCAATGGCTGATCGACATTCAGCTCGACAATGGCGCCTGGCACAACTACTACGTAGCCAACGGCATCGAGGAATCCAAGTTCGACACCAATTGTGTGGCCTACTTCGCCACCGGCGTGTGGCACCACTACCTGGCCACCGGCGATCGAGGTTTCCTAGAACATTGCTGGCCCACCATGGACCGGGCCGTCGACTTCGTTCTCGGTCTACAGAAACCGCGGGGCGAAGTGATCTGGGCTCAGCGGGCCAACGGCGAGGCGTGGAGCTACGCGTTGTTGACCGGTTCCTCCTCCATCAGCCACAGCCTCCACTGCGCCAGCGCCGTTGCTGACGCTCTGGGTTTCGATCGAGCCCAGTGGGTCGACGCCCGCAGCCGACTGGTGGATGTCATAGCCAACCAGCCTGACGCGTTCGAACCGAAAGACCGATGGGCCATGGACTGGTACTACCCAGTATTGGGCGGCGCCATCGTCGGCGACGACGCAGCCAAACGCATGACTGAAGGCTGGGAAACATTCGCCATGATCGGCGACGGGATCCGTTGTGTATCCGATCGACCGTGGGTAACCGCTGCCGAGACCTGTGAATGCGCCTTGGCCCACCTGGCCGTCGGTGACCGGGACCGAGCATTGGAGCTCTTTACTTGGGCACAACGACTACGCGACGTAGACGGCAGCTACTTCACCGGCATCGTGATGCCCGAAGAGGTGCACTTCCCGGCCGAAGAACGTTCGGCCTACACCGCGGCGGCCGTCATCCTCGCTGCCGACGCTTTAGAAGGGGCCAACCCCACCAGCGAGCTGTTCACCAGCCACTGAGTGCACGCTGGCGCAAGCAGTCGCTAACGCAGATCACTTCAACCAGCCACAACCAGCTTGACAAAGGCGCTGCCGGCACCTGATAAGTTGATTATTGGTCGATTCAATGCGATCAATAATCGCCGGCAGATCGGGGGACCTGACATGTCTCGTCGCAAGTTCCGCGCGGTCTGAGTCGTAGTTGCTGCGGAGGACACTCATCAAGATGGCCACTGCGTTTACATGGTCGTGTGGCACGAACGGGTCAGGAAAGAGGGTGTCAAGTCTTGCGGAGCGCGCAACGGCAACTTGAAGCCCGTCTCCAACATTTCCGGTGGCACGAGCTACTACGGTGCCACAACCGGATCGGGACACTAGGACTCGAGCAAGCGATGGGTCGGCTGGATCGGATCCGGAGGCTAGGTGGAGAAGAACTGGTAGCGTTGCCTGCCGCAATCAGCCGACCGCTTCAGCAACTCGGTGTCGTTTGTGTCGCCTTGTGCGTGCTCGCAGCGTGTTCCGCTGAGGCTGACATTGAGCCGAACAACGACACGTCGGTGACGACCTCGGCAACAGCCACCGAAGCGGATCCGTCGACATCGACTGCCCTAGCAGACAACGGAGAAGTCAGCTCCCTCAACGAGGTGGAGTTTGATCTACTCCTGAGCGGGGCCGACCTACTTGAAGACTGGAGCTCCCAGGAGGCGTTGCTCGAAAGCGCGCAGCTCCAACAAGAAGCTGAGTGGGCGGCAGAGGAGCTCATGGCGGCGTGCATGCAATCCGAAGGGTTCGACTACACGCCCGAAACAGGACATCGATCGGTCGTCGCCATGATCGACCCTGAACTGGACATTGGGACACGACAGTGGGCCGAATACTACGGCTTTGGTGCCTCGACAATGATCGTCGTCGACAATGAGGATCTTCCCGACGGGATTGTCGGAGACCGAACGACACAAATTCAGGTAGGCGATCTCGACGAGCAACCAAATGAGCAGTACCGACTCTCCCTTGATGAGGTACAAGAAGCCGCCTATCAACAAACCATGAACGGCGAAGACGGGTGTGCCGAGTCAGCCTGGGCCACCGTGAGCGAAAGTCCTCGATTCAAGCCCCAAGGGCCGAACTTCGCTCTCAACGAGGACGAAACATTGCGCCAGCGAGTACTGGCAGACCAACGCTGGATCGGTCACGAAAAAGCGGTACAACGGTGCATGGCCTCCGAGGGCATCGAGTATACGACCACCGACGACTACATCGAACTGGTAATGACCGAGCTAATGGCCGACCTGCTTAACGACCCCTCGGTCGAATACCAGAGCGAGCAATGGTACGACATTTTGCGCCAGGCTCAGCAAGAAGAGGTACGAGTCGCCACAGCGTTGTACGACTGCGACGGAGACCCTGAGTCGCGGGCTGATCGCCTCCGCGAGATTCTCTCGACCTACCCTCTGTCGCCCTAGGACACGAGAAGCGGCGCCTTGACCGGTGACAGCTGCTCCACTACACCGATGGCCATGTCGCCATCGAACCGTTCAAGCAACTCGTCGTTCGGCAAACCGGCCGAACACATGCGCAACATCGGCACCAGCCTGGAACCGGCCACGATGGAACTCGGTGTCGACCAGACCCCGGTGGAGCAGTTCTTCGTGTGCTCCGGTAGCCCCGCTCCCCTGGTGGACCCCGACCGCTGGTGGCTGCGCCTGTTCGGCGATGCCGCCGCCAACGCCGTCGAGGTGACGTGGGACGAACTCAACTCGCTGCCCACCACCACCGTGCACTCGTGGCTGGAGTGTGCCGGCAACGGCCGAGCCATGTACGAACTGGCCGGCGGCTATGTCCCGGCCCCCACCGCCGAGGACACACCATGGATCTTGGGGGCAATGGGCATGGCGGAGTGGTCAGGACCAACACTGACCTCCGTACTTGAACTGGCAGGACTGGCCGACAACGTCCGGTGGGTCGGCCCCCGCGGGCTGGACGTCGACAACAACGAAGGCGAAGCGGCCGCCATGTGCCTGCCAATCGACAAAGCGCTGCGACCCGACACCATCGTGGCCACCACAATGAATGGCGAACGGCTACTGGCCGCTCATGGCGCCCCGGCCCGCCTGGTCGTCCCCGGCTGGGTCGGCGCCTACTGGGTCAAGTGGTTGGACAGCATCGAGATATCAACCGACTGGATTCCGTCCTGGCGGGCCGACACCTATTACCGTCGCCGCCAAGCCGACGGAACCGACCTGGGCCCGGCCACCGCCCATCCGATCAAGAGTTGCCTGGCACTCCCCTGGCCAGCCGCCGTCGAAGCGGACGGCAAGCCAATCGAAATTCGTGGCTACGCCCGCTGCGGTGTGAACCATGTAGCTCGCGTCGCATACAGCATCGACGACGACCCATGGCGCAACGCCGACCTCGACCAAATAGAGGCGTCAACCGAAAGCCGTTGGGTGTGGCAGCCGTTCAGCTTCAGGTGGGAAGCCGAACCGGGCGAACACCAAATACGAACCCGGGCCTACGACACCAAAGGCAACACCCAACCCGATCATCTGGATTTCCACCCCAACACCGTGCTGTGGAACGCCGTAACCCGCCACCCTGTCACTGTCACCGTCACTTAGCACGGTGGCGCGCTTTCCGAAGCTCGGACATCTCACCACGAAGCGATTGTGAACTTTCCATCTGAATTCCTACCATCGTAGGGCCGGAGCGGGGAGTGAGTTAGCGATCGACGCACTGGTCGTCGCTACCGCAGTCCGGTTCGGGGGTGGCGCCGTCGTCACCCCCGAACCCGGCGACATCAAGCTTCTTGCCGCCCGATCCCCGAACGTCTCGGTGATCTCCATCTAGCAGATGAGCCAATCACCAGATATTTTGCCGACCTGCTAAAGGCAACAGGAGGCCGCGCAACAAGAGTCGGAACAAGATTCAAGATCCTTTGGAACCTGAATGATCTCGGTGGCGTTGAGTAGTTGACTCACTCACAAGGAGCAAGACTCTATGCCCAACAACAGATCAACTCCGCAATATCAGCCGACCTGGATCGACAGGACACAGCCTGACAACGGCCCAGGTCGACGATTGCGGCATCGCCTTGGCCGTTCCCTCCTGGTTCTGGCCGTCATATCCGGGGGAACGCTACTTAGTACCGCAGCACCAACCTCTGCTGACATCCCGACCCAAGAAGAGCTCGATGCATCGAAGGAGAAAGAGGAGAACGGCGGATACGACCCGAATCCGGGCGGTTTCGGCGAGGGCGACCATGGGAACGATCACGGCACCGAGCAGATCCGACAAGTCGCAGAAGAAATCGCAATCAGCGTTGCCCCGACGCTCATGGAACAGATCGGCGACTACCTCCGGGGACTGCTGGAAGACGTTGACGGTCGCCCCAGCACAGCCAGCACCTGGGGCGACGCTCCTGTGCTGTTCTGGAACACCCAGGAGTTCGGCGAAGGGTACGCCGACATGGCCGCCGCCGAGGGGGCTGCGCACATCGAAGTCACCGGTGGAGGCGGCGGGGGAATGCCGAATCCGTTGTACTACGAACCGACCGACCCAAACCTGCTTCACAAGCTCGCCCCAGGCAACCGACCGTGCACGTCCCCCAACTCCGATAGCGATGGCGACGGATGGGGCTGGGAAGACGGCGGTTCATGCAACGTCGTGTTCAGCGACGTTCCCGAGCAAGGCGCAGCCGACAAACTCTACTTTCACATCGGCCACCTGGTGGCCAACGGCTACACGCCCGGGGCGTTGGCCTACACCAGCGGCAATGGGGATGTTCGATCACTCTGGTCAAACGGGGGGCCCGACGAGTACAGCCTTGGCTACAGGATCGACGGCGACACAATCGAAGTGTTCGCCATCCGCTACCGGTACGGCACGTTCATGTACCGGAACGTCACCTACACGGCCACAGTCACCAGTCAGCCGGTAGCCACCCCCACAACCGACGGTGCTGCGTGTGTCGACTCCGACGGTGACGGGTGGGGCTGGAACGGCTCCGCCAGTTGCAAGGTGGAAAGCGTCACCGCAACGTCGACTTCTGACGTGGACGAAAACGGACGGCCATACTGCTCGACATCAGCGGCCGACCCTGACGGCGACGGCTGGGGTTGGGAGAACAACCAATCCTGTGTCGTGAGGTAAACGCTCACGCTATTCGGAGCGGCGGACGTCGCTAACTCAACGAATCACACGAGGCCTGGCGGTTCAGAGCCGTCGGGCCTCGTGACGACGCCGCAGCACTCGGAGGGAACCGCAGCCATGCTGTGAAACGCCGCCAGTGAAGCAAACAGCGCAAGCGCCATCACGAACGGCAGACACATCCACCGGTTGGCTGGTCGTACAGAGTTGGAGAGACTTCCCATGATTCATCGCCTTTTGTCTCATCAGCCCCGCGGACCAGACAACGCCCGCTACGACGACCGGCGTTCACATCAATTGATTATGTCGTCAATATAGCCGAGCCCCCCGTCGCCCGGTTCTCTCAGGGGCGCCGCAACACCCGAAGCGATCCGCAGGCCGACTCTTCGGTGAACAGTCCGGACTCCAGAACCGGCAGATAGATCATCGGCCGGGTCCTTAAAGACATCGTGGACTACGAGCAGCCCGCCGACAGCCACGTTGGGCGCCCACAGGCGATAGTCGCCGGCAGCCGGGTATTCACCGTGACCACCATTGATAAACAAACAACGACAGCGGGGTCGACCAGATTTCGGCCACCGTCGACGACGGCCCGGAGTGATCCTGGCCCAGTCGCCTGTTTCGGTGGAGCCGGGAGACACGATAGACACGCTATACCAGAAGTGCTTCGGAGTCAGTGCACAGACGGTGCTGACCGCGCTGAAAAAGATCGAGTCGGGAGATCATTCCCCTGTTTCCAATCACTACCTCGATTCCTACTACAGCCTCCCAACCAAGAAACACTGGCAAGAGCTCAGGCGCCGCAAAGTGAAATTCATCTGACTATCGGTCGGCTGGTCAGACCCTGCTTCGTAGGACCCGCAGTGAGCCATAGGCCTCGACCTCGGTGAATCGCCCGCTCTCCAACGCAGGAAGATAGATCCGCTCGTACGGCGGACGTCCGCCGTCGACCGGGTCCTCAAAGACATCATGAATGACCAGCAGGCCACCGGGTGCGACGTGCGGAGTCCAGAACTCATAGTCGTCAGCCGCGGGCTGGTCACCATGCCCGCCGTCAATGAACAGAAGCGACAGCGGTGTCGACCAGACTCCGGCAACCGCGGCCGACTCTCCGACGACGGCCAGAACAGTGTCCTCAAGGCCGGCATCGAACACTGTTCGACGGAAGAACGGCAATGTGTCCATCAATCCGGTCTCGGGATCAACCAAATCGGACTCGTGCCATTCCCACCCGACCTGATTCTCCTCCGAGCCGCGATGGTGATCGACACTGAACAACACCGTACCCAAACGGCGCGCTATCGGCCCCAGGTAGCACGCCGACTTGCCACAGTAGCCGCCGACCTCCAGCAGCGGGCCCAGCGAGGGGTCGACCGAGGCAGCCACCCGAGTCAACGCCAGGCCCTCATCGTCTGGCATGAAGCCCCGAGCACCACGAGCGTGGCGCAACTCCTCGGTGGTAAGTCCGACCGAAACTTCAGTCATCGCCGCGGGTGAAGATTCGGTTCAGGAACAAGAACTTGGCAATCCAAACGATGGTGTAGCCGATGAGACTACCTACAGAAATCATCAACGGATTGTCAAACAGCCGGTCGGCGGCCTCAGCCAGAATGGTCGAAATGATCAGGCCGGCCAGAGCCAAACCCCAGAACGGAAGTACCTCATGGCGCAGGCTCGATCGGCCTTCAACGCTCCAAACCCATCGGCGGCTCAACCAGTAGGCTGGGAACGCAGCGGTCACGGCAGCGAAGGCATTAGCCAGGCCACCGCCCCAACCGAACGCGTTGACGGCCAACTGCAGCAACAACTGATGGTTGACAACATTCACCACGGACACGATCAAGTAGCGGCCAACGCGACCGATGGTGTCGGTGAGCGGCGAGCGAACTTCATCGGAGGCGGTTTGCACGGAACTCAAGGTTACAGCAGATCGAGATCCGCAGAACGGGGCTACGACGCGTCCGAAACTATGAGCCCGCTGCGGAACGTGCTGGCAGTGCTGTTGGCCGTACTGGCCGGGACGGCGTTGGTCGCCGGTTGCGGTCTGGTCGGCGGCTCCGACGGCGAAGGCAGCTTCGACGCTTTCAACCCTGAGACCGATAGCGAGGAGCCGGCGGAAACCACACGACGGACTATTCGCGAAGAAGCCCCCCAGACGACCAACACCACCTGGCGAACTCCCACCACGGCGGCCGGTCCGTTGCCGAACCCTGACTGGGCCCAGGTCGAGTTCAACCTTCAAACCATCGCCGAGCTGGACGATCCGGCTATGGTGCTCACCAGTCGCATCGGCAGCGACCACCTTTGGGTGGCACAACGTAGCGGTGTCGTGCGTCGCATCAACCGCTGGGTGGCCGTCGACGACAGCGCCGAAATCATTCAGGAGGGCGGCGAGGTGATGCTCGACATCTCCGAGCAGATCACCACTGACGGCGAAGGCGGCCTCCTCGGCCTGACCTTCTCGACCACAGGCCGTTTCCTCTACCTCAGCTACACCGACAACAGTGGAAACTCAGTCGTCTCGGAATTTCTGATGGACGAGGACAACACGGTGGCCGCCGACTCCGAGCGTGTCATCTTGACCGTCGACCAGCCGTTCTCCAATCACAATGGCGGTCAGATCGACTTCGGCCCCGACGGCTTCCTCTACATCGCCATGGGCGACGGGGGCAGCGGCGGCGATCCCGAAAACAATGGACAGGATCTCCAAACTCTCCTGGGTTCCATTCTGCGCATCGACCCGTTCGAAAATTCCGACGGACAGTCCTACACCGTGCCACCGGACAACCCGTTCGCCGACCGCTTCGACGCCGCCGGTGAAATCTGGCTGTACGGCGTTCGCAATCCGTGGAAGTTCTCCTTCGATGCCGTTACCGGCGACCTGTGGATCGGCGACGTCGGCCAAGACCAGAACGAAGAGGTCAACTACCTCCCAAACCAGACATTCGACTTCGCAGGCAAGGGAGCGAACCTCGGCTGGCGAATCATGGAAGGCAATGACCTGTTCGACGGCGACACCCCGCCGCGCCGCCACATCGGACCGGTGTTCACCTACAACCACGACTTCGGTCGGTGCTCTGTAACCGGCGGCTACGTCTACCGAGGGCTGCGAATGGACGACCTCAAAGGGGCGTACGTCTTCGGAGACTTCTGCTCCGGGGAAGTGGTAGCGCTGCGACGACTGACCGACGGACGGGTCATCGTTGCCCCGGTTGAGCTGAGCGCCGAGATCGGACAGATCGTCAGCTTTGGTCAAGACTCCCAGCAGGAGTTGTACGTGCTGTCCGCCGACGGCACCATCGCCCGGATCCAGCACGGCCGCTGGGAACGCACCAGACCACTTCAGTTCTACGGGCCGGATCAACGACTACCTGCCGCCAACGGGCGAGTGCTCCAGCGGGGACCCGACGACCCGGTGATCGCCGATCCGTCCATCGGGCTACCAGGCCCAGAGGAACGTGAAGACGAAGAAACCGACCCGGAAGACGAATCGGCCAACGATCCGAACGAAGTCGACCCGGCCGATACCACAACGACAACCGGCGTCGGGGCCACCACCACAACCGAGGGCTAGCCCCACCTTGTCGGCGACGGCCGTGTCACCAGCAAACTTACAGCCCTAGGCAAAATACCCTAGACCGATTCCGCATCAGGATTCTCGATCCTGATTGTCGCTGGACTATACTCGGGAGTCCAACCAACACACCCCGCGTTCTGTTCTCCCGAGCAGAACGCACCCGTGGCCTCTGACACTACCAACCCGCCAGTGTCAGAGGCCACACCCCTTTTAGGGTGTTGGGTTCGGGTGGTTTGAGGACAGGGATGTGAGCCGGTAGCGGTCAGATCTTGTACCGGTAAACGTTGGTTTCTCGCATCTCAAAGCCCAACCGCTTGTACAGCCGGTTGGCGGCTTCACGGGACGGGCGCGAGGTCAGATCGACCGTGGTGGCACCCTCCGAGCGGGCCAGATCCAACGCGGCGTTATTCAGCGCTGCGCCAACTCCACGGCCGCGGGCGACGTCGTCGACGACAACATCTTCAATCCACGCTCGAACTCCGGTCGGGATGCGGAACAAGACCAACGTCAAACTGCCGACCAATTGCCCGTCGACTCTGGCCATCAAGAGCCTGGAAGCAGCCGACGAAACGATGTCGACCAACTCGGCTTCGGGCGGCGGGGGGTTGGATGACGACAACTGAGGAATGAGGGTTTGGAAGGCAGCGATTAGCTCGGCAGTGACTTCAGTGGCCTCAAAGATCTCGGGCGGGGCTTGCGGGTCCCCTCCAGCCGTGTCCGATGTCCCAGAGGTGGTTGGTTGTTCGTTGCTCACGCAAGCTAGTATTGCTCAATTCAGGCTCAGAACCGTGCTTGGCGACAAGCTGCAACGATGCTTGTGCGCAAGCTCGCTATCGTGAGCCACTCGGCCAGTCCCAGTAGTACCGTAGGTGACGATGGAATACATCCGTTGGACAACAGACCGGCCCGAGATCGAGAAGCCTGCACTCATCTTGGCTTTCGAGGGCTGGAACGACGCTGGCGAAGCGGCCACGACGGCCGCACAGCACATTGTCGACCGCCTGGTCGGCAATGAGTTCGCCACCATCGACCCTGAACCATTCTACGATTTCACCGCCGCGCGACCAGACATCGTGTTGTCTGACGGTGACCGCGAAATCAAATGGCCGGCCAACACCTTCAGTTGGATTCCTGGAACCAGCACTCGCACCGATCTAATCGTCATGTCGGGAATTGAACCTCAGCTGCGGTGGCGCACCTACGCCGAACAAATCCTGACCATCGTCGAGGAGTTCGATGTTGACCTGGTTGTCACCCTTGGCGCCCTCATTGCAGATGTCGTTCACTCCCGGCCAACTGCGGTCTACGCCTCGTCCTACGACCCGAAGTTAATCGCCGAGCTCGACCTTGAACCGTCGAGCTATGAGGGCCCAACCGGAATCGTCGGGGTCGTCAACGAGGGTCTGAGGACTCAGGGCTACGGCGCAATCTCGCTTTGGGGAACGGTTCCAAGTTACGTGCCTCACGCCAGCTCGCCCAAGGCAACCCTGGCGCTGGTTAGTCGGGTTTCCACCTTGCTCGGCATGACCGTGCCTACCACGGCACTGGAGATCGCCGCCAGTGCCTACGAGCGTCAGATCACTGATTTGGTCGATGACGATGACGAGACCAAGGCCTACATCGCCCGCCTCGAAGAAGAGTACGACTCCTCGATGACACCCGAATCGGGCGAGGAACTCATCGCTGAACTGGAACAGTTTCTGCGCGACCGGGAATAGTCCGACCGGGAGCGAACGCTGGCCGCCGCTGCGTCAGCTGCGCCACACCTGATCACGGGGCTTGTCGAAGACCACGTCATCAGCGCTTCCTTCGATGCTGGCGAAGGCATGGTCGACCCAAAGCTCGGCGTTGGCCACCGGCTCGGGCAGATCATCGCGGGTGAACCATCCGACGTCGAGACACTCTTGAGGGTGAGCGGCTAGCTCGCCCCCCGTTGCCCGACACAGAAAGACGATGCTGTAGAGGGGGACCCGACCGAACCCGGCCCGTAAGCCGTCGAGGATCGCTATCGGCCTCTCTACCCGGCATTCGATGCCCGTCTCCTCCTGGACCTCTTTCTCGGCTACTTCAGCCGCCGAGTAGCCGACATCGGCCCAGCCGGTGGGGTACAACCAGACACCGGAGTCCGAGCGTTGGATCAGCAGCAATCGTCCCTGGTCATCACCGACAACAGCCCCGACTGCCACTTTGGGGGTTACGTAGCCGGCTACCCGACGGCCGACCGTCCGCAACCATGTTTCGACCGTGGCGTCCTGGTCGTGATCGGTCGGTTCCGCATCGGCGTGCTGTTGCCCAAACTCGGCCGCCCTGATATCGGCGGCGATGGCCAGGATCTCGTGATAGCGCTCGGCTTCGAACGAGCTTTCGGTGAAGGCCAAACCAGTGCGAGCCAGGCCGGCCAACGCCTCGGACCAGCGCGCCAGGTCGGAGCCGCTAGCGGTCACAGGTGAGTCCGGCATATGGGAATCGGGCACGTCAGAGCCTTTCAAATAGAAACCTGATAACCGGAGGCCGACGGCGGCGCAGGAGGTTCCTGGTCTATCACCTCGTGGATGGCCAACTCCAATTCACGCATCAGCTCATCGTCGTCCAGTTTGTCCCCGGCGGCGTCGGTCAGATAGAAGCTGTCAACCACCTGAGGTCCGAACGTCTGAATCTTGGCCGTTGTGATATCAAGCTGGAGTTCTTGCAGGATTTCGGTGATCTGGAACAGCAGGCCGAGATGGTCGGGGGCGTGAACCTCGACCACGGTGGCCGACTCTGAAATGTCGTTGTCGACCAAAACGGCACGTCGGGGCGGCGAGGCCGACAACCGACGACGAAAACGAGCGTGATCTCTAGCCCGACGCATCACTCTCGCTCGAAGGGCAATACGACCGTCCAACGCCTTGTTAACCACCCCGGTGACCGAATCCCAGTCGATGTGCTGGGAGCGTGGCACCTGAACCGTGATCTCGTAGGCGGCCATCGACGACTCGTTCCGGTTGTCAGCCGATGAGTTCGAATGGGATGAGCAGTCCACGATCTCCAGACCCGACATGGTCAGCGCCCCGGCCAGAGAACAGAACAAGCCGATCCGGTCGTGAGCCACCACCGTCAGTTTCGTGCCGTCGCCGGAGATGAACCGTTCTTCGTTCTGCATCAATTCAACAATGCGTTCGGTCGGGAACGAATCAACCGTCACCTCGTCGGGGTGGGCTCCGGCCAGTACGCCGGTCGTCCGGTCGACCAACTCACCCAACAAACCCTTCTTCCAGCTCCCCCAGGCCGAGGGACCAGTGGCAATCGAATCAGCTTCGGTCAAGGCGGCCAGCAAGTTGAGAAACTCGACCGAACCCACGGCGGCGGCCACTGCACGAATGGTGCCTGGATCGGACAGATCACGCCTCGTTGCGATATCCGGCAGCAACAGATGATGCCGGCAAAGGTCGACCAGCACGGCACGCTCTTCAGGGCTGTAACCCATCCGGTCGGCCAGTTTGGCGATCAGCTCCTGGCCGACTTCGGTGTGATCACCCGGGTAGCCCTTGCCAATGTCGTGGAACAGCGCCCCGATAACCAGCAGGTCGGCACGGCCCTCGCCCGCCGGTTGATTCCACTCGGTGGTGTTGGCGATGTGAGCGGCGTTAACAGCGGCTTCGCACAAATGTCGGTCGACGGTGAATGTGTGCAGAACATTGCGCTGCGGGCGACATTGGACGTTGGCCCACTCGGGCAACAAACGCACCATTAGTCCGAAGTGATCGAGGTCTTCCACGATCCGAATGGCAGACCTACCGGATAGGAACAGTTCGGCCAATAGCTGTCGGGCCACCGGAGGCCACGGCGTCGGAATGCCTTCCCAGCTCTCGGCCAGGCGAGCCAGATCCTTGCGTCGGATCACGGCATCATGGCGAGCGGCGTGGGCTGCCAGCCTCAGCGGCAGAACGGGGTCGCTTCTGTCAACGTCGGGAAGATCCTTTACCCCCACCATCGGTCGGGCGGACGCCCAACGGCTCCAAGCCTCGTCGCTGTACCAGGCGATACGACGAGCCGATCGAGCCAGGCCCAACATCAACTGACCACTGTCGGAGAAACCGAGACCGTCGGCCACCGTGTCCTGATCGTCGAGGGTCAACGTGTCGTTGGCTCGGCCCGACTGGCGATGCAATTCGACTCGAGCCCGGGTCAGAAGCTCAACGTCTGGTTCGAGCTCGGTTAGAAAGTCAGTGGCGAAACCGGGAACGGCCCGCGACGCCCACCCGATAGCGTGCACGTCTCGTAACCCGCCTCGACCCTCTTTGATGTTGGGCTCGATCTGCGAGGCGGCGTCGCCCCGCTGCTCATGCCGTTCCTCCACGCTGGTGAACAGCTGCTGCATCAGCTTGTCGGACCGCTTCGCCCATTGCTTGGCTGTGAGGTCGTCGATCTTGGCGTGCAGCTTGGGGTTCCCGAACAGCAGGCGAGTATCGAGGAACGCGGTAGCCCATTCGAACTCATCGGCCAGTAGCTTTTTGGCTTGCTTGACGGTCACAACCACGTAGCCAAGGTTCAGGCCTCGGTCCCAAGCCGGGTACCACAGCGCTTCGGCCAGGTCTCCTCCGTCGACCTTGTCGGTGTGAACCAAAACGAGGTCGACATCGCTGTAGGGGCTCAACTCGCCACGGCCGTACCCGCCAACCGCCAGCAACGCCATTTCGTCGGGCTTGTCGATCCGGTCCGTGGCCATGTTGTAGAACCACTCGTCAGTGGCTTTGGCGTGGGCCCGGGCGTACTCCCGACCGCTCAACTCGGGGGCGTCTAGGAGGGGCCGTGACTTACTCACGTCTCTGACTCACCATCGAGCATTTCGGGGAGCCGGCGAAAGAAGACCGACCGGGGCATAACCTCATCGAATCCGGCGTCAACAGCCTTTTGAAACAACCCCGAGTCGATGTGAGGGCCGAAACCGACGACGTGGATGCCGTCGAGACGAAACGAGGTCGGATCGTCGCAGCGATCCAAGTCAACGATTACTCGTTCGACGTTGAGTGCCTTGACCTCATCAGCGGTGTCGATGAACGTTACCTTGCCCCCGAACCGGGAGCGATCGAACAGGTTTGGGATGACGGCTGCAATTTTCACTGGATGATCCGCTTCAAACGTGGAGGCGAGTACTTGAGACACCGAGGCGATTGCCCCGATGTACTCTCATCGTAGTTGGTCACCTCGGGTGAACTTCAGCTAACCCAAGCGCCCTTCAGCCCGACGACGTTGAAGGTGGAGATGGGCCTTGGCAGCACCCCAGGTAATCCCGCTCTCGTGCACCTCGGGACCAAAGTCGGCAAACGCCGCCGGAGTCAGGTCATAGACGTCATCGGGGCTCTGCGACGCTAAGAACTGGTCTCGACGGACCTCGGCCGCACCAAGGCTTTGTAGGACCTCTGTGGGGAATCGCACAGCGGAGCGAACAATAGTGAGCGGGTTGGTCCACTGGTCATCTAAGTCGAGCGCCAGCAGCTCACGCAGTCGGCCACCGATCTCATCGGCGGCCATACGGCCAGCGTGGGCGATATCGACATGGTGTGCTTTCGCTTCGTCCGGACCAATCCGCAACGATACCGCTCGTTCCACCCAGCCGGGCAGGGCGGCCCCAACCGCATCGGCAAGCACACGACCGTAGTGGGCGAATGCAGCTTCGTCGGATGTGTCGTCGGTATTGGTCACCCGTTGAACTCGGCGGCCCGCCGAATCGACAGCTCCAACCGACGGCGACCGGGGTCAACCGACAGCACCTTCACAAAGACGCTGTCGCCCGGAGCCACCACCGCTTCGGGAGTCGAGACACGATACTCAGCCAGCTCCGACAGATGAACGAGGCCCTCGAACCCTTCGATCAACACGAAGGCACCGAAGTCGACCAAGCGGGTCACCTGGCCTTCATGAACCGTTCCTGTCTCTATCTGCAGCAACGGGTCGGTTTGAACCTGTCGAATTGAGAGTGCAATTCGACGCTTGGACACCTTGACGTCGAGCACCTTGACCTGCACTTCGTCACCGACCGACACCACATCACCGGGACGGCGAACTCGGTACCAGCTCAACTCGGACAAATGCACAAGGCCGGTCGCACCGCCGAGATCGACGAAGGCGCCGTACTCGGCCAGGGACTGAACCTTCCCGGTTCGAAGCTCACCCTGTTGTAGCGATGACAGGAAATCTTGGCGTTGCTTGCGCTGCTGCCGCTGCAGAACCGAACGGCGGCTTAGGACGAGTTTTTCCTTCCGGGCATCAATTTCGAGGATCTTGAGTTCCAGGGTCTGACCGACGTAGTCGGACATCTGCTGTACCGAATCCAATTCGAGATGGGATGCGGGAACGAAGCCCCGAACGCCGGCGTCAACCACCACACCTTTCTTCGACACTGACGTCACCCGACAGGAAATAACGTCGCCGGACTCAGCCTGTTCGGCCAACTTGTCCCACGCCTGGCGCTTCAAAGCCCACACTCGGGACAGCACGACCCGATGCTTGGGGTCTTCGCGGGCCAGTTCAGCGCCAAAGGCTCGATCCCCCACCGAAAGCACGTCGGACGGCTTCTCGTTGTTGAGACCAAAATTGCGGCGAGTAATCACGGCCGGTCGACCATCATCGAGTCGAAGGTCGACTGAATCAGCCGACACGTCGGTGACCACGCCTTCGACAATGCGGCCCGGGCCGGCCGAGCTCTCGGTTGGAGGCGCAGACGGGGGTGGTGTCGCCGGAGGGGCAGAGACCTTCGGCGGGCTCGGGGCGCTCGGCTCCGACGCCACAGCCTGAGGCGGCTCGACGGGAGCGGCCAGCTCAACAGGCGCAGATGACTTTACGGGGGGTGGATCAGCAGAAGGCAGCTTCTCAGAAGATGCCACCGGTTCCGATACCACCGGGCGCGCCATCTCATTGGAGGACTCAGAAGTGTCCGCCGATGGTGGTGGGACGGCAACAGAGTCAGAATGCTCGGCGTCCGAGGGATTCCCGGGAGCGGGCTGGGCCGGTTCCTGGGCGGTCTCGTCGTCGCCGCTGATACCTCCAGTCATACCCATAAGAGTAGGCAGGAATCACCACCAATGTGCCAACTATCGATGCGTCTCTTTCCTAAAACCAGGACGGCTTAGCCGACAAGCAGATACCGAGGAGCTCATCGACCAGGCCCAAGTCGTCTTCGTCGACCGATACTTCACACATCATGAACTGGTCGGCTGAGTCGTTCCAGCGAGCGACAACGATCGTGTAGGCATCAAATGATCCACTACCGCTGAGCAGCCAACCGGACTCGATCGGAGAGTCATTTTCAATGATCTCCATCGACGAACGCTGGTTTGTGAGATAGCCATCGGCCGAGTTCAATGCCGCCTGCCAGTCTTTCGGCACGCACGCACCATCGCAGGTGGCGGCCAGCTCAATATCGGTAAAGATCGGGGCTGCACCAAGGGAAACCTCGACACCAAAGAAGCTCTCCCCAACCGTTGCATCGGCGGGCAGTGCGACGTTCACGACTTTGGAGTCGTCGCCTAGTTCGAGTGCAACGTCTCGCCTCGGCAGCTCCGGTGCCGGATTGGCCACGACCGCAGCGGCGGTATCGGAGAGCTTCTCCACGATCTCAGCAGCCTCGCCGCCGGACTCATCGGAGCCATCATCAGTGACGGTTATCTCGAAGTCCTCCATGGCTGCTTCGATCAGCTCGGCAGGCCACCCGATCGACATCGATTCGCATACTTCGGTAAGGACATCCAGGCTGGCCTCATCGACTGTCTCCACCGTGCAGGCAATGAACTGTGTGGCACCTTCAAGTGACAACGCAACTTGGCCCGACCAACTGCCGTCGCTTTGAAGTCCGTTGACCGACTCATGTGTTGTACCGTCCTGGCCGAAACCAAAACCGAAACCGAGGTTCTCGTCATCCAGATCGATCTCGTTGAAGAAGTTGTCGTACCCCTCGGGGCTGTCGCAGTCGGCGCATCCGCTTCTCAACGAAATAGTCGATTGACCGTCGGTAAGAGTGTTGGACGAACGGTCGGAGGACCAGCCGTCGGGCACGGTGACCGATGCCGACAGCTCATCTTCTGTGCCCGCGCCAAACACGGCAACGAATTGGGATCCGGTTGATGTCTCCGCTCCGGTTTTGCCAGCGTCGGCGTCGCCACCCGAATCATCGATAGGCTCGGCCGCATCAACGACCAGGCTCTGGTCATCAGAGTCAGACGCGCCGTTGCCGTCCGCGGAGTCCGTTGCCGGCTCAACAACTTCAGATGATTCGAGTACCGCCTGCTCGGACTCACCTGACACCGTCGTTCCGCACCCGGCGGCAACAGCAGCCGCAGCAGCCAGAACAATCAGCACCGAAGTTCCGTAGGCGCGTCGAATGCGACAAAGAGGATTCCACTTCATACCTAGCACCACCTTGGTCTCAGCCACCGGTGCGTCGAAGGGCCCGGCAAGCCGAACTGAATGTAGCTCAAGATCATCGATTGGGGGCATCGCCCCCTGTCGGCCGTACTACCGAATGTGTAACGAGAGTGCCCGGGTGAACACCTAGTCACCAGTCCACTCGGCCGCCTCCAGCATCTTCGACGGCCGTTCTGTTAGTCGGATAGGCCGATCTCGGACATTACTGTGGCAGGCTCGTCCACCAGACCGGTGTAGAACGGCCCGAACTCGGCGTAAACGGCCGAAGCCTCATCGAAGCGCATGGTGTACACCACGTCTTTGAGGTCATCGGGGTGCTGGGCGAACAGAGTAACTCCCCACTCGTAGTCGTCGACACCGGTGGATCCGGTGATCAGTTGAACCAGACGACCGGCGAACTTACGTCCGCTGGCGCCATGTTCGTACATGAGCTCCTTGCGACGATCGAACTCGGTGGTGAACCAGTTCTGGCCCGGCTCACGTTTCTTGCTCATGGGGTAGAAACACCACGCCGGCTTACCCTCCGGCGGCAGCACCGGATACAGGCGATCCTGCTTCATGCGATCGGGTACACCGGCGGCATATTCGCTGATCTCGGTTAGCGAGACGTAGCTGTCGACCAGCTCCAGGCCGGCCGCCACCAAATCGGTTTGTAGTCGGCGGAGTTCTTTCAGGTCCCGATGCAGACCCATGACAGCCAGGTCGGCTTTATGCCCCAACACCGCAGCGGTGACGATTTGGACGTCATTCTTCTCGGCCTTGGCCAGCGCGTCGAGGGCGGCGGCTCGTTCGCTTCCCAGCGACAAGCGGAAGAAGAGGTGGACGACGCCGATGCCGACCGACATCTCGGTGGAGCCGTTCTCGTTTCGCTCAGGAGCCAACTCCGAGGTCGTTTCGGGTTGGTCGTGGGCGGGGGCGGGATGCTCGGTCACCCGACCAAGCCTACCGAGTCGGTCCGTCCACAATTTCCAGCGGGCTGTAGATCTTAGCCTGCCCATCGCGGGCGAAGCCCAAGACGGTGAGGCCGGCCCGGCGAGCAGTTGATACCGCCAACGACGATGGCCCAGACACCGCCACCAACGCAGTGAATCCAGCCGCCCAGGCTTTTTGGACCATCTCAAACGACGCCCGACCACTGACCATCAAGGCATAGTCGGAGTCGCCGCCATCGGAACCAGTTGGGATCAGGTCGTCCATGACCATTCGCCCCACCACCTTGTCGACAGCGTTGTGCCGTCCGATGTCTTCACGCACCACAAGGATGTCACCGGCTCGGTTCATGGCGGCGGCGGCGTGGACTGCTCCGGTGGCGTCGAACAGCGGTTGGGCCTTTCGCATGAGATCGGGTCCGGCGATGAGCAGATCGAGATCCCACGGCTCGTAGCGCGGCAGCACTCGCAGCCGTTCAGTTAGCGTTTCAATGGCATCGATACCGCAGATACCACACGACGACGAGATCGTCCCCATGCGGGCAGTGGGGGCGTCAACCTGGCCACCGGTTTCAACAGTGACCACGTTGAACTCGCTGTCGACCGGCGAGCCGGTGCCGCAGTAGCGAATGCCGGCCACCTCGCCCCCAGAGATCAAACCCTCGGCTAGGAGGAAGCCAACAGCCAATTCAAAGTCGTGACCGGGGGTTCGCATGGTGGAGCTCACGTCGTGACCATCGAGTTGGATGGTCATCGGTTCCTCCACCACCAGATCGTCCGGTTGACGGCCACCACCAAGGTTGCGAACGAAAAGCTGTTGTGACCGTGAACGCACCATTAGGACTCTCTCCAACCCACCCGCCGGAGGCTAACCGCGACGAGAGAGCGTGGCCGACAGATGATGAGTCAACGGTTGACCTACTGCGGCCATGGCTACGTCGTAACTCAGCGTGTCGCCGTCGAAGTGGAACTGCCGGGTTGTCCTCTCCACCAGAACGGCCGATGCGGTTGTCGCCACGTTGGGGCAACTCAACTCGAATGTGCCGCCACCGTGTTCAGCTATGAACGCCCCGGAAAGCAGCTCAGCCACACCGGTGGGGTGGACCATCACCAACTCGATACCGGAACCGGTCACCCCGTCACCAGTGAGGAATCGCCAATAGCCACTCTCTGCGTGCAACGGTGCTCCGGTTTCCGCGTGACGGGTCTTTTGGGTGTATGCAAAGAATGGCTTGCCGACATGGCCGAAGGTGACCTCTTCAAGGTAGGAGAATCCGTCGATTGTGGGATACGAACCCTCCCCCGAACCCGCCCAGGTACCGAGCATGAATGCGAACGGTTCGGCGGCGGGATGCAGTGCCCGATCGGGCGTCGGATTGCTGCTCACCCGTCCAGTATTCCTCCATTTGCGGCCCAGCGCACTTTCTCCGCTATCAGTTAACGTGTTGAAATGACCAGCGCTGCAGCAACAAACAACGATCTGCCAGCCAGCCCTATTTCGTCGACCGTTGACTTTGACTCCGATGGTCGACACCACGGCCACCTCGTGCTCCCCTACAGCCGCGATGACGCAGCCTACGGCGCGGTCATGATCCCACTGGCCGTGATCGGCAACGGCGACGGGTCAACCGTGTTGATGACTGGTGGCAATCATGGCGACGAGTACCAGGGCCCGATGACCCTCATCAAGTTGGCCAACACTCTCGACCCAGCTGACATTTCGGGCCGAGTCATCATCGTTCCGTGCATGAACCAGCCGGCGTTCGCAGCTGGTACTCGCACCTCCCCCATCGACAAAGGCAATCTGAACCGAAGCTTCCCCGGCAAACCCGACGGCACCCACACCGAACGAATTGCCGACTACTTCAGCCGCTATCTCCTACCTATGGCCGACGCCGTGGTCGACATTCACGACGGTGGCCGAACATTGGAGTTCATCCCCATGGCGTCGTCAGTGGCCACGCCCGACCAGCCCAAGGTCGACGCCGCCGCCCAAGCAGCAGCCAAAGCGTTCGCTGCACCGTACGTGACCAAGCTGGTCGAACTCGATTCACTCGGCATGTGGGACACGCTGGTAGCCGGCTCGGGCCGCCCGTTTGTAACCACTGAGATCGGTGGCACCGGTACCACCCGCCCAGAGTTGGTGAACATTGTTGACGCCGGAGCCCGGAACCTTCTCGTCCACTGGGGCGTGTTAGACCCGGACTCAGCGGAGGCCTCAACCCCAGATCGGGTGTCACAGCCCATTACGGTGCCCGACGTCGGCGGCTACGTCATAAGCAACACCGATGGCCTCATCGAGTGGCTGGTGCCGCTTGGCGGGGCTATCAGCGCCGGGCAGCCCATCGCCCGGGTCCATGAGTCTCGACGGCTCGGTGTCGCCCCGGTCGACTATCACGCCACCGTCGACGGCGTGTTGGCGATGCGCCACCACCCCGGGCTGATCAAGATGGGCGACGCCATCGCCATGCAGGCAACCTTGGACTGAGAGCGACGGCACCAGTCTGGTCCACCGCCTGATCTGAGCCCACACCTCGGCTAGCATCCTCGGTATGAGTCAACAACACATCGATATCTGGAACGCCGCCGCCGATGCATTCAGCCAGCGGTACGACGCCGTGACCGAGGAGCAGTGGGCCGCATCCACCCCATGCGACGCCTGGACGGTCAAGGATCTGGTAGACCACGCCGTCGGCGTGCAGGTCGGGTTCACCGGCGGAATGGTAGGCGCCGAGATCCCTGAAGGGGCCGACTGGCCGACAACTCGCGACGCCATCAAGGCCGCCCTCTCCGCCGAAGGAGCCCTCGACGGAACAACCGAATTCGGACCGATGGGAACCGTACCCAAGATGGTCCCGTTCGGAGTCTCCGCTGGCGACCTGCTAATACACACTTGGGATCTGGCTCGGGCCATCGGAGCAGACGAACAGCTTCCGACCCAGGCGGTTTCAGCCACGCTGGGAGGCATGCAGCGATTCCCTGAAGAGGCCATGCGAGGCGCCAACATGTTCGGTCCAGCGGTCGACTGCCCCGCCGACGCCGACGAGCAGACCCAGCTGCTTTCATTCTGTGGTCGTCAGGTCTAAGGCCACTGAGGCCAACAGAGATCAAACGGTGAATCCGAACCTTCACTTCACCGTCGACGAATACCAGCAACGTCTCACCAAGACCCGGGCCGCCATGGAGGCGGCTGGGGTCGAGGTGCTGTTCGTATCCGATCCGTCGAACATGTGCTGGCTCACTGGCTTCAACGCCTGGTCGTTCTACACCTTCCAGGGGGTGATCGTCACCTTGGACACCGATCCCCTCTACTGGGGTCGGGCCATGGACACCAAGGCAGCGCTGCGAACAACCTGGCTAGCGCCAGACGACATCGTGCCCTACCCCGACGCCTACGTGCAGACGCCTCAACGGCACCCCATGCAAACGTTAGGGGCGCTGCTGGCAGACCGAGGTTGGGCGACTCGACGCATCGGGGTCGAGCTGGACAACTACTACTACTCGGCCAAGGCCGACCAGGAACTGCGGTCGACTTTGGCCGACGCTGTCGGTCGTTCCGAGGTCGAACTGATTGATGCCACCGGGCTGGTCAACTGGCAGCGAGCGGTGAAATCCGATTCCGAGATTGGCTACATGCGAATCGCCGGGTCAATCATGGAAACCACCTACCGCCACGTCGACCAGGTCCTGACGCCGGGCATGCGCAAGAACGATCTGGTGGCCGAAATCTTCCATGCCTCGATAACGGGGACACCCGAGCACGGCGGCGACTACCCGGCCATCTTGCCGTTACTACCAACCGGTGAGGACGCGTCGGCCTGCCACCTCACCTGGACCGATGCCCCCATGGATCGTGGAGCGGCAACGTTCTTCGAACTGGCCGGTTGTTACCGGCGCTATCACGCTCCGCTGTGCCGGTCGGTGTTCATCGGCGACCCACCATTGGAGATTCGCAATGCCGAAGCGGCGCTGCTCAGTGGACTCGAGGCTGGCATTGAGGCGGCACAAGCCGGGAACCGGGCCGGCGACGTGGCTGTCGCCCTACGGGATGCGCTGGCTGCTCGGGGGATTGACCGGGGCGGCGACCGCTGCGGCTACCCGATCGGGCTGAGCTTTCCCCCTGACTGGGGTGAGCGAACCATTAGCTTCCGGCCCGAGGACGAAACAGTCCTCAGGCCGGGCATGACGTTTCACTTCATGCCCGGCCTGTGGATGGAAACTTGGGGCCTGGAGATCACCGAGTCGATTCTGATAACCGAATCAGGACCAGCCGAGTGCCTCATGGACGTGCCCCGAGAAGTACGAGTGCTGCAGTAATTAGTCCTCGTCAACCTCGACGGCGTCGGTGATCACAGCCTCGGTGGTGAGGAACAGGGCGGCAATCGACGATGCGTTCTGGACGCCCGAGCGGGTCACCTTGGCGGCGTCAACGACACCGGCGGCCCGCAAGTCACCAAATTCACCGGTTGCGGCGTTGAAGCCTTCCCAGCCTTCCATCTGGCGGACTCGATCAACGACTACGCCGCCCTCTTCGCCTGCGTTGACGGCTATCTGGGTGAGGGGTGCTTGAAGGGCACGGGCCACGATACGGGCACCGGTTGCTTCATCACCCGACAGGGCCCCTATAGCAGCTTCAACCGCTGACTGGGCTCGGAGCAGGGTGACTCCGCCACCGCAGACCACGCCTTCTTCGATGGCGGCCTTGGTGGTGCTGACCGCATCCTCGATGCGATGCTTCTTCTCTTTGAGCTCCACCTCGGTGGCGGCGCCAACCTTGAGCACGGCAACACCGCCGGCCAGCTTGGCCAGGCGTTCCTGCAGCTTCTCTCCGTCGTAGTCAGAGTCGGTATTGGCGATCTCGGCTCGGATCTGGGAGATGCGGCCCTCAACGTCAGCTCGGTCTCCGGCACCGTCGACAATGGTGGTCTCATCTTTGGTGATGGTGACCTTCTTGGCTTGACCCAGGAGATCCAGCGAGACACCGTCAAGCTTGAGCCCAACCTCTTCGGCGATGACCTGACCGCCGGTGAGGATGGCGATGTCTTGCATCATGGCCTTGCGACGATCACCAAAGCCGGGAGCTTTGACGGCGGCCACATTGACAGTGCCACGAATGCGGTTGACCACCAGGGTCGCCAGGGCTTCGCCTTCGACGTCTTCGGCGATGATCAACAACGGCTTGCCGGTCTGCATTACGGCTTCCAAGGAGGGAACCAGGTCACGCACCGCGGAGATCTTCGAGCTGACCAGAAGGATGTATGGATCATCCAGGTTCGCTTCCATCCGGTCGGTGTCAGTGGCGAAGTAAGGCGAGATATAGCCCTTGTCGAACCGCATGCCTTCGGTGAAGTCGAGTTCCATGCCGAAGGTATTGGACTCGTCGACGGTGACAACGCCGTCCTTGCCTACCTTGTCGATGGCATCGGCAATCAGGGTGCCGATGGTGGAGTCGTTGGCCGAGATGGCGGCTACTTGGGCGATCTGCTCTTTGTCGTCAACCTCGACGGCCATGGACAAGATGGACTCGACCGCAGCGGCAGCACCGGCTTCGATGCCTCGCTTGAGGCTCATGGGGTTGGCACCGGCGGCGACGTTCTTGAGCCCTTCGGTAACCATGGCGTGGGCCAACACAGTGGCGGTGGTGGTACCGTCTCCGGCGACATCGTCGGTCTTCTTGGCCACCTCTTTGACCAGCTCAGCGCCGATCCTCTCCAGCGGGTCCTCCAGATCGATTTCTTTGGCGATGGACACGCCGTCGTTGGTGATGGTGGGAGCTCCCCACTTCTTATCCAGTACTACGTTGCGGCCTTTGGGGCCGAGGGTGACGCGAACGGCGTCAGCCAAGGTGTTCATGCCGCTTTCGAGCTTTTGGCGGGCATCACTATCAAACGAGATTTGTTTCGCCATCTTCGGCGTGACCTCCGGGGTCGGGTTGAACTAGACGAATTAGCACTCTACCGATGAGAGTGCTAGTTGCCACAGACGAACGTCGAAACCGGAGACGCTACCCAAAAGGGGCAAGCGGCCGGCACTCGGAGGTGACTCCGATTGCCGACCGCTCAGGTTCCCGCGAATTTGCGCCGCCCAGTAACTAACCATCGGGTTAACCCCACGAGCGGCAAGCCTCGACGGCCACAATGAGCCGACCGATTCGCCACCGATGGGCCCTTCGATTCCCTCGCATCGATCTCACGATGGGTCGCCAGCCCCACCGCGACCTCGACCAGCGTTGGGCTAGGCTGACGGCATGGCTAGCAGGCGGCTTGTTCCCCGGTGGGTTCCCGCCCCCAGCTTGACGCTGGTGGGAGTGGCCTTCATTATCATCGGCCTGCTGGCCGGCAACTTCTTGGACGGGTTGATCAACCGCGTCGCCCTGCTGGTCATCCAGCTGGTCTTCTTCGCTCTGGCCCTAGCGGTAATGGCCTGGGTCGGGCGATACCTGCTTCGTCGCGGTCGAGTCTGACCCGATGCGCCGTAGCGAACTGGGCCTAGTCGCCTGCGTCAGTCTGGGCCTTCGACAGAACCAGCTCGGCTAACTCCTCAACCAGCCGAAGCGTGTCGCCAACAGCGGCCTCGGGGCCGTACTCGTCGGTCAACGAGCGAACGACAAGTCCACTCGGTGGTTCCAGATCATCAGCGACGACACCGACAATGGCGGCGGTCGGCACACCAAGATCGCGGGCCCAACGATGAACGCCACCGACCACCTTGCCTTGGAACGAGGTGTGATCGAGTTTCCCTTCGCCGGTGATGCAGAAGTCGACGTCGGGTAGGAGCTGGTCCAAGCCAACGTGATCAGCCAGCAACTCAAACCCGGCCACCGTTTCCGCCCCAACCGCCATCAGACCGCCGGCCAAACCACCGGCGGCGCCGCCACCGGGGCGTTGCCGAAGATCGACGCCGTAGTCATCGAAGTAGATCTGCTGTAGTCGTTCCAACCGTCGGGACAGCATCTTGACCTGAGCGGCCGAAGCGCCTTTTTGTGGACCAAATTCGCTGGCGGCATCAGCGAAGAGAGTCTCAACGTCGCAGGCAACTACCAGGTTCACTTCTTTGAGGCGGGCCGGCGGCGGCATGGCCCGCAACGCACCCAGACCTCCGTCGGTCGTGGCCGAACCCCCAAGAAAAACGTAGATGTCACGGGCACCAACCTCGATGGCGTTGGCGATGAGCTGGCCAGTCCCGACCGTCGATGCTTCCAAGGGCTGATTGCGCTCAGCGCCGCCGACAAGGGCCAGACCAGAAGCGGCCGACATCTCGATAAACGCGTTCTTGCCCTCAAGCCGCCAACCGGCTTCGACCTTGCGACCCAGAGGGTCGGTGACCTCAGCGGTCCGGTTAGGTCCACCCAACGCGTTCAGCGAACCTTCTCCGCCATCGGCCAAAGAGACCGACTTGGCTGTCCAACCCAGACGCTCGGCAGCCGAGGCGGCGGCAGCCGTCAACTCACCGTTGTCGGCTGTACCCCGGAACTTGTCAAAGGCCAGGAGTACCGACCGCATGTTGGACATAGAGGCTCACGTTATCGCTACCCCGTTGCAGCGAACCATTCCGAACCGAACTGTGACCGGAGACCGATCGATCAGTCGGCAGGCAGGAAGCCGTCTTTACCCAGCACCACAACAATGTTGGCTTTAGACAAGTCAACGTCGGAAGCAACGGTGGGTGCGGTCGGATCACTCAACGGGCGAACAAGCCCGGAGGTTGTCACACCGAGTGTTGTGGCCAGGGCCTCGGCTTCGGTTTCATAGCCCTCGGCGTAGAACACACCGGAACCGGATGATGTAGCGGCGTTGCTGGCCGGGAGGGTGACATAGCCGGCGGCACCAAGCTTGTCGGTCTCCGTGCTGGCTATGCCTTTTCGAGTTGTGTGATTGAGTACGATCGTGGCGACTTCGCTTGGCGACCGACCGGTTGAGTCATTCATGGCGTCAGGATCGGCCCCGTCGGTGCTGCTGTCGGAATCGGTCTCACCGTCGATGCCGGCATCAGCATCGGTGTCGGTGTCTTCGGTGCCAACCGGATTGACCGAGGCGGCCGGGGTATCGGAGTCAGCTTCGTCTTCGGTGGCGTCGGGCAAGATGTCGGCGGAAGCAGTGTCAGACGCTGCTTCGTCGTCGACCATGGCCGATCCAGCACCGAGACCGGTGTCCTCGTCGGCTGAAAAGTCGACCGACTCGCCGTCAAGGTCTTCAGAGGCGTCAGCGGTTGGGGCTTCAAGGTCGCCTGATGCATCGGCATCGGCTGTTTCCTCGTCCCCGTCGATCAGGAATCGAGGGCTCGAAGGGGTTTGACCAACTAGCAGGATGCCGACAGCGGCGGCTATAATCAAGACCAAAACGCCTCGGAACAGATCGGTGCCACCGTAGCGAGCGCGGCGATCAAGTTCATCGTCGGGCGCCTGCTCCTGTGGTTCCGTCATCGTGTCGGTCATATGACGTCACTCCCTCGTGATCGAGCAGCGACACGTCGCTGGGAGGCGACCGGCGTTCATGCACCTCGGCTGTGCAAAGCTGGTCCCGGCGCCCTCAGGAGACAATGTAGCGGATGGAGCGCCGTCAACTTTGGCAATCGCTAAACTCTAGATGTCCCGCCCGGATAGCTCAGCTGGTAGAGCAACGCTCTTGTAAAGCGTAGGTCAGGAGTTCGAACCTCCTTCCGGGCTCAGC
>CALKZY010000002.1 GCA_938002965.1 uncultured Acidimicrobiales bacterium | reverse complement strand
TGGGCACGGGAGTGCCCTGTGAACGGTCGGAGAGCGTTTGCTCGAGCTTCCGCCAAGGGACCGGCGGATTCTGAAATCCCATACATCCGAGAGTACCGATCACGATTCACAAAAGCGAACATGTGTTCGTTGAATGGGGGGGGGTGAAGGAGCAGATCGAGAATTTCTTGGAACTATCAGGCTGTCGGTAAAGGAAACCGACTCCCCGTGACTTAACCAGGTAAGCGACCACCGTGGCCAACCCAGGAGTACATCAATTCACATGTTCCTCACCCGCAAGACCAAACTCGCCGTCACCGCCGTGGCCTGCGGGGTCCCCTTGACCGGTACCGTCGCCCTGGCCGCCGACAGGGCCATACCCGATCAAGCTGATGATGCCGTCGCTGTGGAGATCAAGGCGGCCAAAGCCAGCGAACTGGTCTCACAGGAAGTCAGCTCGGGCGGCACCGCCGATGATGTCACTAACGCCTCCCTAGAGAACTCACTGAAACACCTCCTCGAAGAGGAGCGGGCCTCGCGGTCGTCCGGCGGGCTACCGCTGAACGTCACTGTTGAAGAAGACGAAAAAGAAGAAGACGACGACTCCGACAACAAAACCGACCAGGTCAAGAAACCGACAGACCAGCAGTCGACCGACACCGATAAGTCCGACACCGGAAACACCGATCAGTCCGACACAGACACAGCAGATGTTGACGACACCGATAAGTCAGATCAGTCGACAGCAGTCGTCGAACAAACCACGACGACGAAACCAACCACAACGACAACCAAGCCACCTACAACCACGACAACCAAGCCGCCTACTACCACGACCCGCCCCCCGAGCCGAGAAGCCGCCTACCAGGCGTTCTGGGACGCTGGGTACAGCTTCGATCAATTGATGCTCCTGGCCAACGAGTGGAATGTCTCGCAGTTTGACGCCAAAGCCAGGGCTGGGCGAGCCATCCTCGCCGGTGACCGATCATCGTTTGAATCCGTTCTCAACCGCCATGCCGCCTACGACGCATGGCTGGATGCAGGGTACAATTTTGAAGAAGTACAGATTCTGGCCGACGCCTGGAACGTCTCCTACTTCGATGCCAAGGCCCGAGCTGGGCGGGCCATCCTGGCTGGCGACAGATCCTCGTTCCAGCCCATTCTCGACGAAGCGACGAACCCGTAGGGATCTCGAATGTCAACCGAAGCATCGAACACGCAGATGGACGGCAACACTGTTCGGCCGTCTTGGGCGGGCGACGACAGCCCTTGGCAACGACTCGGGTTTGAGATCGAGCTGCTGGCCCCAAGTGGACGCAGTCGGGCCGATTTAGCTCACTACCTGGCCGACGCCAATGACGGCACCGTGGAGCGGATCTTTCGCTTCGGCAGCGAGCCCTCACTGGTACCGGGAAAGCCGATCTTTCACCATTTGAGCCTGGCCCAACGAGTTCGAGATGCCAGCGGACGGGAAATCTGCATTCTCGAAGACGACATCACCATTGTCGACGACCTCGACGGCAACGCTCCAGCCACCGATGACTGGTACCGCATCATCTGTGACGATCGACGACTTCTTCGGATTCTCGAATCCACGATCGACCCTGAATTGGCAGCCAACGACGCCATGGAGCTTTGTGCCAAGGCGTTTGATCTTCGGTTGACCAACCTGGCCGGAGGAAGGGTTCGCCTCGACGATGCCGACGGCGCCACAGTGGCCATTGCGCTCCCCCAAGGCGGCGAGCGGGAGCGAGTCACCGAAATCGTTCTACCGCCTCGCCAATCCGACTTGGAGCAGTCGCTGGAACAGGTTCTCGGGCCAGCCCGAGAACTGGGGTTCACCGTGCCCAGCGAGGCTGCCGTCCACGTCCACCTCGACGCACAACAATTCCGCAACAGCGATGCGCTGGCTCGCCTCATCCGGCTGTTTGGCCAACACCGCGAACGGCTTTGGGCCGAGCTGCAAACCAACACCAAATGCCGCCGGGTCGGGCCACTGCCCGAGGGCTTGGTCAACGACGCCAACAGCGGATGGCTAGCTCTCCAGGATTGGACCGAACTTGAGGATCGTCTCCGCGGTGAGCAGTTGTCCCGTTACAGCGACGTCAACCTGGTTAACATGCTTGACCCCTCGCAGGGCCCCGACACCGTCGAAATTCGTGTTCTTCCCGGATCACTCGATGCCGCCTCGATCCTGAACCGGGTGGCGTTGCTGCAGGAACGGTGGTGGCTGGGTTGGTAGGTCGCAGATCGTCTGTCCCCCTACGTCCGTTCGAGGCCTGGTACCAGCAGGTTGCGCTCGACGTGACCCGACGAGTTGTGGCCGTGGTCGGCGACCCAACAGTCGGGCGAGAAGCCACGGCCGAGGCCTTCGCACGAGCCTTCGAACGATGGAGCCGGGTAGGAACAATGGCCGCACCCGACGCTTGGGTTTGCACCACGGCAATCAACCTCTGCAAGCGGTCATGGCGCCGAGCAGCTTTCGAAAAGCGAGCCCTGGCTCGAAGCGGAGAGCCGGAACAGCTCACAGTCCCAGCGGAGGAAGACTTCATCGTCGCTGGAAATGGCCCGGAAGACATCACCGCCGCAGTCAGCGACCTCCCACCACGGATGGCCGAGGCCATCCGGCTCCGATACTGGGAAGAGCTACCCGAGGCCGAGGTGGCACAACGGATGGGCATTGCCCCTGGATCCGCCTCCGCTCTACTCCACAAAGCACGCAAGAACCTCAAAATCTCCATGGCCCCCAATCAGCGGGGCGGTCATCGCCAACGCGAAGCCGAGAGGAATCACTCATGAACTTCGAACCATACGACAACGCAAACCGCGACATCGCCCCTCCGAATCTGTCGACGATCATGGAGATCGTCGAGCGGCGCCAGCGGCGGCGCTACCAGGTAGCCGGCGTCGGAGTGATGGCCGGACTTGCCGCCGCCGGTGCCATCATGACTGATGTCTTCCAGCGTGGCGGCACCACAGTCGAAAACGTCGAGACCGCCGGAGAGATCACCAGCTCCGAACCGAACGGCCAAGCAAGCGACCAATCAGCGACGAACGACGACGCAGCCGGGCAAGACACCTCAACCACCGCAACGACTTCGCCGACGACCGGTGCACAGGAAGCCGCTGAAGAATCTGAAAGCCAGTCTGAGGGTGACTCCGGCGACGGTGAAGATCCGGCAGATGCAGGCCCCGGTGACAGCGCGACGGCGGCGGAGACAACGACCACAGCCCCACCGACCACTCCCCCCGACGAAACAACCACCACGATCGCCACTACAACCGAACCAGCGGCGCTGGTTTGTCCGGCGCCAAACGGCACCTTGGACGATGGGGCATGGATCGGTCGAGGCCTGGTCCGCTTTGAAGAGGCGGCCATGAGTGAAGCCGACGCCAAGACGCTGGCCTCGGCCTGGGTTATCCCGGTTACCGAAGCCCAGGCACTTCTTGGCCTTGGAGCCGACTCCGGGGTCAATCTGTTGAACGATCTTGGCGCCATCCAGATCTGGGACAACTGGGCCGCTGACTACGAGGTTGGCGCCACGCTAACTGCTGTAGCCAGTGCCTGGAACTCGACAAGCATCAGTGTCAAAGCCCTCTATCTGATCGGAGAACCGGCGGCCGTCGCCGCTGTCGCCGATTGTCCACCGGCGACGTAACATCCGACATCTTAAGACGACGCTCACGGCATAAAAGGCTCGTTTAGCCGTGAGCAGGGCCTAAAATCAGCCGAAAATCGGCCTTCCGTTGCCAAAACGAAACAATTACGGCCAAAATTTGAGAAAACTCTGTAACCAAACTAAGATTATGGACGTCTAATCATTTGAACACTCTCCCCTGAAACCCCGGCTCTATCACTAGTGCCGGGGTTTCTACTTGTTCGGGGAGAGGTTTGGCGTGAACGTCACAAATCCCGAAACCTGAGCCCAAGATCGCCAAAATTGTCGGCGAAACGACAGAAAATCGGCTAGCAACCCTCGGCTACGAATCCTCGGCAGGCTGCAGATCGAACGTCGTGCAGTCCGAAACTTGAGCAGTGAGGAACTCGTCGAAGCCTTCGACTCCGTCCTCTCCGAGCAAGAAGTCGTAGCTGGTAGCGCCTGAAATCTTACCCAAGGCGTCTTCATCGGTGCCGTACTCGTCGAACACCGCGTCGGCCAGGCATTCAGCCTGAGTCTCGGTGAACGCGTCGTCACGGGTCAGAACCTCAACGAAGTCCGCCTCGCTTCCTGGTCCACTGGTGCACCCGGCCAGTACGAATGCGGCGGCGGCAGCGCCCAGCATCGACCCAACCATCCTCGTTCGCGATGATCGCCGAAGGTCATCCTGCCCGCCACGTACCTTCATCTGCTGCACCTTCATCTCCTGCGATCCAAACATTGCGCTTCTTTCTATCCCCCGGCAGGCCCTGAGACCAACCAGAGTCGCTCAACCAGGCCAAACCCATTTGGTGGCGCTGGGGCCGAACTCGGCCGGACGTTCGATAATGGCAAAGGCCCGATCCGGGCGAATCAGGAAAGCGGCGTTTGAACTGAAGAACTCGAGAACTTCGTCCACTGATGGAAACTCGTCGTACTTGGCCACCAGAGGCTCAAGGTAGGTCCGCAGCGCGGCGACGTCATCTACGTCGATCTCCGAAGCGACACCTTCGACAGAAACGACCTCGACGGTGTCATCCGCTGTGACGACAACAGCCGGGTTCTCTCGCATGTTGCGAGCCTTCCGAGCCGATCCGTCACAGCTGACAAAGAAGACGTCCTCGTCGGGAATCCATGCCCCCCAAACCGGCATCGAGTGGGGTCGCCCCGTCCCTGATGCCGTCACCAACCAATAGTTGCGCGACGACACCAAGCGGTCCTGCGCCCACGACCACGGCAGAACCCCATCATGGTCGTCGGGAACGCCGTAATTGGCCATGTTCTGGGGCCTGGAGGCCATCGGCTCGGTAACGGAAGCCATGAGGCAAGGCTAACGCCGAGCGGGCTGGCCAGGGCCTTATTCGGGAGCTTGAATTTCAGGTCGCGTCTCCGTCGCCTTCCCCTCGGCCAGACGTCGAGCAGTGCCCTGACGCTGATAGTCGTTGATCGAAACCGGCATCTCGGCAGCTAACTCGGCCAGACGAAGGCGATCAGTTCTGGGTACGATCCTGCCAGCGTCACCCAGCGCCTTGAAGCGGGCATCAACAGCATACTTTTTGTGCATCTGGTGGGGCTGGTAGATGCTCATGTCGTCAGGGGTGATGTCGTACTCAATGGTCACCGCACCGTCAGCTGCGGCCGCTTCAAGCAACACTTGGCCTGCAACGGTTCTGGCCACAACGGCGTTCGTACCTAGATCGTCTGCACTAGCTTGCCTGGTCGGCGACCCGCCAGGCCAGGTATCAGAAACCGCCAAATCGGCGCTGTCGCCTATGCCGTCAGGGCAAATTCGGCACCGCCAAGGAAGAGACCACGAGGTCGAATCCTCCCCCCAATAGTCAAGATAGTGACGCTCTTTCGACCCCTCAGCCGTGGTGGCCACCGTCGGACCGGGACAACCTCTTCCACGGTAGCGAAAGTCCGTCAAGGCTTCAGGCTCTATCCCCAGGGTCCGAACAAACTTGTCGGTCACCGACGGTGCACCAAAACCACCGCACACCGGCGTCAACCAGTAGCGAACCAACTGATCGACTCGCTCATCGTGACGAGCGAAGTTGCGTAGAGCGGCGATATCACAGGGTTTGCCGACAAAGGCCATGGTTAGCGACCGGTCGAGGGCCTCGGTGATGGAGAGCAACGGTGCAGTCGGGCCGTAGCGAGACCCTGCGCCAGCCAACACGTCGGCTTCGGTGAAGCTCAAAACCGGTTCGCCGAAGGTCGGTTCGCTGGTCGACGCTTTGACGTGAAGGACCATTTCAACCCGACCCGAAGACAACAGGTATTGGCCAAGAGCGGTTAGGACGCCGCCGGTGGAGCCCTCGAAACGGACCTCGGGGTCGGTGGCCCAGGCTCGCACAATCCGGCGCCACGGACCCCATACGTTGTCAATCTTGGTGTCGGCGGCGATCAAGTGCTCTGGGAGGCCATCCACCCTGGTCCCAGGACAGACGTCATAGATGACATCGACCGTGTTGTGATCAAGCGGGCCCACCACTACCGGATGCAGGTAGCCGGAGGAGCTCTTGGTTACCGAAACCCGATCGGGACCGGCAACCGCCTGACACAGCCCACAACCGATACACAAGCCCTGTTCAACAATGGCATAGAGCCTGTCAGCCGGACTTGTCACGGATGAATTCGGTGGAGACGGGCTGTCTGTCATGGAGCATTGGTACCACAGGCCTGCCCAAAGGGCTCAGCTCCAACCGTCAACGGCCGATGTCGACCCTATGGCCGCCATTGAGCCGATTCCAAACCTGACACAACCACTACCCGAAGCGGCCGAAGATCAGCCCCACTCAGGGGCTGACAAACCCATTCCAGCTGCGATGTGGCTGTCGCACCACTGGGAACAGGATCATGCCGAACGCTGCGTGCAAGTAGCGGGGCATCCTGTCTGTCGGCGGTGCCTAGCCCTCTACCCTCTGGGGCTTTTGGTTGCTGTGTTGTCAGCGGCCGGATACCCGCCGTGGCCGGTGGAGTGGGATCCAGCTCCAATCTGGATCTTGTCAATACCGGCCACGGTGACGTTCATCGGCGAAGTCCTCGGACTGATCGCCTACTCCGCCCGTTGGCAGGTGGTCACAACGCTGGTGGCGGCCATCGCCTACGGCAGAGCATTGGGCTATGAGTTCGTAGAACGTTGGAGCCCAGAGTTCTGGGAACCCATCGCTGTATTCGGCGGGCTGTGGTTCTTCGCCGCCTACTTCGGCTTCCGCTCCAACCGCTAGATCGGCTTGTTCGGGCTTCATTCACCCGACGGCAAAAAGATAAATGGGGCCAGCCATTGGAGGGAAGTAATGGCTGGCCCCATCTGCTCACAGTCTATCGAAGTAAGACGAGCAAGCTCGTCCATTCGCCCAGAATCTTCGTCAACTGTGAACAGTCGCCCAACACCCTTTATGTGTGCTTGAGGGGGTGCGTCATGTACGACGCCAACGGGTTCGTTCTAGTCGCGAAGAATTTCGAGAAAAGTTGGAAACTTTCGCGGTCGAATGTCCACCGAAGACTGAAACCCCAGTAATTCAGCTGATCTCAAGTATCCTCGGACAGACTGCACCGGCCGAACTTTCCTCGAAACCTGTGCATGAAAAGGTGAAACTTGCCCACCACCCGCCCATATCTGCCATCTCGCCCGCTGTGACAAACTCCCTGTTAACTGGCAGTGGCAGCTACGACCACGCTGGTGAGGTGACGGCAGTGGATGTGCGCCTGCTGACGTTGCCAATGCGCGAGGCTCTAGCCGCCGACCACGGCACGACATCGACGCGATCGTTGACCGTCATTGGGCTCAAAATCATGTCGCAGACGAACGGCTCGACGTGGGCCTGGGGCGAATCGGCCGCTCTTGCGACCACCGGCTATTCGGCCGAGTCGGCTGAACAGTCGTTTGCAGCACTATCGGCCATGGCCAGCAGGTTGATCGGCCGCAGACCGGTTGACATCATCTCGGTGCCAGGCTCACATGCAGGTCAAGACGGCCCCAAGGCAACAGACGCTGAACTTGATCCGCCACTTGGCTCACTGTCGTCGGCTGCGGTCGAGATGGCTGCACTCGACGCAGTCGGCACCTTGAACGGTCGTTCTCTGGCAGAAATGCTCGGTTCCGCCAACAGTCGCATCCCAGCCGGCGCGGCGGTGGGACTCGGCTCGCCTGACGGTGTGGCCGCCGCCTGCGATCGGTTGATAGCCAGCGGCTACCGTCGCCTCAAGCTGAAGATCCAGCCCGGCCACGATGTCGAACTAGTGGGCGAAGTTATCGCCTCCCAAGAAAGCGACGTCGACTGGCACGTTGATGCCAACGGTTCCTACAACGATGAGGCAGTTGGCACTAGCGACGCAGTTGGTGTCATGGTGAAGCTGGCGGAGTTGGGTGTGACCGCCATCGAGCAACCTTTCGCCCCGCAGGATCTATCCGCCGGATCTCAGCTCGTTTCGTCCTTGGCCGAGCGACAACTCAACTGCCAGGTCGTGGCCGATGAGGGTGCCGCCACGGCCGAGGCCATTATTCGATTGAGCGAACAGGAGGCGGCGACGGCGGTGACGGTTAAACCATCTCGCTATGGCGGCTTGGCTGCCGCATTGTCTATGGTCGAGCTCTGCCGACGTCTTGGTTTGGCCGTCTCAGCCGGAGGGATGATCGAGTCCGCCCTTGGTCGTCGGTCACTGGCTGCTCTAGCCGGTCACCCAGCCTTCAGCCTCACGGGCGACCTCAGCCCATCGAGTCGGTGGATGGCCATGGACCCGTGGCCCGACCTCGCCACTCATCAAGCCGGTTCAGGTGGCACCTTGATGGTGGAGATTCCCAGCGAGCCCGGCGTAGCTCCACCACCAGATGTGGATGTCTTGGATCAACTGACCGCCAACCGCTTCTTTTCCGACTAGCCGGTCGGGAATGGATCAGAGTTGGTGACCCGACGCGAACTCGGCCACCGTCGAGGCAACCGTTGAAGGCTGCTCCAGGTGAACGGCATGAGTTCCAGCAACGGCTACAACCTCGACTCCCGACGATTGGGCGCCGGCCGTTTGACCGCCCTCGGCCGGGTACGACACACGTCTCGCCAATTCTGCAGCCATCCGCTCGGCGATGCGAGCAAACTTGGCGTCTTGCGAGCCATGGGCGAGGAGAACGGGACATCGCACCTGAAGGAGCCGAGGCCAAAGGTTCTGCTGCGCCCCGGTTCCACAGTGTCGCAAACTGGCGGCCAGACCGGCCGGCCTGTTGGCCATGCGAGCCTGTTTTGCCATCGCCTCTTGCGGTAGGCCGGCGAACAACGGCTTGGCCAACCAGCGGTCGAGGAAGACCTCCAAGCCGTCGGCCAATAACTGTTCGGCTAAACGTTCGTCCGCCATTCTCCTGATTCGTCGCTCGCCAGCGTCAGCCAAACCCGGCGATGCCCCGATCAGAACCAGGCCGGCAACCCGATTGGGCCGATAGACCGCTACATGAAGCCCCGTCCTGCCACCCATCGAATAGCCGACATAGACGGCGCTACGAATGCCGATTTGTTCGACGCTGTCGACAACAAGGTCAGCAGTCGCTACCAAGTCGACCGAATCGTGCTCCGATGATCCATGGCCGGGAGCATCAACGGCCACCACCTGACGATCCGGAAAACGCTGCGCAAGTGCCCGATCGAAACCGCCCCAGCATTCGGTGTTCTGAGTGAATCCGTGAAGCAGCACAATCGGGGTGGCTGTTGACCTCACCGACGATCGATCGGAGCCTTGTTGGACGACGGTTGTATTGAGCGTCATGGGACGATGATCACTACGCGACTCGGGGATTGGGTGATGTTGGCAACGGTCAACCTAGCTGTAGACCCTGGGGACTGAGCATGCCATGTCGCCAAAGCTGTCGACCGAAGCGAACCGGACAGTTGAGCGACACATGTCCATCTTGGCTACCTTGGCTGACAGTGACAAGCTCCGGTTCACGCCCCACCCCCACTGAAAGCGCAGCGGCAACGTTCTGCGCGACGTTAATTGACGAATGGCACCGAGCCGGCGTCACCGATGCGTTCGCCGCCCCCGGCTCTCGATCCACGCCGATGGCGCTGGCCTTGATCAACGATGACCGCATTCGGCTGCACGTCTTCCACGACGAACGATCTGCCTCGTTTGCAGCGTTGGGCAACGCGGCGGCCGGCGGAAATCCTACTGTCGTCACCGCCACCAGTGGCACGGCCCCCACGCACTTCCTTGGTGCAGTCACCGAGGCGTCGCTGGCCGGCATTCCTTTGATCGTTTGCACCACGGATCGGCCACCCGAGCTTCAAAGCGTAGGGGCCCCACAAACCATCGGCCAAGACGGCCTGTTTGGCGACAAGGTCCGGTTCTTCACCAACCCCGGTTTGGCTGACGCTTCGGCAGCATCGTTCTGGCGCTCGCTCGGCTCGCGGCTGGTAGCTGAAGCGCGAGGTGCGTCGGGGCGACCTGGCCCGGTGCAGATCAATCTGCCCTTTCGTGACCCACTTGTCGGCGAACCCGGAGAGAAACCGCCCGGGCGACCGGCGGGAGCACCATGGCATCAAGACGCCAGACCTGCCCGCAGCTCCGGTGAGCCTGGGGAACCGGGAGTTGCCGCTCGTGCCCTTGAGGTATGGCACCGTATACGAGGGCTCAGCGGCGTCGTCGTAGCCGGACAGGGAACATCCGACCCCTCGGCAGTGCTGGCTTTGGCCAGGCGCTTGGGATGGCCGGTACTGGCCGATCACCGATCGGGCTGTCGGGCCGAGAGTCATGCTGTCACCCACTTCGATGCCATTCTTCGCAGCGATCGTTTCGTCGAAGGCCGGGCGGTCGACGTCGTTCTTCGCTTCGGCGAACCCCCAGCCAGCAAGGTGTTAGGCCAACACATCCAACGCTGGGGCGCAGATGTTATCGTCGCTCATGAATTAGGGCGTTGGAGCGATCCGGAGCGGCTGGCCGCTCTGTTCGTACCGGAGTACGGTTTGGCCCGAGCCATGGTCTCGCATATCCCGTCCGACTATGAATCCAGCGACGAGGCAATGGTTTGGCGTCAAGCCGATCAAGCCGCCGCCGAGGTAGTGGCCGAAGCAATGGCGACGCCGGAGGGATCTGCTTCGGAAATCGGTATTGCCCGCCACGCCGTCGAATCCATGCCATCGGGCGGTGCGCTGGTTGTGTCATCGTCCATGCCGGTCCGAGACGTCGAATGGTTCGCTCCGAACCGCCGCAACGTTCAGGTGTACGCCAACCGTGGAGCCAACGGGATCGACGGTGTGGTGTCGACTGCCATAGGGGTGGCTCTCACCGGCACGCCGACAACGCTACTGATCGGAGATGTCGCCTTCTTACATGACAGCGCGGCCCTGATCGCCCTCAATCGACGACGTATCGATCTAACCATCATTGTTGTTGACAACGACGGCGGCGGGATCTTCTCGTTCCTGCCACAGGCATCGCTCGTTTCAAGCGAAACGTTCGAGCAACTCTTCGGCACGCCTCACGGGACCGATCTGGTGACGTTGTGCCGGGCGCACGGCCTACCTGCGGTCAGCTGGGCGCCCGGCGACCCAACACCTGGTGAGGTGGCGGTACGAGTCCTAGTGGCCAAAACCGAGCGCTCGGCCAACGTCAAGCTTCATGACAAGCTGAACGCGGCCATCGTCGAGGCCGTCGACCAGCTCGATCCCTAGCCCAAGAGGACAATCTCGAGATTCAACGCCGAGTTAGGGCTGAACGAGTGCTCCGAGGATGGCCTTGAACTTGGCCCGGGTCTCGTCCAACTCCTCCTGCGGTTCGCTGTCGGCCACTACTCCCACGCCGGCGAACAGGTCAACCCGGTTCGGGGCTTGAAATTGAGCGCTGCGCACGCTCACCGCGAACTGACCGTTGCCCGCCGCATCAACCCAACCTGTCGGCCCGGCGTAGCGGCCGCGCTCGGCCTGCTCCAGTTCCTGAATCAGATCAAGAGCGTTCTTCTGAGGTTCGCCGCCAACTGCCGGTGTGGGGTGCAGGGCGGCAACCAAGTCGAGCACTGACGTCGGAGGCGACGACAACCGCCCCTCGACCTTCGTTCCCAGGTGATGCACATTGGCCAGCGACACCAGTGACGGTTCCGGCTCGGCGTCGACGTAGGAGCAGAACGGCAACAGAGTGTCGAGCAACCAGTCAATGGTGATCCGGTGTTCCCAGCGGTTCTTGGCCGAAGCCAGAAGTTGGGCCGCCAGATCACTGTCCCGGTTCGGGTCGTTAGACCGGGGCAACGTGCCAGCCAGAGGGTGAGCGGTGACAACGTCTTCCATTCGCGAAATGAGTGTCTCCGGCGAGGCACCGAAGAAGCCATCGATCAGAAACAGGTTGGCCGTCGGAAAGGTGGCGGCCAGTCGAGCCATGATGGTCTGACGATCAAAGGGGGCATCGGCGGTCACCGCCAGCTTGCGGGCCAGCACCGCCTTGTTCAAGTCGCCGGCCCGGATGAGCTCACAGGCCTTGGCCACGATCTCATCCCGCCAGAACTCGGGGGCAAGGTCTGAACGCAGTGTAAGCTCCGTTGGTTCCGGGGTCGTCGAAAGCGACTGATGCTCATCGATGGTCGACCCAATGCGTTCCAGAACCAGGTCGACGACAGAGTTGTCGGAGACGCTGGAGGCCACCGGGCCGATAACGGTGGCCCAACGGCGACCGTCGCCATCGGTGGCCAGGACAACCTCGGGAACTAGAAGCGCGGCGGACTGGTCCTGGCTTCGACCGGGAAGATCAAAGGGAAGGGCACAGAAGGCCAGAGGCCCCGACCCCGGCGCCTGAACGTCGTCGATGCCTGACAGTGCGCTCAGTCCACTGGACTCCAACACCAGCCGCCGAGTCGGTCCAAGTCCGGCCAGGACCCGCCCGGATCTGGCCCACAGGGTCCCACTCATCGACCCCAGCGTGTAGAAGTCGGTAACAGGTGTTTCGTTGACGGCCGAAGTTGATATGAACCGTTGATCATTGTCAAGCCGAATCGTCCGGTACTCAGTGCCTGAGGGCCATGGGGGGCTTGCTTCAGCGGTCACAACTTAAGGGTACGGCGGCACACTGGGATAGTGGACAAGACCTTCATCCTCGAGACACCTGCCACATCGACCGACCTCTTTGAGATCGTCAGCGACTTAACGACCTACCCCCAGTGGATCGACTTCGTGCACAAAGTCGAAGGGGCGGCGTCAGACCAGAGCGGTGGCAACCAGCACTCCGGCGACGGCGACCAACGGGACGGACAGGCGTGGTGGGTCACTCTGCGGGCCCGGCTCGGGCCGCTGGCCCGCTCCAAACGACTACGAATGACCCGAACTGAATGCACGCCCCCGGGGCCCGACGGTTTGGGACTGGTGCGATTCGAACGACATGAACTCGACGGGCGCGACCACGCCGACTGGATTCTCGAAGTTCAGGTGCAACCTAGCACCGACTCCGGCAGTAACGCCCACTGCCGACTGGCCTACAACGGAACGCTGTGGACCTCGCCACTCGAGCCCCTGCTCGATCAAGGCGCCAATGAGTCGGCAGATCGCTTGGCAGCCCTCGTCGTCGCCAGTTGACCGTCACGACAATCGATTTGCTTACCAGAACATGTGTTCGATACACTGGTCTTCTGCTGATCCCAGTAGGCCTGTCAGGCACGGCAGGCGGCCGGGCTCACCGTGTTCCCCGGATGCCGGTCTCAATCACCCGCCAGAGACCAGCTTCCTGCGGTGAGCCCGGCTACAAACCGTTGGCGGGGTTCCCTTAGCGGCCACACTCAGCCGTTGTTCAACTGAGCTGACTGTTCGCCTAGCCCTTCAGTGACGTCAGCCATCGATCGCTCAGCTCATGGCGACCGGCCAAGGTCGCCGACATGACATCGCCCAACTTGGACGTGACAGGGCCCGGTGCGTCCAAGACCGCGTCATCCAACACACCGATTGGGAGGACTGCTGTAGTTGTGGACGTCATCAGCAATTCATCGGCCTCAACCACATCACGCCAGCGAACCGGCCTGACCTCGGTTGGGATGTCCAAAAACGTCGCCGACTCAAGCACAGCCCGCCTGGTAATCCCGTCTAATACCGTGTCCAGGGGTGGAGCTATGACCTTGTCGTCGCTGACCACCAACAAGCTCGACGCCACCGACTCGGCCAGGTCACCGTTGATGTCTTTGAAAACAACGTGGTCAAAGCCTTCAGCCCGAGCCTGAATCATGTGCCGCAGCGCCGGTGTATACCCGGCGGCCACCTTCAAACCGGGGGGAAGCACCGTTGACGGGATTTTGGGCATCGACGCTGTCTTCAACCGAACCGGCGCGGGCAATGGTCCGGTCATCGAACCGGCGGCGAAAGCTGAAACCACCACATACACCGAAGGTTTAAGGGTGCCCGGCAAAATCCCGTCGGCTGCTTCCCAGGCGGCGAGGACCTTGACCAGCCATGGACCGGTCGCAAGCGGCGCGTCGGTGCCACAGCAGTTGGCTCTCACGGTCTCGGCAACAGCGTCCTCGATCTGGCTCACCGAAGGAACGTCCTCCATACACATCAGCTGCATCGAGCGCACGAATCGAGCGACATGGGGGCGAAGTCCAAACACAAACGGTTCACCGTCGTTGCTGTACACGGCCATGACGTCAAAGACCTGTGAACCTCTGGCAACCATGTGTGACATCACGTGGACGGTGGCCTGCGAGTACTCGATGAATTCAGCATCTCGCCAAATGACCGGCTCCACGTTGTTGCTCCTTTGTCGGCTTGAGCCGATCGTCGTCAGTGTGACACTCCGAGCCTGCCACAAGAGGCGGTCTTCCGGCTGGCATCAACGGACATTCCCTACCGCCCTTTAGCCTAGTTCATGTGCTCGAACTGGTGGCGCTCGCACTACCGCCCAGTCGGATATTCGCCGACTCGATTGAGATGGTCTGGAATCGAGGTGACGCCTTCGCCCCGATCGACCCCCGCCTGCCCGAATTGGCCCGCCGTCAGGTAGTAGCCGCACTGGCACCGACCAGATTGATTCAACTAGATGACGCGGGCAGACCGGCCGAGATCAAGCTGTCCGATGGCGTACCGGTGGAGGACGGCGATGCGGTGGTGCTGGCCACCAGCGGTACCACTGGCCAGCCGAAAGCCGTGGTCCACACTCATGATTCGGTGCAGGCATCGGCCCGGGCCACCAGCCAAGCCCTTGACGTCGACCCTACGACCGACATCTGGTTGGCTTGCCTTCCACCGGCCCACATCGGCGGACTGTCGGTGATCCTCAGATCACTTGTAAGCGGCACAGGCCTCACGATCCATGATCGATTCGACCCTGAGCACACCGTCCAGGCGGCCGCCGACGGCGCCACTCTTGTTTCGTTGGTCACCCGGACTCTTCGCCAAATCAACCCTGGCATCTTCCGACGTATTCTGATCGGTGGAGCATCCCCACCAGATCAGCTGCCGGACAATGTGTGGTCGACCTATGGGATGACCGAGACTGGATCAGGCATCGTCTACAACACCAGCGACGGTCAAGTCATCCTCGACGGTTGCCAGGTGCGTCTTTGTGCGGGTCCCACCGGTGACGAGCTTGAGGTGCGTGGCCCAATGCTGTTTCGGGGCTACCGAGGCCCGATAGCCGACCCGTTCACCGAGGACGGCTGGTTTCCAACCGGTGACCTTGGGGCCATCGCCGTCGACGGGACGATTTCTGTCCACGGGCGTCGGGGAGACGTCATTGTGTCAGGAGGCGAAAAGGTCTGGCCTGACCCGGTCGAAAGCGTCCTACGTCAACATCCTGGCGTCACCGATGTGGCCATCATCGCCAAACCCGACCCGGATTGGGGCCATCAGGTCGTGGCCGTGGTCGTCCCGACTTCGCCAATCAACCCGCCAACGCTGGGCGACCTTCGAGAAGTTGTCAAGGCCGAACTGCCGGTCTGGTGCGCACCAAAGAAGATTGTGCTGCGATCGGAACTGCCGAAGACCTCGATCGGGAAGCTGCAACGCAAAAGATTGACTGCCGAGGTGGCGGCCAACGATTGGTGCTGATCCTCAGTCGACAGATTCAGTCGGCGGGAAGTTGATAGTCGGCGAAAGCCTGTCGTGCCAGTTCGAAGTCTTCGGGATTGGTGATCCCGATCCATTGCTCGGGCGAGGAAACAACATCGACGGTCATTCGGCTGTCAGCCATGAGTTCACCGACGATGGTCGGCAACTGAGCTTCAGCCTTGGGTTCATCCCGATTGGCAGTTAGGAAGGAATCCCACCGTTCCTGGAAGTCAGCCAAGACGCTGTGGTCGAAGCACCAGAGATTCATCGAGACCGGGGTGGTGGCCGTCACCGACTGATCCCCGGCCGAAATTGTTCCGTCATCGAGCCGTTGGCAGTCCTCGGTCTCGACGATTCCGGTCAGACGACTGTCAGCCACCTGGCAGACACCGCGAGTCACCGACCCGGACGGAGGTAGCGTGTTGCCCATCTCGAACGCGACGTTGGCCGCCTTGCCCTGTGCGCTTCCGCTTAGAGCCGCCATGGCCAACCGGAAGGACTCGAGACCGTAGTAGTCATCGGCGTTGATTACAGCGAAAGGACGGTCGATCACGTCGGCCGCGCTGAGCACAGCGTGAAGTGTCCCCCAGGGTTTGTCCCTGGCCGGCGGCAAGTCGTCTTGTCGGACGTAGGTGACCGGCAGGTCGCCGTGTTGGGCGGTGATGTGCTCTACCACATCGGCTTCAATGTCGGATCGCACAATCATGACGACCGGCCCGAAGCCTGCTACCCGAGCCTCCTTGATAGAGAAATCGAGGAAGGCCTCATCTTCAGGCCCGACCTTGGCCAGCTGCTTGACGCCTCCAAATCGGCTTCCAAGCCCGGCGGCCATGATCACTAGTTGCGGTGCGTTGGTGGTTGCTTCGTCGCTCACGGCTCCAACTCTAACGGCCCTCCGAACTCCGGGGGTGGAAGACGCGTCATCGCGGCCGATGTAAGAGGTACCGCTGCGATGGACGGGCTATTTGTTCGGCCACGTTTCGTTCGTGCCGCCATCGATTTACGGTGGAGAATGCAGATGAAATGTCCGAACATTTACTCGAAGCTGGACGAGTCGGTGATCGGCGATCTGGTCCAGCCGTCGGCGCGTTGGCTGAAGGTCGACACGTAACCCCGAAGTGACCCCGGCAAGCGAGGTGCCCTTGACCGCGATTGGATCGAGAAGACCGGCCATGCGTCGACCAACCATTCGTCGACCGAGTCCGGCCGACGCCCTGGCCGGTTTCAGTGTGGCCTTGGTTCTCATTCCACAGTCCTTGGCGTACGCACAAATCGCCGAAATGCCCGTGGTTACCGGCCTGTTCGCCTCGGCGCTCCCTTTGATCGCGGCCGCCCCGCTGGGTTCGTCCCCCTATCTTCAGACCGGGCCGGTGGCGCTGACCAGCCTGCTTACGTTGGCCGCCCTGCAGGGAGCAGGCTTTGCCGCCGAAGATCCGAACTACGTTGCGTTGGGCTCGCTACTGGCGCTGATTGTCGGCGTGTCCCGCCTGCTACTGGGCTTGATTCGTGGCGGCTGGGCGGCTTACCTGATCGCCAGTCCAGTCATGCAGGGTTTCACCTCAGCCGCAGCGCTCATCATCATTTCTTCTCAGTTGCCCAAAGCCCTGGGCACCAACGAGATCGTGCCTGACGGATCAACGATCGCCAAGGCTCTGTGGACCGTATCCCATCCCGGCCAGTGGTCTCCGGTGGCCATCGGGATATCGGCCATGACCCTGCTTTTCATGCTCGGTGGCCGACGACTTCACCGACTGTTCCCCGGCGTAGCCATCGCCGTGGTGGCCGGTTTGGCCATAAGTCAGCTGCTGGGTGACCCGGGCTCAGTTGTCGGCAAACCCATTGGAATCCCCCAAGGTCTCCCCTCTCTCGGCCTCGATTTACCATGGTCGTCGCTGGGCACGTTACTCATCGGCGGTGCTGTCATCGCTCTAGTTGGCTTCGCCGAACCCTCGGCCATCGCCCGGCTGTTCGCATCTGAAGACGGCGTGCCGTGGGACGCCAACAAGGAGCTGATCGGGAGCGGATTCGGCAACCTGGCGTCCGCCATCTCGGGGGCTTTTCCCGTCGGCGGGTCGTTCTCTCGAAGTTCGGTCAATCGACTTGCAGGTGGTGAGACCCGGTGGAGCGGTGGTGTCACCGGTTTGATCGTGTTGGCTTTCCTCCCATTCGCCTCGATCCTCAACCCGCTACCGCAAGCTGTCTTGGGGGCCATTGTCGTCGGGGCGGTTCTCGGCCTGTTGAAGCCGAAGGCCATGTTGGCTATGCATCGCTATTCACGCCTGGACGCGCTGTTGGCCTGGGCAACCTTCATAGCCGCCCTTATTTTGGCCCCCAACGTGCAGTACGCCGTCCTGATCGGCGTGGCTCTCTCCGCCCTCGTCCACTTCGCACGTCCTCTGAGCTTGCAGGCCATAGACGGGGCGGGTGATGCCGTCTACGTCCGGCCAGAGGGTTTGCTGTGGCTGGGCTCCTACAAGCGGTTCGACGAACTCTTGGACGACGTGACCTCGAACCATGCGGGCCAAGACCTTGTGGTCGATCTCGGACCGGACCCGGCCCTGGATCCGTCAATCGAGCAGACCGTCAGTCACGCCCGTGAGAAGATGACGGCCCACGGCGGTTCGCTCCAGCTTTCCCACCAGATGGAAACAGCCGACTGAGGATCTCCCCAGCCAAGATCAACAGCCAAGATCAACAGCCAAGGTCACGGGGCTTGTCAGCAGATGATGTCACCGTCGTAGGTCGTCAGGCCCCTGCCACATTCGGGTCCGGAGCGTGTAAACGCTGTCGCCTGACAGCACTGCGCCCCGCCCGAACAACCGCCCGTACTGCCAGTTCGACAGTCCGAGTTCAGGCCGGTTGAAGGCGTACTGTCCGTCTACCCACCGGGTAAAGCCGTCCCCCACAAACGGGGCGTTGATGGTGGCCCAGAACTGCTCATGTTCCTCATCGCTGTCGCTGATGAGACTGGCCACGAAACTCGGTGCCTGTTGATTGAACAACTCAACCGCCTCGTCGACCGAACCAACCACAGTGATCGTCACCTCGGGAGAATTCTCCCACTCCCATTCGTGACCCAAACGAGCATCGTCGATGAGATCGGCCTTGGCTTCGCGTTGCACCCCGTCGGCCCGCACAATGTCGGCCTCGGCGTCGAACCAGCCGTCGGGCACAAACGGAGCAGCCGAAGCAGTGATGTGGGCCTTCGGCCCCGCCTGACGGGCATCAGCCGCCGCTGCCAGTCCTTGCAGAACGACCGGCACCAGCTCGGCTGCCCGCTCGGCATGAACACAAACTGTGTTGACCGTGTTGCAAACCTTTCGATCCAATGAGGCCGCCACTGTCGCCCCCAGTCGGTCGGCGTCGGCCGAGACGGCCGCAACCATCCACGCTCCCCCGGTGCCGTGCAAGCTAACCGGGGTCCCGGCCTGTCGGGCAACAGTGCCGAGCTGAGCGACGACCGGACCGCTACCTCGGGCTACTGCCAGCGACAACCGGGGATCGCTGAACATCGCCCAGCCGGCAGCATGGGCCACACTGTCGACCAAGCTGGCGGCACCGGCAGGAAGCCCGGCCTCCTCAAGAGCGGGGTCCAAGGCATAGGTAACAATGGCCCTGGCCGTGCCCAGAGCATCGGAGCCGATTCGAAACACTACGGTGTTTCCTCCTCTGAGCACTCCGCAGGCGTCGGCGAACACGTTGGGGCGTCCTTCGAAAATGAAACCGACGACGCCCAACCCCGCCACCCGCTGCTCAAGTCGCCAACCATCGTGGTCGACGGCTTCGGCCACCGAGTCACGGGTCGACGTCGTCTGCTGCCACAGCCGTAGGCCCTCGACCATGTCATTGCGCATGTTGTCGGTCAGTTCCAGGCGTGTCGTCGAGCGACCCCGCTCACGAGCCGATGTGATGTCGGACCTGTTGGCCTCAGCAATGGCCGCGAACCGCTCGTCGTCAGCCAGAAGGTCGGCAAAGAGGCGATAGAACTCGCTCACGGCAACGTCTGAAACCGCCCCCATCGACGCAAACGCATCAACCGCCCGGGTCACCGCACCGGTGGCGATCGCCCACTCGTCGGCCGGGATGTGGAGAAGCTCCCCGCTGTCGGACACGACGACCACGTGATCACCGGGCTGGAACCGCGCCGCCAACTCAGCCGATACCCGGGCAAGGCGGTTGCCACCGAAAACGATCGGCTGGCCCTCGGACAAGCCAGTGAGTTCTTCGCTTCCGTCGACTGCATTCATGGTTGCTTCTTCGCTCACACGACATACCCTAATGCGGTCCCCAATTCGTTGGCCTCCGACCCGGCCTGATCAACGGTCGTTGACATAGCCCTGCGGGGGCGGAATGGTTTTGGTATGCCATCTGGCCGCTATGCCCCAAGCCCGAGCGGCCGACTCCACATCGGCAACTTGAGAACCGCGCTCATCGCCTGGCTGTACGCACGCCAGGACGGCTCACGGTTCCTCCTTCGCTTCGAGGACCTCGACCACCAAGCGGTGAAAGCTGAGCACTATCAGACACAGGCCGACGATCTTCGAGCCCTCGGCCTGGAGTGGGACGAACCGGTGATTCGCCAGTCCGACCAGATGGAGGTGTACACCGCAGCCCTGGACCGCTTGGCCGCCAATGACCTGGTGTACCCCTGCTATTGCTCGCGGCGAGAGATTCGAGAGGCGGCCAGCGCACCAAATGCTCCCCACGCCGGACATCACTATCCCGGCACCTGCGCCAATCTTGATTCGTCCTCCCGGGCCGAGCGGGCGGCCCAACGACCGGCCGCGCTACGGGTCCGAGCTCAGGGACTTGTGCGCTCTATCGACGATGCCTTGACCGGTTACACCGAGGTCGAGTTGGACGACTTCGTCGTGCAGCGAAACGACGGCACCCCGGCCTATCACCTGGCCGTAGTACTTGACGACGCTGCCGCCGACATCGAGTTGGTGGTCCGAGGAGATGACCTCATCGAATCGGCATGCCGTCAACTCGTGCTGTACGAAATTCTCGACTTGACTCCCCCGGACGGATACGCTCACGTTCCGCTGATACTGGCCCCCGACGGTAATCGCCTGGCAAAACGACACGGCGCAGTAAGCCTGGCGGACCGGCAAGCTCAGGGCGAGTCGCCGTCGGAAGTGCTGGCCTTTCTGGCCGAATCCATCGGTCTACTCCCCGATGACACCGAAATGGACGGTGCTCCCGTCTATCGCCTGCTCGAGTGGGTTCTAGGCGGCTTCGACGCTGCCCAGTTCGCTGCCCGTGGGCCATACGGTCCTACCAAGCTCGACGAGAAGTATCTAGCTGGGCAGTGAACGAGTCTTTCGGTTCACCCGATCAAGAACTCGGAGATCGTGTAGATGGCAAGTCCGGCGACGCCACCGACCAGAGTGCCATTGATCCTAATGAATTGAAGGTCTCGGCCAACTTGTAGTTCGAGCAGTTCGGCCGTCTCCTTGGCATCCCAGCGCTGCACCGTCGACGCAATCAAATCAGCGACTTCGCCTCTGAACTGCTCGGCGACATAGCCCACTGAATCTGTGATCCAACGATCGATCTTGGCCTGCAGTTCCGGGTCGGCGTCAAGCGAGCGACCTGCCTCCATAACGGCCTCGTGTAGCTGGTGCCGCAACTCCGAGTCCGGTGACTCGGCCGCCTCCAGCAGCCCCGCTTTGATCCTGGTCCACAGCGTGGCCGACCACGCCCGGACATCAGGGTGATCAAGAAATTCCTGCTTGAGCTGCTCGCCTCGGGCCATCATCTCCGGCAAGGACCGCAGCTCTTGGGCCAGCCGAGCGGCTCGGCGGTCGATGTCGACCCGCATTTCATGGTTGCGGTCGCTTCCGATGTCAGTCAAGAAGCGCCTAACCGCGGTGTAAATCTTGTCGAATACCGCATCATCGATGGGCTCGGGAACCCACCATGGAGACTCCCGGATCAGACGGTTCTTCAGTGTCTCCCTGTTCTCCTCCATGAAGCCACCAAGGCCGGTGAGAACATTCTCCAACATCGACTGGTGATGATCACCGGCCACTGCAGCGTCGACAACACGAGCCATGACCGGAGCCACTTCAACCGCCTTCGCCCGCTCGACGACGACAGCATCAATTCCGGTCTGAATGACCTCGTCCTGAAGAACTTCTGTGACACCGCGAATGACTGCCGCGCTCTGCTCACCAACGGTCTCGGCATTGGCCGGTTGAGCTAGCCAACCGCCGAGTCGTTTGGCCAGGTCGGCGCTTTGCAATCGTTCGGTGACGACCTCTCGAGTCAAGAAGTTGTCACGGACGAACCCTCCGAGGCTGGCCCCGATTTCGTCCTTGCGTTTTTGGATGATTGCGGTGTGGGGTATCGGCAACCCCAATGGATGCTTGAACAACGCCGTTACCGCAAACCAATCGGCCAGCGCACCAACCATGGCCGCTTCGGCGGTTGCCCGAACGTAGCCCCAGGTTTGATTCGACTCCTCCAGGACTCGAGCAACCAAGAACACGATCGCCGCCAGCACGAAGAGTGACGTGGCGACCATCTTCATTCGCCTCAGGTCTTGAGCCCGGGCCTGGTCATCGGTAGTGAGCACGCCGCCACCTCCGCCGCCTGGTGGACGATTCACGCCCCCGGCTGTGGCTGGCGGTGCCGAATGAGGCTGTGCCATAGGACGTTCATCATAAGCGCACCAGGCCAAGAGCCGGGGCACGGTCTTACTTCGGCTCACCAGGCGAGGCTCGATGCAACACCGTCACCAACGACCACCCGGGCGAGAAGAGGAACATCAACCGCAGCTAGGATTGACCCATGACCGACAGCGCGACACCTGGTTCACCGAGTCGAACCGACGAGTGGTCTGAACTCAGACGTCGTCATTTGCAGGACGCAGCTGATCGTCCGAAGTCATCAGCTCGTGGACTGCACCACATGGCGTTATTGTGCACCGATGTCGAGCGAACAATCGAGTTTTATCAGGGGCTACTGGAGTTCCCGCTGACCGATCTGTTCGAGAATCGGGATTACCAAGGGTCAACCCACTTCTTTTTCGACATCGGCAACGGCAACGGGTTGGCCTTCTTCGACTTTCCAGGTCTCGACCTTGGGCCCTACGCAGAAGTACTGGGCGGACTCCACCATGTTGCCATTTCGGTGTCACCCGACCGCTGGCAGTATCTGAAAGACAAACTGCAGTCTTCCGGCATCGACATCGTGTTCCAGGATCGGTCGTCCATCTATTTCATGGGCCCGGACGGCGAGCGCCTGGAACTAATCGCAGACAGTCTCGGGGAGATGTACGGTCAACAGGTGCTGTGACCAGCCCCGAACCGGTGTCGGATACTTCAGCTGCCGGATCAAGTGGCCAACGCGGTGTTCGCTGGATTGTCGCCACCGCGGTTGTAGCCATCTGCTTTATCTGGGTGGTGCCATCATTCGCCCCCTACGAGGACATCGCCTCGGCCTTGGCTGCAGCCCGTCGATCGCTGTCGCCGATGACGACAGCGGTCCTAGCGGTCGTGATCCTGGGCAACCTGGTGACTCCGTCTCTCAACCAGATGGCAGCGCTCCCCGGCCTTCGACTTCACAATGCCGTCACCGTTGATTGGGCCACCACCACGGTGACCAACGTCGTCCCTGGTGGCAGCGCCGGTGCCGTTGGGCTCGCCTGGTCGACCTATCGCGGTCTCGGTTTCACCACCGATGAGGTCGGTCGATCGGTTGTTGTTACCGGCGTTTTCGACCAGCTGGTGAAGCTCGGTGTTCCTCTTCCCGCCGTCTTGTGGATGCTAAGCGAACAGCGTCAGCTCTCCGAAGGCGGTTCGGTGTCGCGGGCGCTGGTTCTTCAGTCGGCAGTGATTGCCGCCATCTTGTTCACCCTGGCCGCCGGGCTGGCTGCCATCGTTTTGGCCGATGGCCAAGCCGGGAAGCGCTTGGCCGACACCTCAGGTCGGCTCGCCAACCGAGTGATCAATCCGATTCTCTCCCGACGAGGCACTGCGGTGATCGATTGGCCAGCACGATTGGAGAATCTGCGCACTGACACCAGACGTCTTCTCAGCGACCGGGGAGCGCTGCTGATCGCCACGGTTCTCGTTGGGCACGCCAACTTGTTTGTTCTGCTGATGCTGTCGTTGAGAGTCGCAGGCGTGGCTGACTCATCGGTTGGTTGGGCGGCCGGGTTGACGGCCTTCAGCTTCGCTCGGCTGGTGACGGCTGTCCCGCTGACCCCTGGGGCGCTCGGCGTGGCCGAGGTAAGCCTTATCGGTGCAGTCGATCTGGTGTCCGACGCTCCTGTAGCGGCAGTGGTTTTAGCGGTGGCCCTGTTCCGGGCGGCAAGTTACGTCCTGCCTACCGGCCTCGGGCTGCCGGCAATGTTGGTGGTAGCGACAACTAGCTCTCAGCTAGGCCAACCATGACGCCCAACAGCGTGTTCACACCGAGCTCGAGGTGGTGTTGGTCAGTATGTTCAGCCGGGTTGTGGCTGATGCCCTTGTGGCTTGGGGTAAAGATCATGGCTGTGGGACAAACCCGAGCCATCATCTGAGCGTCGTGCCCCGCCCCCGATGGCATTCGCAGCGTCATAGCGCCCAGATGCTTAGCCGTTAGTTCCACCCGGTCGACAACGGAGGAGTCGAAGATGACCGGATCAAACCTGGCCAGGGAACGGGTGGAAATTCGGACTCCCTCAGCCTCAGCCAACTGCTCGATGCACGAGTGGAGCCGACGTTCGGCTTCGAGCAGTACCTCGTTGTCAGTGTTGCGGAGATCGACTGTGAGCTTGGCCGATGCCGCCACGACGTTGACCAAGTTGGGATGTAGCTCAACCATTCCCACAGTCCCGACTTGTGAGTGACCAAGCTCGGTAACCATCCGCCGAACAAATGACGTGATCTCTGCCGCCACGAAACCGGGGTCGTGCCGGAGACGCATTGGTGTGGTGCCAGCGTGGTTTGACTGGCCTTCGATGGTGATTTCGGTCCACGAGATGCCCTGGACGCTCTCCACCGCTCCGATGTCGAAGCCGGCCTCTTCCAACACCGGCCCCTGTTCGATGTGCACCTCAACAAAGGCATGGGGTACCAGACCGGGACAACCGCCGGGTCCGAGGTAGCCAATTCGGGAGAGCTCGTCGCCAACGGTTGCGCCGTCGATACCGACAGTCTGGTATGCCTGCTCCAAGCCAAGACCACCGACGTAGACCAGCGAACCCATCATGTCCGGCGGAAATCGGGCTCCCTCCTCGTTGGAAAAGAAGGCCACAGCCAATGGCCTGGGGGGAATGAACCCGACTGTCGCCAGGGTCTCGATAACCTCAAGTCCGCCCAGCACACCCAAGTTTCCGTCGTAGCGACCGCCGGTTCTGACCGTATCGATGTGTGACCCGGTCATCACCGGAGCCAGGGCCGCGTGCTCCGGGTCCATGCCATCAGGTGTCCACACCCCGATGACATTGCCAATTCCGTCAACCGTGACCTCAAGCCCCAGCTCTTGCATCCAAGTGACAACCAGGTCCCGGCCTTGTTTGTCAGCATCGGTGAACGCCAACCGGGAAGAACCGGTTGTCTCGGGGATCGAACCGATGTCGGACAGCTCGGTGAGACGACGAAGTAGACGATCTCCATCGATTCTCAGCTCAGCCGGCCTCGTAGCGGCTGATGGAGGAGTAGTCATTGCCTAGGCGTCTCCTGGTCGGGTTATGTCGTAGTAGTGGATTAGTTGTCGGCTTCGGCCAGCGCTTCGAACCCTCGCTCCACGTCGGCCAGATGGTGAACCGGGTCGTGTAGCAAGTAGACGGCAAAGGTAGCAACCGTGAAGCCCGAGCCGTCGGAGCGCATGCCGGTTCGCTCCCACTGATCGCCTCGCACTTTGTCCAGCAGGTCAGCGAACTTTCCGGCGTTGACCGCCAGGTCGTAGGAGACCTTGTTTACATCGGAGTTGGCGTAGTCCTCCTCGATGGCCGTTGCATCTTGATCCCAATCGGCGAACAGCGGCGCGTCCTTCTTGAGCATCAGCGTCAGTCGTTCGACGGCCAAGGAGTACACGTCACGAACGTGTGCTCCGTATTCGAGCGCCGACCATATAGGGCCGACACCAGGCGGAGTCGGGGGTCGTTGCACTACCCGGTCCCCCCGCTTCAAGACGTTGCGCCAAGCGGCAGCGTTGGCCCGCACTTGGGCTGCCACCGTGGATGGTTCGGTGTTTGAACCATCGAATCCGCATTCGGGACAGGCCCGCTCTAGGACCCAGGTCCAGTTCTTGGTATCGGGTTCCGGATGTTCCATGGCTTGAGACTACCCGAGACAGGCTGCACCGTCAGGTGCCTATGGCTGTGGTGGCGGCTGCGCCGAGGGCCCTGCCATGGTCGGCCCGGCCGCGTACGCTAGATGACGTGACTCCGGGCCCAGTCGACAGTTCGAATGACAACATCGGCGACCGACGAGTCATGCTCTCTTTGTCATGGTCAAGCGGTGAACCAGCCGCTCGCATCCGTAGGCTCCCGACCGGCGACAGCGGCTCCCAGGAACCCGGCGATGTAGTCGACGCCTCGCTGCGAGGACTGGAGCTGGCCTATCGAATTGTCAACGGTAGGCCTCGCCACTGCCTAGGATCGGGCGGATCGGTAACCGCATGCGACAGCCCGGTTCAGCGAGGTTCCAAGAGATGTGCTCGGTGTTCGGTCAGCGAAGCACTGCACGCCTCAAGCCTGCATCACGCCCATAACCGAGATCCGGTCGCAATCGACCCCGAGGTTCGCCGGCATCTAGACCAACCCAACGACTTGTACCTTGCCGCCTTCCGAGACGGCTCGATCAAGGTCGGCACGTCGAGCTCGTGGCGCACGGAGGAACGGCTGACCGAACAAGGGGCCTGGCTGGCATCGGTCGTGGCCAGAACATCAGACGGCTACGACATTCGCATTCTTGAAGACGCGGTAACCAACCACCTCGGCGTACCACAGTCGGTTTCGACCTCCCGTAAGATGTCGGGCCTTACCCGCCCGGTTGACGATGCGACGCTGGCGGCAAAACTGTCGGCTGCAACTCGAGACGTGCGGGCGTTGCCGGACTTCGATCAACTGACGTTGGCTGACGTCGAAACTCGAAGGTGGGAAAACCAAGAGGCAATGTCAGGCCCGTTCGCAGGCAAGCTCCATCCCTACCCACACCGCCTCGATCAGGGCGCCCACGACCTGCAAATCGTTGATCTGTGTGGGAGAGTTGCGGCCGCGGTCCCGAACGCCACCGATGACGTGTTGGCTGTTGATCTCGGGCAATTGTTTGGTGTCGAGCAGGAGGTCGGCCACTTCGATACCGATGAAATCGCCCTCCAAGGTTCCCTGTTCTAGAGAACCGACCACTAGGTTTCCCTAGTAACCGCAAGGCTCGTGAACCAGCCAGGACTCCTGAACCCACATGCAACTTCGATCAAGAACCTTAAGCGTCCCCACCTCGCCAATTGCGGAGGCCCATCGCTGGGTTAGCGAACGTTCAGGCGGACCACCACTGCTCGACCTCTCCCAGGCGGCGCCCGGATACCCCACGGCTCCGGTGATCGCCCAACGCATCGCTGAGGTTGCCGCCGAGGGCGATGGTGGCCGCTACGCTCCACCTCCAGGTCTCCCGGTACTTCTCGATGCCTTCTCCGACGAACTCAAACGCTCGTACGGGGCCGAGATCGGCGGTGAGCGCATCCTTCCGACGGGCGGTTGCAACCAGGCGTTCTGTACGGCTGTTTCCACTGTCGCCGAGCCGGGAAGCGAAGTGATCCTCCCAGTGCCGTACTACTTCAACCACGACATGTGGCTGAAACTGGACGGGATCGTTCCTCGCTACCTGCATCATCTGGACGTTGACGCGGCGGAGCAGCTTGTCAACGAACGGACCCGAGCTCTGGTACTCGTGACCCCGGGTAACCCGACCGGCGTCACCGTCGAGCCAGAAGTGATTCAAGACCTGCATGACCTGTGCCGCCGTCACGACATCGCACTCATTCTCGACGAGACCTACCGAAATTTCAGAACCGTCAGCGATCCGCCTCACACTCTCTTCGACGATCCAAACTGGGGCGATACGGTCATCTCGCTCCACAGCTTTTCGAAAGATCTGGCCATACCCGGCTACCGAGTAGGCGCCATTGTGTCGAGCGAGGCCTTGAAGGTCGAGGTGCTGAAGTTCGTCGACTGCGTTCAAATATGCGCGCCGCGCATCGGTCAAGAGGCAGCTGCGGTCGGCCTCAACCAGGCGCGTGGGTGGAGACAGGAACAGGTCGATCGGATCAACGTCGCTCTGACCCATTTCATCGAAGCTATGCGGCCTCAACCCGGTGGGTTTCAGCTAGCCAGCGCCGGAGCTTACTTCGGTTGGGTTCGGCATCCGTTCACGGCCGAGGGCTCGGGGGACAAGACTCTCACCACAGACGAGGTGATTCGCCGACTGGTACTCGAACACGGCATCGTCGCCATCCCCGGATCGGCTTTCACCCCCACCGACGACGGATGGATCCGCTTTAGCTACGCCAACCTGGAACCAAACCAAATCGATGATTTTGCTACCCGGTTGAGTCACCTGGGTAACGAACAGTAGCGACTCGGGACGGCAGAGTCAGCCAGGCCGTCTAGGATGTTGCCATGGCCAACGTCACCATCTATCACAACCCCCATTGAGGCTCATCCAAGAATGCCTTGGCGGTCGCCGAGGAGCTTGGTGTGGATCACGACGTCATCCTCTACATGAAAGAGCCGCCTGATCGGGCCACCCTGGAGAAGATCGTCAAGGGCCTCGAAGACCCGGTCGAAGACCTGGTCCGCAAGGACTCCCGGTTCAAGAAGCTGGAGCTGAACGCCGGCGATTATGTCGGGAATCCCGAGGCGGTTGTTGATCTTCTGGTTGAGCAGAAGGCTCTCATCCAGCGCCCATTGGTAGTCAAAGGTCGCAAGGCCATCATCGGTCGGCCCAAGGCACGAATCGCCGACTTCTTGGGTTGATCTCGGGTTACTGAAGAGCTTCTAGCTCTTCAGCCCGTCGAGCAAGTACAGAGATTCGCTCGGTTAGCGCCGGCGGCTCGGACAAGCCGATGTCCCTCAGGATCACCCGCCAACGGTGCGACCAGTCGTGACCTCGAGCGGCGATAGCAGCGTTGCGAATTCGCCAAGAACGAGTTGACTCTTCGTCGCTGAATTTGTCCAGCACAGCGGCCACGGAGCACTGCTCTGTCGATTCCACAACCGGAACGCCAAACAAGCGCTTCTGCGCCTCTTCGCTCGGGGAGCGACCGACGAGGATGGCACCGGCCGCCAAGCCTTCGTAAAGGCGACCGGGGATGACCCGCAGACCGCCGACCAGGTTGGGCAAATCGTGCTTGGCGTAGTTGCACACTGCGATCTTGGAGTGGCGATACCAGTTGGCCAGGTTGTGCCGATGGTCAAGCCAATCAACCGCGCTCCCGGCCACGGTGTCGTACAGATACAGCTTGTGGTTGCGGTCGGCCCACTCAAGGATCTCCTGGTGTTGGCTGAGGTGGCGTCGCCCAACACCGAGAACATCGATACCTCGTTTAGCGTCAACAGGGGGTGCACCGAAGATAGCGACGTCGGTGGCCAGAGGGACGCACCGCACGTTGAGCTTCGGGACTATGGCTTTGAACGGCTCGACGGCTTCTTCAATCCCGACAAATAGATGGTCAATCAGAGCGTAGCTCTCGTACAGCAGGCGCTGGTCGGCCAGATCTGTTGGCCAGACCTCCGGCATCCAAACCGAGATTGTCGACGCTTGACGACGGAGGTCCTTTAGCCGTTCTAGCAACGGCAGGTCCCATGGGCCGTGGGCCACGAAGATGACGTGGTCTCTCCCAGGGTCCTGGTTTGTCAGGCCGGAACGGAGGGCGGGCAACAGCACCGACCGGCCCGCCAATTTGCGAACCGCCCGACCTGTTACCCTGCGGGCTCTGATGCGAGCGGCCTTGCCGTGCTGATTGACCATTGCCAACTTGGCACCGGCAGCCGAGACCAGCACATCCTCGGCTTCGTGCCACGCCCCGTAGGCCAGTTGGCTCGACAGTCCACCTCGAGTTCCGCGCTGAGACAAAACAGTGAGCGACAATGTTCCCTACCCATACGAATTCGTATCGCATCGAGAAAACCGGCTGGCCACCTCGACACGCCCTCTATCGAGATTGTAACCGAAGTCTCGCTTCCGTCGAATACCGGCCATCGACAGGCCCCTAGTCGTGATTGCCTGGGGCTTCTGGCCTGGGCCGAACGCGTCTAACAAGGACGTTCGCCCCCGCTTAGCGCTCAGAATCATCGCCTCGATACCGATCTGGAGCACGTGCTAGTGGATGCGCTTCAATTCGCCCTCCCGTCAAACGGGAACCTGACCCAGGCCTCGTCGCCGACGGGATCTCGTGAGATTGAGCGGCATAAAGCGAAGCTCCACCACGAACTCTCTACCGGAGGTCAACCATGAGGACAGGACGAGGACGCCTGCTGCTGGGGGTCTTGGCGCTCCTGCTGGGCGTCGGAGGGGTTGCCTTCTTGGTTCGGTTCGTCCAGACCAGCGAAGAACGCGCTCTGGCCGGTCAGGAGCTGGTGGACGTGTATATCGTTTCGCTCGAGGTGCCGACAGGCACCCCGGCTGAACAACTCCCCGAGTTTGTCGAGCAGCGACAAATTCCCAACACCGTGAGAGCCGAATCTGCGGTTACGTCTCTGGAGGAGCTCGAGGGCCTGATCACAACCGCAGACCTTGTGCCCGGAGAGCAGCTGGTTACCGGTCGTCTCGGCTCGCCCGATACAAGAATCCTGGCCGCTGGCCTTGAGAGCGTGCCCGACGGAATACTGGAAGTGACAGTCAATCTGACCGCTCAGCGAGCATTAGGTGGACAGGTCAGCCCGGGCGACTATGTGGCCGTCATGGCGTCGTTTGATCTCTTCGATCTAAACCCGACCAATCCAACGGGTGCCGACGCCGGGGATCTTGAGGTCGAAGGCGGGCCGGCAACCGCCATTCTTCTCCGCCAAGCGCTAGTCACCAACGTTCAGGCTTCGGCCGCCGACACCTTTAGTGCCGTCAACGAGGAAAACGGCCTCGGACAGACGCCAACCTCGGAGCTCCTAGTCACGCTGGCCCTCAAACCCGACCACGCCGAACGTCTTGTCTTCGCCCAAGAGTACGGCAAGCTGTGGCTCACTCGCGACAGTGATCTGGCCCCAGACGGTTCCCCTGATGTGGTTCAGCTTGAGTCGATCTTCTTCTCCGACGCTCTGGACACCATCCAAGCCGGTCTTGGCGGAGCAAATGCAGAACCCGATGATGCATCCACAGATTCCGAGCCTGACCCAGAACCAGAACCAGAACCCGACCCAGAACCAGAGCCCGCAGATGACGGCACAGCCGGTGATGGAGCAAACAATGACCAGTAAGACGACACCGACAATCGCCTGGCCGACTCTCCAATCAACTAGTGACCGGGAGGTGACGGCATGAAGATCGTTCTTGTCACTAACGATGACGAACTCAGCAGCTATCAGGGCGTCGGGCTGCCCGACGGAGTACGTCTGCTTTACCGAACCGGTTTGACACCGGAAAGTTTAGAAGAGGAGTTCGCACAGATACTCACCGACCTCCATGCCGACGTCGTGGTCATCGGACCTGATGTCGACCCCACTCGCGCTCTTCAGATCGGAAGGGTTATCGGGAGAAGCCACCCTGAGGTTGACGTCGTTGCCTACCGGCAAGCCGACACCTCCTTCCTGGCCGAGGCAATGCGAGCACGGATTCGCGATGTACCCGAGCCATCGGAGAACCACGAGACACTAACTGTCTCTCTTCGTTCGCTGTACGAAGCCGCAGCCGTGCGCCGCGATCAGATCCTGGCCGACCAATCGCCAGATGATCCCAAGGGTGTCACCACCGTGTTCGGACCAAAGGGCGGCGTCGGCAAATCGACGTTGGCAGTCAATCTGGCCTGCGCCCTGGCCGCCGAAGCCGGCAACGAGGTCCTACTCATCGACTACGACCTATTGGCGGGCGACATCGCCGACCTGGTGCAGATCGAAACCGATTTCACCGTAAACCGGGCGATCAGCAGCGGCACTCCCTTTGACGCAGCCAATCTCAAACTCAGCCTCGCATCTCTGCCGAATGGTCCCCTGGTGTTGCCCGCGCCGGCGTCTCTAGTAGAAGCCGAACAGCTGACAACTGAAGATCTCTCTCAGTTCTTGACCGAAGTCGTGGATGTGTTCCGCTATGTGGTGGTCGACACCGGGCCGGGATCAACCGATGCCGCCATCGCAGCCTTGGCCGCCACCAAGGACCTCATTATCACCACCACTGCCGATGTCGGTGCCGTCCGCACCTTGGGCCGCCACATGTCTGCCATTGAAAGCCTCGGACTTCTGCCGCCATCGCGCCACCTGGTTCTCAATCAATACGATCGACGAGCCGGGATAGCCACCGCAGACATCGAAACCGCTCTTGGTCAACCGATCGACATCACGATTCCCATCGACCGGCAGGTTCAGAGTGCTGGCAACGACGGCGTGCCGTACATCACCACCAAGGGACGCGGCCCAATCGTGACCGCCATAACCGAACTAGCCGGCCTCATAGCCGAAGGTGCCGAAGAAGCCGAGCCCGCCCGAACAAAGGGATGGTTCAAGTAGTGGGACTGGGCAAAGCACTAGCAGAGATCAACGAGCCGGGACGTCCTGTCGATCGTACCCCTAGCACCGAGCGGCGTTCGGCAGAGACACCCCGCAACGCTCCCACGGCAACCGACGACTTCGGTGACCGGGTCCGCATGAAACTGATCGACAGTATCAGCGCGACCTTATCCGACACCAACATCGGCCAAGATGAACTGAAACGTCGGGTGGCTGATGAGCTTGAGTTGCTCATCAATCAGGAGAGTCTGCCACTCACCGAAGCGGAACGTCAGCGAATGGTCACCGCTGTGGCCAGCGACATCTTGGGCTACGGCCCTATCGAGCCGCTGCTGGACGACGACTCAATTTCCGAGGTCATGGTCAACGGCACCGACTCGATCTATGTCGAACGAAAAGGCCAAATCGAGCTCACCGACGTCCGGTTCAGAACCGAAAATCACCTTCGTCAGGTAATCAACCGCATTGTGGCCGCTATTGGGCGACGGGTGGACGAATCATCACCAATGGTCGACGCACGCCTGGCCGACGGATCCCGTGTCAACGCGGTAATACCTCCCCTAGCCGTTGACGGCTCTCAGCTGACGATCCGAAAGTTCGCCAAACAGGCGCTTCAGGCCGCCGACCTCGTTCGGGTCGGAGCACTCAGCCCCCAATCGCTCACCGTCATCAGAGCCTGTGTCCTGGCTCACCTGAACATCGTGGTTTCTGGCGGTACCGGCTCGGGAAAGACAACCTTCCTCAACGTCATGTCGAGCTTCATTCCCTCCGATGAACGCATCATCACCATCGAGGATGCAGTGGAGCTCAAGCTCATGCAGCGACATGTCATTCGCCTTGAGACCCGCCCTCCGAACATCGAAGGCAAGGGGGCAATTGAGACCCGTGACCTGCTCAAGAACACCCTTCGAATGCGCCCCGATCGCATCATTGTCGGTGAGTGCCGTGGTGGCGAAGCTCTCGACATGCTTCAAGCCATGAACACCGGGCACGACGGTTCGCTAACGACCCTCCACGCCAACACTCCTCGCGACGCAACCCGCCGGCTGGAAACGATGGTGTTGTACGCCGGCTACGAAATTCCTCAACGAGGTATTCGCGAACAGATCTCGGGAGCGGTCGACATCATCGTCCAGCTCGAACGACTGAAGAACGGTCGACGCGTTTGCACCAGCATTACAGAAGTCGTGGGCATGGAAGGCGAGCAAATCACCTTGAACGAGCTCTATGCGTTCGATCATGACCAAGGGGTCCTCAAGGCAACCGGAATTCGCCCGCAGTGCGCCGACAAGCTGGCAAAGCACGGAGTGGCCATCGACGCCTCAGCATTGGAGACCTGATCTCATGACCGTCGAAGCCAAGGCTGCGGCAATGAGGCCAACAACGCATCAAAGCGACGTTGTTCAAGAACCAACCGCCTTCGACGACACCGTCGGCGAAGTTCTCCAGCTGCTGTCGATTGACAGCTCCAAGCCAGGTGTGGTCTCCGGCCAGATTTCGACCACCAGCGAGTTCGATACACCGCTAGACGAATCAAACCTGACCGTCACCGTCAACGGAGACCCCGTCGACCTGACAGTCACATCGACGGAGATTGACTCGATCCATGTGACGTTGATCATCGACGTGTCGGGCTCGATGGCGGGAGAGGCCCTGGAGGCGGCCAAAACAGCCGCTGTCACGTTCGTCGAATCAATGCCACCGCAGTCGAAGACCACGGTCATCAGCTTCGGTGACACCGCTCGAGTCGACATTGCCGCCTCGCCGGACGTCGAAGCCGCCGTTGCTGCCATCACCGCTCTTGAGCCCCGGGGCGAAACTGCGCTGTACGACGGTATTCAACTGGCACTGGACTCAACAGCCTCGGCCACTCGGCAGGTGGCTGTCGTCCTCAGCGACGGCGGAGATACAGCCAGCATCCGCAGCCTCGATGACGTAGCCGCCGAACTCACTGGTGCCAAGCTCGACCTGTACTCCGTCGCCCTCACTACCGACGAGTCCGACACCTCGGTGCTCGACCAGCTGGTGGCCACCGGATCGGGCACCGTGACGACCACCGACGACCTCGACGGCCTGGCGGGCATCTACGAATCGTTGGCCAATGATCTCGCCGAGGTCTACCAGGTTACTTTTCCAGTCGAATCCGGTGGACCGGTCACGTTGGCCCTGACCGTCGACAAGCCGACCGGGGCAAGCGAGCAGTTCTCTGAGGCTCAGCTCGGCCTGTCACGAACAATCACCCTGCCGGCAACAGCCTCTCAAGAACTGGTGATCAGCCAACCTGAACCCACGGTTCAGACGGTCACTCAGCCAGGAATCGCCTCAGATCCAAATCTCGTCTGGCTGGGCGGCGGTCTGCTGGTAGTCGCAGTGTTGATTTCCGCCATCGTGCTCGTGATGGAATCGGCCACAGCCCGGCCGGCGGCCCGCCGCAGCGCGTCCCCAGTCTCCAACAGGGCAAGCCAACGGTCAGCACTCCGTGACATGCGGCAGGAGGCCTCTTCGGCGGCCGAGGCCGTGGTTAAGGGAACCTTGGGGGATCGAATGGGGCTGGCTCTCGACCAGGCTGGCCTGCGGCTCAGAGTAGGTGAAGTGGTGTTGGCTGCTGGGGTGTCAGGGGTACTGGTCGGCGGCTTCGGCTGGACTCTGGCCGGTCTCATCGGAGCCGCTATCGGCTTCGGTGTCGGCTTATACCTTCCTCGCTTCTACCTCCGATTCCGATTCGCCCGCAGGCGCAAGAAGTTCGCCAACCAGCTTCCCGACATCCTTGCCGCTCTGGCCAATGTCATCAGGGTCGGGTACTCGTTGAACCGGGCCGTTGACACTGTTGCCCAGGAAACCGAGGAACCGGCTAGGAGTGAGTTCAAACGAGCGCTTATCGAGGCCCGCGTCGGTGGAGACTTCGTGGAGTCACTTCGAACGATGGCCGACCGGACCGGAAGCGTCGACCTGAGGTGGACTGCCGATGCGGTGGAAATCAACACCACTGTCGGCGGAGACCTGACTGAGGTGCTCGACAGTGTGGCGGAGACCATTCGAGCCCGCATTCGTCTAAAGGCCCAGGTCGATGCCTTGACCGCTGAAGGTCGGGTGTCGGCCTTCATTCTCTTCATCCTGCCGCCGGGTATTTCCGTGTTCATCGCCATCGTGAATCCCCAGTACTTCGACGGCATCTGGGAAGACTCGATCGCCTACTTCATCGTCGGAGCCATCGTCTTGTTGATGGCGGCCGGTGGGGCATGGCTCAAGAAAATGATCGCATCGGTCTAGGAGCATCTTCGTGCCTACTGTCGAAATTCTCGTCGCCGCCGTCGCTACGGTCCTGGCCATCCCACTCCTACTGTTCGCACTGCTTCCCGACCCTAAGACCCCGAGTGACGCCGGGCGAGGCCGCCTGTCACAGTCGGCGGCGGCCCGATACCGCCAAGGCCAGCTGTCCAACTCACCTTTTCAGCGAATTCTGGCTCCGATCTTGTCTGCCGCAGCCCGCCAAGCGCGCCGAGTCACTCCCATCGGGGCCATTGACAACACCACCAACAATCTGGTGGTTTCCGGTTTGGCCAACAAGATCTCGCTGGAGGCCATGCTTGGACTCAAAGTCATCCTCGGTATCGGTGGCCTGGCGTTGGGTATCTCGTTCATCTCATTCGACTCTCCAGTCTTGCGTGTGGCCTGCATCGGGTTGGCCGCCGCTCTCGGCTTCTACCTGCCCGAGATCTACGTCAATCGAAAGGTTGAGGAACGCCAGGCAGAGATTCGCACCGACCTGCCGGACGTTCTCGACCAGTTGACGGTAATTGTCGAAGCCGGATTGGGATTCGACAGTGCCATCGGCCGCCTGGTCGAAACCGGCAACGGCGCTCTCATCGACGAGTTCGGTCGAGTGCTCCGAGGCATTCGGCTGGGCCAAACCCGGGCCGAGGCACTTGAAGGTCTGGGCGTACGAACGGACGTTCCCGAGGTCAAGCAGTTTGTGGCCGCCATCAAGCAGACCGAGTCAATCGGTGTACCAATGGCTCGCATCCTTCGGACCCAGAGCCATCACATGCGAGAGCTCAAAAGACTGGCCGCCGAAGAGCGGGCCATGAAACTACCGGTGAAGCTGGTGCTTCCCATGGTCATGTGCATGCTTCCGGCCTTGTTCCTGGTTCTGATCGGCCCAGTGGCCATTCGAATCGTTTCCGGTGGGCTCGGCTAGCACAAACCGGACGTCAGCCGCCCTGGCACTCAAGAATTGTGTTGCCACAGATTGCGGTGAAGTCCGGGGGGTCGCCGTCTTGAAGTAGCTCCGGCTCAAAGGTGAATTCCAAGTAGCGGTTCTTGTTCTGCCCTGTCACCTTGTAGCCGGTGAGAGTTCCCAAGGCCACCTTGGAGAAGCGAAACATGAGATTCGAACCACCCGACTCGGCCGTCGAGTACAAGATGATCGGAACGGGACCGGAGAGGTCTTCAAAGATGTCGAGCGCCGTGTTCAGCGAGCCTGAGATGGCGCCCGGGTCCCCTTCGTAGCAACCGAACGGATCGACGGTGCAGCTAGCCGACGAGGACGAGGTATAGACGCCATCCTCGAAGCCGAACTCAACCCAGTCCTTAAGCTGGCTGGCGCCGTTGGCTCCGCCGTCGAAGTCAACGGTGCCCCAGTTACCCGGCGCCGCTCCATCGGCACTGCATTCAGCTACCGAGTGATCGCTGGCAACATACAGGCGCATCGTAAAGGACTCGTCGTCCGGATTCAGAAGCCAGTCCACCAGATCCGGGGCCGCCTGCTCACAGATGACAAACGGTCTAGCGCCCGGCAACGGGCGATCATTCCAGACGGCGGTGCTCGTGGCTTGAGCTGTTCCCGAGTCCAATCCGAGCACCGTGGCAAAGAGATAGTCGACGTCTTGAGTCGCCGAGACTTCAATAATCCCGGCTCTACCGCTGCGAACAGGCAAGCAGGTTTGACTGGCCACCGACGTGGCGTTGGCCAGGAGATAGCTGTAGGCCTCGCTGCAGGCGTCCGACTGCTCGGATGCTGCGGCGGCTCCGGCCAGTGCGGCAGCATCGGTTGACGCCACTAGCAGCCTGCGCTGGGACCAGAGACGACCTCCATCGACGACAAATCCGGACACGCCGACCAATGCTGCCATTAGAAATGCAAAGTAGGCGATGGCCGCACCGCGCTCGCGACGATCCCCGAGCATAGATCCGCCTTCATAGTCAGGCATTGACTTTTACTCCTCGCATCTGAAGGTGGCTGAAGACGTCAAGGTGACGATGCGGCCGGACACGAAGGGAATGTCCAGACGGGTCGAGGTGGCGAGATCGACGGTCACCGGTAGCGTCGCTCGATCCTCGCATGGCGGCGCCCCATCGTCGGGGGTGAGGGTCACCGTAGGTTGGCTGGCGAAGGTGACGCCGAGCATGGCGTCGCTGGCGGCCGATTCGATATCGGAGATCGAACTAGTCGGAAGCGAAGCAATGCGGGCGCCTTCTCGAGCCGCCGAATGAAGAGCCTGCTGTTGGAACAGCAGAAGAGAAACCTGAAAGATACCAAGCGAGACCATCAAGAGAATGGGTGCCAACATGGCGAACTCGATGATTACGGCGCCCCGTTCCTGCTTCGGGGGACAGTCCTGCGCCCCCCGCTTGACGCGCCGACGACAACTACGTTCGGTCTTGGGGAATATCGACTCAATCAGATGTTGGACATGGCTCATAGGCTGTGCGATCTGGAAGACAATCGGTGACGGGGAAGAAGCCGGTTGGCCATTTCGTCGCACCTGAGAGCTGTATCGGCATGGGTCTGATTTCGCTTGACTAGGGAAATTTCGGCTCAATGCTTCGGCCAATGATCCCGAAGAACCACAACATGACATTGAGCTACTGGGATGTCGCCCATCTCTTCAGCCGAGCCGGGTTCGGGGCAACCGAAACCGAGATAATGGCCCACCGTAATAAGACCTGGGGCCAACTTGTCGACATGACGCTCGACACCTCGCGTGCCCCGGCGCTGACTCGCGGCCCCGATCTATCGCCGGGCCGGGACTGGTACGCCAAGTGGGTCGACATGGTCCACTACTGGCTAGACCGTGCTCGGCGCCCGGTAACCCAGGCTCCGATCCAAGAGAAGATGACCCTCTTTTGGCACGGTCTGCTGTGCAGCGGTCTCGACAAGGTCGGGGACCATCGAATGATGTTCGAACAAAACCAGCTGTTTCGAACCCAGGGCCTTAGCAACACCCGTGATGTCGTCTGGCGCACGTCTATCGGTCCGGCGATGTTGCGCTACCTCGACAACGACGAAAACGTCGCCGGCGAGCTGAACGAGAACTTCTCGCGGGAGCTGATGGAGCTATTCACCCTCGGGGTCGGCAACTACTCCGAGAGCGACGTCAGAGAGTCGGCGCGGGCCTGGACCGGTCACGGCATCGGTGGCGATGGACGCTATCGCTTTACTCCAGCGCTCCACGATTCCGGTTCCAAGGTCTTCTTGGGGCAACGAGGCCATTGGAAAGGCCAGGATGTTATCAACCTGCTTCTTAACCATCGCCGCAACGAACACGCACGCTTCATGTGTCGCCGATTGTGGTCGTTCTTCGCCTACCCGGTGGACCTCAATGACCAAGTGGTGAGCGACATCATGGTCACCTACCAACCCAAGCTGGAGATCAAGCCGACGCTTAGGGCCATCTTCATGCACCCCGCCTTCCGAAGCCCCGAGGCCCGAAGCGGCCTGGTTCGCAGTCCGGTCGAGTATGTGGTCGCTGTCATGCGGCACACCCGCCTGTCGTGCGCCGACACGCACCCGGAGTGGTATCTACAAACCATGGGCCAGAAACCGTTCGATCCGCCCAATGTCAGTGGATGGCGGCAGAACGAGTACTGGGTCTCGGAATCTGCCCTATGGGCCAAAGCAAACATGGCATCGGACATGCGTTGGCGAGCGTCGGATCGAAACGACCTCGAAGACGTCGGAGAGGTCACTTCCTGGCATCCGACCAGGACATTCAAACACACCCCTCAGGAAGCGGTTGACATGGCGCTACGTAACTACGGCATTCGGCTACAGACCCAGCACTCCCGTGACGTACTCCTCGACTATGTCCGTTCTGAACGGTCGGTCAAGTCATCGTGGGGTCAGCGATTCGGCTTGCTAATGCTGCCGCTACTCACTCCGGAGATGCAACTGGCATGACCGATCCAACCACTTCCGATGTACTTGGCGCGCTCTCAACACCGTTGCCACAAGATTCGACCAACCTGAGTCGCCGACGATTTCTTCAAGCCGTCGGTGCCGGTATGGCCATCACCGCACTACCAAACTGGATGACCGAAGCTGCCTCAGCTGCCTCAACCGGAAGCGGGTCCGATGGTGTCCTTGTTCTGTTGACCATGGGCGGCGGCAACGACGGCCTGAACACGTTCGTTCCCACCGGCGATGGAGCCTACTACGATGCTCGAGGCTCGCTGGCCGTTCGCCCGGGCGAGGCCATCAACCTCGGTGGAGGACGGGGCCTCAACCCAAACCTTCCGTACATGAAGACACTATGGGACCAGGGCCGGGTAGCCGTCGTCGATGGTGTTGGCCACCAAGCGGAAACACTCAGCCACTTTGTTTCGATGGCCCATGTCATGGCGGCCACCAACTCCCGACCGCCATTCCAAACCGGCTGGCTCGGCCGATTCCTGGACGACGCGGCCGCCACCAACCCGTTCGCCGGCCTCAGTCTGGGTGGGTCCATTCCACTGCTGGTCAAGGGCCGATCTCGCGACGCCATCGGGCTTCCCGATCACGGCAAGGACATCCTGCGTACCACCGATATCGAACCCACCTACGCCCGACAGAACGAAGCCATCCGGGCCTTCGGTGTCGGAGGCAGCGGGCTGGGTCCGATGGGAGACCACCTGGGAGCCGCCGGTCGGCGAGCCGTCGACTATGCCGCCACAGTTGCCCCGATGTTCGACGATCGCGACGACGAAGCTCGAGTCGTTACCAAGATGCGATTGGCCGCCAGGCTGATCAACGCCAATCTCGGGGTTCGCGTGGTTTCAATCGTATTCGGCGACTTCGACAGCCACGCCGGCCAAGCGACGATGCACCGCGACCGCATGCGGGAAATCAACGCCGGACTCAAGACATTCTTCTCCACCCTCAAAGCCGAACAACGAAACCGAACCCTGGTTGTGGGTACCTCGGAGTTCGGACGACGGGTGGCCTACAACGGAAGTGGCACCGACCACGGCACCGCCAATTCGCTCTTTCTAGTCGGCAACCAGGTCAAGCCGGGATTCCACGGACAACCTCCGTCGCTACGGAATCTGGATCGCTACGGCAATCCTGTTCCAACCGTTGACATGATGGCCTTCTACTCCACCATCGCCACCACATGGCTCGGGGCCGACGCCAGCGACCTGTTTGGAGGCAACTACGAAAACCTTGGTTTCCTGAACAAACCCGGCAGCGCTGTCGACAGCACAAACACCGGCGGCAACACCGCCAGCATCCGCCAAAGGCGTGCCCGGGTGGCAAGAGCCCACCTTGCGCTCCTCGGCACAATTCCCGACGAGGAGCAGTTCGAGAAAGTCGCCGACTCACACGTAACGGGGCGACGCACGGTAGCATCGGCCGCCACCGCCATCGCTGAGTCGGCAGCATTCAGGGCCGCCTACGGCACACCGGGCGACTCAAGCTTCATCGACATCGTCTATCGGGCTGTTCACGGCCGGGGGGCCAACGCCAGCGAGCGGACGACATGGACGAAGCGCTTCGCCTCCGGCACACCTCGGGGGCAACTGGTGGCAAGCTTGATCGACGTGCCGGCCTTCGTCAAGCGGACCAACCCTGAGGTTCTGAAGATGGAGATGGCCGGGCCGGTCGGAAGGCTGTACTACGCCTACTTCCTGCGGCAACCGAAGGAGCAGGGCCTGAATTACTGGATCAACGCTGGGGCCGGAGTACCCGTCGTCTCCGACAACTTTGCCTCTTCGTCGGAGTTCGCCCGACGGTACGGTTCACTCAACAACCGACAGTTCGTCCAATTGGTTTACCGCAACGTCCTGGAACGAGAAGCTGTCGGGAACGGGCTTGACTACTGGACGTCACTGCTCAACCGAGGACGCTCCCGCGGACAGATAATGGTGGGCTTCAGCAACTCAGACGAGTTCAAGAAGAAAGTCAAGAAGAAGGTCAACGACTCGTAACGTTTACCAGCCGGCATCAACCAAGCGAGCTCGAACCATCGGTGGTGTCAACGGGAACGAGTCGAACCAGACTCCCGTCGCGTCATGCAACGCCCCGATGACGGCCGGGGCATAGGGCAGATAGGGCATCTCGGCCATACCGCGAACACCGAAGGGCCCGAGCGGGTCGGGAACCTCCAGCAACACGGTACGCACCTTCTCTGGGATATCGCCGATGCCTGGAATCAGATAGCCACTGAAGCGTGGGTTCTGTATCCGCCCTCCGTCCAAGACCAGCCGCTCGGACAGCACGTAGCCGTGAGCCTGAACGATTGCTCCTTCCACTTGGCCTTCGGCCAGCTGACGGTTAATGATCCGACCGACATCGACAGCGCACACCACGTCATGGACCACGATGTGGCCAGTCGACACGTCTACCGACAGATCGACGGCCTCGGCCACGTACCCGTAGGCGAAGTTGGGGACCGTCGGAGCCCCGTCGGGGTCCAGCGGTTCTGTTGGTGGAGGTACGTAGCGGAAGTGACCGATGGCCGGTCGGTCACCGTTTCGCCAGGCTTTGTCGGCTTCCTCAGCCGCCCCCAGGATGGCGTTTCCGGTCATGAACGACAGTCGCGACGCCGAAGCCGAACCCGAGTCACCGGATGTTGCGGTGTCGGAGAACGTGCCGCTCACAGCCGAGCCGTCCAAGCCAACGGCCTCAGCCGCCATTTGTAGGAACGCAGTGTGAGCGCCCTGGCCGACATCGGCACCGGCCAAGAACACCTCGGCGCGCACCGGACTTGACTGCTCAAGCCCGTCGGAGGCCGACGGGTCCTGTCCGTGCAAAACAATGGTGGCTTCGGAACGCTCGGGGAACCCGAAAGAAAAGCCGACGTTCTTGTAGCCACATGCAAAGCCTCGCCCCCGACGCACCGATTCGGCAGACGGCGGCAATGATGCAAACGAGGCGACGGGTTTGACCGGCTCAGCTTCAATCGTCCAATGCGCAGTGTCGGCGCACGCTTCAATCACCTGGTCCAGGCTGACGCCTTCGGGTAGAGGAGTTCCCGTGATGCCAAGAGATCCCTCAACCACAATGTTGCGCCGACGGACTTCCACCGGATCAAGGCCGCAAGCCTCCGCCAATCGATTCATTTGCGACTCGGCTACGAAACAGCCTTGTGGGCCGCCGAAGCCTCGGAAGGCTCCACCGGGCACCGTGTTGGTGTACACCGCCCAACTGTCAATACGGGCGTTTGGCACGACGTAGGGCCCGGCCACCGTCAGGTGCAGGTTGCCCAACACTTTGTTCGAGGTGTAGTTATAGGCCCCGGCATCGAGGAAACAGTCGGCTTCGATCGCCACGACTCGCCCGTCCGAGTCCGCTCCCCAACGGGTGTGAATCCGTCCGCGGTGGCGCTTGTGATGACCCACGATCGATTCTTCACGAGACCATCTCGACACCACTGGACGGTGGATTCCCATGGCATCCAACTTGCGAACAGCCAGGGCAAGAACGATCTGGAGGCTCATGTCCTCCTTGCCGCCGAAGGCGCCGCCGATGGCACGGTAGACAACGCGAATGTCTTCGTCGTCGACTCCCAAGGCGTGGGCCACCTGGTGGCGATCCTCGTGGGTCCACTGCCCGGCGGTTTCGATCGTGATCCGGCCGTCGTCATCCAGGTAGGCAAAACCGGCCTCGGTCTGGAGGTAGGCGTGCTCTTGATGCGGCACCTCGTAGGTTGCCTCGACAATCACGTCGGCTGCCGTCATCGCAGCCGACACATCACCGTGGCGGACCACGTAGTGCTGGTAGGCGTTGGGGCCAGCATCGAGGCTCGGCTGCTCAGGATGGAGAACCGGAGCATCATTGGCCAGGGCGGAGTCAACATCGGTCGCTTCGGCCAGTTCCTCCCACTCGGTCTCGATCAGAGTGGCGGCGACTTCAGCTGCCCGGGCCGATTCGGCCAAGACCACCGCCAGATGGTCAGCCTCCCAGCGAGACACATCGGCTGCAACCATTGCACCGCCTGACGCCGCGTCAGACGTCGATTGGGCTCCGATCAGAACCGGCTGATCGAACATCGTCAGCCCGTATTCGTTGACCGGGACATCAGCTGCAGTAACAACGGCAACCACCCCAGGTGCAGCCTCGCAGGCCGTTACGTCCAAGTTCAGCAAGCGAGCGTGGACCTTATCGGTGAATACCACCTTGGCGTAGAGAGCATTCGGTGGAGCAACGTCTTCGGCGTAGATCGTCTCACCGGTTGTTTTGGCGGCCCCATCGATCTTGATCGTCGGTTGCCCCAGTCCAAACGACCCTTCAACGGACTCGCTCATGACGCCGTCCCCCTTCATCTTTACCTAGATCCCGGGGCGAAACCTTTTGGCCCAACGTAGCCATGATGGCTTCGGTGATCTTGTAGTAGCCGGTGCATCGACACAGGTTCCCGGCCATGCCAGTGGCCACCGCCGCCTGGCCGGTAGCGACGTCACCCGGTTCCTCAGCCAGTTTGGCCGCTGCCATGAGGAAGCCGGGGATACAAAAGCCGCACTGCACCGCCCCATGTTCGACGAACGACGACTGCAATCCGCAAAGCGCCTCCGCCACCTCTTGTCCGCTGGACGCCAGACCCTCAATGGTCGTGAGATCGCTCCCATGAGCCCTGGTAGCCGGTATCAGACAGGCCAAGGTGGCCATCCCGTCAAGGTGGATTGTGCAGGCTCCGCACTCCCCCTCGGCGCAACCTTCTTTCACTCCTGAGAGTCCCTGCTGGCGCAACCAGTCGAGCAGCGAGCCAGCTGCGCCGTCGCCGGGTGGAGGGCCGCCGGACTCTTTCCCGTTGACGGTTGCGCTGATGACATCACCGGGCGTGTGATCGGCGGCCAGGGCCGGTCCCGACGGCCAACGGCCACGGGTGGAGCCGGCCAGTGTTACCGGGCGCTCAGGCAAGGCTTCGGCCTGTCGGTTCTCGGCCACAGTTTGAATAGCCCGCTCTACCATCTGTGACAGCTGGTCGGACCTGTAGGCGGCGGTAGAGCGGACATCATCGATCGGGTTGACCGATTCGGCGGCCAACCGACCGACTCGGGCACCCAGCTCTACCGCCGATTCACTGGTCAACGACTGACCGACCAGTGCCCGCTCGGCATTGGGCAACCTGACAACGGTGGCAGCGACGCTTCCGGCAGCCAGGCGGGCTTCCGATACCATGCCCTCGCTGTCAAGGCGACAGGCGAGAGCGGTATGAACCACGGAGATGGCCTGCGCACGGCGCAGTCCCGACTTCACGTACACGGCGCGCCAGTCATCGCCGAGGGCATGTATCCGAACGGCGGTCACCAACTCGTCTGGCTGTAGGACTGTTGAGCGGAAACCGGTGTAGAAGTCGACTAGCGCGACGGTCCTGGTGCGGTTCAAAGACTGTAATGTCAACTCGGCGTCAAGAACCATCAAAGCGGAAATTGTGTCGTTGGCCGGGCTGGCGGTCACGACGTTGCCGACAACGGTGGCCCGGTTTCGCAGCGGAGGCGAACCTACCTCAAGGCAAGCTTGGGCCAACGGCAGAGCGTGGCGTCGAACAAGCGTCGAGGTAGCACATCGGTTGTGGGTAACCAGGGGGCCGAGTATCAGACCTCCACTAACAGGATCACCGCCGCCTGGCCGGATGTCGTCTAGGCCCTCGATCCGAGTCAGATCGATCAGACAGTCAATGTCGGAGTGTGAGCCTCGATCCAGCTCGATCATCAAGTCGGTTCCACCGGCAATCGCTTTAGCCCGCTCGCCGAACTGGCCGAGAAGCTGTAGGGCCTCGGCCAATGAGGCCGGGGTGACAACTTGAGCAACGACCGAAGCCGGTTTTTGGACGTGGTGAACCATCACCCCAAGTCTATGTTCGACCGGTACCGACGTCAGCCACCCACATCGGGAGATTCAGGTCCGAGCCCTGACCGGGGTTTCGTTCGGCCGTTGTAGATAGGCCCCCCGTTGGTCGAGTAGTCGGACAGAGCCTCTGCCGCCTCCGCCCTGAGCACATCGCGCTCCACCGAAATGCCGATGGAAGCGAGATGTTCCATCCAGTCCCTGGGCTTATGACCTTCATCAAAGCCCGCAGCTCGGGCATCGGCATCGCGAGACCCGATGATCACTGCCCCTACCCCCGACCACGGGACGGCGCCAAGGCACATCGCGCATGGTTCAGTCGAGGTGACAAGCGTCAGGTCCCCCCTCGTGGCAAGGTCCCAAGTTTCAGCTGTCTGGCCGGCGGCGGCGATAGCCACAATCTCGGCGTGGGCGACTGGAGCGGAGTCGGCCACAACTCTGTTGACCCCCGGTGCCAGTAGACGATGATCTCCGTCGAACACCGCTGCGCCGAACGGTCCACCTCCGTCGTCGATGTTGAGCGCTGTCAGATTCAATACGAATCGCATCTTCTCCACGCTGGATGTAAACGACCGTTGAGACTCGATGGCTTCGGTGGCGGCGACAACCACCGTGTCCGGCAGGTTGAACGTGACGCTTGAGGCGAATACAGGTATTGGACGACCGTGGCTCACGCCGACCAAGGTTACCGACACTGCCGCGGCCAATCTAGGAGCGCTCAAAACTCCGGGAAATCAGCGGTTGACCAGCCGGGAAACGATAGCGGCACCGTTACCGTGCCGTTGTGAGCTTCCGTGCGTTTAATCGATGGCGGCCCGGTCACAACGGTCTGGCTGTCCTGGCCATCGGCCTGGCGTTGACCTTGGCGGCTTGCGGAGCGACAGAGACCATCGACTCCGAATCTGAGATTCCAGTCGGCTTTCCCACGATCGCTCCGGCCGAAGTGAACGGTGTTTATGAGCTGACGTCGGTGCAACCATCGATCTCAGAGACAACCGACATTGCCTTTACCGCGACGCCAAGCGCTGAGCTTGACGTCGTGACCGGCACGCTGGCCATCGACACCGCCTGCAACCGCTATTTGGGGTCGTTCTCTCTGGAAGACGACGGCCGAGCTTCGTTCACCATCACCGGCGGCACCAGCGACGAGTGTCCGGCTGAGGTGGCAGACCAAGACGACCTGATGTTGGAGGTGCTGGCCGCAACCGACCAGTGGAGTCAGGACGGCGGGAACCTACTGTTCAGTGGCACTGCCGGTCCTATGACGTGGACTCGGTCGTAGCTGGCTGATCCTCGCCCTGAACGTTAGTGTCGACTCCTTCGTCGGCCGACCCATCGAGATCCGGCCCGCCTTCAGTGTCCTGTTCTGAACCTTGTTCTACACCTTGTTCTGTGTCCTCTTCGAGGCCTGCTGGGCGATGATAGAAACCCACTCGCAGACCGCCGTGAAGGATGCCGGCCACCCGGTTGACCCCTCCATCGGCCCGTTTAGCCAGTGACGGGTCCGACGTGACCACCGCCAAGCCGTAGCCCGGCAGGCGTTCTCTCGCCACTGCCCCAAGCCGCTTATACAAGCCGTTCAGCCGGGCCCGATCGGCGCCGGAGCCCATCCGCTTTCCATACGGTGGGTTGGTGGCCACCAGTCCATCGCCGGATCGACCAGGTAGGTGGGCAATGACCCGACGTTCGATAGTCAGCCTGTTGGCCACCTCAGCCCTCTCGGCGTTTGCCTCAGCTGCGGAGACGGCACTGGCGTCACGATCGGATAGTTCGATCGGTGGTAGATCGATCCCGTCGGCTGCCTGTTGGGCGGCGGCCACCGTGCCGGCCACGCTGGCCCACGAGCCGGGTTCGAAACCGGGCCAGTGATGGAAGGCAAACTCGCGTTCCCCACCCGGAGGTAGGCCGAGAGCCGACAGAGCAGCTTCGATACCAATGGTGCCCGAGCCACAGAACGGGTCGACGAGAGGAAAAGCGCCGCCCCATCCCACCGCTTGAAGCAGACCGGAGGCCATCGTTGGCCGCAACGGGGCCGATCCAACATCGGTTCGCCACGGGCGTTGGTGAAGAGCCTGACCCGACGAGTCGGCGGAAATGGTGACGGTGTTGCGTTCGATTCGGACCACGAACAACTGCTCGGGCTCCCCCAGTGACGGTGGGAGGCTGACCTGATGCAGCCGTTGAGCGATGGCCTTGGTGTGATAGAGGCGGGAGGCATTGGTGGAGATTCGGAACTTGGGAGCGAATCCAGAGGGCACCCATCGATCCCAGGCGATTCGCATAGCGTGTTCCTGCAGATGCTGGAAGTCGGTGGCACGAAAGATGGCCACTCGCACCATGACTCGACCGGCGATGCGAGACCACACGTTGACCGTGTACAGCTGTCGAGCGTTGCCGTTGAATTCCAGTAGCCCCGGGCCGGCCACCTTGGACTTGATGCCAAGCCCTTTGAGTTCGTCACGGCACAGTTCTTCGAGACCTGGAGGGCAGACGACAGCCACCTCAAACTTGGATCCTGTCGGCTTTGGTGAGCTCATTGGGCAGTCGCCGCCGTTTCCGTTGTGGAGTTTCGTAGAGCCCGCTCGAGCACTCGGTAGTCTCCCAGCAGATGGCGGAGATGTCGTTCGAGCCCAGCGATGGGATACAGGTTCTGGGGCGCCCGACCGTCTTTGTGAGGTTCGCTGGCAAACCTCGGAAGCAGCCGAGAGACGAGGTTCGACCGGTCTATGGCCCATCGCTTCAAATCGTCACCCGACCGGTCCGCCGTCGACAGTTCCAGCCGGACGATGCCACTCATGGCGTGCGAGACCGGAATCGGCAATCGCAAGTACCACGACCAGACCGGGAACCGCCCGCCAATAGCGAACAATGGCGTCCGCTCCCCCACTGCTAGTCGGCTGGTCACCGCTTGGAGCGATGGCGGCAGGTATTGGACGTGCTGGGTCTTGATGTAGCCAACCGAGCCACCAGTGCTAGACGCCCGGTCGGCCAGAGGGCCGTCGAAAACGACAAGGTTCTCGTCAGCCATATCAATCGAAAGTTCCTGCTCAAGTTCGGTCATGTGTTGGTGGACACCGAAGTACATGGCCTCGTCGCTGTCATCAGCCACCGGCTTGATCTCGTAGGTCCCGAGGCCAGATGCAATTCTGCGTGAGCTCGGCGCCGGATTCAGGTCCAACGATTCACCGTACTCACTGGCGGTGTACAGTCCTCGACGAACCAGTGCGGCGACAATCTCCGCCTTGTCGGGCCGGCACCGCACGGCTCCGGCGGCGACGGTGGCGCAAACACCGGGGCGGGACATGGTTGCCTCGGGCTCGTCAATCCAGACTCTGGCGTCGATTCGGCGAACCCCGTCAACAAAAACAACCGAGTCGACGATTGATTCGCTCTGCCCGGCAATCGAGTTGATCGGGTGCCAGGACTCGGGATCGATTTCCACCCCGGGGTCAACCGGGCGGGTCGAGGGGTCGTTGATCCCGTCGCGGGCGCCGTCGCCTACAGAGGTGCCATAATCGGGCTGCCACGACTCGACGGTGAAGCGCATTACACCATTGCCTGTTCGGCTGGGAGACACATTCAGACGGTCACCAATTCGGCGGTTGAGCCTGTCGGTAGTTTCCTGATTTCGAACCGGGCAGGCATGCGTTCAGCCAAATCACGGACGTGCGTGACGATTCCAATCATTCGACCCGATGCAGCAAGTTCCTCAATGGCAGTGGCCACCACGTCAAGGGTTTCAGGGTCGAGCGTCCCGAACCCTTCGTCCAAGAACATCGATTCCAATCGTGGAGCGTCAACCGGGGCCAAAGCGGCGATCGAATCGGCCAAAGCGAGGGCCAAAGCCAGCGAGGCCAGAAACGTCTCACCCCCCGAGAGCGTGCGAGCAATTCGGTGCTCATCGGCATTGTGATGGTCGACGATGGCGATGTCCCGCTCCACCGCAGCCAGCGAGTAGCGGCCTGCCGACAGTTCGAGTAGTCGGGCGGTAGCCCGCTCGGTGATGTCATCAAACGCTTCAGCCAACAACCAGGCTTCGAAACCCTTGGCCGACAGGTGGCGACCAAGTTCCTTGTTCACTTGCTGCTGGGCCTTTCGCTGCTCGATGTCGTTCGCCAGCCGCTTGCCGTGAGCAACCAGTTCGTCGGCCCGCTGCCGCTCGGCCCGCAGGTCGGCTTCGGCCACCGAGATCAGTTCTGATGCACCAAGAACCGAGTCGATGTTCACGGCAAGGCCGATCCCGTCCGCCGTCGAAACCAACTGGTCAGCCAGCTGGTCTCGCTCGGTCCGCATGCGACGTCCGTCGGCCACCAGTTGTTCCCGTTCGGAGGCCAGAGTGGCCCGTCGATCCGACGCCCACGCCGCCAGAGCGTTCCAGTCGTTCAACAGTGACTCGAACCCGGCTTCGGGCGGGTCCAGGTGCGAAACCGCGTCCCGCTGGCGGCCAAACTCTTGACGACCCTTGTCGGCCTGCGATCGAGTCCGTTCCAAGTCGGCTCTTGCTCGCGCCACAGAGCGCTCAGCTGAGGCCACGACGTCAGACAACTCTCGCTCGCCCACTGCCGCCCGATCGAGGTCGGCCAGCAGCTGGTCGACTTCGGCAACAGTCACAGGCGACGATTTATCATCTGCGTCTGCCATCGCCGAAGCAGCAATCGAAGGTGGTGTGGTCAATGTCGTCAGCTCTCCTTGGCGAGTCTCAAGCGACTTCAACTCAGCAGTGGCCGCAGCGGCCGCGCGGCCGTCCCGATCGATCTCAGCCGCGACTTCAGCCAATGAAGCTTCGATGTCGACGATGACCTTAGTGGACGTCTTCGAGTGATCCGGCACCTCGTCGACCGCTCGGCGACACACCGGGCAGGTATCGCCGACGTCTAACCCTGCGGCGAGGTGGGCCCCGTCGGTTTCAAGCCGGGCCGCGGCCAGGTCGGCCGTCAGCTCATCTCGACGTACTTCAGCCCGGCGCCTGGCGGTTTCAGCGTCGCCACTGCGCTGTTCAAGTTGTTCGATCTCACCGGCCAGCGTCTCCAACTTCAACCGGGCGTCATCGGCTTGTTGAAGCTGCTGTCTGATCTCCATCAAGTTGCGGCGATCACCGAGCCGGTCTATGTCGAGGCGGGCGGCCTCGAGAGCATCCGACTTCTCGGCGGCCAGCTCCAAAGCCTTTGTGACTTCGTGTTCCGATGTGGCCACTGCGTCGGACAGCGTTTCGAGCTCATCGGGTACGACGATGGCCGCTAAGGCGTCGACGTCGGACTGGAGTTGCGCGGCCTGGCCGCGAAGCGGCTCAAGGACATGATCCAACGCGTCGATTTCGGCCAGCCAATCAGTTGCCTGCTTGCGCAGTCCAGCCAGGGCCATCGCTTGCTTTGCCAGTTGTTCCAGTCTGGCCTCGTCTGGTGCACCGAGCCGGGACAGTTCGTGAGTCAGCGTGGTGACTTGCTGATCGGCCGCTTCGGCTCGCCGCCGAGCCTCGCTACCCATTCGACCGTAGACCTCGAGGTCAAGTAGTCGTTTAAGTAGGTCCTGTCGCTTGGTCGGCTCGTCCCGCAGGAAGTTGGCGAACTCACCTTGGGGAAGGACAACCGTGCGAGTGAACTGATTGAACGTCAACCCGAGCAGATCAACCACGGCGGCATCGAGTTCTTTGACCGAACCAGCCAACACATCAGATTCAACCGCTTCCACATCGCCTGAGTCATCAGTCTTGGTTTGAGTGACCCGCTCCAATCTCGCTTCTTTGGTTGTGGCCCGTCTTGACCGTGGTTGTCCGACGGAACCGTCACCACCACGAGATCGTTGCTGTTGACGACGAGTAACCCGGGTGGCTATATATGGCTGGCCGCCGACCTCAAAGTCGAACCGGACCTTGGCCTCGGTCGACAGCTGGTGGATGACCGGCTCGACCACCCCGGTGTTGCCGTAGCGGGCAACTGACCCGTAGAGAGCGAAAGTCATGGCGTCGATGACTGTTGACTTGCCCGCCCCGGTGCTGCCGGTCAGAGCAACCAGGTCAAGGTCCCGAAAATCGAGGACGGTACGTTCACGGAAGGTGGAGAAGCCTTCTAGTTCGAGCCGGAGGGGTCTCATGGTGTTTCAACCGACGGTTCTTGTTGCCCACCGGACGCTGCCGTCGCCTCGCCCGACATGGTGGAATCGGTTAGCTCGTCGTGAAGTTCGGTAAACGCCCGCTCCAGGCGAGGTTCGGCTACACCAATTTCTCCGAGGTACTGGCCGAACAGCTGCGAGGGGGTTCGGTCCTCGTCTCTTCGCCGAGAGGAACCGGTCCGCTCGACCAAGCTCTCGATTCTGACGTCCACCACGCCGGGCCCCAAGAGTTCTCGGACCTCATCGGCAAGGCCAAGGCGAGACGGCTCGGTAACCCGTACCCGAATCCAGCTTTCGGCTAGACCGTCGCGCTGGTCGGTCTCCAGAGCATCGACCTGGTTGACAAGGTCGGCCAGTGTTCCGGTCAAGGTGAGTAACCGTCGGCCGCTCGTTAGTGGAACCGAGCGCACTTTGGCCGGGATCCCGGGCTCTACGTCCACGATGTTGACGACTTTGCGCTGCTCGGCCTCCCCGAAGTCCAGCTGCAGCGGTGAACCCGAATAGTAGAGGGAAGTGGCACCCAACATTTGCTGTGGCCGGTGCAGGTGCCCCAGTGCGACGTACTGCAACGAGGCAGGAAAGTCGATGGCCGACACGCCATATTCATCGGCGATGTGGGCCGCCCGCTCCCCACCTCCAGCCGCCGCTCCAGCGACGAAGGCGTGGGCCACCATCACGTTGACATTGTCCGATTGCATGTCGGTAGTGATGGCGGCGATGAGCCGCTGCATCCTGTCCCCGTAGGTCTGGGCGTTTTCGAATGCCGCATTGCCCATGAGCTCAGCCGTGCGTACAATTCCCCGCTGCGAGACGAAGGGCAACATGGCCACGTCAACGTCGGCTCCGCTCTCCACTCTGATCAGGCGGCGTCCGCCTTCTGACGGGGGCAACGGTCGACTTGCCATTGTTATCCGGGCCAAGTCCATCAGCGGGGCAACGGCGGCCAGGCGACGCGCATTGTCGTGATTGCCCGAAACCACCACAACCGGGCACACCTCAGCCAGGTTCAGCAGGGCGGTGTTGACCACCGACTCGCTTTCGGCCGACGGTGCGGCCGTCTCGTAGAGGTCTCCGGCCACGACGATCAGTTCCACGTGCTCACCGGCGGCTTTGGTCACGATCTCGGCCAGGACATCTCGGTGTTCGTTGAGACGGGAGTGTCCCCGAATGGCTTTGCCCACATGCCAATCAGAGGTGTGGAGTAGACGCATCTCAGGTCAAGCCGGAGAACAAGTCATCCGCCCCGGCATCATCGTTCGATTCGCCGCCATCAGTGGACCCTGAGCCCGGCGAACGACCGGCTTCGGAGGGACGGGTGGCCCATGCGGGAAACGGGAACTCCACCAGTAGTGGCACCGGCAGCCGAGGCTGGGCGACGTACATGGAGCCGGGCTTGAGAATGGTTGATCGCTGGCGGGCGACCGACGGCAGAAATCCGTACTCGTCTCGCCGTGCCTCGGCCGGGTCGAGACGGCCGACAACCCGAATGGCGCTGTTGGCCACGATGCGGCGTTCCACTTCGCTGGCCGTCTGTTGCGCTCCGATCAAGACGATTCCAAGAGATCGGCCGCGCTCAGCCACGTCAAGCAGGATTTCCTTGATTGGGCTGGACGAGTCTCGCGGGGCGTACTTGTTCAGCTCGTCGAGCACCACGAACTGCAAGGGTCGGGCGATTCCGCTGCGCTCCTTGGCATCGAACGCCTGACGGAGAACGACACCGACAACGAAACGCTTAGCCCGGTCATGCAGACTGTGAATGTCGACCACGGTGACCTGGTTGCGGTCCAAGTTGACGGCGTGCTCCTGGGCTCCACCGATGTCGGCTCGAACCAGGTGTTCAACGTGACGTCGAGCCGAAGCCAACCGACGGATGAAGGCATTGATGGTGCCGGTTCCCACCGCTCGTCCGGCCCACCGGGAATCCACCGGTTCGTCAGGATCAGCGGGTTGCAGCTTGTCTTCGATGGCGTCCACCAGCTGAGCGAACGTCTGAATCAACCGTCCGTCCAATGTCACCGCACCTTCGGCGGTGGACTGAAGTTCGGCCAGCTGAGCCGTTACCGCTTGGACGACGATGGTGTACTGCTGTCGCTCGTCTTCGGCGTCGGCAAAGAGGAACGGCAGCAGTCGCTGCTGGCAGAAGTCGGCGACCGTCCAAAAGAACGGCAACACTCCAAGGTGTCTCGACCCGGTGGCCGGGGTGGCGTTCGGATCACCCTTTCGTGGTGGAGCCAGCACACCCACGTCCCGAAACGGACCGGGGACAAGCCCCAATGGCTTATAGCGGGCGGCCTGCTCACCATCCAACTCGCTGTTTGGGTGATCGAGGAACAGCAGATCTTCGCCTTTGACGTTGAAGATCAAGGCTCGGGTGTTGGCGGCCTCGGCTCCCAGAGTCCCAGAGGCGAACATCGAATACAACAGGAATGTGGCGTAGCTGGTCTTGGTCGCTACCCCGGAAATCCCGGAAATGTTGACGTGCGCCCCTTTGGTTCCGTCCATGAAGTCAAAGTCCAAGAAGACCGGCTCGTTGTTTCGGGACAGACCGGCAGGGAGTTTTCGGTCGCGGGCTACCGTGTCGAACGAAAGAGCGATGTCGCGCTCAAGATCGACGGCTACTCGCACCGGTGTGCCCGGCAGAGGGGGAACGAGGATCTCCGGTTCGAACCGGGTGGGTTGTATGAGGGCCGCCTCGCTGGTCTGAGCGGGCAGGACTCCCTGCTCGATCAAGAAGACGTCGCTTTGGAAGCTGGCGCCTTCTTGGCGGGCCCGCAGCTGTGAAACCACGCCGTAGATCTTGACCTGCTGCCCGTCAGGCAGAATTCGGCCGAGGGCCACGACGTCATCCAACTGCAGCGTGTGTCCATCAGCCACCGCAACCCAGAATTCAAGCGGTGTGGCGTCGTCCACGCCAAGAACCAAGCCAACCGTAGGTTGGCCGCCGGAACCGGAGCCCATGTCGTCCTTGGGTTTAGAAGCGTCCGCCACACGGTGATTTTACTTCACTCGGCCGACTCCTTCGGCCATGTGGACAATGCCCTACGCTGTTTCCACAATGGAGAAACGACTAGACGAGCAAACCATCGAACTCGCCAGCTTCATCGCCGGTCGAGCACTGGCCACGGTGACCGAGCCGCGCGACGGTTCGGATCCAGTGGTCAAGCTGGCTTCGCCTGACGAACTCGAAGCCGAATTCGACAAGCTGACGTCGATCGCGCTGGGACCTGAAGGCTCAGTTGACAATGCCGTCCTCCAGGAGGCCGTTGACCTGGTGATCGACCGATCGGTTCACACCCAGCACCCTCGATTCTTCAACCAGAACTTCGCCGGGGCCGACCCGATCGCCGTGGTCGGCGATTGGCTGGGATCTTCGCTGAATACCACGCTGGCCACCTATGAGATGTCGCCTGTCTTCACCCTGATGGAGAATGCCGTTGTCGGACGACTGGCTGAGCTGCTTGGCTATCGAGAGGCCAACAGCGGCAAAGGGATGAGCAACGGCCTGCGCGAACCAGGCGGAATCATGTGCCCAGGCGGCTCGACCGCAAACATGATGGCCCTGCAGTTGGCTCGACATCGCAAACGCCCGGACTCTATCCGCACAGGGACCGGCGGCGAGCGTCTCACCGTCTTCACCTCGGCCTCGGGACATTACTCAACGGCCAAAGCAGCTGCCGTTCTCGGGCTTGGAACCGATGCGGTCATTAAGGTTGCCGATAACGCTGACGGATCGATTGACGTGGCCGCCTTGGCCCAAGCTGTTCAGAGCTCTGCAGAGCGGGGCGAAGTGCCGTTCGCCGTGGTGGCTACTGCCGGGACGACGGTCGCCGGAGCCTTCGATAACATCCGTGCCATGGCATCGGTGGCCGCTGACAACGACCTCTGGTTGCATGTCGACGCCTGCTTCGGCGGAGCGGCCTTGTTCTCCCAGCGAACCCGCAACCTGCTTGATGGAGTCGAACTCACAGACTCGTTCGTTTGGAACCCCCACAAGGTCATGGGCCTCACCCAGCAGTGCACGATGCTGGCAGTGGCCGAACCCGAACGACTCGACGCTTGCTTTTCCTCCAAGGCCGACTACCTCTTTCAGCCCGACAAACTCAACACCGAACTCGACTCGGGCGACCGCACCTTCCTGTGCGCACGCCGAGTAGACGCCTTGAAGCTCTGGCTCACCTGGAAAGCCCGTGGCGAAACGGGATTCGCTGCTCGAGTCGATCACGCTATGGACATGGCCGACCATGTCCGCACACGAATAGCCGAATCCGCTGGGAGTATGGTTCAGATGGTTCCCGGCAGCTACGTGAACGTGGTCTTCCTCTGGTTGCCGGAGGAGCTTCGCCAAGGATCACCTTGGGACCCGGCCCAACTCAGCGAAGACCAACTAAACGCCCTGCACAGCGTGGCACCACGAATCAAGGCCCGGATGCAAGCCGAGGGGACGGCCATGGTCGGCTATCAGCCGACCGATGGGCTCAACACGTTCCGTTTGTTGTTCATGAATCCAGTGGTCACCGCGGCTGACGTCGACGAGACACTCAGGCTGATCGACGACTACGGCCGACAGGAATGGTCGGCCTTGATGGCCGAGCGCTAGCTCGAACGTCGACGAGCGTAGGCAGTGCGAAGTTCAGCGTTCTTGTTAATAGGGTCGTGAGCGGCGTCGGACTCGGTGCCGGCGTTGATTCCACAACTGTTGAGGAACTCGAACATCTTCAACAGGTGGGCGATGTTGGCGTCATCGTCCGAGCCGGTCGATTCTTGGCCTGACCGCAGCTCAACTACACGCTCTAGAATCGGAAGTTCAGACTCCAGATCCGAGTCGACCAGCAGCCGTCGAAAGTTCTCGACCACCGTGGCCTCCTCCTGGCCACACCAACCTTCGATCTCCCTCTCATCAGCCGACATCAATTCGCTGCGCTCGCTGAAGTAGTGCAGCTCCATCGCATAGGCGTGACCGTAGGTGCAGTACGGGCAGCCGGTCATGGCCGACGTGATACTGGCCACCAGGTGGGTTCGCACCGGTCCCCACTGTTTGAGGATCCGCTCATAGCGTGGCATGTTCCGGGCGAACCAGGAAAGCGAAGTCCCCGAACCATGCTGATCGACGATGTCTTCCATAAGGTTCGGTTTGAACCCCCACAACCTCTTGCCAACCTGTTCCAAGGCAGCTGTCCCAACCTTGTTAACCTTGCCATCGGGCGAAAATCCAACCATGTAGTTGATGCTAGTAGCGACGCCGGACGGCAAGCCAAGAGGGACAGTTCAGGCGGCCCGCTGTCAGGCCCGCTAGTCTGACATACGGGATGTTGAAGTTGGAATAGAAGTTGGAATAGAAAGTGTAATAAAGGGTGGAAATAGAAGGCGGGATAGACGTGGAACCAAGATCATGAGCGACCAGGATTCCAACCGGCGCAGTGTGTCAATACCGGTGGACGAACTCGGCTCACTGTCCCGCCGGGTCGACGCTACGGCCGACGACATGGATGCCGCGATGCGTCGCCTGCGGGTCGACTCCGACGATGTGCGACTCAACGACGCCGAACCCGGATTCTCCCCTTCACGGTTCGGCTCACGGCTACTCTCCGTCACTGAGGGAGTGCAGCGAACAACCGCTCGGCTGCGAGGTACAGCTTCTTTGATGGCTGACACCGAGGTTCTCGCAACCGAAGCCGACCGCCTGGGCACTGATCCGGCTGTGGCCGATTCACCCTCCCCGCCGGTCGACGCCGTCGTCGATCGCTTGGCGGGTCAACGGGCACCATCAACTTCGAACGTAGCCAACCCCGACTGGCAACAGGTGTGGAGCGAGGCGAACCCAGGACAGGGCCCGGACGCTGAGGGCGATCACGGCTAGATCGAGATCGTTCCATCTACGGTAGCCACCACTGACCCGCCGACCCAGATATCACCGCCGTCGTCTTGCGTCACATGCACTACTCCGGAGCGCCCCAGCCGAGTGCCCTGAGCAGCAACATATGGGGTCGAGAGCCTACCGGACGATACCAACCATTGGGCCAGTGAAGCGTTGAGGCTACCGGTCACGGGATCTTCGGCTAACGAGCCATTGACCGGGAAGAACGCCCGCACTTCAATGTCAGGTCCAGGGCCGTCATGGGTGCCGGCCAGACCGATGTACGGGCCGACGATGCCAAGCTTGCGGTCCAGCGCGCCAGGCTCCACTGCCAAGACAGCCTCAGCACTCTTTAGCAGCAGGCCCACCCAGCCAGGCCCGTTATCCACCCAAGCGGCGTCGACCACGTCTGATGCTTCGAGATTCAATTGTCGAGCAAAGCGTTCAAGGTCGTCAGGATCAACCGGCCCGGAGCGAATCATGGGTGGCGCCTTGAAGGCCAGTCGCTCACCGGCGACCGTTACGTCCACCAGGCCGGCCCCACATTCTTGAACCACTGTGCGGTCACCATGAGATGTGCCTGGCCTAGTTAGCCAAACCCACGCCGAGCCAAGAGTCGGGTGACCGGCAAACGGCAACTCGGTGCTAGGGGTGAAGATCCGAACCCTGTAATCGGCCTCAGAGTTTGTTGGAGCCAGCAGGAACGTCGTTTCCGACAGATTCATCCAATTGGCAACTGTCTGCATCTGCTCTGTCGACAACAGAGCTTCGGCCGCCTCATCGACCACAACAACCGCCAACGGGTTGCCGGTGAACGGCGACTCGGCGAAAACATCCACAAGTGCGACCGGTAGTTCCATCTCTTGAAGCTACCGCTCTAACCTGGTGGCGTGAACACCAACGACCCGGCTAGTGTCTCCACCGGCCCAACACAGGTCCCGACTCAGGTCACTGTCATAACCGGTGGCGGGCGAGGCATCGGCGCCGCAACCGCTCGGCGGTTGGCCCAACAACGGTCCGGCCTGAATCATCATCTTGTCTTATCTTATGTGGCCAACGCCGATGCTGCTCAAAGCGTCGCCGACCTGGTCACCGAGCACGGTGTTGGCGCCAGCATCGTCAAAGCCGATGTGGCCGTCGAAGCCGACGTACACGCCATCTTCACAGAAGCCGATCGAGTGGGTCGCCTGACCGGCCTGGTCAACAACGCCGGGATACTCGACGCAATGTCGCCGTTCGTCGACCTCACCGCCGAGCGACTGGAACGAACCTGGGCGGTCAACATCACCGGGGTCTTTCTGTGTGCCCGGGAGGCGGTCAAGCGGATGGCCGATGGTCCGACCACGGGGTCTATCGTCAACGTGTCATCGCGCGCCGCATCGTTCGGTAGCCCCAGGGAGTTCATCGACTACGCAGCCTCCAAGGGTGCTGTCGACACCATGACCGTGGGTCTGGCCAACGAGGTAGCCGGGCAGAACATTCGGGTCAACGCCGTCCGTCCGGGCCTGGTACACACCGACATTCACACCTCCGGAGGCGACTCGGAGCGGGTCGACCGTCTGGCTGCCAACGTCCCGATAGGTCGGGGCGGACAACCCGAAGAAATCGCTAATCTCATCGCCTGGCTGTTGTCCGACGAAGCATCCTACGTGACGGGTGCTCTTGTGGACATCGGCGGCGGACGCTAAGGAACGGATGTAAACACTCATGGCAAGTCAACTACCGACGTCAGAAACCGTGGCCCGCTACGAGGTCAACAATTCAATCTACGCTTCGGGCTACACCAGCGCCGGACTGGGTGCTCCTCCCGGAGACAACGTGGCCGTCGTGACCTGTATGGACGCCCGCCTCGACACCTACCGGTCCCTCGGCCTCGATTTGGGCAAGGCTCACGTCATCCGCAACGCCGGTGGGGTCATCACCAACGACGTCATCCGGTCTCTCGCTCTCTCGCAACTTGAACTCGGCACTACGGAAGTCTTGGTCATACACCACACCAAATGCGGCTTAGCAGGACTCGACGAGGGTGCTGTACTCGACCGGATTGCGGCCAAGGCCGGTCAAAGACCATCTTGGAGGATTCACGCATTCGCCGACGTGGTCGAGGACACCCGCCAATCGGTGGAAGTTCTGCGCTCAAACCCGTTCCTATTGCACACCGATCGAATCGTTGGTTATGTGCACAATGTCGACACCGGCAAGATCGAGGCCATCTAACCAGGGTGAGCCCCCACTCGAGGGGGTAATCAGCCCGGCCTATTCAGCACCTCTGAGTGCGGCGATTGGCTCAAGGCTGGATGCTTTCCACGCCGGGTACGTTCCGGCCACAAGTCCGATGACCACACCCATTAGCGGAGCGGCGAGCGGCAGAATGGGATCGAGGACCGGGGTCCACACCCGATTGGCCGAAACAACAACCACGGTCAAGATGCCAAGGCTGGTCCCGATAAGGCCGGCTAGCAGACCAAGAGCCGCCGACTCGGCCAGAAACTGGGTGGCAATGTGACGTCGGGTGGCGCCCAGCGCACGCCGCAGCCCGATCTCCGAAGTTCGTTCCAGCACCGACACCAGGGTCACGTTGGCAATTCCCAGTGCGCCAACGATAAGCGATATACCGCCCAACACCAGGAACAAAATGTTCAGGTCGTCGGCTACAGCCGAGCGGGTCCTGGTCGGTGACGGGGGCACGCTGGCTCGAAGCCGGTCGGGGTCGTTGGGATGTAGCGCGGTTGGAGCTTGCGCCCCGATTAGCTCAGCAGCCCCGATCTCAGTTTCGATAAGCACCTCGGCCGGCACCTGCAGACCAAATCGGTCCTTGGCCAACTGGTTGGGAATGGTGATGGCGTTCAGCAACTCCGGCTTGCGCTCGACGTCAGCTAACACGCCAACGACTACGAGGGCTTCGTCCCCGATGAAGATCGTCGGGGCGTTAGCCACTTGGCTGATGTTGAGGCGTCTGGCCGCTCCCGGACCGAGCACTGCCACCGCATCACCTCGCTCATCGTGGCCGGCGTCGAAGACTCGACCGGTGAGAACATCAGCCCGTGCCGCTTCGAACAGTCCCCCTGACGCCGCCAGTACAGGGATCTGGAATTCGTTTTGACCCAACGGGTCGTTTACGGGAACCGATCTGGCCAGACGACCGCCCAGATCAACATCGCTGATGGTTCCGGCGGCCACCACTCCGTTCAATCGCGTCAGCCGATCATCGGCGTCAAACGGGATAAAGCTGGACTGAGGAGCGTTGTCACCACCGCCAAATCCTCGGCTTTGCGGCTCAACAGACACCTGCGTGGCTTCAAGCTCGTCAAACCGAGAGACAATCTGGTTGCCCGATGTTCGGGCCAGCCCGAGGGTCGCTACCAATGCTGCGACCCCCAAGACGGTACCCATCGCCGTCAACAAGGTTCGGGCCGGGCGAGCGGTTAGCGAAATTACCACTTCCGCCAGTAGGTCGCTAATCGCCAGGCTGGAGCGGCCAGCCGAGCCTCCGGTCACGATCGGATTGGGGGTCGGCCCGTAGCCGGGATCTCCAGCGCCTGTGCCGGGCACATCGCGTCCTGCCGGATCAATGAGCGTCATTCGCTAGTCACCACACCATCTCGAATCGAAAGCCGACGTTGAGCCCGTTGGGCGACCTCCGGGTCATGGGTGATGACGGCCAACGTGATTCCGCCGTCGTTCAACTCGGCGAACATATCCAGGATCGATTGTGTGGTGGCCGAATCGAGATTCCCGGTGGGTTCGTCGGCCAACAGAAGGCTTGGTTCACCAACCAGCGCTCGGGCCACCGCCACCCGCTGCCGTTCGCCGCCCGACAATGTGGTCGGGAACGCATCGAGCCGATGACCGAGACCGACCTGCTCAAGGGCTTCAATCGCCCGCCGACGACGGTCCGAGCGTGACGTGGCCGAGTACAACTCGGCCAACACCACGTTTTCGACCGTGGTCCGGTGATTGAGGAGATGGAAGGATTGGAACACAAAGCCGATTCGTGAGCCGCGCACGCCGGCCCGCTGTCGTTCGCTCAACACCGACGTGTCGATCCCGTCCAGAATGTAGGTTCCGTCGCTGGGCGTGTCGAGCAAACCCAAGATGTGCAACAACGTGGACTTGCCAGACCCTGAGGGACCAACAATGGCCACATACTCACCAGCGTTGATGGTCAACGTCGTGGATCGAAGGGCCTGCACCGGTGGGGTGGAATCAAACGTTCTGACGACGTCAACGAGGTCGACGACCGGGTGGCGGTCTACCGTCGGGGCCGACACCGTCAGGCCCCTCCGTCGCCCTCGGACTCATCGTCGGATTCGTCGTCTGAGTCGTCCGTCTCGTCAGATTCATCGTCGGTGGGGAGCAGCAGTTCACGCCCAACGACCACCCGGTCACCTTCGGCCAGCGATCCGTTGACCGCTCGGATTTCAACGAAACCGTCTGCGGCCAGGCCGGTTGTGACGTCCACCAAGTTGGTCGAATCGTCCTGGGTCTGTACCTCAACTCGAGATGTCCCGTCAGGGCCGGCACTTACCGCCGCCAGCGGAACCACCAGCACCTGGCCGCTGGTGGACGAGATTGGAATCGTGACCCTGAGCGACTGGAAAAACGCTTCCTCCGGCAAGTCCTCATTGGGTTCGAGGCGCATGGCGTACCTGTCCTCGGGGACCTCACCGCCGCCTGGGTTGGCGGCGACAAAGCTAATAGTGGCTGAAACCGACACGCCAAGGTCGTCGTCCTCAACCACCGCTTCCATCCCTTCACTGATCAGCTTGCGATCCGAGGTTGAGATGACCGAGTCGATAACGGTTGACGGGCCGGTGAGACTCATCACTCCCCCTGCTGCGGTGGAACCTAGCTCCACGCCGACGCCGCTGACCTTGCGAGGCAGCGTCGGTACGAATACCAGCTCCTCGATCGGCACGCCGATGCCGGTAACCGAGCGGATGTCAGCTAGATCATCTCGTGCCTCTTGCAGTTCCTCGCGCAGCTCGGCCGTCGTTGGCTGACCCTGGGAGTCCACATCGTCGCCTTGTTCGTAGGAGGCGAACGTCTCGGTTCGACTGGCTTTGGCGATGGCCAAGTCTGTCTCGGCGTCCTTGATCGTCTGCGACTGGCCCCCTTTCGCCTCGTCGACCGCGCTCTGGGCTTGTTGTTTGTCGGCAGCCGCCTGGTCAACGATGTCCTGAGCGGCTGCCACCTCCAAGTTGAGCTCTTCCAACTCTTCGGCAGTCGGAGGTTCGCCGGTATCGGGATGGATCCCGGCTGTCGCTTGGGCCAACCGCTCGTTGACCAAGTTGAATTCGTTGGTCACAGAAACCAGTGTTTCGCCGGCCTGGGTAAGGAGTTCCTGGGCCTGGGTGAGCTCGGGACCGCTGCCTTGCTTGGCTTGGTCTAACTGACGTTGGGCCTGGTCCACCAACTGATTCTGCTGTAGTCGAACAGACTCGGGGACTCCGCCTTCAGGGCCTCCGGTTGCTTCAGCTGCCTTCAATGCCTTTTCGGCCTGTTCCACCTGGTCCTCGGCCGCCTCGACCGCGGCCCCCTCTTCTGCCGATGGCTCGTTGGCCCGATAACCAAGCGAGTCGTAGAGATCGTCTACCGCTGAGGCCGTGGCCGCGGTATACACCCCGTCGACGTCGCCTGGGTCATACCCCAGCCGGAGAAGCGACTCTTCGAGTTGTTTGACGTCAGGGCCTTCGCTGGATGGGCCCATGGATCGGTAAGTGGGCAACGTCCCTTCAAGCACGATCACGGGACGTCCAGTGATCTCGATGGCGACCTCGCCTTCGTCAAGTTCATCGTCTTCGGACTTGGGCAAGCCGGTCACCACAGGGTTGCCCAGGGCCGCGGTCGAGACTTGAATTGTCGTTTCTTCGCTCGATTGAACGGTGCCTCTTACCACGACCCGAGATGACAGTTCGCGGCTTTCCACCGGCACCGTAATGAGAGACGGCTCCGGGGACGATGCCCCAGCCGCAGCCTCCGCCGGTGACTCAATTCGCCGCCCGAGCACCCAGGCGATAGATGCAGATAGAACTGCAGTGGCTACCACCACAGCTAGCAACGCCCGCCTATTCAACGATCAACCTCCCCTTGCCGTTCTCGCAAAGCCTAGTCCTGCGAGGAGGTTCAGCTTCCCGACTCAGCCTGAAACTGTTCGAGCCGGTCACGGTTCGAGTCAAGGTCTTCCTGATCCCGTTGGCCGCCACCACAATCATCAACGGCGATAGCCAAGGCGATCTCTTCAGCCTGAAGTTCGGCCAACTCGCTCTTGATTTCGGGGGTTAGCTCAGGCGGCTGGTTGAACATCGCATCGAGTTCGGCGTCGCTCATGGCTTCGAACTCCTCCTCCGAAAGCTCAGGCATTGGGGCGGAGTTCCAGACCTGCTCCTGCACCGGCTCAACCCGCTCGTAAAAGTCTTCGTAGACATCGTCCATCGAGGTGTAGGTCAGACCCTTGCCGCTCACACATTCCGCTGTTTCGGCCTCGGCTTCGACGATGCGGGGGTCGCTCATCATCTGATCCCACATGTCGTCCATCTCGTCGCTGAATTCGGTATAGAAGGCATTTGGGCCGAAGAATCCTGCCTCGGCCTCTGCCTTAGGGAAGCAGCCGTCCAGAACCCGATTTTGCTCCCAGTCTTGGTAGGCGGCGTCCATCTCTTCGTCGCTCATGTCGTCGGTTATGTTCGGGCCGGGGTCGGTGCCGTACAGATCCTCGTAGAACGCCTCCTGCTCGGATGATGACAATGACTCCAGGTACTCGGCGTTCGGGTCCTGGTACTCCTCACCGGGCCCGCCGAAGCCTTCATCGTTATATCCGACGAGTTCCGGCCCCACGGTCGCCTGGGGGAACATCTGAGTGGTGATACCGAAACCGTACTTCTCGGTCCACTCACGTGATCCCCATTCGAGGCCGTCTGAGTCAACGTCTTCAAAAACGAACACGTCGTCGACGCTCTCGGGCGTGTACTCCCAGCCCTCGGCCGACATACAGGCGACAACTTGCTCGTTGACCTGCCGTTGTTGCTCGGCGAACTGCTCCTCACCGGCTTGAGAATCAAACATTGCGTCCTCGCCTATGAACTCAGCCAGTGGCGATTCGGGAGATCCGGCGTCTTCGATCCCTGATTCGGTCGAGCTACTGCCACAAGCCGCGAGCAAAAGGGCCGCCGCTATAACACTCGAAACAATTCGATTTCTTGACATAGCTTCCTCCCGAGAACGAACGCCCAAGTCGACGAATACTGACACTAGTAGGCACCTGGTGTCAGGGATGTTGCCAACTGTAGATCAGGTGGTGCTGCTGCTGGTCGCGACCCCCTCCTTGGAGCAAATCGGCTGGAGCGACTGAGAGGCCTCAAGGCATCGGAGCGGTGAGCGAAGCCGAGATGTTGACGCATGTTGCAGGTACTCGTCAAAGTAGAGGTGCGCGCCGGTTCACGCCTCACTGTGATCCGACCCGCGGTACAGTGAATCGGTCCTTGAATACGCCTCCGGCCCGGAACGGCGTCAGGACGGAGTCGGTGACCACAGAACATCAAACTGCCCCTGATTTTCCCGAACGACGTCAACCTGATGGCGGCGGATCGGGAGACAAAACGGACGACGGAGCACTCGACCCGTCCGTCTTTTTTGGCTTGTTCGACGATCTCGACAACAAATCGGGCGGTACAGCTGACGAATCCGATGGTTCGGACTTAGCCGAAGACCCAGAACTGACGGATGAATCAGATTTGGCCTATGAGAACAGGACCGACGTCGAAGAGGCCGACGACCTGCCGACCGACGAGACAATCTTGGCCGTTGACGACTCCGCCGAGACCCTCGATGCCCCATCTGATGTTGATTCATCGACTGGACCTGAATCCAACGGCAACCCGGCTAACGCCATGGATCTGGATGCCGTCATCGGGATGGTCCTAGGAGCCGATGCCGGCACCGATCCCGCCACACCCGATTTCGCCGACACCGACGACGCCACCGCGACCGATGACGCCAGCCACGTGGTTCACCCAGATGGTGACGGCGTCCACACAAAGCACAAAGACGACGGAGTCCAGCAGGCACCGTTCTTCGGCCAAGTCGGACCTACTGCGTTCGGCAATTCCGCTGGCGAGACAACCGTCGAAGCCGGCGGACCTGCCAGCAAGCCCAACGATGCGGTGCCATCGCCGCCACGACTTCCGGTCCAGCCCGAACCGGAGAGTCCAGCCATGCTGGTCGACGACAGCTATGGAACCTACCAGTCCCCTCCCCTGCTAAGCGATCATGACGTCACTCACCCGGAGGATGTGACCCACGACTCCGGCTCGGTTGTGCTGGGCGACCTGGGAGAAGCAACACCGGACCCATTCAACTCGGCGTCGGACTACGCAACGACACCTGGAGTCTTCGAACCGCAGTCCGACACCTACCGAAACGAAGAACATCGGGCTCCCGCTCACCAGTACGACGAACAGGTCGTCCGGCCACTCGAGCAACAACCCGCACAGTACAAAGACCGCAGTCGGGATTCGTCGCTGACGGTGACCGCAGTGGTCATGACGATCGCCGCCAGCTTTGCCGTCGGGCTTATTGGCCTGGCCGCCATGTTCGCCCTCACCGACGGAGACGACGGAGCGATCTCGCAGGAAACCGAGGCCGAAGAGGCGACCAGTTCCACTTCGCAAAGCGATCAGGCGGCGCCCGCCGACGCTGCAGATGACCCAGCGGCCGAAACCGACTCCGACGTCCAGCCCGATCCGTCCGACGCCACTCCCGACACTATTGATGTCAATGGCGAAGCGGCCGTCGACGAGGGCGGGACCATCAATCCCCTGCTCGACCCTGTGGGCGCCATGGCTTCGGCCCTCGGAGCGGATCGACTCGACCTGCTGGCTCTGGAGTTCACTCCCGGAACCGAGGCGTTGACGGCCCAAAGCGCGGCATTATTGGAAACGCTCGGGCCACGCATTGCCGATGCCGGCGTTCCGGTCACCATCACAGTCCGAGCGACCGGTGAGTCCACCGCCCAGTCCAATCTGGATTTGAGCACGCGGCGAGCTGAGGCGCTAGTCGCTGCGCTCGTGGCCGCCGGAGCACCCGAAGCTCAAGTTCGGGCAATCGGCCTCGGCGCCGGCCCGCTATCGGCCGCTTTGCCGGTCCCTGACTTCGTTGCCGCAACCCCGGAACTGGGAGACGCGGCATTTTCCGACGCCGTGGCAGCATCCGGACCATTCACCATTGGATCGCGCTTCAACGGCCCCGGCTCGTTTCGGGTTGAAGCGATCACCGATGCCGCTCGTCTACGCCAAGCCATGGACCGATTCACCGACTCGACAATCGGCCTGGCCGCCTACTCGTTCTTCGCCCCCGACAACGAGAGTGCACGAGTTGCCGCTGGCCAACTGGCCGACACGGTCGTCTCCGAACTGACGTCGGGAGAAGTCGGCAGCGAGCGGATAACAGTCATCACCCCAGGGGCTGCTCCTTACGTAATCACCCCTGAACTCGGAGGCCACGTATGGCTCCAGACGGGACCCGAGACGGCGTTGGCGTTCGAAGTGGCAGGACTCGATACCAGCGCTATTGCCTTCGAAGCCGGAACTGCCACCCTTACCGCTGAAGGCCAAGCCACCATGGATCAGCTTGCTTCGGTAATGAGCGTTGAGCCTGGATCGCTGACCGTGGCGGTTCGGACGTACAGCCAGGCCGAACCGGAAGCCAACACCACCCTCAGCCAGCAACAGGCAGCCGAGATTGCCCGGTACCTGGTAGAAGTGGGCGGAATCGATCAGGCCCGGCTACGGACCTTTGGAAGCGGTCCGTCCACGTACTACCCCAGCGATGGGGCCAGCACGACGACACTTACCGTCGGGCCCGCCTCCTAGGCCGTGACTGTCGGAGCAGGCTGCCCGGCTACTCTCCGTGCACGTAGGACCAGCCGAAACGGCCCTTGATACACAGGTGCCCCGATGTGACTGAATGATCGTTGGGCGACGTGACCTTCACGATTGTTTCGTCCTGCACATGAAGTTCGAGATTGCAGCCGACGCCGCAATACGAACACACTGTCCTCGTCACTGACTGTTCTTCGGGCTTCCACTTGGCGGCCGAACGGAGATCAAACTCGGTCTTGAACTGCAAGGCATTGGTGGGACACACTGCCACGCAGTTGCCGCAATACACACAGGCCGAGTCGGGCAGCGAGGTATCGAACTCAGTGCGAATCCGAGCGTCGAAACCGCGCCCGGCCACCGCGATGGCAAACGTGTGTTGGGCATCGTCACCGCAGGCTTCGACGCACTTGTAGCACAGCACGCACTTGTCGTAGTCCCTGATGTAGAGCTCGTCTTGAATACGGACTTCTTCTTCGATCTTGGCTGCCGACTCGCCGTATCGCCCGGGGTCAGCCTCGTAGACCTCGCTCCACTGCTGGAGGTCGGGCGCTTGACTCAGGTCGACACCGGAACCAAGAAACTCGAGAACCATCTTGCGCGAGTGGCGGACCCGCTCAGAATCGGTTTGGATGTTCATTCCGGCTTCGGCTTGGCGGGAACATGAGGGAACCAGAGTGCGAGAGCCCTCTTGTTCAACAACGCACACCCGACAGGCGTTGACCGGGGTCAGATTCTCGGCGTAGCAGAGCGTCGGCGTGTCAACACCGGCTGCCGTGCAGGCGTCAAGAACCGAAGCCCCTTCGGGCACCTCAACCGGCGAGCCATTAATGGACAAGGTCACCGATGTCTCGGACTCGGCTGGCTTCGAAACGGGCTCCGTTGCCGTCATGACGTTGCTCCAATCAATCCCAGAGCGATCCCCGAACGAACAGCGGTTGCCGCTGTATGTCCGAGTCCGCAAATAGATGCGTCTTTCATGGCCAGATCAATGTCAGCCAACAACTCTGCCTGCCCATTGGCGGGATGGCCGCCGCTGTTGATCAATACCTCGTGTTGACGGACCGTGCCGATCCGACAGGGCACACATTGCCCGCATGATTCGTTGCGGAAGAACTCAGCCAGACGGGTGAACACGGCACCGAAATCGACCGTGTCGTTAAAGGCCATGACCACCCCCGAGCCCAGAGAAACTCCCGCTTCGCGGGCTCCTTCAAACGAAAGTGGCAAGTCGAGTTGATCGGCTCGGACGAACGACCCGGCTGCTCCACCAAGCATGATGGCTCGTAGCTCACCGACGGGACCCCCGGCCATGTCGATCAGCTGACGGAGCGTCGTTCCGAACTCAACCTCATAGACACCGGGTTTGGCCAAATGCCCGCTGACGCAGAACAACTTGGTCCCCGAAGATCCTTCGGTTCCAACGGCTTTGTATGCCGCTCCGCCCGCAGCGACGATGTCCAACACATTGACCAACGTCTCGGGATTGTTGATGGCGGTTGGCAGATCGAACAGGCCGTTGGTGGTCGGGAACGGAGGCTTCTGCCGAGGCTCGCCCCGGAACCCCTCTAGCGAATTGAACAGGGCCGTCTCTTCACCGCAGATGTAGGCACCAGCGCCTCGGCGAACTTCGATGTCGTAGGAGAACCCGGACTTGGAGATGTTGTCGCCAAGATATCCGGCGGCTCGAGCCTGCTCGATGGCATTGCGGAGTCGCTCGGTAGCCAGCGGGTACTCACCCCGAATGTAGATCCAGCCTTTACTGGCTCCAGTTGCGAAGCCGGCGATTGTGGCGGCTTCGATGATCGAGAAGGGGTCGTTTTCGATCAGGACCCGATCCTTGAATGTTCCAGGCTCGGACTCATCAGCGTTGACGACGACGTACTTCACATCACCGACAGCCTCGGAGACAGCCTTCCATTTGAAACCGGTGGGGAAGGCAGCGCCGCCTCGGCCCATCAGGCCGGATTCGGCAACCTCGGCCACCACGCCGTCAGGCCCGCGCTCAAAAGCGGCGGCCAATGCCTGGTAGCCACCGGCGGCGATGTAGCTTTCAATGCTCGACGGATCAACTACGCCGACCCGCTTAAGTAGGCGGAGAGCGGCGTCACCGTTCATGGTGCCGTCTCCACCGGATGCCAACGCCTGGGGAACAGCGGTGAACTGTTCAAGATCGCTGTCAGCTTCAACCCTGTCGGGCCTACCCCGCCCTTGAATGAAGAGTGCTGTCGGTCGTTCACACTGCCCAAGACATGGGCTGCGGTGAACGTGACGACCTTCAGCTTCCAACCGGGCAATAGTGGCCTCAGAGTCGGCGATTTGGCAGGCGGCGTCCACGCATACGTGAACGACATCATCGCTGTGACCCGGATCGTCAAATCGGAACATCTCGTAGAACGTGGCCACACCGTAGGCTTCGGCTGGCGGCACTTGAAGCTGCTCAGAGGCGTAGTTCAAGCCGCCTGGGCTGATCCAACCGGCGGCTCGTTGCAATGCGTGCAACACAGGAAGCAGGAGGTGGCGACGCTCGCTGCGCCGCTCGGTGCCACCGCGCACCAACCGCTCGTGCTCATGAACGACAGCAGGGCCAAGCGTGTCGGCCACCACGCCGTCCACGGCTTCCCGTTCGATGTCATTCGGTTTGTCATCCCCAAAGTGGAGATCGGCCACGTTGCCTCTCTTTCGATTGCTGGTCCGGCTTCGGCACCTCGCTTGCAGGCGGGCACCGTTGAGCCTATGCCGCCGGTTGCAGCTTCTCGATACGAATTGATGCCGCTTTGAATTCGGCTGTTCCCGACCGCTTGTCCCAAGCGTCGTTGGTCAACAAATTGACGTCGACCAACTCCGGGAAGTGGAAGGTGGTGAAGGTCAAACCGACCGGCAGGTCCTTCAAGACCCGAGCCGGCATGTCGACGCTTCCCCTGGGCGATACCACTCTGACCGTCTCACCGTCGGCCACACCGAGACGCTGGGCGTCGTCGAAGCTCAGGTCGATGGTGTTGCCGTAGCGAATCGGCGATTCCATCGAGCCAGACTGGACGCCGGTGTTGTAGGAGTCGAGCGCCCGGCCAGTGGTCAAACGCAGCGGGAATTCCTCGCTGAGCTCCTCTTTCGGTCCGGCATGCTCGACAACACTGAACGGGGAGGGATCACGCCCCCCTAGGTCTTCGGTCCAAAGCCATCCGTGCAAGAACGGGCTACCAGGGTGGTCTTGCGACGGACACGGCCACTGAAGCCCACCTTCGGCTTCGAGCCGATCCCAGCTCATACCTTGATGCAGCGGAGAGAGCGAGCGCAGTTCGTCCCACAGCTCTTGTGGTGTGGGTTTACCCCAGTCGACACCCATGTGGTTAGCCAACATAGCGATGATGTCGATGTCGTCACGGGCCTCACCGGGTGGCGGCACTGCGGCACGAACTCTCTGGACTCGTCGTTCGCTTGAGGTGACCGTTCCATCGGACTCGGCCCAGCCGACCGAAGCAGGGAAAACAACATCGGCCAGCTCAGCGGTGCGGGTCAAGAAGATGTCCTGCACGACCAGCATGTCGAGATCGCCCAACAGCTTTCGAGCATGGGCGACGTCGGCCTCGGAGTCAGCCGGATTTTCGCCAATGCAGTAGATGGCGCGAACATCGCCGGTTCCCATTCCCTCGAACATGAGGGTCAGGTGAAGTCCGGGGTCGGGCGGGACGGGTGCGCCCCACACTGATTCAAACTTGGCTCGGGCCTCGGCGGAAACCACGTCCTGGAAGCCAGGGAGCTTGTTCGGCAGGGCGCCCATGTCGCCGCCGCCCTGGACGTTGTTCTGTCCACGGAGCGGGACCAGGCCCGATCCCCAGCGACCGATGTGGCCGGTTAGCAAAGCCAGATTACACAGCGACAGAACGTTGTCGACGGCGTTGTGATGCTCGGTGATGCCTAGCGTCCACAGCAGCTGGGCCGTTTCAGCTGTGGCGTAAGCCTCGGCCAACTCGGCGATGGCTACCTCAGGCACGCCGGTGATCTCCGAACCCCGTTGCAGCGTCCAGGACGAAACCGACTCTGCGTAGGCCTCGAAGCCCTGGGTGGCGTGAGCGATGAAGTCGGTGTTGTGCAGATCGTTGGTGATGATGTGATTGGCCACCGTGTTGGACAGAGCAACGTCGGTTCCGACGTTCAAGCCCAGCCAGACGTCGGCGAACTTGGCCGATGAGGTTCGTCGAGGGTCGACCGAGAACATACGGGCGCCACTGTCGAGGCCTTTGGCCAGGTGGTGAAAAAAGATCGGGTGCGCTTCGCGGGCATTGGAGCCCCAGAGAACGATCAGATCGGTTTCTTCAATTTCGGTGTAAGACGACGTGCCTCCACCGGCTCCGAATACTGTCGCCAGACCGACGACGGAAGGAGCGTGTCAAGTTCGATTACAGGAATCGATATTGTTCGAACCGATGACCGTCCTGGCGAACTTCTGCGCGGCGTAGTTCATCTCGTTGGTCGACTTCGAACAAGAGAACATGCCGAATGCTTCAGGGCCGTGCTCATCAACGACGTCCTTGAATCCGCTGGCAGCCCGCTCGATGGCTTCTTCCCACGAGGCCGGCCGTAGTTCGCCGTTCTCTCTTACCAGCGGAGTCGTGAGCCGCGGGCGAGGCGTGGACAGCGCCTTGTATCCGGTGCGCTTCCTACCCGTTCCGTTTACTGCCATAGGGGCATCCTTCTCTTACTTCACTCTTGCCGATGGGTCGTGCCTGATCAGTGTGATTCCGATGCCGTTCACATCGGCTTATAGCCTCTAACTGTAATACACGCCCCAGCGTCGGCCACTACCTGTCTGAGACGAATATCGAATCAAGATCAGCCTGTTTTAGGTATGGTTTGGGAATGCGTTGGTCATCACTCTTCATCCCCACCCTTCGTGACGCTCCCGCCGACGCCGAAGCCGTCAGCCACGCCCTGTTGGTCAAGGGCGGGTTCATTCGTCAGCTCCACGCTGGGCACTACTCCATGCTTCCGCTGGGCTGGAAGGTCCACCAGAAGGTCGCTCAAATCGTCCGAGACGAGATCAACGCCATTGGGGGCCAGGAGTTTCTGTTGCCCACCATGCACCCGGCCACCATCTGGCAGAAGTCCGGCCGCTGGGACAAGATGGGCGAAATCATGTTCCGACTGACCGATCGGCGGGACAATGACATGGCTCTCGGTATCACTCACGAGGAGATTTTCGCCTCGGTGGCCTCCGAGCTCACTTCTTATAAGGAGCTCCCACAGCTTTGGTACCACATACAAACCAAGTTCCGGGACGAAGCTCGACCCAAGGCTGGGCTCCTGCGGGTCCGGGAGTTCCACATGAAGGACTCCTACAGCTTCGATATTGACGAAGACGGTTTGGACCGGCAGTTCGAAGCTCACCGAGCGGCCTACATACGAATCTTTGAACGAATCGGGCTGCCCGCCTTCGGTGTGCAGGCCAGCAGCGGCGCCATGGGGGGCGACACATCAGTCGAGTTCATGGTCCCGTGCGCAGCAGGCGAAGACGAAGTCATCGTCTGCCCCAACTGTGACTACGCCGCCAATATCGAAAAGGCCACATCCCGGCTGGATCCCGTGACCGACGAGCCGGGCCTCGACGCGCCAGAGCGGTTCGCAACTCCCGGCATCAGGACAATCGCCGCCCTGGAAGAAGCAGGGGCACCGGCCACCCAACAGATCAAGACCATGGTGATGGTGGCTGACGACGAAGTGGTGTTGGCTTTGGTTCGCGGCGATCACCAGCTGAACACCCAGAAGTTCATCGACTCCACTGGCACCATCGAACTCCGCCCGGCTACCCCGGAGGAAGCCAAGGCCAACCTCGGGGCTATGCCCGGCAGCCTTGGAGCCGTCGGCGTCGACTCGTTGCGGATCATCGCCGATAGTTCTCTTAAGGGGCGAACCGCTATGACCACCGGCGCCAACGAGGACGATTGGCACTATCGCGGTGTCAGTGTCGAGCGCGACATCGAGATTGACCAGTGGACCGACCTCCGAGAAGTCTCCGCAGGCGAAGCGTGTATCAACTGCGGTACCGAGCTCGATCAAATTCGCTGTGTTGAAGCTGGACACATTTTCAAACTGGGCACCGAGTACGCCGAGGCCTTCGGAGTTGCCGTGTCGGATTCCGACGGCAAACAACGTCCGGTTGTCATGGGCAGCTACGGCATTGGAATAGGCCGCAACATGGCAACAGTGGCCGAGACTCACCACGACGACAAAGGTATTCTCTGGCCTGTCTCGGTGGCCCCCTACGAGGCCGTGATCACCGTGTTGAAACTCGACGAGCCAACGTTGGCCGCGGCCGAGACGCTCTACGAGGACCTGCGCTCGCGTGGTGTCGATGTTCTCCTTGACGATCGTGATGCCAGAGCCGGAGTGAAGTTCGCCGACGCCGAACTCATTGGCATCCCCTACCGCCTTACCGTTGGGCCCAGAGGCTTGGCCGACGGTGAGATCGAGCTTGCTGTTCGTATCACCGGCGAGGACAAGCGGCTGGGCGTCGACGTGGCCGCCGAAACAGTCGCCGACGCCATCGCGGCAGAACGTAAACCGGCGCGCTGAGCCTGAACCGTCATCGATAAGCGGAGTCCACCGTGGTTGACTTCTCAACGCTGAAACCCGAAGAGCTGTCAGAGCTCAACGCCATTGACAGCAGAAATTTCGGCTACCCACCGGTCACCAGCCGATCCGATGTCATGGCCCGCGTGGTCGAGCCGGACCGCTTCGTGGTGGCCAAAGACAACGGCCGAATCGTGGCCGGAGCCGGCAGCTATCCAATGGAGCTGACCGTTCCTGGTGGAGCGACGCTGCCGACCAGCGGAGTCACCTGGGTTAGTGTCAGCGCAACCCATACCCGTCGAGGGTTGACCCGGACGATGATGGCGTGGCTTCGCTCCGAGGCTCGGCGGAGAGACGAACCGTTGCTCGCTCTGACCGCCAGCGAAGGCGGCATCTACGAGCGCTTCGGCTACGGCGTGTCGACATGGCATCGACTGGTCTCGATTGATCGGCGCCAGAATCGGCTGCGGCCGTTCACCGAAACACCCGAGGCGGGCCCCGAAAACGCGGTACGCCTCATCGACCCGTTTGATCACCTGGACGACATCCTCGGCATCTATGACCGTTACCGCCGCCAACAGGTCGGCGAGATGTCCCGCACGTCAGACATGTTCACGTGGTGCTACAAGCCCAAAGACGGCGAGCTCTTGGTCGGGGCGCTGCATAACGACGGCTTCGCCATGTGGAGCATCAAGCCAGACTGGGACGACGGCTACCCACGTCACGGTCTCGACCTCATCGACTTCTTCGCAGTCACTGAGCAGGCCACCCACGCATTGTGGCGGACCATCTTGTCTGTCGACCTCGTCGGCGAAATTACGACCCGGTCGGCTGTTAGCCCCGATGATTCCCTGACGTTGTTGTTGGAAGACCCCAGAGGCGTCCGCACAACCGGCCTTCGCGATCACGTCTGGCTTCGAGTTGAGGACCCCGTTGCCTGTTTTGGCGCCCGCAGCTACCGGACATCGGACTCGTTCGTCGTCGGCGTGGTCGACGAACCGATTTTGGATGAACGCTTCGACGCAACGTTCAAACGCAATCAGTTCAACCAGGTGCTTTCCATCTCCAATGACGGGGCAAAACCGTCAAGGCGTCGACCCGATGTCGCCGTGACCAGAGCTTGTCTTGGTCCTCTGCTGCTCGGCTCCCGCTCGGCGGCGGCATTAGCTGCTGGGCGACGCCTCAGCGCGGCCACGGAAACATTCGGACCACTCGACGCCTTTTTCGGGGTGTCACCCATCCCCCACTGCCGCTCCTTTTTCTAGCCTACACTTGAGGTGTAGCCCGCCTTGACCGGTCATCGCGCTGCGACACAGCAACGAGGGGCGTCTCCCGGCTATCAGCCGGGGCAAGGCCGGGGCCCAATTAGGCAGAGAGTTCTCGATGTCCGGTGTGCAGTCAATTGAACGAGCTTTCCTCATTCTCCGTGTTCTGGCCGCTGGCCCCGCCGGTGTAACTGAACTGGCCGACCGAGCCGAGCTACCGAAAAGCACGGTCTACCGTCTCCTCGGCGCGCTCGAGTCGGCGCAGGCAGTTGAGCAACTGGAGGCCGGCGGTGTCTACTCCCTCGGCCAGGGATTGACCGACCTTGTGGGAGCGGCCGCATGGAGCCACGTGCTCACCTCAGCCGCCCGCCCGTACCTGTGGGAATTGACCGAGCAGATCGGCGAGACATCAGGCGTTTCACAGCTCGACCAAGGGCAGATTCTCTACCTCGAACACTTCGAGACCGACGACGAGATACAGGTTAGAAGTTGGACCGGGGCCAGGATCGATCCACACCAAGTGGCATCAGGCCTGGTTGTTCTCGCCGGCCAGAGCGAGGAAATCGTCGACCAGTACTTGGCTGGCGAACTAAAAGCCAGCACCGCTCAATCCATTACCGAGCCGCAGATCATCCGTCAACGGCTCGAGGAGATCCGCGCTGACGGCTTTTGTTGGATGTTCGAGGAGTTTGACGATCAACTGAACTCAGTGGCTGCACCTGTACTAAATCCGACGGGTGAAACCGTGGCCGCACTTCACGTCCACGGGCCGGCCTATCGTTTCCCGGGGGAAGAGAATCCTGAAGCCATTGCCAGGCTGGTGAGAGATGCCGCCGATCGTCTGGCCAAACAGCTGACCTAGAGATCAGCAAAAGCCGGCCGCTCTCACCAAGACGGCGGTGTCTAGCGCCCACATAGGGCGGGCTTCAGCTCTCAAGATCAGACCGGCTGGGCCGATGGCCAAGGGTGAGCGGCTCGGTCAAGTCGATGGTGAGCGGTACCCGGTCGAACGAAGCTGGGCCATCGCCTACCCGACGACGGGCCCAGCAACGAGGCCGGCGGCTGCTGGCCGCCTTGGCACTAACAACGGTTCTGGCTGGTAGCGCAGCGGTCACAACTTTGGCTGGCGGGCTACCGTCGTTCGACATCACCGCGCAGCCATCCAATCTCGCTGCAACCGACGAGCAGGACGAGCTTAGAAGCACCTCCATCCGCTCCTCCGAGGTTTCTGAGGACCCGACTGAGGAGACCGTCAACGAGCGAGCCGAGATACTCGCAATCCCCTCGCCGGGCCGACTTGCCGCGTCAGCGCGCGGATCGACGCTACTCGGCACGCCGGATGAGCCGTTCCCGCCGATCGACGACGGGCCGGTCAAATCGGTCCGGGCAGTCATTACTGACGATGGGCTTGTCCTGCCGGTCGTCTCCGGCGAGCGTGACTCCTGGAGAGTCCAGACCGCATGCGAACAAACCGTGCGGATCAGCCGCGGCGATGCCAGCCCTCTCGGACCGGCACACATTGTCCTCGATGCCGGACACGGTGGTACTGAACCTGGCGCCGTCGGGCCGACCGGATTGACAGAGAAGGAACTCAACCTGGGTGTTGTACTGCGGGTTCGTCAACGGTTGGAACGTCTGGGAGCAACAGTCGTTCTCACCAGGGATGGTGACCACAACATCACCACCAAAGCCCGAGGAAGGATCGCTGTCGCCGTCGACCCCGCGTTGTTCGTCTCGGTCCATCACAACGGCGGCGCCCCGCCAGGAGGGGACCTTCCGGGCACCATGGCATTCACCAAGGCGGGAAGCGACCACTCAACCCGTTTCGGGGGCTTGTTCTTTGAGGCCTTACAACCTGCGTTGGAGAGTGCGGCAAGCGAGCGCAGGACCGCCTACCAGGCCTATTTGACCAAGCTCGAAGCCTACGAGACTGAAGTCGACGCTTACGACCGGTCGGTCGCAGCGCGAGAAAGCGCCTTGGTGGCCAACGGTCAACTACCACCCACCGCCACCACAGTTCCCTCAGCCAGGGACACAGGCTCACCACCGGAGCCTCGGGTACGTCAGCCGGTTTTCACCACCACGGTGCCGGCCACCGCCTCAACCACAGTCCCGGTACCGACGACGGTTGCTCCACCGGCACCGTTCGCGGTTGATCCGGTTGCCCCATTTTCTTTTGCTGGCAGCGGTAACCGTGGCGTTCGAGCCTGGATTCGACCCGACGGGCGCGACTACCTCTCGGTGCTACGGAACAGCGGTGACGTTCCAACCGTTCTGGTCGAGTATCTGTATCTGACCAACCCGGCCGAGGAGGCGTTGCTGATGGACGCAAACTTCCTTGACGCCCAAGCTGATGCGCTGGTCACAGCCATCGTGGACTACTTCTCGACTAGCAAGCGGGGATCCGGCTACGTGGCCGATGACTACGACGATCAACCCATCGGGGGAGGCGGTAGCCCCGACGGATGTGTGGAGCCGGAGCTACCATCCATCGGGACCGCCGACGGCAATCGGCCCGGACGCTAAATGTGTTTGGCTCGGACTCCGGCCACTGCCACCAAGCCACCAGCAGCCTGAGCCGCCTTCGCCGTGGCGTAGCGGAACTGACCCGGTTGACGTGATGCCAGGCGTACAATCGGACCCATCAGGGCCTGGGCCAACTGTTTGCCGTGCCGCAACACCAGACGACCTCGCGATGCACTGCCGCTCTCTAGGTTCGACAACGCGGCCGAATTTCCAAGCCAGTGGGACACTCGGACCATGTAGGCGAACGTAGCTCGCTCCGGCGGCTGCATCTGAAAGATCTCAGCTTCGGTTGAGTAATAGGCGGCCAGGCCGTTGTCGATAGCCGTCCGGTAGAAGACCATGTCCTCGCCTCCCGTGCGGCCGAGATCGGTTCTAAATCTGGACTCCGGACGATTGATAAGCCAGGACGACTTCAACATGGAGTTGCCGGTGGAGCAGGTATCCATCCGTTCTCCGTCCACCCTGGGCTGAGCCTCAAGGATCTCGTCAAAGGGTTCGGCTTCGAGCCAATCAGGTGCGCCCTGCTCATAACGAATATGGGCCGGACCGGTAATGGCGTCGGCGCCGTGAGTGTGAGCGGCCTCAAAAAGAGCCTTGATCCAAACAGGGCTGACTACCTGATCGTCGTCGGTCATCGCCACCCAGTCCGCCAGCTCCATGGCGGTTTCCAAACCCATGTTTCGGGCCGTTGAGATGTTCCGCGATCCGGTGTGACGGTAGTGGAGCCCGCGGATGAAGTCGTGCTCGAACGCGTCAAGCACAGCTGAGGCTCGGCCGTCCGGATTGTCGTCAACAACCACGACAGCAACTTCAATTCCCGGCTGTGCCGCCCGGGCGGCGGCAGCTAGTGAGTCAAGCAGTCTTTTTAGTGGTTCGTTCCGTCGGAACGTACAGACGTAGACGGCAACGGACTCCGACCCAGCCTTCGTGCCATCAGATGGATCGCCATCTGTCGAGTTGCCGTTTGTTGGATTGCCCATCCCGTCCTTGTCCCAGCCGTCCTCGTCCTAGCTACACCCACAACCCCGGTTCTACTGACGGCAACTCGCTTACAACCGAAGTGAAAGTCGACGCTTGAGCAACCGGACGAGTCGGGGCACGTGCCAGGCTACCGCGAACTTGGTGGCGGCAACGGCCAGCATTCGCCGTATGCCGGTGAGGTTCGGGGCGGCCGCCGCCAACTCACGTTGAGACTCGGTTCGGGTGGAGGTTGAGTCCATAAGGCGAGTCCCCCTGGCCCATTGCAGAGACGCCCAATACTGACGTATCTCATCAAGGACTGGGCCGGCGGACTCGTTCTCATCGAGAATCCTTCTGAACACCGCATCCTCGGCCGGGCCAAAGCCTCCGGAGGTGGCGCTGCCCGAGTGAACTCGGTAGTTCGTCAACCGTTCGTTGACGTAGTACAGGCCACGCCGATTCTTGACCAGGCAATACGTCAACCAGATGTCGTACAGGGGCGCTACTTCGTCCGGCACAACCATGTTTTGCACATCGGACGTTCGCACTACAGCCGCATAGGCCGGCTGAGCGGCATTCTGCACAGCGACAAGGCGCAGCCCGTCGGCGTAATCGTTGTTGACTGGACCGGTGGGCGTTACCGAGCGCCTGGTTCTGGCCGACTCCCGCACCGTCAGCTCCTCCAGCCGCAACCCGTCCTTGTCAACGATCCAGAAGTCGCAGTAGACCATGGCGAGGTCGGGGACTCGCGAGAAGGGGGCGATCATCTTCGCCAGGAACTCTGAGTTCCAGATGTCGTCATCGTGGAGCGTTGCCACGTAGGGCGTCTCGACCCGCTGAATAAGATCGACCCAGTTGTCGTTGGCGTTGAGGGCGGGCCGGTTCCGGTGATAGCGGATGCGTGAGTCGTCGTAGTCACCTATCAGCTTCTCCGTAGCATCGGACTCGCTGTTGTCGCCGATGAGCAGGACGAAATCGTCAAATGTCTGCGACAGCGCCGAGTCGACCGCCTCACTGATCAGGTGCGCTCGCTCGTAGGTTGGCATCACGATGGATACCAGGGCCATGCAGTTCTCTCCTAGGACGATCCGAGTTTGTGAGGCAGGCCGGTGAAAGCCGAATACCGCTGGCCGGCCCCCTTGGGGCGGATCCACCTAGCCGTTCCCTCAGTTAACTCTAACGGATGTCCAAGATAGTAGAACAACGGATTGGGTGAACGGCATCAGGCTTCTCGACGTCGCCGAATCTCAGCGCTGACAGCAGGCACAACCTTGTGAAGATCTGCGATCACCGCGTAGTCGGCCTTCGTCACCATGTTGGCTTCCGGGTCGGTGTTGATGGCCAGAATCTTCTTCGATGCCATCGCTCCGACCCAGTGTTGAATGGCACCAGAAATACCGGTGGCGATGTAAATCTCAGGGGCGATCCTGGTCCCGGTTTGCCCGACCTGATCAGAGTGTGGACGCCAACCGTTGTTGGTCACCGCTCTAGAGCAGCCAACTCGACCGCCCAGCAGCTCAGCCAGTTCCTCTAACGGAGCAAAGGCATCAGCGGAGCCAACACCACGCCCGCCGGAGACAACCACCGCGGCAGTAGACAATGTGACGCCTTGAGTTTGAACCGTCCGGTCCTTGATCATGGTGACGGTGTGCGAGTCATCCAGTTCGGGCTCGAACACGTCGACATCAGCCTCAGCCGCGTCGGCGGCCGGTTCGGCCGGTACCGCGTGGTGGCCAAAACTCACCAGCTTCACGTCAGCCGAAAGTGTGGAGTCCTCCAGTAGCGAGCCACCCCACTGAACACGGGTCAGTGACCATTCATCGTCGTCAGCATCGGTGACCGCCGTGCAGTTGGCTACAAATGGTTGGTCTAGGCGGGCGGCAAGGAAGGCCATGACCTCATTGCCTCTGTCATTTCCTACGGCCATCACGGCCTCGGCATCAACATCATCGACCAGTTGTCGGAGGCACTCCGCCCAGGCGTCAGGCCCGTAGTCGGTCAATAGATCATGGGTTACATGACGAACGCTTGCAGCACCGAACATACCAGACTCGGAGGCCAGGCCTTCGATGTCGTCACCGCCCACGACGACGGCCACCATGTCTGAGCCCATGTCGTCTGCCAGCTGGCGACCGACGGTGAGCGCCTCGCGAGATGCTTCGGGCATGACTCCACTGTCGTGATCCAGTAGTACGAGCAGTGTCATGACATCACCCCAAGCTCTTCGAGCAGATCGACAATCGCCGCAGCTGCTTCTTCCGAATCGCCGAGAATGACGGTTTCTTTCGCTGTTTCTTGCGGCCGATGCAAGCGAACCATGGACTGGCCCCCCGGATCGGCGTCGGTGTCGACCGAAGCGAGCTCTACCTTCTTGGAGGCTAGGCGGCCCTTCATGGTTGGATACCTAGGAAGGTTGATTCCTTCTTTGACTCCGCAGATAGCGGGCCGGGGAAGGTGATAGACCTCGAAGCCGGCGTCGACCTCTCGTCGGGCCACCACTTGGTCGGCCTCGATGTCGATGCCTTTGATTCCGTTGACAATCGGGCGACCGAGGGCATGAGCCACCCGTACACCAACCTGAAAGCCTCCGGAGTCGGCCGATTCGTTTCCGAACATGATGAGATCAAACTCGCCGTCTTCGGACTCCAACGACTGGACGGTCTCGGTGATGATGGCCGCAGTGCGCTGGGGGTCGAGCGGAGTGCCATCGGTCGGCACCAACACAATGTTGTGACAGCCGACGCTGGCCGCGTACCGGAGCTGTTCCTCGGCTTCGGGCGGGCCGACGGTGAGGACCGTGACCTCACCGTCTTGGGCCTCGGCGATCTGCACCGCCTCCTCGACCGCACACTCCTCGTGAGGGCTGGTGGTGAAGCCCAAATGTGCGGTTTCCACCTGTTGACCGTCGTCGGTCACATTGATTTTGGCGCCCGGCGCCGGAACCCGTTTTACGCAGCAAAGAATTCGCATTGCGACGTCAGCCCTTGAGGCGGGTGTCTTCGGGGTCGAAGACCGAACCCTCGACAGCGCCGACCTTGATCGGGTACACCTCGTTCATGTACATGACCTGGAAGTCATTGCCGATGACGGCCAGTTCGGGCGGCAGGTAGCCCATGAGAAGGTGCTTGCCTACCGAGGGTCCGGGCGATGCCGTTGTGACCCGGGAGCCGCGGCCGTGGGAGTCGATTATGCGCTCGCCATCGGTGGTAAGGATTGGCTCGTTGCCACCCTGCATGAAACGCTTGATGCCACTCGAGCTGGTCTGATCTTCGACCGTGAAGGTGCACATCTTAGCGTCCGGTCCTGCTTCACGGGCCGCCAGGTAGGACTCTTTGCCGATGAAGTCGGCTGCCTTAACCTTGGGGCGAGCCAGACCGGCCTCGACCGGGTTGTACTCGGATTCGAGTTCGGCGCCCATTAGTCGATAGCCCTTCTCGACTCGACCGGATGATCCGTACACGCCACCACCAGTGGGGCGGATGCCGTGGTCGCGGCCAGCTTCCATCAGAGCATCCCATAGCTGAGGGCCGTTGCCCCAGTCGGTGTAGATCTCCCATCCGGAGTCGCCGACGTAGGAGATGCGGAAGAGCTTGCAGGCCAACGGACCCCCGGCAGTGGCAATTTCGATCTCACGAACGGAGCCGTAGGGCGATCCGTCATGACTGAGATCGAAGTCGGTCAGTTGACCGACCACGGCCGGAGCGTTGGGCCCCCAAATGCCAAGAGTGGTGACGTCTTTGGTGGAGTTGGTGAACGTCACCGAACCGTCAGTCGGCATGTGCTTGCGCACCCAGAACTCGTCTCGGCCGCCGTCGAAGACGCCGGTGACGACGCGAACGTGATCTTCGCCCAGACGCATCATGGTGAGGTCGGAGTGGAAGCCGCCTTCATGGTTAAGCCAAGGGGTGTAGGTCGAGCTGCCGATGGCCTTGTCAACCTTGTTGACGGCGAGATACTCAGCGAATTCAACTGCTGCGGGCCCAGTGAGATCGTAGACCTGGAAGGCGCTGAGATCGACGACGCCACAGTTCTCTCGGAGGTTCAGGTGCTCGCCGACGGTGATGGGGCTCCACCAACGGGCATCCCACTCGTTGTCTCGACCCGGAATGTCGTAACGGTCGACCAGGTCGGCGTTGGAGGTGTACCACTGGGGACGCTCCCAGGTTCGAGCTTGGAAGAATTCGGCGCCAAGTTCTTCTTGGCGCGAGAAGTAGGGACTGACGGCCAGGTTGCGGCGACCTTCCCACTGCTCGGAGGGGTGCACGATCCCATAAGTCTTGATGAAGTGCTCATCGGCCCGGCTCCAGATGTGCTCGTCCGAGCGTTCCTCTTCGTAGAAGCGGGCGATGTCGGCGCCGTGGGCGTCGATCACCCGTGGGTAGCCGTAGGTCATCCACTCGGCTACCACCTGACCCATTCCGGGCCCTTCTTTGACCCAGACCGCGGCTGCGGACCAGAGGTTTTCCACATCAGGGATTTCGCCCAGGCAGGGCATGGTGTCGGGGGTGAGTGATAACAGACCGTTAATGGCGTACTTGATTTCGGCGTCGCCCAGCATGTCCATCAGCTCGATGGCCGTTTCCATCTGAGGGTCGAAGTCGTCTTGGGTGAAGGGCATTTCAGTTGGTGAGAGTGCCGCTTCTTCGTTCGAGGGGATCTCATCGGGGTGGTGGAGGATGGCCCGATGACCATAGGAGCCGACCTCCATGGAGCCGCTTGACTGCCGCTCGTAGCAGAAGGTGTCCATGTCACGAACGATGGGATAGCCGATTTCGTTGTTCGTCTCCGCCAGGATGTCCATGGGGCCAACATCGGCCATTTGGTGCACTGCCGGTACGAGGGGAATATAGGTGTCGGCCATGTTGGCCACTTTGTTGGACCACACCCCGCAGGCGATGACGACGTGTTCGGCTTCCACCCGACCTTTGTCGGTGACCACGGCGGTGACAGTGCGTCGACCGTTGTGCTCGTTGGCTTCGGAAGTCTCCACGTCGAGCACTTCGGTGTTGGCGAAGACTTGGAGGGCATCTTTGTCGAGTGCCTTCTTGCGCATGACGGTTCCGGTCTCCAGCGAGTCGACCACTGACACGGTCGGGCAGTGGAAACCTCCTTTGATGACCTCGTCGTTGATGAAAGGCACCAGTTCTTTGACCTGGGCCGGGGTCAAAAGCTCAGCTTCGATTCCCCATGCCTTGGCCGATGTCATCCGACGGTTGAGCTCATCCATGCGCTCGTCTGTGCGGGCGACCTCGATACCACCAGAGTCGACGCTCATGCCAAGATCGCGGTACTGGTTGGCGCTTTGCTCGCCAAGGAGCGCCATCTCCTTATTGTGGTCAACCGGGAAGATGAAGTTGGAGGCGTGTCCAGTGGATCCACCGGGGTTGGGTAGCGGACCTTTGTCGATGAGGACCATGTCGGTCCAGCCGAGTTCGGCCAGGTGACCGACTACGCAGTTGCCGACAATTCCGGCTCCGATTATTACCACCTTGGCCTGGGTGGGGAAGTCACTCATCGTTGGGGTTCCCTTCTCGATCTTCTAGCGATTAGTTCTGACATTCAGTCGGGCAATCTTCGTATCGATTAGCCAGACAATTGATATATCAGTGATGCGCGTTGTAGTATATGGCTATTACCGCAGCCGAACAAGCCTATGACGCCATAAAGGCGATGATCATCCGACTGGAGCTGGCTCCAGGGGAGCTTCTAAACGAGTCCGATCTGATGGACGAGCTTGAATTGGGCCGAACTCCAATTCGCGAGGCCCTGCAACGACTTGGCCGAGATCAGCTGGTCACCATTCTCCCCCGGCGAGGAGTGTTCGTAACCTCGCTCGACATTGAAGACCTACCCGTGCTCTTCAGCTCCCGGGCCGTCATCGAACCTCATCTCGCCGAGCTGGCAGCCTATCGAGGAACAGACGCGCACTGGGAGAGCATGCAAGCCGCGCTAGCGGAGAGCACCTCAACATCAAATGGTCAGACAGCAAACGCCATGCTGGAGATTGACAATCAGTGCCATGCCATCGTCTGGCAGGCTGCAGAGAATCGCTTTCTTACCGCAACTGCCGAAATGCTCTACGCCCAAAGCTCACGGCTATGGCATCTTTACCTCGGGCAGATCGAGGACCTAAATCAGGCACTCGACGAGCACCATGACATCTTGACCGCACTGAGGTCTGGTGATGGCGCCCGGGCGGCCAAACTCACAGAAGCGCACGTCCGGTCGTTCGAGAAAGAGCTCCGGAGCGCAATGCAGGTCCGCATGGTCGGCGAGCTTGGGGGCGGCGCCCTCTAGCGGGAGTCGGGGCGCTCGCATTTGGGTGTCTCCAGCACGGCGACCATCGCCGAGTCAGGCTTGGCCAAAACGGCTCCAGCAGAGACCTTGTGGCGCCTAGCTATCGGTGGACAAGATCATCGACGTTCTGTATCGTGGAATCGTTCCACTCTGCGGAACAGGGGTTGGTATATCTGTAGCTCAATTGCGGAATCCAGCTGATAGACAAGAGGCCACAGTCGGACCAAGTCCTTCCAAGTGGCTGTGATCCAACTATTCAAAACTCCTTCGACCGGAACCCAACGGAGAGCACCGTGTCATTTCCATCCGACCTCGAGATTGCCAAAGCAGCCAACCTCAAACCGCTGGACGAAATCGCCAGTGGTTCGGGGATTCCGACCGAGTTGCTTGAACCGTACGGATCCGGCGCAGCCAAGATAAAGCTCGAAGCCATCGAAGCCATGAGCGACCGGCCACGGGCTAAGTACGTCGTGGTCTCGGCCATCACACCCACCCCGCTCGGCGAGGGCAAGACCACCACTACCGTCGGTTTGGGGCAGGCCTTCCAACACATCGGCTCCTCAGCCACCATTGCCATTCGCCAACCGTCAATGGGCCCGACCTTCGGAATCAAGGGTGGGGCTGCGGGCGGCGGCTACTCCCAGGTTGTTCCGATGGAGCTGTTCAACCTCCACCTCACCGGCGACATGCACGCCGTGACTGCAGCTCACAACCTGTGCTCGGCGATGCTTGACGCCCACCTGTATCACGGCAACGACGCAGGGTTCGACATGAATAACATCACCTGGCGACGAGTGCTCGACGTTAACGATCGGGCACTTCGCAAGACGGTGATCGGTCTTGGCGGCCGCCTCGATGGGGTACCCCGCGAAACCGGGTTCGACATCACCGCCGCCTCCGAGGTCATGGCGGCATTGGCCCTGGCCACCTCACTACAGGACCTCCGGGACCGCATGGGCCGCATTGTGCTTGGCTACTCGAAAGAGGGCACGCCCATCACGGCTGAAGAAGTCGGTGCCGCCGGTTCAATGACCGTCATCTTGAAGGAGGCCATCAAGCCCAACTTGATGCAAACTCTGGAAAACACTCCGGCTTTGGTCCACACCGGACCATTCGGCAACATCGCCACCGGCAACTCATCCATCGTGGCCGACCAGGTCGGAATCCACATGAACGAGTTCCTCCTGACCGAGGCCGGTTTCGGGGCCGACATGGGCGCCGAGCGCTTCTTCAACATCAAGTGCCGCTACTCGGGCATCGCTCCCGACGCCGCCGTTCTGGTCGCCACAGTGAGAGGCCTCAAGGCTCACTCTGGCAACCACAAGATCGTGGCAGGCAAACCGCTTCCTGAAGCCCTCCTGGCTGAGAACCCCGACGAGGTCCATCAAGGCGGCGACAATCTCCGCAAGCAGCTGGAGAACATGAAGGTTCACGGCGTGACCCCGATTGTGGCCATTAACGTGTTCCCCGGCGATCACGATGGCGACATCAACGCCATCAAGGAGATTGCCGCCGAGTACGGTGCCCGGGCCGCGGTGTCCACCCACTTTTCCGATGGCGGCAAGGGTGCGGCCGAGCTGGCTCAGGCGGTCAAGGAAGGCGCCGAAGAGGAATCCAACTTCGAGGTGCTGTACCCCGACCACATGCCGCTGCGAGAAAAGATCGAGACCGTGGCCAAGAAGGTCTACGGCGCCGACGGCGTCGAGTTCTCCGCTCCTGCCAACAAGGCCATTGACACCTACGAGGCAGCTGGCTTTGGCAACCTGCCGGTGTGCATTGCTAAGACCCATCTGTCGATCTCATCCGACCCCTCCCTTAAGGGTGCGCCCACCGGGTGGACTTTGCCGGTTCGCGAGGTTCGGGCATCAGTGGGAGCTGGGTTTATCTATCCGCTGTGCGGCGACATGCGCACCATGCCAGGTCTGGGCAAGAACCCGGCCGCTAAGTCAATCGACATTGACTCCGATGGTGAAATCGTCGGCTTGAGCTGACGTTCCACTCAAAGCTGATCAAGGAAACCGTTGAGATGTCGGAGACCCCCGAAGCGAAGCTTTACCGAACCAAGCTCATCGAGGAGCTGACCTTCGAAGTCATTCCTCTGAAGAGCCTGGATGCTGCCGTCGAGGCCCTACCAGAGCGAGCCACCGTTTCGGTGACCTGCTCGCCGGCCAAGGGCATCGACGAGACAATACGACTTACCGATGAGGTTCGGGCCAAGGGCCACACTGCGATACCTCACATTGCTGCTCGCATGGTCGAAGGCCCCGAACACGTGGCCAAGATCGCCAATTGGATGCGAACAGAGGAAATCGGCTATTTGTTCCTGGTCGGTGGTGACGCCGAGCCGCCAGCTGGCCCCTTTAACAACGCCGCCGACTTCTTAAAGGCACTGCTCGACGCTGGCCCCGAGTTACATACCATCGGGGTCACCTCCTATCCCGACGGCCATGCCCTCATCCCAACCGACGCGTTGGACGAGGCCCTGGCGGCCAAACAGGCCATCTTGACCGAGGCCGGGGTGAACGGTTATGCCAGCACCCAGATGTGTTTCGACGCCGACAAGATTCTGTCGTGGTTGAGGTCGCAACGGGCCGCTGGTATCGAGCTTCCGGTTCATCTCGGAATCTCGGGCGTGGTCGATCGCACAAAGCTGTTGACCATGGGGACCCGGCTGGGAATCGGGAACTCACTGAGCTACTTGAAGAAGAATCGCAAGGCCATCTCTAAGCTGCTAACCCAGTCCGATTATGACCCCAACAACCTGTTGGTGCCGATGTCGGACGACTTAGCCGAGCTGAACATCAGTGGCCTGCACTGCTTCACATTCAATCAGGTGGCCGCAACAGAGGCCTGGCGCCAGGAAGTCATCAGCGACGGCTGAGTCAAACGTTCAGGCGACCGCCGGGCAGGCAACTGGCCCCACCCGGCTGGCGGTCTTCAGCAATGTGGCCGCTGCATCATGGGCGTTGTTCAGTGGAATCGGCCTATTCATGCTGGGCAACGGGCTCCAGGGCTCGCTGATCGGCATTCGGTCGGAGAACGCCGACTTCTCGGACCTGTCCATCGGTTTGATCATGAGTGCCTATTTTCTCGGCATTCTGATCGGCAGTCCTTCAGCCAGCCGCGCCCTGAGATCGGTGGGACATATTCGTGTGTTCGCCGCGCTGGCGTCGATTGCGTCGGCTGCTGCACTGGCCTACCTGTTGGCCGTTCACCCTGTCACTTGGACGTTGATGCGGTTCGCTACCGGCTTTTGTATGGCCGGGTTGTACGTGGTGGCCGAATCGTGGATTAACGACATGGCCACCAATGCCACCAGAGGGCGAATGCTTGCCGTCTACATGGTGGTGTCGATGGGCGGGTTCGCCGGTGGCCAACAGTTGCTCAATGTGGCCGATCCATCGGGGTTCGAACTATTCATCTTGGCATCGATTCTGATCTCGTTGGCCTTGGTCCCGGTGTCGTTGTCTGCCCGGTCCGCTCCCCCAACTCGCATCCCAACTCCGATGTCGCTACGCAAGCTGCTGGGTATTGTGCCCACTGGTGTAGTTGTAGGCATGCTGGTCGGCGTTGCCAACGGAGCGGTGGTGGGTCTCGGCGCGGTGTATGCCACCAGGGTTGGCCTTGAGCCCGGCCAGGTGGCGCTGTTCGTGGGTGCGCCGTACCTCGGTGGTGTCGCCGGCCAGGTTCCGGTGGGTGCTGTGGCCGATATTCTTCCGCGGCGTTTCCTTATTGTGGTTTTGGCCCTTGGGGCAACAGCGACATCGGCCGGTCTGCTCAATGCGCCGGTCGGGTCGGCTTCCGCCTACGGGCTGATGTTCCTGGTCGGCTGCTGTACGTTTCCTCTCTACTCGATGGCAATTGCCTACACCAACGACTGGATCGAGCCCGAGCAAATTCTCGGGGCTAGCGCGGCGATGGTGACAACCAACGCCATTGGGGCTGTGATCGGCCCTTTAGTCACGTCGTTCTTGATGTCGGTCTACGGGGCAAATCAGTACTTTGTCGCCCTCGTGGTGATTCACGGGGCCATCGCCGCCTACACCCTGTTCCGCATGGTTGTACAGAGCGAGGTACCCGAGGCCAAGGCCTTCATCTTGTTCCCGGCCCGGGCGTCAGTGTCGGCTGTGTCGTTGCTCCGCAACCGGACTCGCAACCGGAGATGACCTCTTCTATTTGACCAGATTCCATGATACGGTACAGTTCCACAATGTGGGACAGGCGGTGGGTACTCGTCACGTTCCACAGCCTGTTCTGTTAGCTGTCTCGTTCGAAGGATCATGCTGCGAACAGGAGTGACGTTCACGAAGGGTCGGCTATGGCCGATTTCTAGCTAACGTCCTAGTGACAAAATCCTGCTGACGTAACAATCATCGTCGGTCGCAACTTCAACGGAGAACTGCACATGTCAGACGAGAACCTCGGTAGCGAAGCCGGTGGGGATTCTGGTGAGGAAGAGGAAATCGATCTCTCCAGTCTGAACGACGAGGACCTTACGGCCCAGATGCATGACGATCTCTACGACGGCTTGGCCGAGGAGATCGCCGAAGGCACAAACCTCCTTCTAGCCCGTGGTTGGTCGGCTGACAAGGTACTCAACGATGCCCTGGTCGAGGGAATGCGCATTGTCGGAATCGACTTCCGCGACGGCATTCTCTTCGTACCCGAGGTTCTTCTGGCAGCCAATGCTATGAAGGCCGGAATGTCCATTCTTCGGCCGTTGCTGGCCGAGACTGGGGCCAAGCCAGTCGGAAAGATGGTCATCGGTACCGTTAAGGGTGACATTCACGACATCGGTAAGAACCTGGTTGCCATGATGCTCGAAGGTGCCGGCTTCGATGTCATCGACCTTGGCATCAACACCGACGTCGATGAGTACCTCGCCGCTCTAGACGAGCACAAGCCTGACATCTTAGGTATGTCGGCTCTGCTCACAACGACTATGCCGTACATGAAGGTGGTCATCGACACCATGGTCGAAAAGGGCATGCGGGACGATTTCATCGTTCTCGTAGGCGGTGCGCCGTTAAACGAGGAGTTCGGCGAAGCCATTGGTGCCGACGCCTACTGCCGCGACGCGGCGGTTGCCGCCGAGACAGCGACAAAGCTAGTCGGCGAACGTCGAGCGGCCTAACCGCTCCGGATCACCCAACTCGAAACGAACGACAAGACCATGAGTCGACGCAGATCCAAGGCAAACCAGATGGTTGTCATCTACTGGCGGGACATCCCGGCACAGGTCACGGCCACCAATGACGGACAAACCGTCAAGCGACTTCTGGAGCCTCGGTTCCAACACGCCATCGATCGGGCAGCAGCCGTAGCCGGATTGACCGAGACCTCGGCCTACGTCGCACAGTGGCGACGCCAGGCAAGCGCTCTCGGCCCCGGGGACAGCGCCGACGAAACGGCTGAACAAACCGCAGCCGATCTGGAACAGACGTTCAACCGAGACCGCCTCGAAGCTTTGGTTCGCGCCGGCGGCGACGCCGAAGCCGACACCAGTCCACAAACGAACGACCAAACCGCAGACAAAGAGGTCTGAATGACTGACACAATTATCAGCTCGGCTACCAGAGAGGTGGTCATCGGATTCGGACGCCCGTTCGTGATGATCGGCGAGAAGATCAATCCGACTGGTCGCAAGATTCTGGCCGAGGAGATGAAGAACGACGACTTCTCCCGGGTCGAGAAAGACGCTCTAGACCAGGTGGCAGCCGGCGCCCACATGTTGGACATCAACGCCGGTATTCCGCTGGCTGACGAACCAGCGCTGCTCACCAGGGCGGTAGAACTCGTTCAATCCATTACCGACGTGCCTATCTCCATCGACTCGTCCATCATCGAAGCGCTGGAGTCGGCCATAGCCGTCTACAAGGGCAAGCCGCTCATCAACTCGGTGACTGGTGAAGAGGACTCCCTGGAACGGGTTCTGCCATTCGTCGCCAAGTACGGGGCCGCCGTCGTCGCCATTTCAAACGACGACACCGGCATCTCCGAGGACCCCGACGTTCGCTACGCCGTGGCTGAAAAGATTGTGAATCGCGCCGCCGACTACGGAATCCCGAAGTCCGACGTAGTGGTCGATCCGCTGGTCATGCCGATCGGGGCCATGGGCACCGCAGGGCGACAGGTGTTCCAGCTGGTACACCGTCTCCGGACCGACCTCGGCGTCAACACCACCTGCGGCGCCAGCAACGTCAGCTTCGGTCTACCCAACCGCCATGTCATTACCGGCAACTTCCTGGCAATGGCCATCTCTCATGGCATGACCTCGGCCATCATGAACCCAATGCATTCTGACGTCCGAAACTCCGTCATGGCCGCCGACGTGTTGAACAATCAGGACGCCAACTGTGCCGACTGGATTCAAGCCAACCGGGACCCGGGGGAAAACGGCACAAACGGTGCACGCGGAGCTGGTGGACGACGCCGCGGCGGTCGCCGGGCCCGAGCTCAGTCCTAGCCGGACCGTGGGCACATCCGATGCTCGGATCGTCTTCACGCCATCCGGGCTGAGTGGAACAGTACCTATAGGGACCACTGTCCTCGAAGCGGCCAGGGAACTCGGTGTCGACTTGGACTCGGTTTGCGGCGGCCGCGGCATCTGCGGACGCTGCCAGGTTGGGATCTCCCCTGGAACTCACTCGAAGTGGGCTATCACGGTCGACGATGACAGTGCGTCGGTCCCAGGAGTCATCGAGACCGACTACCGAGGCAAGCGTGCGATCGGCGACGGAAACCGGCTGGGCTGCGGAGTACAAGTCCTAGGTGATCTTGTCGTAGACGTTCCGCCCGAGAGTCAAATCCACCGTCAGGTCGTTCGCAAGGAGATAGACCTCGGCGAGTTAGTGGTTGACCCCACGATTTCGCTTCACTACATGGATCTCGAAGCGGCCAATGCTGCCGACCAGACTCTCCAAGAGCAGCTCGACGACGGCGACAGCCTTGCTGGTCGCCTTATTGACGGGCTGGCCGATCAGTGGGCCATCACCGACGCAGTCGTTCCCTTTGAGGTCCTAGCCGGGCTGCACAAAGCCTTTCCTCGACTGACTGTCGCCATACGTCGAACAAGCGCCGCAACCGAGGGCCAACCTGTGGCCCCGCAGCCACCCAAAGTCGCTGCGGTGTGGCCGGGCTTTGTGGACCGGGCCGTCGGCGCCGCCATCGACATCGGGTCGACAACGGTGGCCGGACATCTCTGTGACCTGCAGACCGGTGAGGTGTTGGCTTCGGCCGGACGTATGAACCCTCAGATTCGCTTCGGTGAGGATCTAATGAGCAGGGTCTCCTACGTCATGATGAACCCCGGCGGAGATCAACAACTCACCAAAGCCATACGAGAGGCAATTCAAGAGCTGCTCGACGAGCTAGTGGCCGAAGCCGAGCTTGACTACTCAGCCCTCCTCGACGTCGTCTTGGTCGGCAACCCCATCATGGGCCACCTGTTGTTGGGCATCGACCCCACTCCCCTCGGCCAGGCACCGTTCCCGCTGGCCACTGACCGGGCAGTTACCGGATCAGCGGCACAATTCGACCTTCGAGATGGTCCCCAGGTGTACTTCGGGCCCTGCATCGCCGGTCACGTCGGCGCCGACACAGCTGCCGCCATTCTGGCCGAAAAGCCGCACCGCAGCGACAAGGTTCAGCTTTTGGTCGACGTCGGGACCAACGCTGAAATCGTTCTGGGCAACAACTCAGGTCTCCTGGCTGCATCAAGCCCGACGGGGCCGGCCTTCGAAGGGGCCCAGATCTCGGCCGGGCAGCGCGCCACGGCCGGTGCTATCGAGCGGGTTCGAATCGACCGCACGACACTTGAGCCTTCATTTCGGATTATCGGGTTTCCCCACTGGTCCGATTCAGTCGAGTTCACGGCCGAGTCGCCAACAGTCACCGGCATCTGCGGATCCGGAATCATCGAGGTCATCAGTGAGCTGTTTCTCTCCGGCGTAATCGACCCCCAAGGGGTGATCCAGGGCAACCTAATGGAGCGGACCAGTCGGGTCGAGCCCAACGAGCGGACCTTCAGCTACCGGTTGTTTGACAACGTCGCCATTACGCAAGACGACGTTCGGGCCATCCAGTTGGCCAAGGCGGCTCTACGGGCCGGGATCGACCTCCTACTGGAGCACTCACCGTACGACGCCGTGGACCAGGTCCGTCTGGCCGGAGCATTCGGGGCTCACATCGACCCCACCCATGCCATGGTGCTCGGCCTCATACCTGACTGCCCGGTTGACGCCGTTACTTCGGTAGGCAATGCCGCCGGTTCCGGGGCGACTATGGCTCTGTTATCAGCCACCGAACGCATGGAAATGGAACGGGTAGTAGCATCGGTCACCAAGATCGAGACAGCCACCGAACCTCGATTCCAGGACCTTTTCGTCGCCGCTTTGGCCTTCCCTCACGAGAGCGCGGCAAACCCCAATCTTGACAAGGTGGTCACGTTGCCTGCCCGTCGCGAACCGGGGACTGAGCAACGACGTAGACGTAGACGGTCAAGATCAAGATCAAGGTCAGAGTCAGAGTCAGAGTCAAGATCAGGGTCAAATGGCGAAAGTGCCAGCTGATGACGACATCCATCGAATCGATAGACGGACTCAACCAGAGGTTGACAGGGAGATAGCGAAGACATGAGCGAATCAACATCGAGGCGGCGAACCGGTGGACGAGCAGGTCGCAAGGCGGCCCGAGCCTCTGCGCAGAAGGACGCCGTCTCGAGTCCCTTCATTACTCGCAGTCTGAAGCCGTTTGAGGTGGTCGGCGAGGAAGGCCTCGCCACTATTGAAGACAATGCCGAGACCATTCTTGAACGGGTCGGGGTCGACTTCACCGAGTACCCCTCCGCGCTCAAGCTTTTGGCCGAAGCAGGGGCAGATGTCGACGGTGAACGAGTTCGCTTTCCCCGTGGTATGTGTCGAAAGATCGTCTCCGAGAACGCTCCAGAGGTGTACACCCAGCATGCACGGAACCCGGCCAAGTCGGTGCAGATCGGCGGGAACGCCACCGTGTTCGCCCCCAACTACGGCTCCCCCTTTGCCTTCGATCTTGATAACGGTCGACGCTACGCCAACATCGAGGATTTCCGGAACATCGTGAAGCTGGCCTACACGGCGCCCTCGATACACCACTCAGGCGGAACTGTTTGCGAGCCGGTCGACATCCCGACGAACAAACGCCACCTCGACATGGTCTATTCGCACATCCGCTACAGCGACAAGCCGTTTATGGGGTCGGTAACCGCCGCTGAACGAGCCTCGGACTCCATCGAGATGGCCCGCATGGCGTTCGGTGGCGATCTCCAAGAACGAACAGTGATGACCAGCCTCATCAACGCCAACTCGCCGCTGTCGTGGGATGCCACAATGCTCGGGGCGGCCGAAACCTACGCCCGGGCTAATCAGGCGTGCATCATTACACCGTTCATCCTGGCCGGGGCCATGTCTCCGGTGACGGTTGCCGGTGTCGCCGCCCAAACTCTGGCCGAAGCCCTTGCTGGAATGACCTTTGTTCAGCTGGTTCGACCCGGAGCCCCTGTCGTCTTTGGTTCGTTCGCCAGCTCAATGTCCATGCAGACCGGTGCCCCCACCTTCGGGACGCCCGAGCCTGCGCTCGTTCTCTACACCGTGGCCGCCCTCGCCCGGCGCCTGGGCGTGCCGTTCCGATCAGGAGGCTCGCTGTGCGGGTCTAAGCTACCGGACGCGCAAGCAGCCTACGAGAGCGCATCAACGCTTATCCCCACGCTGATGGGAGGCGTTAACTTCGCTTTGCATTCAGCCGGATGGCAGGAGGGCGGCCTGTCCGTCGGCTACGAGAAGTTCATCTTGGACGCCGATCAGTGCGGGATGATGGAGGTGATGGCCAAAGGAGTGGACATGTCCCCCAACGGTCAAGCACTTGATGCCATCATCGAGAACGGACCGGGCCAGCACTTCTTGGGTACTGCCCACACATTGGCCAACTTCGAATCAGCGTTCTACCGCTCGACCACGGCCGACAACTCAAGCTTCGAGCAGTGGACCGAAGAAGGCGGCCTTGATGCCGCCAAACGGGCCAACGCCACTTGGAAGCAGCAGTTGGCCGACTACGAAGCCCCGCCCCTTGACGATGCCATTGATGCCGAGTTGACCGACTTCATGGCTCGACGGAAATCGGAAATGGCCGACGAGTTCGGCTGATCGCCTTAGCCCAAGACGTCACTCGTCGTCGTCGGCCGTCGTTGGAGGCGCCTCGGTTGTCGCCGGTGCCTCAGTCGTCGGCGGAGGCACTGTTGTTGTCGGCTCGGCGGTTGTGGGAGGTGGGTCCGTAGGTGCCGGGGGCTCCTCGGTTGTCGCCGGTGCCTCAGTCGTCGTTGGACGCCGGGTGGTGGTCGGTTCGTCCTCGGTCGTCGTCGGCCCTGCGGTAGTCGTCGGCCCTGCGGTAGTCGTCGGCTCCGCGGTTGTCGTCGGCTCCGCAGTAGTCGAAGTGGTGCTGGACGTCGACGTCTGTCGGGTAGCAGGCGGGTCATCGTCGTCGACGATCTCAATGCCGTCGTCGTCGAACTCAATCCCAGTGGTCGGCGGGACCGACGTTGTGGTCTCGGCCACCGTTGATGACGGGAAGACTTCAACCCGAGCGCCATCATCGTTGGACGGCAACAGGCGCGACAACGCCAAGACTGTCAGTGCCACTAGAAGGGCGACAGGCACTACTATTCGAGCCAGCTTGGTTCTCTCCCGCCCCTACTCACCCCTCCCGATCAAAGGGCGGCGAATGCAGTGATCCGCTTTAGCCTACGCTGACCATTGACTGTAGTGGGAAGTCCAATCGAACTGGTGACAAATGGCGTCATCCTTGGCGTCTAAGCCATGTCAGAACTGTGACGGCAACGGCCCGCGGCTGCTCTGGTAGAAGCGCGTGGCCCGCACCCGGAATCTCAACAATCGAGACCTTGCCCCCGAGCTCGTTGGCCAACAAGCGCGTACTTTCGCTTGAAACCAGACGATCCTGCGATGGACGGACGATCAAGGTGTCGGTTGTTCCGCCCGACGCCCACGCCGCTGTCGGCGTCCGCTGTTGCGCCTCCATTTGCGATGATGCCAGCAGGGGATGCCAACCATCCACCCAGGCGACAGGGTCGTTGCCTTCGGCAAAGAAGGCGACAGATACTGCTTCCAGGTGTTCTTCCATCGTCAGCTCGGGCACAAACACCCGGCGATGCGCTATGGCCGGCTCCGGACGAGGAAGCTCAGGTCCGGGCGTGGCCAAGAGAATGCTGCTACCAACCAGCGACGGATAGCGCGATGCCACGGTCCGGGCGATGTGACCACCGAAGTCGTGGCCGAGAATAGCCGCCGGCTCATCGGCCAATCGACGGATCACCTGGGCCACATCGTCGGCCAGGTCTTCAAGGGTTATGCCCGCCAAAGCCGAGGAGGATCCTTGCAAACCCCTGGGTTCCAAGGCCAAAGCCTGGAACCCGGCGTCGGCCAATTCACCAGCCAGGCTGACAAAGTCGGCGGCCGAGCGCCCTAGTGACGGCAACATGACCACGGGCTTGCCTTCGCCCTGCACATGAACCGTCAACTCACAGTCCGGCCCGGCTATTCGCACCGTCTTCCGATAGCCGCTGTTTTCTTCCAGCCGTCGGATTCTCGATTCGAAGTTCGAGACGGCGACCATGTCGTCAATAGCCACATTGGCGTTGTAGGTCTTCCAAAGGGTTCGGCCCAGATACCGCAGGCCGGCGGCCAGGCGAGGGCCAACCGAGGGACCGACATGATTGGCTCCCTGAGTCAACCGATACTCGTGAGTGATTCCCACATCGAAAAGGCACCGGTGCAAAAGCTCGGCGCCATACTGGGCGTTGGTTCGGTCATCGTCACCGCACTCAATGTAGATTGCCAGATCTCGTGAAGCGATTGCGGTGCTGTTTGCCACGGCAATAGCCGTGGGGTGATTCACCTTCCAGAATGAGTGATCGAGGGGTTGCCCGAAGAGCCTTCGTCGCAGCGAAGTCGGCAGAAGCACTTTGTCACGCTCTGGAACGCGGTCCCAGCTGAGCGCCGCCTCAAGAGTCGGCTGGATGGCAACAACACCGTCGAACCGCTGGGGATACTTGAATGCCATCCGGAGGGCGCCCAGGGCGCCGACGGAGATCCCGCCTATATAGACCGACCCGTTCGTTGATCCGGTCTCGGCTTGAATATGCGGAATGAACTCGTTCAGAAGAAACGACTCCCACCGCTCCGTACCGTCGTGACGGTCCAGGTAGTACGACCATCCAGCAGACGGCGTGGCGACCATCATGGCCGGCAACGACTTATCAGCCCAGCATTCGACAAATTGCGGTCGACAGCTTTCAAGGAAGCTACGAGATCCGCCACCGCCATGCAGCCAAACGAGAATGGGACGATCCTCCGGATTCAAAGAATCCGGAGTCAGAATGGCGTACTCGACCGGGCCCGGAACAAGTCCGGATTCCATTTCGCCCAGGTCGATGCCGCCGTCGGCTCGCTTCCGCTCAATCTTGGCCATGGTTGGGCAACGTGTCTCCAGTGAGAGACTAGCCCTCTCGAAAGGCTTGGTCCCGCCACCGGGTAGATTTACGCAGCGTTCGCTAGGTAAGGCTGCCGATCGACAACGACCGGCAGCCTTACCTAGTTTGGGCGCCCGACGGCACCGCGATTCAGTCAGCCAGATGGGCCAAGACGTCGTCTGCGCTCACGTAGTCGTAGCCTAGGGCCTCGGCCACCGCTGCTTCGGTCACGTGCCCGGACGCTACGTTGAGCCCGTTCCGCAGATGAGCGTCGTCCTCCAGCGCTGCCTTAGCGCCTTTGTTGGCCAAAGCCAAGGTGAACGGCAGAGTGGCGTTGTTCAGGGCGTAGGTCGACGTCTTGGGGACGCCGCCAGGCATGTTGGCAACGCAGTAGTGGACCACGCCGTCAATGACGTATGTGGGGTCGGTGTGTGTCGTCGCCTGCGAGGTCTCCATACAACCGCCCTGATCGATGGCGACGTCAACTAGAACGGATCCGGATCGCATGTGCTTGACCATTTCAGCCGTCACCAGCTTCGGGGCCCGTGCCCCTTTGACCAGCACGGCGCCGACGACGAGGTCAGCGTCGAGCACCAGTTCCTCCAGGGCCGCCCGAGTGGAGAACACCGTTTTGAGGCTCGGCCCAAATCGAGCCGACAGCGCATCAAGTACATCAAGTTGGCGGTCCAGGACCGAGACATCGGCGCCAAGTCCAACCGCCATCTCAATGGCGTTTACTCCGACGACTCCCCCGCCGATGATCACGACCTTGGCCGGAGCGACGCCGGGAACCCCGCCAAGTAACAGCCCGGAGCCGCCCTGGGGGCTCTCCAAGCTGTGGGCACCGGCCTGAACAGCCATTCTGCCCGCCACCTTCGACATGGGGGCCAGAAGTGGAAGACCACCATTGTGGTCGGTCACGGTTTCGTAGGCGATGCAGGTGGCTCCGCTGGCGACCAAGGCCTTAGTCTGCTCTGGATCCGGGGCAAGGTGCAGGTAGGTGAACAACAGGTGATCGGGGCGGAGCATCTGCGTCTCCGAAGGCTGAGGCTCTTTGACTTTCACCACCATCTCGGCGAAGTCGAACACCTGGGAGGCATCGTCGCCAATGGTCGCTCCCACCCCGGTGTACACACTATCGGTGGCACCAATTCCCAGACCGGCACCGGATTGGACCATGACCTCATGTCCGTCCTCTACCAGCTCTCGAACTGACGTGGGCGTTAGGCCCACCCTCCGCTCGGCGGTCTTGATTTCTGTTGGTACACCGACTCGCACTGTTGTCCCCCTTTGGACAGATGATTTGGTGTTGCTCGGGTCTGTGCAAGCATAATTCAACAGCCGAGACTGCCGATTGCGAATTCTGCATCAAATTAGGGCGTTTGAGCAATTTTTGGCTGGCTTAAGGTCTTCTAAAGCAATATAGTTCGACACATGATGATGGATGAGCTGGATTCAATCGATAGAAGTCTGTTGAACCACCTCCAGACCGACAGCCGACAAACAAACGCTGTTCTGGCCGAACGGGTCGGGCTTTCTCCCTCGGCCACTCTTAGGCGGGTCCGCGCTCTCGAAGATGCAGGGATAATCCAGCGGTACGTGACCCTTGTTAACCGCGAGCACATAGGCCGGGCAACAACCGTATTCATCGAAGTCTCCCTGGCCAGCCAGTCAGAGCCCGAACTCGACGCATTCGAAGCGGCCGTGGTCGAGTGCCCGGAGGTCATGAGCTGCCACCTGATGGCCGGCAACGCCGACTACCTGGTACAGGTGGCCTGCGCCAATGTGGAGGACTACGAGCGTATCCATCGCACATACATCGCCCAGATGCCCGGCGTCGCCCGAATCAGATCAAACTTCGCGTTGCGGGCAATCTGTCAACGCACCGGCTTCGACCTCTAACATCTGTCCAGGCTGTCTCAAGCGCCTGAACCTTTGACGGGTCGCGGGCTGTTGCAAATCTCAGAGTGTCACAGACCCCAGGTAGGTTTCGCTTCAGCTAGCAATCGGCGGGAGCCGAACAGTTCGTGATCTGTCCTTGGGTCGAAGGTCACCGGGAACGTCCATTCTCTGAGGCTTTCATGACTGCTGTACCCCTACCCGACTCGCCTATTCAGCCTGCAGACGCCATTGGCATCGCTCTCGAACTGTGCGAACATTACCTCTTCGTTCAGTCGGCCATTCTTCTCGACGAAGACCTGTACTGCCGGGATGTCATCACGATGGCCTCAACAGCTGACACTCCTTGGCACTCTCATCTCGATGCCCGCACCATCACCACCCGGCTTCTGAGTTCGGCCTTTCAGCCGTCGACCTGCGCGGTCGTCGCGATCACAGTTGGCGTGGTCGACAGCGAGGTGCTCTACGAAGCCGACTTGGAGCACTACCGCGCAACCATGTCACTTGCCGGAGCTTGTGGAATCAAGCTGCTGGACTGGCTAGCGACGGACGGCGACATCGTCCGCTCCTACGCCGAGATCACCGGCGTTGGTTGGTCCATCGACGCTGCTTAGCCAGAGTGGAGCGCAGGCAACCTCAGTTGATCGAGTTGCCGACGTCGCTGTAAATCTGAGACGTGTCGTTGCCAAAAATGGTGACAGCGCCAAAGCAAACTAACGCCAGGAGGCCGACAAGAAGAGCGTACTCCACCAAAGACGCGCCCCTCTCGGCACGAAACCCACTGTCGGCAGTCAGTCGAGCCTGAAGTCCGACCATCCAGGTGACGCATCGGCGGCCACATGATGAGACAACATTCATAGAAAGACAGTCGGCAGCTACAACCGTGCGATACATAGGACTCTCGGCTCAGCAACGACCGAAATCCTCCCCATGCAAACGAACCTCACCGGCGCCGAATGGCTGTCGGTTCTTCGGCCCTCCGATCAACCGAACGACACAACGTAGTGGACTAATACGCAGGGCCCCACAGCCGAAGGCACTGCGACGGTCCTTCAACGTCAACCGCTCGCCGCAGGCCGAATAAACGCGAGATCGTGGACGACACCGACATTTCCTCGCCGTCATCTAGAGCCAAGCGCAGGAATTCGTCAGCCGACCGTGGTTCGGTCACGCCGTCAACCGGTTGAATCACCAGATCAACGACATCTTCTCCCTCAGACTGCTTCAAATACCTCACGAGATTTTCTCGAGGCAACGCAAGGCCGGCGTCGGAATAGAACGAGAGCGGGTCATCGCTATCGACGGTTGCCACCATCTGAAGCTCGGGCGTCCGGAGGGCCACCGTGGCAGGAACAATAACGTGGTTGGACTCCTCCCCAAGCACCCGGAGGTTGGAGTACATGTTGAAGGCGGTCGCCGTCTTCAACTGAAGGTAGGGCGCCATGCCATTCGCCAACGCCAGAGCTAGAACGGCCAACACCGGCGGAGCCAGGCGATAACCGAACAACAGCGGGCGCTCGGTTGCCGGTGAAGGCCTCCCGATGGACCTGACCAGGAGCGGAACAACCAACCAGCAAAGGACCACTCCGTACACCAGCCACAACGTAAACCCGATGACCCAGATTGGAAGGCCCGCGCCAACTGCAATGAGATTGCCTAGCAGTACAACCAGGACGACCATGATCGTCATTGGCGGCGATAACCGAGACTGCACTCGGCCAACTACCCCCGCCAGTATCTGCTGTACCTGGACCGGGGCGAACAGGAGGAAGAACGGGATCAGGACCGCGGTGAAGTCATATACGTGACCTACCGGTTCGAGACTGAGAAAGCCGTGAAACCCCAGAGCGAGTAGAACGCCAACCGAACGCAAGCGCCGTATCGATAACAGCACGGGGACTGACAGCTCGGTAAGCAACGAGCCGTAGATGGCAAACCCAGAGGCCACCTTGCTGTCTGAGACTGACAACCCAAACCATTCGGACATCTCGTTGCTGAACACGACGGCGCAACTCACGACTGGATTCAAATAGTCGCTGTTGAGCTTAGAAAAGGCGATCAATCCGTAGGCGAGCAACAGTAGCCACCTCAGGCCGGCGATGGCAGCGTCGGCCCAGCCGCCGAACATGCCGCTGGCCCGGGTGACCGCTGCCCAACACCAAGCGGCCAGCAGCAACAACGATCCCAAGGCAATGATCATCTGATGGTTGCCGACCAACGGAGCCGACACGACAAGATCGGCAACCAACAACGCGCACAGCGTCATGAACAGAATCAGCGAAGCCTCAGAGTAACTGGGCGTTGCCTTCGACCTGACTCCGTCTTCGCTGGAGGCTTCGACACGAACAATCGGAGTGGCCAACACCGCTGCGGCGACAATGGCCGATGCCCACGCCACGATCGAAGCGGCGGAGAACTGGCCGACAAGCACACCTACCAGATCCCGGGGGTTGGCGAGCAGATGGAGCAACTCGGTCAGAGCCCACAATGCGGGCAGCCAGGCAATGATCGGGCTCGACCGATGACTGGTCGCAGTGGGAGTGGCAGAGGCGATGCGATCTATGATGCCACCCGTTGGCGTTCAAGTTCGCGGTTCTTCCGCTCCGAGAACACAATGGCGGCTGCCAGAATTCCAGCAATGATGGTCAACGAGATCCACACATTCAGGTGGTACTCGAACAAGCCGGTGGCCAACATCTTCAGACCAACGAACACCAAGATTGCCCCGAGACCGTGGTTCAAATAATGGAACCGTTCCTTGGCTCCAGCCAACAAGAAGTACATCGCTCTGAGACCGAGAATGGCGAAAGCATTCGACGAGAAGATCAGGAACTCCTCGGTTGAGATGGCCAGAATCGCCGGCACCGAATCCACGGCGAACACCACGTCGGTGGCTTCGACCACTACCAGCGCCGCCAGCAGCGGAGTTGCCACCCGTCGACCGTCGATCCGAGTGAAGAACTGCTGGCCGTGGAAGTCGTCGGTTACCGGCACAAAGCGACGCACAAACTGCAGCGCCCGGTTGGAGGACATATCGCCCTCCCCCTCTTTGTGCCTCATGACCCCCAAACCGGTGTAGATCAAGAAAGCTCCGAACACCAGCAGCAGAAACTCGAACTGAGCCAGCAGCGCCGCCCCGAGCCAAATGAAGATGGCCCTCATAACCAGCGCGCCGAAGATGCCGTAGAAAAGCACTCGGTGCTGATATCTCAGCGGAATGGCCAGCGAGCTGAACAACATCGACCAAACGAAGACGTTGTCAACGCTGAGCGCCTTCTCGATGAGATAACCGCTGAGATACTCGCCGAAGGCAAGGTCACCGAAGGAGACCAGAACGTAGACGGAAAAACCGAGACCGCAAGCCACCCAAAAGAGTGACTCGAACAGTGCCTCTCGGAACGTAGGTTCGTGGGCATCACGGTGTCGGTATAGATCGATGCCTAGAAGCAAAAGAACCAAGCCAAGAAGGATGATCCACGGACCGGCGCCGATATCACCAAGATCAACGAAGTTGCCTGATCCCGCCTCAGCGGCAAGTGTCAGAAAGGACCGTTGTAGCACTGTGATTGACCTCTGGTTCTCAAGTCTGGACCGGCTTCATAGCCTGTCGGCAGTTGTCGGCGATTTAGCATACCGTTGTCGCTTCTAGGCCCAGTTTCGGGCGTGACCAGTGGCCCAGGCAGGCCTTGGACTGTGCGTTGGATCTGGACCACACTGGCTGCATGACTCCTGGTTCCGATCACAATGATGAAGACACTCGAACCAACGGCGCCACTACCGTCGGTCTCGACGCCGCCTACAGCCTGGAAACCCCTGACGACAACAGGCGCCTGTATCAAGCATGGGCGGCAAGCTATGACGCCGACTTCGTCGACCGGCACCAGTACATCTATCACCGTGAGGTCACCGCCGCCCTTCTCAACTGCGTCGGGGTCAGCAGGATCGAACCGGTTCTGGACATCGGGTGTGGCACCGGCATAGTGGGCTCTGCGCTGTGGGAACAAGGGGTCCGCGACATACACGGACTGGACATTTCACCAGAAATGCTCGCCGAAGCGCAGCGGCAACAGGCCGACGACGGCCAAACCGTGTACCGCTCACTGACCGAGGCGGACCTAACCTTGCCGCTCGATTTCCCCGACGGTCGATTCGGTGCGGTCATCAGTTCCGGCACCTTCACCCACGGCCACGTGGGGCCGGAACCTCTAGACGAACTAGTTCGGATTGTGCGCTCCGGCGGAGTGCTTTGCCTCGGGGTGAACGAACAGTTCTACGAAGCCTCCGGGTTTCGACAAAAGCTGGACGACCTGAGCAAGAGTGGAGAACTGGCCGAGCGCCGAGTGACGTCAGCCCGCATCTACGACGACCCGCCGGCAGGACACGAAACCGACACCGCATTAGCCGTGACTCTCGTGCTCCCTAACTAGAGGCTCTAGCCGCTAACTACGACTAACCGTGTCCAGGCGCCCAGGTAGACCGGCAAGCCGGGCGGCAGGTCGACCGACACACCCTGGGTGATTGGATCACCGGCGTAGGAACCCACGAAGGTTCCATTGGTCGACCCGACATCGATGATCGTGGCTGAACCATCATCGGCGACACGCAACACTGCGTGCTGGGAAGACACAGCGGGATCGCCAGTCAAGGCTTCCACGTCAATCGTGGGATGGACACCACGGCTGGCGCTGGTTCGCCCAACATGGAGTTCACCGCCGTGCAACTCCAACCGCTGGTCGGTCGGCATCTGCGTCGGTACAGACACTTCGCCTTCGGTTACAACCGAAGCGAAGTACTCGCGATCGAAACCGATGTCGATAAGCACCCGACCGACGCTCCCCACGACTTGTTGAGGCTCGGTATCTAACACGCTGGGCACAGAATTTTGGGTCGCCGGTGATGGCGTTGAAGCGGGCGATGGTGTGGGCACCGGCCCGGTGGCGCCAGCGACGCCGACGGACTCCGACGTGGCGGCGCCCGGCATTGAGCCGGTAATGAAGTCATAGCCGCAGCGTTCACAAAAGATATCGTCGATCCCGCAGACCGATTGACAGTTTTCGCAAACCTTCCCACCGTCATCACTACTGGTCATGAGTTATCACCTTTCGGTCCACCTCGATTGACCCGAACCGTTCGAGTAGACCTCACATCGAGAGCCATCTCATCGCTCTTTTCTACTTCGCGCCTCAACCGAACGGTGCCTGTGGCCGGATCGTCTACTTCCACCACTTTTTGAAGGAGTCGAACCGTATCCTCGTTTCCGCTTTCGTGGGCCAGCTGCACCGCACGCCCCAACCTCACGGTGGCCGTAGCCCCATCTCCGGACTCCCGTGCAGCAAGGCCGTCGGCGATCGCATCGGCCAGTTCGGCCTGACCGGTGTAGTGGGCCACTGCCCGATTGATCTTCGTTGACAGCCTCTCGTCTCCTGTCCAGATCGCCCGAACCAGGGCCGCAGGCTGATCGGTGCCGTCTACCGACAGCATCACCCGGGCCGCCAACCTTTCATCGCCGACCGCTCCGACCGGCACGCGGATACGCAGGTGATAGTCTCGTTCTTCCTCACCGGCCCATGCCCCGAGGGGATATTCGGTAGTCAAAGCATTGACTGGAGTTCCCTTGGGCGTGAGATCTTCCAGCGACGGAGACACCTGCTTGACGAACTCGCAGGTAGAACCTTTCGGCGTCCACATGCGAAGAGCCACCCGGCCCACTTGTTTACCCATTGCCTGTCGAGTGAGTTTGGTGAATTCGGCGTGCATGTCTTCAGGCCGGGGAATGATATCGACGGTGCCAAGCAGTCCTGAGGCGACTTTACGCAACTCATCGATATCCCAGTCGACGCCCAAACCGCGGGCGTCGCACTGAAAGCGGCCGACGCACTCGGCAATGTTGGCCTCGAGCTCGCCCGGAGCCTGGTTCTGGTTCTTGCCGTCGGTTAGCAACAGGGCGTGAGCTATGGCATCGGGGCGTTTGGCCACCAGATATGCGGCGGCCATCAGCCATGCGCCCATGGCCGTGCCACCCTTAGGTCGGACCCGACCGACCATCTGCTTGGCTTTTCTTCGAGTCTGGTCGCTGGCTGTGGCCAGACCTTCCCGCGGGTAAATCATGTAGGCGCCGGTTGTTCCCCCTACAACAGCAAAGTGGACACCATCGTCGATGGTGTCGATGGCGGCCTGAGTGGCGGTAATCGCACCCCGCATCTTCCGGCCGCCTTCTTCGCTCATCGATCCGGAGGTGTCGATAATGAGTACCTCAACCGACTCGGCTCGCGCCGGCGGCCCGGTTCCCTCCCCTGAGGATCGAACGGTGACGACGGCGTCGACTACTTCGGCTCCCGCCGGGAGGTACTCGTTCTGGAATACTTGAGCGCTGAAACCGGTCATTGACTCTCCTGAGAGGGCTGGAGGGAAACCACTGGGGATGTGATGGCGGCGGTGATGTTGTCGTGCCCGCCTCGATTATTGGCGAACTCGATGAGGCTCTCGACGATGCTTCGAGCCGTCTCACCACCTGCTTCGTTTTCGTCGAGCGATTCGTCGGAGTGAGTTGACCCGGTGAGATTGTGGGTGATGGCTGCAACCAGCTCGTTGGCCGGCATGCCCGTGGACGGCGAAAGGTAACGCCAAAGACCATCAGAGCAGACCAACACCAAGCCTGGTCTGGCATCAGGGCCCAGAGCGTAGCGATGTCGAACAATGTCGGGTTCAGGCTGCATGGAGTCGGCACCGAGCCACCGGCTCAGCGCACCCAGTTCCTCGTGATCTGAGGTCAATAGTCGTTCTTCGTCCGCCGTTACCCAGTAACAGCGACTGTCGCCTACCCAGGCCACGTCTAGATCAACCGCCGGGTCGCCCTCGGTGCGCTCGTCAACGGATACGACGGCGCAGACCAATGTGGTGGAGGGCGGATCGGCCAGCGGCAGTGAGGCGCCGCCAAAAGCCGCTCCGACGGTGGCTGCGGCTTCAGCGGCTGCTTGTTGCCCATCGGCAACCGCGGCACGAAGGAGCTTGTCCATTTCCGACTCACCGAGATGATCGCCGTCGTGTTGATTCAGGCCGTCGACGATCGTTCGGCAGGTGGCTTTGGCCGCCGATGTCGACGCCTCCTCCGAACCCGGCGTCGATGACACTCCGTCGCACACAACCAGTATTGCTTGGCCGGCATCGGCCACTGCGATGGCATACGCATCTTCGTTTCGGTGGCGAACGCTGCCGCGATCGGTGGCGGCCGCTACCGACCCGACAACCTCGCTTATATGGTTGCGTTCAGAAGGCTGGCGGTACCCGCAGCTCAAGCAGTAGCCGTCGGCGTCGATGTCGGTTTCGCCACAGGCCTGGCAGGGAGCAGATGGTACAGTTCGCGATTCTGGCGGCTGGTGTGTCTCGGGCTCGGCGGCTAGCCCTGGCATCGGCGCAGGCTCGATGAAAGTCTGGTTGTTGACCAGGTCATGCCCACATGCCTCACACCAATTGGCCCCGGCGGTGACCGGCTCGGCGCAGGCCGGGCAGACGTCAACACCTGTCGGTTGATCAGCCGACTCGCTGTCTCGCTGTTGGTCGTCCGGCTGTAGATCGTCGGGCATTAGAACCAGCTCCATGGCCGGACCTGATTCGCCTTGTCGATGAGTTCTTCTCGCTCTGGGGCGGAATCGGCCAATCGGGCCTGCTCCCGGTAGACGTCGTGCAGTCCCATCTGAAGCTGTTCAACGGTGAGCGGTCGACCAAGAAGCCTGTCGACCCCACCGTGGCTGGAACCGCCAGCACCGACTTTAGTCAGCGCCTGTTCAAAGATCTCAGCAGAAATCGAGGCCCGCTCGGTGGCATCGAGCTGTAGGCGCTCGACGATGTCGGACGCAGCTTTCAACTCGACCATGGCGGGCACCCGGGTGCTGAAGCCCCCACCGGCCAACGTTCGTGCCGCCGCCACCTGGGCGTCGTAGTAGGCGGCGGAGGTGGCGGGAACCCGATTGAGAGCTTCGACCGCGGTGTCGGCTTTGGCCCGGGCCAAGCGGCAGCGGGCCAATCCGAAAGCGGCGGAAACAAAACTCGAATCGGACCGCGAGACCAGATCGTACAGTTCTTCAGCCCGATCAAGCTGACCGGCCAACTCGGCCGCCAAGGCCACCGCCACCTTTGGGGCCGTCTCGCCCGGGACCTCGGTCCAGACTCTGTTGAATTTCTCCGCTGCTTCGCCGAAGCGGGCACGCGTCAACAGCAACACCCCTTCGTACCACGACACCCGCCAGTCCCAGGGGTCATCGGCGGCCACCCTCGACAGCAGCTGGCTTGGTTCGGGGTAAGCGGTTGTTTCCCCGCTGGCGTCGCCGGTGAGGAGGATGATCTCCCACGCGTATCGGAGCGTCAGTTCGTGGGTGGCCTGGCTACCTAGTGTCTCGATGCCAATTCGAATCTTCTCGGCGTTCTCCGCCGGGCGAAGATCGATCAGGTCCAGCACGATCCGGGCATCGGGGCTGTCCTCGTTGATTCGAGCCGGCGGCAGTATTCGCCAGTAGGGACCGGAGGCGGCCGCCGAGTCCACGTTGTCCAACAACAGCTGAGCGGTACGGTCCGTTTCGAAGTGGTGAGACACTGCGGATCGTGGCTGGCCGTCGGTGAGGGCCACGATTTCCCGTAGCACCCCGCTCAGTTGTTCGGTCATCTCACCCGCGGTCTGGAACCGGTCATCGGGGTGGTGGGCTGTTGCCTTCAACAAGAACCGGTAGAGCGATTCCCACTGCCGGAAAAGCGGCTCGTTGACTTGATCCGGGAGGCTGTATTGGTACGTGCCGGTATGGAACACGAATTTGATGATCAGCACCGCTAAGGTCCGGCCCACCGTGTACAAGTCGGACTGGGCCGACGGACCGTGCGTAGCCACCTCGGGGGCCTGGAATCCCTCGGTTCCAAAGATGGCGGCCTGAACGTCATCGGCCCGCATTACCGCACCGACATCAATGAGCTTTACGTCGTCGCCCACCGCCATGACGTTGGCCGGTTTTAGATCGTTGTAGACCAGGCCGAGGTCGTGCAGATAACCAAGTGCCGGGAGAATCCCGAGCATGTAGGACACGGCGTCGGCAACGTCCAGCGGATCGGGAACACCACCGTTGGCGGTGCGACGGTTCTTCAGCTTTGAGTTAAGCGACTCACCACCCACCATCTCCATGACGATGTAGCCGGCACCGCGATGGGAGACGAAGTTGTAGATGTTAACGATGTTGGCGTGTTCGATCTGGGCCAAGAAACGACGTTCGGCCACCGCAGCGGCGATGGCGTCCGGGTCGTCTTGATTCAACAGCCCCTTGAGGACCACCCAGCGATCCGAGACCGCATTGTCCTTCCCAAGGTAAATCCAGCCCATACCGCCGTGGGCCAAAGGCCCGAGAATCTCATACTGCCCGGCCACCAACTCCTCCGGAACGAGCACAGGTCGGTTGGTGACGAAGTTGAAAGGCTCCCGACAGTTGCCACAAAAACCCTCGATGCGGCCCTCAGCGCCTCCGGCCGTCCGGCCCACCGGCTTGCCGCACGAGCTGCAGTTTCGCTCGTCCTCAGGGACAACGCCGAGCACCTGCTGAACCTTCGCTTCCGACATGACGGCCATTGCCGGATCGCCGACCTCGGTCGGAGGAACCGTCACCATTCCCAAACCAAGGCCCGACCGGGTTCCACCGATTCGAGTCGATGAGGCATCCCTCGTCCGCCCGCTCGGCGAGCCCGAGGTCTGTCGGGAGGTCGAAACGTCTGGGGGCACAGGCACAGCGATGGATGGCATCGAGCCGGTACCTTGAGCGGTTGGCGAAGCAGTCGACCCATCGGCCACCGGAGCTCCACCGGTCGACTGTCCGGACAACCCACAGGTGTCGCAATAGCCGTCACTGCTTATCGTTCCGGCGCAGCCGTCCCGGCCACAAATGGCGCCGGGAGCCTTGGCTTGTCTCGGGCCAGGAGGAGGCGAAGCCGGATTGGTTGGCGGGGCGCCAGCAACCGACGACCCAACCGGCGATGATGCTGGAGCGGTCTTGTTCGCCGACGCCCGCATACCGCAGGTATCGCAGTAGCCGTTGGTATCAATCGAACCACCGCACGCCGGTTGCGTGCACCTCGGTGTACCGCTGGCGTGGGCCATGACGCTCATCGCTCCAACACTAGTCGCCAACGCCGACGGCCTGGCACCGTCTTGCCCCAACCTGTACCACTAGCCGTTGTCACGGTTGTCGGTCCGATTCAGTGGTCGAGCGCAGCGATTCGGCTAATCGAGCCAGACCGCCAGCTGCCCGGACGAGATCGGTTGGAGCGGTGTACAGCTCGTTCCACACTTCGTCGACAATGTCCATGAGTAGTGGATCCTCCGCTCGACCCAACGCCGCCATCTTGGCTTCGAACGCACCGAAGGCACCACGTAGCTCGTGGCGGCGGTCGAGACCGACACTGTTGCGATCCACGGCTTCGGCCAACTGGGACTCAAGATTCCTAGCTGTTTGCAGCCATCGGTCAAGGCGACTGCGCTGAACCGCCCAATCGGGCTGACTGGAGGCGTGCGGCCGACCCATGGCTTCATTCACCTCATCGAGTTGCTCACCCAAACCTCCCGAACCGTCCAAGACCAACGCGGTGGGTACCACCACTAGATTCGGTGGATCAACGATCTTCGCCTGCGACTCATCCAAGGCCGCCTGTGCCCGATTGCGCAGGACCCGCAGCGAAGCCAACAGGACTTCGGTTTCGGCCAGATCGGAATCAAGGTTGTCGCGCCCGGATCGAGCTGACGAAACGTGTCTGGCCGCCTCGGCGACAAGACGGTCGATCTCGGCACCGGTGTCGGATTCAGCCGCCAGCGGATCGGTCATCAACAGTTCTTTCAGGCCCTCTACCCGCTGGCGCGTCCGACCGAGCAGCGGTTCAACGATGCCAAGACCGGCAACTTCGGTGTCGAGCCGGTTCAAGGTTTTGTTGGCGGCGTCGAGACGACTCAGATTTTGAAGCCAGATGCGGTCGATTCGGGCGACGAAATCAACAAGAGCGTCAAGCTTCGTCCGTAGAAGCGGTATCGCTGCAGCCAGCGATACCGGCTTTGGGCGATCGACGGGCAGCCCAAGATCAAATGGCGTGCTGAGCATCGCTAGCGCGTCACGTTCCGAAGACGGAGCCTCAACCAGATCAAGGTGCGCTCCAATCGCCTGAAGTCCTCGGCGCAGATCAACAGCAGTCACGCCCAAAGCCTGATAGTCGACCGCCGTCTTCGAGCCGGGGGCTACATCGGCCAACATCAAATGCGAGGGCAGCTGTTCAACCTCGTTCAAGCCATCGGCCAAATGTCCGGATGCAATCCGAAATCCTCTGAGCGACTCCGACAACGAACGCTGATTCTGTGGGTTCGGCCGGTTAACGGTCATAGCTCAATCGGGGCTCACTCGTAATGGTAGTACCGGTCATGTTGCGCAGCCATCGTTGCCCATGGCGACTAGGATCGCAACTGGTGACAGCGTCGGCAACCCAACCTCCCCCACCCCGGAACACTTCCGGATCAAGCGCGGCCTCTCGTCCACGACGGTCAACGCCGCCACCACCGACTGCCGCGACGTCGCCCGTCCGCTCCACCGGTACACGCAGGTTCCTCGACCGCTGGTTGTGGCAACTTCCCTTGGTTCTGGGCTTGATGGCCGCCGCCTGTGTGGCGCTTACTTTTTTGGCTCAACAGTCGGCCCGGTCAGTGGCCGACAGCGCGGCACCGGCCCTGGTCGACTTGCAGGATCTGCTGGCCAACGTGGCCGAAGCCAACGCAGCCGCCACCTCGGCCCATCTTTCCATCCGGGCCGAAGGCGTCGAAGATCGTGCCAGCCGCGGCCTCTACGAAGCCGCCGTCGACCGGGCACTGGCAGAAACAGTGTCTACCGCTGCCACCGGAGCGTCGCTTGACGGTTTGGAAGACATTAGTGCCTCGGTAGCCGACTACCGGGCCGGTATCGAGGCTGCCCGTTTGGCCAACCTCAACGCGCTCCCCCAGGCCGACGCCCTGCTGATCGACAGCCTGTCTTCGGTTGAGGCCGAAGTCGAACCGGCCGTCAGAAGCCTGACCGGCATAGGTCAGGACCAGATCGACGAAGAGATAGCCGAAGGCACCGTATTCTTGACCGGAGCGTTGGCGGCGGCCGTACTGGCTCTAGTCGTCATGTTGTGGATGCAGCGCGGCCTCGCCTACCGCACCCGCCGTATCCTCAACCGGTACCTCCTCGCGGCGTCGCTAGCGGTAGTAGCCATCATCGGTCTACTGGCCTGGTCGCTCTACGTTCGCAACGTCGTTCTGACCGACGCACTGGCCGGTGGCTACGATTCGGTGACCACAACCGGTGAACTGCAGAGCGATGCCTTCACCCTCCAATCATCGTTGAGCCTGCTGCTCTTGGACGAGAGCCAGGCGACCCAGCGCCAACCCGAACTAGTGGCGTTGGTTGAACGGGTCGACGCCGGGGTAGCCGATGTAGCCAACCGAGCGGATTCGGCCCGCGAACAGGCGGCGGCCGAAACCCTAGGACTTCGCTGGTCGCGATACAGGCAAACCGCATCAACAATTAGTAGCAGTGCCCGTAGCGGCGACGCCGAAGGTGCACTGGCGCTGTTGCGAGGTGAGGCGCTGACCGACTTCAACGGATTCAACACCGGCCTCGAGAGCTCGCTGTCCGACAACCGAACCCAGTTCCTCGATGGTGCCGCTTCGGCCCGACAAGTGGTGGACTTCGTGCCCTGGATTGTGCTGGCCCTCAGCGTGGTGGCGGCATTGTTGTCGGTTGCCGGGGTTCAACAACGTCGACAGGATTACCGATGACGTCTAACTCCCTTCCGCAGGCCCCAATTCAGCCGGGAGCAGTGGCCCCGATGACCCGACGTCGCTTTATCGGCGGCTTGGCCGCCGGTGGTCTGGCCGGCATCGGATTGTCCGGATGCGCTACGCCAAACACCTCTCGGATCACCGACTACGGCGACTCGGACCGATTGGTAATGCTGAACTGGCCGGAGTACGTCGATGCCGACGACGGTGGAAACCTGTACTACGCCGGAGGCACCCTGGATCGGCTTCAGGCCGAAGGTGTGGCCGTGGACTACAGGGCCGAATACGAGGACAACTACGGCGGCTTCGATCTTGTTCTCAACAATGCCGTCGGCGCGTCGACCCCGCTCTATGACATCGTCGTTCCCACCAACTGGCGGGCCGCTCAAATGATCAGGAACGGTTGGGCCGAGCCGCTACCCATCGAATTGATTCCCAACCATGCCAATATCGATCCGGCCTTCCTGACCAACGCATGGGACCGCGGCTGTCGGTTCCAGATGCCGTGGCAAGCTGGCATCACTGGGATTGCCTACGACCCGTCGGCCACCGGCGGACCGATCAGTTCGATCAATCAACTCTTCGACTCGTCGCTGGCGGGACGGGTCGGCTTCATCGGAGAAATGCGCGAAGCCGTCGGCCTGGCAATGCTGGCCGATGGGGCCGACCCCTCCCGCCCGACCGAAGCCGCAGCCCAAGCCGGTTTGGACCGGATAACCGCTGCTGCTCAATCAGGTCAGGTGGCGGCGTTCACCTTCGGAGAATTTGCCGACATGTTGGCCAACGGCCAACTAGCGGCGGCTATGGCTTGGTCTGGCGACGTTGCCCTCCTTCAGGCAGAGCGGCCGGACATCGAGTTCGTGATTCCCGACGAGGGCGCCATCCAGTGGTTCGACACCATGGTCATCCCGAAGGGCTCAGCCAGCATTGCCGCCGCCGGCCGGTTCATGAACTTCGTTTACGACCCTGACAACGCGGCAAACATTACCGAGTGGGTTTCATACATCTCGCCCGTGCTCGGGGTTCAGGACGTTCTGGCTTCCCGTGGAGGGTCCAGTGCGGAGTTGGCTCAAAGCCAAGTGTTGTTCCCCGACCCGGCGACCCGAAACCGCTTGTTCACCTGGGGCGGACTGGACTCCGACATTGAGGATCGGCTCGACGCCGACTTCGCCGCTCTGGTCGGTTGAACTCCCCGCCAGATCGGAATCACCGTCCATGATGCACGACTACAGCGAAGAGATCGGTCGCCTGGCCGAGGAGATCCTTGACTACGCCCGTCGTCGCACAGAGCTCGAACCGATCCCGACCGGGGGCACGGCAACGCCCGAAGCCTTGGCCGAGCTGGTTGGCGAGACGATAACAACCGGCGGTCTTGGCGGAAGTGAAGCGCTTCGAGTGTTCATCGAGCTCCTGGCCCCCAACTGTCTCTCGGTCGATAATCCCCGTTTCCTGGCATTCGTTCCCGCTGCACCGACCGAAGCTTCGATCCTGTTTGATCTAGTCGTCGGATCGGAGTCGATCTACGCCGGGTCATGGTTGGAAGCCGCCGGATCGACCTACGCCGAGAATCAGGCGCTCCGGTGGCTGTCCGATCTGGCTGGACTCGGACCGGATGCCGGAGGGGTCTTCGTCCAAGGGGGAACCGTCGGCAACCTGTCGGCCATGGTTGGGGCACGCGGAGCGGCAGGGGCTCGTCTTGAGCGTCTTGGCCGACCCCGCCCTAATCACTGGGTGTTCCTGATCTCCGATACCGCCCACTCCTCGGTGCCGTCGGCAGCCATGATCATGGATGCCGAGGTGGTAGAGGTAGCCACGGGCTCCGATCGTCGCTTGACCGGCTCCGGTGTGGCTGAAGCACTCGCCACCTATGGCGACCGAGTAGCCGGGGTGGTCGCCACGGCTGGCAGCACAAACCTGGGAGTCATCGACGATCTCCAATCGGTCGGCGAGGTGTGCCGGGCCAATGAGGTCTTCTTTCACGTCGATGCCGCCTACGGGGGCGCCGCTCTGGCCGCTCCTAAAGCCCGGCCGCTGTTCGACGGCATCGAGTTAGCCGACTCGATCATCATCGATCCCCACAAGTGGTTGTTCGCCCCGTTCGACTCCTGTGCGTTGTTATGGAGAGACCCGGCTCAAGCCCAGGTTGTCCACGCCCAGCACGCAGACTACCTGAGCTTCCTGGATCGCTACGGCGAATGGAACCCCAGCGACTACGCCATTCAGTTGTCGCGCCGGGCCAGGGGCCTACCGTTCTGGTTCTCGGTGGCCGCCTACGGAACCGATGCCTACGCCGAGAGCTTGCAGGCCACGCTTGATATTGCCCAGGTGGCAGCCGACCGAGTGCATGCCGCCGACCATCTAAATCTGCTGTGGGGGCCGTCGCTCAGCGTTGTTGTATTCGAACGGATCGGCTGGGGTGCATCCGACTACGAGGCATGTACTGACGCCATGATCGCCAGTGGAACCGGATTCGTAACCCCCACCCGTCACGATGGCAGGCCGGTCTACCGATTCTGCTTCGTCAACCCCCGCACAACAGCGGAGGATGTCGACGCCTTGATTGCCGCGATGGCCTAGCGACTTTTCTGCGCTGCCGCCACTATTGTGCAAACGCTCAATAACTCCTCGGCTGTAGATGACGTCAAGGTCAACGAATCAGTCCGCAAGCGACTGCCGACACGTCTCACCGCCTTGGCCATAGCCGTTTCGATCGTGAAGATCGTGCCGCCAATAGCCGTCGTCGCCATTCTCAACGCGGACCTTTCCCAAGACTGTGGAGCCGATTGTGCACCCGGTGCTGGCATTGGACTCCTACTGGGGGCGTTTGCAATCATGGTTGTCCTAGTTGTAGCGGCTCCGGTGGCGCTGAAGCTGCTCGCTCTCGCCATTCGGCACGCTGGCCTCGTTTTGGCCGCCAGCGTTGTTCTCTCGGTATTTGACCTGATCTTGGTTTGGGTCATGATTAGCGACATCGGTCAGGGGCCGGTCAGCTTGGACACAGTCCTGCTTTACGGGCTTATTGTGCTCGTCGGCGCCCTACAGATCCTGGTGTCGATCTGGGCCTACGGTGCTCGGACAGAAGTCTCGTCAACCGGCCGGCTAACCTAACTGCTCCAGAAGCTTGGCGCTCACCGATGTCGGCGAGAGTTCACCGTTCTCGGCCGCGTTCAACAGCTCTCGACCTTCAGCCCCATCAGCCAGTTCCACGGCTCGCCGAACCATGGCTTGTTCCATTCGAGCCAGGACCTCGGCCCGAACCCGATGCCGGCGACGCTGCGCCCGCCGTCCGGTCGATTCCAAATAGTCCAGGTGGGCGGCCACCGCATCAAGCACGTCGCCGGACCCGGTTCCTTCAAGGGCCGAGGCCATCACAATCGGTGGCCGGTAACCATCGGGAGCCTCCTGGCCCGTGATGTGGCCGAGATCAAGCATCAGCTCAAGATCGCGCCGGACGTCACTAGCACCGGGACGGTCGGCCTTGTTGACCACAAAGACGTCGGCCACTTCCAACAGTCCGGCCTTGTTGGCCTGGACGGCGTCGCCCATACCCGGTGTGGCCACCACGACAGCAGTATCGGCGGCACCGACGACATCAACTTCAACCTGGCCTACGCCAACGGTTTCAATGATGACCGGATCATAGCCCGCCGCGTCGAACAGGCGAACTGCCAATGGCACGGCAACAGCCAGGCCACCAGAGTGGCCTCGGGTGGCCATCGACCGGATAAACGCATGACCCAACTGAGACGCAGGCGCCTTCCCAGCGGCAACATCAACGCTAGAACCGGCAGCACCGTCCATACGTATCCTGTCGCCGAGTATGGCGCCTCCGGTCAATGGTGATGACGGGTCAACGGCCAGGACCGCCGGCCGGCAACCCGAGGCCACGAGACGGGCTACCAACTCGCCGACCAATGTTGACTTTCCGGCTCCGGGCGCCCCGGTGATCCCAAGGATGTGAGCTCGTCCGGTCAACGGTTGAGCCAGGTCGCTGACCACATCGGCCGAAGGGCCTCCCCGCTCGACCACGGTCAACAGCCGACCGAGAGCCAGTCGGCTACCGGCTACCGCGTCGGCAAACATGTCTTCGACGCTTGGCCTCGGGCGACGTGGTTGGACTACCCCAGAGCTGGAGTCAGACAACGCCGTCACCCGACACTGGAAGCGGGCGCTTCGCCTCTGGCGGCGCGACGCACCGATTCGGCCACTTCTTCGGCCGACGCCCCGGGGCCTAGCACCAAGGCCACGCCGACGGAGTAAAGATCGTCGAGATCTTCCTGCGGCACGATGCCGCCAACCACCAGCGGTGTGTCCAAACCGGCAGCAGCCAGCGCAGAAAGGATCTCCGGTGCCAGCGTGAGGTGTCCGTTGTTGTGCATGGAGACACCGATGACTTCGGCATCTTCCTGCTCAGCGGCGGCAATGATGCTGTCGGCGGTTTGACGAAGCCCGAGATAGATCACTTCCATCCCGGCATCACGGAGGATTCGGGCCACCACTTTCAAACCCCGGTCGTGACCGTCCAGCCCAAGTTTGGCCAGGACAACTCGAACCGGTGCAGCTTCGCCGCTTGCTTCGTCTGACATCAGATGATGGCCTTTTCCACGTAGGTCCCGAATACCGACTCCATGGCCATGGAGAGTTCCTCCACGGTGGCATAGGTCTTCACCGCATTCAGTAACAGCGGCATCAGGTTGGCATCGTCTTCGGCCCCAGACCTTACGGCGGCAAGGGCGGCGGCCACAGCATCTTCATCGCGACGCCGGCGGACTTCGCCTAAGCGTTTGAGCTGCAGGTCCTCGGTCTCGTTGCCGATTCTCAGCAGGTCGCCTTGACCCTCGTCGCCGTCGGTGAAGGCGTTAACTCCGACGATGATGCGCTTGTCGTCGTTAACCTCTCGTTCGAACCGGTAGGCGGCGTCGGCGATCTCACCAACGAAGTAGCCGTTCTCAATACCGGCGTACACACCTTCGAGAATTGAGCCGTTACCCAGTTCATCAAGGTGAGCGAAAATCGCTTCGGCCTGGCGTTCCATCTCGTCAGTCATCCACTCGACGTAGGGGGCCCCACCGAGAGGGTCGGCCACATTGGTGACACCTGTTTCGTGGGCCACAATCTGCTGGGTTCGCAGTGCGATGCGGGCCGCCTTCTCCGTCGGCAGGGCCATCGCCTCGTCATAGGAGTCGGTGTGCAGACTTTGGGTTCCGCCAAGGGCCCCGGCCATGGCTTGGATGGCGACTCGGGCGATGTTGATCTCCGACTGTTGCGCAGTCAACGAGACGCCTGCGGTCTGAGTGTGGAATCGACACAGCATCGAGCGCTCATTCTTTGCCCCGTAGCGTTCTTTCATCCACCGGGCCCAGATGCGACGGGCCGCCCGGAACTTGCCGATCTCTTCAAAGAAGTCGCTGTGGCTGTTGAAGAAGAAGCTCAGTCGCTTGGCGCAATCGTCAACGTCGACCCCGGCGGCGACTGCTGCTTCAACGTAGGCAAATCCGTTGGCCAAGGTGAAGGCCAACTCTTGAGCTGCGGTCGAACCGGCCTCGCGAATGTGGTAGCCCGAGATCGAAATGGGATGCCACTTCGGCATCTCGGCGTTCATGAATCGAATCATGTCGGTGATTATCCGCACCGATGGCCGAGGAGGATAGATGTACTCTTTCTGGGCTTGATACTCCTTGAAGATGTCGTTTTGGATGGTGCCGGCCAAATCCTGCCGGGCCACACCGTTAGCTTCGGCCACCGCAATGTACATCGCCATGATGACGGCGGCCGGGCCGTTGATGGTCATCGAGGTGGACACCGCACCCAGGTCGATGTCGGCGTAGAGATCTTCCATGTCGGCCAGCGTGTCAACTGCGACACCGCAGCGCCCGACTTCACCTTTGGCCCACGGGCTGTCAGAATCACGGCCCATGAGCGTCGGCATATCGAAGGCCGTGGACAGGCCGCTGCCGCCGTTGCGGAGAATATCTTTGAATCGAGCGTTGGTGTCCTCGGCGGTCCCAAACCCGGCGAACATACGCATGGTCCACAACCGGGATCGGTACATCGTGGGGTATACCCCCCTGGTGTACGGGTACTGGCCCGGGTATGGGGCGTCGCCGTAGACGGCGTCGACGGGAACGCCCGACATGGTCTCGAACGGTACGTCCCGAAGCTTGCCTGCCTCGGCCGCAGCATCGTAGGCCGCCTGCCATTCGGCTCTGGCCTCCGATTCGCCATCGACACCGGCCGGGTCGCTGGAGGTTTCCTCACTGCTCATCTTGGTGATTCCGATCTGCTTGTCAGGTTGATCGACGCTCGACGTGGGACACTAGCCGCTGCTGAAGCTCAGCTTCGCCCACGTCTGAGTCCAGGGCCGCCAACACAATGTCGTACTGTGACGGTGGGGTCAGGCCGCCCACCGGAGGGTCGCGGTCCAGGTTGGTCGGGAAGGCATAGCCGTCGGTGGCAGCCGCCACAGCGGCGGATAGCGCACTGGCATCCATTCCGCCAGCAACCGCTGCCCGCAGGGCGGGGTACACGGCGGAGGCGACCTTGATGTGGTCGACGGTTTCCATCGGACGGCCGAAGGCGGAGGAGATCTGCAGCAAATTCGCCATTCGTCGGACCGCCGTGCCACTACCATCTCCGCCGGTCACGTTGGCACCGGCGGCATGAAAGAGTGCTGGATTGAAGTAGACCAGATCGCCTTTGCTAAGTGGCAGTTGCACGTGGTGCTGGGCGAAGTACTCGATGAACGGCTGCAGCCGCCACGCCATATAGCCAAGCTCATACTTCTGTGAGTGTGGCAGGTACGTGGTCGGCCCGGTTTCGACCGGCATATCGCAGTGGGCTATCGCCCCCTGCAACGTGAGCGCCGGAGACAATCGATGGACCGCCGGCGGATACTGCCCGGCCCGTTCGGCCGTCATGAACCCTAGGTGATAGTCACGATGAGGCTGCTGGGCGGAGCCGCCAGGGTTCACAACATTCACCTGGCTCGTAACCAGATAGCCCGGTCCAAGCCAGGCCAGCGCACCGAGAGCAACCATGTCGTTGCGGTAGTAGTCGACAAACGCAGCCGGGGCCCGCAGCGCCAGCTTTTCCAACGCGTTCCACACCCGATCGTTGGCGCCCGCCGCGGCGAAGTGATCGCCGGAATGGTCCCGCCCCTGCTTCTCGTCGGCGATTATGGCCTCAAACTGCCCCGAGGTTCGATCAACCACATCGTGCTCAAAGGCGCCACCGACAACGAAGATCCCCGGACCGTCGGACAATGTCCAGTGGAGTTCAGCCAGCAATGCCTTTGTGGTTTCGTGCTCGCCGTCGTGCAAGGCGTTGCGTATAGACCCGGCTTCGAACACTGGGACGCCCTGTGTAACCCGCTCAGTAAACCTCATCTGGTCGGCTAGCTCACCGTCGGCCGGTTTGGCCTCGATGATCATCCGGAGATCATCAATGAAGCAGCCTTCGGCATCGACCCTGGAGATCGGCTGTGGCCCCGTGTTCAGCTGCTCCGGTGATAGCGAAGTCATGGTCTCAGGTTACCCGAACCCGGCAAATCGATTAGTAGTCGAACGCAGCGCACGTTTCGGAGGCAATGCAGGAAGGAACGGCCAAACGGGATAACGCGGTCGGGCAGGACTATGCGGTCACCGGAGTCGAGTCAACCCGCTCCACGTCGACACCACTGCTGAGGTCATAGCGTCTTCTGAAGAATTCGGCAATGGCGATGCCCAGCGGGACTGAAAGCCAGATGCAGGCCAAGATGGCCACCGTCTCCTGATTGCGAAACAGCGGATCGAGGACCAACAGCATGGCCCGAAACAACCAGAACGAACCCCACATAGATCCGGCGAAGCGAATCGACCACCTCCGGTGGCTGTCTCGATCGCCTCGACGAATCGTCACCACGGTCATCACGGCACAGCCGTAAACGAAGGCCGACATGGACCAGAAGCCCCACATCGAAAGCGCTCCGCCGTATTCGCTGACCGAGCCGTGCTCCGATGCCAACCAGACGGCGCAAACTGTACCCAACGTGATGGCAGCAAACGTGATGCGCCCCAGCATGCGATGGCGACTTCGGTTAGCCCCTATTCCGGGTCGAAGCAGCTGAAAATGCATGAAGACGAAGGCGATCGAGTTCAAGCCGATGTGGCCGTACAGAAGGTTGCGGCGAAACTGCGGGCCGTTGAGGAACCGCTCGTGGAAGGCGACTCCCCACGACGTGTGATTGGTGTAGCGGTCACCCCAAACGGTGCAGGCATTGTCCGCACATGTCGCCAGCCCATCAGCCGATTCGCCATTGGAAAGCCCGAGATTGTTGAGCACGTCGTAGATACCGATAAAGAAGGCGATCGACGAGGGGATGCCTTCGATGAAGTAGCGAACATTCAAGACGAGAAGCAAGACGATGCCCAAGACGAAGAACGGTCCGAACGATCTTGTCCTAAGCCCTCGGGCCAGCAGGACAACCCACAGGACCAGAGCGACGTAAATTCCAAGCACTCCGAATGGCAGTTCCACGGCAGGTCCTCCACGCTCTTGTTATCCCCTTGAGCCACTGGGTGGCTATCAACCAAGTTAGTGGTAGCGATTGGGATGCTCCAATCGCCCAGGCGGCGTGGCGACCCGGGAGTCGAGCGATCAGTCGGATGCGCCCAGTCGCTGCAACGTTTTCCGAACGGTTCCGGCGATGGTCGGGTCCATGGCCCCACGTGGAGCGAAGGTGGTGGACGCAAACCATGCCTCGGCGGTCTCGGCGTCGATGCCGTACCGGCTGGTCACCAAGTCGATTCGATCAGAGCGGTCCACGTATCTTCCGGCCTGAGCCACCACCTCGTCGACCACGCGACCCAACTCGGCCGTTCGGCCCGTGACCACCTCGTCCCGGGCGGCAATGACAAACGAGGGCCATGGGGTGGGCTGTACGGCGAGCTGGCGGAACGTGCCGTTCTGAACCAGCGGTCGGGTCATGAACTGCTCCCAGAGGAAAAGGTCAGCCTCTCCGTTGCTCAACGCCTGTTCCGCTCCGTCAAGTCCACCAACGATGACGAACTGATCGGGATCGATCTTCCAGCCCAGCCGCTCGGCGTGAACATAGGCCATCAGGTGAGATCCGGAATTGAACCGCGAGATGGCCACCCTGACGCCGGCCAGCTCAGCCTCGTCGGTGTAGGACGACTTGGCCGGAACGAACACCCCCCACTGCAACGGCGAGCTCACGTATACCTGCAGCATCGTTACCGCCAAGCCCTTGTCGATTGCCTTGACCGTGCCTTCGGTGAGGATGCTGACGACGTCGAGGGCGCCGTCAGCCAGTTTCTCCAGCATCTCGCCTGTCCCACCGTGCTGATCTTCCCAAATTAGATCGAGATCAGCCAGCTCGGCGGTGTCCATAGCCAAGTGCCACGGCAGGTTGAAGTGCTCGGGCACGCCTCCGAGCCGAAGCGTTGCAGATGATGCGGACTCGATGTTGGACACAACTAGTCAGGTTAGGCAGTCAGATGCGAAGACGCCTGAACACCATGGAAAACGACTTCGGCCGACTGCACAGGCAGCCGGCCGGACTTGTAGGTCGATAACTAGCGTGCCGACACCTAACTTGCCTGCACGGCCTCCCAGTCGACTTCCGCCTCATCCCAAATCAGCATCGAAGGACCGCTACCTTCACGTCGACGCAATTCGAGGGTGGTGACACCGGACTTGATGACGGTAAGAACACCTTTATCTTCGTCAGCATCCTCGCCCACCGTGTCGACACCATCAACCAATGCACTTTCGTGCTGGTTGGCGTTGTCATCAGTGGACTCCTCCAGCTCATCAAAGATGGACAAGGCCAAGCCGTACTCACCGGGCAGGTAACGTACACGCACGTTCCGCGTCTGGTTTGTTCGATTTGGTTCCATGTCTAATAGACGCATGAGATCACCGATTAGTTCATCTTTTTCTGTTACAAGATCATCACGACACCCCAGGTCAATGTTCCAGTCCATGCTGTAGTCAATGTTTCAGCGCTGCATTGAGCCACCGGGGACCCCACCACCGATCTGCAGGGTGGGCGATACGATCTAGGCGATGACCGATTGGGCCAATGACGAGGACTACCTGTCCAGATCAGGGCTGACGGTCGACATGTTGTTGTGCGACTCGGCTCAGGTAGCAGGCGGAAAGCTGTTCATCCTGGGTGGAGGTTTGGCCTCCATAGGCCCAAAGCCCCAACCGTTGGCCATCGCGCTGCAAATAACCGTTCCATGGGATCGGGCGAACATCGCTCATGACTGGCGAATCGACTTGGTTGATGAGGACGGACAGCCGGTTCAGATCAAAGAGAAGCCCGTTGTACTAAAGGGGCGATTCGAGGCTGGGCGCCCGGCCGGACTGCAGCCGGGAACACCTCTCGGCGTTTCGCTGGCCATCAACCTCTCACCGTTCCCAATCGGCGGTGGGCGAAGCTATGCCTTTGCCCTGTCCATAGGCGACGAGCACCGGCCGGACTGGCGAGTCAGATTCTTCGTCGTCGACGCCCAACGCCGTACACGCCCTACCTAGTCGGCAAGGGCCACGGCCAACGGCTCCAACCGATCGGGCGTGACCGGGCCGCGCATCGACCACACGGCAACGTCCACACCAACATCGAAGAACGTTTCGGCCAGCGCCGCCAGAGCGTTGGGGTCATCGTCGGGCGAGTAACCCAGGTGGACGCTACGGGTGATCTCCGACGGGTCGCGTCCCACCTTCGCACAGTGGCCGATGAGGACCTCGTTCAGTTCCTGCCAGGCCGCCGGATCTTCCGGGAAGGTCATGTCCCATTGGTCGGCCAATCGCGCCGCTGTCCGCAATGTCCGAAGCCGTCCCTTACCTCCGACGACAATCGGCGGATAGGGCTTCTGGATCGGCTTAGGTTCGCAGTAGGCATCGGTCAGCTGGAAGAACCGGCCTGAATGATTGGTGACATCGTTCGTCAATAGCGACACGATCACCTCGAGACCCTCTTCCAGTCGATCCGAGCGATCCCGCATCGGGCCGAGTTCAAGTCCGTAAGCCGCCGACTCCATTTCGTTCCACCCGGCACCAATACCGAACTCGAAGCGGCCACCAGAGATGTGGTCGAGGGTGGCGATCATGTTGGCGGTAACCGATGGGTGACGGTGATGCATTCCGTTGACCATGCAGCCAATCCGAATTCGGGTGGTCGCTTGAGCCATGGCGGCCAGCATCGTCCAGCCCTCCAGATTGGGGCCGTCCCATGGTTCGGCCAGCGGGTAGAAGTGATCCCAGTTCCAGGCTGACTCGAATACGTCGAGACGATCGGCCTCCACCCACGTGTCGAGAAAGTTCGACCAAGTGGCGTGGTGTGGCGGTGTTTTGATGGCGTGGCGTCCCATGCCACCAGCCTAATGGTCTACCGCGGTGGGTTCAGGGTGAGGCTTCGTCGGCCGAGGTTTCGTTGTTCAGGCTGTTGTTGTCCGCGATGTCGTGTTCTGTTGACATGATTGGATCGGGAACTGTGGCAGCCATATCGGGTTCCTCGGCGATCGCCCTCAGCGACTTAACCGTCCCGCTGGTCATGGTCGTTGGTTGCCCCAAGTCCTCCAACAGCTCAAAGGCCGATTCCATTTCAGCCAACCGCCGGATCGCGTGCCGAGGTGTGCCGTCAACCAGCCGCTGGAGCCACGCCCGGTCGGCAGTCTCAATCTCGCTGGACAGATTGTCAGCTAACCATTGGATGTCCCCGACGGCATCAGCCGCCGCTAACGCCTCCTGGGCTACAGCGGCGAAGCCTTTCATGGCCACACTGCGCAACAGCTTCCGCCTGGCGGCGTGACCGGCGGGAGCGTCAATTGGCTCTACGGAACCGCCAACAGCGTTAAACGCCTCGGCGAAACGCTTGGCTCCGGTACCTGAAGCCAGCGCCCGGGTGGTGACACCGTTTCCCGGAACCATGCCGACCAAGGCCACATCGACGAAGTCGAAGCCTTTGGCTTGCGCCACTGACGCCAGCTCGGCCTTCATTTCCGGCGACGCGGTTGAGAAGTCAGCGTAAACGGCGTCTTCGCTGACGGCATCGGACGCCTGGATGATCGCCAGCCTGGAATCGGCGGCAGCGGTCAGGGCGAGAACCAGTTCGGCTCGCCGGACAGCCAATGCAGGGTGAGGGACGCGCTGAACTCCGGCCGGCGTAGATACGTCGGCCGGATCAAAGGCGACAACCGTTGACCCCGAAGCGGCAAGTTCGGCGGCGATCAAAGATCCGGCTTCACCTAGACCAAAGACACATATTTGCAAGACAGCCAAAGGCTAACACAAGCATCGAAGCCTCAACCGCACTCGGCGAGCGATGGCTAAGTATCCTCACATAGGTTGAACGCCAGGTCGGGGCTATGTGCAGGCGCCATGTCGCAGGTGGTCGGTGCAGGTCAATCCGGTTGGATCGGCAGAATCAACTCGCCATTCAGCACGGTGAACCAGGCGTCGGGATGCATCATCCACTGACGCCACCCTTGCGATATCCGTTCAAGGTCGGCCTGCGATGCGAGACCGTACTCTACGGCTTGTGAAGCCAGCGACGACGAGAGGATGCGCTCAGCCCAAAGTCCTCCCCACCACTGCCGATCGGTGTCGGTGGCGAAACACCAGACCGAGGCTGAGGGCAGCGGTTCGACGAAGCCGGCTGCTCGGGCCCAGGCCAGAAGGTGGCGCCCGGCATTGGGCTCGGCGTCGTTGCGGCGAGCCACCGCCTGATAAAGCGTCATCCATTCGTTCAGCGCCGGTACCGCCGGATACCAGGTCATGGCTTGATAGTCGGCGTCCCTGACCGCCACAACCCCGCCCGGGGCCACTACCCGCCTCATTTCCCGCAGTGCGGCAATGGGGTTCGATAGGTGTTGGAGTACCTGGTGGGCGTGGACGATATCAAACAGGTCGTCTTTGTAGCTCAGTGCGTACACGTCACCGGTCTCAAAGGACAGGCTCGCCTCACCGGGGGCGGAGCCGTGGTCGGCGTTGGCCGATGCCACGATGTCGGCTGCGTTGTCCATGCCGATTACCGGCCCGGGGGCGACCAGAGCGGCGATGTCGGCTGTCAACGTGCCCGGTCCACAGCCGACGTCGAGCAGCGACCTACCGGGCTCGAGGTATGGAGCGAGATATGCAGCCGAGTTCGCCACCGTCCGCCAGGTGTGGGAACGAAGCACACTGGCGTGATGACCATGGGTGTAGGTGTCCACTTCGATTGGTGACTCAGCCATGTCACCACCGTACTGCACGTCAGGTGGTCCCAAGGCACTGGTTTAGCCGACGAAGACCCAGTGGGCCAGGACGCCGTTTGGATCGACCAGGATGACGGTCTCCCACTGGTTGCTCCACACCGGGAAGCTTTCATCCAGGTAGAAGTTCTCGGTGTCGTCTCGGCCGTCGCCAGTACGAACTTTCAATTCGGCCGACGGCGACAACGTGCCGGCCAACCCAAAGCGGTGGCCGGTGGTGTCGTCCCGGAGTACCCAGCCTTGAAGGCTGACATCACTTGACGACCGGTTTCGGATGGACACCCACTCCTCGGCCAGGTTGAAGCGATCGTTTCCTTCGGGGTTCACCTGGGTCTCGGCGATGACCAAGTCAGTGTGTAGCGGCTCCCCGCACTGACTCCCCCACATCCCCAGACCTTGGCCGGCCGCTTCGACCATGAGTTGCCGGTGACGCTCGTCATCCCCGGTGGCGAGGCCTGTTCCCGAGGCTACCAGTGCAGCCACAACGGTTGGCTGCTCAGCGTCGACGGGCAGCGCTATATCAGCCAGCAGGCGACCGTAGCGATCGATGCCTTCATCGAGGACCGTGAGTTGAGCCGATTCGCCCAGCATGGCTTCAAGCTCACTACGTGCCCTGTCCCCATTGCAGGTTCGCTCATTGTCATCGTTGAACAGCTCGGGGGCGTTGTAACCCACAAGGCGAACTTCAACCTCTCGACCGTCGGAGTCGATGACGTCAATTGAGTCACCGTCCACCACCCGATCCAGGCGCACGAAGGACTCCGAAGGGAGCTCCGAGTCAAGTTCCGAATCGACAATATCGGGCTGGCTCTCGACCGGGTCGAGCGGGTCGTCAGCTTCGAACTCGGGTGGGGCCGAGTCAACCTCAAAGTCGATCGAAAAGTTCCCACACGCCGCCAGTAGCCACGCGGCGACAGCCAACCAAAGACCGAATCGCCGCCGATTTACCACGGGTCAGAGGCTAGCAGTCGTGTGTAAGGGTTCCGTTAACACTGCGGCCTTGGTGGCCTGGACGTAGGTAAATCTACCGATGCTCGATCTACAATGATCCTGTGCCCAGCTACCAGCGATTCACGCCCTCGGGAATCGTCAGCCTCTACTACGAGGAGTCGGGATCGGGCTATCCGGTTCTCCTGATTGCCCCCGGAGGTATGCGATCTACCATTTCGGCCTGGGAGAACGCGCCCTGGAATCCGGCGAAACAGTTGTCGGATGGCTTCCGGGTAATCGCCATGGATCAGCGAAACGCCGGCCGATCGACCGGGCCCATCACCTCAGGTGACGGCTGGGAGACCTACCGTCAAGACCAGCTGGCTTTGATGAACCACCTAGGCATCGGTCACTTCCACGTCGTTGGTATGTGCATCGGAGGTTCCTACATCGGTGGCTTGCTGGAATCCGCGCCGCACCGAGTCACGGCCGCCGTGGTCATGCAAACAATCGGACTTACCGATAACCGCCAGGCGTTCTACGACATGTTCGACCGTTGGGCCGACGACCTAAAAGCGAAGCGGCCTGATGTTGGCGACGACGCCTGGCCTTCGCTCCGCCACAACATGTATGGCAGCGACAAGCCCTTCTTCTCCGTCAAGGCCGAAGCCTTCGCCGTGGACACTCCAATCATGGCCCTGCAAGGCGACGATCTCTACCACCCGACAGCCAGTTCCCGCCTACTGGCCGAGTCGGCACACGACGCCACACTCATCGAGAACTGGAAAGACGATCCGGCTCGAAAAGTGGCGATGGAAAAGGTGTACACGTTTCTTACCGCTCATAGCCCCGGTGAACGAAGTCCTGACGCAGCCCAGCACGCGTCCGAAGAAGCCGAGTAGGAGCATTCGACTCCCGCTGGGTCAATCGACCGTATTACTCCACCTCGGCGATGTTTACGATTCCTTCGCCCTGGTGAATTAGGGCGCTCCATGCCTGCCCGATCACAATGCCGCCTGATCGCGCCTTTACCGAGTGAACCTTTCGCCCAAAGACATCTCGAAGCAGCGCAACAACATCGCCGGATCGCACCTCCCTGCCAAGCGCCGTTTCCATATGCAGGACGCCGCTGCGCGATGCCCTTGTCCACTTAGGTGACTTCACAATGACGGTGGGAGGTGGCGGTAGTCGGTCTCCGGCGGGGATCATCTCGATTTCAGCCAGGCAGCGAAGCACGCCTTCGGTGCCGATGGCAATGGCGTCGTCGTCGAACCGATTTGCTTCGCCACCCTCGAACAACAGAGCGGTGGCTCCGTGTTCGGCCGCCACCTGACGCACCGAGCCGTCCCGGACCCGCGAGTCGACCGTCACCGGTGCGCCGAAGACCTGGGCCAGATCTCTGGTACGAGGATCGGACAGACGGCCCCGGATCTGGGGCATATTCGTTCGGTTGCCTGAGCCGGTGTGAAGGTCGATGCCGACATCGCAACGCTGGATTACTTCAGTCATAAACGTATTGGCTACTCGCGATGCCATCGACCCCCGAGGCGATCCCGGGAACGACCGGTTCAGGTCCCGGCCGTCAGGCAGCGTGCGAGCACCGGCGTTGAAGCCGTGAACGTTCACGATCGGCGCCGCAATCAAAGTCCCAGACACTGAACGAATATTGATGGAGGCCAGCACTCGGCGAACGATCTCGATGCCGTTCAACTCGTCGCCGTGTATGGCGGCACTGATCCAGACGGTTGGACCGTCGCTGGCGCCGTGCAACACCACCAGTGGAACTTCGACTTTGCTTCCGGTCACCAAACGGGCAGTGGGCAACTCGATGTGTGCCCGCTTTCCTGAAGGTACGGATTCACCGGCGATCGAGAAGGGCGCCCTGCGGGCTTTAGCCATTTGAGGTTCCGTCTGAGGTACTCAGGAGATCTAACCGTTGCCAGGCGAGTCGGGCAGAGGTTCCGCTGGTAGCGGCTGCGCCTTGGGCCGGGCTCTTCTGCGTCGGCGGGCGGGAATGATGTATTTCATCTCGGTCAACTTCCCGAAACACAGAAGGCGGTCCTCCTGCTCCAGGATCCGATCTTCGCGAGGATTGGGTACGACATTGTCACCTCGGATGAGGGTAAGCGCCGTTATATCACGGTCCCGCAGACCTTCGCGAATTGTGCTGCCAATGATCTCGGTTCCCGGCCCAAGGTAGATTTCGGCCACGCCGTAGCCGGTGGCGTCGGCCAACCGCTGGCGAATGTCCAAGTCCGGGAACGCCACCTGACTCTCGATGTATTCGACGACCGCACCGGCAACGTCGAGATCGGTGGCGCCCTCGATGCCTTCCAAACCTGGTGACGAGTTGACCTCCATCACCAGCGGGCCCCGATCGCTTTCGAGCATGTCAACCCCGGCCAAGTGGAGGTCCATGGTGCGCGCTGCCCTGACCGCCAGGCGCTTGGTGTGTTCGTCCAGCTCTACTGATTCGGTTCGCCCGCCTCGATGGACATTGGAGCGGAACTCGTCGCCTTTGCTGATGCGGCGCATAGCGGCAACCACTCGATCACCGACCACAAACGCTCGAACGTCACGACCCCGACTCTCGGAGATGAACCGTTGGATCAGCACGTTCTGCTGAGTGACGGTCAGAGTTTCAATGACCGACTCGGCCACCGTTACGTCGGGAGCGAGAATCACCCCGATGCCTTGTGTTCCCTCCAACAGCTTGATGACTACTGGCGCCCCGCCCACCCGGTCGATTGCTAGCGCGATATCACGGCTGTCCTTGACGAACATGGTCTCGGGTATGGGAATCGCGTTGCGACTCAACAGCTGTGTGGCCCGCAGTTTGTCCCGCGAGTTGGCAATGCCCATAGCTGTCACCGGCGTGTACATATCCATCTGCTCCAGCTGGCGAACGACAGCCGTGCCGTAGAACGTGATGGATGCACCGATCCTAGGGATGAAGGCGTCGTAGTCGTCGAGTGGGCGACCGCGGTACAACATCTCGGATTCGTCGCCGGCCAGGTCGATGGCCAAATGCAAGGTGTCCAAGATGTCCACCTCATGACCCCGCTCGGCGGCGGCGGCGACTAACCGTCTTGTGCTGTAGGAACGTGGTTGGCGGGAAAGAACGGCCAGCTTCATGCGGTCTCACGTTCCTGGTCGTTTTTCTGGTTGTTTTCGGCTGGGCGATCTAGCAGGAAGGACTTGCCTGGGTCGACTAAGAATCGTCGACGGAGTGCCCGGCGCCCCAACAGCATTCGGTAGCCCATTGTGTCACGGTCGGCCAGCGTCAAGTCGATGTCGAAGCGGCGGGTGCCGAGCACAATTTGGGTCCGTACGACCGGCCGGAGCTCGCTGTGACCGTTAGAAGATTTGACGTTGCGAAAGCCCACGACCGGGACTTCGGCTACGGCCGCTGGACCACCATGCGGATCGCTGGTCGGACTAATCGTGAAGCGGGCGATCGTGAGTGATTCAGGTCCGTCATCGAGATCAAGATGGTTCGCCACCTCGAAGATTTCGAGATTGTGGGCGTGAATCGACGAGGTTGCCGCACCGGTGTCGATCTTGGCCCGGATCGGCTCAGAGGACAGCAACGGCAACATCGTCCACTCTCGCCAACCAACGACGGAGCGAGGGACCCGCTTGCGCGACGCGCCACGTCGAGGCATTCGCTTTGGCCCTTTGGTCAAGCTGGCGGCCTCTGTTACTTCTCCCCCCATTTCTGGATCACGGTGGTCCGATATCACTTGATCAGTTTAGATTTGGTGGGTGTCCCAACCGCCCCAACCTCACCCAAGATTTAGCACAAATGACTCGTCGGACAACCGGCCCGTCAGCCACGTCGATCTTGTGATCATCAACGCCGAGTTGGTTTGCACCGTCAACAACGCACGAGATGAGCATGGCGGGGGGTGGGTGGCAATCACCGACGGGGTTATCACTCAGGTCGGCCGGTCCGCCGACCCCGTTCCCCCGTCGACCGAGCGCCTTGACGCCACAGGATGTCTGGTCACACCCGGGCTGGTCAACACGCACCACCACCTCTACCAGAACCTAACCCGGGCGTGGGCGCCGATGACCCAAAAACCACTGTTCGGCTGGCTGGAGGCGCTGTATCCCACATGGACCGACAATCTGGACGAAGAGGCAGTCTTCCTGGCCGCCTGGGTCGGGTTGGCCGAGTTAGCAATGTCGGGCTGCACGACATCGACCGACCACCACTACATCCACCCGGTCGGTGCTGGAGACCTTCTGGCCGCCGAGATCGCCGCCGCCCGAGAACTCGGTGTCCGATTCCACCCGACTTTCGGATCAATGAGCGTAGGCCGATCCAAAGGCGGGCTGCCACCTGACCGAGCAGTGCTGGACGAAGACGACATTCTGGCCCAGTCGGTACAACACGTCGAACGGTGGCACGACCGATCCCCGATGGCCATGGTCCGTATCGGGTTAGCACCGTGTTCGCCCTTCTCGGTAAGCACCGAACTTCTGACCGAAACGGCCGCCTTGGCCGAACAGTTGGACGTCCGACTGCACACCCATCTGGCTGAGAACGACGAAGACGACGCCTACTCCTTGGAGCAGTTCGGCATGCGTCCGGTCGAGTACTTCGAAGAGGTCGGCTGGATGACCGATCGTGCCTGGGCCGCCCATGTGGTGAAACCGAACCCTGAGGAGATCTCACGGTTGGGTGCCGCCGGTGTCGGCGTGGCCCACTGTCCCAGCTCCAACATGATTCTTGGGTCGGGCTTGGCGCCAACTGTGGCCATGATGGCCGCCGGGTCCCCGGTCGGTTTGGGGTGTGACGGGTCATCGTCGGCCGACGCAGCGTCGCTTTGGTTGGAGGCACGGACATCGTTGCTTCAGGCGAAGCTGGTTTCCGGCCCAAGTTCCATCTCAGCCCGTCAGGTGCTGGAGATGGCCACTATTCACGGCGCCCGCTGTCTTGGTCGTGACGGTGAGATTGGCCAGCTTTCGGTCGGCTCAGCCGGAGACGTTGCCGTCTGGGGTCTAAGCGGACCAGCCTATGCCGGGGTTACCGATCCGGTCGAAGGCTGGCTGCGTTGCGGCCCGGCATCGGCCAAGCACACCGTTATCGCTGGCAAGGTCGTGGTGGGAGATGGCCAGCTCGCCGATGAAAGGCTGGATGAACGGCTGGCCGCTCATCGACAGGTGGCGCAACGGTTCCAGAGCCTGTAGGTATTCCCACCACAGTTTGTTCGCAACCCCCAAACCTGAACCCCCCAAACCTAGACCCCCCAAACCTAGACAAGGCCCTTGGCGGAGGAGTAGCTTTGGCGACGTGTCGCAGCGAGCCTTAGCAGAGAACCATCCAGGCCATCAGCACATCGGTACTACGGCGCCGCTGACACCAATGGACCTCGCCACGTTGTTGAACCGAGTGGCCCACGAGTTCGACAGCCGCAATCGAGTCTTTGATCTACCCACGGGACGTTTCTGGTCAGCCGACCCGGCAGTTGATCTGGGGTTCAGCTTTCTCGGTCGTCCGGCCGCCACTCCCATCGGTCCGGCGGCGGGGCCCCATTCGCAGCTGGCCCAGAACATTGTCTTGTCGTGGCTCGGCGGCTCCCGGCTGTTTGAGCTCAAGACAGTCCAGATCCTCGATGAGTTAGACATCGCCCGCCCGTGCATCGACATGGCCACGATCGGCTACAACATCGAGTGGAGCCAGGAGCTAAACCTCGAACAGAGCCTCACTGAGTACGTGAAGGCATCAATGATGTTGGAGATCCTGTCGCAGTGGGAACCCCTACGCCACCATCTGGGAGATCCCGGTCCCCACGTATTCGACATGTCGGTCGGTTACGACTTGGCCGGCATTTCCAATGAACGGGTGGCTGCGTTCGTCCGCGGCATGGCTGACGCCACCTCCGAGGTCGATGCTCTGCGGGCAACCATTCCCTCGGCGTTCGCTGACTTCCGGGATCTAGATTTCACCACCGGGTTGTCCGACTCGTTGACCCTGTCGACGTTCCACGGCTGCCCTCCGGAGGAGATCGAGGCCATCACCAAACATCTCATCGACGTTCACGACCTTGATGTCATCGTCAAACTCAATCCGACGTTGCTCGGCTACGAGACTGTGGCCGGGATCGTGAACGACGAGCTGGGTTACACCGACGTTGATGTCAAAGAGCAGGCGTTCGCCGAGGATCTGCAGTTCGCCCGTGGCGTCGAACTGATCGGCGAGCTCAATGCCTACGCCGCTGAGCGAGGGCATCGGTTCGGCATCAAATTGACCAACACGCTGGTGGTCAACAACGTCAAGGCATGGATGCCGGAGGAGACGATGTACCTGTCGGGCCCACCCCTGCACGTCCTGGCTTCATCTCTTCTCGATCGGCTGTGTGGGGAACTACCTGGCGTGTTGGATCTTCCCGGCCACAATGGCGACATCATGGTCAGCTTTTCTGCCGGTGTGACCAAGGACAATCTGGCCGACACCTTGGCCATGGGGGTGAAGCCGGCCACCATCTGCTCTGACCTACTCAAGCCAGGTGGTTACGGTCGATTAGCGCCGATGTTGAAGGCTCTGACCAAAGAGTTGAAGGCTCTGACCAAAGAGATGAGCTCCGAGGGGGCAGGCAGCCTGGATCAATGGCGATCATCCCGGCTCGATGCAGCCCGAAGCGACGGGCATCGCGACAGCGTGGCCGCCCATGTCAACAAAATTCGCGGTGCAGATGTCGGCCGCTACGCCTTGGAGGGCAACACCAAGCAGCCCCGGGAGGTCGACAACGAACTGGAGATGTTCGAATGTGTGGCCTGCAACCTTTGCATCACGGTCTGTCCCAACGACGCCTTTTTCTCCATCCCCAGCCTCACCGATCAGACCAGCCGTCAGCAGTATCTGGTTTGGGCCGAATTGTGCAACGAGTGCGGCAACTGCATGACCTTCTGCCCGGAGAACGGAGATCCGGCCATGATCAAGCCCCGGCTGTACACCGACCCCTCGGTCTACGACGGCCGGAGCGGTCAGGGTTTCCTAATCGGCGCCGACGGTGATCTCACCGCTCGCTTCGATGATGACACTGCGCCTAACGTCGGAGATGGGGCGACCTCAGTGGTGCTCGACCTGTTACGCTCCCCCGCCGGCAATCCGCTCCGGGCATCAACTGAAACCCCAAGCCAGTGATCGAGACACAGCGAGCAAGACATATCAATGATCAAGGAGGACGTGGTTGAGTAGATCCCCGGGTGATCGTATGGTCACGGTGGCGGCCGCCCAGCTTGGGCCAATCGGCCGGGACGAGTCGCGCTCAGCCGTGGTGAAGCGGCTGTGCTCGATGCTCAGCGAAGCCGCAAGCCGCGGAGCACGACTTGTCGTGTTTCCCGAGCTGGCCCTCACCACGTTCTTCCCCCGCTGGTACACCGACGACGTCTCGGGCCACGACCACTACTTCGAAACCGAGATGCCGAGCCCGCAAACCCAGCCGTTGTTCGACGAGGCACGGAAACTGCACGTTGGCTTCTCGCTGGGCTATGCCGAGTTGACTCCCGATGGCCGTCGCTTCAACACCACCATCTTGGTCGATGAGACCGGCACCACTGTCGGCAGGTTCCGAAAGGTCCACATCCCGGGCCACGAGAACGATGAGCCGTGGCGGCCGTTTCAGCACCTGGAACGTCGGTACTTCGAAGAATCAACTGAGGGCTTCCCGGTTTGGCGGGCGTTCGACGGCATCGTCGGCATGGCCACGTGTAACGACCGGCGCTGGCCGGAAACGTACAGGGAGATGGGCCTCCAGGGAGTTGAGCTGATCCTTATCGGCTACAACACTCCGATTCACTACGCTCCTGATCCGGGACAGAACCCGCTTCAGGGCTTTCACAATCACCTGTGCATGCAGGCCGGTGCGTACCAGAACGGCACCTGGGTGGTTGGTGTGGCCAAAGGCGGGACGGAAGAGGGTGTCGAATCGCTGGCCCAATCGGTCATCATCGCCCCGTCGGGACAAATCGTGGCACAAGCGGTGACCACAGACGATGAGGTAGTTGTCGCCGATTGCGATCTGGATTGGTGCCGCCACTACAAAGAAACGCTGTTCGACTTCGCTCGTTACCGCCGCCCTGAGGCCTACGGTCGTATCACCGGCCAAAAGGGCGTGATCGAGCCCGACTGAGCATCGCCATCTCGCTTCGGTGGTGGCGCCATGACTGACTGGTCGACTCGAAACACCGAGCGTCCGGTGGCCGAACCGCAGTTCGCCGGGCTCCTGAGTCAAGCGAAGCAGGAAGCCACGGCCGAAGCCGAAGCGATATCCGCCGAGGAAGAACCAGTGGTCGACACTGACTTCTTCCTGGTCCACCTGAACAAGGGTGACGCCATCGCCGGTGGCTTCGACAGGGCCCGCCAAGTCGGCATCCTCGATCCGGACGGGGTGCAACGCTCAGGTTCGCAGTTCAACCCGAGCTTCATCTACCCAGAGTCCTCACCGTTGCGACATGACCGGTTGAACGGCTTCGACCACGTCGCCACTGTTGATGGCCAACATGCCGTCTTCGTGAGCGACGGCATCGGTGAGTACGAAGGCGAGCTGCGTGTGGTTCGATCCGGCCTGGCCGGTGAGCGTTCGCGCAATCAGCAAATCATTTTCCTCGACTTCGACGGCGCAACGTTGCCGGGCGACACCTTCGGCACCAGTTTCGATGCTGACATGTCACCTCTGTCGGCATTCCTCGACCGGTGGGATCTGACCCCAGCCGATGAGGACGCAGTCATCGACGCCACGATCGATGCCGTAGTGGAAACGCTGGACACCGATCTACGGGTACGTGACGGCCGCAATGGCGACCGTGATGCCGCAGGCAAGGGAACTCAGTTCGATATTGAGATCTTGAACAGCCGGGACCACGGTGACCGCTGGGGTGAACCCAACGTCTCCAGGGTCATTATCGGTGGAACTATCGAGGAGGTTCAGATTCCGACCATCGGTATTGCCCAGTCGATTGATCCGGGCAACCTTGAGACCGAGGAAACAGCCATCGTCCTACTTGATGTGATGAGCGAACCGGCCGCCGGTGTCGGCAGCCCAAGCATCAACAGCTACGAACTGGCTGACGGCGTCACGAAAGCAGAGTTCGTGGGCTTTGTGGTCGGCAACATCACCGCTCATGAGATTGGCCACTACATCGGTAACTGGCATCAGGAGACCTTCAATGAGATCCTGGCCATCATGGACGCCGGCGGCGACTTCCCGGCGATTGCCGGTGTGGGCGCCGACGGTGTCTACGGAACCGCAGATGACAACGACCCAGACTTCGTCGAAGACGTCTTCAACAGCTTCGAAGGGTTCAACGGGGTCGAGGACACAGCCGGTCGTTCGACATTCGGGCTGAGCACCGGAAGCCTCCAGGTACCACGGGGTGGTGGACCGAAGTAGACACCAGCAGTTGAAGCAAACTTGAAAGACAAGTGGCCCCCACCCAAAGGTGGGGGCCACTTGCTTTTGCTTCCTAGAAGGAGGCCGAGATTAGCCGATCCGAACCCCACACTCATCGCAGGCCAGCCCGAGCGGGCCGCCAGCCACAGGGGCTGCGACGACTGACACCGAGATGCCAGGGCGCAGCTTCGAGTTGTGCTTGTCCCAGTAGAACTCAGCGGCGGTGTAGCCGGCCGAGGTGAAGATGCGGGTTCCGTTGACCACGATGAACGAGCCGCCGTCGCAAGTGACCGCACCGACGTCCTGGATGCTTCCGTCGTCGCCTAGCACCTGGTGGCTGACGCAGTCGACCATGACTTCGGTAACCGTCCCGCTAATTCGAGTGGTTTCAACTGGGGGGTTTTCAACGACAGCCTCCGTTGTCGGAGGCGGAATCTCATCACCCGACTCCTCCGCTGTTTCGCCCTCGGGCTGATCGTCTTCGTTCGACGAGTCGTCGGCTGCGGTCGTTGGCGTTGTTGAGGTGGCGCTGTCATCGGCTGTCGTGTCCGCGCCGTCGTCGGGCTCCTGGATTACCAGCACACTTTCATCTTCGGGCTCGGGTTGTTCGACGGCTGAATCGTCTTCAACCTCGCTAACGACATCATCGGATGAGTCGCCGGCCATCTCCGCTACATCGTCGACGACAGCCTCGCTGGTCAGCTGATCCTCGTCCGCCTGCTCATCGGTGGCGCTATCAGCCTCCACGGTGGCTTGCCCTGCCACTTCATCGGTCCCCACGGTGTCGTCACCCCGGTTAGACAGGGCAACGGCACTGATGGCCAGGACTGCCGCTACTGCCGCCGCTGCCAGCACCCGGTACTGGGTAACGCCGTCAAGCATCGACCGCTCACTGGTGCCGATTTGGGGTGCTGTGCCGGCGACCGTGATGGCGTCGCTCTCGACTTCGCCCAGGATGGCCTCGGCAGTCGGCAACGGGTGGGTCTCCAGTCGGGAGAATTCCCGGGCAATAACCGGATCATCAATTGGGGTAACTGTTTCCGGTTCATCACCGTCGTGGGTGGGTCCCTGTGGTTCGTTTGTCATCGAAGATCGATCCTCTCCCGTAGGTGGGCCTGGGCCCGGTGAAGTTGCACGCGAATGGTGTTCGCAGAGGTGTCGAGTAGCTCAGCGATGTCGCCGGCGGTGAAACCTCCGGCATAGCGGAGCACTACAATCGCCCGTTGCTGATCGGACAGCGTCTTCAACAGATCGAGGAACTCGACCATCGAAGAGTCATCCACCGGAAGATCGCCGGCTAAGCGGCCGTCGTCAGATGTCACCAACTCAAGGTGACGATTGCGTCGCGCTAGGAGGCCGGATGCCACTTTGAAGGCGGTACGCCACATCCATGCCGCCGGGTCTCGGAGCTCACCTTGGTGGCGCAGCGCCTGGGAAACCGTCTCGGCAGCAGCGTCAGACGCTATCTCACTATCACCGCAGAACGCATACAACGAACGCCATAAACGCTCGTGTTCGCGCCGATACGCCGACTCGATGCGCCTATGGCGGTCGTCGCCTTTGGCGTCGCTCTGCGAACGGGTCTCAGGCGTGGTGCGCCATCCGTCCGATTCTCCATGGTCGATCATCGCTGTCACTCGCATGCATCTGTACAGGGTCCGGATTGTTCCGAATCATTAACAGTGTGGGCAGAAAAATCTGCTTGGAAGCTACTAGAGGTGAGCTTTACAGATCCTTTAACGGCCGATAGCTTATGGATGATTCTGTGGCGGATGGCCCCTCTTGATGACTCCGGCCTGCCCCACCCACCACACTTCGCTCTCCTATCGGATGTGACATTGACAGACTTTTCTTTGAATGGGAGTCCGGTTTCGGTATCGGCCGACCATGAACATCTGCTGGCAGCCCTGCGGAACGAGCTCGGCATCATCTCTCCCAAGGACGGCTGCGCTCCTTCGGGCCAGTGCGGCTGTTGCACCGTGCTGATCGACGGCAAGGCCCGGGTTGCCTGCCAAATACCCATGACCAAGGCCGAAGGCGCCGAGGTCACCACGGTGGAGGGCCTCGAACCGGCTGAAACCGAGGCCATGGCCACAGCATTCGCCGCCCATGGGGCTCTTCAGTGCGGCTTTTGCACACCGGGCATCGTGATGCGAACCAAAGCAATGCTGGACAAGAAGGGCTCGGATCTCACCCGTGAAGATGCGTCCCGACTGCTCGGAGCCCATCTCTGCCGTTGTACCGGCTACATCAAGATCCTTGATGCGGTTGAAACGTTGGCGTCCGGCGAGACTCCGGTGGCCCTTCAGCCCAAGGGCGTCGGCTCCAGAGGTGTCAAGTACGAGGCTGAGCCACTCACTCTCGGTAGTCGCCCGTTTATTGACGACATGTACCCCGACGGCCTGTTGCACGGCGTCTTTCATCTCGCTGAACACGCCCGAGCCGACGTGATCGCTATCGACACCAGCGCCGCCGAAGCTGTCTCCGGGGTTGAGCGGGTCTTCACCGCGGCCGACGTTCCCGGCGAGCTCCGGTGCGGTCTGATTCACAAGGATTGGCCGATCTTCATTCCCGTCGGCGGCCGGACCTCCTACCTCGGCGACGTCCTGGCCTTGGTGGTGGCCGAAAGCGCTGCCGTCGCCCGCGAGGCTGCCGCCTTGATCGACGTCACCTACGACGTTCTGGCTCCTATGGTCGACCCGGTCAGCAATGTGGCCTCCAAGGAGGACGCCGTTTGGGGCCTTGACGGCAACGTGTTGTCCACGTCCACCTACCAACGGGGATCGACCGCCCAGGCGCTGCGAGCCTCGGAATACGTAGTGACCGAAACGTTCCAGACCCAACGCATAGAACACGCCTTTGTTGAACCGGAATCCACCTTGGCTCTACCGGTTCCGGCCGGCGAACCTCTTCCTTTGACCGGTACGCCTGGAGCGGCAGCGGAATTCGATCGCCTGTTGGTATTCACCGGCGGCCAGGGCATTTGGGATGATCGTAACGACATCGCCCGGGTCCTGGATGTTGATCCTTCGGTCATCGTCACCGAGCTAGTCTCCAACGGCGGAGCCTTCGGCGGCAAGGAAGACATGTCCAATCAGGCTCAGGCGGCATTGGCCTCCTGGCTGCTGAAACGCCCGGTTCGTTGCACGCTCACCCGCGAGGAGTCGCTTCTCATCCACGCCAAGCGCCATCCCATCAAGATGGCGTATCAGGCCGGTTGTGACGCTGCGGGGCGGTTGACCGCCCTACGAGTTCGCATGATCGGTGACTCCGGCCCGTACGCCTCGGTTGGTATGAAGGTGCTGGAGCGGGCAGCCGGGCACGCCAGCGGCCCGTACGTCGTGCCCAACATCGACGTCGAGGCGATAGCGGCGCGGTCCAACAACTCCGTATGCGGAGCCTTCCGCGGTTTCGGCGCCAATCAAGCCCAGTTCGCCATGGAGGGTGTCATGGACCGCCTGGCCGAGAAGGTCGGTATCTCCGGGTGGGACATGCGCAACCTCAACGTGATCGCACCTGGTGTGGTGTGGGGTCCGGGTCAGGTCATGGATGACGGGTGCCTCGGCGCCCAAGCTTGTCTGGACGCGGTCAAGCCGGCCTATGACCAGGCTTTGGCCGAAGGCAAAGCGGTCGGTGTCGGCCTGGGGCTAAAAAACTCCGGCCTGGGTAACGGCTTCAAAGAAATCGCCAAGGCGGTCGTGCGTTTCAACGACGACGGCCGGGTTGAGGTTCGCCACTGCTGGACCGAGATGGGCCAAGGCATCCACACTGTTGCCCAACAAGTGGCCACCGAAGAACTCGGCGTTCCCGCTGAGCGCATCGACGTCATCGTCGACTCGACCCGGGAACTCGGTGCTGGCCAAACGACCGGCAGCCGGGGAACCCTGATGGGCGCCGGTTCGGTGGCCGATGCCTGCGCCAACGCTCTAGCCGACGGCTGCCAGATTGGCGTTGACTACGAAGGCGAATATCGGGTCGATTGGACTAACTCGCTGTCCGATGGCCTGGAGAACCCCATCATTCACTCCACGTTCGGCTACGCCGCCCAACTTGTGGTGATCGACCCTGACACCGGGGACATCGATCGGGTGGTGGCCGCCCACGATGTCGGTCGGGCAGTCAATCCCCTGTTGTGCGAAGGCCAAATCGAGGGCGCCGTCCATATGGGTCTTGGCTATGCCCTCACCGAAGGCTTCCCGTGTGACCCTGACGGCCGTCCAACCAACGAGACGCTCCGCAGCCTTGACATCATCCGCCCCAAAGACATGCCACCGGTAGACGTCATCCTGGTGGAATCAGCTGAACCCAATTCCCCCTACGGCATCAAAGGGGTGGGCGAAATTGGCCTGGTCCCAACTGCCGGTGCTGTGGCCGCTGCCCGCCGAGCCGCCGGTCACGACTGGGCCTGCGAGTTGCCCATGGTCAACGAATCGAATCGGGAGCGGGCGAGCGCTTGGGCCGGGACCATTCCAGGCTCGACGTGAGACAAGATGACCTAGCAGCAAACCAAACTCCGGGTTTGGTGTGCGCCCACAACCACTTCTATTCCGCGCTGGCCCGCGGCATGCCCGCCCCGCCGACGACGCCGACGGACTTCAGCGAGATCCTGGAACTGGTGTGGTGGCGCCTGGATCGGGCCCTCGATCTCGACATCATTGAGTGGTCGGCCAAGCTGGCAGCGTTGACCGCTCTGGAATCTGGGTGTACCGCAGTCATAGACCACCACGAGTCGCCAAACGCCATCGAGGGCTCGTTGTCAGTAATCGCCGACGCCTGTGCCGAAGTCGGGCTGCGGGTCAACTGCACCTACGGCATCACCGACCGCCACGGCCCCGAAGGGGCAGCCGCCGGATTGGCCGAGAACGACCGGTTCCTCTCCGAGGGCGGGATCGGGATGGTCGGCCTTCACGCCGCCTTCACTTGCAGTGACGACACCATCGCCGCCGCTGCCGAGTTGGCTGAGAGCCATGGTGTCGGCGTCCATGTACACGTCGCCGAAGGCAAGGTCGACGACTGGGAGCGCCTGGTCGGTCACACCAACGACCAGTGGCTGCTGATCCACGGCGTGCATCTACCTGATGACCACGGGCTGGCTGGCACCATCGTCCACAATCCTCGATCCAACATGAACAACGGCGTTGGTTACTCCCGACCGTGGCGGTTTGACCAACCGGTAGCTCTCGGCACCGACGGCATCGGCAGTGACATGTTGGACGAGTTTCGAGTGGCGTTCGTCAAGTCCCGCGAAGTCGACGTGACTCTTGGGCCAGACCTGGCCTGGAGCTGGCTCGAGACCGGCTGGCAGCTCTTCCCCCAAGCCGCCAACGACACAGTGACCTGGAGCTACGAGGTCATGGACCCGTGGCGCCTGGCCTACACCACCCAACTCTCGCCTGTCGAGGTGAAGCTCGATGACAAGATCGTTTGGGCCGACGGTTCACCGACAACCGTCGACGGCGACGAAATCAAAGCCAAAGCAGCCGAAGCGGCAACTCGGCTATGGGCCAGGCTGGCTGATCTGCGTTAGCCCGACCCTGGCACCCAGCAGTTCGAGAAGTCAACCGGCCCCAGGCCCTCCAAAATCGGGCAGCGTGCCCTAGTCTGTCGGGATGACCGACAGCACATCCGGTACCACTGATGAGGCAAGCCAGCTGGCAGTTTTCGGCGAATTCGATCCCGGCGGGCAAGAAAACTACGACAATGCTGTGGCCCGGTTTCGGGACAACAACATCGTCCTGCCAACCTTCGCCCAGCTCCGAGATCCCTCAACTATTCCGGAGCCGACCAAGGCGGCGCTGGCCACTGTTGAGAAAGACGCGCCTGATCCGCGGAATCTCTTCCGTGTTCATTGGTTCAACGCTCACGCCGACGAGCCCAGGACTGGCAACTTCCCGGGCCTTGTCGACGTGCCAGACCACATCGAGCTGCCGTCGGAAATGACTGGAGTCGACGCGCGAATCGTGTTGGCCTTCGGAAACCGCTTTCCCATGATTCGGGCGCACAAGGTGTTGGCTGCCTACTCCTGTCTTGTGGCCCGCTTGGTAACCGGCCGCTTTGACCCAACCCGCAGTCGGGCCATTTGGCCGTCAACGGGCAACTACGCCCGAGGCGGTATAGCCATCTCGAAAATCATGGGTTGCCGGGGCGTAGCTGTTCTTCCCGAAGGCATGAGTAGGGAACGGTTCGAGTGGCTCGACCGTTGGATCGATCATCCTGACGACGTCATTCGCACCTACGGTACTGAGAGCAACGTCAAGGAGATCTACGACGAGTGCAACCGGTTGGCCCAAGACCCGACCAACGTCATCCTGAACCAATTCAGCGAGTTCTCCAATCACCTCGGTCACTATGCTGTCACCGGACCGGCCTTAGAGACGGTCTACAAACATGTCACCGCCCATAAGCCAGGCAATCTGGCGGCCTACGTGTCGGCTTCTGGGTCGTCGGGAACCCTTGGGGCCGGCGATTACCTGAAGGACGCTCACGGTGCCCGCATTGTCGCCGTCGAAGCTCTACAGGTTCCGACCATGCTGTACAACGGGTTCGGCGACCACAACATTCAAGGCATTGGTGACAAGCACGTCCCGTTGATCCACAACGTTACCAACACCGACCTGGTGGTGGCGGTAAGCGATCAGTCCACCGACCAGCTCGACGTGTTGTTCAACACCCCGGCAGGCAAACGAGTCCTGGCCGAACGTGGCATCAGTGAGGCGCTAATCCCAATGCTGGTCGACATGGGCTACTCGTCCATCTGCAACACGCTGGCCGCCATCGCTGCGGCCAAGAAGTGGGATCTGGGCCCTGATGATGTCATTGTCTCAGTTGCCACTGATGGTTCCGAGCTATACAACTCGGAGCGGGAGAAGGTCATGTCGTCACACTTCGCCGGAGGCTTCGATGAAGACAACGCTCGACACATCTTCGACCAACACCTGACTGCTGTCGAGGCAGCCAACACCGAAACCGTGCATTCGATGGAGATGACTCCGGTTGAGCGGGATCGAGTGTTCAACCTCGGCTACTTCACTTGGGTGGAGCAGCAGGGCGTTTCCATCCCCGACTTCGAGCGTCGCCGGGACCAGGAGTGGTGGAACGGACTCCGACCTCTCGTTGCCCGCTGGGATGAGATGATCGAGGAGTTCAACACCGCCACCGGCGCCTCCCATGGATGAGGCGAATCCGTTCCTGCGGTATCGCAAGCGTCTGGACTCCTATGAAGCGGTAACCGATGGTCACCTGAGCGACCAACAGTTCGTCGACATTGTGTCGACGCTGGATTCCGCAGTAGCCGACGTGGACGGCCATGGGTTCGCCCGGACGCCGGTCGTTGACGGCTCCGACTTGGCAGCCGTCCTCGACGTCGGGGTCGATCTGTGGATCAAGAACGACACCGGCAACGTCAGCGGGTCGCACAAATCACGCCATCTCTTCGGCGTGGCCATTCACATGGCGATCGAGAGCGTGTTGTCGGCAACCGAGTCGGCCGCCGCCAGTACTCCCCCACCGCTGGCCATAGCCAGCTGTGGGAATGCAGCCATGGCGGCAGGAATCGTGGCTGCCGCCATGAAGCGACACCTGTTGGTCTTTGTTCCCGAGTGGGCCGATCAAACAGTGGTAGCCCGTCTCGAAGACCTCGGAGCCGATCTGCACCGATGCCCTCGGATTGAAGGAGAAGCCGGCGATCCGGCCTATTTACGGTTCTCCGAAGCGGCGGCTGACGGCGCTCAACCGTTCAGTGTGCAAGGCACCGACACACCATCGACCTTTGACGGCGGTCGCACGCTGGGCTGGGAGATGGCCGACCAGATCGCTGAGCGTGTTGGTGGCGGTCTCGACGCCATTTTCATCCAGGTGGGCGGCGGAGCGTTGGCCACTGCCACCTCGCGGGCTCTACCCGAGGCCAAGCTGTTTCCGGTACAGGCCGAGGGGTGCGCTCCGCTGGCACGCGCCTGGGACCTGATGTCCCCGGACTTCGATTTCGCCAGCGCCGCCACCAACTCTGAGAGCTACATGTGGCCATGGGATGACCCCCAAAGCGCGGCCGACGGCATCCTCGACGACGTCACCTACGACTGGTTGCCGCTCCTGGCCGAGACCCACCGCAGCGGCGGCCACCCTATCGTAGCCCCCGAAGCCACCGTGGTCGACACCCACGCCGCCGCTACCTCAGTTACCGGCATTGCCGCGACAGCCACCGCGACCGCCGGAATGGCCGGACTGGTGGCGTTCCGGCAACACCTCGGCGAATTACCCCGGCTTAATGGTCAACGCCCCAGGGTCGGGGTGTTCTTCACCGGCCTCCAGCGGACCTAGTCAACGCCGTAGCGGTCCAGGTACTCCTGCATCGCTGCCAGTTGCGCTTCGTCGAGGCCCCCGTGGCCCATGATGTCGTGCACGTCGACGATGGCGAAGGTGGCCATGTCAAACTCCTCGGCCAACGATTGAAGCGCTGACTGGGCCGCTGTGTCTTGCTGTTCCGGTCCGCGCTCTCGGCGATCAACCGAAACCACCATGGCCACCACCTCAACGTCGGCCGCAGCTTGTAGTACCGGGACGACCTGGCGAACCGCAGTACCGGCGGTGGTGATGTCTTCGATGATCACAACCCGATCACCGTCAGTCAACTCGTGGCCCACCAGTACACCACCTTCGCCGTGATCTTTGGCTTCCTTACGATTGAAGCAGTAGGCCACGTCAACCCCATCAGCGGCCAAGGCGGCCGCGGTGGTGACCGCCAGGGGAATGCCTTTATAGGCCGGGCCGAACAGGACGTCGAACTCGGTCCCGATGTTGTCCCGGATGGCGTTGGCGTAGAAGCGTCCGAGGCGGCCGATCTGGCTGCCGGTGCGATACAGCCCGGTGTTGATGAAGTACGGGGTTTGCCGACCGCTCTTTGTCACAAACGAGCCGAATCGAAGAACCTCGGCCTCCATCATGAAGCTAACGAACGCTGCTTTGTGATCTTGATTGGGGCTGGACGACTCGGGAGACATCGTCCCAAAGGCTAGCGGCTACCGAACACCAAAACGGCTGATGGCCGGGAGTCAAGCTCCCGGCCATCAACACCGTTCGTTCTAGGAACTATCGGCACTCAGGCGAGTGCTGACCAGCTGCTAGTCGTTGGAATCGTCGCAGTAGAACGGTCCTTCGACTTCCTCGTCACACCCGAAGGTGAAGATCCACAGACCGGTGTTGCGGTCGGATCCGAGGATGATCTGCTGGTCTTCGCCGTCAATGTTGACGGTGTCGACGTGAACGCCCCAGAAGTTGGAGCCGTCCTCAGCAATGAAGCGACCGACCTCGTGCACGTTCCATGAGTAGCTGCCCTCACCACGTGAGTTGTCGTGGAAGTGACCGGGGCGATACTCGATGGCCCGCATACCAAGCGAATACCAGGACACGAAGAATCGTGGACCCTGAGTAAACATCGGCTCGATGTCCTGAGTGGTCGGGTCGGGCTCGACGTTGTGCATGGTGAGGTCACCAAACTCGGTGAAGTTTTCGCCACCGAGTCCGGCTTCTAGCGTTTCAGCCGGAGCGTAGTAGCCGATTTCACCAAGCTGACCGATGGTGGTGGTCGGTGTCGGTCCAGGGAACTGGTCAGGGACAGTAACGTCGCCACCGGTGTTGTTCATCACGCGGAGGTAACCCCAGCCGTCGAAGTCAAGGAAGCCGGCCTCATCGGCAGAGCCGCCTTCTTTCATGATCTCACCGGTGCCGAAGCCGACAAAGACACCAGGAATGGTGACGTCGTCAGCGGTCGCTCCCGGCGCCATAGTCAAGATGGCATCGCCTCTAGCGGCATCGTTGGCCACGATGTAGCCGTCGTATCCCTGCTCTTGGGCGCTGAATGCCTTTGTCGAGAATTCGCAACTTCCTCGCTGCATGAGAGCAATCTGGCCATCGGCGGTTGCGGCCGGAACCTCAGCTGTGCTGCAACCTTCACCGCCCGTCCAGATGACATCTCCGGCAAACCCGTCGTTAGCCGACGCACCGAAGTTCGCTCCGCCGGCGGCGTAGTTCTCGCCGTTGAAGCTCACAGCCAGACCGGCCGGGTCGAAGTCCTCGTCACCGCCGACGATAATGTCGCCGCCGGCACCGAAGGTCGCCGCGTGGGCGTTGCCCTCATAGGGGCGACCCAGAGGATCGGTTTCCGGGAACGTGGAGTCGCCGAGGAAGATCGGATTGGTCGGATCGGTTACGTCCAGCGTCACCTGACCAAAGTCCCAATACGGAACAACGGCTATGTCGCGGCCGTCAATGTTGTTGACCCAAACATCGTGGTTGAAGCCACCGGCAGAGTTGCCAGTCTCGAACTGGCCGTCGGCGAAAGCGCCTTCAGCGAACCAGTCGAGAGCGCCAGTGATGCCAAGGAACTCAGGCTTCTTGGGATTGCTAATGTCCACAAAGAAGGTGTCGAAGAAGTCAAACGTGTCGGCGGTACCTATGAGGTAGGTGCTGCCATCGGCGCTGGTCCACGGGTAGGTGTTGTGCACACCACCGAAGTACAGGAAGCTCTTAGCCAGCGGTGTCGGCTTGGCAGGATTAGTTACATCCCACAACGAGATGCCGCCGCGGCCGTCCTTGTCGCCTGCACCGGGGTCACGACGACCAATGTCGCCCTTGCGGCCGTTGTCGTTAGCACGGTTGCAGTCCTTCTCAACCTCAACTCCGTCCTCGTTCTCGGTGAGAGGGCAGGGCTTGTTGATATTGAAGTCCGAGACAGCGCCACCGTTGGTTCCAGCGCCGCATGGCTCCTCGGTGGTGATGAGAACATCTCGGTCGCCAATGGTGATGGCCTTCACGTCGTTAACCCGGGTATCAGGTGGCGACTTGATTTCGGCAACTGTGGCACCTGCGATATCCGGGTAATTCTCGATGGCCTGAGCCATGTCGACGATGAACACACCGGAGGTCGTGCACTCGGGGTCCTGGAAGGTTCCGATGTACGCGAAGCCGTTCAGGGACCAGACATCGGTGTATTTGCCGTCCTGGATTCCTTCCAGGGTGTCGCGACCGATTACCTCGAAGCCGTAGTTCGTATTTGCGGGAATGTGACCGTCATTGTTACTTTCGTGAGCGGCCGACGGGGCAACCAAAATAGTTGCCATTAGCGCCATAGCGCCAAGAACCGCTGCGATCCAGCTGCGTCTGGGATACCCCGACCGCCGGGCCGCAGCGTTGTGCTGGGACGAACTCATAGGTTGTTCACTCCAATGTGTTGATGTGCTGTTGCTAGGACTGTCTTTTAGCTCGCCAAGCCTTCCCCCGAAACAGCCAAACTGCCACTCGGGGTCTTGCCCAACGAATGCCACACGCCAGCGATAACCCTAGTACCGACCGGTAACCATGTTCAAATACCAACATGAATATCGTCGCTACGCATAGAAACAACAAACAAGACCGCTAACGGCGATAGCCGCTAGCGGTCTCGGAAATCGACTCTAGATAGTTGTTGCACTAGCGGTGCTTGTGCACCGCCCTGGCTTTAGTCAGCCCGATAGGCCGACGGCGAGGGCTTGAGGGGCCGGGCATACCACAGCGGGCGTCGCAGGCCGTTGGAAGGTGGTCGAGTCTTCGACATCCACTCCAGATAAGCCTCGCGGGCCTTGTCGGTGTCGACTACCACATCGCCGTAGTTGTCACCAGACTCAGCTGGGCCAACCGTGACCCGTTGATGCCAACACTGCATGCCGGAAATCGGGTCGGGCTGAACACAGAACGTGGCGTTCTGATGCACCCCGGTGTCGGTCCACCAGATACGACCGGTGTCAGAATCCTCGGACTCGTACGGCTCGTTGCCGTGATCTCGCTTGAGCTTCCATGTGGTGCCATCGTTGGCGATCTCAAACTTGCCTGCACCCCAGGAGCGAGCTTTGTCCTCGTCAAGACGCCAACGCCCCATGTGATGCGACGCTGCAACTACCCCGGGCCGAATACCCTCAGTTCGCCACGAGCCGATCACGAAGTGACCGATGCGGGTGGACACCCGGATTAGCCCGTTTACCTCGATACCCAGCTTCTCAGCATCCTCTGGATGAATCCACAACGGGTGGCGGTGACTGATTTCGTTCAGCCACTTGGAGTTGGCCGAGCGGGTATGAATGAGAGTAGGGATGCGGAACGTCGGCAACAAGATGCGCTCGTTGCCTGCCATGTCGATGTCTTCCCAATGGACGTGGGAAGGAATCCACTTCGGTGTGGCATATTCAGGCCAGCCCCATTCGGCCAGTGTCTCTGAGTACAGCTCAAGCTTCTTCGACGGTGTCGGGAAGCCTTCGCGAGCCTCGCCGCCCACTTCGACAGCCGGTGAACCGTCGCCCAACGGAGACAGCGTGAGGTCGTCCAAGGTGGACATGTCGCCATCCCAGGTTCCCGGGGTTCCCGGCTTGCGATACACGCCGCTGTCATCTTGGATGCAGCCATCCAGGCTCTCGGAATCGACGACCTTCTCATAGGGCTCGTACGGGTCGGTGGGGACGCCAAAGGCCGAACGATCTCGCATGTATTCAAGCGGTGTCTGACCAACGGCGGCCGCAGCATCGGTGAGACCAGGAATCTTCTCGGAGAACATCTTGGCGTAGTACTCGTCAATCGAAATCGGCTTGCCCGGCCGCTCGGGAGATTCAAACCACTTGCGAATGCCAAGCGAACCATCGGGGTCGATCCGCCACGACAGGTCGATCCAAAATTCGTTCTCTTCCCACACCTCGCCAGGGTTGTGCTCATGGCTGCGGGTTTCGGGGTCAAGCTTCTCACCCTTGCGAGCGGCCTTGATTTCGGCATAGCGACGGAACACCGATTGGCGGAATCCAATCCAGCGGCCAGCGTGAGTTTCGTAGCTGTGAACATCATGGCGTTCAGCCGAAACACCCATCGGAAGCACGTAATCGGCGAACCAGGACGTCTCCGACCACGTCGGCGTGAGGGCCACATGGCAATTGACCATGGACTCATCGGTCAGGGCTTCCAGCCAGGTGAAGCCATCGGGGTTGGTCCAGATCGGGTTGTAGACCCGGGAGAAATAGACATCCAGTTTGCCTCGACCTTCCTTGAGGAAGTGCGGCAGCAGGATTGACATCTCGTGGTACGAAAGCGGGAATTCCTTCGGCCACTCCAAGTGGTTCCACTTGGTGATGTTTGGAGCGCCGAGGGGGGCCGGAGACTTGAATTTGTTCATGCCGTTTCCGGCAGTGCCGCCCTTGGTGGCTACCGAGCCAGTTAGCACATTCAGGAAGAACAGGCATCGAGCTACCTGCCAGCCACCAAAGTTGCCGGCACCGGCTGAACGCCAGTTGTGAGAGGCGAACTGGGTCGGGTGACGGCCAATGATGTCGGCGATCTCAGCAATAACTGAGGCTTCAACCCCGGTCTTTTGCTCGGCCGCTTCCATCGTGTACTCGGCGTACTCGTCCAACAAGGCGGTGCGGACCGAAGCGAATTCGACCGGCAGGTCGGGGCGCTTGTTTTCCAGGTAGGTTTGCCAGTTGGTCCACCGCTCCATGAACTCGGCGTTCCAGGTCTCATCTTCGATGAGCTGGCGGGCGATGGCCAAACACAGGAACGGCTCGGTTCCGGGCCAGGTGGAGAGCCAATAGTCGGCTTTGGCTCCGGTATTGGACAGCCTGGTGTCAACGGCGATGATCTTGGCCCCGTTTGCCTGAGCCTCCATGATTCGCTGGGCGTGCGGGTTGAAGTAGTGCCCGGACTCAAGGTGAGCCGAGATCAGCATGATGACTTTGGCGTTGGCAAAGTCTGATGAAGGACGGTCGTGTCCCATCCACGACTGGTAGCCGATACGAGCGTTGGACGAGCAGATGTTGGTGTGGGAGTTGTGACCGTCAACGCCCCATGCCTTCAATACCCGATCGGTGTACCCGTCTTCTCCGGGTCGACCGACGTGGTACATGATCTCGTTGTGGCGATCCTCTTGGATGGCGGTACGAATTCGACCGCCGATCTCCTCCAGCGCGGTGTCCCAGCTGATGCGTTCCCACTGGCCCGAACCGCGCTCACCAACCCGGCGCATCGGGTAGAGGATTCGCTCGGGGTCATAGACCTGATTGAGGGTGGCCGGACCCTTTGCACAGTTGCGACCGCGGCTGGCCGGATGCTCCGGGTTGCCCTCGATCTTGGTGATCTCGTCGGTCTCCTGGTCGAAGTAGGCGACCAGGCCACAGCCCGCTTCGCAGTTGAAGCAGGTGGTTGGGACGATGGTGTACTTGCGTTCCTTGCGCTCCGGCCACGCCTTGGCGTCCAGTTCCCGCCAGTCGTGCCATTTGTCGTGTGGCGGGTAGTTCCGAAGTTCGGTCATGATTCTCGGTTTCTTCGATCGTGGGGAGCGTGCTGGAGGAGGACGGAATCGGGCTACGAGAGCGGGACGGACTGGCCGGCGCGGACGAAGCTGTCCTCGTAGGCGAAGAGTCCGACAAGTGCGAGCACACCGGCGACCGCAGCGACACCGGCATGGGCGCCCGTGGCGAGCGTGATGATCAACAGGATGGCCGGAACCACCACGCCAAGACCGATGCCGCCGACCCAGAACTGAGTTGCGTACCGGCCGTGTGTCATCTCATGCACGGCGAGTTCAACGTGACGGCTGCCCTTGGAGGTGAGTTCCATGGCGATGAGTGCGCCGGTTGCGACAACGCCGCCAAGCAGTACCCAGCAGATGGCGATCGGCTCTGGGACGTCCATAAAGACTTCGAGGATGGCGAAGGTGGCACCACCGGCCGTTACCGCCTGGGCGAGCAGGACCGGGAGCAGGAGCGGGGTCTGCCACAAATCTCGACCCTCACACTGCCCGAACAGGAACGCCGTGTAGCCAGCGGTTCCGGCCGCGGTCAGCGCGGCGGGAACGGCGAGAATCTTCAGGAGACCGCCGGAACCGGCGAGGCCACCGATCCACCACAGGCCACACACCACGGCGAACGCCATAAGTATGTATGCGCCCTTCACCAGCCACGACGACCAGTTGCCCTTGGTCAGCAGGTAGTGGAACCGCCCTGGTTGCTTGAGGTCGGCGACCAACAGCACGCCGGTCACGGCAAGGAAGAACCCGGCAATCATCGGCGGCACAACACCGACCGCTGCTTGGCTGTCGGCGTGCCCCATCAGCACGAGGAGCGCGGCGACCATCATCACACCGGCGGCGATGGCCTTGGTGACCAGGTAGCCGGACACCTTTTCTTTCCAGGTCATCTGGTGCGCCGTGGTGTAGGCGGTCCGTGCGACGATGCCGTCGCCATCGCTCGGCTTTGTGCCGAGGGTGACCGGAACGGTCGGGTGGCGGTTACCGCCCTCGTCCCCGGAGAGGGTGTCGGCCCAGATCATGCCGTCGTTGGCGATAGCGGTCCTGGTCGGATCGAGCGACGCCTGGTCGGCGCCCCGGTAGTAGACCTTCGGCTTTGTGTTCTGCTCGGGGGCCCGGACCGCAACGTCGTCACGGGCGATGATCTTGCTGATCTCCGACGTTGGGTCGTCGAGGTCGCCGATCTTGATTGCCTCGGTCGGGCACACGATCTGGCATGACGGCTCAAGGCCAACCTCAAGCCGGTGATTGCACATGTTGCACTTGTGCGCGGTGTTGGTCTCCGGGTTGATGTACAGCGCGTCGTACGGACAGGCGTTCATGCATGACTTGCAGCCGATGCAATCGTCGTCCTGGAAGTCGACCACGCCGTTCTCCGCTCGGAACAGCGCCGAGGTTGGGCAGATGGTCATGCACGGTGCGTCATCGCACTGGTTGCACCGCATGACATTGAACTTGCGGGCGACATCGGGGAAGGTCCCGGTCTCGATGTACTTGACCCACGTTCGATTCACGCCGAGCGGAACGTCGTGCTCGCTCTTACAGGCGACAGTGCATGCGTGACACCCGATGCAGTTGTCGCTGTCGAGCAGAAAACCCATCCGCGTCATTGGCCACTCCCTCGTAGTTCCGATGCGTTATGCGGCCGGGAAAAGGCGCGAACGTCTCTCAGAAGAAAGTCCAAATGTACGGCTCTTGCAGCACTCGGTCAAGCGTGTGACTGCAGAATGTGGAAGCCCCATCCCCGAACCTTCCACATTGTGAAAGACCCTGACGGGTCCATGGAAGGTCCGGGGAGAGAAACACTCAGCCGTCGACGACGTTGACCGGACCGTCGTACTCGCCAGCCAGAAGCTTGGTCAGAGTTGACGTGGCGCTGGCCTTGTCGCTGTAGCCCTGGCTTCCATCGGTCGCCACAACTTGGCCGTTCGATGCCTTAACCCGAAACGCCCACTTTCCGTCCTTGCGTTCGTACACCTCACCGCTACCTGCCATTGGAAGTCCTTTCGTTGGTGGTTCGCCCTTTTCCTCGCAGGCTACTATCGGCGCCGCCAGCTCGCTGGCATCCGCTGAGACTCAGGCCGCGCTCGGCCGCAGCTGGCTATGCGAACCGGCGGTCCAGTCGCTCACGAACCGGAACCGGTCACCGCGCACGATCGTGGTTCGCCATTCGATCGGCTTGCCGTCACGAAGCCCCCGACGTTCCAGAAAGAATGCCGCGTCACCTTTGCGCAGGTCGAGCAGCGCCCGATCCGACGGAGTTGGCACGATGGGGGTCAGCCGCTCTGTCCCCTGGTTTGGCACCGGACCACCAAGCTTTGCCAGCTCCGCGTAGAGCGCGGTGTGGCTCCAGTCAACGGCGAGCAAAGGTTCGGCGATCTCAAACGGCAACCACGCTCGGTCGACCGCAAGCGGGAGACCGCCCGCCATCCGAAGCCGAGCCAGCAGCACCAGCTGGGTGTCCTCGGCAAGGTCCAGGTGCGACGCCGCAACGGTGTCGGTCACCACTTCGAGCTGGAGCACCTCACTGTTCTGCTCGACACCCGCTGACTCCACCGACTGGAACAGGCTGTAGAGCGTGCCGAGGGACTGCTCGAACTCGGCCCGGTTCACCACCGTGCCACGACCCCGCTCGCGCTTGAGCAGGCCGGTCTTGTTCAGGTGACGCACCGCTTCTCTCACGGTGTGTCGGCTGACGTCATAGGACTGGGTCAGCTCGTGGTCGGTTGGGAAGAACCCCTCGTCAAACTCGCCGGCTTCAAGGCGCCTGCGCAGTTCGGCTTCAAGCTGGGCCCACAGTGGCATCGGGCTGTTGCGGTCCAGCGGTGATTGCTGTCCGCCCTCGACAGCGTCGGTCGGAGTGTTCGAGTCGGCGCTGGGAGTCTCGTTCTTCGATGCCAACAGGCAGGTCCTTCCATTCAGACAATAGAACCAATAAGTATGGTACCGCGCTCGGCGCGTAATCATCAGCGCCGCTGTGGCCGAACAACCTAAGGTCACCGTCGATGGCCAGATTCGATGCGGTGATCTTCGACTGGATGCTGACGTTGGCCGATTACCCGCCACCGGCAGACCACGTTGCCCGGGCGCTTCAAGTGCTCAGTCGCCCCGTCGATGACCAGGCGGTCAGGGAGATAACCGAGGCGCTCACCGAAGCCAAGACCCTGCCCGATGTCCAGGCGGCCGAGGCAATCGAAGACACCTCACCCGAGGCGCACTACAGGTCCGAGCAGCTGCTGTACCGACGAGCCGGACTGGACCAGGAGCTGGCCGACGTACTCTACGGTCTCCTCGGCACCATCGACTTCCACCCGTGCTACCAGGACTCGCAACCGACGCTCGCCGCGCTTGCGGCGCAGGGCATCCGTCTTGGTGTCGTTAGCGACATTCACGTGGACCTGCGGGTCCACGCCGAGGCGTTCGGATTTGGTCGGCTGGTGCAGGCCTGGGCGCTGTCATGCGAACTCGGGATCCAAAAGCCGGATCCAGCCATCTTCGCTGCCGCGCTGTCGGAACTTGGCACCGAGCCGGAACGAACCCTGATGGTTGGAGACCGACCGAGCCGTGACGGTGCCGCTGCCGAACTCGGCATGCCATGTCTGATTCTTCCGGGACGGCCGACCGCGAACGTGCGTGGCTTGGCGGCGGTACTCGACCTGGTCGGTGTCGAGCACAGGACATAGAAACCCGGAACAGAAACCCAAATTGAAACCGGAGCGAAGAATTTCAAATTTCGTGTGACGTAACCGACCCCTCGACGCGCTTGTAGGGGGTGAGTGTCGCCACGACGCTCGGGCAGGGAACGCACCCCGTCCTCGGCTAGGGGAAGACGTTGGGCGGGGTGCGTGACCAGTCAGCTACGCATGCGCTCGCCGTGACTATCCCAGATGCAGCCGTTGACCAGCGTGGCCGGGCGCCGCACGCCGACGACTTCGATTTCGAACGTTCCGCCGGCGGACTCAAGCGCCGCCGGGACGTAGCCCATGGCGACAGAGGCCTCGCTGTGGTGCGAGTAACCACCGGAGGTCACCCACCCGACAACCTCGTCGTCGTGCCAGACCGGCTCATCGCCGATCACGTCGAACGCCGGATCACCCGTCTCAACCGTCCACGTCAGCAGCCGACGTTCCGGGCCTTCCTTCGCTGCGAGCGCGTCCCTGCCGATGAAGTCCTTGTCCAACTTCACGAAGCGGCCGAGCCCGGCCTCGATCGGGTCATAGATCGGGCGGTACTCGCGTGCCCAGCTGCCAAAGCTCTTGTCGAGCCGCAGCGAGTTCAGCGCAGACAGGCCAAAGAGCCGCAACCCGAGGTCCTCCCCCGCCGCCCGCAACAGGTCGAACGCGGCCCGCTGATAGCTGGCAGGCATCCAGAACTCGTAACCGAGGTCGCCGGTAAAGGTGACACGACCGCACCAGGTGGGCACGTGGCCGAGGTCGAGCGGCCGGAAGTCCATGAACCGGAACGCCTCGGCCGACACGTCAACAGCGCAGACCCGTTCGAGCAGCGTCCGAGCCTGTGGCCCGGCAACGGACAACCCGCAGGTCTCCCAGCCGAGCGTTTGGTAGGCGACAGAACCGTCGGCGGGGAGATGCTGATCG
>CALKZY010000001.1 GCA_938002965.1 uncultured Acidimicrobiales bacterium | reverse complement strand
CCCCCCATTCAACGAACACATGTTCGCTTTTGTGAATCGTGATCGGTACTCTCGGATGTATGGGATTTCAGAATCCGCCGGTCCCTTGGCGGAAGCTCGAGCAAACGCTCTCCGACCGTTCACAGGGCACTCCCGTGCCCAGCGACAATGAGGCGGCCAGAGGTGGCGGTAGGGAGCTGAAGCAGGCCCCTGAGGCCGCTGTGTACGGCTCTGGGGCCAATGGAGGCGACAGCCCGGCCTGGGGCTACTACCGGACTCCATACCGGGCACCGCAACTATCTCGGCGCCCGTCGCAGGTGCCGTACGCCGAATTGCATTGTCACTCCACCTTCAGCTTTCTGGACGGGGCATCCCAGCCCGAGGAGTTGGCCGAAGAAGCAGCCCGTCTCGATCTAAAAGCCTTGGCCTTGACCGACCACAACGGGTTCTACGGGATTGTTCGGTTCTCCGAAGCAGCCCGAGCCGTGGGTCTGCCAACTGTTTTCGGAGCGGAACTCACCATTGACAAGTTGGATGTACGCCCAGGCCAGCCCGACCCTGACGGCACCCATCTGCTGGTCCTGGCCAGAGATCCGGAAGGCTACGCAGCGTTAGCCCGGGTGATCAGCGAAGCCCAGCTAGCAGGGGAGAAGGGGGCGCCGCGCATGGCCATGGCCGATCTCGACCGGTGGGTGACCGACCGTGAGCTCAGTCATTGGTTGGTGCTAACCGGGTGCCGAAAAGGTGTGGTTCCCAGAGCTCTGGAGCAACAGGGTCCGGCGGCCGCCGCTGATGCTTTGAACCGCCTGGTCGAACGGTTCGGTCGAGCAAACGTCGCGGTCGAACTGTGGGACCATGGCAGTCCGACCGACAGTGTCCGCAATGACGTTCTGGCAAAGTTGGCGGTTGACGTCGGGCTAGACGTGGTGGCCAGCAACAACGTCCACTACGCCACTCCGGCCCGCCGTCGTCTGGCATCGGCTTTGGCCGCGGTTCGGGCGCGACGATCCTTAGATGACCTGGAGGGCTGGTTGCCGTCGGCGTCCACTGCTCATTTGCGGTCGGGGGATGAACAAGCTCGAAGATTCGCCCGTTATCCGGGTGTGGTCGAGCGGGCGGCCGAGTTGGGTTTGGACTGTGCCTTCGATCTGGCGCTTATGGCCCCGGAGCTGCCGCCCTTTCCCTGCCCCGATGGGTTGTCGGAGATGGCGTATCTACGGCATTTGGTGGAGGAAAGTGGGTTGCGGCGTTACGGCCATCGAACCTCCAGCGATCCTTTGACCGGCAAGGCCTGGGCCCAACTCGACAAAGAACTCGACCTCATTGAGCATCTCGGTTTTGCCGGCTACTTTCTGGTGGTTTGGGACATCGTCGAGTTCTGCAACCGGAACAACATCTTGTGCCAGGGTCGAGGTTCGGCCGCCAACTCGGCTGTTTGTTACGTGCTGGGGGTGACCAAGGCCGACGCCGTCAAGTTGGGTTTGTTGTTCGAGCGGTTCCTGTCACCCGAACGGGACGGCCCACCGGACATTGATCTCGATATCGAGTCCGACCGTAGGGAGGAGGCCATCCAGTACGTGTATGACCGCCACGGTCGACGGCACGCTGCTCAGGTGGCAAACGTGATCAGCTATCGGTCTCGTTCAGCGGTGCGGGACGCGGCCAGAGCCCTCGGTTACGCTCCCGGGCAGCAGGACCGGTTTGCCAAAACTCTTCACCGGTGGGGCGGTTCAGAATTGTTGGCACAGAGTTCTGTCGGGCGGCCGGAGGCAGATGAGGTTCCGGTGGCTGTGGCTGAACTGGCTTCAGAATTTGAGACGTTGCCTCGGCATCTGGGTATTCACTCCGGGGGCATGGTTATGTGTGATCGGCCGGTCATAGAGGTGTGTCCGGTGGAGCGGGCGCGGATGAAGGACCGCACGGTACTTCAATGGGACAAAGACGATTGTGCCGCCGCTGGTTTGGTGAAGTTCGATTTGTTGGGCCTGGGTATGTTGTCGGCCTTGCACTACACCATCGACCTGGTGGCTGAGAATCACGGGGTGGAAGTCGACCTGGCCGCCCTGGAACAGGATGACGCCGTCTACCGGATGTTGTGTCGAGCCGATTCCATCGGCGTGTTCCAAGTGGAGTCCCGGGCACAGATGGGAACCTTGCCCCGGCTCAAGCCTCGCAATTTCTACGACCTAGTGGTTGAGGTAGCCTTAATCCGGCCCGGACCTATTCAGGGCGGATCTGTTCACCCTTACATCCGCCGGCGCAACGGCGAGGAGCCGATCACCTATATCCACCCGCTGGCCAAGGACGCGTTAGAGAAGACGCTGGGCATTCCTTTGTTTCAAGAGCAGCTGATGCAGATAGCCATCGACGTCGCTGGATTCTCCGCCGGTGATGCCGACGAATTGCGTCAGGCACTGGGGGCGAAGCGGTCCCAGGATCGTATGAAACAACTTCGGGAGCGGTTTGTGGCCGGGGCATTGGACAAAGGGGTTACGGCCGATGCCATCGAGCAGATCTGGAACAAGTTGGCGGCATTTGCTAACTACGGATTCCCGGAGAGCCACTCCATCAGCTTTGCCTACCTGGTGTATTCCTCGTCATGGTTAAAGCTTCACTATCCGGCCGCGTTCTGTGCCGGACTGCTTCGAGCCCAACCAATGGGATTTTATTCACCCCACTCGCTCACCCAAGACGCCCAACGACATGGTGTCCCCACCTATGGCCCCTGTGTAAACACCTCTGAGGCTGAGGCCACCTTGCAGCCATTGCTGCCCGGTACCGATCCACCAACCGTGATCGTGGCCGGAGGGACGGTTACCGCATCTGAGACCGAGGCCGCTGCCACCGACATCTTGGCTCAGCGGCGTGATCACGGCTGGGCAGTGCGGTTGGGCTTGAGCTCGGTGCGTCATGTCGGTGACGAGGTGGCGGGGCGGATTGCCTCCGCCCGGGCTCAGGGGCTGTACCGCTCGATTGAAGATGTTGCCCGTCGGGCGTCGGTTGGGGCCAAGGCGCTGGAGTCATTGGCCACTGCCGGTGCGTTCGAAGGTTTGGTGGGTGAGGCCAATGAAAGTCGGCCTATCGAGAGTAAGGCCAGCGGCGGGGGCATTACCGGGCTTGATCGCCGCCGGGCTTTGTGGGAAGCCGGAGCGGTAGCCGGGAGCGGGGATGGTCGTCTGGAAGGAATTGTGACCGGAGTGGTGGCCCCCCAGCTACCGGGGATGAGTGATCACGAGGAGGCATTGGCCGATTTGTGGGCCACCGGGGTGGCGGCGAGTCACCCGACACGCTTTCTCCGCAAGGACCTGGAAGACAGGGGGGTCACGATGGCCTGTGACCTGACCGGGATTGACCACGGTGAGAAGGTTGTCGTCGGGGGAGTGGTGACGCATCGCCAGCGTCCGGCCACGGCGTCGGGTACCACGTTCATGGGTTTGGAGGACGAGACTGGTTTGATCAATGTGGTGGTTTCGGTGGGGTGTTGGACTCGTTATCGCCGAGCGGCCCGTGATGCTCCGGCTTTACTGGTTAAAGGGAGGCTGGAACGTCAGGCTGCGGCGGTGAACATTGTGGCGGAAAGACTTGAGCCGTTGGACGTCGGGCGAGTACCGGCTAGCCGTGATTTTCGGTGACCGTTTGTTTGACGATCAGGGCCGTGGTGCGGCACGGCTAGACGTCACCCGCCCCTGCCATGCCCCGTCTCGGGAGAACTCGGCCACTCGCTGGAGCACTGTGGCGATCACCGGGCGTTCGTCCTCTTCGATCAGATCGATGAGGCGGGACCGGACGTCGGCCACATGAACCGGCGCCAGTTGCTTCATGATCTCCCACCCCTCGTCGGTGAGTGCAGCGTAGGTGCCCCGGCCGTCGTCTTCGACCTTCTCCCGGGTTACCAGTCCGCGCTTTGCCATACGGTTGATTCGCTGGGTAAGGCGGCTCTGGGAGTGGATCATACGGCGTGAGAGTTCTGTCATCCGTAGTCGGTGACCGTCGGCTCCGCTCAAGTGAGCCAGAACCTCATAATCCTCGTGGCTGAGGCCGGAGCGGTTCTTGATCGACTGGTCGATGTGGCCGAGCACCCGACCTGAGGCCTCGAGGAAAGCCAACCAGATCTTCATTTCCTCTTCGTCGAGCCATGGAGCGTCTTTTTTGGAATCAGCGGCCTTATGGCTAGAGGAGGGCATGATTTGAAATGTAGTCACCTAACACCGGTAGGTAGCAATTTAAGTAACTAGTTAAGGATTGCTTGGATCCGCTACTTCCGACCGGTTATGAGAACTCGCATGCCCTGATTGTCCTCAGGGGAGAGCACAAACGTATTGTCGTAGTTCTCCATCGGCAGCAGGTCGGGAACGAGAGCCGGTTTGTCCACGGCCAGTTGAAGCTGCAAAAGCCGGCCAGGCCGATTAGCCAGCCATTGGGCCGCCGGTCCCGGTGTCGGAGCGATCAGCTTGACCCGCCATGGACCCTGCTGAAGCTCGACGTACGTCCCCTCCGGCCCATCACCTTCATCAACGGTGGTCATGTGTAGCGGTCCGGTGAACAGCTCGACAGCCGCCGGGAGATCAGCCACCAAATGCTTGATCATCGTCAACTCCGGTACGGAGTTCTGGCGGCTGGGCGGTAGAAGAGTGCCGGGTGGCCAGTCATCGGAATCCGAACTGGGTTGAGCCAACTGGATGACGATGCCGTGGCTCTGCTTGGGGTGGAGAAACGCTTCCTGCCATTCCGGATTATCTCGACGAACACCGGTCACGTCATAGCCCGCAGCCGAGACATCGGCAATGGCGACGTCGAGGTCTGGCACCTTGAAGGTGAAGTGGTGCGGCCCCGGTCCGTTGCGATGAAGGAATCGGCGAAGAAATTCCGAACCCGGTCCCGGCAGCGGCTCAAGGAACTCCAGCTTGGCGCCACCGGCTAAGCCGACGTGGCAAAAATAGAAGTCTTCAGGAGGCTCCGTTGGGCCTCCGAGCCACGTGGCACCCAGGTCAAAGCAGTAGCGAATGACGTTGTCCCAGGCTCGTCGCCCCGCCAATGCCAGGTGGTCGAACGTTGCCGTCATCGCTGGCCGCCCCAAAGACGGACCCAGCCGGATTCCACTTCCAGTTCGGCGGTCTCGTATCCCTCTTCGCCTGGTAGTAGAACGCGGTACGCCCCGTGTGGATCTTCCACTCGAACCCGCTGGTAGGGAAGACGAAGTCGGGCTTGCTCCATTACCGCCTGGGCGGAGCTGTGCCGTTCGAGGCAGGCCAACATGCGTACTGTTGGTGACATCATCTGCAAAGCTCCGGTCCGCCATTGGTCGAGGGCGTCGCCTGGCTTGAACCACCTGCAGTCGGTGACTTCGCCGTCAACCTCTTCCATGATCGCCTGGAGTCGCGAACTCTGGTCCGTCGACTCGGTCGCGTCCAGATGGGTGACAAAGAACCGGGCGTCATATCGACGAGGTGGGCCGACTGGAGTAACGAACCGCGCCACTTCCTGAATGGCTGGAGCATCGACTACCAGACCACGTCGTCGGAGGAGGTCGGGGTAGGTTTCCGACTCGTGGCCAGAAGGGTTGTCGACCGGGCGGTCGGCGGCCCGGGCCAGAACCAGGCCGGTCTCCTCATAGGTCTCGCGGCTGACCGCCATCCACCAGGCGAGCCCACCCCCATTAACCTGAAGAATGTTTGATGCCTCCAGGTCGGACAAGCCGTGGCAGAGGTCGGAGATATCGCCCGGCAGGTCCTCGGGGTCAACTCGACCTCCGGGAAAGACCCAACTGTCGGCGGCAAAAGCCAAGCGGGCGGCTCGTCGGACCATCAGCACCTGTAGTTCAGGGCGATCGTCAACGATCATGACGGTGGCGGCCGGTTGAACCGGAACTGACTCGGGATTGTCTACCACCGACTTCGCCGTCAGCCTTGACCGGTGATTCGGGCCAGCAGACTTGCCGACTCGGCGGCCGAGGATCGCAATGTGTCCCACGACGTATTGCCCGGGTCTCCGGATTGGATGCCTGACGGAGCGTCGAGAATGTAGAGACGGAACTGGAGGTCCCGTTGACCTGCGAGCTCTTCCAGGCACGGCGTCCCGTAACCAGGGTTGCCGTAGTCGTTCAGAGTCTCGATGGCACCGTTGGGCAGGACACCGGCTTCGACCGATCCTCGATTCGGATCAATGCCCGCCATTAGCCAGATCAGAACGGGCTCTTCGCTGTTTGTCTGGTCCGCTAATGTCAATGCCACTTCGGATGTTCCGGCTGGAACCGTTGACCACTCAAGCGTCGGGAAGACATTGGAGCCAGCACAGGTCGACTCGGCGGGAATATCGGCACCGGCCTGGAACTGTGGACTTGAAAGCAGCACACCGGAGGTGCTCACTTCCTCTGCTGGAGCAGATGTCGGGGGAGCCGGTCGAGTAGTCGTGGTTTGCCAGTCCTCGGGTTGGGTTAGTTCCCTGCCGTCGGATGAACATCCGACCGCCAGAAGAGCCAAGAGTGTGGTCATTACAATCTTGACCGCGGCGATGCCGAACATCTGTCGTCGAGGGTGGGAGGGATGAGCACGCCGTTGGCCGAACACGGTATTCGATGCTATCGCGAGCTGGTGGCGCCCCAGTAGGGTTTGGGCGTGTCCCAGCGCCTTCGACATAGCCTCGGCATGTGGCGCGATGCCCTCAGCCGAGGCCGCCGCAACCTGGGGTTGAGCCGATCCGACTTTGACCGACGCGAGGCGCTGGCCCGGGGTCGTAGCATTCTGTCGGCTCCTCGTCGGGCGTGGCGACCCCTGGGAGGCCTGCTTGGACCGGCTGTCGGTGACGCCGGTCAGAGCCTTGGGGCCTTGGCGTTTTCGGCTACGACGAGTCTCATCACCGGGCTGACACTGGCTGCGTTCACCGACACGTTGGAGCAGTATCCGGGCCTGTTGTTGTTCATCCCCGCCGCCATCGGGATGCGAGGCAATGTCTTCGGCCCCCTTGGCGGTCGTTTGTCCACCGCCATTCGAGTCGGCACGTTGGAATGGAAACGCCGACCTGACTCGTTGCTTGGCCAGAACATCATCGGGGCGATGCTTTCTTCGCTGGTGACGGCAGTCCTTATCGCCGTCGTGGCCGAGATCGTGGCGTTGTCTCTTTCGTCCAGGAGTATTGATGTCATCGGCCTGGCGGACTTTGTGGTTGTTTCAGTTCTTGGAGGGTTTCTTGCTTCGGTGGTAGTGCTGGCCATCACCTTGGGGTTGGCTGTGGCCTCGGCCCGATTCGGTTGGGATCTCGACAATGTGACCGCCCCCTTGGTGTCGGCGTCAGGTGACTTTGTCACCTTGCCTGCCATTGTGTTGACCGCAGCGTTGATTGCCCGGGGTTGGTTTACAAGAGCCCTGGCTCTGGCGTTGGTCATCGGTGTTGTGGTGGCGTCGGTCGTGGTGTTTCGTTCGGCGCTGGCCTTGGCTCGAAGCATTGTCCGAGAGTCGGTTCCGATACTGGTGGCCGCCGGGACGCTCAGCTTGTTCGCCGGCACAGTCTTGGAACGCTCGATTGACCGTTTCTTGACGTATTCGGTTCTGATCGTCCTGCTGCCCGGATACCTGGCCGTCGGTGGTGCCCTTGGCGGGATCCTGGCCAATCGGTTGGCTACCAAGGTGCATCTTGGTCTTATCGAACGCTCGCCTATTCCCACCGGCGACGCCCGCGATGACATTCGCATCACCTATGGGTTGGCGCTACCGATCTTTACGTTGCTAGCGGTGTTGGCGGGCACCCTCGGCTTGGCTCTGGGGCGCACGTCCCCCGGGTTGTTTGCCTTGGTTGGCTCGGCGCTGACCGGCGGCCTACTGGCCACGACCTTTGTTTGTGTGGTGGCCTATTACGGAACATTGGTCGTCGTGCGGTTCGGGCTTGATCCCGACAACCATGGCATTCCAATGGTGAGCGCCAGCTTGGATTTGGTCGGTTCGGCCACCTTGATAGTGGCTCTGATGCTGTGGGGAGTGGCCTAGAAGTGTTTACCGGTGAGGTTTGTAGAAGGATGAGACACTGATGGAACGCAATCTTCGGGAAATGTTGTCCGAGGCCAAGGACACCAGCGAGTTGATGGTGGACCTGGCCTATGCATCGCTGTTTTTCGATGACACCGATATGGCCGACGAAGTCGACGAACTTGAGCAAGAGTTCACCGAGCTGGTCCACGAGATGCGCTCGCTGGCAATTGTCGCCGTTCGCCACCCCCGTGAGGCCGAGGCGATGTCGGCGGTCCTCCAGGTGATCAGCGCGGTGGAGGCCATCGGCAATGACGCTGTCGACATCGCTCGCATCGTTAGTCGACGGCTGGGCATTCCCCGACAGCTTCTGGTGGATCTCAGCGAGGCTGAAGAGGTCTCTCATCGGGTGGCGGTCGCTGACGGCTCACATTTCGCCAACCGACCGCTGGGTTCGTTCGAGTTGCCGGTGGTTAGCGGCATGCGGGTCATGGCGATTCGCCGTGACCGTCGTTGGGTCATTGATCCTGACGGTGACGAGATTCTCAACCCAGGCGATGTGCTGTTCCTACGGGGCTCGCCCGACGGAATCATCCGGCTCCGAGAGTTGGCCGGAGCACCGGCTTGGAATCCGCCTCCCAGCGATGCCGAATCAACGGTGCTCACCGACCTGGATCGGGCAGTCGACACCTTGGTGGAAATGAAGAACTTGTCGGAAGCGGCCGTGGGATTGGCCTACTCGGCATTGATGTTCCGAGATCGGAGCCTGGCCGCCGAGGTCTGCCATCTGGAGGATCGCCTGGACGAGATGAAGATTCGGCTGGAATTGTGGGTTTTGCGGGCCGCCGGTGACGACGTCAACCCCAAGCCGCTTCGCGGGTTGTTGCACCTCGGGGCTGCGGCCGAAGATCTCGGAGACCAGGCCCAACAGATGGTGTGGCTGGTGGAAAAGCAAAGCGACCTTCATCCGGTTCTGCACATTGCTCTTGGCGATACCGACGATTCGGCTGTTCTCATGCCGGTGGCCGCCCAGTCCCCGGCTGTGGGTTCGACGCTGGGCGAGTTGGACCTTCCGATCGAACCGGGGTTCAACGTTTTGGCTATTGAGCGCGACGGTCGCTACCTGTACCGTCCCGGCCGGTCGACGACTCTTCGGGCCAACGACCGTATTCTGGCCAGCGGCCCGGAGGAGGGAACAGAGGTTTTGGCTGCTCTGCTCGGTTGGAGGCTGGTCGAAGGCGAGGACGGCGATGCCGAGTTGGAGCCGATTGAATCTGCTGGGAGCCGTTAGCGCATCGGCGCCGAGTTCTGGCTGCTATCGCTCTACTACCGATCTGCTACTGATCGAACGGTGGCTCGACGAAAGGCGGTGGCGGGGTCTGCTGGGCCGGCGGCCCGGGCGTTGTGCCCATAGGGTTCCCTTGCACCGGCGTGGGCTGAGGAGCCGGCTGGGTGACCACCGGACGTCGAGCCACGGCGCGTTGACCGCCACCTGCCGATTGGGAGGCTGTGGTTGGCTGTTGGCGAGCCGATGCCGCTTCGGTTTGTGAGCGGGGTACGGCCGGAGGAAAGTCACCGTCGCGTAGAAGCTCGGCGATACCGCCCAGAGTCCCCAACGTGGCACTCATGTCGGCTGGAACGAAGATCTTGGTTGCTTGACCGTCAGCGATGCCCTGCAACGCCTCCAGGTACTTGATGGCTATGACTCGATCGTCGGTGCCTGCTTCACTGATGGCCCGGTAGACGTTGTGGATGGCGTCGGCTTCGCCCAAGGCCACTTGCTCGATCCGGTATTGTTCGGCGTCGGCTCTGGTTTTGACTGCTTGCGCTTCACCCTCGGCGGTGAGGATGTCTCGTTGGCGGACACCTTCAGCGGTGAGAATCGCTGCTTGCTTTTCGCCTTCGGCCCTGGTGACCTCGGCTTCACGGGTACCTTCAGCCTCGGTGACAACCGCTCGACGGGTTCGCTCGGCCTTCATCTGCTCGTGCATGGCGGACATGACATCGGCCGGCGGATCGATTCGTTGAATCTCAACTCGGACTACCCGTACGCCCCATTTGTCGGTAGCGTCGTCGAGAATTTGCCGGAGTGCAGCGTTGACCCGTTCTCGGGACGTGAACGCTTCATCGAGCGACATTTCGCCGATGACGTTACGCAGGTTGGTTTGGGCCAGTTTGGTGACGGCAAGTATGAAGTTGTTGACGTTGTACAGCAGGCGCTGGGGGTCGGTTGGCTCGAAGTAGATGACGGCGTCGACCGAAACGGCCACGTTGTCTTCGGTTATGACCTCTTGCGGAGGAACATCGATGACCTGTTCTCGCATGTCAACGGTACGCATTCGTTCCAGGATCGGTTTGATGATCCGAAGCCCAGGATCGACGGTCTCTTTGTACCGACCGAGCTGTTCGACCACGCCGCGTTGGTAGGGACGCACGATGCGTACACCCAAGGCGACGTAGACCAACACGACGATGACGAGTAGGACGAGCAGAAATAGTGCTGGACCAAACATGACGATCCCTCTAACTCTCTTTGATTCTTGTGTGGCGGGTACTTCAAGTAACGATTGTGGATGGCGGCTAGCGGATGTCCTGGTAGGGCGCCGGCACGACAATGAGCCGGGTCCCGTGAACTTCGGTGACCTCGACTTTCGCTCCCAGCGAGATAGCTACCCCGGACGGTGAATCGGCTCGCCAATCCTCGGAACCGACTTTGACCATGCCGGCGTCGCCCGGTGTGGCCGAGATGGACTCGGTGACAACACCGACGGCACCGATAAGTCGATTGGCGCCCACTCCTGCGGTTTCCGGTGCGTTCTCGTCAAGCCGACGGGCCATTGGCCTCATGGCGGTGAAGGCTCCCAGTGATCCGACGATGAACGCCAGCCAGCTCCAAAGCGGGCCGGGGATGAGTGCTGCTACTAGTCCGGCCATGACGGCGCCAGCGGCAAAAGGCAGGAGAAAGAACGAACCGGCCAGGAGCATCTCGCCGATGCCGAAGACGGCAGCGGCCGTCAACCAGATTGTGGCCCAAAGCGCAGATTCACTCATTCACCCTCACAGTTCACATTCTCCCGGAGCCGCAACTCCCAGATCATTGTTAGACACCATAGTCGCTTCCCCCCAGCCGTAACTTTATTGTTGGCGGTGGCGCATATCCAGTCGACCAGTCGGTGGTTGCTTCATGGGTTTTAGTGGTGGCTCCGCGCCCAATGCCGCTCATGTCACTGAGCGCCTGGCACTGCGCTCATCCAGAACGCTCACTCAACGACGGCTTGGCGGAACCGTTCGAACGTCGAGTCGTCGATACCCAGCCCTTTGCGTCGAAGCTGATCCCAGTTGCCGTAACGCTCGGCAACGGCCTCGTGGACGGCCAGGAGATACGACTCGCTCACCGAGAGCAGTGTGCGGAATGCTTGAACCTCCCGTTCGGGTATGTCGACTGGTTCGACGCCGCGCGTGGCCGCCAACTGAACGCGAAGTTCTTTGGCCCGCCGTTCCGTGTAAGGCCGACGAACCTCGTTGCTCAAAAGAAAGTCCGCCATCACGACGTCCTGGGGAACCCCGAGCCAGGTCAATATCGCAGCTCCGGTGAATCCAGTGCGATCTTTGCCTGCGGTGCAGTGGAACAACGCCGGTAGGCGGTCCGGGTCGAGTAGGGCGCCGAAGACGGGTTTGAATCGACTTAGATTGTGGGTGATGATTCGCTCGTAGTACCCGGCTCCAGCGGCGACGATCCTGTCGGCGGCGTCGGGGTCTTCTAAAAATCCGGCCATTTGAGCGAAGGCCGAGTCGCCCTCTGAGACCGAGCAGTGCAAGTTTGTCTCGTCACCGAAGGTCGGGGTCGGCCGTTTGTCAATCTCGTCGTGTCTGCGTAGGTCGACGATGGTTGCCAGGTCAAGGGCCTGATAGGTGTCACGCTGGCTGTCATCAAGGTCGGCCATGTGTCCACCCCGATACAACAAACCGGTGCGGATCACGCCACCGTCCTCGGTTCGGTAGCCGCCCTGATCTCGCAAGTTGGTCATCGCCAACAGCACTTGATCCTGTTGGCTGTTGCTACTTGATGGTGGCATGGCCCGTCCTTGAGTTTGTCGGTGGGTCGAGACTGACACAGCGACCGTGGTCCATAGCAAACCTGACAACGAAGAAATTCCTTTCGTGACAGGCTGGGCGTTAACGGTGACTACTCACGGCGTCTATATCCGGTGACTTTTGCGGTGATTTTTGTCGGTAGTTTTAGAGATATGGCAGTCATCCTTAGCGTTCACGCTCATCCTGATGATGAGGCGTCCAAGGGCGCACCGACTATCGCCCGGTACGTGGCTGAAGGCCACACAACGGTTCTGGTGTGTTGCACCGGGGGAGAGGAGGGCGAGATCATCAACAAGGCCATGGATCGGCCTGAAGTGCTGGAGAACTTGCCAACAGTCCGGGCCGCCGAGTTGGAACGCTCGGTCAAGGCCATCGGTTTTCAACATCTTGAGTGGCTCGGTTACCGCGACTCCGGCATGGAGGACAGCGAGGCCAACGCCAATCCGGATTGCTTCGCCCAGGCCGACATCGAAGAGGCCACAGGCCGACTTGTCGGTTTGTTCCGGCGTTACCGGCCGGATGTGGTCATCACCTATTCCGACAACCAACAGGGCTACCGCCACCCCGATCATCTTCGGGTCTACGACATCTCGATCCTTGCCTTCGAGCGCTCGGGTGACTCTGGGTGGTATCCCGATGCTGGGGAGCCGTTTGAACCTCAGAAGCTCTATTACTCGACGTGGAGCCGAGCCAGAATGCTGGCCCATCACGAACGCTTCGAGCAGCTCGGACTGGAGTCGCCGTTTGATGAAAGGTGGTTTGAGCGCGAATCGCAGGATCACAGAATCACCACCAAGGTCGATGTCGCCGACTTCTACTGGGCTCGACGTGAAGCCTTGCTTGCTCACGAGACCCAAGTCGACCCGGAGGAGAAATTCTGGTTCGGCCTCCCGGACGCCGAGGCGGCTGACGCCTATCCCTATGAGGACTACATCTTGGCCCGGTCGAAGGTGGAGACCTCTCTTCCTGAGTCCGACTTGCTGGAAGGACTTACCTGATGGCGGCTGAACTCCTAAGCGAAGAGTGGATCGATACTCTGGTGGCGGCCACATCCGACGCTCCAGAGACGACAGCGGGTCCGGCTACCGTCGCTCTCACCATTGGCAAGACCCGACGTGCCGTAGTGGCGCTGGAGTCGGGTCGCGTCACGGGCGGTGGCGTCGACGACGATGTGTCGGTCAGCGTGCCGTTTACCGGTAGCCAACTAAATGACCTGTTGGCTGGCCGGGAGTCGCTGGCAACGTCGTACATCAAGGGCGATGTGAAACCTGAAGGCTCGATCGGAGCGTTCTTATCGCTCGTCGAACTGTTCGAGTCGGTCGACCTGTCCCAGGCTGCCGACTAGCGCAACCGGGGAGACCGCTGGGAACGCTGGGCCTGCCGAAGTTCACGAAAGCCAATGGTAAGCGCTCCGGATCGGGCCAAGGCCGCTCGGAACGCCCAGTCGCTGGTGACCAGATGAGCATCGCCGACGTGTGTGGGCCATTGAGTAGTGATCGCTCGAAGTTCTGGTGTGTCGATGGCTGGTCGTACCCGGATCTCGGTCACTCCCGGCTCCAGCGAATTGATGGCCTCATCAACCAAGGGTCGGGCTTCACCGCCTAACGGTGGTGAAACCACCCGATCGGGTACCAGCAGACCCTCGTCGCCCGCCAGTTTGTGGGCTGGGAACCCGAGATCAATAGTAGGGTCGGGAAGGCTGATGGGGAGGTTGAACTCGACCGCCAATTCCAGATAAGCGTCGAACAACTCTGGTCGGTGGCACAACGCGTCGAGGTGGGTGCTGAGGTGGGTTGGGTCGAAGCCCCAAAGGACGGCTCGTTCGAGCTGAGCTCTTGACTCGCGAATGACCTCGTCGATGTCGGCGTGCTCGCCGAGGTCCATGCTGGAGCTGGGAAAGCCACCGTTGCCGTCCAGCAGCGACGGGGCCCGGGTGATCGGACCCCACCTGTAGGTAGCGTGCTCGGAGATAAACGTAAGTGAGACACCGACGTCTTCGCCACGGTGTTCGGCTGCGGCCGCTCGCGACCAGGGACAGGGCACCTGGATTGCCGCCGAGGTTGCTAAACCTTCCCGAAGAGCGTTCAGAACACCGTGGTTGGCGGCGTTGGAGGAACCCAAACCAACACAGGTGATGATGACCAACCGATCGGTCGGCTCACGGCCGAGGATCTCAAGCAGGCGGCTCATAAAGCTGACACTAGCGGCTCGTATGGGTGAGTGGTGGTCTGCGACCGGTTGACTGTGTCAGGGCAGCGGTTGATCCGGGCCTTCGCACGCTCCCCACAGACCTGCGCCGTTTGCTTTGGCCCGGTTGGCCGCCCGAGTGAACGTCACCCGATGGAAGGTATTCGGCTCGTAGAAGACTGAATCGGCCAGACCTTCGTCTACCAACCACTGGTTGACGAACAGACCGTCTTCGCGGTGGACGTAGAGCAGGAGGCGTTCAAAGTGATCTCGTGGTTCGATGTCTCGCGACAGTTGGATGACCGAGCCAGCGGGTAGAAGACGACGTAGCTCGTCTGAGGCCTGCCGGCCGTAGCATTGCTCCGGTCTCGTCGGGTGTACGGTTTCCGGCGCATCGATTCCCAACAATCGGACCCGGTGAATCTCGTTGCCGATAGCCACTTCGATGGTGTCACCGTCAACTACTCGACTGACCGATGCCTGCCCTGGTCTGAGCGTTGTCTGCGATTGCGATGAGCACCCCATCAAGGTCATGGTCAGACCTAGGCCGATGAGAAGAAGTCTGGTAGACCTACCGGTAGTCATGCGAACGTTCCCTTTTGGCGGCTCCGGTTGGATCGCCTCTAGCTGATGAAGGGGAAGTTCGGAAGTAACGTTTGGCCTGGTTCGGCCGATGACATCAGCATGGTTTTCGATGCTCGTATGTCGATCTGCCCAGTCGTAGCGCCATCGGAACGACTGTTTTCTTGTTGTTTACCTTGCGGTCATGTAAGACCGTGCCGTCGGTTACCTGCTCACTTTAACGTTTGCAGTGTTAGACAAGCCGGGCTTGCACCCGGAACCCAGAGGAGAGTCAGTCGTTGAGTAAGAACCACGTAGCGAAAGTGCTCGCTTTGTTGCTCGGGCTCGTTATGATCACGGGAGCCTGCACCACGGATTCGTCCCAGGATGGCGTTGAAGCGGGCGGAGAAGCCGCCCAGGAGGGCGCGCCTGAGGGTTGCGCTGTCGGCAGCATCAACGTCTCCGGCTCATCCACCGTTGAGCCTATTAGTCGTCGGGCTGCCGAGTTGTATGAGGACGTATGTCCCGACACCGTCGTAACCGTTGATGGGCCGGGTACCGGTGACGGGTTCGCTCTGTTCTGTGCCGGTGAAACCGATATCTCAGACGCCTCACGTGCCATCAAAGACTCAGAGGCGGCAGACTGTGATGCCAACGGCATCGAGTTCACCGAGATCAAAGTGGCCAACGACGGCATTGCCGTGATGACCAACCCCAACAACGCTGTTGAGTGCCTCTCCTTCGTGGACCTGTACGCCCTGCTTGGTGGCCAAAGCGAGGGCTACGCCGATTGGTCGGACGCCAGTGACCTAGCCATTGAGCTTGGCTCGGATGTTGCCCCCTACCCGGACCTCCCGCTTGATGTCTCCGCTCCGGGAACGGAGTCTGGAACCTACGACAGCCTCGTTGAGATCGTCCTTGAAGAGCTGGGCGAAGAGAACGAAGGTGAGGACGGCCAATTCGTCCGCCAGGACTTTGCCGGCAACGCCGACGACAACGTCATCGTCGAAGGCATCACTGGTTCGGAATCAAGTCTTGGTTGGGTTGGCTTCGCCTTTGCTGACGCCAACGCCGATGTAGTGAAGGCATTGGCCATCTCCGAGAAACCGGGTGGCGATTGTGTTCTTCCGACGGCCGAGACCATTGCTGACAACAGCTACCCGGTCAGCCGTGCACTGTACATCTACGTAAGCAATACCAAAGTCAATGAGAATCCCGCTTTGGCAGGCTACGTGGACTACTACCTGGGCGATGCCTACTCGGAGTCGGTCACGAAGGCCTTCGGTGACAGCGGCTATGTCGAGCTGCCGGCTGGCGAATTGGCTGAGGTTCAGGCCAACTGGGAATCAGCCAAGGGATAACCCCTGGAAGTAGGTCACCTGAAGACCAAATAACAAAGGGCCCGGTTCCTAGTGGAACCGGGCCCTTTCCCCTTTTGGGGGTTCAGGATTGCGCATGTCGGCGTGGCTGGTCCATGCGCATTTCCCGCCGAGCGGGTTCTGTAGGTCGCCTAGGCGGCCGCAGCCAACTCTGGAAGCTCGATGACCAACTGGGTTGCCGTTGAGCCGCCACCGGCACTGACCGAGATCATGGTCGGCTCCGCCGTTACCGTGCGGGCTTCGGCCCGTTCGTGTGCCAGCTCAAGGGCGGCACGGGCTTTGGCGATGCCGGCCCGGCCGACTTCGATTGTTTCTCGATCAAGCTTCCAGTTCGTGTGGCTGGAGATGAGCTGTAGCTGTGCGCTTGCCATGTGGACCATAATGAACAAGCGGTGTGACAACGAAGCCGCTTTTACGGGCAGGTTGTGAAAAAGAGCAGGTAAATCGCCCTTGAGTGGCCAAAACAAGGGGATTTCAGGGTGTTGATGTGCCTCAACAGTCATACTTGAGCCCATGGCCGACAACACCAACGCCCAGCCCCGATACGGGATAACCGTCCCTTTCGGCGGTATCGCACTACACCAGCACCAGGATCTGTACCGGCAGATGGTGGATCTCGGTTACACCGACATCTGGAGCGCCGAAGCCAATGGGGCAGATGGTTTCACCCCATTGTCTCTGGCGGCGGCCTGGGCTCCGGAGCTTCGCCTCGGAACCGCCATCGTCCCGGCGTACACCCGCGGTCCCGCGCTGATGGCCCAGAGTGCGGCATCACTGGCCGATGCCGCCCCGGGCCGGTTCGTAATGGGCGTCGGATCGTCATCTAATGTGATTGTCGAGCGATGGAACGGAATCGACTTCGATCGGCCCTATCACCGCACTCGTGACACGGTGCGTTTCTTGAAGGCGTCTCTGGGGGGAGAAAAGGTAACCGAGGACTACGAGACGTTCTCGGTCAAAGGATTCCGGCTCACTGCGGTCCCCGAACATCAGCCCCCAATCCTGGTGGCGGCACTGCGAGAGCAAATGCTGAAGATGGCCGGTCGAGAGGCTGACGGCGCCATTATCAACTGGTTGTCGGCCGATGACGTCTCCACTGTGGCCCCGATCGTGCACGAGGCGTCAGGCGGAAAGCCCAGGGAGATCGTTGCCCGACTGTTCGTCTGTCCCAGCGAAGACCGTGACCGGGTACTGGCTGAGGCCAAGTTCGCCATCGCCGCCTACCTGACCGTCCCGGTGTACGCCGCCTTCCACCAGTGGCTCGGAAGGTCAGAGCTACTAAAGCCGATGTGGGATGCCTGGGCGGCCGGAGACCGCAAGGCCGCAGTGACCGCCATCCCCGATCAGGTAGTTGATGAACTGATCATCCACGGCTCCGCTGAGCAGTGCCGGGAACACATTGAGCGGTACCGGGCCAACGGCGTTGACACCCCGGCCCTGGCGGTAATGGGGTTTGCCGGCGTCGATCAGATTCAAGCCATGATTGATCTGGCCCCCCGATAGCTTCGATGTTCAGTTCACCGAGACCACCATCGAGGTGGTCGAGGCCTCGATCTCTACAAGGTTGATCGGTTGTCCGGCGATGGGCCGTGTAGTCTGACGCCGTGACAGGCGAGAGTTCGAGAGGCGCCCGATGTCGATTGTAGTAAATCCGTTCTCCCGGGCCGAGCAGTGGATGTCGGCGTTGAAAGCGTTGCTACCGGACGAGCGTCTTCACCTGTGGCCCGATGTCGGCTCGACCTCGGAGGTGGAGTTCGTTTTGGCTTGGTCGATGTCAGCCGATGACTTGGCAGCCTTTAGCAACCTTGAAGCCGTCTTTTCGCTTGGGGCCGGTGTGGACCAATGGAAGGCGCTGGCCGAGCACCCGATGCTGGCCGACGTGGACGTCGTTCGCTTGGTTGATCCGGCAATGGCCGACGAGATGGCGGCCTACGCGCTGCATTGGGTGCTGCACTTCCAACGCTCGTTCGATCAGATGGAAGAACTACAGCGCCAGCACCGGTTTGAGCAGCCGCCTTACACTCCGGCTGAGGACTACCCGGTCGGCATTCTCGGCTACGGGACCATTGGAAGCCGGATCGGCCGAGCATTCGCCGATATTGGCTATCCCGTCAATGCATGGAGCCGAACAGCGCCGACACGCACCAGGAAAGAGGCAAGTGACGAGCCGTCGCGATTTGTCGGCGCTGAGGAACTAACGGACTTTCTGGGTGCTAGTCGGGCCGTAATCAACGTGCTGCCCAACACCGCTGACACGGCCGGCTTGCTCAGCCCCGAGCTCCTGGCCGCGTTCCAGCCCGGAGCGCTTTTCGTCAATATCGGTCGGGGCACGGTGGTTGACGAGTACGACTTGGCGGTGGCGTTGCGGAAAAGCCGACCGGGCCAGGCCGTGCTTGATGTGACAGCCCCTGAGCCGCCGTTGCGGGCCTCGCCGCTGTTCGACCACCCCAAGGTCGTACTGACTGGGCACACTGCAGGCGCCACACTGATTTCCAGCGCTTCGAGAGTGATCGCCGCCAACGTCACACGGTTACGTCAAGGCGAGCGGGCCTATCCGCTAGTCGACCGCACGCGAGGCTACTGAGACCGCCATCAGCCAGTCCCCGTTGGACTAGTTAAGAGTGGCGTGAGGCTGGTTCTCCCGGCCCCCGTTGCCGGTGATCTGGATGAACTCGGCGTTTTCCCAGAACTCGCCAACAGTGGTGGCGTTGCTGTAGCTCATACCCGAGCGAAGCCCGGCCACCATTCTGGCCACCACCTTGATCACCGAACCGCGGTAGGGCACAGTTCCCTCCACACCTTCCGGCGCTCGCTGCTCGAAATACTCCCGGTCGACCGGCTCACCCTGGCGGTGGGCGCGGGCCTCTAACGCTTCGAACGACGCCATTCCACGAACTCGCTTAACCAGGCCGGTCGGCGACTGTTCCACCTCGCCCGGGCTCTCTTTGGTGCCGGCGAAAAGACTGCCGATCATCACGGTGCTGGCCCCTGCACCCAGTGCCTTGGCAATGTCGCCCGATCCTCGAATGCCTCCATCGGCGATGACGGGAACAAGTCGCCCGTCACCATCGAACAGGGGAGTGCCTGCGCAGTCGGCGATGGCGGTGAGCTGAGGCACTCCGACCCCGGCCACTAGTCGGGTGGTGCAGACGCCGCCCGGCCCCACCCCAACCTTGATGCCATCGGCACCGGCGGCCACCAGGTCTTCAGCCCCGGCCCGTGTAGCCACATTGCCTGCGATCACGTCCACGTTTGGTAGCCGCTTTTTCAAATCGGTCAACAGATCAACTGCATGTTGGGCGTGACCATGGGCGATGTCCAGTACGAGCACGTCAACGCCTGATTCGGCCAGATCGACGCTGCGATCTACCGCGTCGCCGTCGGTACCGATGGCAGCGCCTACGCGGAGGTCTTCGGCCTTGACCTTGCCGACCATGTCGGCCTGCAGTTCTGGAGGCATGAAGCGGTGAATGATGCCAATGCCACCCAGTTGCGCCAGCGCCACCGCCATGTCCGTCTCACAGACGGTGTCCATGTTGGCTCCGACGATCGGAATATCCAGTTCAAGGTTCTTAGTCAGCAGACTGGCCACCGAGACGTCTTTGCGGGATCGAATGGCGGACCGCTGCGGAACCAGCAGAACGTCGTCGAAGGTCAGCCCGACCCGAAGATTATTGAGGCTCACATGCCCACGCTTTCCTAGCCTGTTGCGTGTCGATGCGCGCCAGGAAGATCCCGGACCGATCGACGACCGATACCTGCATTCAATCGGCCAACATACGATTCTATCGAGTGGTTTTGGCTCAGGCCAGGTCGCGGCTAGCGGCGGACCGGAATCCAGACCAGCATCAAGTCCTCGACAGAAATGTCCGTCTTCTCCAACGGAACCTGGACTGTCTCGATGGCTTGCGACTTCTCAAGCCACTCGGCGTCGATCTCCAGTACTGCCTCTTGCAGCTCCATCTCCAGCTCGTCGAGATCGTCGATCTTCTCGGCCACCCGATTGCGGGCGCTGTCGAGTCGGGCTTCGGTTGAGGCCTTCTGGCGGCTGCTACTGGACATCCGGCGGGCAGCAGTTGCTAGGCCACGCGTCCGGCTCCGTCCCCCCAGGAGCCCACCCAGCACCGAGGTGCCGATGTCGACCAGTTGTGCGTTGCGTCGGCCATCTGCCTGTACGTCGAGTTCTTCCACTCGGTCCTCGGCTTTGGCCAGCGCGGCCTCGATGGTGGCCTGCTTCTTCTCAAGCCGATCCCGAATCTTGCCCGTTTCCGCGTCAGCTTCGTCATCGGCCGCCTCACGACAACGGGCGGCGAAGTCGTCGGCAGACTCGCCTGGTCGAGACCACAGCTTGAGCTCAGGATTCTTCATCAGTTCGATCGTCTCGTCGGCCACCAGCATCGACTTGAGATTGGCTTGGGCTGAACGGACCCCGCTAGCTGAAATCTCGAACGGGGGAAGAACATAGATGGCGCCGTCGGGTGCAGTTGAGGTGAAGTCCCGGTCGTCGAAGTCGACGTTGATTCTTTCGTCCATGTCGATTCGGTCACCGGTGAGCGGGACGATGGCCTCCCACTCCTCGGAATGACGGAGATCGGCTGCCCGCTCGTCAAAGAGCAGGTTGACCCGAGCGGCCAGGACGGCTTGTAGTCGGTCGGATGATGGATCGGCGCCAAGGTCGAGATCGGTCAGCCATGGAGTACCCGCCGTCACGTATCGAACCGGTAGTGAATCGGGTACGTCGGGGGCAACCGAGGATTCGTCGTCGGCCAGGTTGGAAGCTGGTGCCGCTGAGGCGGCGGCACCGGTTGGCGTGGCCGCCTGGGCAGCTGGCGCCGTTCCGGCTGCAGGTTCACCTGTACCGAGAGCCGCTTTATGGTCGGCCATGAGTGTGCCGAGCTGATTCCTGGTCAGCGGTCCGGCCAGGTAGCTGAGCGCCCAGCGAGAGGTCAGCACAGGCATAGTGGACGACTTGGTGGTTCGTAGCAGGAATTGACGCTTGCCCAGGCTGGAGATGATGTCCTGCAGCTCGCCCACGTCGGTTGAACCATCGGCTGTGCGTAACCCGTCAACCAGGCGATTCTTATCCTGTTCGGTCTGCAGCCTACCTATTAGCCAGGTGCCGGCGTTGCTGATGGCCTTGTAGTCGAGATCCACCGGGTTCTGAGTGGATAGCACGAGACCGACGCCGAAGGCCCTGGCCTGCTTAAGGAGGGTCAAGATGGGCTTCTTCGTCGGTGGGTTACCGTTCGGTGGCGCCAGACCCATGACCTCGTCGATGTAGACCAGAACTCGAAGCTGTCCGGTGCCTGATTGAGAGCGCATCCAGCTGATGAGCTTGGACAACACCAAGGTGATGGCGAACTGGCGCTCTGATTCCTCAAGATGGTTCAAGGCGACCACAGCGGCCCGAGGACTGCCCGATGGGTCCCACAGCATCTGTTGAATGTCGAGCGCAGCGCCTTGGGACCAGGCGGCGAAGCTGGGGGAGGCCAGCAGGCCGTTCAGCTTCATGGCCAGAGCCTGACGGTCTTTGGCCGGGAAGAAGCTGTCGAGTTCCAACACTCCGAGCTTGCGGATCGGCGGATCCAGGAGCTGGGCCAGCAGCGTCGGCAGGTCCAGGTCGGTTCCTGCGTCCCAGGCCCGGGCGATGAGGTTGGCCAACAGGATATGTTCACGCCCCGACAGCGGGTCGCTTTCGACGCCGATCAGGCTGAGGATTCCGCTGACGGTCGAGTCGATCTCGTCTTGGCGGGCCGCCGGGTCGTCGGTTGCCGGAACGCTGAGGCGACCTAGCACGTCCAAGGGAACTCCGGCGTCGGAGCCGGGGGTGTACACGATGGGCTTCGCCGCTTGCTGAAGCTGGGAAACGTCGGCCCCGCCCATACCCCAAGAGGCAAGCCCGGAACTCCAAAGGTCGGCAGTGGACTGGGCCAGTTCGGTCACGGTCTTTTGTTCGACCCTGGCCGTGCCTTCATCAACCCAGGGTTCGAAGTCGGCACCGGCCAGGTTGGGGAATGTCAAACACAGGTTGGCGAGATCCCCCTTGGGGTCCAGCGCTAGAACAGGAATGTTGTTGAGGAGGGCCTCCTCCAACATGACCACGCCCATACCGGTCTTGCCGGAACCCGTCATGCCGACGATGACGCCGTGGGTGGTGAGATCGCCACTATCTAGAAGAACTGAGTCGCCCGTCCTATCACCGGAACCGGGGTCTATCTGTTCGCCAATAAGAAGATGCCCTGCAGGTCGTGCCATGGCCCCAGGTTTACACGGTGAGGGCCCGATCACACGGATTCTCGGGGGATTTCTCGTACTACCGGCAGTGGAACGTGGGTTGGCGGCAGTACAGGTCGGTCGGGAGCGAGTAGACATCTTTCACACGTCGGTTCGGGTCGTACTGCCCCTTTTTTGAAACTGAAGTGACCCTTGTGACGAAGTGAGTTACAGTGACGACATCTCAACAGCCACGCCGTCAATGCGCCGCTGCTCGGACCATCGCGGAAACGACCTAGAGTAGGTGATCGATGATGGAATGGCGGGGACGAAATTGAGGTTGTAAACGATGTCAGGGCCCCAAGACTCCAACCGGAGTAGTGGTGAAGTACCCACAAGATCGACCGGCGGTACAAGGAGACCTGTGACCGAACTCGAACAACTAGATGAGTCCCAATTGACCACACTCGATGAGGCTGTGGCTCTCATCGATGAGCGTCTGGGAGGACTCACTGAGCGGAATCTGGTATCGGCCTCCGAGGTCACGGATCTGCTCCTCGACGTGAGGATGCTGCTCAGCGAGAAAGCAAAGCAGCTGCAGTAGGCCTGAAGACGTCGTTCTCGGCCATTTGGTCGTGGCCGACGTCAACATATCGATCAGACATGCTGGTCAACCAAGATGGTGTTGCCGTCAGGGTCAACGACGGTAAAGCTGGCGGGGCCTGATGGCGTCTCCGAGGTGGTTTCGGAAACAACGGGAATTCCCGCTGCTTCGAGTGTTTCTTTGAGTTCCCTGACGTCAGTGAAGTTCCCATCGACAGGCTGTCCTGCCCCCTGCCACCCTGGGTTGAACGTCAAGATGTTGTTATCAAACATGGCTTGGAAGAGTCCGATGACTGTTTGGCCGTTGACCATGATGGCCCACGACTCCTGGTCACCGCCGGTGGGCTCGAAACCCAGAGCCCGGTAGAAGGCCATCGAACGAGTCAGATTCTCGACCGCCAGGCTGATTGAAAAGGCACCGAGGTTCATCTCTTCGGGGTTCATGAACCAATGCTAGTCCGACCGAAGTCGCTGGTCAGGGGAGTGGGAACCAGCGCTTTATCAGTCGGCCCATGAACGTACCTACTGCTAACCCGGCGGCAACGTCTGATGGGTGATGCATTCGGTTGTGTACCCGGCTGGCCGACACAATGGCAGCCAGCAGCCACCACAACCGCCGCCCGCGAGGCATGGCATCTGATAACAAAACAGCGGTCAACGTGGCTGAGCTGGCGTGACCGCTGGGAAAACTCTTCGTCTTGGGCCGGCGCACGTCGAAAGCTGCGTCTGGGAGCAGGGGCGGCCTCTCCCGTTCGAACACACTCTTGAGTAGGCCGTTAACGAACGCTGACTCCACTCCCAATGAGACGGCCAGCCGTACGGCGTGGTGCCGCCGAGACGGCATGGCCAGGGCCATGAGCAGGTTGATAGCATGCCATGCCTTGGAGTAGTCAGCGCCCTCACTGGCCAAGTAGAAAATCCGGTCAACTTGGCGTTTGCCCCGCAATGGCGTGAACCAGGAGTCGACCGTGTCGTCCACACTTGACACGGCCTTCTTCCATGCAGCCGTGTCGTCAGCTGGGTTGTCGCCGCCGGTAGAGGTCTCGTTGCTCACTGCTTCACTCTAAGGTTTGCTATCGGTCGTACATGGGTCTATCGGCGGTCGAGATCTACAGTTGTGGGGGTGACTGAAGCCAATGACCCTGATGGACGGCGAGAGACCCTCCTGGCCGCCAACGCCGACTTCTACCGGGCGCTGGAGACAGCCGATATTGATCTGATGACGTCACTTTGGCAGCACAGCTCGGATGTCAGCTGTGCTCACCCCGGACGAGCGGCGTTGCTCGGTTGGGGCGAGGTGTTGGCCTCGTGGAAGAGCATCTTCTCGTTCGGAGGCAATCCGCAGATCATCGCCACCGAGGAGCGGGTGGTGCAACGAGGCCAAGTCGGCTGGATCACATTGACCGAGAACATGATTTCAGATGGTCACACTGGGGCAGCCACCGCGGTCAACATCTTTGAACACGACGGACAGCGGTGGCGGGTCATTTCCCACCACGCTGGCCCAGTGCTGAACCAGCACTAACCTCGGTTGTTACTGGCCGGCTTCAAACTGCTTAAGCAGCTTGCCGAACTCATCGGCCGGACCTGATGGAACCAGGTAGCCGTCTTCGCTGTTGATGTCATCCCAACCATCGCGAACTGACTCAACGGTCAAGTCCGCTCCCAGGTTGGAACCCTGAGTCAAACCGATGAAGAACCGGGAGATGATGCCTCCGGCGGCCGAGTACACCGAGCTGGTTGTCGTGTTTGACTCATGAGCCAGCCAGACCACCAACGGGGTGACAAGCTTCGGGTCAAGCTGTTCGGCCATGGCTCCAAGCAGATCCTCGGTCATGCGAGTCTTGGCCACTGGGGCGATGGCGTTCACGTTGATGTTGTACTTGGCGCCTTCGGCGGCCAGAACCCGGGTGAAACCGACAAGGCCCATCTTGGCCGCGGCGTAATTGGCCTGGCCGAAATTGCCGAGCAAGCCGGAGCTCGAAGAGGTGTTGATGACTCGTCCGTAGCCTTGCTCCCGGAAGTGCAGCCAAGCCGGTCGGGTGACGTAGAAAGCACCCTTGAGGTGAACGTCGATGACCGGTGTTAGCAGCTCGTCGGTCATCTTGTGGAATGTCTTGTCCCGTAGGATTCCGGCGTTGTTGACCACAATGTCCACCCGGCCGAAGCTGTCGATGGCTGTTTGGATGATGGCTTCGCCACCGGCTTCAGTGGCCACACTGTTGCCGTCAGCGACGGCTTCGCCACCAAGAGCCTCGATTTCCGCCACGACGTCTTGGGCCGGACCTGTGGAACCGCCGGAACCGTCCACGGAGCCGCCAAGATCGTTGACTACAACCCGGGCGCCTCGTCGGGCGAACTCCAGGGCGTGTTCACGGCCAAGCCCGCCGCCTGCACCGGTTACGACTGCTACCTTGCCATCGAATCCAAGTTCAGCTGCCATGAGTTTCCTTCCGTAGGGTCAACGTCGCGGCATCAGTCTAGGTGGGCCTAACGCCCACTTGTCGCACCGGCCGGGCTGTGAACAGCTCCTGGTGGTCCGTCCTGCCTCAGACCGACTCTGACGGCTCGATGCCAACGCAGACTAAACACTGGTCACCCCAGTCGGTGGCGTCGGCAAGTCGGGAGTCGTCTTCGCTTTGGTACTGGGGCTCAGGGTTCCGCTCAGTTCGGGTGTCGCTTGGTGCTGACCCCGGGGGTCGGCCGGTGTCGCCGAGGTCTTGGCGATGTCGGCTCCAGGCCAAGGCATCGGTCTTCCATTCGTCGTCGCTCCACCGGTAGGGCAGAGGGACGATAGTGCCCGAGTCGTTGATGGCTGCGGCGGCGGCCAAGCCGTCGGTGAGCAGCTGAAGTTGGGTAGATGACTCGCCCGGGGCGCCGGTGGTGTGACCGAGAGGGGCATCAACGAACACCGTCCGGGGCGGCTGAACCCTCTCGGTGATCGACCAGGCGGAGGTGAAACCCACTGTTGGGTAGCCAGCTACTTCGAGTTCTCGTGCGATCAGACCGACCGACTGGTGGCAGACCGGTCAAACGGGTACCAGCAAGACGATGTCTGGTTGTTGTTGCTCGCACTGCTGCAACAAGTGGGGGAGAGTTTCGGTCAGCAACCGTCGAGTTGAGTAGATTCCACCCATGAACGCGCAGTGAACGTCGGTGACGGAGCCGACCAGACCGTCGTCGACCAGCCTGCGGAGGTGTTGCAGCGGGAATACACAATTGATGTCGAACCTGGCATCTGTTTGGTCGTAGGCGAAGTGGGCCGTGCGAAGATCTTCGGTTGGGCTATCTGAAGCGATCAGCCGAATAGACGTGTCGTCTTTGGTGTGAAACGCAACTTGGCCCCGTCGGTACACGCCGCCGGATCCGATCAACATGACCTTGCTCGCCGACAGCGGTTTGGCGATCGGCGTCAGCGGAACGATGTCTGCTCGTTCGGCCCACCGGTACGAGTCGTATCCCAGCGAGTCGTATAACGCTCGAGTTTCAGCCAGGTAGTCGGCTGGTGGAAGAGATGAGCGTCCGGAGACAAGCTGTCGTGCCATGGCTGCATGGTAGAGGCGTCGGGGGCGGGAGAACCAACCATTGCCCTGATGCCCAAGGCGCCCCTTGTTAAGCGCTCTGTGTGTAGGCCCCGACCTGTGGAGGTCGCCCGTCTCGCCATCGCCAAGGATTGAAGACCGCGGCTCGTGGGTAGTCCTCGAATAGCCAACGGGCGAAGTTGCGTCGAGTCCAATCCGAAGAGCCGGTGAGAGCCAACGCCGCCTCGGCCACTGTTGGATTGCCGAGAAGTCGAGAAAGAAGACCGGCGAGTCGATGATCGGCGATCATCGTACGCCGAAGGTGGGTTTCGTACACATCTCTCACCGAGCTCGGCTGATTTGGGCCAGCTTGAACAATCGATGAAACAGCCAGTCGTCCGGTTTCCAACGCTTGGCCGATGCCTTCGCCACTCATCGGATCTGTCGCCGCCGCGGCGTCACCTACGAAGATGATCCGTCCATCGCTCAACGGGAGGTGCCCCAAGCGGGCCGGGATCGGCCACGCTCGGTGTGCCTCCTCCGGTCTGGCGTCGGGGCCTAACGCGTTGCCGATGGACTCCCTTTTCAACAATTCCGGCCATAGCGTCTTCATTCGCTGGACCTGTTTGCCGCCTTCTCCCCGGATGATGCCGAAACCGACGTTTACGGCACCATCACCAAGTGGGAATGACCAGAAATATCCCGGCAGCAGATCTTCTTCGAACCAGACCATGAGACCGTCGGCCGCCGGTCCCTCGACATCGACGTAGTACTGGCGGAAGGCATGCCAGTCTCCGCGGTAGCCAGCGGATTGTGTCGATGTCAGTTTGCGGATCGTCGACCACATGCCGTCGGCTGCGATGAGGAACGTCGACCGAATCGTCATTGTGACGTCACCCTGTTGCACTGTTGCGGTCACCTGGGAGTCGCCTAGGTCATCGCTCGGCTGAACAACGTCGACGACCGCTGTATTCTCGAGAACTTGAGCACCGGCACGTCGAGCCAGGGACACCAACTCGGCATCGAGTTCGCTGCGTCGCGCCACAGCGGCATACAGTCCGCCAACCTGAGGCAGGGGATACGAGCGCTGACGTCCACCCGGGCTACTCAACGTGAAGCGTTCGATTTGTTTCCAGCTGGGAAGTGAGTTGGGCTCGAACCCGAGCTCTTCCAAGTGCCGAAGGGCACTTGTCGTTAGACCGTCACCGCAGCACTTGGGGCGAGGGAAGGTGGCCTTATCGACCACGAGGGCTGACAATCCTGAGCGCACAGCTTCGATGGCTGCCGCCGTTCCCGCCGGTCCGGCACCGACGATGAGAACGTCGGATGTGAGCGTTTTGTCGTCCTGGCCAGCCACCACTTACAAAAGGTACCGGGCGGAGCGGGCTCGCATGCCGGTTGTGTCAGCCGACCATCGGGGATGTGGCTCAGATTGCGGCGGTGGCGCAGCCGTACGGCCTAGGTATCGCCGTTGGGGTCTTCCGCCACCGTGGTTGTGATGGCGTCGTCGATACCGTCGTCGTTGGCGGGAACGGTTGTCGTCACGCCCGCCGCTTGATCGCCGTCGGTGTCTTGGGTTGTGGTTGGTGTGGTGGAGGCCGGCTCCGGCTCAAGGTCGGGACGGGTGGAGTTGCCGTTGCAGTCGAGACCCTCCCCTGGACGGTAGACGGCGTATACCGAGTCCTCGACTTCGGTTCCGTCTTCGAACGTGATCAATCGCGGAGTGATGTCCACTCGACATTGCCGTTCCGATGCCCGCCTTAGCGGCAGGGCCTCAACCTCAAGGTGCTTGGTCGAGTAGAACGTCACGGTGATGGAGGTCGGGGTGTAGGTATTCCAGACCAGGATCCCGTACGGCGTGTTGTTCTTGACCTCGAGGTCGGGCCGGCGCCAGGAGATGGTGGCCTCACGGCCCCTCGGATATCGGGAAATGTAGAGCGAATGGGACTGGTACTCAATGAACTCGAGGCCTGCGAAGAACGAGGCATTGAAGAAGGTGGTGGCGTACTGGCTAATTCCCCCGCCTACCTGGGGTTCGAGCACACCCAGGTTGATGGCGCCATCAGCGACGAATCCCTTCTCTCTGGTTCGCTGACCGACATGGCCGTTCAATGAAATGGACTCACCCGGCCGAATGATCGCCCCCTGCATAAGGTCGGCAAACCGCTGAATGTTGGTCACCCGGTTTTGGCAGCAGGCGTGATTTGAAGTGAAGGTGGATACCTCTTCGATGATGCCGAGAGACTCCAACTCAGCAACGCCCTCATCAGCTCCAACGGTGATGGGCTCCAAGCTGACGACGCGTAGTGCGGCGGTCGGATCGTCGTTCTCCAGCTCTTCCAGCTCTTCTTCGCTGAGTTCGAGTGGGGGTTCGTTCAGGCCGTCGCGGATTCGCTCTGCGGAGTCTTCGGCGCAGCAAATAACGGTTTCAGATGCGGGGATGATGGTCGGTTCGTCATCCACGATCGCGAACTTGGCCTGTTGATCTTCGGACCCCAGTGATGGGAACAGCGGCTGAAGTTCGGTTTGGGCTAACTCGGTGTCGAGGGCCCAGGCGGCCTCACCGTCGCCCTCATTAACAAGCTTGGACCAGGCTCGGAGTTGATCGGACTCTACAACGGCCACGTCGTCCAACACCCGCAGAGCCAAAGGTTCCGCGGTGGTGTCGTTGATCTCGTCGGCGACCGCCTCGACCTGTTCGTCGGTCAACGCTGGTGTTTGGTCGATGGGAGCCAGGCTGACCTGGTAGGGCGAACCCGAGTCCATTGTGGACGGGAGAGCGTCCACCAACTCGCCGGCGTCGACTGTGGTGCCGATAGCGCCTCGCTCTACGCCGATAGCAGTTCCTTCGTAAGTGAGCTCTGGTTCTTTGACCTGGTTTAGCGGAGCCAGAAGGATGGTTTCGGCCGCCTCGGTTGTCACGTTGGAGTCGTAGCTGTAGCGCTCGTCGATGTCCTGACTGGAGAAGAACCTTCCCAGCCAACTGACGGGCCGGAATAAGATGAACCCGTCACGGCCAGCACCGAGAGCATCGTCGATGATGGTCTCACGGTCGAGTGAGACCCCCAGCGTTACCGGGTCGGAGTTCACGGTGACGTCGCCGATCGTCACGTCCATCGGCTGGTTGGCCAACTCAGCGGTGCGGGTGTCGAGTAGTTCTTCGAGATCGGTCTCGGACAGGCCCTGTATTGACTCACCGGCATAGGTCGTGCCTCGGAGCACCTTGCCTTGATTACTTAACGTGTCAATCGCCCATGCTGCTCCCAGCAGGCCGACCAGGCCGACAGCACACAGCGCCAAGACGCTTCCGACGCGCCGGCCCCCGCCGGAGGCGGGACGACGGCTACTGTCTCGCCGCTCGTCGACCGAGGGCGGCGTTTGATCGTCGGAGGTATCGACGATTGTGGCTTCAGCTGCTTCGGTGGCAACAGTCGATGACGATGCACTGTTGGCGAGGTCGCTTTCGAGATCGGTTTCGGCCGGTGTCGGCATGACCTCGGTGGCGTCAGGCGAGTCGGTGACGGCGGCTGCGGCTGAAGAAGCCATGATGGTCGTGGCGTCGGCAGCGGTGTCGGACTCCGACCCGTCTGTCGATACTTCGACTGAAGGCGAGGACTCGTCAGGAGCTACAAGGTCCTCGGTGGCTGCGGCGTCGATGATGGCTGTTGGGTCTTCGCTGCCGACGGTGGCTGCGGCGTCGATGATGGCTGTTGGGTCTTCGCTGCCGACGGTGGTTGGGGCGTCGATGATGGCTGTTGGGTCTTCGCTGCCGACGACCACGGAGGTTTCTTCGCCATCGGTGTCGGGAAGGTCTATGAGCGAGGTTGGCTCGGGATCGATGAACGCCTCGACCGCAGCGGTCGGGTCCTCGTTGCCTGCCAGGGCGGCAATGGCCAACGTCGGGTCGTCAGGTGCGAATGGTTCCACCCGCGGAGCTTGCGAGGCGCCCGGCCCGTCTGGTGACTCCGGGCTCCCACTCTCGGGGGAGAAGGGAATAGCGGTGGCTCCTTCGGTGAAGTCCGGGTCGGATGATCCGGGCACCGATGACATCAAATCGTCTAACAGTGAACTGACGATGCCTTCTTCAAGGTCGGATGCATCATCTGACCGAGTAGACGCCCCGATCGTCGGTGGTTCATCCGGCAACGAGCTGTCGGTGTCACTGAGAAGGGCATCCAGCAGCACATCGACTGGATTGTCCCCATCGTCACCTGGGACGCCAGACGCGGAAGCACCCTTGTCGTTACTCTCCTCCGAAGTCACGTGACCTATTCTTGCATGTGACGGTCGACCAATGGTGTCGCTTCACAGCATTGCCATCGAGATGATAATCGACGGCGCTTAGAACAAACGCTGTTGCGGGCGTTCAATGCCTCTCAGCTCGTCGTAATCGACCTCAACCCAGGCAATATCGCGATCCGTGGCCAATGTCTTGGCCTGGAGCTTGATCTCCTGGGCCACAAACATGCCTTTGACCGGTGCTAGGTCGGGCTGCCGGTTGAGGAAGTCGAGATAGCGGGTCAGCTGTTCGACCCCGTCGATTTCTCCGCGGCGTTTCACCTCGACCGCCACTACTTGATTGTCAGCGTCGCGGCACAGCAGATCGACCGGCCCGATCTCGGTCGGGTATTCGCGCCGAATCAGCTTCATTCCCTGGCCAAGTTGTTCCGGGTCAACGGCCAACAACTCCTGCAAATGTGCTTCAACCCCGTCCTTCTGGAGACCGGGGTCGACACCGAGTTCGTGGCTGGAATCGCTGAGTACCTGGTGCAGCGTGATGGTGAGCGTCTCACCTTTGGGGTTGGTGACGACCCATTCCCCTGGGGACTCGTTCAGAGTATTTGGAGCGGTCATCCAATTCATCGGCTTGTAGGCACCGCCGTCAGCATGGACGCACACGCAGCCGTCCGCTTTGACCATAATCAGCCGCGGGGCTCTGGGAAGGTGAGCGGTCAGACGACCGTCGTAATCAATGGTGCAGTCCGCAATGACCAAGCGCACAACGAGATGCTAGCGGAGAGGCTTGGTTCCGAGGCGCTTGCGAATCAGCTCCCGCCGATCCCGCAGTTCGGCGTAGGTCAACGAGTCGTGCTCGGCTGGATCTACTCCCAAGCCTGCCTTGACCCCGTCGAGGTCAAGTTGCCAGTCGGCGTCGGACATGCCGAGCTGAGCGGCGATGGTTGCCCCATGGGTGGTGGCGAAATGGGTTGCGACCTCGGTGATGGCGGTGAAGAGGTCCAGATCGGGGGCGAGGGTGGCGGTTGCACCGTCGATGAAAATCAGATTCTTAACGTAGAGCATTAGTGGTTTGGGCATCCGAGCCCCGTACCCCAACAGGGCTTTCACAACTCGTTGCAGCTCGGCCACCAACTCGTCGGGGTCGAGTGTCGTCGGATCCACAGGCGGGCCGTCGAGGCCCAGGTCGGAAACTACGGTCTCGATGTCGGTGTCACGGGGGAGGGCTCCAAGATCACGCAGCGCCTCGACCTGGGTAACCACATTGTTGGTTGTGGCGCCCATCATCATTCGCAGGAAGGCCATTCGTTCGCGCTCGCTCAGCCGTCCGGTGATACCGAAGTCCATCAGCGCCGTTCGGCCGTCGCCCATGACGAACAGATTGCCTCCATGAAGATCGCCGTGGAAGACCCCGTGCAGGAACACTCCTTCGAGAAAGCCGATCATGCCGGTCTTGAGGACCGCTTGGGTGTCGACGCCAGCGTCTTTCATGCCGGCAACGTCGTTGAAGTTGAAGCCACTCAGCTCTTCCATGACGAGCAGCTTGCGGGTTACGTACTGGGGATGCGGACGCGGCACGATGAAGTCCCGCTGCCCGAGCTCAGCGAACACCCGGCCGACGTCGATCATGTTCGCCGCCTCCAGGTTGAAGTCGAGCTCTTCGACAATGGTCTCGGCGAATAGTTCGACCAACGCTGGCGGATTGGCTAGCGCCGCCACCGGAATGCGGCCAACCAGGAACGGCGCCAACCAGCTGAGCACCCTGAGGTCCCGTCGCACGACGTCGTCGATGCCCGGCCGCTGAACCTTGACTACAACGTCTTTCCCGCCACCGGCCACTCCGGGTTCGGCCCGCAAACGGGCTCGGTGAACTTGGGCGATCGATGCCGCCGCAATTGGTTCGGGATCGAAGTGTTCGAAGACGTCGGCCAGTGGACGGCCGAGCTCTCGTTCGACCGCCTCTTTGACTTTGGCGAAGGGAACTCCGGGTACCTGGTCCCGACACTTCTTGCACTCCTCGACCAACTCCGGCGGGAACAACCCCTCGCCGGCGCTAATGATTTGAGCCAACTTGATATAGGTCGGCCCGAGTAGTTCCGCCGCCCGCCGAATGCGGTACGAGAGACCGGAACGCGATGTAGGTCGTCCTCGTTCTTTGAAACGCCAGGCCAACAGAGCCGAGCCGAGGACTCGTACAACCGTTAGTGCCCGCCTGATGGGCGGCACCAGCGCCGGTCGGGTCAAGTTCGGCAGGTTGGATGCCTGGTGCTTGCGTCGAATGGGCACCGTGCGCAGCCAGTCGGGCTCTTGCGCCGCCATCGACCACGGGCCGTTGTCCGAGAACGAGCCAAGATCGAGGTCGTCGCATGTTCCCGCCGATTCGGGAGCGCCGTCGGAGTCGGGATGGGTTGGGGAAGAGAACGCAGAGGTCATGTGATTTGCCTTAACGGCAGACAGTTGCCGCCTACTTCGATACTACGGAGATCGGGTGCCAAGTGGATTCGCCTTGAACCCGGCTGCTCCCGTTTGGGTGTGAGAAGGGTCACCTTGGTCGCTGTTGCCAGCTCAGAATTCAGCGGGTTGACGGTTTCGGAGCGCTCGGACTCCCTTTCGGTAGTCTTCGGAGCCCATCATCGAATTGAGTCGCGTCAGGGAGTCGTTAACAGACTCGCCGACTCCGCGGTGAAGGTCCAAGTAGATCATGTGACGGGTAGATGCCAGCGAGGCGGCAGCCACGGAGCCAACCAAATTGTCGCAGTACGCCAACGTCCGGGCAAGGAGTTCCCCTGGTTCGGACAGCTCGGTTATCAGACCCCAAGCGTGAGCTTCCTCGGTGGTGAACACCCGGGAGGTGAGCAGGACCTCTAAGGCCCGCGGCAAGCCGACTTGGCGGGGGAGGAGCCATGACAAGCCGTATTCGGGCGGCAGGGCCAGCTTGCCGTGGGCGCTGGTCAGCTTTGCCCCGGGGACAGCGAATCGAAGGTCGGCGAAACAGGCCAGTGCCAATCCAATACCCGCTGCTGCGCCGTTGAGCGCGGCCACGATCGGCTTAGAGACGCCGAAGTGATAGGCGAACTCTGGGGCAAACTCGGCGTGTACCTGTGCGGTTTGTTTTCCCAGCGCTGACCCAGCCGGGGCAACATCAACTTGGGCGTCGGCCTCGTCGGCTGTTGCCGCCTGCAGCCCGTCGTCGTAGGTGCCGCGTTTGGCGTGGCCGCTTAAGGCTTCTGAGTCACCGCCGACACAGAACTTGTCGCCGGCGCCGGTAACCACAATGGCACCAACCGTGGGATCCCTGTCGGCCTGGCGGAGGCACTGACGGTACTCGGCGTGAAGTCGTCCGGTCCAGGCGTTGCCTCGATGAGGACGATTGAGTGTGATGACGGCACTTCGACCATGCACGGCATAGGTCGTGGCCTTCAGCTCAAGGTCTGAAGCCGAGCTTGAATCCGTTGTGTGATGGTCGGCCGAGTCGGTCATATCGATACCGTAGTTCGGCGCTGCATCGTCGTCTGCCTCGGCGTCGGAAGCCGACGCTGACGCGCTGAGTTCCTAGCGGTCAGGGTTGGCCAGGATCTCCAGGCATTGCTCGGCCCACTCCGGTCGACAGATGAGAAGATCGGGCAGGTACGGATCCGGGTTGTTGTACAACATCGGAGAGCCGTCAAGTCTTGAGCAATGAAGTCCGGCGGCTTGTGCCACTGCGACCGGTGCGCACGAGTCCCACTCATATTGTCCGCCGGAATGAGCGTAAATATCAGCGGTTCCACGCACCACCGCCATTGCCTTGGCTCCGGCCGATCCCATCTCGATGTACTGGGCGTCGAGTCTGCGAGCCAACATTTGTGCTGCCGGTGGTCGCCGGGTCCGACTGACGATCACCCTGGGGGCGCCGCCGTGGGCCGGTGGAAGCACCGGGGCGGGGCTGGTTGCCAGCGTCAGCTCTTCGGCTGGGAGCGCCACGGCTCCGACTACCGGCTCGCCGTTTTGAACAAGAGCGATATGAACGGCCCAATCAACTCTGGGGGGTTCGGCGAATTCTCTGGTGCCGTCAACCGGGTCGACGATCCAGACCCTGGGGGCATCCAGACGATCTGAGCGATCGGCGCCCTCTTCGGACAAGATCTTGTCGTCGGGGCGGGTTCGGCCCAGCACGTCCATGATGAACTCGTGAGCCGAAAGGTCGCCGACGTCTTTCAGCGTCCAATGATCGGTGCCACGGTCGATCATTTCCTGGCGGACCTTTGTGAGGACGGAGCCGGTGGCGGTAGCGAGCGCGGCAGCCAACTCGTGATCGTTCAGGTCCGGTGAGATGTCGGTCACTGTCGGTACCCTACCTGCGGTCATCAGTGACCGCTCGGGGCCCGGCTCGGACAATGCGTCGCTACTTATCGTCATCGTCTGCTACTTCTTGCCGCCGCTCGCAGCGGCGTCTTTCGTGTTGCTGTCGGCCGCCTCATCGGATTTGGTATCGGTGCCTGAAGTCTCCGACGTCTCGGCTGGTTTGGCTGATCGACTCTTGCGACGCATCGGCTTGAAGATCGGTTCGCCGTAAGGCTTGTCCGCTTCTTCGTAGCAATGCTCGTGGTATTGTTCGACCCGCTTCCAGACGCTGTTCTCGTAGACGTTGCAGATCACCTGCTGATCACGGTGCCGAGCCCTGAATTTGACTCGCTCGCCACAGTGCGGACACTCAGCGATACTCCCGGCTTCGATGAGGCGAAGCACGGCGCGGCTCTGCCAGTTCTCGTTCATCGGGGGTTTGGAATCGGTATCCGTGGACGCTGCCATAGCGGCTCCATCGGCTATTCACCCGACGAGATAAGAAACTACGTTGGTGGCCCTTCGGCCGGACGGCGTCCGCTACCGGGTAAGAGGCTTGTAGGTGACCCTCGACGGCGCTGCATCGTCGCCCAGCTCCTTGGCCCGGGACGCCTCGTACTCCGAGAAGTTCCCTTCAAACCATCGAACCTGTGAGTTGCCTTCGAAGGACAAGATGTGAGTCGCTATCCGATCCAGGAACCAGCGATCGTGGCTGATCACGACTGCACAGCCTGCATAGCGTTCCAGACCGTCTTCCAACGCTCGCAGCGTGTCGACGTCGAGGTCGTTGGTCGGCTCGTCGAGCAACAGGACGTTGCCACCCTGTTTAAGAACTCGGGCCAGGTGCACTCGGTTACGTTCACCGCCCGACAGCACCGAGACTTCTTTTTGCTGATCTGAGCCTTTGAAGTTGAACGAAGCGACATAGGCCCGTCCGTTCACTTCTCGTCCACCGATGTCCAGGGCGTCTTGGCCCTCGGTGATGGCTTGGTAGACGGTCTCAGAGTCCTCCAGCACATCACGAGACTGATCGACGTAGGCCAGTTCGACGGTGGAACCAACGGTGATTGACCCACTGTCGGGCTTCTCCCCTTCGCCGTCGGCGGCGGCGATGAGCATCTTGAACAGCGTTGTCTTGCCTGCGCCGTTGCCGCCGATCACTCCAACGATGCCTGCCGGTGGAAGCGAGAAAGACAGATCTTCGATTAGCAGACGATCGCCGAAACCCTTGTTCAAACCTTCCACCTCAAACACCTGGTCGCCGAGTCGCGGACCCGGCGGGATGTGAATCTGAACTTTCTCGTCGGCGGGGTTGTACGCCTCGGCCTCGGTTCGAAGGCTCTCGTAGGCCGTTAAACGGGCCCGCCCCTTCGCCTGTCGGGCCTTGGGGGCCATGCGCACCCAATCAAGCTCGCGGGCCAGGGTGCGTCGGCGGGCTTCCTGGACGCGTGACTCTTGGGAGAGCCGGTCCTGCTTTTGCTCCAGCCAGGAGCTGTAGTTGCCTTCGAACGGAATGCCTTTGCCTCGATCGAGCTCAAGAATCCAGCGGGCAACGTTGTCGAGGAAGTACCGATCGTGGGTAATGGCGACGACGGTGCCCTGATACTCCGACAGATGGTGCTCGAGCCAGGCCACGGACTCGGCGTCGAGGTGGTTGGTGGGCTCGTCCAGGAGCAAGAGGTCGGGCTTGGACAGCAACAGGCGGCAAAGAGCCACTCGTCGTCGTTCGCCCCCGGAAAGGTGCTCAACCCCATCGTCGGCCGGTGGCAGTCGGAGCGCCTCCATGGCGATCTCCAGCGTTCGCTGGAGGTCCCACGCCCCTGATGCCGTCATTTTGTCTTCTAGGTCGGCCTGGCGGGCCCCGAGCTTCTCATAGTCGGCATCGGGATCGGACCATCCGGCGAGAACAGCCTCATAGTCGGCCAGCAGCTGGACCGTTTCGCCCGCACCATCCATCACGTTGCCGCGAACATCCTTGGAAGAATCCAGTGATGGTTCCTGATGCAGATACCCGACCGTAAAGCCGGGGGTGAGTCGAGCCTCACCGGAGTAGCCGTCATCGAGACCGGCCATGACCTTCAACAACGACGACTTGCCTGCTCCGTTAGAACCGAGCACACCGATCTTGGCTCCGGGGTAGAAGGCAAGCGTGATGTTTTCGAGCACCTGACGATCGGGAGGATGGAACCTCCCGACCTTGTGCATCGTGTAGATGAACTGAGCCGACATGGGGTCGAGGCTATCGGCGCAGCCTGACTGAGTTGGCGGTTAGCGTCGGGCCTTCTTGGCCTGCGAGCTGGTCTTGGCTTTCGCCTGACGCTTGGTGCCGCTCTTCTTTGTTGCCGCGACCCGCTTCTTAAGACCGGCAGATGGTGCCTTTTTTGCTGTGGCTTTCTTGGCCGGTGCTTTCTTGGTGGCCTTTTTTGCTGCGGCTTTCTTGGCCGGTGCTTTCTTGGTGGTCTTCTTTGCTGTGGCTTTCTTGGCCGGCGTCTTCTTGGTGGCCTTTTTTGCTGTGGCTTTCTTGGCCGGCGTCTTCTTGGTGGCCTTTTTTGCTGTGGCTTTCTTGGCCGGTGCTTTCTTGGTGGCCTTTTTTGCTGTGGCTTTCTTGGCCGGTGCTTTCTTAGCTGGAGCTTTCTTCGCTACCTTTTTTGCTGCGGCTTTCTTGGCCGGAGCCTTCTTCGCTGCTTTCTTGGCGGACTTCTTGGTGGTCTTAGTGGCCACGGTTTCTGTGCTCCTCATGTTGGTAGCTTGCTTCTCGCCCCCGCCACGCTTTCGCTGTTGCGGGTTGGACGAACTTCTTCGACGTCGCGTCGACCCTTTGGCATCGGCCGATGATCGACCTGACAAAGCTATCGGGGCTGCAACCAAAGACACGTTGATGCCTCGGCGATCTGAGTCAAGCGACTCGACCTTGACCCGAATCACATCGCCCAGGCGAACCACGTCACGCGCTTTGGTTGGCGTTGGTGAACCCATGGCCTTCACCGGGAGGTAGCAGGTTGCCCCGCTGACGCTTAAGTAGCAGCCATGGGATGAGAACTGCGCTACTTCGCCTTCGACGACGTCGCCGATGGAGTTGACCGCGATGAAGCCGACGAACGAACCCTTGTCGTTTAGCTTGTCCGACTCCTTGATCCTGGTGGAGCGACCGCTGGACTTCTTGGCGGTTCTGCTGTCGGACTGCTTCGAAGTCTTTCGTTGCGACGACTCCTTCGGGTTCCTGCCGTCGCCATCGGTCTTGTCCGATTTTTGATCCGTCGCCCTGCGATTCCTCGGTGAGCGGCCGGACGATCGAGAGGCATCGGATGCCTTCGCCGACTTCTTAGTCCGGCTGCTCTTGGTGTCGGAGCTGTCGGTATCAGCCGAGGTTTCCCCCTTACGGCTTCTGTTCGACATCCGCTCTGCTCGTCGGCTGACGGGCCCACGAACGGGTACCCGCTCGACAAAGACCCAGCCGATTCCTTCAATGGGCTTCGCTCCGAGCAGTCGACCTTCCTCGAAGAGCCAGGCGTGTTCGCCGTGGAACTCTTGGAAGGAATCATTCGACAATACGACGGCCCCAGCCTTGTCGGCTATCTGAAGGATGAAGCCGTCACCGCGGCCAACAGCCCCGGCCGGTGGAACCACAATCTCGCCCCCATCGACGGCCTTGTTGAACGCCGTGCGTTCCGACTTGGCAATGCGGTGACCGAAGGTTGCATCGACGACGATCGTCAGCTGATCCTTCGGCTGCTCGTGCTTGAACGCGTCTATAGCGGCGCGCAATTGCGCGAGGCTGGGTAGTGATCGTCCCTCAGTGGCTACGTTGGAACCATCGATGACGACGTGTCGACGTCGGCGACTCATGACATTGGACAGTCAATCACATGCCACACCCAAACCGAACGCTTCCGGCCAGAAATGACGATGAGTCGTTGCCGGGCCAAGATGGCTGAGAGCGGTGACGGTACGCTCATCGGATGCCTACGGACGCGATCAGCACGGTGTTTTTCGACTTCGGCGGTGTCATCACCACCAGTCCCTTTGACGCCTTTGTGGCCTATGAGGCCGAGGTCGGCGTGCCGGAAGGAACCATCCGTCGTATCAACGCTACAAACCCTGATTCGAACGCCTGGGCTCGGCTTGAACGAAACGAACTTTCGCCTTCGGAGTTCGAACCTGTCTTTGAGGCGGAGGCCTCGTCCTTCGGTCATGACCTTGACGGCGCCCGTGTTCTGTCGCTGCTGTCCACTGACGTGAGACCGGCGATGGTCGAGGCCATCAAACGGCTGGCTGACGCCGGATACCAGCGACTGTGCCTGACCAACAACTTTGCTGCCGGCGGCCACGACCGGGAGCGGGCCTCGGTGCTCGAGTTGTTCGATCACGTCATCGAGTCGTCGGTGGTCGGGGTACGAAAACCGGAGCCGCTGTTCTATCAACATGCCCTGGCCAAGGCAGAAGTCGAGGCGAGTGAAGTCGTGTTCCTCGACGACCTGGGCGTCAACCTCAAACCGGCTCGACAAATGGGCATGACCACCATCAAGGTGGTCACGGAGAGCCAAGCTCTCATCGATCTGAACGGTCTGGTCGATGTTGATCTGTCCGATCTGATCGGCGTCTAGCCGCTCAGGCCGCCGAAAGCACGCTCGAGGAGCTGAGCTTGTTCCTGACGGTGGATAACCACCGACCCAGTCGCCGGACTACCTGACTCGGGTCGGCTTACTCGCCGGATTTCGTGGGTGTCTCCGTGAGCCTCGTACAGCCGTCCTTTGACGGCGTTCCATGCACCCATGTTTTCCGGCTCCTCTTGTAGCCAGACGATCTCCCTGGCGTTGAAGTAGCGCTCGATCGCTTGGGCCACACGCTTGAACGGCCAGGGGTAGAGTTGCTCGACTCGGACGATCGCCACCTGATCTATCGAGTGTTCGTCTCGGTAGCCGAGTGCTTCCACTGCCACCTTTCCCGAAGCGAAGACAATTCGACTCACCTGAGCGGCGTTGGACACGTTGTCGTCCAAGACCTCTTCGAACGAGCCGCGGGTGAGAGTGGTCAAAGGTGATCTCGATGTCTTAGCCCGCAGAAGTGATTTTGGAGTGAACACCACCAGAGGGCGGGAGTTCGTCCGAACAACCTGACGGCGAATCAGGTGGAAGAACTGGGCTGCCGTTGTCACGTTGGCCACCTGAATGTTGTCTTCAGCCGACAGCAATAGGAAGCGTTCAAGTCGACCTGATGAGTGTTCCGGCCCTTGGCCCTCGTACCCGTGGGGAAGCAGCATGACAAGATTGATGGACTGGCTCCACTTGTCCTCGGAAGCGACGAGAAACTGATCGATGATGACCTGTGCGCCGTTGGCGAAGTCGCCGAACTGAGCTTCCCAGAGAACCAGGGCGTGAGGGTTAGCCACGGCGTAGCCGTACTCGAAGCCAAGACCGGCGTACTCCGACAGAGTGGAGTCGTAGACCCAGAAGTCGGTACCAACAGCGGCAACATCGTCAAGAGGAGTGTGCTCGCTGCCGGTCTCGTAGTCGTGGAGCGTGGCGTGGCGGTGGGCGAAAGTTCCACGCCGCGAGTCTTGGCCGGCCAAGCGGACCGATACGCCGTCGGCCAGCAGTGTGCCCAGGGCGAGCGCCTCTCCCAGAGCCCAGTCGACCTCGCCGGACTCGAACATGGCATCGCGGGTCTGAAGCTGCTTTCCTAGCTTGGGGTGCACGGTGAAACCCTCAGGGGTTTGTTGCATGGTGCGATAAATGCTGGCTAGAAGTTCGGCGCTGACACCGGTCTCGACGTGGGGCAAGACACCGGCGGCCGGGGGAGCGGGTCGTGCTCTGACTTCTTCGGATGGGACCGAACCACGGGTCTGATCCAGCGCATCCTGAAGGACATGCTGGAAGTAGTCCATGGCCTCGTCGGCCTCGGCCAACGAAATATCACCTCGGTCGATCAGGGCCTGGGTGTAGAGCGTGCGCACCGATGGTCGCTCGGAGATCTTGCGGTACATCATCGGTTGGGTGTAGCTGGGGTCGTCACCCTCGTTGTGACCGAACCGGCGGTAGCCGATCATGTCGATAACGACGTCCTTATTGAACTTCTGGCGGTAGTCAAAGGCCAGCTGCGCCACCCTGACGCAGGCCTCGGGATCGTCGGCGTTGACATGGAAGATGGGAGCCTGGACCGTCTTGGCCACATCAGTCGAGTACTGCGATGACCGGGACTGGTGAGGTGCTGTTGTGTAACCCAGTTGATTGTTGATGATCAGGTGGATGGTCCCGCCGACCTTGTAGCCCTTGACTTGCGACAAGTTGAGAGTCTCGGTCACTACACCTTGACCGGCGAATGCTGCATCGCCGTGAAGGAGGATCGGCAGAATGGGGTAGTTCCCGGAGGTGGATTGATCCATGTAGGCCCGCGCCATTCCGACCACCACGGGATCAACCGCTTCGAGGTGGGACGGGTTGGCCGCCAGCTCGATATCGATCTGGTTCCCGGCGGGGCTTTGATGTTTGCCGACCTGACCAAGGTGATATTTGACGTCGCCCGTGCCTTGGACCGCAGTCTCATCCAGGGCGCCCTCAAACTCGGTGAACAGGTCCTGGTAGTTCTTGCCCATGGTGTTGACCAACACGTTGAGGCGACCACGGTGGGCCATGCCGACCAGTACCCGCTCCATTTCTTCATCGGCCGCGGCGGACAGGACAGCATCGAGGATGGGAATGGCGCTTTCGCAACCTTCGATACCAAATCGTTTTTGACCGACATAGCGCTTGGCTAGAAAGAGTTCGAGTGCTTCGGCCGCTGTCAGCCGTTCAAGGATGTGACCTTGCTCGTCTCGCTCGAATTTGATGGGGCTGCCTTCGACCTGATCTTGGATCCAGCGCTTCTCGCCGGGGTCGGCGATGTGCATGTACTCGACGCCGACCGAGCGGCAGTAGGCGTCGCGCAACACGCCGAGAATGTCGCCCAGTTTCATCATCCGGGCGGCTCCACCGATGGAGGCGTAGATGCCGTCCTCGGCCCCGGTGAGGAACTCGCGGTCAAGGTCCCAGATCGTCAGGCCGTAGGTCGCCGGATCAAGCTCAGGGTGCATGGCGGCGGCTTTGTCGGCCAGCGGGTTGGTATTGGCGATGAGATGGCCGCGTACCCGGTACTGGTTGATCAGCGTGTTGACCGACAGTTGTTTGGCCACCGCTCCGTGGACACTGTCCTCGTGCTCGGCTGCCCCGTGATCGATGCGCCACTTGACCGCCTCGTAGGGAACACCGACGTCACTGAAGGTCTGGTCGTAAAAGCCGTCCTCGCCGAGTAGGAGCTCGTGGACTTTCTTCAAAAACATGCCCGACTCGGCACCTTGGATGATTCGGTGATCGTAGGTCGAGGTGATGGCGATGATCTTGGACACGCCGAGTTGAGCCAGCATCTTGGGATCGGCCGCCTGAAACTCGGTGGGATACCCAATACGTCCGACACCGATGATGGCCCCCTGGCCGGGCATGAGGCGCGGTACTGATTGCAGCGTGCCGATTGTGCCCGGGTTGGTGAGTGTCATGGTGGCGCCAGTCATGTCGTCGACCGTGATCTTGCCACCCTTGACTTTGGCAATAAGAGCCTCGTAGTAGTCGACGAACTCGTCGAAGGTCATCTCGTCGGCGCCCTTAATAACCGGGACGAGCAGTGTGCGTGAGCCGTCGCTCTTTTGCATGTCGACGGCGATACCGAGGTTGACGCGCGGGTTGCGGACCAGCATCGGCTTGCCGTCGTCGTCGGTTTCGTAGTGGTTGTTCAGCGACGGGGCCACTGATTTCACTGCTTGAACTACGGCGTAGCCGATCACATGAGTGAAGCTGACTTTTCCACCGCGAACGCGCTTGAGGTGGTTGTTCAGAATGGTCCGGTTGATTTCCAATAGCTTGGCCGGAACCTCGCGGAAGCTGGTGGCAGTGGGAACCTCCAGGCTGGCTTCCATATTGGAGGCGATAAGTGCGGCGACGCCCCTGATCGGCTCGCCGGTTGGCTTCAGGTCAGCCGTCTCGGTTGACTCGGCGGTCTGATCGTCGGCGCTGACATTGGCGGCTGGAGTCTCGCTGGTGGCCGCACCATTGGGAGTGTGCGGTGCCGAGGTTTGTGCTGTCGAGGTCTGTGCTGTCGAGGTCTGCGGAGTCGGCGTCTGTGCTACCGGAGTCGCTGCTTGGTCGGCCGCGTTGGACTCTGCGAAATTCGAGGTCGCCTGGGCAGGTTCGGGTTGGACACCGGCCCTGGCGTCCCCCCGTCGAAGTGGGGAGCCGTCGAACCACACTGTTTCACCTTCAGGTTCGGTCGTGGCCACCGACCCCACAGGTTTGCCGTCGGCGAAGATCTTTTGCCACTGGTCGGGCACCGATTTCGGGTTGTCGAGGTACTGGTTGTACAACTCGTCGACGAACCAAGAGTTCGGCCCGGCTGTACTGTCGGTGTTGTCGTCGGCGGAGTCGTTTTCTGGAGAGCTCACGCCCCGATCCTAGTCGGTGATGATCCAAGCGAAGGAGTTGCAACCGAGCCTTGGACTCTTGCTCCAATTCGTTGGCGACCCGTCCGACAAGGTGGGGAAAATTCGGCCGCTAGGGTACTGGTCATGCTGGTTGCGACCTGGAACGTCAACTCGTTGAATGCCCGTATGCCTCGAGTCGAACAGTGGCTAAGCGAGGTTCAGCCCAACATTGTTTGCCTCCAGGAAACCAAGCTGGCCGATGAAGCCGTTCCAACTGCGGTGTTCGAAGAGTTCGGCTACCAGGTAGCTCACCACGGACAGGGCCAGTGGAACGGCGTGGCCATTCTCTCCAACGTCGGATTGGACGACGTGATTGACGGCTTCGATTCGTCGCTGGAACCTGACACTGATGCCCGATTGGTCTCCGCAACGTGTGGCGGGATTCGTGTTCACAGCGTCTACGTGCCGAACGGCCGGGCAGTGGACGATGATCATTATCAATACAAGCTCAGCTGGCTCGGCCGTCTGGTCGACCACCTTGATGCAACTGCCAAACCAACCGACCATGTTGTCGTCGCCGGCGACTGGAATGTTGCACCCGATGACCGTGACGTTTGGGACCGTGCGGCCTTCGATGGGATGACCCACGTCACTGACGCCGAGCGGACGGCCGTGGCTGAGGTGCGGGCATGGGGCCTCATCGACACCTTCCGTCGCCGGTACGACGACGCTGGACTCTACAGCTACTACGACTATCAGGCGGGCCGATTCCACAAGCGGCAGGGAATGAGGATCGACTACTTGCTGGCATCGGAGTCGTTAGCCGAGAATTGCCGGCTCGATCTGGTTGACCGCAATGCACGAAAAGGCAAGAAGCCCAGCGACCATGCCCCGGTGCTGGCTCGCTACGAGATCTGAGAGTCGACGGCGATCGGAGTTGGAGTGAACGTGGCGGCGATTTCCTTGCCTCGAGGTAGTCACGGCCGATGGAGCGGGGTTCGTTGTCTCGGACGGATCGTAGCCGTCGTGGCTAGGATGTCTCTGGACAAACCGATATCGATCGTCGCCGCTGGCGGAAACATTCCCGTCGCCGTCTAGCGTCGGCGGCCAGTCCGAGACAGGGCGACAACACGAATCCAATGGCCTTCTACAGGATCCACCTCAGCGAAGCCGCCGACAGGGGCGCCCCCGCCCGACTTGGTAGGCGTGACCTTGCCGGGTCGATGGAGCCATGGCTACGGGACCACAATGCTTAGAAGTCTCAGCCACCACGAGTTGCTGGTCTTCTGGACCCAGCTGCTGGCGCTGTTCGCCGTTGCCCGCGTGCTGGGAGCGGGAGCTCGTCGAATCGGTCTTCCATCGGTAGTCGGCGAATTGTCGGCCGGCCTACTACTCGGGCCGAGTGTCTTCGGCGCCCTATGGCCCTCCGGGTTCGACTGGTTTCTTCCCTCCGGTGACTACAGCATCACCCAGTCGGCCATGATCTTGGCCGTCTCATGGTTTGGGGCGGCGTTCCTGTTAGTTGTCGCCGGCTTCGAGACCGACCTGGATCTCATCACAAGATTGGGGCGGGCCGCCTTCTTGGTGACGTTGGGAAGCGTTGTCGTACCGCTGGCCGGTGGGTTGGTCGTCGGCTTGTCGATGCCAGCCGACTTCTACGGCACGCTCGACGGCAAGCAACCAAGCCAGTTGGTCTTCGCCTTGTTTGTAGCTGCCAGCGTTGCCGTCTCGGCTTTGGCTGTTGTGGCCAAGATCCTGGGTGACTTGGGACTCATGCGTCGTGACGTCGGCCAGATCACGATCGCCGCGGGAATGGCCAATGATCTGGTCGGGTGGGTCATTCTCGGTGTCATTGCCGGCCTGGCCGCCTCAGGCGAGTTGTCGATTGGCCAGGCACTGTTCACGGTCGCTGCTCTGGGGGCGTTCATGTTTGGGGCGCTGACGGTAGGTCAGCGAATGGTCGACCGGTCTCTGCGTTACGTGCGGCGGAACGGCCGGAACGTGAGCGGTGCTTTGACCGTGATTGTCTCCACCATGTTGATCTTCGGTGTTATCACCCAGGCCATCGGGGTGGAGGCTGTGCTGGGAACGTTTGTGGCCGGTGTAATCCTCACCCGTTCCCGGTTTCATCAGAACGAGGCCGAGCATCTCATCGAGGAACTGACTTCGGTGTTGTTCGCACCGCTGTTCTTTGCCACTGCTGGTCTGCGGTTGGACTTGTCTTTGCTCCGTGGCTCGGCGTTGTTGTGGGCGTTGGCCCTTCTCGCCGTGGCCTTGGTGCTTAAGTTCGCCGGAACGTTCATTGGGGCACGGGCGGCTGGACTTACCAGTCAAGAAGGCATGGTTCTGGGGTCGGGCCTCAACGCCCGAGGTGCCCTTGAGATCATCATCGCCACCGTCGGACTTTCGCTAGGGGTGTTCAATCAGACAACGTTCACCATCATCGTTATGATCCCGTTGGTGACGTCGTTGGTTGCCTCCATTGGGTTGCGTGTCTTCAGCCGGGGCCTTGAGGGCTCGGTGGCTGAACGGGAACGTTTGGCCCGCGAGCAGGCCCTCGATTCCAACCTGTTGGTGCGAAACAGTCGGCTGTTAGTCCCATTTGACGCCGAGGCCAACAGCTTGGTCGCCGCTCAGGTTGGTCATTTCGCCTGGCCTAAAGAAGTCGGCGCCACCGTGATGCAGCTCGGGGAACCGGTCGATGACTCGGACCTTGAGGCCATAAAGAACGTCTTGTATGGCAGGACGATCGAGATGGCCGATGTTGAAGTTGACGGCTCGGACGAAGACATGGCGGCCGAGATCGTTGCCCGCTCACGTCTGGGGTACGGGGTTATCACCCTCGGCGCCCGCCAGGAAATCGCCGGTCAACAACGGCGGCTGCTATCAGGCCTGGTGACCGAGGTGTTACGCCAGACCGAGGTTCCCGTTGTCCTGGTTCGCAAAGCCATGAACCATCCAGGTCGTCTGCCAGGTGCGTTCGGGCATGCCTTGTTGCCGGTGGTCGGTAGTGCATCGTCGAGAGGGGCCCTGGAGCTGGCGGCCAACCTGTCGGCCAACCTGGGAACAAAGTTGACGTTGAGCCACGTGATCTACCGACCTCAGGTTGAACACGCAGGCGGTTTTTTCAGTTTGTTTCGAGGCGATGGAAACAGCGAGATCACTGACGAGGTGGGCGAACGTCTGCTTGACGAGGCCCACGACTACATCATCGACACCAACGCCGCCGCCGAACCGGAGATGGAAATTCGCTTCGCTGCCTCGCCTGGTTTGGACATTGTTCGACATGGCGGCGACATCGAAGCCGATCTGATCATCGTCGGCGCCCAGTTGCGCCGATTGGAAGAAGTCCGGCCGAGCCTCGGGCCAAACGTTGAGCACATCCTTGAGCACGCCGAACAAACGGTGGTCGTTGTTGTGACTCCCGACAGCCTTCCGACGACGAACGGGTCCGGCTGAAAGTTGGCGTCGAGGCGTCGCCCTATTGCTGGCTTTGCTCGCCGGTCGCACCCAGTTGCTCCAGCAACTCGGGGGCAAGGCGTGCCAGTTTGGTCGGGCGAAGATCGGCCACGGCGGCCAGTTGCGCGGTTGATGTAGGCCTGGCTCGTGCCAGTGTGCGCAACGTGGCGTCATCCAAAATGACCCGGCCAGGAACGCCGGACGCTCGGGCCTTAGTGTCGCGCCAGGCTCGTAGTCGAACGTAGAGATCTTCCTCGGGTGAGGAACTATCGGTGGTCGATCGGCCGCCGGTCGGAGGCTCATCGAGATGGCGTCTTGATTTCTCGACGTGACGACGCCAGGTTGCCTCCTGGGGCCGGCGACTCTTCACGGCATCCGATCCGAACTCCATACCGTTGAGCCACGGCGCCGGTTGGCGGTCCACCACCTTGGTTCCGAAAGTGCGGCTACGACTCCAGTGCATGTGGAGTTCGTCGGCCGCCCTGGTCATGGCCACATAGAGGAGTCGTCGTTCCTCGGACAATTGAGTTTCGGTGCGGGCATAGGCGATGGGGACAAACCCAACTTCGACACCGGCTACGTGCACGATTGGCCATTCAAGGCCCTTGGAGCCGTGGAAGGTGACGAGATCGACGGCGGAATCCTCTGCGTCGACATCGCCGGCATGCAGAGTCTGAATCCAGGCGGCCAGGCCGGCACCGGTTGGGTTGAGTTCGACGGACAGGTAGTCGTGAACGAGGCGGCTCAGAGCGGCCAGATTGTTGATTCGTTCGGTGGTGGCACCGGGGGCGGTCCGCCCGGGTACGGTGTTTTCCTCCAGATACACGTCGAGCTGTTCGAGTTGGTTTCGAAGATCGATACCGGGGCGGCTTAGTTCCTTGAGTTTGGCTTTGGCCTCGGGGCTTCCCAGCGGACCCGGGCCGCTACGCAACCTGGAAGGCACACCGGCTGTCGACAGTTCCCGCTCGATGACCGCCAACTGTGCATTGGTTCGAACCAACACGGCCATGTCGGACCAGGAGCGACCCATGCCCTTGTCCTGCTTGAGAGTGGCGGCGATGGCTCGGGCTTCGTGGGTATCGGACTCATGCGACGTCACCGAGGGGTCGGGGCCCTGGCCCCGATAGGCCACCAGAGGTGCGACGTCGGGACCCAAAGCGGCCGCTGATGCCGCCAGAATTCCTTCGGTCGACCGGTAGTTGGTGTCAAGGTTGATGACTGTTTCGGCTGACGCTGCCGCCCGGTCAAGCAAGGCCGGGTCTGAACCGTTCCAGCCGTAGATGGCCTGCCGAGGATCGCCTACGACGAACAGGTCCCGACGGTCGCCCAACCAGAGTTCCAGCAACTTGTGCTGCAAGGGGTTGACGTCTTGGAATTCGTCGACGTAGAAGTGTCGGTGACGCCAGCGGATGGCCTCGGCGTAGTCGGGATCTGCTTGGAGGTCTCGAATGGCCAGATACAAAAGGTCATCGAAGTCGACCACTCGTTTGCGTCGCTTCTCCTGCTGATACTTGGTCATCACCTCGGCGATGAAGCCCGGTTCGCCCACAGAAGCTCGGCTGGCCGCCTTGGCTGCACTGTCGTACCCGTCGGGTTCGATCAGGCGAGCTCTGGCCCACTCCAGTTCACCGGCGACGTCCAAGAGGTCGGTGTCGGCCTTGCGGGCTCCGATTTGTGCCAAGAGACGAATCTTGCCGTCGAGGATTGCTGGCGGAACCGTTCGCCGCTCTGCCCATCGCTCCCGGAGCTGGGTCAGAGCGAAGCTGTGAAACGTGCCAGCCGGAACGGCGTCTCGCAGCCCGAGGCGAACCTGACGTTGCCGAAGTTCACTTGCCGCCTTCCGGGTGAACGTCAAGACGAGCACTCGGGCCGGATCCGTTTGACCGGCCGCTATCCGCCATGCAACTCGGCGGGTCAGGACCCTCGTTTTGCCGGAGCCGGCGCCGGCCAGGACAACAGTCCGCCCAGCCTCGGCCGTGACCGCCTTGATTTGCCGCTCGTTGAGCCCGTCCAGCAGTTGGGCCCCCTGCTTGTCGGCCGGGTCTTCTTGCCCTATCGCCGCTGACAACTGCTCATGGCCCACGTGGTCACAGTAACCCGGCATTGAGACAGCGACGACACCTCGTGACTAGCGAGCAGATTGGGTTGGCAATGTTGCGGCCAGTTGTCGACTGCACGACAGCGGTTGTCGCCGCAGGCCAAATTGATGCGGTGGCCTTCTCCGAAAAGCAGTTGAACACCGGTGAGCAGGTAGTGCTCGATCTGCGTCCGCACTGGTGGTTCTTCGCCAGCCAGACGGTGGCGTTGATCGGCGCCGTCATTCTTGGTGTCATCGCCTTGGCCTTCTTCGGCGGCAGCCCGCTGGTCAGTCTGTTGGCTGCGGCGTTGATCGTCGTCGTGCTGGCTTGGTTTATTGCTCGATACGTGGTGTGGACCACAACCAACTTTGTGCTCACCAGCGATCGGCTCATCAATCGCTCCGGCGTCTTCAGCCGTGAAGGCGTTGAGATACCGCTGGAACGGATCAACACCGTTTTCTTTCGTCAGAATCTGTTCGAGCGGATGATCGGCGCAGGCAACTTGGTGGTGGAGTCAGCGGGGGAGATGGGCAGACAACAGTTCGCCAACGTGCGTCAGCCGCTCGACGTTCAAAACGAGATCTACAACCAGATGGAAAACAACGAGAATCGCAAGTTCGACCGAGTCGGCAACAACGCCTCAGGTAGCGGTTTGAGTATCCCCGAACAGATTGAACAGCTTGATGTGCTCCGTCAGCGGGGGATCATTTCCGACGACGAGTTCGCCGTCAAGAAGACTGAGTTGCTCAACCGCATGTAGTTGCCGGTAAAACGGGCAAGCCACCGCTACCGTGGCGCCATGCCTGGAGTACCCGCAGCCCACTACTCGGTCAACCTACGTGTTCGTTTGGATAACAGACCCGGTGTCCTCGGTCGGTTGGCCGTAGCCATCGGCGAAGCCGGCGGCAACATTTTTGCTATCGACGGCTTTGTAGCCAAAGGTCCGGTTCTTGAGCGCGACCTCGTCGTGAACTGCTCCGACGTGGCTCACCAGAACGAGATCATCAAGATCGCCTCCGCCGTCGACGGCGTCGATTTGCTCGATCACTACGATCGCACGTTCCGCATGCATGAAGGCGGCAAAATTGAGGTCCTGCCGCTGTGCCCGGTGGGAGACAAGGATGACTTGTCGATGGCCTACACCCCCGGTGTGGCCCGAGTGTGTACCGCCATAGCCGAGAATCCGGCGTTGGCCGACAGTCACACCGTACGACGTAACACGGTGGCCATTGTTTCTGATGGGTCGGCCGTGCTCGGCTTGGGAGATATCGGCCCGAAAGCGGCAATGCCGGTCATGGAAGGCAAGGCTCTGCTGTTCAAAGAGTTCGGCAACGTGGACGCCTTTCCTATCTGCCTCGACATTGACACTCCGGAAGAACTGATCGAAACGGTGGTTCGTCTAGCCCCCACCTTTGGCGGGGTCAATCTGGAGGACATTGCTGCGCCGGGGGCTTTCGAAATTGAAGCGGCTCTGAAGGAACGTCTGGACATACCGGTGTTCCACGACGATCAACACGGCACCGCCATCGTGGCCTTGGCCGGTTTGAACAACGCCCTCAAAGTCGTGGGCAAGAAGATGGACGAGATCAGTGTGGTCGTCGCAGGCATGGGGGCGGCCGGTGTAGCCGTTGGCAAGATCTTGCTTGGTGCGGGGGTGGGTTCGATCATCGGCGTCGATCGCCAGGGGGCGGTTTACGACGGGCGGGACAATCTGAATTCGGCCAAGCAGTGGTTCGCCGAACACACCAACAGCGATCGGCGTTCGGGTTCGATCGGTGACGTCTTGGCCGGAGCCGACGTATTCCTCGGGCTGAGCGCCCCCGATTTGCTGACCGTCGACGACGTGAAGTCGATGGCTCAGGATCCGATCGTGTTCGCCATGGCCAATCCGGATCCCGAAATTCGCCCCGAAGCCGTAGAAGGCATCGTTGGAGTGATGGCGACCGGTCGCAGCGACTTCCCTAACCAGATCAACAACGTGTTGGCATTCCCCGGGGTCTTCCGTGGTGCCCTCGACGCGTCGGCGTCCGACATTACCGAGAACATGAAGCTTGCTGCGGCGACGGCCATCGCCGATTCGGTTTCGCCTGAAGAGCTGTCAGCCGACTTTGTGGTGCCATCGGTGTTCGACAAAGATGTCCCGATGCGGGTTGCCGCCACCGTGGCCGACGCGGCACGCGCCGATGGCGTGTGTCGCCTCTGAGTGCTCAAGACCCAGTAGACAACGTCTGTGGCGCGTCCGGTTTGAGGAGTGTGACGGCAGCGCCTAGAACCGCAATGACGGCAATGATTGTGGTTGTCCATGTGCCGGACAGGTCGCGGACCAGACCCCCGGCAAACGGGCCGATACCTCCGGCCACACCCAGCACCAAACCCTGAAGGCCCATGAGCAGGCCCAGGTCGCTGGGATCGAACCGACTGCGGGCATGGATGGCTTGCAGCGGACTGGCCGCCCCGAGTCCGGCCCCGGCCAGCACGGCAAATACGGCTGCTGCGGCAATGAGTAGTGGGTCATTGGCCGTTGGCTCCGGCCCGACGACGACGGCCCCGACGACAAGGGCCGTTCCGGCTGCCGCTGTTGCCAGGTAGGCGCCTCGCAACAGGGTGTCTGTGCCCCGCCGCTCGATTTGGTCCGAGAGCCCGACTCGTCCCAAGAGCTGGCAGAGCCCCCGTAGACCGCCGAAGGCTCCGGCGAGACCGAGCGACAAACCGACGCCGGTCATCATCGGGACCTGGTAGACCCAAATGGTGCTACCGGCTGCTCCGGCCAGCAGGTAGATCAGAAGGATGCGCCGAACTGATGGGTTACCCAGCGCCTTGCGCAACGTTGCCAGTGGACTGCTTGAGGCGGCGAATCCAGCATCGCTCGACGCTCCCCCTGAGGCTAGAACCATTGCCTGGGCCGCCCCGATTGCTCCAACCGCCACCAGCACCGTAGCCACGGAACGCCAGGGCCACAGCGAAGCCAGCCACGCGGTGACGGGAAGGTAGAAGGGGCTGCTGAACGCTCCAACAATAGTGAGCGCGTTGATGGCCCAGTCCGGCCTGTCTGGTCGGACCCTGGACACAATCACCGTGGTGATGGTGTAGAAGCCGGTGGCGCCCCCGAGTCCGGCCCCGGTGGCAAACAGGGCGGCGAACAGCCAACGGTTGTCAACTACAAGCGCGGCTGCCATCAGGCCGCTGGCCGCCACCAGGTGGATTGCGTACGGGGCTCGAGCGCCGAACCGGTCGAGAAGACGACCGGCCCAAAAGGCACCGACGCCCGACAATGCCATGGCCCAGCCGTAGATGGCGCCCAGGAATGCGACACCCCATCCGGTGTCGGCGGAGATGGGTTCCAGCAGGACGCCAAAGCCATATGCCCAGGTTCCGTAGGCGGTGATGGTGTAAATCCCGAGTGAGATGATCGGCGTTAACCCACGGTCGTCGGAGCCTGATTCGAGGCGGTGAATCCTAGAAGCAGTCCCAGAGGCCATCGTTCGGAATCGTACCTTCCGATGGCGACGGGGGATAGACGGCCACCATGACCGTCGGAGTGCTAGGTGCCAAGACGAGAAATGGCCTCGGCTACCGCCAGGGTTCGCAAGGCGTTATCACGGTGCAGGTTCTCAACCATTCGCCCGTTGACGGTGACCACTCCGAGGCCTTCGGCTTCAGCCTGGGCAAAGGCTGCTACCACCTCGTGAGCGTGAGCCACGTCAGCTTCCGACGGTGACCATACCTCATTGGCCGGACCGACCTGGGACGGGTGGATCAGGGTCTTGCCGTCAAACCCTAGTCTGAAGCCTTGTTCCGCCTCGGCTCGGAAGCCGTCGTCGTCGGCGATGTCGTTGAAGACGCCGTCGATAATGTCCACGCCGGCGGCCCTGGCGGCCGCGACGGCCGTAGCCAGATGGGGTACGAGACCCTCGCGGTTGTTGCCGGCGTCGCCTCGGAGTTCTTTGACTAAATCGTTGGTGCCAATGATGAGCACGGAGACCCGACTGAAGTTGGCGATGGCGGCGGCATTGATGATGGCAGTCGGTGTTTCGATCATGGCCCAAATCGAAAGCTCGTCCGGAGCGCCGGCGTTGGTCAGCCTCCCTGACACTTTGTCGAGTTGGGCGATGGAATTCACCTTCGGTACGACCACGGCTGAGGCTCCGGAGGCGGCGATTGCCCCCAGATCACTAGGCCCCCAGGGGGTGTCGAGACCGTTGGCCCGAATGGTGATTTCGCGGTGGCCGTATTCCTCGGTTTCAGCCGCCAGCTTCGCTGCTGCCGCTGCCGCTAATCGGGCGTCGGCCTTGGCATCGGGGGCCACGGCGTCTTCAAGATCGAGAATTAGCCCGTCGGCGGGGATGGTCTTGGCCTTCTCCAGAGCACGTGCGTTCGACGACGGCATGTACAACACGCTGCGTCGCGGCTTGATGGGTTGGTCACTCATCGATGCGTTCATGCTGTTGCTCGGAATCCGTAGAGCTCGGCCAGGTCAGGATCACGCTCGGCCAGCGATTTGGCCAATTCAACCACCACCCGACATTGTTTGACCGAGGCGTCGTCTTCCATTTTTCCGTCGAGCATGATGGCGCCGGTCCCGTCGCCCATGGCCTCGATGACCCGAGTGGCGTGGGCCACCTCAGCCGCATCGGGACTGAAGACCTTCTTGGCCACCCCGATCTGCACCGGATGAAGCGACCAGGCTCCGACGCAGCCCAACAAGTAGGCATTGCGGAACTGGTCTTCGCAGGCGACGGTGTCGGCAATATCGCCGAACGGTCCGTAGAAGGGAAGGATCCCGTGCATCACACAGGCATCGACCATACGGGCGATGGTGTAGTGCCAGAGATCTTGTTGGTGGGTGGCTCGTCCCTCGGCCTGGGTGGCATCAGCGCCTTCAGCCGGATCCTCCCGAACCAGGTAGCCGGGATGTCCGCCCCCGACACGAGTTGTTTTCATGCGACGGTTAGCAGCCAGGTCGGCCGGACCCAGGGAGAGACCTTGCATTCGAGGTGAGGCTCCACAAATCTCTTCCACGTTGGCCACGCCTCGGGCTGTTTCCAAGATGGCGTGGACCAGAATCGGTCGATCGAGTTGTGCCTTTGCTTCCAGTTGAGCCAGCAGACGGTCGACGTAGTGGATATCTTCGGGGCCTTCAACCTTGGGGACCATGATGACGTCCAGCGTGTGGCCGATCTCCGACACCAGCGTGGTGGCGTCGTCTAGGAACCATGGTGAGTCAAGTGAGTTGACCCTGGTCCATAGTTGGGTGTCACCCATGTCGACGCTGCGCCCGACTTCGACCATTCCTGCTCTGGCGGCCTCTTTGTCCGATGCAGGGACGCCGTCTTCGAGGTTGCCGAGGAGAATGTCAACGTTTGGTGCAATGTCGGGGACCTTGGCCCGCATCTTTTCCACCGACGGCGGAAAGAAGTGAATCATACGGCTCGGTCGAACCGGGATTTCGTTGACCGGGTCAGGGGCGCCTAGGGCCAGAGGGCGGAAGAAGTCCTTCGGAGATCGCACGCTCGGTAACGGTACTGTTGTCACCGACCCGGGTCACAGTCCGGCCGAAAAATCCTTGTGCGTTCGCCCGTTCAGCACTGAAAGCAGCTTAGTTCTACAGACCGTTCAAGAACTCGATCAGCAGCTGGTTGACCTCAGACGGTTTCTCTTGCTGTACCCAATGACCGCAGTCATCAAGAATCACACTGCGCGTGAGGTGGGGGAGGTTCCGATCGAATCGCCTAATGGCATCAGCGCCGAGCATGGTCGGGCCGTCGACGTCTCCGCCGACGAACAGGGCGGGAACCGCGATGGGTGCGTAGCGCCAGGCGGCAAGCTCGTGCCAGTCTCGGGTGATGTTGCGGTAACGGTTGAAACCACCGGTCAGACCGGTTCGTGAGAACTCGTCGAGATAGTACTGAAAGTCCTCGTCGCTCATCCAGGCCATCTGTCCCGATTTGGGCGTTTGGAATCGCTCTCGCATCGCCCTACCGGGGGGCACGAAGCCCATCGAGGGTTCTGTGAGGTCGGCCTCGCCCGATGCGCTGAAGTAGAAGCCCTTAAGCCAACCGGCCAGGTCAGGTTTCACTTCGGCTTCGACGACCCCGGGCTCCTGAAAGTAGTCGATATAGAAGAGCTCTTCCGGCGAGAAGGAGCGGAAGGCGTCGAGCGGTTTCGCGTCGCCCCGCGGACTGTAGGGGACGGAAAGGCCTGCCACGCCACTGACCCGGTCGGGCCGCAACAGCGCGGTGTTCCAAGCAACAGGGGCGCCCCAGTCGTGCCCGACGACAACCGCCTGTTCACAGCCAAAGTGGTCGAGCACCGAGATGACGTCTCCGACCAGCGAGGTCATAGAGTACGCCTCGATTTCTTGTGGTGCACTCGATCGCCCGTAGCCTCGGACATCCACGGCGATTGCCCGGTAACCGGCTGCCGAGAGAGCTCGGAGCTGGTGTCGCCATGAATACCAGAGTTCGGGGAAACCGTGCACCATCACGACGGTGTCCAGCGGTTCGCCGTCAGGGGTGGCGATGACGCAATGGATTGTTACGTCTGATGAGGCCACCATGGCATGGGCCAGTGCATGACCCTCCTGGTCCTCATCGGGTGAAACTTGGTCCGCCGGATTGGTCGCCATGTTGTCTCCTGCCACATGTTGTGCGCCGGAACGATTCCGGTGTTCGGGCGATGGTCAACTTTGGTGCTGTTCGACACTACTGTAGGTTCTGCTTCCCACCGGACGACGAGCGGGATCATGGAGATGCCCGACCACCAGCCACACGAACTGACAGAGCATCTGCCGACTACCGGGCTCGACCCGGAACCGGAGGCACCGTCGATACTTGAAGACGATGACTTGGCGGTTGTGCCTCCGACTCTGTCCAAACGGGGTACCGGGGGTCAACTGGGTGGGCGCTTTCTTGGCCTCATCGCAACCCTGGCGGGACTGATCGGCTGCTTGCTGTCGCTGGCGGTCGTTGTAGTTCTGCTTAGGTTCGGGTTGGCGGCCGGCGACTCCACCGACCGCCTAATTGAGCCCATTGCCTCTTCGGTGAGTCAGCTTGAAACAAGGGTTGACCAAGCTGATGAGTTGGTCGGACGGTCTGGTGTACCACAGACTGACATTGATCTGCTGTCGGCTCGGGCCGATAGTTTGGCTGACCTGGCCGATGGGGCACAGCGAAGCTTGTCGGCGATCGCCGATCACCCTGTGTACCGATGGCTGCCGCTTGAGCTTGAGCCGCTGGAAGGCGTGCTGGGCGGCATTGAGCGATCCAGTACGTCCATCGCTGAGACCGCGGCGAGCGGAGCTGACAGCGGCAGGATTCCGACCGCGGACGCAGCGCAGGTTAGCGAAGAGTTAAACCAGCTTCAGGCCGGCTTTGGCGAGGTCCGAGACGCCGTTGAGACCGCCCGCGATTCGATCAGTCGTTGGATGCGCCTGGCGGCACTGGCCGGAGTCGGGGTGGCGTTGTGGAGCCTGTGGGCTCAGTCATGGCTGCTACGTCGAGGGTGGAGAGGCGTGCTCGGGCACGCACCGTGAGCCTCGCCGAGGCGGCCTAGAAACCAGCTTGCTCGGATGCCGATCTAGACATAGGCCAAGCTCCATTCGAAGAGCTTGCCGACGAGGGTCTCGTGAAAGCCGACAGCAGTAGCGACTGCCAATCCAGCCATGATGGCGGCGCCAACTATGGAGAGCGGTGGTTCGATGAGTTCGAGGAACCAGTCGGCTGTTAGGTGGTGAATGGCGCCGAGGGCCAATAGAGGACTCAACGCTCCAAGCAGGTAGACGGCCATAGACCCCAAGCCCGACGTTCCCAGCTCGGGCAGGCGGGTCAGTAGCTGACCAAATTCAGCACCCACGCAAGGCAACCACAGTTCGGCGGCGGCGAATCCAGCCAGCGCGCCACCCAGAAGCGCAACCAGGTCGAGGCGGGCGACGGGAGGAGCGAGCAGGATGGCAACGGCTATGAACAACGCCAAGGCAGCGAAGAGTCGATGCCAACCGGCGCCTGATTCGCTAAATCGAAGCCAGGAGAAGATCAGTACCGAGAGGCAGAAGCCGGTCAACGCCGGGAGCGCCGTCTCTCGAGCCGTTAAGGCGACCGCTATCCCAGGTATCAAAAGAATGAGGGTGCATGGCAGGATCGCTGCCTCGAATCCTTCAACCAATAGCATCAACATGACAAGCAACGTTTTAGCATCGGCCGGGAGCGCTCAGGCGCCCGGGTTCTGAATCAGATAGGACACGGTTGCTTCCAACTCGTCGTAGCGGCCCTCGCCTATGTGGTCGTAGCGAAGCTGTCCGCTCTGATCAATCACGTAGGTTCGGGGCCAGAACCGACGTGATCCCTGCCAGGCATGGAAGTTGGTCTTGTCGGTGTCCAGGGCAACGGGCCAAGGGATGCTCTGGTCGACCGTGGCCTGAGAGACGGCCTCCGGGTCACGTTCGAAGTCGAATTCTGGGGAGTGCACGCCGACGATCTCCAAGCCTTCCGGTTGCCAACGGCTGTAGATCTCCCGCAGGTGGGGGAGAGTGTTCTTGCAGTTCACACAGCCGAACGTCCAGAACTTGACGATCCTTACCTGACCGCTGAACGAGCCGAGGTCAACGGCGTTGCTGTTGATCCAACCGTCGAGATCCACCAGTTCTTGATACTGGCCGAGCCGCGGCGGTGCTTCGGTTAACGCCGACTGTGCTGCCACTTCGGCTTCCACTCCGGCCACATCGGCCGAGGCACTGGTGGCACTCCCTGCATCGGGGGTGTTGTCATCCCTCCCGTCGGAGGCGCTGATAATGGCGCTGTTGTTCTGGCTGTTGTTTTGGTCGTCTCCGAATAAGCCCAATACTGCGCTCGCCAGGCCGGCGACCGAGAAAGCCAGAACACCGATGGCCAGGACCCTTCCTGGGCGGCGCGGCTTGCGTGGTGGTTCTTTGGAACGGGATTTGGCTGACGACTTAGATGCCACGACTGAACCTTCGAGAGTGTTACCCCACTCCATGACGTGACCCCAGGCTAGATGGCGCCGGTGGCACGGGGCATGGCAATGGCCGATTGTTTGTTGTGACTCCGCTGACCCGGCTACGTCGTGTGCCCAGCATGTGGCTGTCGAATCCGCCGCATTGGCGTGTGGGGGATGCCATCTTCGATGAACTCTGGCCCGTCAACATCGAAGCCATGGCTTCGGTAGAAGTCAACTAGGTAGGTCTGGGCGGCCAGCACTACTGGCATCTCTTGTCGGTTGGAGTCGCCCACGTTGTCGAGGCGGGCCAGTGTTTGCGCCACCAAAAGCGATGCCAGGCCTCTACCGCGGGCTGAACCGGCCGTTGCCACCCGGCCGATTTGGTGTTGGCCATCATCGCCCAGCAGTCGAAGACAGGCGACTGGTCCGTCCTCGCCCTGAACCCATAGGTGTGTGGTGGTGGCCAGCAGATCTCTGCCATCAACCTCTTGGTAGGGGCACTCCTGCTCGACCACAAAAATCTCCGTGCGCAAGCGAAGAAGATCGTGGAGCTCACCCACTGTCAAGTCCGGTCCCGTCTTCACCGCGACCACCGGTTCGTCGCTTGTCTCCTGGCTGCTCACCGGCTTAGCTTAGGCATCAGATTGTGGAGCCCGCGGTCCGACAAGGTTCCAGCGGCCGGTTCGATCTAGTGTTGGCGCCATGGGACCGCTGGAAGGATTGACCATCATCGAGCTCGCCGGAATTGGGCCTGGCCCATTTTGTGGCATGATGCTCTCGGATATGGGGGCCGACGTGGTTCGCGTTGATCGGGCATCGGCTGTGCGTCGCCCGGCACCCGACCGACCGCCACCTGACGTTTTAGGGCGCGGCCGTTCGTCTCTTGGCGTTGATCTGAAACAGGCCGACGGCGTGGAGACCGTAATGCGACTGGTCGAACAAGCCGACGGGGTCATCGAAGGGTTCCGACCTGGGGTAACTGAACGGCTTGGACTGGGTCCTGAGGACTGCATGGCCCGCAACCCGGCCTTGGTGTACGGCCGGATGACCGGCTGGGGTCAGGAGGGTCCCTACGCTCATGCAGCCGGACACGACATCAACTACATCTCGTTGGCCGGTGCGCTGGAGCCCATCGGCCGCAGAGGAGAGGGACCCGTACCTCCCCTGAACATGTTGGGTGACTTCGGCGGCGGCGGCATGATGCTGGCGTTCGGCATGGTCTGCGGCATCCTCGAAGCCCGTCGCTCGGGGTCCGGCCAGGTGGTGGATGCAGCAATGGTCGACGGGGCGGCCACGCTGGCTAACTTCGTGTGGGGCCTCAAAGCAGCAGGAATGTGGGGTCCCGAGCGGGGAACCAATCTGCTCGACACCGGCGCCCCCTGTTATGACGTTTACCGTTGTGCCGACGACGAGTACATCTCGATCGGCTCGCTGGAGCCACAGTTCTACGCCGAGCTGCTGGAGAAGACCGGACTAACCGAAGACGACCTTGGTCCCCAACATGATCAATCCTCGTGGCCTGACGCCAAAGATCGGCTGGCCACGCTCTTTGCTTCTAAGACGCGAGCCGAGTGGTGCGAACTGATGGAGCACAGTGATGTCTGCTTCGCTCCGGTGTTGTCCATGGAGGACGCGGCCAAGCATCCGCACAACGTTCACCGTGGGACCTTTGTTGACGTGGACGGCATGACTCAGGCCGGTCCATCACCCCGATTCAGTCGAACCGAGCCGAAAGTGCAGGGTTCGGCTGCTCATCCAGGCCAGCACACCGACAAAGTGCTTGCACGCTTTGGGTTCAGCCCAGAGGATACGGCCGGGCTCAAAGGTTCTGGTGCCGTGGCCTAGTGCTGTTGGGGCTACAACAGCCCGATGTCACCCCAAAAGCGGAAGAGTTCGTACCAGGTTTGGAAACTGTTTCGGCTGACACCGAACAAGTCGACGATGGCGAATACCCCGTCGAAGAACAATCGCCCCAGCCAGGGCGACGAGAACAAACCAATGAAAAGAATGATGAAGGCGTACTGGGCCACTGGTCGCAGTAGTTGGCGAGTTGATTCCGGTAGCGCCGGTTCGATGGCGGCGTAGCCGTCCAGCCCGGGTATGGGCAGCATATTCAGTACGAAGACGAAGATCTGAAAGATTCCGAACAAGCCCAGGGCAGCCACCAGGGTCGGCTGAGTCGCGCTGTCTACAAGGCCACCGCCAACTGCGTACAACGCCATGGCCCCCAGAGCCAGGTTGGTGAAGGGCCCAGCCAAGGCGACCAGAACTGACTCCCGGTCGCTGAGTGCCGCTCGGTTGATCAGGACCGCCCCACCCGGCAGGGGAAGACCCCCGATCAGCACAAAGAAGATCGGAAGAGCGATCGACAGAATGGGGTGGGTGTACTTGCGTGGATCGAGGGTCAAGTAGCCGCGCTGGGCGACGCTACGGTCGCCGCTTCGCCATGCGACGACCGCGTGAGCGAACTCATGGAAGGTAACCGACAAGATCCAGGCCAGGATGACGAAGAGAAAAACGGCGATACCCGGCGAGACCAAATCGGTCGTCGTAAGCCAGGCGGCCACAACGGTTAGCACTACCAATCCGATGAAAACCGGACTTGGTCGAATCTTCTCAACGGCCGCCGCTTCGGTGTACACGTCGTCCATCCTACTGTTCAGTGACGATCAGGCGATTCGGGCAGCGATCGGTGGCGTCGCTCACAAACCGGAGGCGTCGAAACCTTCGAGTGTTCCCACCCCTCGGAACACGTGCGAGAGACCGTCGGATCGCACCAGAATGGCCGGGCCGGCGAATGTGCCCTCCGGCCCCTGCATCTCGAGGTCGTAGGGCTCCTGTTTGATCAGGTGACGTTTGCTTGATCGATGAATCAGTTCCCAGTCGATATCGGTCGTTTCATCCCGAGCGGCGATGATCAGGTCCCCTCCACGCGAGGGCACAACACGGCCTGACGTGGTCAGCTCAGTGATGTAGAAACGTCGGTGTCGCACGACCTCACTATCTCATCAAACGAGGCCAAAGGCACCAGCGTTCACTCAACGGGGGATGGCTAGAGCGGCCTGGCTAGGATTCGCCTCGTGAGTTTGGCTGCGCTGCACACCGTGCTTGGTTGGACTGTCGTTGTCACCAGCGGCCTAGTCGGTCTGTGGGCCTTGACCGCCCATTGGGTGGAGGGCCTGCGATCGCGGTGGCTGTGGTGGGTCACTGCCACCAGTCAAGTGGTTGTAGGCCTTCAGGTGATTCTCGGTGTCGTCTTCCAGCAGTCCAGCGGTCGGGAAGCCCCCGGCATCCATGAGTTCTACGGCTTCCTCACGTTGATTTCGGTTGCCATCTTGTACTCCTACCGTCTTCAGATCCCCAAGTGGCGCTTTCTGCTGTATGGGTTTGGTGGCCTGTTCATCATGGGATTGGCTCTACGGACCGTCTTTCTGCCCGACGGATAGACTGCGGTCAGACCGTTCAAGGACGAAGGGCGAGCCACCAACGTGTCCCGAATCAAGAAGTACCTGCAAAAAGAGGCCATTGAGCGAGTCCCGGAGCCGGCCCTCGACATGCTTGGAAAAGCCGTCCTCAAAGGCATCGACAAGGCAGTCGAGGAACGATGGGGTAGTGCGCTGGAGCGCGCTGCCGAAGCCGACGGGAACAACGTCGATGATCGTGTCGGCGACGTCCTCCAGTCGTTCCGGCGGGAGTTGACTGTTGTCGGTGCCGCTACCGGAGCGGTCGCTGCTGCTCCCGGTTTGGGAACCGCAACCGCGGCCGGAGCGTTAGCCGCCGATCTCGGCTGGTTCGCTATGCGGGCCACCGACATGATCATGACCATCGGTGCTCTTCACGGACACACCGAGTCCTCGATCGAAGAACGCCGGGCCTGGGTGTTGGCCGTCATGGCCTTCGGTGAGCAGGCGGCACGAGAGTTCTCCACGTTGGTGGCTCAGCTCGATCCTGAGGCGGGGCCAGCCAAGGGAGCCGGTGTTGGCACGATGCTTGACAAAGCAGGCGACGCAGCCTCGGCCCGGGGCGCCACGATGTTCGGCGGCGACATGGCGGCAGTCGAAGCTTTGCGTCGAATTAACACCAATTTGGCGGCTGAAGTCGTCAAGAAGTACGGCACGAGGCGCAGCGCATTGGCCGCAGGCAAGCTTCTGCCCTTTGGTATCGGGGCCGTAGTCGGTGGTTCCGCCAATTGGGCTTTCGTACGGGCGGTGGGCAAACAGTCCGTCCGCTTCTTCCGTGACGTTCCAACCGTGCCCCGTTTCGGACAGTCGGGAGTCCTAGGCGTCATTGATGGCGACACCGGCCTGAGTGCCGAGGATCGAAGAAACGCCATTCCGGTCGACCCGGTCGAGTAACAGGGCTTGAGCCGGTGAGGTTGTTGGTTCATTCGACGCGCCCGACATCAAGCACCGCCAATGGGTAACGAATGACTAGTGGGTAGAGGTGCCCTTTCGTCTGGGTATCTTTACCGGTATCGTTTCCCGTCGAGAGCTAGGCGATGTTGTCGCCGAGTCAGGTGGGACAGGATATGACGAGTGAAAGGCCGGCCGCGGTTGCCGGCATTGTCTTGGCGGCTGGGTCCGGCACGAGGTTTGGATCAGCAAAACAGTTCGCCCAATTGAACGGAGAGCGCTTGGTCGATCGGGCTGTTCGCCTGGTCACCAAAGCGGTTGGCGAGCCTGTGGTCGCAGTTCCGACCGGCTACATCTGGGATGGACCGCCGGTTTATGCCTGGGTCGGCGGAGGCGGTTCTCGCCTTCAATCGCTGTCAGCTGCTGTTGACGCGCTGCCGCCGAATACCGACTTTGTCGTGGTGCACGACCCGGCGCGGCCGCTGGCCACACTGGATATCTGTCATTCGGTGCTGGCGGCCGTAACCGACGGCCAAGCCGACGCAGCGATGTCGGCTTGGCCGACACCGGACACGATCAAGAGTCTGCGCTCGGACGGTTCGCTCCAGCATTTGGGTAGGGACGGAATGCTGGTGGCCCAAAGCCCGATGGCCTACCGCCTTTCGACCCTGAGAGAGGCCATTGCACATCTCATGGCCGATGACTCCACGTCACCCGGCAGCATCACCGAGGAAACTGTGGTTATCGAACAGCTCGGTGGTCGAGTGGTTTGGGTGCCCGGCGATCGTTGGTCACACCACATCGTCGAGCCGCGGGATCTGGATTTGGCCAGCTATCTGCTGGCTGACGACGCCTACGACATTCCGTAAGGCCCCTCGAGGGCGACCTCTATGGCGCCGACCCTGGAAGTCCAGGGCCGGGCGCCTTGAGAAGCTAGGCGACCAACTGCTGTTCGAGTTGGTCGAGTTGTTGAGCCAAAGAGGCAGGCAGTCGGTCACCGAAGGTGGCGAAGTGCTCACGTATGAGAGCGACCTCCTGTTGCCACGATTCGCTGTCCACAGCCAACAGCTTGTTCATCGTCTCGTCGTCGAGGTCGAGGCCGCCGATGTCGATCGAGTCGGCGGTCGGTATGTTCCCGATCGCTGTCTCGATGACGTCACCGTTGCCTGCGAGTCGCTCGAGGACGTACTTTAAGATGCGGGCGTTCTCACCGAATCCCGGCCACATGAAGCTGCCATCCTCGTCACGACGGAACCAGTTGACCCAGAAGAGCTTTGGCAACTTCGCTGCCGAGGCAGCACCATTCGAGGAGTCGCCGAGATTCAGCCAATGCTGGAAGTAGTCGGCCATGTTGTAGCCGCAGAACGGCAACATGGCGAACGGATCGAAACGGACATCCCCGACTGTGCCTGCGGCGGCAGCCGTCTTCTCGGAACTCATGATGGAGCCCAGGAAGACACCGTGATTCCAGTCTTTGGCTTCAGTGACAAGCGGAACGTTGGTGGCGCGGCGCCCACCGAACAGAATGGCCGAAATCGGCACACCGGCGGGGTCTTCCCACTCTGGAGCGACCGATGGGCATTGGTCGACTGGAGCTGTGAACCGGGCGTTGGGGTGAGAAGCCGGGGTGTCGGATTCAGGCGTCCAGGTTTCGCCCCGCCAGTCGGTCAGACGGGCCGGTGCGTCGGGGGTCATGTCTTCCCACCACACGTCGCCGTCCTCGGTCTTGGCTACGTTGGTGAACACGCAGTTGCCTGAGAGCGTCTCCATGGCGTTGGGATTGGTTTGATCTGATGTGCCGGGAGCCACGCCGAAGAACCCGGCTTCGGGGTTGATAGCTCGCAGTTCACCGTCGGGGCCGAACTTCATCCAGGCGATGTCGTCGCCGATGGTTTCAACCTTCCAACCTGGCAACGAGGGAATCATCATGGCCATGTTGGTCTTGCCACAGGCGGAAGGGAAGGCGGCAGCGATGTAACGCTTTTCGCCCTTGGGTGGGGTGACGCCGATGATGAGCATGTGCTCGGCCAACCAGCCATCGCGTCGGGCCATGGTCGACGCGATGCGTAGGGCGAAGCACTTCTTGCCCAAAAGGGCGTTGCCGCCGTACCCGGAGCCGTAGCTCCAGATTTCCTTGGTCTCAGGGAAGTGGGAGATGAATTTGTTGTCACCGTCGCATGGCCACGGGACTTCGGTGCGTCCGTCGACCAGGGGATAGCCGACAGAATGCAGGCAGGGAACCCAGTCGCCGTCGCCCAGTGCGTTAAGGGCGCCAGCGCCCATGCGGGTCATGGTTCGCATGGATGCGGCCACGTAGGCCGAATCGGTGAGTTGAACGCCGATGTGGGCGATGGGGGAGCCGAGAGGGCCCATGGAGAACGGCACCACATACATGGTGCGACCGCGCATCGAGCCGGTGAACAGCTCAAGCAATTCAGCTTTCATGGCGGTTGGCTCTCGCCAGTTATTGTTCGGCCCGGCGTCAGCCTCGTCGGTTGAGCAGATGAACGTCCGCTCTTCGACCCGGGCGGTGTCGGCCGGGTCGGACAATGCCAGGTAGCTGTTGGGTCGCTTGGCTTCGTTCAGCTTCGTGAACGTCCCGGTCTCCACGAGAAGGCCGGCCAGTCGGTCGTACTCCTCGGCGCTTCCGTCACACCAGTAGATGTCATTGGGCTGAAAGATCTCAGCCCATTCGCTCACCCACGCCAAAAGACGGGTATTGGTCGTTGGCTCAACAATCGTTGTCATTCCCGGAACCTCGTTGTTCGGTCGTACGATCACGCCTCAAGGCACCGGCATTTTGTCGGCTTTGCTGTCACCTTGATGTGTAATCGCCCGACGGCTGGGTTGTGCCCCGGCCGTCGGTGACGAGACTCGCCCTTCCGGGTGATGCTCGTCAGTTGGCTAGTTGTCGGATTCGGCTTCTGCCCACTCGGCAGTTTCCATATCGGCTTCGGAGCCGAGACGTAGTCCAGTAGCTCGAGAAGTTGCGTCGAGGTCAAAAACCACACGTTGCCCTGGACGGAGCATCCGGAAGACGGTTCCTTCCAGCGCCCCTTCGGCAAGTTCGTACTCGGCCATGTCGGCTGTATCGGTCACAATCACTCCGTCACGAGTGGTTGGATCATACGATTTGACGACACCTTGCACGATGCGGACCTACTTCCTCTTAACAACCAATGTTGATCTGATGCGAATGCCGTAGTCCATCCGGCCCCGGTCTTTCTTGTTCCAGCGTTGTCTTGCGACGGTACTGGACAGGTATCCCCGAAGTTTGGTTGGCTTGGCGCTCACAGGCTACTTGGATTGGGCTCCCGAGTGGTCTAACCAGAAACCGTTCTATTAGTAAGGCCCGAGTGCCGGTCGGTAGGCAAGTGCAATCTGTAAGTATCGCCACCAACCATAGGGCCCATCGAAAATGTCGATCGACCGACCTTGTGTATCTCGTCTTTGGATCAAGGTTGGAAAACCGTCCGGCGGCCCGTCGTTGGGCATTTTGACCTGGTTTGGTTAGCGGGGCGCTCCATCGACGTTGGCTTCAACGTCGATGGTCCACAGTTGGTGACTTGTTTGTGCTGTCAAAATGACCAGGGCGGCAACGTTTATGGTCAAGACGACGGGAACGCCCCAGCTGAAAACGGCTGTACCGATTGCGTAGACGAGCGTGTTGAGAGCGATGTAACCGATACGAATCTCGGTGGGCCCGATGCCGTAGTAGGCGATCTGGAACCGGTTGGTGGCGGCGAACGACAGAAATGAAACAGCCATGGTGGCGCACGTCACGAGAAGTAGCACCAAGAAGCACAGACGTAGCCACCACACCTCCACCATGAAGGAGTAGGCGATAACCAGACTGCCGGCGAAGAGCAGGTCCAGTAGGTGATCCATAAAGAATCCCCACTTGACCAGACCTTGCTTGCGGTACTTGCCCAGGGAGCCGTCAAGTGAGTCTGTAAGCCACTGAAGGAAAACCAGCACCGACATGGCGTGCAACCAAACCGGCGTCTGATTAGCCAGCGCCCCGAACAACACCATGAGAACCGACCACGCCAGCGTGAGCATCGTTAGGTGATGGCTTTTCACCGGTGCAGGGATCTTTGGGACGGCCCAATCGATGAAGCGCCGCTCGACAGGCCCCAGCATTGATTGGCCTGACTTGCGGTCTCCGGCGAAGGTCTCGGCGGTTCCCCCATTCATGGCCAGAGTCTACGACAGCTCGATCGTTCATGTGGCCAGCCTGGTGTTGGCTCAGCGGGTGTGCGTCTACTGAGCATCGTTCGAGTTTCATCCACCGGACTTTGGCCGGGCGATTCTAGGGTTGTAGGCGTGAGCGGAAGCCCCGACGGCGTTGAACTCAAAGATCTGGCCGACCGATCGGTTGAAGACCTGCATGGAGTAGGGCCAAAGAAGGCGAAAGGGCTGGCCAAAGCCGAGTTGTTCACTGTGCTCGACCTGTTGACCCACTATCCCCGCCGCTACCTCGACCGGACAAAGGAAGCCCGCATCGTCGAGTTGGCCGAAGGCGAGGAAGCCTCGGTATTGGTCACCGTCAACAGCTCGTCTAGTCGTAGGGTTCGCGGTGGAAAGGTGATGGTCTTCGTCACGGTCAGTGACGACAGCGGCAGTCTTAAGCTGACCTTCTTCAACCAAGCATGGAGAGAGCGCCAGCTAACCGCTGGTCGCCAGGCGGTGGTCTTTGGAAAGGTCGAAGTCTTCCGGGGGCAACGCCAGATGACCAATCCGGTAGTTGACCTGGTCGGCGATCGGACCGGTCGGATCATCCCCGTCTACCCGCAGTCAACCAAGAGCGGCCTCAACAGTTGGGACATCGGAGAGTGGGTGTCGGAGATCCTGCGCCGTACTGTGCCACCGACCGGGCGCGGGTTGGTTGATCCGCTACCCGACTACTTGCTTGACGAACACGATTTCGTGGATCGCAACGCCGCCTTCGCCGGAATACATCAGCCGGAGTCGATGCCCGAGGTGATGGCCGCTCGAAAGCGGCTGGTATTTGACGAGCTGTTCCGCATGCAGCTGGCTCTCGTTCTCCGAAAGCGGGCTATGGAGCGAAACGCCAACGGGGTTGAACACACCACGGACGGCCCGCTGCTGGCCCGGTTCACTGCCACACTCCCGTTCGAGCTGACGGGGGCTCAGAAGCGGACCATTGACGAGATTCACCGCGACATGACTCGACCGGTTCCCATGAACCGCCTGCTACAGGGTGATGTTGGCGCCGGAAAGACGCTGGTGGCTGTTGCCGCCTTGCTGGCAGCGGTTGACGGCGGGCACCAAGGTGCCTTGATGGCACCGACCGAGGTGTTGGCCGAACAACACCACGCCGGCATCAAACAACTACTAGAAGGCCTGACCGTCGAGGACACGTCCTCGCTGTTGGCCGAGCGGCCGCTGAAAGTGGAGTTGTTGAGTAACCGGGTGACGGCCGCAGATCGGAAGCGAATTCTCAACCAGTTGATTCTGGGTGAGATCGACATTGCCATCGGCACTCATGCTCTTATTCAAGACAACGTCATGTTTTCCTCTCTCGGGGTGGTCGTAGTTGACGAGCAGCACCGATTCGGGGTGGAACAGCGGGCGGCGCTGCGAGACCGGGGCTACGGCGAAACAACGCCCGACGTTCTGGTTATGACCGCCACCCCGATCCCGAGGACGGCGGCCATGACGGTCTACGGCGATCTTGATGTATCGGTGCTCGACGAGTTGCCGCCCGGCCGCAGCCCTATTGTCACCCGCTGGGTCGCGGCACCAGGCGACTTGGCCCAGGCTCCCGAGAGCGTTGCTGCAGCCAACGACCTTGAAGCCATGTGGGATGAGATTCGCGAACAGATCGCCGATGGCCGGCAGGCCTACGTGGTCTGTCCGTTGATCGACGAGTCTGAGAAGCTGGAGGTGGCCTCGGCCGAAGCGACCTTTGACCGTCTTATGCACGTCGAACTCGACGGCTTGCGCCTCGGCTTGCTGCACGGCCGCCTGGGTCCAGCCGACAAAGATCAAACCATGGATCTGTTTCGGTCAGGGCACCTTGATGTACTCGTTGCCACCACCGTGATCGAGGTCGGCGTTGACGTTCCCAACGCCACCGTCATGATCATCCTCGACGCCGGTCGATTCGGCATCGCCCAGTTGCATCAGCTGCGGGGGCGGGTTGGGCGAGGCCAGCACCAGTCGACATGTTGGCTGGTCGGCGAAGCCCAGACTGAAGACGGGGAGGCCCGTTTGGAGGCGTTGGTCGACTCAACCGACGGGTTCGAGTTGGCCGAGGTCGATCTTGACCTGCGTGGCGAAGGCACCATTCTGGGTGAACGGCAGAAGGGCCGCAACGACCTGAAGTTGGCCTCGCTACGAAGAGATCGCAAGGTGGTGAGTCAGGCCCGAAAGGCAGCCATCGACGTGGTTGATGCCGATCCTTCCCTCGAAGCCCATCCGGCCTTGGCCGATGAGATCAGGCTGTTCCTGGCCGACGCCGACACCGAGTTCCTGCTCAAGAGCTGACGCCTGGTCAGTCGAAGCGGTGAATGTCAGTGCGATCGTTGTCGCCCTCGATGACGATATCCCACCGGTCGAGGCAGTCTCTACAGCGGTAGGCGACGATAGTGCCGGACTCAACCGGGCCGTCCTCGGTGTGCCAACCGAGCGGGTAGCAGGTGCCGCCACAGTCGACGCAGACGATCTCGGCGTCGGGAACTAGCAGGGTGTGGTCGCCAAAGGCCGAGTCGGTCATCGTGGTTCCAAATCTATCTGACCGAACCGATGAGGCGTCTCAATCGGTTGCTGTCGGCCCTCTGGTGTGTTCGGGGAGGCGGTACAAAATCACATCTTGGCTTCTACTCAGCAGCCGGCAATTCTCGTCGAGGTGACGGGCAAAGTCACGGTAGTAGTCAAGGACCCAGAACGCCGGCCAGGCAATGGCCACGTGGGTGAAGCCCAAGTCGCGCTGTTGGATCAACCGAGTGATGGCTGCTTGGGCGGTTGGCGGAATGCTCCCGTCGGGCGAGTCCGACGGCTGTAACGGTTGAGTCGACCACCGCTTGAGCTGGTCGATGTCCAGCGAGTCGCCGTCGATCAAGATCAGTCGATCGTCGGAGCGCAGGCTCTTGGCCAGGATTGCGGTCATCGACCGCTGCTGGTCGTCCCACCGGTTCATGCGTCGTCGTGATCGGCTTCGCTCAGCCAACCGACCGAGGGGCGCGATGGCGCCCAGTGGTTGCATGGCGGCGTCGGTCAGATCCGAGATCAGTTGGTGGCGCCACCGCCAGGCCCAAGAGGTGGTGGCCCTCAATAGCGGTCGGGCAGCAACGCCTTGCGGCCGACGGCTAACCGATGCCAGGTGGCGTTGCCAGAGCCGCCAGTGGGGTAGACGGCGTTGTTGCCCGAGCAGCGCAGCGGCTTTCCCACTGTTAGAGGCCAATGCCGGGCCCATCCGCTGATCGTGCTCGCGGTGACCGAATAGGACGTCGGGTACTTCGATGAACGATCCGTGCAGGGCCAATTCGGCGATGAGTGCTCGGTCGAATTCGGGCATCGGGGCCAGCAACCCGGTGCTGGACAGCGTGTCGGCTCTGATCACGGCGAACATCGGCAGCGGAATCGGGTCGCGCGGCGGGGCCAGGGCGGCGCGGTACCTGATGGCGGCAGAGGCGTCGGCGAACTCCGGTCGGTCGCCCCAATCGGGGCGGAGTACAACGTCGGCGGAGGTGATCGACTCGGCTCGGGTGTAGGCCAGTACAGATTCGGGGTGATGGTGGAGTGCTTCGAGACATGCCTCCAGGAACCGGGGGTGATGGAGATCGTCGTCGGCCGCCCATTTGAAGAAGCGGCCGACCGATTGCCTGACGACGGCGTTGAAGTTCTCGACTGCTCCGATATTCGAGGCGTGGCGAACAATCCGAACGCGGTCATCGGCCGCGGCCAACCGCCGACAAATGTCCGGGGTGGCGTCAGTCGAAGCGTTGTCACCGATGATGAGCTCGAAGTCCTCAAACGTCTGGTCAAGCAGCGCCCGTGCAGAGATCTCAAGGAACCGCTCGCCGTTGAAGACCGGCATGCCAACAGAGATTGTCGGCTGTTCAGCCATCGCCGTCACCGTCGGTGAGTTGGTACACGACAACAGTGCTGTTGGATGCCGCCAGGGTGTAGTTGCTGAGGACTTGGCGGAGGCCGTGGTAATAGTCCAACCACCAAAAAGATGGCCAGGCCACCACCAGATGGGTTGCCCCCGCCTCGATACATCGCTTGAGCTCGATGATGGCGTTATCATCGTCGTCCGGGACCCCGCCGTAGTGACCGTCAGTGGACGGGAACGGCGTCGTGGTGCGGGCGTCGGTTAGTCGTTGGTCATAGATCAGATCCTCACCGGCGACGGCGATCATGTCGTGTTTCGCGGTGACGGCGAGGACTCGTTCTAAGGCCCGGTCAAGACGGTGTTTGTCTGAGTCGTTGATGGCAGGCGCCACGTCAGCGGTGTACTGGCTGCGGAGGCGTCCGATCCAAACCAGCCGGTCCGACAGCCAAGCCCGGTAGGCCGGGTCTTGGGCTCTGGGCGACGCCAGGAGTCGAGCGGCTGCTTCCATACGTTCAGCCGTCATACCGACGGCGGCCAGCGATCCGGCCGACTCCAGATGACCTTGTCCTTCGTGTTGTCGAACACCGACTAGTGGTTCGGCGATCCGCACGAAGCGGTGGCGAGCGGCTAGCCGGAACTGATAGTTGAAGATGATGTCGTGGCTCATGTGAGGACTGTCCAGACCACCGACCGCTCGCAGTGCCTCGGTCCTGACCACGGCGGCGGAGCTGTCAATGATGATGTTCTCGCCGTTGACGATGCCCTCGAGATAGTCCAGCCCGTCGAATACTCCTGGGGCAAACGGGTAATGGCGTGTGCCGCTGGGTCGACCGTCGTGGTCGAGCAGCTCAGTGTCGGCAAACGCTAATGCGGCCTCAGAGTGGTCGTCCAGCGCGTCGATGGCTGCCTGGGCGTATCCCGAATACCACAAGTCATCGTCTGCGACCACGGCTAGATATGGAGTGCTCACGGAGTCCAGGGCACGGCTCCAGTTGTCGAACAGGCTTCTGGCCGGTTTGTCGGTTATCGCCTCGACAATCGGAGATGAGAGGCCGGCCAGGAACTCGCTGGTGCCGTCGTTCGAGCCGCTGTCGAACACCCGCACGATGACGTCGGATGTCGCCTGGCCCACCAGCGCGTCCAAACACTGTTCCAGTAGTTGCCGTCGGTTGAGCGTTGGGACGACGACGGTGAGCTTGGGTTGCATAGATAGTTCCTAGTTGCCGGTGGCGGACCGGTTGGCTCGCCGCCGCTTGGCCGAAGCCGGCGGCCCGAGGAGATCCTTGGTTCCCTTGGGTACGAGGCGTAGCACGACTAAATTCTTGTCAATCGAACCAAGGTGAAGGCGCAGCTGACCGCTCACCAGATTGGTACGGGGAAGGGATCGCCCGAGACTGTCGTAGATGCCGTTGCGGGATAGATCATGGGCGGCCCAACCGAGGTTGGACCATGTGACTTCCAGGTGGTGCCGCGACGTTTCCCCACCGGAGACTCCGACGTCGTTGTCGATCATGCGGCCAATGGTGATTGGCGAATCGTCAGTGCTGAAGTAGTACGACTCCTGGTTGACGCGGACCTCGATGTCGCTGCGGTCAACCATGAAGCGGCGAGTGGCTCGGGCCCAACCGGTGAGGTCAACGTCGGGTTCGGTCTCGATCTTTGGTGTGCCGAGGTTGTTGAGGAGTTGGTCGATGGTTTCGGTTTGTGTGTTTGGGGTGGTTGGTGGGGTGTTGGGTTGGGTGATGTTGATGGTTCGGGTGGTGTGGGTGAGGGTGGTTGGTCGGTGGGTGATGAGGATT